>NZ_RARC01000050.1 GCF_003719305.1 Mycolicibacterium stellerae
CGGCGACACCCACGCCCACGGCGCCGACGGCGTGCACTTCTTCACCCGCGGCAAAGCCATCACCCAACGCTGGCTCGACCCCAGCCACGGCGGCCTAGAACTCGGCTTCCCCCAAAACAAGTGAGTGCAAGGCGCCAGCCACTTAGCACCGCGAGCGTGCGTGTCTGCACACAACACGCCGTGATTTGACGCTCAACTGCGCACGCTCGCGGTGCAAGGGGTCAAGCACACTCACAACAGTGACTTAGCCGTCGAGTGTGGGGGCTGCGGGTTAACAGTGCCTGCGGCGCAGGCGTACCCCCACACTCGACGACGTCGTCAGTGAGTTCGTCAGAGGATATAGAGCATCTCCTGATAGGTAGGCAGCGGCCAAAGATCGTCGGCCACAACACCTTCCAACGTGTCAGCGGCAGTACGCACCGCGTCCATCAACGCAAGCAGGCCCTGCGCATGTACGGCCTCGTCGGCAGCGGACTCACCACCATGGGCCGCCATTCCCTCCTTTAGGGCGGTCAGTGCGGCAGTCAGCTCGGAGATCGGCGTGGAGACGGCCTCCAGCAACGTCGTATCCGCCTCAACGCCCGCGGCCTTCAACGTCGCGACGTTAGACGCCAGCTCGGTCTGGTAGCGGATCGCTGCAGGCAAGATCACCGTCGACGCCAATTCCAGTGTCAGCTTCGCCTCGACAGCCACGGTCAGCGCGTACATCTCATACCGGACCTCTTCGCGGCTGCGCAGCTCGCGCTCGTTGAAGACGCCGTACTTCTCGAACACCTCGATGGCCTCAGGCGTCACGAGCTGCGGAATCGACTCGATCGTCGTCTTGAGGTTCGGCAACCCACGCTCGGCAGCCTCGATCTGCCAGTTCTCCGAGTAGCCGTCACCGTTGAACACGACGGCCCCATGCTCGGTGATGATCTCCGTGAGCAGCTTCTGGACGGCCGTGTCGAAGTCTTCGCCCTCGCCGACAGCCTTCTCCAGCACCGTCGCCATGTAGTCGAGCGAGTCGGCCATGATCGTGTTCAGGATGATCATCGGCACGTTGATGGTCTGTCCGGAGCCCGGCGCGCGGAACTCGAATCGGTTGCCGGTGAAGGCGAACGGGCTGGTGCGGTTGCGGTCGCCCGGGTCGGTCGGCAGTTCGGGAAGGGTGTCGACACCGATGGTCATGGTGCCCTTGCCCTTCGACGACGTCGCTGCACCCTTCGCGATCTGCTCGAACACATCGGCAAGCTGATCGCCGAGGAAGATCGAGATGATCGCGGGCGGCGCCTCGTTGGCGCCGAGGCGGTGGTCGTTGGTGGCCGAGGCCACCGAGACCCGCAGCAGACCCGAGAACTTGTGCACGGCACGGATGACCGCAGCGCAGAACACCAGGAACTGAGCGTTCTCGTGCGGGGTGTCGCCCGGCACCAGGAGACTGCCGAACTGCGCGTTGCCCAACGAGAAGTTGACGTGCTTGCCCGACCCGTTGACACCGGCGAAGGGCTTCTCGTGGAAGAGGCACTCCATCCCGTGCTTCTTGGCGATGGTCTTGAACGTCGTCATCAGCAGCTGCTGATGGTCGGCGGCGATGTTGGCCCGCTCGAACATCGGGGCGATCTCGAACTGCCCCGGCGCGACCTCGTTGTGCCGGGTCTTTGCCGGAATGCCCAGCTTGAACAGCTCGCGCTCGGTGTCCATCATGAAGCCAAGCACCCGATCGGGGATGGCGCCGAAATAGTGGTCGTCGAACTCTTGGCCCTTGGGTGGCTTGGAGCCGAACAGGGTGCGGCCCGCGTTGATCAGGTCAGGACGGGCGAGAAAGAAGTGCCGGTCGACGAGGAAGTACTCCTGCTCGGGGCCGCAGAACGAGACGATGTGGTCGAAATCCTTGTGGCCGAACAATTTCAGGATGCGCTCAGCCTGGGCACCCATCGCCTGCTGGCTGCGTAGCAGCGGGGTCTTGTAGTCCAGCGCCTCGCCGGTCATCGACACGAACACGGTCGGGATGCACAGCGTGTTTCCGTTCGGGTTCTCCAGGATGTACGCCGGGCTGGTGACGTCCCAACCGGTGTAGCCGCGCGCCTCGAAGGTGCTGCGCAGGCCGCCCGACGGGAAGCTGGACGCGTCGGGTTCACCCTGGATCAGCGTCTTGCCCGCGAATTCGGCCAGCGTCTGGCCGTCGGAGACGGGCTCGAGGAAGCTGTCGTGCTTCTCCGCGGTCAGCCCCGTCATCGGGTAGAAGACGTGCGCGTAGTGGGTGGCGCCCCTTGACAGCGCCCAGTCCTTCATCGCCGAGGCGACGGAGTCGGCGACGGCCGGGTCGAGCTTGGCGCCCTTCTCGATGGTCGCGACCACGGACTTGTATACCGACTTCGGCAGCCGCAGCCGCATCTCAGCCAGGGTGAAGACATTCGCGCCGAAGATCTCGCCCGGCGCCTCGGCCGGGTCGAAGCTGATTGCCGGTGGCACGTACGCCTCGACGTTGTTGATGGCCTGAAGGCGCACCGCATTTCCACTCACAGATTTGTTCCCTATCGCTCGTCGTCCGCTTCGGCTCCACGGACGGTTGACCGGCCTACCCTAGGGACACTCGATGGCAAACTTGTTACGTCGCCGTCAACGGCGTAATTCGTGAATGACTGTGCAGTGTCATACGGGACGCGCCGGACCGGCTAACGAACCCGCACAATCGCCCCGTAACGCTCCGAGCCGGCTTTCAGCAAAGACACGTAGCGTGAAGGGATGCGGCCGCTCGCTGCATCAGTTGCGCTCCTACTCATCGTTGGCGGTTGTTCACAACAACCCCCGGCTGATACCGCCGCGTCGTCTCCCCCGGCCGCGACGACGAGCCTGCCACCTGCCGTTATGCCCAGCATGGTGCCGACAGTGGGTAACCGGCCACCCGCCGACGAGCTACCGCCACCCGCCGAGCCGCAGTCGGCGCCACCCCAGACGGGTCCCGTTCCCGGCCGCATCGTTGCGGTCGGGGCAGCGCCAGAAGGCGTCGTCGTCGACGCTGCCACCCGCATGGTCGCGGTCGCCAAGCGCGATCCCAACGAGCTCGTCCTGCTGAGCGCCGATACCGGCGAGGTCGCGCAACGGGTGCCGTTGCCCGGATTCGTCCGGCATCTTCAGCTGGCCGACCCCGGCGGCCCCGTCCTCGTACCGGTTGAGAGTGCGAACGCGCTGGTCCGCGTCGAACTGCCGAGCGGCCTGGCGTTACCACAGGTCGTCACGGGCGTCGTACCTCACGACGCCGCGCAGGCCGCGAACGGAACTGTGTTTGTCGCCAACGAGCACGGCGGCACCGTATCGGTACTGCGGGGCATCGAGGTCGTGAAGGTCTTCGCCGACAGCGTGCAGCCCGCGGGTCTGGCGTCGGTCGGCCAATCCATGGGCCTCATCGACGTCCGCAAGAACGACCTGACCATCTATGACACTGCGGACCTGAACATCGTCGGGTCGACACCGGCCGGCCAAGGGCCGACGCATTTGGTGGCGGACAAGCACGGCCGCCTGATCGCCACCGACACCAGGGGCAACGCGGTCCGCGTCTTCGAGCCGCTGCCGACGCCGCATCAGGTCGGCGAGGTCGCCCAGCCGGGCGGACCGTACGGAATCGCCTACGACCCGACGCGTGACCTGCTGTGGGTGGCCTCGTCGGGCACCAACG
The DNA here is from genome assembly GCF_003719305.1 of Mycolicibacterium stellerae. Lineage (GTDB taxonomy): Bacteria > Actinomycetota > Actinomycetes > Mycobacteriales > Mycobacteriaceae > Mycobacterium > Mycobacterium stellerae. The sequence goes on from NZ_RARC01000050.1 coordinate 3,659, forward strand.
AGGTGGTCGGCTACGACATGAGCCAGCCGACGCCGCGCGAGGTGCGACGCCTGCCGACCGTGCAGAACCCCTACACGCTGGGCGTCGATGCGAACACCGGCAGGCTGTTCATCGCGGGCGTGACGGGCGGGGTGCTGCAGGTCGTCGATCCGCAGTCGTAGATTGGGTGTATGGCAGTTCGACGTGAGATCACCAGCGACTGGAACGCCGACTACGACGAGCACGCAGTGGTTTCGACCGGTCCCGAGCGGGAGGCCGCAGGCGTCAAGGCCGTGATGGTGTCGCTGAAACGCGGACTGGAGTCGATGGGCGTCTTCCGTACGGCGGCGTCGCTTGTCCGGCTGAACCAGCGCAAGGGATTCGACTGCCCGGGCTGCGCGTGGCCCGAGGAGCACGGCGGCCGCAAGTTCGCCGAGTTCTGCGAGAACGGCGCCAAGGCCGTCGCCGAAGAGGCCACCAAACGCGTCGTCACCCCGGACTTCTTCGCCAGGCACTCGGTGGCCGAACTCGAAGCCAAACCCGAGTACTGGCTTTCGCAGCAGGGCAGGCTCACCCACCCCGTGGTGCTTCGACCCGGAGACGACCATTACCGACCCATCGAGTGGTCGGATGCCTACCGGTTGATCGCCGACGAGTTGCGCGCACTGGCCAACCCGAACGAGGCGGTGTTCTACACATCGGGGCGCACCAGCAACGAGGCCGCGTTCCTGTACCAGTTGTTGGTCCGCAGCTTCGGCACCAACAACCTGCCGGACTGCTCGAACATGTGCCACGAGTCATCGGGCGCCGCTCTGGTCGACGCGATCGGCATCGGCAAGGGTTCGGTCACCGTCGAGGACATCACCGTGGCCGACCTGATCGTCATCGCCGGCCAGAACCCTGGCACCAACCATCCCCGCATGCTCTCGGTGCTGGAGAAGGCAAAGGCCAACGGCGCCAAGATCATCGCGGTCAACCCGTTGCCCGAAGCGGGTCTGATCCGGTTCAAGGACCCGCAGAAGGTGCACGGCGTGGTCGGCCACGGCATACCGATCGCCGACGAGTTCGTCCAGATCCGGCTCGGCGGCGACATGGCGCTGTTCGCCGGCCTGGGCCGCCTGCTTCTCGAGGCCGACGACCGAGCGCCCGGCAGCGTCGTCGACCGCGATTTCGTCGACGCGCACTGCTCGAACTTCGCGGACTACGAGGCGCGTACCCGCCAAATCGACCTGGACACCGTCGTTGAGGCGACCGGCATCTCGCGGGAGCAGCTCGAGCACGTCGCGCAGATGTTCATCGAATCCGAACGGACGGTGGCGTGTTGGGCGATGGGCCTGACGCAGCACCGGCACGCGGTGGCGATGATCGCCGAAGTCTCCAACCTGCTGCTGATGCGCGGGATGATCGGCAAGCCTGGGGCCGGTCTCTGCCCGGTGCGCGGCCACTCGAACGTCCAGGGTGACCGCACCATGGGTATCTGGGAAAAAATGCCGGAGACGTTCCTTGCCGCGCTTGACGATCGGTTCGGGATCGTCAGCCCGCGCGATCACGGCGTGGACACCGTCGACGCGATCCGGGCGATGCGCGACGGCCGCGCCAAGGTGTTCATGGCGATGGGCGGCAACTTCGCGTCCGCCACCCCGGACACCGCGGTCACCGAGGCCGCGCTGCGCAGTTGTTCACTGACAGTGCAGGTTTCGACGAAGCTGAACCGCAGCCATTTAGCGCACGGTACGACCGCGTTGATCTTGCCGTCGCTTGGGCGGACCGACAAGGACATCCAGGCGGGCACCAAACAGATGGTTTCCGTTGAGGATTCGATGTCGATGGTGCATCTTTCACGCGGCAGCCTCAAGCCGCCAAGCGACGAGGTGCGCAGTGAGGTGTCGATCGTCTGCCATCTCGCCAGGACGCTGCTTGGCCCCGACCATCCGGTGCCGTGGGAGAAGTTCAACGAGGACTACGACCAGATTCGCGATGCGATCGCCGCGGTCGTTCCCGGGTGCGCCGACTACAACACCAAGGTCCGCCAGCCCGACGGCTTCCAACTGCCGCACCCGCCCCGCGACTCGCGTGAATTCCCCACCCACACAGGCAAAGCCAACTTCGCACTGGACTCCCTGGAATGGGTGCCCGTCCCTGCGGGTCGCCTTGTGCTGCAGACGTTGCGCAGCCACGACCAGTACAACACCACCATCTACGGGCTCGATGACCGCTACCGCGGTGTCAAGGGCGGTCGACGCGTGGTGTTCGTCAATCCGACCGACATCGAGGCGTTCGGCCTGTCCGAGGGTGACCGGGTGGACCTGGTGTCGGAGTTCAGCGATGGCGACGGTCAGCTTCAGGAGCGGACCGCCAAGGACTTCATGGTGGTGTCCTATTCAACGCCGGTGGGCAATGCCGCGGCCTATTACCCGGAGACCAATCCGCTTGTGCCGCTGGATCACACCGCCGCCAGGTCGAATACGCCGGTTTCCAAGGCGATCGTGATCCGATTGGAAAAAGCATGGGCCGGGTGACCGCGCGGCGACGCGCCAGCCATCTAACCGCCGACGAGGCGGTGACGCGGCCCGAGACGCTGGTCGTCGAGGAACCGTTGGAGATCCGCGTCAACGGCAAGCCGGTCACCGTGACGATGCGGACGCCGGGCTCGGATGTCGAACTGGCGCAAGGTTTCCTGCTCACCGAAGGCGTCATCGGGCATCGCGAGGATCTGCTCACCGTGCGCTACTGCAACGGCGCCGGACCCGACAACATGAACACCTACAACGTGCTGGACGCGACGCTCGCCCCCGCCGTGCAGATGCCTGAGGTGGACATCACCCGCAACTTCTACACGACGTCGTCGTGCGGGGTGTGCGGCAAGGCTTCCCTCGACGCGGTTCGCACGATCAGCCGCTATTCGCCGGGCGACGACGCCTCGCACGTCAAGGCCGAGACCCTGTCGGCGATGCCCGAACAGCTGCGCGCCGAACAGAAGGTGTTCGCCAGCACCGGCGGCTTGCACGGCGCCGCGCTCTTCGACGCCGAGGGCACCATGCTCGCCGTGCGCGAGGACATCGGCAGGCACAACGCGGTCGACAAGGTCATCGGGTGGGCCGTCGAACAGAACAGGGTCCCGCTCACCGGCACCGTGCTGCTTGTCAGCGGCCGCGCATCGTTCGAGCTCACGCAGAAGGCGGTGATGGCAGGCATCCCCGTGCTCGCGGCGGTGTCGGCGCCGTCGTCGCTCGCGGTCGACCTCGCCAGCCAGTCCGGCCTCACCCTGGTGGCGTTCCTTCGCGGCGAGTCCATGAACGTCTATACCCGGCCCGACCGCATCAAGCGCTAGCGATTTCGCCCAAATCACGCCCTACCTGCGATCTCCCCCAAATCTCCATAAAACCTCCAAGCTCGCGCGCCCCCGATCTCCGACGATCGATCCCGTCGAACAACGATCGAAGGGAGCACGAACGATGGCGGAGATCTTGGTCGCGGCGCTGTCGCCCGTTGGGCACATCGGCCCGCTGCTGAACGTCGCACGGGGGCTGGTGGACCGCGGGGATCGGGTCACCGTTCTGTCCGGCGCCGGCCGCGCCGCCGACATCCGGGCGGCGGGCGCCGTACCCGCGACGCTGCCTGCCCAGGGTGATCTCGACCTGGCCCTGCTGGAGGCCGACAGCGGACGCGAGGAAACCAGCGGCATCAGGCGGCTCAACTTCGATATTGTCCGGCTGTTCGTCGCCCCGATGCCGTACCAGACCAAGGCTCTGGCCGACCTGATGGCGCAGACGCGGTTCGACGCGGTCCTTGCCGACTACGGATTCTTCGGTGTGCTCCCGTTCGTGCTCGGTGAGCCAACGGCTCGGCCGCCGGTCCTGCTGTACGGCACTACCCCGATGATGTTCAGCAGCCGCGACACCGCGCCAGGCGGACTCGGGCTGCCGCCGTCGACGAGCTCGCTGGGCCGGTTGCGCAATCGCACGCTCAACCTGTTGTCGCACAAGGTGTTGCTTCGGCAGTCACAGAAGGCCGCGAACTACCAGCTGCACCGGCTGAACTCCCGCGAGCTGCCGATGTTCCTGCTGGATTCGGGGGCGCTCGCCGACCGCTTCATCGCGCCCACCGTGCCGGAATTCGACTATCCGCGTACCGATCTGCCTGCCAATGTCCGCTATGTCGGCATGGTGCATCCGGCACCGGCGACGAATTTCCGCCCACCGTTGTGGTGGCCGAAGCTCGACGGGGACCGTCCTGTCGTGCACGTCACCCAGGGCACCGTCGACAACGCCGACCTCAGCCGGCTACTGCGGCCGACGATCGAGGCGTTGGCGGACGAGGACGTCATGGTGGTCGCTACCACCGGCGGGCCGCATGTCTCTGAGTTGGACTTCCCAATCCCGCCCAATACGTATGTCGCCGACCATATTCCGCACGACATGTTGCTGCCGAAGGTCGACGTGATGGTGACCAACGGCGGATACGGCGCCGTCCAACGCGCCCTGTCGACCGGTGTGCCGCTGGTGGTCGCGGGCAATACCGAGGACAAGCCCGAAGTCGCGGCGCGCGTCGCGTGGTCGGGCGCAGGTGTCGACCTGAGGACCGGTACGCCCACCGCGAATGCCGTTCGTAGCGCGGTGCGCGAGGTGCTCGGCAACGACCGGTACCTGACCCGGGCGCGCGAGCTGGAGGTGGCATACGCGCAGCGGTGCGGCGTCGCGGAGATCGCCGCGCTGATCGACGAAGTGGTCGGCGAACGCCGTGCGGCGGTGACGTCGTGAGCTGCGCCGACCCCTTCGGCAGGCCGCCGAAGTCGAGTAGCCGACTACGCGTGCCCGCACCGCAATGCCCGGAAAGAGTGGACCCATGGTTAGCAACCTGCAGTTCGCCGCCGTCGCGGCCTACCTGCTGTGGTGCCTGTTCAGCGCGCTGACCGGCACAGTAGGGGCCGACGAGCAAGAGGCCGCATCGGTTATCGGCGAAGGCGATAAGCCGCAACTGCCAGGCAGCGCAACAGCGTGAAGACCATGTCGGTGAGTGACAGGTGCCCGATGAGTCGGGACCGGTGGAAGCGACGTATGTGCTTGCGGCGGACCATCACGACTGGAAGGCGTTATTCGAGGGGTACGACGCCCTCCAGACCGTGATGCATCAGCAAGCTGTGGCTCGAGGGGGGTGATCTGTTGGCGTCCTTCAAGGCCCGCCGCGGCCTGATCAGCCGGCGAGCAGACGCAAAAGTACCCGAATGTGCCCAGAAAACGGGCCATTCACGTCTGCTCGCGCAGAAAGGTTAGGCGCTCTTTTCGCGCCGCTCGGGCCGTGCAGGCTTGCGCGGGACGATCGTCGGGAGCACGTTGTCCTCTACGGTCTCCTTGGTCACCACGACCTTGGCGACGTCGTCGCGGCTGGGGATGTCGTACATCACCGGCAGCAGGACTTCCTCCATGATCGCGCGAAGGCCGCGGGCACCGGTGCCCCGGTGGATGGCCTGATCGGCGATGGAGTCGAGCGCCTCTTCGGTGAACTCCAGCTCCACGCCGTCCATCTCGAACAGCCGCGTGTACTGCTTGACCAACGCGTTCTTCGGCTCGGAGAGGATCTTGACGAGTGATTCCTTGTCGAGGTTCGTCACCGACGCCACGACCGGCAGCCGACCGATGAACTCGGGAATGAGCCCGAACTTGATCAAGTCCTCGGGCATGACCTCGGCGAAGTGGTCCTGGGTGTCGATCTCGGCCTTGGAGTGCACCTCGGCGCCGAAGCCCAGCCCGCGCTTGCCCACGCGGTCGGAGACGATCTTTTCAAGCCCCGCGAACGCACCAGCCACGATGAACAACACGTTGGTGGTGTCGATCTGGATGAACTCCTGATGCGGGTGCTTGCGACCGCCCTGCGGTGGCACCGACGCCTGGGTGCCTTCGAGGATCTTCAGCAGCGCCTGCTGCACGCCCTCGCCGGACACGTCGCGGGTGATCGACGGGTTCTCGCTCTTGCGGGCGATCTTGTCGACCTCGTCGATGTAGATGATGCCGGTCTCGGCGCGCTTCACATCATAGTCGGCGGCCTGGATCAGCTTGAGCAGAATGTTCTCGACGTCCTCACCGACGTAGCCGGCCTCGGTCAGCGCGGTGGCGTCGGCGATCGCGAACGGGACATTGAGCATCTTGGCCAACGTCTGCGCCAGGTAGGTCTTGCCGCAGCCGGTGGGACCGAGCATCAGGATGTTGGACTTGGCCAGCTCGACGGGCTCGGCGCGCGAATCGCGCATCTTCTCCTGCGCCTGGACGCGCTTGTAATGGTTGTAGACGGCGACGGCCAGCGTTCGCTTGGCGGTGTCCTGCCCGATGACATAGCCCTCGAGGAAATCTCGGATTTCCACCGGCTTTGGCAGCTCGTCGAGCTTTACGTCGTCGGCGTCGGCGAGTTCTTCTTCGATGATCTCGTTGCAGAGATCAATGCATTCATCACAGATATATACGCCGGGGCCCGCAATGAGCTTTTTGACTTGCTTCTGACTCTTTCCGCAGAACGAGCACTTCAGCAGGTCACCGCCGTCTCCAATGCGCGCCATGGTGGTGGGGTCCTACTTTCCTGTTCGCCGTCGAAGTGGTCAGTCGGTGGGTCGCCTACGGGCGATTACCCGACGCTACCCGCTCTTTCCGGCGCGGTGCGACCGATAAAGCCGAATCGCGTCGGTGGTATTTAGCTGTGTTTGCAGAACATATCGCCTCATGCGTCTCACAACCCCCATGGACGCGCCGCCGTGTCCCTGGCGTGTCGCCGCCGTTACCGGAATGAGAGGGCGTCCCGGTGCAGATCGTAGAGTTGCGAAGTGGCGATCGCAGCTTCCAACAATACCGTTTTGGTCGACGATGGCGGCTAGCGCAGGAGTGTTCGACGAGGCCACCAACGCGAATCAGCCGCGCACGAGGTGCCCGCACCGCCGGGGCACGGGCACCTCGTCCCCCCAGCTAGACGGTCCCGCCTAGCGATGGCGACTGGTTGAACAGCTGATGTGCCTCCTGCCCGATCTTGAGACCGAGTGGCACTCCGCCCACGTTGTCGGCGGGGTTGCGGGGAATGCCATCGAACCGCCAGTGCACGCCGAGATAGACGCGGCTGACCGAGTTCTCCCACACGGGCTCGACAAAATTCTTGAACGTGATCGGCGTCCGCGTCCGCACGGAGCCGTCGGGATCGACAGAGATCCCGTCGAGTTCATCGGAGACGAAGGTGAACGTTTCCTTGGGATTGAGCGGTGACATCCCGTCCTCCACGTTGAGGACATCCTGAACGGTCATCGGGCCCGACGCGGTATTCAGCCCGAGCCGCAACGCTTGCATGACCGCGGCCCCGAAGGTCGCATGCCCGGACGGATATGCGGGGAACGGCGGGGTCAAGGTGCCGCGCCCAGCGTTGGTCTGCGGTGCGCCTAGCGGCGCCCAGAACGCGTCGCCGTCAGGGTCTGACTGGGTGCGAATCCCGACCACCGGTCGCCACAGCTTGTACACGTACTTCCAGTGCCACGCGTCGATGCCTGCGTCCGCCATCGCCACGTTGATCGAGGCGAACAGCTCGGCCGTCCTTGCCACGTTCAGCCCGGGCGACTGCTGCGCAGCGACGACCCTTGCCACCTGGTTGTAGAGCCGCGGTGGAACTCCGAGGTTGTTGGCGCCGTCGTAGCCCCAATAGATCCCGATGCGCTCCTGCGCGGCCGTGCGGTCGCGCCGCTGCACAGAGCCGTAGTCGCGGACTTCCTCGAAGTCAGCGAAGAAGTCAGCATCGTCGAGATAGTTGTTACTCGCCGTCGTCTTGCCAGGGAACGCGTCAAGGAGTTGGTGATTCACGCCGGTGAAACGGGTCACGTTCCCCCATGCTGGGCCGAGTTGTGGCTGTCCAGGCGCGTAGGGGTCGGCACGGTGCTCGCCATAGTTCGGCATGGCGGGCTGGGGGCCGGTGATGCCGACGGCGGAGCCGTCGCCCGCCCGATGCGCGAGGATCGCCATCGCCACTTTGGCGCCCCCGTTGAACGCCGAGTTGTTGACGGTGCCGACCGCGTCGTCGAAATATCCGGTGTACGCGGGATACAGCTCCTTGAGCGCCGTGACGGCCGCTCCGGCGATGATGTCGTCGACGGAGCCGGTGAGGTTCGACACCCCATGCATGACGCCCTTCTTGTTCAGGTACGCGGCGGCGGGCTGGTTGCGAAACGCGACGGCGTCGTGGATCGCCAAGTGGACGATTGCCATGGCCCGTGAAGTTCGGATCGGCCCCGGCTGTTGACCGTTCACATACCCCTTCGTGAAGTCCCGCCGGGACGCCTCCAGCAGGACTGAATTCCAATAAAGCACGCTGTTCATAGCACCCTCCCGAGTCAGCGCAGAATATGAATGGACTCGGAAAAGCTAACCGGCTGAAAAAGCGCGAACACGCGTAGCGCGCTACTCGAATCTCCGCCCAGATAGGCCTGCAACCTGGGGTAACAGGCGTAGATCGTTTGCTCGTATTTGATTCGGCGTTTCGGTTGAGCCCTTTCTCGTGAAAGCCGGAGGACGAACTGCGCACACTGTCTGCGCGAATAGAATCGAAAAGTGGAGTTCGCAATCCCAGACGACGCCGTGCTGATCAGCGACGGCGGCCTGGCCACTGAGCTGGAAGCACGCGGCCATGACCTGTCCGACGACCTGTGGTCGGCGCGGCTGTTGTTCGACGCGCCCGACGAGATCATGGCCGCCCACATGGCGTTTTATCGGGCCGGCGCGGCGATCGCGACGACGGCCAGCTATCAGGCATCGTTCGACGGTTTCGCGGCTGGCGGAATCGGCCGCGACGATGCCGAGCGGCTGATGCGGCAAAGCGTCGAGCTCGCCGCGGCGGCGCGCGACGAGGTCGGCGGCGACGGCCGGTGGGTGGCAGCGTCGGTGGGGCCGTACGGCGCAGCGCTGGCCAACGGCGAGGAGTACGTCGGCCGGTATGGACTGACGGTCGCTCAGCTGGCGGAGTGGCATCTTCCGCGCCTCGAGGTGCTTGCCGGCACCGCCGCCGACGTGCTGGCGATCGAGACGGTGCCCGACATCGACGAGGCCGAGGCGTTGGTGGGCCTCGTTCGCCAATTCGACCTGGCCGCGTGGTTGAGCTACACGATCGACGGTCTGCAGACCCGTGCGGGCCAGCCGCTGGCGGAGGCGTTCGCCGTCGCCGCCGATGTGCAGGAGATCGTCGCGGTCGGTGTCAACTGTTGCGCGCCTGGCGATGTGTTGCCCGCGATCGAGGTCGCGCGTGCGGTGACCGACAAGCCCGTCATCGTCTACCCCAACAGCGGCGAGCAGTGGGACGGCGCCCGTCGCACTTGGATCGGGACGGCGCGGTGGTCGTCGGAGCTGCCTGCGCAGTGGGTGGCCGCGGGCGCACGCGTCGTCGGCGGCTGCTGTCGGGTGATGCCCGACGACATCGCGGAGCTCGCGGCGCGGTTGACTCTGCGCTGAGGGCGACGGGCTCTCGAACTTCTACGCCAGATGCGCAGAGTCAGTGAGCGTTAGGCGTTCTGAGCCGACAGCTTGCGGTACTCCAGGACGGTGTCGATCACGCCGTACTCCTTGGCCTCCTCGGCCGTCAGGATCTTGTCGCGATCGGTGTCCTTGCGGATCTGCTCGGCGTCCTTGCCGGTGTGGTGCGCCAGCGTCGTCTCCATCAGCGTGCGCATCCGCTCGATCTCCCTGGCCTGGATCTCCAGATCGGAGAACTGGCCCTGGATGACGCCGGACAGCGCGGGCTGGTGGATGAGGATGCGGGCGTTGGGCAGCGCAAGCCGCTTACCGGGCGTACCCGCGGCGAGCAGCACCGCGGCGGCCGACGCAGCCTGGCCGAGGCAGACGGTCTGAATGTCGGCGCGGACGTACTGCATGGTGTCGTAGATCGCCATCAGCGACGTGAACGAGCCGCCGGGCGAGTTGATGTACATAGTGATGTCGCGGTCGGGATCAAGCGACTCCAACACCAGCAGCTGGGCCATGATGTCGTTGGCCGACGCGTCGTCCACCTGCACGCCGAGGAAGATGATGCGCTCCTCGAACAGCTTGTTGTAAGGGTTGGACTCCTTTACGCCGAAGCTCGAGTGCTCGATGAACGACGGCAGGATGTAGCGGGCCTGCGGCTGCAGCCGCGGATCTGTGTGGTCGGTCATTTGTCTAGTCCTGCTGTCGGTCCGGAGCCGTTGAGGCTGGCGCTGGTGATGATGTGGTCGACGAAGCCGTACTCGAGGGCCTCGGGCGCGGTGAACCAGCGGTCGCGATCGGAGTCGGCTTCGATGCGCTCGATGGTCTGGCCGGTGAATTCCGCGTTGAGGCGGAACATCTCCTTCTTGATGACCGAGAACTGCTCGGCCTGGATCGCGATGTCCGCGGCGCCGCCGGTGATGCCGCCGAGCGGCTGGTGCATCAGGATGCGGGCGTGCGGCAGGGCGTAGCGCTTGCCCTTGGTGCCCGCAGCGAGCAGGAACTCACCCATCGAGGCGGCCATGCCCATGGCGTAGGTGGCGACGTCGCACGGCGCGAGCACCATGGTGTCGTAGATCGCCATGCCTGCGCTGATCGAGCCGCCGGGCGAGTTGATGTAAAGGTGGATGTCCTTGGTGGGGTCCTCCGCCGAGAGCAGGAGGATCTGCGCGCACAGCCGGTTGGCGATGTCGTCGTCGACCTGCGACCCCAGGAAAATGATGCGCTCGGCAAGCAAGCGCTCATAGACGGAGTCGACGAGATTGAGCCCTGCGCCGTTCGAACGCATGTCAGTCACGACTGGATACCTGCTTTCTTCGTTGCCTCTCACCGAACACTAACCAACCTGCGCGGCGGCGCACTCCCCGACAGGCGCCCGTTCGCTCAGAGCGTCACTTCGTGTCGTCGGACGCGTCGTCGTCGGCCTGATCAGTTTCGGTGTCAGCGTCGGTGTCGGAACTTTCGCCAGCTGCGGCTTCAACCTGGGCGGCGATCTGAGCGGCGGCTTCGGCCGGATCGGTGGTGGCGGGCGGGCCGAAGAACTCGGTGGTGTCGATCACGTTGCCGTCGGTGTCGGTGACGGTGGCGGTGTGCACGACGGCAGCGACGGCCAGGCCGCGGCGCACGTCGGCGAACATCACCGGCAGTTGGTTGTTCTCCTGCAGGTACTGCAGGAGCTGCTGCGGCTCGAGGCCGTACTGGCGCGACATCAGCACGAGGCGCTCGGTGAGGTCATTCTGGCCGACCTGGACGTCGAGCTGATCGGCGATGGCGTCCATGACGAGCTGGGTCTTGACGGCGCGCTCGGAGTTCTCCTTGTTGTCCTTGTCGAACTCTTCGCGGCTGCTGCCTTGGGCCTCCAGCGCCTTGGCGAAGGCGTCCTCGTCGTGGTCGAGTTGGTGGATCGCGTTGTGGACGGTGTCGTCGATCTGCGCCTGGACGATCTTCTCAGGCAGCGGAACCTCGGTCTGCTCGAGCAGCACTTCGAGGGCCTTGTCGCGGATCTGCTCGGCCTGCTGGACGCGCTTGACCCGCTCGACCTGATCCTTGAGGCTGGCCTTGAGCTCGTCGATGGTGTCGAATTCGCTTGCCAGTTGGGCGAATTCGTCGTCAGGCTCGGGCAGCTCACGTTCCTTGACGGACTTGACGGTGACGGTCACCTGAGCCTCTTCACCGGCGTGCTCGCCTGCGGCGAGCGTGGTGGCGAAGACCTTGGTCTCCCCCTCCTTGAGGCCGACGATGGCGTCGTCGAGGCCGTCGATCAGCTGGCCGGAGCCGACCTCGTGGGACAGGCCCTCGGTCTTGGCGTCGGGCACTTCGTTGCCGTCGATGGAGGCGGACAGGTCGATGGAGACAAAGTCGCCTTCCTGCGCGGGTCGCTCGACGCCGGTGAGGGTGCCGAAGCGGGCGCGCAGGTTCTGCAGCTCGGTGTCGACGTCCTCGTCGGTCACCTCGATGGGGTCGACCTCGATCTTGAGCGCCTCGAGGTCGGGGATGGTGATGTCGGGTCGGATGTCGACCTCGGCGGTGAAGACTAGTTCGTTGTTGTCCTCGAGCTTGGTGATCTCGATGTCGGGCTGGCCGAGCGGGCGCAGCTCGGAGGTGGTGACGGCCTCGCTGTAGCGGCTGGGCAGGGCGTCGTTGACCACCTGTTCGAGGACGGCGCCGCGACCGATACGGGCCTCGAGCAGTTTGCGGGGGGCCTTGCCGGGGCGGAAGCCGGGCAGCCGGACCTGCTGGGCGAGCTGGGCGAAGGCCCGATCAAAGTCGGGCTCCAGCTCGGTGAAGGGCACCTCCACATTGATCCGAACCCGCGTGGGGCTCAACTGCTCGACGGTGCTCTTCACGGAGGCGCTCCTCAATACATGTCGTTGACGGCTCAGGGGTACTGCTGGTCGGGGTGACAGGATTTGAACCTGCGGCCTTCCGCTCCCAAAGCGGATGCGCTACCAAGCTGCGCTACACCCCGTCGGACCACCGCAGATACTACGGCCCAGGCACGCCGAACCCTTAATTGGATTTGGTTAGATCTCCGCCGGTACAGTGTGGTGCTGCTGTACTCGCGGGCGTAGCTCAATGGTAGAGCCCTAGTCTTCCAAACTAGCTACGCGGGTTCGATTCCCGTCGCCCGCTCCACGCAACGACCTGGTACGCCGGTTATCCCACGTGATCGCCGGTTTTCGCCACGGCCGCGAAACCCCCACGGAACCCCGTGAATCGGCGCGTTGAGGCTGGCCCTGTCGGCGTCCTCTGAGAAACTCATGCAGGGATTCAACGAATCGGGCGCTGTAGGCCGTCGTTGCGGAAGAGGTGAGCATGGGACGAAATCTAAGTCGAGTGGGCGGCGCTGCTGCTGGTGCGATCGCCATACTCTTCGGGGTTCTGGATCTGCTGGAGAAGGTGCCACCGCCTTGGATCCCGATCAGCCTGGGAGCTGTGGCGGTCGCGGGCGTGATAGCCGACTATTTTGTCGAATCTCGACAAGAAGCATCGAGCAGCAAGCCCTCGACCACAACGCGAATCAAACAAAAGCAAAAAAGCGGAAACAGCTCACAAAACTTTCAAGCCGGACGCGATATCAAAGATGTTCAGCCAACGGAGCTCCCGAAAGCGGACGACGATAAATGACTGCCAAGCAGGGGCAGCAGAGCGGGGATCAGTCCACCAACTATCAAGCTGGCGGCAATATAGTCATTAATCAAGGAATTACTGAGGAACGGGCTCGAGAGATTGTAGCTGTAGTCAGTAGCGAAGTGATGATGCGCGAGGGACGTGCGATTGCAGAGACGGTAATCACAGAGCGAGTCGACTATTTGACAAACCTAGTATTCGAGCGAATCAATGAAAAAAATCCGGAACTGTTTCACCGCTTCGAAGATCCGCGGTTTCTCGCGGCACTCACAGACATACAACGCAGCTATGCAGAAATTGGCGATGAAGAGCTAGGTGAGGTTCTCGCCAGTTTGATTGTTGAGCTGGGCGCCAGACCAATTCGCACAATGCACGAAATCGCCCTTCGGCAAGCGATCAAGATTGCGCCACAACTGTCGCCTAAGCATCTACGTGGGCTGGCGGTCAGTATGCATCTGAGCCGTTTGAATTTCACCAGACCTTTTAGCACAGAAGCTCTGATTGAGCAGCTCGCGGCCGTATTTAGACCTTACTATGGCCAGATTCCGACCAGTTCGATCGACTTTAGTTTCATGGGTTCGCTAGGGCTGGGCTCATACATGGAAGGGCTACAAGATCTCGGGAGCAAGCCGTACCAGCTTCTTTATCGGCGCAACCTAAACTCGATGTATCCTGCATTTATGTACGACGAGTTGAAGGAAGATATCCTTACCGACGATGAGGCGGGGCGCGAAATGGCGTTAAAGATGCTCCCGATAGCAATCGATCCGTCGGCAGTCTTGCGAAACGACGACGGGCAGGTATTAATCGAACCTGACAATATGGAATTGCGAGTCAGCGCGGAACACGAGCAACGTATACTTTCGGGCGCTGAGAAAAACCTTAGCGAGCGTGAAAAAATGTTCAGAACGAAGATAAAGAATCGTTCGTTGACTGCGGAGCAATTTCGCGATCGCATTACAGAAGTTGATAGCGACTTCGGCAGCTTCCTGGAGGAAATCGAGTCCGTCGGAATTTTAAATTTTCAGCTTTCGCCGATTGGCATCGTAGTCGCTCGTCACGAAATCGGAGAAAAGAATCCGCACTTCGCAGCGCAGATAGACGCTGCCCTGGATGAGCTCTGACCTAACTACGCAAAGGAATGACGTTGCCCGCCCGGGCAACTGGTCGGCTCAGAGAGCCTAGGGCGGTCATGGCGGGCTCGTGGTCGTCCTCCAACAGGTGGGCATAGATGCCGAGCGTGATACTCGGGTTCGCGTGCCCCATAAACCGACTGATCTCCATCGGTGGGATTCCGGCCGCCACGCACAGGCTGGCGTAGGTATGCCGGAGTCCGTGGAAAACCAAGCCCTCGGGAAGTGCAGCGGTGGGAGACATGCGGCTGGCGCGCAGTATCGCGGGCCGGTACACGGCCTTGTAAAAGGTGTGATGCCGAACGGGCTGCGACCAGTCGAGGTCGAGTCGGGCCTCCGCATCCCACACCGTCAAAGCTGCCAAGGCGGAAGCCTGTCGCAGCGCCTTGGCGCGACTGCCGGATTCGATTCCCGGCGCACGCTTCCCGGTCGGCTTGTTCGGGATCAATTGCACGCCCGGAAACAGAGGCGCGGTCGGTTCCTGCCGTCGTGGATGTTCGGCCAGATACTCGCGGAGCAGTTCGGTCGTCTGCGCGGTCAGCGGAACCTTGCGGCAGCTCCCCCGCGTCTTCGGCGTCAAGTAGGTCAGCTTGCCGTCGAGACTCTGAACCGTGCGCTCAACGTGGAGGACGCCAGGGCGGGAGGGTGGCCGAGATTCGTGGATGGACGCTTCTGGCACGCGCACATCGCCTATCTGCAGCCCGTGCAGCTCCGCCGCCCGCAGACCGGCCCACGCCGCAAGATGGACCTCTATGCAGAACGGCCAGGGCGTCGCTGCAACGAGCGCGTCAACTTGCGCAGCGCTCAGAAATTGCGACGGATCGTCGACCGTCGCTCGCCGCCCGGTGCTGTGGTTCGTCGGGAGCTTGATGTACCCACGCTGCGCCGGATTGATCCCGACGAGTCCGTCAACGTAGGCCTGCGCCATCACCTGGTGAACGATGAAGTACGCATTGCGGACCGTCGACGGTGCCCTACCCGCAGCGACCATCCGATTCACCCAGTCCTGCACGTAGTCGCGTGTGATCCTGTTGAGCGGATATCCACCGAACACGTCGTCAATGCGAAGATGCCGCAATCGGTGGTGCCGCTTTCTTCCATTGTTGGGCGCCAACGCATCCCGATATCCGCGCACAGCGGTGGCCTTTAGGTCCTGGCGAGAATCGAGCCATTTCTGCGCGTACGTGCGGAACGTGGTTCCGCCCGCCTTCGGATCAAACTCGACACCGCGCAGTTTCGCCTCCTCCTGCTTAACGCCATAGGCATCTGCAGCCCGCTTCGTCGGGAACGGCCTCTTGCTATCGGACGTTCCGTCAGCGCGCCGCCATTTCGCCTCCCATACGAACTTGCCGCTGGCCAGTCGTCGCTTCACCGAGTGCGCCATCAGTCGCCCTCCGGATTCGCGGAGAAGGTGCCGTCGGACTCAATGGCGTCGGCTATCGCCTGTAGGTCGATCTTCCGGCGCTCCTCGTCAGCTTCAGGCTCGTCGGGGTCATCGGGTTGGGTCATCGGAGTGCCTTTCGTCGTAGCGGCAGGGTTGGAAGATCAGGCAGTGGTTGGGCAACCAGGGCGGCTGCGAGCGGGTATTCCGCGGCGGCTCGTTCGGAGAAGGCGGCACGGCGGAACTCCGTCGCTCGGTATGCCCAAGCGGCGCAACCGATCCCCAATACCGGGAGCAGGACAGCCGGGTACGTACACAGCGCCGCAAGCACGATTACCAACGTCGGCATCGCGCCGAACACGAGCGCAAAGGCAACGGGCCAGTCGATGGCTCGCCAAGAACGACCGCTGGCGCGGGTACTCATCCGGTCACCTCCAGTTCCGTGGTGCTCGTGGCGGATTGGTAGATACGCCGCACTGTTGAGGGCTGCCAGTTCGGTAGGCCTGCGGGCGACAAGACGCCCTCGGTTGCCAGGGCGCTGGCGATGCGGGAGTAGCTCAACCCAGCGTTGCGGTCCAACACGATGCGGCGGACGATGCCGGGCTTGGCGAGGCGCGGCCGACCGACTGGCTCGCCACGGCGCTTCTTGGCCGCCATCCCCTCCTTAATCCGGGTAGCGATCAGCTCACGCTCGAACTCGGCGAACGTCGCCATCATGTGGGCCATAGCGCGGCCTGCGGGAGTGGTGAGATCAATGCCGAGGTCAAGCACTACCAGCGACCAGCGCTGTTCCCTGGCCATCCCAATAATGTTGACCGCGTTGCTAATCGACCTGGCTAGGCGATCCATCTTGGCGACCACCAGGCCGTCCGCCTGCCCCGAGGCGAGTAGGTCAAGCGCATCGCGCAGCCCCTCGTTGATGTACTTGCCGCTCTTGCCCTCGTCAGTAAAGTGCTCAATCGCCCAGCCTCGGCGCTCGGCCTCGCTATCAATAGCAGCGGCCTGGGCCTCTAGACCGTTGCGCTTCTCAGCCTGCTCCTCGGTGCTTACCCGCGTGTATGCGAGGAACAGGGGAGCCACCGCTCCCCCGCCCTGCTCGGTTGGCTGCCGACTCACGCGACGGCCTCAGCCTTCGTCCGACGTGCGGGCTTCTTGGCCGGCTCGGGCTCAGCGGCCTCAGCTTCCAGGGCGGCGGCTCGCTCAGCGGCCTTCTTGGCGCGCTCGGCAGCCTTCTCGGCCTGCTCCTTCGCCTTGGTCAGACGCTCAGCGGCCTTCGCCTTGTTCGCGGCCTCGCGTTCGGCCTTGGCCTGCGACTCCTCCTGGCGCTGGGCCTCTCGCGCAGGCGATTTCTGGAACTCGCCGTGGTACATCAACACGGCCCGAACCTGCTGGGCAGTAACGTCAATGCCCTTGTTTTCCTTGAGCCATTGCGCCTCGAGTTCAGCAAGTGGCCCTGGCGCATCGGGAGTAAAGCGCGGCTTCTTGATACCAGTATTCGACTGAGATACCTGCTCGGACATGGGGTTTCCTTTCGGTCGGGTTCCTTACGTCGGGGCTAAAGGTGGAGTTACCGCCTTCCGCCCCGCCCGAACGGTACGCTCGTGTACCAACCTTGGCTAGCGAAATATCAATCTGGACAACATCTTTCGTGATCTAGCACCCATTGCGCCGGTCGTATACACCTGCTGCCCGGTTGGCTTCGGCCGCAATCCTGTTGGCCTCCTCCATAGTCATGAGACCAGTGCCGGGCGGGTTACCCCGGCTCTCGTCGGTTCGCATGCCAGTGGGGCGTGTAGGGCGCTGTTCAGCGGCCTCCTGGTCTTCGACGACCTCAGCGTCAACGATCTCGCCGGCTCCAACTGCTTTCGGCTCCTCAACGACACCACGCCGTGCACGAGACTCCGACCGGGTAGATGTGGCGATTCCCACGATCTTTCCTGCGAGCTCTTCATACGGCTTCACACCAACCTCAACATCAACCTTGTCCGGCGGCCGCAGTCCTGCACGATCCAGGGCGTCGCGCACAGCCGCCAGCCTGACCGCCTCCGACTCCGCGCTGTCCGCAATTCGCAACAGCTGCTTCGCCATTCGTTCAGCTGCTTCATCTAGCCGACGTCGCGCCGCGTTCTTCGCTGCTTTCGTCGCCCCACCATGCATCCTGCATACGGTCAGGCCTACAACGGGTGGGTTGTTGCAAGGGGCACCAGTTCGCTTGGAATGCGCAGTGCACTTGGTGCTCGGTGCAGCCTTGAAGTTCAAGAGCTCCGACACTTTGTCAGTCATCGTTCGACACCACCGTTCGAAATCTTGTAGACCTCGATAACAGTTCCGCCAGAATCTAGAACCGCCTGTCGCAACATGTCGCCAAACTTGTCTTCGTCAGCGCCTTCGCACAAAACACAGACCTCATCATCGGCGCAGAGGCAGATTTCTTTCATCAACTTTCCTCACTGCTATTCGTTAACTATTGCGGTGTATACGGTTTCGGCCCGGCGTAGCGTCGCCCGCCCTATAGGGAAAGGGCGGAACGGGCGACGCTATTACGCACTGCGTCGCCCGGGGACGTCGCCCGCAGCGGGTTACGTGCGCTACATGCGCTTTTCCGTCGCCCGCAGAGCCGGCTCCAGACGAACGGGCGACGTGCGGGCGACGTGATGAGCGTCGCCCGTTTCGGGCTACGTGTTCTACATGCGCGTTTTCACTCATGAGCGTCGCCCGCATCTGCCGCGAACCTCCACCGCGATGGCGTTGCACCACCACCACTGCCACCCCGCGTGCCCTTCTCGTACAGCAGGACGCCCTCATCGGTCAGCCGCGTCAGCTTGCGAGCCACCTTCTTGCGGCAGCGGTCGTACTCCTCCGAATCACGATCAACACCGTGCAGTGCAGCCACCGCATCGGACTCGATGAACCCCTCTGCGCCGGCCATTTGCGCAATCTCGATCAACCGCTCGATTGGATCGCTGGCGACCGACTCCCCGGTCGCGTGGGAATGGTCAACCACCAGCGGACCGACAGGCTCCTGCGGCTGCTTAAGGTGGCCCAGCTCAACCTTGCTCGCACCCGGCTCGCCCCACAGCAACAACACCGAGCCCTGGCCCGAGGTCAGCCATGTGCTGCCGTACACGTCGGCGAGCTTGTTCGGCTTCCTGTTGTCAGAGTTCGCTTTCCGCTGATGATGCAACGAAATGAATTCGGTGCCGTTCGCCAGCACAGCCTGCATTGCACTGTTGAATCCCGCGCCACCATCGTCAGACGCCAACCCACGAACAAGGTCCTTAAGCGAGTCCACGACGACGAGGCCCGGTTCGCGACCGCGCTGTGCCACCCACGCCGCGAATACATCGGGAGCCTCGCCCGCATCGAACGGTGGCGGCCCAGCCCACACAACAAGCTGCTGCCGTAGCCGCTCGGCCACGCCCTGATCGGCCAGGTCAACCATGCGGGCCAAAGAGCGCCGGATTTGGGGCGGACGATCCATTGCTAGATACAGGACCGGGCGGTCGTCGGGACCCACCGGGAAGCCGAGCAAATCGGGCGACCGTAACCCCAGGCGCGCCAGCATGATCTCCTGCGCGACAGTCGACTTCCCCACACCTTGCGGGCCGCAGATCATGAGGCCCTCACCTGGTGCCCAGAGGACCGAGCCTCCACGACCCCACAGAGGCTCTGCCGCGGAGTCGTCCGTCAAGAAGGCCAAGCCGTCAACTAGGCGCTCCGAATGCTGGTCAATCCGCTCGCGTGCCTTCTCTTCCGCGAACATGGAACGAGCGGATTCCCGCACTCGCAATCGGTGTAGCTCCTGGCGGATCGCCTTATCTTCGTCGGCCAGGCCATGCTCGTGGCCACCTAGTTCCGCCCGAGCTTCCTCGTCGGTCTTGGACGCAGCCTTGTCCTTACCGGCCACGAAGAGCGCAGGCACCTCTATCGGAGGCACCGACTCGCGGGTTTGCGCCCGCAACTGCATTAGCCGCTGAAGTACAAGTTCCTGCGCATGAAGAAAGTTCTCGGCGCCGACGCATCCGAGACGCGCTGCGCACCAGAACCGGACAGCCTGGCTCAGCGCCCATTGGTGACGGCCACCCGTTGGCTCGTCGGTCGGTATCCCGTCCATCCACGACCGCACATATGAGCAGGTTGATTCGGCCGGCTCCCACGTATTTGGGTCGCTAACTTGTTCCCTCGCAGCCGCGGGATCAGCCTTTCCCACACCTGCGGCCGTTAGGAGCGCGTCAATTTCATTAAGCCGCAACGGAACACCAGCGTCAGCAAGGGTGCGAACTAGCACAGGGCCATTTCCGTTAGTGGTCGGCTTATTGTTGTAGGAGCCCGGTGCTCGCAGGACTCGGGGCAGATCGAATACGGTGTCCGCAGTCGCGCCATGCTTCTGGGCGACGGCCTTCACGAGCCACTTCCACCGCTGCAGAAGACCCGCCAACTTCGTCGTATCGGCGACGCCGTCGGCGACTGGCCAGTACGGGTGCAAACCACCACCACTGTGGGTTACCGCAGACGGCCGCGTTCCGAGCACCGACGACAAAGCGTCGATGATCACTTCGGCGATTTCGCGACTGCCGCACTTCTTCGGGCCTACGTCAAGGTCAGCGACGAGTGCCGCCAGCCGCGTGACGTCCTTCTCTTTACCGCGACCGGCGCGCTCCCGCACAGGACCAGCAATCGGATTGACACCGAAGTACACGTCTGCGCCGTCAGGCATCGACGCCAACATCTCTGCGGCATTCCGCGGGTCGCTAACCGCAGCAACGAACTGACCATCACCAACCTTGTGGCAAATGGACACAAACTCATCCGAGGTGTATCTCAAGACCCCCAAGAGCGCCGGTAGGTCAAGGTCCGCGCCATCGTCACCGACGCCTGCAGCGTCCGCTCGCTTGTGATCGCGGGCGAACGCGCCCACCGGGGCGGCGGCATTTCCCTCGGACCGCACAAGACCCGCACCCAGTAGCCAATGCATGCCGACAGCAAGGTTCTGATTCAAGTGCTTTCGGCGGAGCTGCCCCATCGCGTTGGCAATGTGCGGACTGTCGCCATCGCCCTGCCCACCCGACAAAACGAACTCTCCGGATACCAGCGCACGTTCCCACGCGGGCTGTTCCCACATTGCGCGCCACAGACGATTAGGCAGGTACTCCCAGTCGACGATATAGCGCTGGTCAGCGGACAGAGCGGGTAGCATTAGATCTTGCTCCTCGTAGAGTGGTAGCCGGAGAGCCCCGAAAACGATTCCCTAAGTGTTGATTTCGGGGCTTTCTGTACATACGGGCATCGAACGCTTGCAACGGTAGGCTTCATCTCGGATTGGCCCCGTCGGTGGCAAGGATCGGTTGGGGCCAATCCTCGTTAACATCAATTGATTTGGTCATCGGCCAACCGCAATGGTCTACGTTCCCTGGTAATCATGGAAGGTCACGCCTGACGCATCCGGCTCAGGCAGGATGAGCAGACCGGAAGTTCGTAAAGCCATTGATTGCGAACGGCAACGATCTCAACATCAGGGAAATGTCGGCCATTACACCCGACACACGACCGCCAACCGGCTTTGTCGACGTACTGCAGCCACTTGGGGACGGACCCCGGCTCAATGACGTAAATAAACTGACTACTGCGGTCGCGCAGCATGTGCGACGAGACTACTCCGAGGATCGCGCCGTGTAGTGCTGCCTCCGTGTAGTTCTGCGTATCTTTAGTGCCGTCGATCCGGTGACGCCAGGCCCAGTGTTTTCCGTCATCGAACTGAACAAAGTGCCATGCTTCCTTGCGGACCTCTGTCGTAACCCGTCCGATGATCTGCTCTAGCCGTCGCGAGAAGTGCAGCCCATGCTCGTCGGTATTGTCGAACTGATCCGCATGCTCGGCGGCAGCGTTCCCCTGGTCGTTGTAGAAGCCCACGAGCGCAGTAAGTTTGAGATCTCTGTTGTGATCCGCCGGCTCGTGGTCGGCATCAAGATCCAGATTGTCGTCGGCGTCCGGATGGCCGGGCACCGTCCAATCGCCTGTAAGCGACCTCTTCTCCCGCTCCTGGCGTGCGTACTCGGCCATGGCGGCTTTTTCGTGCTCAAAGAGCTCGCTCATCGGACTACCGCCGAACGCCGCTGCGATTTCAGCCAGCGCCAGATGTCGGCTTCACTGAAGTAGCAGGCATTGCCGATCTTGAAGCTGGCTAGACGACGTGACTTCCACGCTTCGCGCACAGCCCGCTGGGTGATCGGCACTTGAAACTGGTCGACGCACACCCGGTGGGCTGCTTCGTACCCCTTGATAGTGGGGAAAACATTTAACCCGTCTGGTACAAGATCGTCCTCGCCCGTTTCTGCCGGGGGCAAGGGAGTATCCGTCTTAGACAAATCAATCCTCCGGTCCAGGGGCTTCGCGCACAACACGAAACCCGTCAAATTGGGTTCCGTGGTTATGCATCGCATAGTTCAGACCTGGAGGTCGTATAGGGATCTCCCCTACCACTTAACGGCTACTATACGCCGCTCGGCCGGAAGACGGTTTGTAATCGGTCTGCGCCCGTTCCTGCTAGGTTCACCGGGCTTATCTGGGCCGGTACCAACGACTTTCGAGACGTACCCTTCGCCTAGTTGACCGCGTGTGCATGAACGCAAGGAAGAGTTATGGGTAGGCCAGGAATCCAGACCAAGGCCGATGCTGTCAAAAAGACAGTCGATGGCATCAGCCTCAACGTTGTCTGGGAAGAGCTGAAAGATGTTACAGCGCATTACTCAGAACGCCGTTCGCATCTGGTATCGCTCCTCACGCACGGCACTATTACCGCTGCCGATCCGGTCCCCCAGAGCCTGACATTCGAACGCATGGACCGCGCTACGGAGTTTGGCGTTCCGAAAGCTGTTGGGACAGAGCCAGTTCTGCTGATGGGCAAGACTCTGTGGGACTTCGATAAGGCAACCCGTTTTTCGTGGCTCGCTGCCAGAGACATGACGTTTGACCAGATCCGGTACTCGTGGAGCCGGATTATGGAGGCGGACGATTCCGAGATTGCCCGGCAGACCTTCAAGAGGATCTTTACGCCGACCGAGGGAGTCAACGAGCAGGGGCACCGCGTGTTCGGTCTCTGGAACGGCACCGACAGCCTTGGCCCGCTTCCCTACAACGGTGTCACGTTCCCGACTAACACCAGCCACTACATTCCGACTCAGAATGCCACCCTGGATAGCCAGGACGTGGAAGACGCAATCGATATGATCACGACGAAGGGATACGGCCTGCGGGCGGGGTCGCAGATCCTTATCGTTGCGAATACTGCTCAGGTCAAACAGATTTCGTCTTGGCGGGCCGGTGTTGAGTCACGCTCTAGCGGGCCATTGGCCCTGTATAGCTTTATCCCGAGTGTTGCTGCGCCGCCGTACCTTACGGACCAACGGATTGTGGGATCGGTTGCACCAGCCGAATACAACGGTCTCGCTGTCACCGGCAGTTACGGGCGCGGCTTCGTTATCGAGCACCCCGAGATTCCTGCAGGCTACGTGCTCGTCGTGGCAACCGGCGGACCCGACAGCGTTGACAACGTGCTGGGCCTTCGTGAACACCCCGATGCCGCCTGGCGCGGCCTTCGTCCGCTGCCGGGCAACTACAACGGCTACCCGCTCATCGAGTCCTTCGCGCAGAGAACTTTCGGGGTGGGCACCAGGCACAGGTCTGCTGCCGTGTGCTTGCAGGTTACTGCGGGATCGACTTACACCGCGCCGAGCTTCGCGTAGGCACTGCTATGGGCTTTGGCGGACGATCCGACACCGTCGTCAGTAGCGGCGTTGCCGAGACTCACGTCTACGGTGGCGGTCTCGCACACAGCGGCGATGTGCGCTCCTTCGTTCTGGCAGAGCGGATCCCGCATCTTCCTGGTGCGCGCTGCCGTGGGCACTCGGAGCTGTTCGACGAGCGGCCTGCCGACGACCCGCATCGGAAGTCCGTCACCGAGCGCGCCCTGGCGGTCTGCTCATCGTGCCCCGCGCTTGGCCCCTGCGAGGAATGGCTCCGTCGGCTCGAACCGTGCGACCGCCCGCGTGGTGTCGTGGCGGGCCGAGTTATCAAGAGCCGGGGACGCGTGCCGAAAGACCGAACGATGAGGATGTGGAACTGATGGCCAACCGGAAGTACAAGGACGCAATCCGAGTCGCCGAGGCGCGGCTTGCCGCAGAACGCCGAGCGCCTGGTATCAAGCCGCCCGGTGCGTCGGAGTTGGGGGTCGTTCCGCGGCGGTACGCCGAGAACCCGCCCCGACCCGACGGAACCACTTATCGGCCAACGGCGGCAACGCAGAGTGTGCGCCGGCCAGATCCGTACTGGAAGCCGGGATACCGGGGCGATCCGCCTGTCCTGATCTATCCCGACGAGTAGACAGTCTTCCCTGTACGCCACGACAGGAAGCGTCGCGGCGGGAGCCCGTAGTGCGTGGCCAGGGCTCCCGTCGCCACGACAGTGATCTCCGCCTCAAAGTCGGTCGCGGTCGGTACGCTGGCACACTCGATGTCCTCTCGGTCCGATCGGGGTAGTTTTGGCTGATGAGCGCGAAAAGGGCGAGCAGCGCACGCAAGGCGATAAGCGGCAAGAAGGCGACCAAAGCGTCGGCGGCAGCGCTAGTCCGCACTCAAAAGAAGGCAATCGCCGGGACACGCGTCAGTTCGCCGATGAAACGGACTCGCGCCCGAGGGGTGGACACGATGGCGATCCAGCCACGACCCCTCCGGACCAACACACGCGTGCAGGCGACGAAGTCGACCGCACAGGTGCAGCGAGCGTGGGGGCGGACGGGCGCGTCGATCAAGTCGGCGATGAAGAAGACGAAGTAGAAGTACAAGCTGAAGTCGTAGAGGCTGTTGCGGAACGGGTCGCCGACCGTTTAATTCAAGAGACCCTCACAGTCCACCAATCGTGGAACGCACCTATACCTCCTGCTGCTGAGCTCCAGGCGATTGACGCGGTCGTGCCCGGCGGAGCTGAAAGAATTCTCCGGATGGCTGAGGACTCTCTCGCTGCCCAGATCGAAGTTGACACCACACTGGCGCACGGCGACGTTGCTGCAGTTAGGCGGGGCCAATACTTGTCGACAAGCATCGTCGGCGTATCACTTGCGATCGCATTGACACTCGCGCTTCTTGGCGCTCCGTGGGGAGTGGTGGCGGTATTTGTTACGCCGTCGCTCTTCCAATTCAGTACCTCGCTGGTGCGAGCCATTCGAGAGCGAAGCGACAACGGCGCGACGGCCGAGGAGGAGTAACAGCGCCGGTCTGCACTACCAGCCGCTGGTCCCGCTCTTCCATGAAGGGCATCCCTTCACGCACCGCTTGTCCTCGCCAATCGGAACCGACCCGCCCCAGACATCAGCTTCCTTGGGCGTCACCAATATCCGCGCATCGCAATTCGCGCAACGCTGCGAAGGATGCATATGTGTCCGTCCGTATCGCACTTTGGTCATCGCTGTCGGTCCTCCCGTTCTTACCGGCTCAACCCACGGTATGCCGGACCTCCGACAAGCACCGGCGAGCGGAACGGCGTGCCCAATTAGGGTCTGCTGAGTCTTCGCTAAGGGTGCTATGGCACAAGCGTTCGACGAAACCCCGCTGGAACCCCCAAACTGCGCTTTGCGTACCAGCGCCGATGAGAATCCGCCGGGCCTATTCAGCCTGGTTAAGGCCGGTATCGCGGGCCGCCTACCTGCGCCGACAAGGTAGCGTGCGCGCTGGGGTAAAAGGCTTCCAAACTAGCTACGCGGGTTCGATTCCCGTCGCCCGCTCCAAAAGCCGATGCCGTGAGGCGCCTTAGTGCGGGTCACCACCCACTATCGCGGCAGCCCGGCGCACCCGCAGGGGTGCATGATTCGTTGCTCGCCGACTACGCGGGGGTCAGCGTCGCCGGAGAAGTGATCACGACGCCCACGCAATGATTGTTGATCGCTTTTGTTCCTTGAAGCGTCGCTGCATCAAGGGAGGTGACAGTGGTGACGTCCGGGCCTTCGCCGCAGTGCATCAAGGTGGTTTCCTGTGTCATCTCCCATCGCCCGTTGACCAGGCGCAAATCACCACCGTTGGCGCCTGGCAGGTTGGGGGCATCGGGTATGGCCACTTGGGCGCAGCCCGCGCCGCATGGCGTGACAACCCACTGGGTCGTGTCGATCTCGGGGTTCGCCAGCGTGGGGCCGCCATCCGAGGTGGCCTGAGTCTCGTCGACGGTGAGTGTGTACGTGCCGTTCAATTCGGGATCGGCCACGGCCAGTCCGGCCGGTCCGGCTGCGATGCAGGCGGCAGCGGCGAGTGCCGCGGACGCGATGCCTAAGGTTGTCTTCATCGTTGTCCCCTCCGTTTTCGGAATTCCCGACTGAGGGAAAATTACCCAGTTAGCTGGCGTCCATACGGCGATTCTTTAAATTCATAAAACTACCTCGGTGGGATACGCGGCCTCCGACCTTTCCGGCGTCCGTGTTCGAGCTGACCTCGGCTGTCAGCGAGTTTGTTCGATTGCGCCTGGCCAGACGGTGGAGCTGCGCGCCGCGAATCCCGCGTTGACCAACCATTGCCAGACGCGCTTACGCAAACGCGCACCCGCGCCAGATACCGTCATCGTGAAGACCACCCCGCGTACGTGATGAACTACCTTGACGCCACCATGAAACGCCGCCCCCACGGCGTCGGCCTTTCCAACGAGGTCCACTCCGCTGTGGGCGTAACCCGCGGTCGATCGCGGGACCGAGACGGCCGTTTCCTGTGAGTACGCTGGTCGCATGAACGGCGTCTTGCTCGTCCTGATCCTTGTCGTTATCGCTGCTATCGGCCTGGCCGTTTGGAGTGCGTCGCGCAATTCGGCCAACCGGAACGCCACCTCCCTGGCTGACGCCAAGGCCGACGCACGCAGAGTCATCGACCGCCTCGGCGGCCAGGTCCTCAACCTGTCGGGCACCGACGATGCGTCAAAACAGGCACTGGCCGACGCGTCGGAGCGGTTCAACGCCGCGGGCGGGCAGATCGACCAGGCCACGACCGCGAAGCAGGCGCTGCTCGCGAAGGAAAGCGCCTTGGAGGGTCTCTACTACGTACGCGCCGCCCGCACCGCAATGGGGATGGACCCCGGTCCCGAGCTCGAGTCTCTCAGCGGGCAGAAGTCGGCCGGCACGGTCACCGAGGACCGACGGGTCGAATTCGAGGGCCGCGAGATCGAGGCCTCACCCAACCCGACCGAGCGCACCCCCAACTACTACCCGGGCGGCCGCGTCGCGGGCCGTCCAGTTCCGGCCGGCTGGTACTCCGAACCGTGGTGGAAGCCCGCGTTGGTGGCCGGAGCATGGGGCGTCGGCTCGGTGTTTCTGTTCAGCGCCTTGTTCTCGGGTATGGGTGGCGTCGGTTATGACGCCCAGGCGTTCGAAGGCGGACAGGGCGAAGGCGGTGAC
>NZ_RARC01000051.1 GCF_003719305.1 Mycolicibacterium stellerae
TCGCCGCACCCTCAGTGATCCGACGCAACGCCTCACCCAGATTCGTCGCACCACACACAAACGGCACCGTGAACTTCCACTTGTCGATGTGATGGCTGTAATCGGCCGGGGTCAACACCTCGGATTCGTCCACATAATCCACCCCGAGGCTCTGCAGAATCTGCGCCTCCACGAAGTGGCCGATACGCGCCTTGGCCATCACCGGGATGGTGACCGCGGCGATGATGCCCTCGATCATGTCGGGGTCGCTCATCCGCGACACCCCACCCTGGGCACGGATGTCGGCGGGAACGCGTTCCAGCGCCATCACCGCCACCGCACCCGCGCCCTCGGCGATACGGGCCTGCTCCGGGGTGACCACGTCCATGATCACCCCACCCTTGAGCATCTCGGCCATCCCGCGCTTGACGCGCGCGGTGCCCGTCTGGCCGCGTGCCCCGTTCGGTCCGGCTGCGCCACCGATTCCCCGGTCGCTTCGCTCCTGCCCGCCGATATCCACTGCTATCTCCTCCAAATGGCTACTGATCCAGTCTAAGGGGGGCGGCAAATCCGTTGAATCCGGTGCGCACGCGGACAGCAGAGACGATTGCAGTCACCGGATCGACTGCAACTGCCGGTGCGGCCCCGCGCTCTGGCCGTCGGCCAGGGAGTTCGCGTCGGAAAGCAACTCGGCGAGCTGCAGCGGGTAGACGGTCTCCCCCTTGGCGACCAGTTCGTCGATCATTGTCGCATCGCACCAGCGGTGGCCATGGATGTAGCGCCGTTCCAGCGCCGTGCGGCCCGATGCGGACGGCTCGAACCGGCCGGTGCGGTGCACGAAGAACATCTCCTCGCTGCGGATGACCGATCCGTTGAAGTCGATCACCGCATCCCGCCGCCACACGGGCCCGACCATGTCGGCGGGCTGCACATGAAGGCCGGTCTCTTCGGCCAGCTCGCGCGTCGCGGCCTCGGCCAGCGTCTCACCCGGCTGGGCCGCACCTCCAACGGTGAACCACCAGCGCGGCGCCTCGCCCGCCTCGTTGGCGGGGTCCGACCCGCAGAACAGCAGAACCGCCCCACCCTCGTCCAGCAGCACCACCCGGGCCGACGTGCGACGGCTGACCATGCCGACGTCACGGTCGGCTTGTTCTGCTATCTCGAAATAGCTGGGCAGCGCGGCCGTTCCGCCAAGCCGGAGCAGGCGCACCGCAGGTCGCTCCCGCAACGCGAGTGTGTCGCGCACCGCGTCGTTGTGAAACCGGCGGGCCAGTGTCACGCGCGCCTCCGCGTCAGCCTGTTCGGCGACGAGCGCCACCGGCAGGGACACCGGGTCGACGAGCGCGAGCGCTGCCGACAGTTCGTTCTCGGCTGCTTCCCTGCCTTCTCTTGGCGTCTGCTCGGCGGTGCCGGCCAGCGCGGCGAGACGTTTTCCCTCCGGACCTGCCCCATAGGCGTCGACGGCGACGGCACGCGCGACAACGGCGCGTCGGGCCAGCGCGCTGTCGAGTGCCTGCCACGAGAGGTCGTAGCGGACGTGCAGCCGGTCCAGCCGGTGCGCTGTCTGATAGGCCCACACGCCGACCAGCAGCGCCGCCAGCAGCACGAGGACAGCCGCGACCACAAGCCAGACCATTAGCTCGCCACCTGCACCTTGGCCCCTGCCCCGGCGACGGTTTCGTACACCCGCATGATCTGGCCCGCCACCACCGACCAGTCGTACTGGCGGACCGCCTTGCTTGCGGCTTCGATGTAGCGGCCGCGCGCCACGTCGTTTTCCAGCACCTCGATCAGGCCGGCGGCCAGTGCATCGGCGTCGTCCACCGGGACCAACCGCCCGGCCTTCCCGTCCTCCAGCACCCGGCGAAACGCATCGAGGTCACTGGCCACCACCGCGGTGCCTGCGGCCATCGCTTCGACCAACACGATGCCGAAGCTTTCGCCGCCGGTGTTCGGCGCGCAGTAGACGTCGGCGCTTCTCATCACGGACGCCTTTTCCGCGTCACCGACCTGGCCCAGGAAACGCAGGTGCCCGGCCAGTTGACCGGCTTCGTCGCGCAGTTCTTCCTCGTCGCCGCGGCCGACGATCATTATCTCGATGTCGGGAAATCGCTCGACCAACGCCGGAAGCGCCCCGATCAGCGCGGCCATGCCCTTGCGCGGCTCGTCGAACCGGCCGAGGAACAGTACGGACTTGCCCTGGCGCGGGTATCCGTCAAGGCGCGGCGCTGACGCGAACGACTCGACGTCGACACCGTTGGGAATCTGCACGGCATCCGAGCCGAGCGCCTCCATCTGCCAGCGCCGGGCCAGATCGGACACCGCGATGCGACCGACGATCTTCTCGTGGTAAGGCCGGAGAAGACCCTGAAAGACGCTGAGCGTCAACGATTTCGTGGTCGAGGTGTGAAATGTCGCGACGATCGGCCCTTCGGCGGCCTGCAACGCGAGCATCGACAGGCTCGGCGCATTGGGCTCGTGCAAGTGCAGCACGTCGAAGTCGCCGTCGGCCAGCCAGCGCTTGACCTTCCTGTGCGTGGCGGGGCCGAAGCGCAGCCGCGCGACCGAGCCGTTGTACGGGATCGGAACCGCTTTGCCGCCGGACACCACATAGTCGGGCAGCTCGACGTGCGGCGACGACGGTGCCAGCACGCTGACCTCGTGACCGCGTTCCCGCATGATCTCCGCGAGCTGCAGCACATGGGATTGCACGCCGCCGTGCACGTCGAACGAATACGGGCACACCATGCCGATCCGCATCAGGCCTCGCCCCTCAGCTTTGCCTGTCGCTCCTCCGACAGATCGGCCAGCCACTGCGGCTGCAGCATGTGCCAGTCCTCGGGATGGGCGGCGATACCCTCGGCGAACCTGTCGGCCATCGCCTGCGTGATCGCGGTGACGTCACCCGAGGACGTGTCGAGCGGCGGTGCCACATCGAAAACCCAGCTGTCACGCGTGTTGTAGCAGTGGGTCGCCAGCACGACCGCGCCCGTCTCGATCGCCAGTTTCGCCGACCCCGCGGGCATCCGGGTCGGCTCCCCGAAGAAGTCGACCTCCACACCCGACCGCGTGAGATCGCGATCGGCCATCAGGCAGACGATCCCGTTGTCGCGCAGCCGCTCGGCGAGCACCTCGAACGGCGGACGATCACCGCCGGTGAGCGGCAGCATCTCGAAGCCCAGGCTCTCCCGGTAGTCGATGAACCGCTGATACAGGGACTCCGGCTTGAGCCGCTCGGCGACGGTGGTGAACGTGCCGAAGTGCGCGACCATCCACACACCGGCCATGTCCCAGTTCCCGCTGTGCGGCAGCGGCATGATCACCCCGCGACCCGCATCGAGGGCGGCATGGATGTGTTCACGGCCGAGCAGGCAGGGTTCGATGCGCTCCCGCAGCTTCTCTTTGTCCATCGACGGCAACCGGAATGCCTCCCGCCAGTATCGGGCGTAGGAGGCCAGCGAAGCACGGATCAGCCCGCCCGGCACCCTGGCGGGCGGCACACCGAGAACACGCGCGAGGTTCTTTCGCAGCTGCGCGGGACCGCCGTTGCGAGACGCGAAGATCGCCCCGGCATCGAATGCGTTGCGCGCCACCAGCTCCGGCATCGCCCGCACCACGCGCCAGCCCGCGGCGTAACCCAGATCAGAGACCTGGCCCCCGAGCGAGAAGCGGCTGCCGCCAGTCGCCTGCGGTCCCGTCGGGGTGGTGGTCACTCACCCACCTCCGTGTCACCGGAGTTGCTCACCACATCCGGTTCGGTCTTCTGCAGCGGCTCCATCGCACCGGGCGAGGTGCGCACGGTGTGGATGCGCTGACCCAGGGTGATCAGGCTGGCCACCGCGAGCAGCCATGCGGCGACATGCAGCAGCCACGGTATGTGCAGGAAAGACACGCCAGAAAGACCGGCGCCGGTGAGCACGATGACCAGCCGCTCCGGCCGCTCGATGAGCCCGCCGCCACCGCTTAGGCCACTCGCCTCGGCGCGGGCCTTGACGTAGGAGATCACCTGCGAGGTGACCAGGCAGATCATCAGGGCAACCGCAAGCGAGGTACTGCGCATCCCGAACACCGCCCACCAGAGCAGGCCGCAGAACACCGCGCCGTCGCTGATGCGGTCGCAGGTGGCGTCGAGCACCGCGCCGAACCGGCTGCCGCCGCCACTCTGCCGGGCCATCGCGCCGTCGAGCATGTCGGCGAGCACGAAGACGAAGACCGCGAACGAGCCCCACCACAGCTGCCCGATCGGGTACAGGGTCAGGGCGGCAACCACCGCGCCCGCGGTGCCGATGATCGTGATGCTGTCAGGCGTGAAACCTGCCCGCAGTGCGCCCTTGGCGACCGGCGTCGACAGCTTCGCGTACGCCGCCCTTGTCATCAGGTAGAAATCGCTCACGACTGTTTCGCCCATTCCGCGGCAAGCAACTCACGGGTCTCGCGCAGCAACTGCGGGACGACCTTCGAGCCGCCGATGATCGTGATGAAATTCGCGTCGCCGCTCCACCGCGGTACCACGTGCATGTGCAGATGCTCGGCCAGCGAGCCGCCCGCGGACTTACCGAGGTTGAGGCCGACGTTGAAACCGTGCGGGTTCGAGACGGCCTTCATCACGCGGATCACCTTCTGGGTGAACGCCATCAGCTCGACGCTCTCCTCGTTGGTGAGATCTTCGAGTTCGGACACCCGCCGGTACGGCACCACCATCGAGTGGCCCGGGTTGTACGGGTAGAGGTTCAGCACGACGTAGACGAGCTCGCCGCGGGCGACGACCAGACCGTCCTCGTCGTTCAGCGTCGGGATGTCGGTGAAGGGCTGCGTCGATGCCGCCGACCCACCCTTCATCGGCGCCTCGGCCAGATAGTTCATCCGGTACGGCGTCCACAGGCGTTGCAGATGATCGGGCTCGCCCACCCCGTGGTCGACGACCTCGCGTTCCTCGCCGCCGGTCATGTCGGCGTACCCGTCTTGATCAATTCCGCTGTGGGTGCGGCATTTTCGCGGTCGCGGATCCATTTCGCGATCGCCTCGACCGCTTCGCTGCGCGGCACTCCGTTGACCTGGCTGCGGTCGCCGAAGCGGAAGCTCACGGCGCCGGCCTCGACGTCGCGGTCGCCTGCCAGCAGCATGAACGGCACCTTTTGGTTTGTGTGGTTCACGATCTTCTTGGCCATCCGGTCGTCGCTGCTGTCGACCTCGACCCGGATCCCGTGTGACTTCAGTTCCTCGGCAACGCTTTCCAGATACTCGACGTGTCCGTCGGCGACCGGTATCCCGACCACCTGAATCGGAGCCAGCCATGCCGGGAACGCGCCGGCGTAATGCTCGGTGAGAATGCCGAAGAACCGCTCGATCGACCCGAAAAGAGCGCGGTGGATCATCACCGGCCGCTGCCTGCTGCCGTCGGCGGCGGTGTATTCGAGATCGAAGCGCTCGGGGAAGTTGAAATCGAGCTGGATCGTCGACATCTGCCAGCTGCGGCCAAGCGCATCCTTGACCTGAACGGAGATCTTCGGACCGTAGAACGCCGCACCACCTGGATCGGGCACCAGGTCCAAGCCCGATGCCGCGCCGACCTCGGCCAGCACGCTGGTGGCTTCCTCCCACATGTCGTCTGAGCCGACGAACTTGTCGGGGTCCTTGGTGGACAGCTCCAGATAGAAGTCGGTCAAGCCGTAGTCGCCGAGTAGAGCGAGCACGAACTGCAGCAACGACGTCAACTCGTCACGCATCTGGTCGCGGGTGCAGTAGATGTGCGAGTCGTCCATCGTCAGCCCGCGCACCCTGGTCAGCCCGTGCACGACGCCGGAGAGCTCGTAGCGGTAGACGGTGCCGAACTCGAAGAGCCGCAACGGCAGTTCGCGATACGAGCGCCCACGGGACCGGTAGATCAGACAGTGCATCGGGCAGTTCATCGGCTTGAGGTAGTAGTCCTGGCCGGGCTTGCGTACCGTGCCGTCGGAGTTGAATTCGGCGTCAAGGTGCATCGGCGGGAACATGCCGTCGGAGTACCAGTCCAGATGGCCGGAGACCTTGAACAGCTCCGCCTTGGTGATGTGCGGGCTGTTGACGAACTGGTAGCCGGCCTCACTGTGTTTGCGGCGCGAGTAGTCCTCCAGCTCGCGCCTGATGATCCCACCCTTGGGGTGGAATACCGCCAAGCCGGAACCGATTTCGTCCGGGAAGCTGAACAGGTCCAGCTCGGCGCCGAGCCTGCGGTGGTCGCGCCGCTGGGCTTCCTCGATCAGCTCGAGATGGCGGTCGAGCGCCTCCTGGGACTCCCACGCCGTGCCGTAGATCCGCTGCAGGCTGGCGTTGCTCTGGTCGCCGCGCCAGTATGCGGCCGAACTACGCGTCAGCTTGAACGCGGGGATGAACTTGGTCGTCGGAATGTGCGGGCCGCGGCACAGGTCGCCCCAGACCCGTTCGCGGGTACGGGGATTGAGGTTGTCGTAAGCGGTCAGCTCGTCACCGCCGACCTCCATCACCTCGGGGTCGCCGGACTTGTCGTCCACGAGCTCGAGCTTGTACGGCTCGCCGGCAAGCTCTTCGCGCGCTTGGTCTTTCGACTCGTAGACCCGCCGGGAGAACACCTGACCGTCCTTGACGATCTGACGCATGCGCTTTTCCAGCGCCTCCAGGTCCTCGGGCGTAAACGCCTCTGCCACATCGAAGTCGTAGTAGAAGCCGTCGGTGATCGGCGGGCCGATGCCGAGCTTGGCCTCGGGGAACATCTGCTGGACGGCCTGGGCCAGCACGTGGGCCGCCGAGTGCCTGATGACGCTGCGCCCGTCCTCGGTGTCGGCGGCGACCGGCGTCACCTCGACGTCGGTTTCCGGCGCCCAGCTCAGGTCGTGAAGCCGGCCGTCGGCGTCACGGACGACGACTACCGCGTCGGGGGCGCCCCGACTGGGTAGGCCCGCCTCGCGGACCGCCGCCGCAGCGGTCGTCCCCGCAGCGACCCGGATCGGGGCTGCTGGGGCGGGGCTGGGGGCGGCGCTCATCGGTCACTCGCTTCAGTGTCGTGGGTGTTTACGAACGCGACCATGCTATCGGTGCGGCCGGTCAGTCCCCGACCCCGATCGGGCTGTTCAGCCACGGATGCTCGATCCCGACGAGCTCACCCGACCAGTCCAGCGCACCGAGCAGCCACAGCGTCACGGCGACGATCAGCGCGGTTAACAGGCCGCCGAGGATCTGCACGAACTTTGCCTGGCGTCCAAACCAGTCCATGAACGTGTCGTAGCGCTCCCTTGCGTAGGCCAGCCACCGCCGGGCCCACTCGAACTCGGTGGCCAGAATGCCCAGCCCGATGAACACGATGGCCCACCCCGGTCCGGGATACGGGATCGCGACGATGCCGAGGCCGAGGACCGCCAGCCCGACGACCGCGACCACGATGCGGTAGCCGAACTCTGCCCTTGGCCGGTCGCGCAGCCGATCTCGCCAGCGTGCCCACCGACGTTTGGTCGCCGACCACCCGGATCCGATGCCGCCGCCGCGCCCGGATCCCGTCACAGTCTCCTCGTCGGTCATGGCTGCCCCGGATTGAGCTTCACGAACAGCGCCTCTGCGTCGCAGAGCAGCGTGTCACCGTCGAACAGTCGGCCTGCAACGAAGATCTTGCGGCCCTCGGCACGGTCGACCTCGCATCGACCTGCAATTCCTTGTCGATCGGCACGATTTGGCGGTAGTTCACGTGCAGGTAGGCGGTGCGCTGTTTGACGCTGCGGGTGAGCCGGAACGCCGCGAACCCGAGCACCGAATCCCACATCTGGGCCACGGCGCCGCCATGGACCGCGCCGTTGCGGCCGAGGTGGTAGCGGCGGAACCGCACCACGCCGTCGACCTCGTCGCCCACCGTCGTCAGCTCCGACGGCACCTGCAGCAGGTTGCCGCGGTTGGGCAGGTCCATCCGCCTGCCCGACGGCGTCGTCCACTCGTCGGCTTCGTGTGGCGCCAGTAGCTCGTTCACCGCTTCGACCATGTCGGCGGCCTTGGTGATCACGTCGTCGGGCGCATCGGCGGCACGCGTGTGGTCCTGCAGCGTGCGGACGGCGTCCACGAACCGGCCATAGTCGGCTCCGCCGCGGGTCGTCGGCTCTGGCGGGTTGAACCCGCCACCGGCATGCGCGTCGTCCGGGTCGGTGGCCACCCGCTCACCGTATCGTCACGGCTTTCGACGGTTTGCGAGGTAAGCCCCACCCCCGAACAACGCTGCACCGACCCCGGCCGCCACGAGCATCGACGACCAGGTGAGCGTGATATCGGGCGGCGAGGGCATCGGCGGTTTGCCAATCGAGGCCATCGCCGCAACCGCGGCACAACCCGCCGCAGTGCCGACGAGGGCCGCGGCGGCCAATTCCGGCCATCTGTAGCCGTGGTTCCACCGGGCCGCGAGAGGAGGCAACACCATCGCGAGACCGACGATGAACACCGTGAGCGAGACCCTGAGCTCCCACGGCACAGCGACGGGAGCCCCGAGCGCGGACGACACGGTGAACACGCCGAGCAGTGACGCCACCAGGCTGGTCTGCAAGACGCTGAGCCAGTTCGCCCTCTGCGCGTGCGATGCCTGAAGTTGCTTCATTCGCAAATCGGTCAGCGCTTGGGCTTCTGCGATCCGCTCCCGCGAGCTTTGGAGGTAGGTGATTTCGGTGCTGACCCGCCCGTCGAGCCACTCGGCGAGCTCGAGATCGCGGGCGAAGGGCGACATCGTCGGGGGCGCGCCCGCCATCCGCGTGGGTTCGTGGGCGCGCAGGTTGTGTATCCCGATTTGGACTGTCTGGCGTAGGTCTCGCAAGCGCGTGATCGAGATGAGCAGGCCGGCTGCGTCGCCCTGCGCACGGCTGAGTCGGCTCTGCGCGTCGATCAGTTCACCAGCACCGGTTGACGACTCTTCGAAGCGCTCGTGCAGCGCGAAGAGTTCGGCGAGTCCTTCGTCGAGCTCCCGCTCCCGAGACCGCAGGTCACCAATCTCACTTCGGAACATCCCGATCTCGTAGCGAATCTTGCTGGCGTGCATGAAATAGCGAACCAGCTTTCCGACGTCATCGCTGTTGCTCGAAAGCCAGCACCACTCCGCCAAACAAGACGGCGTCTCTTCTCCGGCTAGCGCGACAATGGTTCGGCCGGCTGGCATCTCCATGTCCCACAACGCGATTCCGGGCTCGACGACGTCGGATGCCTCGAGTCCCGAGCCGGCATGCCCGGCCGACACCTTTCGCGCCATATCCTCGGCCCCGGTCGCAAGGCTCAGTGACGGTTCGTTGGCTGAGCCGGTGAATACGTAAGCGGCGCCGAGGATACCGGTGAGGTCAGCATGTGGAGCAGCTTCCCGCCACGCGCTCGACAGCTCGGGCCAGGCGTCTGCGCCGTCCGTGTCTTTCCGCCAACGCAGACGGATCATGACTGCGGCGACATCATGGGCGATGAACGCGACAGCGGAGTCGCGGCCGTCG
Organism: Mycolicibacterium stellerae; assembly: GCF_003719305.1. GTDB lineage: Bacteria > Actinomycetota > Actinomycetes > Mycobacteriales > Mycobacteriaceae > Mycobacterium > Mycobacterium stellerae. The sequence goes on from NZ_RARC01000051.1 coordinate 9,435, forward strand.
GCGCCTGCCTTTGCCGCAACCACTCGAAACCACACATCGTCTTCGGGAAACGTGTCGGGCAGGTCAGCTGGCTGATCGAACTCCGTTGCAGGTTCGGTGATTCCGAGTTTCGATGCAGCGTCCCAAGCTTGTGGGATGCCACGACCTTTCTTCGCGGTGTTCGAATCGAGTGGCACGAAAACCATGATCTGCAGCGCGGGTTCGCGGACCTCGATGGTCACCCGCGCCCGCCGTGACTCAGGACGGTGTGGACCGTTCGGTTCAACTGCTCGCGCATCTCAGCCGGCATGGGCAGCGTTGACAGCACGGGGGCCTGGGGCGGTGGCGAAGGCGGCTGCGCCACCCCCGTGGATCTGTGTCGCGCTGATCGGTTCTGCCCGATGATCAGCAGCACCGCCACGCCGACGACCACCAGAACGGCGGCGATGATGATGGCGACGACGACCCCCGCCTTACTTGATTCGCTCGGGTAGGCGGGGGTGGTGTGCGGGCTCGTGGTCGGTCCGATCGGCGACTGCGATGCGGTCCGGCTGGTGGAGGAACCGGGCCCCGACACGTTGGAGTCAGACATGCTGACGACGAGGGCCAGCAAGAACACCGCAATCGCACCCGCTATCGCCACTGTCACCCAAATCCATGGTCGCCGACGCGATCCGGACCTGCCCGTCACAACTGGACGGCCGTATCCGTAACCTCCGATCGCATCGGGTTGCGGTGGGCCGAGTGGCGCTGGGCCCGTGGCCCAGTCCGGCCGGGCAGGCGGACCGACACCCGCCACGATCCGCAGCGCCACCAGCTCCGCGCCAAGCCTTGGCACATCGCCAGATCCAGCTGCGACGTCGATCCGGCGCAGCGACTCGTTGATCCTTGGCCATACCGGTGCGGGCAGGTTGAGTCGCTCGACTTGGTCGAGGGTTCGCCGAGTTTCGTCGACCAGATCGGCTGGAAGCACGCCCGCCACAATCGCGCACTTTACCCGCCGGCACACCCGTTCACCTGCTAGTTAACGCCTCGGCTTGATTCGTCGATCGTCGTGGTCACCGAGACGATCTGCGGCGAGGGCGGTGCCGAGGAGAAGCCGAAACTCACCGGCGGCGCCAGCGGGGCCAGCCCGCCGAACGGCACACCACGGTAGTGGCCGTCGATCGCGGTGACGCGCCGTGACCGTCGCACGCCGTAGTACTCGACCCGGGCGTTGCCCGCGGTCCCATACGTGCGCACACCGGGCACGACGCGCGCCGCGACCGGGTCGATGGCCCGCAGCCAGCGCGGCGAGGTCGCAAGCCGCCGCGGAACCAGCCGAAGCAGCCGGTCGATCGGCGCTGCCCCGCCGATACGGATCCGGGCGTCGAAGCCGTCAGTCGTGACGGTGAGCCGCTCTTCGCCCAGGGCCGCGCGCACCTCGCCCACGTCCACCCGGTCGAAGCGGTAGGTCGACGACACGAAGCAGGCGATCGCGTCATCGGGCGCCAGCAGGACTCGTTCGTCGTCCGCGGTCTGCAGCATCACGTCGGTGAACGCCCCGAACGGGGATTGGTCCCATGCACCGACGACGATCCGCAGCCCGGATCCACTACCTACCCCCGCGATGTGTCCGGTGAAGACGAGACGCGCCGCGTTAGCCGGACTCAGCGCCGGCCTTGCTCAACATCTCGAACTCCTCGTCGGACAGCTTGATCTCGGCGGCGGCGACGTTCTGCTCGAGATGGCTCACCTTCGACGTGCCGGGGATCGGCAGCATCACCGGCGAACGCTTGAGCAGCCATGCCAGGGCGAGCTGCGATGCGGTCGCGTGGTGGTTGGCGGCGATCCGCTGCAGTGGACCGTCTGCGGCCGCCAACGGGCCTGCGGCCAGCGGAAACCACGGGATGAAGCCAAGGCCTTGGGCTTCGCACGCCTCCAGCACAGGTTCGGCGGTGCGGGCGGTGAGGTTGTACATGTTCTGCACCGACACGATCGGCGCAACCTTCTGCGCGGCTTCCAGTTGCTCGACGCCGACCTCCGAAAGGCCGATGTGGCGGATCTTGCCCTCCTGCTGAAGTGCGGCGAGCTCACCCACCTGATCCTCGAGCGGAAACTTGTCGTCGATGCGGTGCAGCTGGAACAGGTCGACGCGTTCGACGCCGAGGCGCCGCAGGCTCAGTTCGAGCTCCTGGCGAAGGTAGCCGGGAAACCCCAGCGGTATCCAGACATCCGGGCCGGTCCGCAGCAGGCCTGCCTTGGTGGCGATGACGAGATCGTCGGGGTAGGGCGCGAGCGCTTCGTGGATCAGTTCCTCGGATACGTAGGGGCCGTAGGAGTTGGCGGTGTCGATGAAGTTGACGCCGAGGTCCACCGCGCGGCGCAACACGCGGATGGTCTCGTCGTGGTCGTCCGGCGGCCCCCACACACCCTTGCCGGTGATGCGCATGGCGCCGAATCCGAGCCTGTTGACGGTCAGGTCGCCGCCAAGGGTGAACGTTCCCGATGCTGATGCGACGGTCGAGGTGGTCATGACAAAACCGTACGCCCAGCGATGGCATGGTGAATGGGTGAAATTGAGTGAGCTGGCGACGCTGCGGCTGACATATGGCGATGTGGGCGCGACGGCCGGCCCGCTGCCCGACGGGTATCACCACGTGCGCAAGTCGGCGGTCATCGGTCGCGGGCGACCGCGATTCGACGAGGCGGCGGCCAGGGTCATGCGGTGGGGAATGCTGCGCGGGGCGGGCGTGCGGGTCGACGCGAGCAGCGAGGTGGCGGCCGTCGGTTCGGAGGTGCTGGTGGGCTTCGGCCCGCTGCGCGCGCCGTGCCGGGTGGTCTACGTGATCGACGAGGCCTCCCGCCGCGGGTTCGCCTATGGCACGCTGCCTGGCCACCCCGAATCCGGTGAGGAGTTGTTCGCCGTTCGCTACGACCCCTCGACCGAGGAGGTGCACGCCGAGGTTGTCGCGTTCTCCCGGCATGCGACGTGGTGGAGCAAACTGGGCGCGCCGGCGACATCGTTGGCGCAGCGCGTCATCACGACGCGGTACCTGACGGCGCTGTGACGGATGGCGATGGCACAGGCGCCCCGGACCTGGCGGCGAGATCGAGGTGGTACGACAGGATCGCTAGCATGCATAGACCGATCGACATGTTCATCACGGCGCCGAAGCCCTCGGTGGCGAAGTCGACCAGCGCGTTGAGCAGCGTGAACACCAGAGCGCCGTTGCGTAGCCAAACCAGCGGCCAGACGCTGTCGGTGCGGCGCCGGGCGATCATCGCAGGCAGCGCCATGGCGAGCGTGAGGCCCGCGCTCACCAGCAGGATGACCGTCGCGATACTCAACGGGTCCAGCTTCAGGGTGATCTTCTCGTCTTCGTAGAGGTATCCGCCGAGAGCGACGCCGAGAAGACCGAACGCCACGCTGACCAACGCGCCAACCACCATCAACCAGCCCACCACCGTTACCAACCGCGGGCTGCGCAGGAAGTTCGGGATCAACCGGATCACGTGCTGCTGCAACGCATGTAGCCGATCAGAGGCATGATCCGCGGACACCAGAAGCGCCCGCACACTTGCGACGTCATCGGCATCGGCCCCCTCTGCACTCGCCTGGTCGACGAGGCGCAGTCCGATTTCGCGGCGGCGCAGCGCCAGGCCGCGCGCCACTCCGTCGGCTGCGATCGATGCCGCCGACGCCAGACGTTCCCGCGCATTGAGCGGCCGGAAGTCACGGACGACGCGCACTCCGACCAGGATCACCACCACCAGGATGTACATGATCTCCGCGGCGGGGCCGTAGAAGTAGTCGTTGTCCTTGGTGACGAATTTGCCCACCTCGTCGAGGAACAACCCGAACCCGATTCCGCCGAGGACGACGCATACCGTCCTGGCGCCGAATCCGAGTACCAGCCAGCCGATCAGTAGCGCGAACATCATCAGCGCGCCGCCGTATAGCGCGTGCGCGATGTGCAGGTCGCCGCCGCCGATCTGCGGATAGCCGGTCAAGCGCAGATACAACCGGGTGATCAGGATGGTCGCGATGGCGATGATGGTGAACGCCTCGGCCGCGCTGGGCCCCACCGAACTGCGGGTGATCGCACCCCGTTTGTGACGCCGTTCGGTATCCATGCCGCCTCCGGTTCACCTCGGGGTTAGCCTTTAACCTAATGGAGCTCGAAGATCGGAAAATCGCGGTGAATGATCCCGTTGAGGTGGAGGCCACCCACCTTCGAATCGCGCAGATCGTGCAGGACCTGTACGGCAGGCCCGACGCGGACTCTGACACCGTGATCGCCGAGCTGGCCGAGCACGCCGCCATCGAGATTCCCGGCGCGCAATACGCCGGGGTCACCGTCACCCGCAACGCCAAACACATCGATACCCCGGCGACAACGCACAAGTGGCCGCTGCTGCTCGACGAGATCCAGCAGCGCCACGGCGAGGGTCCGTGCCTGACCGCGGCGTGGAAGGAGAAGATCATCCACGTCGCCGACCTGACCACCGACGAACGGTTCCCGCGGTATGCACGGGACGCGTTGGCGGAGACCCCGATTCGCTCCGTGATGGCTTTCCAGATGTGGATCGCGGGTGAACGGATGGGCGCGCTGAACGTCTATGCCGAGACGGCTCACGCCTTCCGCCCGGAGACGCGTGAGATTGGACTGGTCTTCGCGACGCACTCGTCGGTCGCATGGAATGCGGCCCGCCGCGACGAGCAGTTCAAGCGGGCACTATCGAGCCGCGATGTCATCGGGCAGGCCAAGGGCATGCTGATGGAACGCTACGGCGTCAATGCAATTCAAGCCTTCGACCTCTTGCGCAAGCTTTCGCAGGATTCCAATACGCCCTTGATCCAGATCGCCGCCGACCTGATCGAAAAGCAGCAATCCTCGATCGAATAGCGGGTTTCGCCTCTTTCATGCGGGGCAACCCAACAGCGCATGAGTGTGGAATCCAAATCTGCCGCCGACGCGTCGATCGGCGAGTTGATCAGCCAATTGTCGGCGCAAACGTCGCGGCTTGTCCGGGATGAGATGCGGTTGGCGCAGAAAGAGCTTCAGCAGTCGGTGAAGCACGCCGGCATCGGCGCCGGCCTGCTGAGCGTCGCAGGGCTGCTGGCCGTGCTCGGTGTGGCAACCCTTATCGCCGCCGCTGTCGCCGCGTTGGCGCTGGTCCTGCCCGTGTGGGCCGCGGCGGTGATCGTGGCTGTCGTGCTGTTCATCGCGGCCGGAATAGCGGCGCTGCTCAGCCGCAAGCAAGCCGAGGAAATCACCCCTCCGGTGACCGAGAGCGCCGACAGCGTTAAGGCCGACATTCAGGAAGTCAAGGAAGCACGCCGATGAGCCAGCCCGACCCCCGTCCGGAACCAGGCCCCGATGCGGGAATCGACGATATCCAGTCAGACATCGCGGAGACGCGCAAGGAGCTCGGCGAGACCGTCGAGGCCTTGAGCGCCAAGATGGACGTCAAACAACGAACCAAGGACAAAGCCGCCGAGACCAAGGACGCCGTCGTGGACAAGGCGCACGCGGTGCAGCATGCGACGCTCGATGACGGTCGGGCGAAGGTCACCGTTCCGGCTGCCACATTGGTTGTCGCTGGTACGGCCGTGCTGGTGTGGTTCCTGTGGCGGCGACGCCGCTGACGGTCGCCGCTAGGCCTTGTTCGGCACGGCGGTGACCAGACCGCCGTCCATGATGAACTCGCTGCCGGTGGAGTACGACGACTCGTCGCTGGCCAAGAAGACGATGAAGGTCGACACCTCCTCCGGTTCGGCGGGACGGCCGAGCGGAATGGTGACCATGTCCTCGGGCAGGTGCGCGGTCATCGGCGTGCGGATGAAGCCGGGGTGCACCGAGTTGACCCGAATGTTCTTGGGCGCCAACTCGAGTGCCGCGGATTTGGCCAGTCCTCGCACCGCCCATTTGGACGCTACGTAGGGATGCACGAACGGTGCGCCGCGCAGGCCCTCGATCGATGACACGTTGATGATCGATCCGCCGCCCGCGTCGATCATGGGTTGGACCGCTGCACGCATGCCGAGGAACGTGCCCGTCAGGTTCACGTCGATGACCTTCTGCCATTCGTCCAGATCGAACTTCTTCAGCGGGCCGAGCGCGACGATGGCCGCGTTGTTCACCAGCACGTTGAGCTTTCCGAATTCGCTGACGGCCGTGTCGACCGCGGCCTGCCACTGGTCGGGCTGGGTGACGTCGAGGTGGACGTAGCGCACGCTGTCGCCGATCTCGTCGGCCACCGCCTGGCCCTCGGCGTCGAGGATGTCGCCGATGACAACCTTGCCACCCTCCTCGACCAGCATGCGCGCATGTGCGGCGCCCATTCCCCTGGCGCCGCCACTGATGAGCGCAACCTTGCCGTCGACGCGTCCCATGCGGTGTTCTCCTTTGTCGTTGTCGTTCGCCCTAATTGGCGTCGAAGAGTCCCTTGCCGGTGATCAGCGGCAGGTCCAGTGTCGTCCGGATTCCCGCCGGCGCGGCTACCACCGCGGGAATCGCGTTGACCACCCTGCCTGCGCCCGCCGCGATGGCGGCGTAGTTGTGGTCGCCCCTTCGGCTGGTCGGACAGATGTCGACGGTGTACGACGGCTCGCCGACGATCTCCACCCGGTAGGAACCGCCCGGCTGCGCTGGCTGGGGCCATTCTGGGGCGAGATCTTCGCGGAGCCGCGTGACGTGGTCGATGACGATCACGGGCTTGCCCTTGACCAGCCCGACGATCTCGAACCGCAACGCGGCCTGGCCGCCTTCGGGGATGTGTCCCGCCGCGATGTCGAAAGCCTCCGGCGCCGGGATTCGCGTGCACGAGTCCTTGATTTCGTCGACCTCGATGCCGAAGCCGGCCGACAGTTGGCGGATCGTCGTCCCCCACGCCATCCCGAGCACGCCGGGCTGCAACAGCATCGGCGTCTCATCGAGTGTCCACCCGAAACCCATGACGTCGAACATCACGGTGGAGCCGTCATACGTGGCATAGTCGGCGATCTCCATGCAGCGGACCTGCTCGAGGCGCTGACAGGTGCTCGCGATCGCGAACGGGATGAGGTCGTTGGCGAAGCCGGGGTCGACCCCGGAAATGAAGAGGCTTGAATTACCTTGTTGCGCAGCCTCTTCGATGGGAGCGATGTACTTGTCGGGCATCACACCCCACGGGTACTGGAAAACCCCGGGAGACGTTCCAACGACATTGACTCCCGCTGCGAGGATGCGCATGACGTCGGTCACCGCCTCGGGAATCCGGTTGTCGCCCATCGCGCAATAGACGGCGCAGTCGGGTTCGGCGGCCAGCAGTGCGTCAAGGTCGTTGGTCGCGGCGATACCCGTCGACGTATCGAGTCCGGCGAGTTCGCCCGCATCCTTGCCGACCTTGGCGTCCGACGACACCCAGACACCGGTCAGTTCGAAGCGGGGATCGCTGATCAGATGGTTGAGCGCGATACGTCCTGCGTTGCCGGTGCCGATGTGTGCGACGCGGATCGCCATTGCTGTCTCCTCAAGGCCGCGGCTGGACAGCTGTCCAACTTATCGGATGCGGCCCGCGGGAAACAAGGCAGGTCATGGCGGTGCACGGTTTTCCGCTGGCGTTCGGCCCGCGGGATCGGTCGGGGTGCCGGACAGTTGTCCAGCACCCCGACCGGCGCCGTTACACGACCCGCCGCCTGCGTCCGAGGAAGACCGCAAGACCGAGGGCACCCAAACCCAGCCCGGCGACGACGCCGGCCGCCGCCATCAGGTACATCTGCGAGCGGTCGATGTCGGCGGACTCGCCAGACGCCAACTGCATCCGATAGTCGCCGGGCAGCGGTGCTTCCTGCGGTTCGCCCAATCCGGGGTACTGCTGCGTGCGATGGACCTCGAACTGCCGCTCGCCGGTCGGCGACGTGGTCCACTGCCCCCACGCAGGGGTCGCCCCGTCGAGCAACACCTTCCGCCCGCCGTACTGGACGTCGTCGCCGACGTCGACGATCTGGTTGACCCGGAACGGCTGGTATGTCGAGTTCGAGTAGCGCACCTGAACCGGCACGTTGTCGTAGCGCGCCAGCGGCGGCGGCGGCACGAACGGCGCGCCGATTGGCGGGATGTAGCCGCCACCGAAGAACGTGCCTACGGCGACGTCCGCGGCGAGGTTCGCGGAATTGAGCACCACCGCCGTGAAGCTGTAGGCGGCCAGCGCGGCGGCGTCCACGACGGCCCGGCCCAGCGCGGGCACGATCAGGATCCGAGGCGCGCGCTCGTATATGTAGACGATGCGCACGGGTGCACGGTAGGGATTGCAGAAGACCGGTCGATACCAGTCGTCGTACTCGATCCACCGCTTGTCCCACTGCCGGACCTTCTTGTCCCAGTGCTTGTTTTCCCAGTCCCAGTCCCAGTCGCGGTCGCGGTCGCGGTCACGGTCGCCTACGGAGAATTCGGAGCCGACCTTGAACTCGGACTCGAACGGGCCCAGCTTGGTCTTGCTTTCCAGGTCGATCGCGCTGGCCAGGAAGTCGACGTCGTCCCTTTTCGCAGGCTCTGGCTTCAGCTCGACCGGCTTGGACTGCTTGGCCAACTGAACGTCCTGCTCTGGAGCCTGCATCTGGTCGGGCTGGGCGGTTGGGATGCGTTGCGCGGCCTTCGAAACCGTCGACGAGTCGTTGCCCTGGGCCTCATCCGGTCCCGGTGCGCCCGGCTTGACAGGCGGATCCACCGCGGGCAGCGGAGCAGGTACGTCGACCTCCGGCGCATTGATTGTGGGTGCGTCGGCCTTCGGCGCATCAACGGGTGCCTCGATCTTCGGAGTATCCACCTTGGGCGCGTTGACTTTTGGCGCATCGACCGGCGGCACGTCGACGTTCGGCACGTCCGCCTTTGGCGCTTCAACCACCTTGGGCGCCTCAACAACCTTGGGTGCCTCAACAACCTTGGGCGCCTCAACAACCTTGGGCGCCTCAACCACCTTGGGCGCCTCGTCGACCTTGGGCGCCTCGTCGACCTTGGGTGTTTCCTTCTTGGGCGCGGGTGCCTGAATCTGCGGTGCCGGCGCTTCGGGTTCGGGCGGAGCCTGGACCGCCGGCGGCGGTGCCTGCACCTGCGGGGCGGGCGCTTGGGGCTGCGGCGCGGGCGCTTGGATCTCGGGAGCGGGCGCTAGCTGCTGGGGCGGTGCCTCGATCTTCGGCGGGGCCTGCTGTTCTTTGGGCGCACGGGGCGCCTCCTGCTCGGGGACAACCTGCGGTGCCTCTGGAACGACGATCTCGGGTGTCGGGATGATCGGGATACCCGGATCACTGTGGTCGCCCGGTTTGGCGAAGGCAGGCGCGACTCCTCCGGTGAGCGCACTCATGGAGATGACGACGCCCGACGCCAGCACAGCGACGGTGCTACGACGGAAGCATTTTCTAATAGGGGCACGCATGTGGGTATCGACTCCTCTGGTTAGCGGTGGCGGGTCGCCCCACCGCTGCTATGCCATCTCCCCCGACACTGGACGTGGCCCAGCAGGCGACGCGGTGCTCTTGTGGCCGAAGCGCCGCTTGTGGCGGAGCGACGATCGGTTCCAACAGTTCAATCGCTGTGAATCCGGATGCGTTACAGCCGTAGGATTCGGCTCACACCTAAACGCGATCGGAGCGCTGCCATGGAAACGCGGGACCGGCTGTTCATCGGAAATGAATGGGTGGCGCCCGCCACCGACCGCACCATCGATGTCATCTCTCCGATCACCGAGGAGGTGTACGCGCGCACGCCAGACGGATCGCCGGCCGACATCGACAGCGCGGTCGCCTCGGCCAGGGAGGCGTTCGACAACGGTCCATGGCCCAACTGGACGCCAGAGGAGCGGGCCGACGCGATCGCCGCGCTGTCGCAGGCGCTGCAGAAACGCGGGACGGAAATCGCCGACGTCGTCACCAACGAGAACGGGTCCCCCGCGTCGCAGTCGTTGGGTATGCAGGTGTTCGCGGCCACGATGGTTCTCGACATCTACGCCGACATCGCGCGCAGCTATCCGTGGAGTGACGAGCGTGTCGGCGCCATGGGCCAGAAGGTCGTGGTGCGCCGGGCGCCTGTCGGCGTCGCGGCGGGGATCATTCCGTGGAACGTGCCGCTGTACATCATGGCGATGAAACTCGGGCCGTGCCTCGCGTCGGGGTCGACGATGGTGCTCAAGCCGGCGCCCGAAACGGCGCTCGACCCGTACCTGCTCGCCGAGGCGGTGCTCGAGGCGGGGCTTCCGCCCGGCGTGATCAACATCGTCACCGCGTCGCGCGAAGCCAGCGAGCACATCGTCACCCACCCCGGCGTCGACAAGGTCAGCTTCACCGGCTCGACGGCGACCGGCGCACGCATCGGCGAGCTGTGCGGCGCGCAGATCAAACGCGTGACGCTCGAGCTGGGCGGCAAGTCGGCGGCGATCCTCCTCGACGACGTCGACCTCGACGCGCACGTCCAGAACATCATCATGTCGGGAATGATGAACAACGGGCAGGCCTGCGCCGCGCAGACCAGGATCCTCGCACCGCAATCGCGCTACCAGGAGACGGTCGACGCGCTCGCAGCGGGCGTAGGCGCCATGAAGGTGGGCGACCCCAACGATCCCGAAACGGCCGTCGGTCCTGTTGTGGCACAACGGCAACGGGACAAGATCGTCGGAATGCTGGAGTCGGGTAAGGAGCAGGGCGCCAAGGTGGCGATCGGCGGCGGTAGGCCGGCACATCTGGACAAGGGCTGGTTCATCGAACCGACGCTCTTCTACAACGTCGACAATTCGATGCGGATCGCGCGCGAGGAGATTTTCGGCCCGGTGCTGTCGGTCATTCCGTACGAGACCGAAGACGATGCCGTCCGCATCGCCAACGACTCCGACTACGGCCTGTCCGGTTCGGTGTGGACCGCCGATGTCGACCACGGCGCTCAGGTCGCGGCGCGGCTGCGCACGGGCACGGTCCCGGTGAACTCGGGTCTGCTGCTTGACTTCAAGTCACCGTTCGGCGGGTTCAAGAAGTCGGGCATCGGGCGGGAATGCGGCCCAGAGGGCGTCGACCCCTACATCGAGTACCAGTCGATCATCTACCCGAGCTGAGTTGCGATTCGCGCTGTTCGAGCCCGTGAATTCGACCACCCAGCAAACACACTTTGCTGTCTGATTCCCTTTGAGCTGCTGCTTTACTAGTGTAAGCTGGCAAACCTGTAGGGGGATGTTTTACTGCGTTGTTCTGTAGCCAGCAATTGCGCGGACCCATCAGTGTTCGGGTTCGATCAAACGAGGATTCGCAAAGTGACTGCAATCGATACGCGCGTAGGCGAGAGCTTCGGCAAATACCAGTTGAACGCCCTGCTCGGTAAGGGCGGAATGGGCGAGGTGTACGAGGCCTACGACACTGACAAGGGCAGAAACGTCGCCCTCAAGATCCTGCCGGACCAATACGCGCAGGACGATCGGTATCGTGCCCGCTTCCTACGCGAGTCGCATGCCGCGGCGATTCTGCAAGAACCGCACGTCGTGCCGATCCACGAGTGGGGCGAGATCAACGGCAACCTTTACATCGACATGCGACTGGTTCGAGGGCAGACGCTGCACGACCTCATCAAGAAACGCCCGTTGGATCCTGAGCGTGCGGTTTCGATCATTGAGCAGATCGCCGCGGCCCTCGACGCTGCCCATGACGAGGGCTTGATCCACCGGGATATCAAGCCGCAGAACATCATTGTCACACCAGCGGACTTCGCCTACCTGGTCGATTTCGGCATCGCCGAGATGCAGGGCGACGCCAGACTGGCCATGGCGGGCACGCAGATCGGCTCGTTCGCATATACGGCGCCCGAGCGGTTCAACGACACGGGAACGTCGTTTTCCTCCGACATCTATTCCTTAGCCTGCGTGCTGTACGAGGCGCTGACAGGGAATCTTCCGTTCCGGACCGATAGCTACGAACACCTGATCGGTGCGCATGTCTGCACTCCTCCGCCAAAGCCCAGCGAAGTCAACAAACGGGTCTCGGGATCTCTGGACAACGTCATCGCACGCGGAATGGCGAAAGATCCTGACGATCGCTACGGCAGCGCGGCAGCGCTGGGCTGCGCCGCGCAGCGGACGCTCCGGGCGAGTGCCGACGTCGCCGCGGGGATGCGAATACTTAAGGCGCACCGCGGATTTCACCGCTACCGCGAACGTTGACAGCGGCGAACGGCGGTTACCTGACACAAACAGAGCCGACCGCGATCGTCGAGTCACCCGCCGACCGGTACCGTCGCGATGTGACTGCATTCATCCGGGTTGGGATCGCCGCTGCGTGTGTGGTGATGGCAGTGGCCGGCTGCAGTCAGGCCACCGTTCTCGATGGACGTGCCGTGTCGATGCGCTACAACCCGTACCGGGTCGCGGGCCTGCCGACCTCTGACGGCCCAAGCGGACCCCGCACCACACCACCGTCGGCCGCCAACCGGGTGCAGAACACCGACGACGGGGAGATCGACCGCGAGGCGTTGTTGGCGGTCGAGGACATCGAGGATTTCTGGTCCCAGCATTACTCGGACGCTTTCGCCGGCACGTTCACTCCGGTGTCGCGACTGGTTTCGGTGGATCCGAACAGCTCGATGACCATCTGCGACGAGGACGCCAGCGCGTTCGACTTCAACGCGTTGTATTGCGCACCCGATGACCTGATCGCCTGGGACCGGATCGATCTGATGCCCGTCGCCAAGGAGTTCTTCGGCGACATGACGATCAACGGGCTGCTGGCGCACGAGTACGGCCACGCCCTGCAGACGCGCGCAGGACTCGTTGGCGAGCAGAGGTCCTCGATTCTGGTTCGCGAACAGCAGGCCGACTGCATGGCGGGCGTCTACATGCGCTGGGTGGCCGAAGGCCACTCGCCGCGGTTCAGCATCAACACCAGTCGGGCCCTGGATCAGGTGATGGCCGGAGCGATCGCCGGGCGGGATCCGATCTCGACGCTTGACACCCTGTCGCTTGACCCGCCGTCGCACGGCACCGCCCTTGACCGGGTGAGCGCATTCCAGACCGGCTTCGACGTCGGCGCCGATGGTTGCGCCGCAATCGATTCCGCTGAGATCGAGCAGCGCCGCGGCAACCTTCCGCCGTCGCTGTTCGATCCGGCCAGCCCGCAAAGCGATATCACGATCGACGAAAAGACACTGTCAACGCTGATGGAGCTGTTGGACCAGACCTTCAGCCCGGCGAGCCCGCCGACACTTTCCACCACTGGCGAAGGTTGCTCGGCGACCCAACAGCAGCCGGTCGCCTACTGCCCCGACAGCAATACGATCGGTGTCGACCTGCCGACGCTGCGCCAAATCGGCACGCCCGCCGACGAGAGCGATTTCGTGCTGCTGCAGGGTGACAACACCGCGCTGTCCATGGTCACGTCACGCTACGTCCTTGCCCTGCAGCAGGAAAAAGGCGAGGCGCTGAACACACCGGTGGCCGCCATGCGCACCGCCTGCCTGACCGGGGTCGCGCAGCGGAAGATGGCCGACCCGATCCGCGGGCCGTCGGGCAACCAGCTGGTGCTCGGTGCCGGTGATCTCGACGAAGCGGTGTCGGGCCTGCTGACCAACGGCATCGTGGCGACCGATGTCAGCGGGACACCCGTGCCGTCCGGGTTCACCCGGATCCTCGCCTTTCGGACTGGGCTCTCGGGCAATGCCGACGACTGCTATCAACGGTTCTCCTGAGAGAATCGGCACGTGAGCCGACCGCGGGAGCACAGACCGGACCGCTCCGGCTCCGACGACAAAACCGTCGAGGTACCGCTGCGGTCGGCCAGGGGCGCAGAACCACCATCGGCCGAGGAGCCGTGGTGGAAGACCGCCAATACC
>NZ_RARC01000052.1 GCF_003719305.1 Mycolicibacterium stellerae
GCGGGCTCGGAGATGTGTGTTAGAGCGCAGCCAAGACGACGCATCGAAGCTGAACCCCTACCCTGGCTGGGTGCCGAAACTGCAGATTGGTCGCAGGGAGGCGGTGGCCGTCGTCGTCGCCGTCGTGCTGGTGGTGGCGGCTTTCGTCGTCCCGCACCTGCATTTTGGCATCGTCACACCGCTGATCAACGCCACCCCCGAACGCTTCCGCACTTTCGCGGGAACCGCTCCGATCTTCGGGTGGTGGAACGCCCACGTCGGGTGGGGCACCGGTCCGGCGATCCTGATCGGTGTCGCCGCGGTGCTGTGGGGCCCGACGCTCGCACAGCGGCTACCGTGGCGCGCCGTGACGCTCGCGGCGTGGGCGACATCGTGCCTGTGGGCGTTCTCGCTGGCGATGATCGACGGTTGGCAGCGCGGCTTCGCAGGCCGGCTCACCGCCCGCCACGAATATCTGCGCCAGGTGCCGACCATCACCGACATCCCAGAGGCGCTCAGCAGCTTCTCCCGCAGAATCCTCGACTACCAGCCCGACTCGTGGATCACGCACGTGTCCGGCCATCCGCCCGGCGCGCTGTTGACGTTCGTCTGGCTGGACCGTATCGGCCTTGGCGGCGGCGCGTGGGCCGGGTTGCTGTGCCTGCTGGTCGGGTCAAGCGCGGCGGCGGCGATCATCGTTGCGGTGCGCGCGGTTGCCGATAAGGAGACGGCGCGGCTGGCCGCACCGTTCGTCGCGGTGGCGCCGACGGCCGTCTGGGTCGCCGTCTCGGCCGACGGGTACTTCGCGGGTGTGGCGGCCTGGGGTATCGCCCTGTTGGCCCTGGCGACCAGGCAGAAGGTCCGCGTACCGCTGCTCGTCGCGGGCTTCGCCGGCGTGCTGTTGGGCTGGGCGATCTTCCTCAACTACGGCCTGGCGCTCATCGCGTTCCTGGCGCTGGCCGTGCTGACCACCGCCGTCGACTGGCAATCGGCGTTGCGCACACTTGTACCCGCCGCGCTGATGGCCGGCTTCGTCGTCGGCGTCTTCTTCGCCTTCGGCTTCTGGTGGTTCGACGGCTATCAACTCGTGCAGGAACGCTATTGGCAGGGCATCGCCGTCGATCGGCCGTTCCAGTACTGGTCGTGGGCGAACTTCGCGTCGGTGGTGTGTGCGATCGGGCTCGGTAGCGTGGCAGGCATCGGCCGGGCATTCAACATCGCCGCCATCCGCAGAACTCCTGGCCTGCACGTGCTGATTCTCGGCGCGCTGCTGGCGATCGTGTGCGCCGATTTGAGCATGCTGAGCAAGGCCGAAACCGAACGCATCTGGCTGCCGTTCACCATGTGGCTGACCGCCGCACCCGCCCTGCTCCCGCCGCAGTCACACCGCTTCTGGCTGTCCCTCAACGTGATCGGTGCCCTCGCAGTGAACAGCTTCATTCTGACAAACTGGTAACGCTGCGGCCGTTATCGAACACTCACCACGAGTACCGATGTGGAATGGAGTGATGACGGTGGACGACGAGCGCAGCAAGCAGCCGTCGACAGATTCCGGCGGAATCGGGGTCCCGCGTTGGCGTAGCCCGCTGCGCGGGCTCTGGCTGACGTCGATGTTCGGTTCGGTGCTCCTGGTCACGCTGCCGATCGTGATCATCACCGGCCTGCTGTCCTATATCGCCTACGGACCTCAGTTCGGCCAGGCCATCCCCGGCGATGTGGGGTGGTTGAAGCTGCCGACCTTCGACTGGCCGACCGAGCCGGCGTGGATCTACCGGCTCAACCAGGGCCTGCATGTCGGACTCGGCCTGATCCTGATACCCATCGTGCTCGCCAAGCTGTGGTCGGTGATCCCCCGGCTGTTCGCCTGGCCGCCGGCACGGTCGATAGCGCAAGTGCTGGAACGCGTTTCGCTACTGATGCTGGTCGGCGGGATACTGTTCGAGATCATCACCGGCGTGCTGAACATCCAGTACGACTACATTTTCGGGTTCAGCTTCTACACGGCGCACTATTACGGCGCCTGGGTCTTCATCGCCGGTTTCGTCATCCACATCGCGATCAAGATCCCGCGGATGTGGACCGGCCTACGGTCGATGTCGATCCGCGACGTGCTGCGCACCAAACGAGCAGACACCGTGCCCGAGCCCTACGAGGCCGACGGCCTGGTGGCCGAGAACCCCGACGCTGCAACGATCAGCAGGCGGGGAGCGCTCGCGCTGGTCGGCGGCGGGGCACTTTTCATGGCGCTCATCACGGCGGGACAGACGCTCGGCGGCTTCACCCGGCAATCGGCGCTGCTGCTTCCCCGCGGCCGTACGCGTGGCGACGGACCCAACGACTTCCAGGTGAACCGAACCGCGTGGGCGGCGGGAATCACACCGGACGTCACCGGCGACCGATGGCGGCTCACCCTGACCGGCGGACCGTCGAAGGTGGTGTTCGACCGTGCGGCCTTGACCGCGATGCCACAGCACACGGCCCGGCTACCGATCGCCTGCGTGGAGGGCTGGTCGACCACCGAGACATGGTCCGGCATACAGCTGGCCGAGCTGGCGCGACTGGCGGGTGTGCCGAACCCGACGTCGGCCTTCGTGCGATCCGTTGAACGCCGGGGTGGGTTCAACCGCGCAACCCTGCAAGCGAACCAGGTGATGCACCCGGATTCCCTTCTGGCGCTGCGTGTCAACGACGCGGACCTGTCACCCGACCACGGTTATCCGGCGCGCATCATCGTCCCTGGCCTGCCGGGTGTGCACAACACGAAGTGGGTCGGCTCCATCGACTTCAGGGCGGGCTGACATGCGCCATGCCCTTGATCGATTTCGCGCGGTGTACGGTTCCAGTCCGCTTCACCTGCTGACGCTGATCGTCGGCTTCGCGCTGGTCGGCTACGTACTCGTCACCATCAAGCCGTCGACGTTGTGGAATCCACACAACTGGTGGCATTCGATTCTGGTGTGGTTCGCGGCGGCCATCATCGCCCACGACCTGGTGCTGTTCCCCATCTACGCAGCCATCGATCGGATCTTGGTCGCAGGCAGTCGATTACGGCGGCCGCGCGTAGAGGCGTCGGTTCCGGTGCTGAACTACGTGCGGATCCCCGCGATGGGCGCGGCGTTGACGCTGCTGGTGTTCCTTCCCGGGATCATCGAGCAGGGGGCGCCGGTGTATGCCGCGGCGACCGGTCAGACCCAAGAGCCCTTCCTGGGCCGCTGGCTGCTGTTGACCGCGGCGATGTTCGCCGTCAGCGCCGTGGTTTACGGGATAAGGTTGGCGGCCGCGCGGCGGGTCAGGTCAGCGTCAGGCTAGCAACGACGCGTCCGCCGATCGGGTGAATTCCGCTCAGGGACAACCCCGCTTCTTCGGCGAGTTCGGCCGCGCAGTCGATACCCACGGAGGCCCAGCGGAACCAGGGGCCAATCGTTCGCGACGACTCGAGACGCACCCAGCCGGTGCGAATGCCGGTCACCACGGATTCGAACTCGACGATGCAATGCCCGCCGCGCCTGAGCAGTTCAGCGGACCGCCGAAGGACGCGAAGCGGGTCACCGCCAAGTCCGACATTGCCGTCGGCAAGCAGGACGGTCTGCCAGCGGCCCGTACCCGGCAGGGGTTCGAAAACGTCTCGACGAAGCACGGGCGCCCCACTGCGACGCGCGATCCCGACCGCCGTCTCAGACTGGTCGACCCCCAGCGCAGGCACACCGCGTCGAACGAGCTCCGTCACCAACCGTCCTGGACCGCAGCCCAAGTCGATTGTCGGCCCCTTGCACAACGTCAGCACGACCCGGTCGAAATCGCCGTCGGCATGCCTGCCGCCGAGCCATCTCCGCACCGGGAGGTATCGCACTTCGCCGTCGTCGTGACGGACCCAACAACGCTCACCGCCCAGAGCCCTGTCGTAAAGATTGCCCAGCATTTACAGCCCCGCGGCCGTGATCGCGTGGACGAATCTGCTGTCCGGTGCGCACTCGGCACGAACGATCTGCACGTCGTCGACGGTGTCGACGTCCGACAGCTCGGCCACGAGGGTCACGGCTAAACCCTTGTCGCGCAGCGCTTCAAGCGTTGCGATTCCGGTATCCGAACGCGAGGTGGGTATGGAGTTCAGGCATTCGGCCATTGTCGGGTCCGTCACCCCGAGCACCCACCAGCCACCGTCGCGGGCCAGTCCGAACACGACATCTGTCTCCAGCAGGGCGTGCGCGCAGTCGGCGAGCAGGTCCGCTGTCACCTGCGGTGTGTCGGAGGCGATCAGCAGCACGGGCCGGGGCCCCGCCGTCGCCGCCGCATCGGCTATCGCATTGGCCAGCCTCGCCGAGAAGTCGTCGCCGCGCTGCTCGACAAGGTGTAAATCGTTTAAGCGAGAACGGATTTGGCGGCTGCTGGCCGCCTGGTCAAGATCTCCTGTCAGCGCCACGACCGTGCTCTCCACGGGCGTCGCATCGACGGCGTCGAGCGTGTCCAGCAACGTGGCGGCGGCGATGTTCGCCGCTGCCTGCTCACCGACACTGGCGGCCAGCCGGGTTTTGGCCTGGCCGGCCACCGGCGCCTTGGCGATGACGACCAGGGTTACGGGTATCACGAGATGGCTCTCCAGAAGTCAAGTCCGGCATGGATACTCCCACGCAGCGATCCGCTCACCTTCGACTTGCCGCCGGTTCGCGGACCGTAGGGCACGTCGCGTTCGACGACCGTCCATCCCGCTTCCGCCGCACGCACCATCAGCTCGACCGGGTAGCCGGTCCGCCGGTCGGTGATGCCGAGCGCGAGCAACGGGTCGCGGCGGGCCACCCGCATCGGGGCGATGTCGTGCACCGGCAATCCGTATCGGGTGCGTAGCCGCCAGCACACCGCCGCCGTGCCCAGCCGCGCGTGCCACGGCCAACGCAGCCCTGCCACCGGGCGTCGTCGACCGATCGCCATGTCGGCGCCGCGGTCGAGCTCGCCCACCAAGGCGGGCAACTCCGCGGGGTCAAGTGATCCGTCGGCATCGACAACCGCCACGATGGGCGTCGCCGCCGCCTCCACGCCTGCGTGCACAGCCGACCCGTACCCGGGTCGGCGTTCAGTGACCACCTGCGCGCCGTGGCGGCGGGCTACCTCGGCGGTGTCGTCGGTGCTGTTGTTATCCACGACCAGCGGCTTATACCCGTCCGGCATGGCCGCAAGCACCCCTGGCAAAGAGGCGGCTTCGTTGAGACAGGGCAGCACCACTGTCACCAAGCCGTCGGCCATACCTACCGACGCTAGGCCAGGTACCACGCTCCTACAAACGCCAACAGTGACGAAACCGTGACATCCACGCAGGTAGCAGCGTATTCACAGCTAACCTCAACGGTAATGACGCGTGTGATGATTGCCGACGACGACAACGTCGTCCGTGATGTCGTGCGCCGATACCTGGAGCGCGACGGCCTTGAAGTCGCCATCGCACGTGATGGCAACGAGGCGCTGAGGCTGCTTGGCACGCAGCGGATCGACGTCGCGGTCCTCGACGTGATGATGCCCGGCCCCGACGGCTTGGCGTTGTGTCGCAGCCTGCGACAGCGGGGCGACTACACGCTCCCGGTGATCCTGCTGACCGCGCTCGGCGAGGAGGATGACCGGATCGCCGGGCTGGAGGCTGGCGCCGACGACTACCTAACAAAGCCGTTCAGCCCCCGCGAACTCGCGCTGCGGGTGCGTTCCCTGCTACGACGGGCGCCGGGGCCGGTCGGCGCGTCGCCGGTCGACCTGACGGTCGGAGAGCTGACCGTGTCCACCGCGTCACGCTCGGCGACGGTCAGGGGCGAGCCGGTCAGCCTAACCAACCGCGAGTTCGAGCTGCTGCTGTTCTTCATGACCCACGCCGACACGGTGTTCTCACGCGAGGAACTCCTCAAACAGGTGTGGCGGTGGGACTTCGGCGACCTCTCGACGGTGACCGTGCACGTCAAGCGGTTGCGGTCCAAGCTCGGCGACCAACATCGGGTGCAGACGGTGTGGGGCCGCGGCTACCTGTGGAGCGGCGACGAGCGCCCGCGCGAAGAGCAGACTGTGTAGTGCCTGCGACTGACTTCTGGGAGATCGTCGGGTGGGCGCTGGCCTGTTCGGTCCCGGTCGTGCTGGCAGGCGCGCTCATCATCCGGCTGGCCAGGTCATGGTCGCTGGCGATCAGCATGGTCGCGCTGGTGCTGATCCCGACGATCGCGACATTCACCGGGGTGCTTGGTGCCAGCGGCTTCATGGTCACCGAGACGTTCGAGCGCACCGCGGTCGTCTTGGTCATCGTGTCGATCGTGACGATCCCGGCCGCCATCATGATGGCCCGCTATCAAGCCCGCCGGACCGTGTGGGAGCAGGAGATCCGCGAATCCGAACGCGCCGCCGAGGTATCGCGGCGACGGCTGGTCGCGTTCGTCAGCCACGATCTGCGCACACCGCTTGCCGGGATCCGCGCGATCTCCGAAGCCATCGCCGACGGTGTGGTGTCCGACGAGGAGGTCCGCGCCCACGCCAAACACATCGAACAGGAATCGATCCGGCTCTCCGACATGGTCGACGACCTGTTCGAGATGTCGAAGATCAACGCGGGGGCGATTCAGCCCGCTTTCGACAAGGTGGCGCTCGACGAGGTCGTCGACGACGTGATGGCCGCGCACCGCATCGCCGCGGAGCGGGCGGGCGTCGTGCTGACGGCGGATCTGCCGTCCGAACCGGTTCGGGTGGTCGGCAGCGACCGGGCGCTGGTGCGGGTGTTGTCCAACCTGGTGGCCAACGCGATTGCACATACGCCCGAGGGCGGCAAGGTCGAGCTCGCGCTCGGCTGCGATGAGAACGGCGCATGGGCGCGCGTCGACGACACCGGCGTCGGCATCGACGAGGCAGACCTGCCCCGAGTGTTCGACGTCGCCTACCGGGGATCGAATGATCGGGTGCCAAGAACCGATGCGTCGCTGCCCAGCGGATCCGGGCTTGGCCTTGCCATTGCCGCCGGGCTCGTGCAGGCACACCGCGGCACGCTGTCGGCGCGCAATCTGGATACCGGCGCGCGGTTCGAGGTGCGGCTGCCGCTGGCCAGCGACTGACATCGGCCGGCATCGCCCAACGTGCGCTGACTGCGAGATTTCCCCCGATTTTTCGCAGTGCGTGCACGCTCGATGATGGCAAAGGACGTCAGCGGCCCGCGAGGCGTTCGCAGCTGACCTGCGACTTTTACGCCGGCCGTTGTATTTGAGTGATCGTTCTACTATCGTCTAGACAACGTTGAGTCGGAGGTCCACGATGGCTACGGATAGTGCCCGCAAGGCGCTGCGCAAGTTCAAATTCGAGCGACAGGTCGGTCGCACGATCGTCAATCCGCTGGTCGGCGCGCTCGACAAGCTCGGCATCCGCGCATCGTCGACGGTCGAGTTGGAGACCACCGGCGCCAAGACCGGGCAACCGCGGCGCGTGCCGCTCACCGGTCGCGCCGACGACGCCGGCGTCTGGGTGATCTCCCAGCACGGCAAGCGGGCAGGCTGGGCGCACAACATCTCCGCAAACCCAACGGTTCGGGTCCGCGTCAACAACGAATGGCACAACGGCACAGCGGCATTCGCGCCCGACGATGACGTCGTCGCAAGGGCGCGCAGCTTCGGCGGCAACGGCAAGCTGAGCCAGTCCGCTACTGCGCTCGGGATGCGCGCCCTGCAGAGCGACCCCATCTCGGTGCGCATCACCTACACCGACTAGCTCGCGAGTTGCAGAATGGGTGCGTGCAGATACGCATCATCGGCACCGACCTGCCCGGCCGCGACTGCCCGCCCGGCCACAATTTCCCCGGCTACTCGAACGTGCACGTCGCGGTGCAAAGCAAGAAGCGCCCGCCGGAGCTGCTGGACCTGCAGCCCGGCGACGCAACCGAGGCGACCTGGACCATCGATTGCGAGGTCAACGGCTCCGATGTGCGCGGGCCACACATTCAGGGTCGGCCCGGTGACCGGTTCATCTACCTCAACTGGGGGTCCCGGGACGGCGACGGCCGAATGGACATGTTCCGTCGAGCCAAGCTGATGCTCGACGGTGTGCCGCCCAGGGTGCTCGCGCAGGCCGCCAAGTCCGGACTGCTCGTCGGCCGACTCGGCCTCACCGACGCCAAAGGCCAACCTCAGTGCGCGGCGGTGCGGCCACCGCTCATCGATTGGTCAGTCGGGTAGCGAGTTGCTCAGCCGCTCCGTCGCGGCGAGATAGTCCTCGATGAACTCGCGGACGACTTCGCGCGCGGGCTTGACCTTGTTCATCAGTCCTACGCCTTGCCCGACGAAGTAGGTCGCCAGCGCCTGTGCGCCCGGATGTCCCTGGGAGGCAAGCACATCCACTCGACGGATGATCGGCTCGCACAGCATCGACTGCAGGGGCAGCGGCAGCGTCCTATGACCACCTTCGTTAGGTTGCCAGGCGTCGGTCCAGTCCGACTTCAGTTGGCGCGCAGGCTTTCCCGTCCGACCCGTCGAACGAATGGTGTCGCGCGAGGTCGCGGCCAGAAACTTATCCTTGGTGTGCGGCGCGGTCTCGGCTTCCTCGGTCGTCAGCCACACCGATCCCGTCCACGCGCCGTCGGCGCCCATCGCGACAGCCGCGGCCATCTGCCTGCCGGTCACAATCCCGCCTGCGGCCAGCACCGGCACAGCGCCGTCGATCGCCTCGATCACTTCGGGGATCAGCACCATCGTCGTCACCTCGCCGCAGTGACCACCCGCCTCAGTGCCTTGCGCGACAATGAGATCCACGCCGGCCGCAACCTGCTTGACGGCGTGCTCCTTTGCGCCGACGAGCGCCGCCACGGGGATGCCCCGTTCCTTGCCCGCGTCGATCATGTAGTCCGGAGGTACGCCGAGTGCGTTGGCGATCAGCTTGATCGGATGGCTCATCGCCGCCTCGAGCAGCTCGCGACCCGTCGTGCCGGCCAGCGACGAGCCGCCGATGAACGGCTTTGGCTCGGATTCGATGTCGTGCTTCGCCAACAGGTCGGCGACGAAGCCCCGCACCTCGTCCGGGATCCGCGCGGCGAGGTCTGACGAGCTGACATTCTCGCCCTTGCCCTCGAATTTGGCGGGCACGATCAAGTCGAGCCCGTATGGCTTTCCGGCGACGTGGTCGTCGATCCACGACAGTTCCTGGTCGAGCTGTTCGGGGGTGAACGCCGTTCCGCCGAGCACGCCGAACCCGCCTGCGTTGGTCACCGCGGCGACCACGTCGCGGCAGTGGCTGAAGGCGAAGAGCGGGAAATCGATGCCGAATTGTTCACAGATCGCGGGCTTCACCCGTTCAGTATCGCTACCGGACTCCGACGTCCGACAGGAACCTCCCGACGTCGGTGAGCATGCGGTCACCGCCGACCAGCTCGGGGTCGTTGTGGCCGGTGCCCGGCACCAGGAGATAGCGCTTGGGCTCGGGCAGCGCGTCGTAGAGCTTCCTGCTCAGCGCTTCGGGGACGATGTCGTCGCGGTCACCGGCGACCACCATGATGGGCGTTGACAGCGACCGGATCCGGTCGATCGACGGATAGCGGTCGACGAGCAGCCGCCCGACCGGCAGCCACGGGTAGTGCGTTTTGGCGACGTCGGCGAGCGACGTGAACGGCGAGCGAAGCACCAGCGCCGCAGGGGGTCGCTCGACCGAAAGACCGATGGCGACCGCGGCACCGAGCGACTCGCCGAAGTAGACGATGCGGTCGGGGTCGACCTCGGGCTGCCCGGCAAGCCAGGCCTGGGCGGCGCGTGCGTCGGCGGCGAGGCCCTTCTCCGACGGGCTGCCGGGGTTACCGCCGTATCCGCGATAGTCGAACATCAGCACCGACAAGCCGAGGCGGGACAGGCGCGCAGCCAGCAGCGCACGACCCGCTCGGTCTCCGCCGTTGCCGTTGAAGACGACGACGCCCGGCCCGCGTTGACCACCCGGGGTGGGGAGATACCAAGCGCCCAAACGCTTTTCGTCCTCGGTGTCCAGGACGACGTCGCGACCGCCAGGAAGCAGCGTCGCCGCCGACGGCACCGGGTCCCGCGAAGGGAAGTAGATCAGCCGTCGCTGCTGCGACTGGATCGCGACGATCAGTGCGGAAGCCACCAGCGTGACGATAAGCGCCGCGCCGAGAATCCGCCGCTGTCTAGCTCGCGTCGTCGGATTCGTTCTTCTTCTTGTCCTGACCGGCCGCGAACTTCTTGAGGGAGGAGCTGAAGTCATCGGCGATCTTCTGCAGCGGCTTGGAGCCCGTGGCCGACGACGATGTGCCGGACTTCTGCGTGTTGGGCACCACCTTGTTGGCGCTGCCCGACGTGAACGGGGTTATTCCAGCGGTCGACGACGTCAGCGACGTCAACGACGAAATGCCTGGCAGCTTGGCTGCCTCGGCGAGCGGCTTGGTGATGAGGTTCGTCGGGTTGGACAAATCGTCTTGAGCCGTATCGACGCCATCCTCGAGACCCTCCTGCGCGGAATCCTGCAAGTCGCCAGCCTCCAATGCCGACAGCGACGAGAACGGCTTCATCGGCCGAAGCACGGTCGGGTCTTCGGGTATCGCCGGGTGGTCCCCGATCGTTGGATTGTCCTCGACACCCAAGCCGTCGTTGTAGCCGGCGTTGACCAGATCGGTCATCACCGGATCAATCGCATTGGCAAGGATGTCGCCGCCGGGCAGAAGCCGCAGCGGCCTCGTCAGAGGCAACTCGTCGGACACCACTGTCACGTATATCGTGCTGTTGTTGGGGTTTTCCGCCGTTCCGTCGGCGGAGTACTCACCGACGATGACGCCGTCTTTGATCACATAGTGCGTGCCGGGCTCCAACACGACGGGTTCGACGTCGCCGGCCGGCTGGAACATCACGGGGCCGCCGGGTTCTTCCTGTGTGATGGCCAGCGCCCGCGATTCCTGCCCGTACCCGTACGCGTAGGCAGCCAAGCTGTTACCGAGGGCGAACGGATTCATCGGGTCGACCGCGGCGTCACCGTTGATGTTGTACTCGTAGCCGACGTCCAGGATGGTGACGCCCGGAAGATCGGTGGGCGTGGGATCCGCCGTGGTCCCGAGCAGCGGCGCGAACGGGTAGTAGGTGGTCCAGAAGCCGCCACCTGCCCTATTGGAGTTGTTGTCGAGGATGACCAGACCGATGCTGTCCAACGCATCGGTGTTCTGTTCCTCTGCCAGAATCCCGAGCGCGGTGCCGGTCTGGCCCGCCCCCCACCCGGACGCCGTGACACCGGTTTGGTTCACGCCGATCTGGGCGCCGTCGATGGTGTCCGCGATGCCCTGCGGGCCCTTGTAGAACGGCACAACGATCTGCTGCGGGTCCTGCTGCTGTCCGTACACCTGCGACCAGTCGGTGCCGTAGTAGGACGAGCCCGCGAAGAACTGCGATGTCGAGTTGGCTGCCGAGACGAGCGCCAACAAATCGATCGAGGGCGCTGGGGCAGCGACCGTCCTGTCAGATGGCGCGACGCCGGCGATACTCCCGGCCGCCATGGCGGCGGCGGTGAGTCCCGCCGGCGCGACGACCATGGCCACGGCCACGGCAGGACGAGAACGCTTGCGATGCTTACCGGACATGGGGGCCTCCCGTGCTCATGCCGACGCGGGTGGACGCATGTCCCCCAGATCGAGCAAACGCTAACACAGCAAAAGCACAGCAGTCAGCTATAAAAGGCAAACAACTTCGGCGTGCTGGTTAGCCCCGCAGTGGCGCGTAGGCGAATTCGCGCAAACCGTCGCGCGGGTCAATAACAGCACGGAATCCCAGCAACTCCGCCGCACCCGCAGGGCTGGCGACGATATGGCGCACGTCGCCGCTGCGGTACTGACCCGTCACCACCGGCGACGACTCGCCGCGGGCGTCACACAGTTCGTTGGCCACCTCCAGAATCGAGATCGGCCGCCCCGAGCACACGTTCGCAGGCGTGAAGCCGTCGCGGTTCGCATTGATCGCCGCGACGTTGGCGGCAGCGACATCGTCGACGTGCACGAAGTCGCGCATCTGGCCACCGTCCTCGAAAACCCTTGGCACATCACCGGCTTCGAGCTCTGACCGGAAGATCGCCGCGACCCCCGAGTAGGGGGTGTCGCGCGGCATGTTCGGGCCGTACACGTTGTGATAACGCAGCGCGACGACGGAGCCGCCCGTCGCCTCCGCCCAAGCCAACGCGTAGTTCTCCTGCGCGACCTTGCTCGCCGCGTACAGACTGCGCGGCCGCAGCGCGGCATCCTCGTCGACCAGTTGCCACGTCAGCTCCTCGCCGCCGAGTGGGCAGCGGTGCTCGAAGACTCCTGCGTCCAGGTCCGCGCGCCTGCGCGGCAGTGGGTCGACGACACCGTGCTCGGAACAGCTGTACCGACCTTGCCCGTACACCACCATCGATGAGGCCAGCACCAACCGTCGACAGCCCGCGGCGAACATTTCCGCAAGCAGCACCGTCGTCGCATAGTCGTTGTGGCTGCCGTACGACGGCGCGTCAGCGGCGTCCACCCCGGCACCCACGACCGCGGCCTGGTGGCACACCACATCGACGCCGTCGAGCAGCGATGCCACCGCCCCGGCGTCGCGGACGTCGGCCAACTGCACACCCTCGGGCGGCTCGGCGTCGACGCCGTGCGCGTTGGGCAACATCACGTCGACGCCGACGACGTCATGGCCCGCATCGGCAAGCGCGGCCGCAATCCGCGACCCGATGAAGCCGGCCGCACCGGTCAGCAGCACCCTCATGGCAGGTCGAACGGCAACTTGACACCGTCGTGCGGCTGGCAATGGGTGCACAGCTGCTCCGTGGTGATCTGGTCGATCGCCTCGTGAACCAGCTTCTTGAACGGCACCAGGTTGCGTTCGAACTCGGCGAACACGTCCACGGCGCGCACCCCAGCCCCTGCGGCGACCCCGGCGTCCACGTCAGTCACCAAAGCGATTGCTGCGTAACACATTTCCAGCTCGCGGGCGAGTACCGCCTCGGGGTAGCCGGTCATGTTCACCAGCGTGAAGCCCTGGCGCGCGAACCACTGACTCTCGGCACGCGTCGAGAACCGCGGCCCCTGGACCACCACCATGGTGCCGCCGTCGATCACACCGGGCAGGTCGGTGACGGCGGCCCTTAGCGACGGGCAGTAGGGGTCGGCGAACCCGACATGGATGCCGCCGGTGTCGAAGTAGGTGTCCACGCGTCCGCGCGTCCGATCCACCAGCTGATCGGGCACCACCATGGCCCCCGGCCCGAGTTCGGGGGACAGGCTGCCCACTGCGCATGGCCCGAAGACCCGACGCACGCCCAACGCGCGCAGCGCCCACATGTTGGCCCGGTACGGCACCGTATGTGGCGAGAACTCGTGGTTGGCCCCGTGCCGCGGCAGAAACGCGACCTCATGCACCCCGACGGTGCCCACGGTGATCGGTGCACTCGGCTCTCCGTACGGGGTGTCGAGGTTGATCGTGCGAGCATCCTCGCCGAAGAACGAATAGAAGCCGCTGCCGCCGATGACTCCGAGCATCACTCCATTGTGTCGTCGGCGCGCTGCTCGGCGCGCTTGACCCCGTCCCGGATCTCGAACACGTCGGTGGCCAGCCCGCCGATCGCCCCCGCCACGTCCTTGACGGCGGTGGTGACGATCGAGGCGACCTCGCCGACCGTGGTGGCCACCGATTGGACGGTCTCCTGCAGGGCGTCTTTGCGGATCTCACTCTTGCTCAGTCGGTCTTCCATTGCCCCAGTCTTGAGACCTCGCCCGGCGCCGACAATGTGTCCGTCGTCACTCCGCCCGTCTTGGACCCGGCCGTGAAACGATGGCTGTCGTGGCCAGTGTCGCGCAGTGGGTCGAGGGCGCCCGCCCACGCACCCTGCCGAACGCCATCGCCCCCGTCATCGCCGGGACCGGCGCCGGGGCCTGGCTGGACGGCGCGGTGTGGTGGAAAGCCTTGCTTGCGCTGGTTGTCGCGGTGGCGATGATCATCGGGGTCAACTACGCCAACGACTACTCCGACGGCATCCGCGGCACCGACGACGTGCGCGCCGGACCGCTGCGGTTGGTCGGATCCCGTTTGGCCACACCGCGTTCGGTGCTGACCGCGGCGGTGACGAGCTTCGGGGTGGCCGCCGCGGCAGGGCTGGCGTTGGCCATCGTGAGCCAGCCGTGGCTGATCGTTGTCGGCGGGGTATGCATCGCAGGCGCCTGGCTATACACCGGCGGCTCGAAACCGTACGGATACCTGGGACTCGGTGAGGTCGCGGTGTTCGTGTTCTTCGGTCTGGTCGCCGTGCTCGGCACGCAGTTCACGCAGGCGGGCCGGGTCGACTGGGTCGGGCTGGCGCTGGCGGCGGGAATCGGGTCGCTGTCGTCGGCGGTGCTTGTCGCCAACAACCTGCGCGACATCCCGACCGACAAGGAGGCCGAGAAGATCACCCTGGCGGTGCGACTCGGCGACGTCCGCACCCGGCTGCTGTATCAGGGCCTGCTGGCTGTGCCGCTGCTGATGACGCTGTTGCTGACGATCGCGACGCCGTGGTGTGCGTTCGGGCTGGTCGCTGCGCCGCTTGGCTGGCGGGCCGCGCAACCGGTGCGCACCGGCGGCCTTGGCAGAGACCTCATCCCCGTCCTCCGCGACACCGGGCTGACGATGTTGGTGTGGTCGGTCGCGGTGTCGCTGGCATTGTGGCTCGGCTCTGGGCACTAGCCGGCCGAGGTACCGGTCCAGTACTCAGCGAAGCGCCCATCCTCGATCCGCCAGCCGGGTAACCGGGCCGCAGGTGTGCCGGGCTGTCGCCCCGGGTATCCGAAGCCTTGACTTCCACCAGAAACCCCAGCTCAGAAAGGCATCGATGACGGCAGCGCCCGTTCAACTCAGCCAACGAGACATCTCCGAGGCGCAGCGCATCGTCGGCGCGGTCAGCGACGCCTTCTCTGCCAAAGTCGTCGGGCAGGGCAATCTGCGCGAGTCGCTGCTGATCGGCCTGCTCACCGGCGGCCACATCCTGATCGAGAGCGTGCCCGGGCTGGCCAAGACAACGGCCGCCCGCGTGATCGCCGAATCCATTCACGGTGGCTTCCAGCGCATCCAGTGCACGCCCGACCTGCTGCCCAGCGACATCATCGGCACGCAGATCTACGACTCGACGACCAACTCGTTCGCCACCGAGCTTGGCCCGGTGCACACCAACATCGTGCTGCTCGACGAGATCAACCGGTCCAGTGCCAAGACCCAGAGCGCGATGCTGGAAGCGATGGAGGAACGTCAGACCACCATCGCCGGGCGCGTCTACCCGATTCCGGAGCCATTCCTGGTGATAGCCACCCAGAATCCGGTGGACCAGGAAGGCACCTATCCGCTATCCGAGGCGCAGACCGACCGGTTCCTGCTCAAGGATGTCGTGTCATATCCCACCCCGGCCGAAGAGGTCGAGGTGATGGACCGGATGGATTCCGGACTCTACGACAAGAGTCACCGCAGCAGGCCGGTGGTGAACCTCGATGATGTGCGGCGGCTGCAGGACATCGTCCGCCACGTCTACATGGACAAGGCGCTCATGCTCTACGCCAGCGAGCTCGTGGCCGTGACCCGCACGCCCGACGAGCACCTGCCCTCTCAACTCGCGCGGCTTATCGAATACGGCGGCAGTCCACGCGCGACCATCGCGTTCTGCAAATCCGCTCGCGCGCTGGCGGTTCTGTCGGGCCGGGCGCACGTCATACCCGATGACATCGAGAAACTCGCCAACCGCGTACTGCGACACCGACTCATCCTCGGCTTCGAAGCGGCCAGTAACGGCGTCACCCCCGAGGTCGTCGTCGAGGCCGTGCTGCAAGCCGTCCGGGTGCCGTAAAGGTCGCTGTGGGCAAGCATCTCAACAGGGCCAGATCGCATTTCGGAACCGACACCCGCGGCCTTCTGGAAGGCGGCCGCTACGCGCTGCTGCACAGCCGCAGCCTGGAATTCGACGACCTGCGGCCCTACGTGCGCGGAGACGATGTCCGCGACATCGACTGGAAGGCCTCCGCACGTTCTGGAAGCGTGCTGATCAAGCGCTTCGTCGACGAGAAGCACCACAAGATCCTGCTGGTCGCCGATGCAGGCCGCAACATGACCGCGCAGTCGCCAAGCGGTGAGGCGAAAATCGATGTCGCGGCCAACATCCTTGGTGCCTTCGGGCTGATCACTCTCAAGCGGGCCGATCAGATCGGCATGGTCTACGGCGACGACCGCGGATGCGTGAATCTGCGCCAAGGGCGTGGCGAGACCCACATCGAGAGCATGCTGCACCGCTTCTACGGCCACTCGCTTGCCAAGCCGGGAGCAAGCGACATCGCTTGTCAACTGGAGTATGTGGCAACGCATTACCGCCATCGGATGCTGATCGTGGTGGTGTCCGACGAGCCCGAGCCAGGCGGCCGCCTCGAGGAGGTGGTCAGTCGCCTCACGGGGCGCCACGACATCATGTGGGCGATGGTGTCCGACGTCCCCGCGGTCGGCACGCCCGCCGCCGCTGAAGACGGATACGACGTCGCGTCAGGGAGATTCGTGATCGGCGGCGCCAACCTGGGTCCCCGCGTTGTCGCGGCCTACCGTCGTGCCGAGCAGCACCGGAGGAGCGAACTCGAAGAGTTCATGACGGTCCACTCGATACCCCACACAACCGTCGGCGGCAGCGGGCAGATCCGTGCGCGACTGATCGGAATGACCGAGGTGTTCACCCGTGCCGGATGATGTCCTTCAGTTCGTGATCGGCCCTTCGCCCTATGCGGCGTCGTGGCTGTGGATCGGGCTGGCGCTGCTGACCGTCGTCGTCATCTGGTACGTCGCGGTGATCGTCTGGACGCTGCCCGCCGACCGGCTGCGGTCCATACCCTTAATCCGATCCGTGCACTCGAAGCTGCTGCGGCGCAGATTCTCTCGCGCCATCCGAGCCATCGATGAGCGTTACCGCGCCGGCGAGTTGACGACGCCTGCGGCCGGCCGTCAGATGAGCAGGACGCTGCGCAGCTTCCTGCACCAGGCGACAGGCACTCGTGCGCAGTACATGCACGTCGAGCCCATCAGCTCCAGCGAGCTGGCGGAGGCGGCGCCGCTGTTCGCCGCACTCAACGACGCCCAGTTCAACTCCGCGTCGCTGGTCGACGTGAGCGAAGTCGGTTCGACAGCCCAGGAGTTGATCCGTTCGTGGGCCTGACATGGTGGCCTGTCGCGGTCGCCGGATTCGCCTGTCTGGCAGTGGCTGTCGCCCTTGCGATGCTGCTGCCGATGGAGCAGGTCCGTCGACAGCTGCGCCGGATGGCGAACTCGTCGCGGCTCACCCGGCTACCCCAGTACGCCAGGGTGGCGCGGGCCAGGCTTGTGTCGATGATCGTCGCGGTGCTGCTGCTCGGCCTGTTGTTCGGCGCCGCGGTGCTGGCCAGCGCTCGTCCCAGCGGATGGTGGTGGTCGAGTGCGCCGACCGAACCGCCGCAGGACATCATGCTGTGCGTCAATCAGCCGGTGACCGACGAGTCCACCGGCGACTTGCTCACCTATTTTGCCGGCCAGGCGCGTACGTACGGCACCCAGCGCATCGGGCTCACGTCGCCGAATCGGCGGGTGATTCCGATGACCCGCGACTACCAGTACGTGGGGGCCAAACTCGGTGACCTCGCCAAGCTTTCACGGGACCGTGCCGACGACTCCGACGTCGACACGTCAACCTTCTCCCCCACAGTCTCCTACGTCGACTACGCATCGAGCGTCGAGGACGTGCTGGCGTTGTGCATGACCGGATTCCCGTCATTCGACTCCAAGAGCTCACAACGTCGATCGCTGATCTATCTGGGCCCAGGGCAGACACGCCAGCCCGACGAGGCACGACGGTCGCTGCTGACAACGGAACAGGTCAGCGGCATGGCAAGTGATGCGGGCATCCAGATCAACGCGCTCAGCCCCTCGAGCGCCACCGCGGGTGTCCTACCGACGATCGCAAAATCCTCCGGCGGCCAATACTTCTCGCTGGAGAATCGCGAGGTTCGGCTACCGAGCGATCTGGACGCCATCCGCAACAGACCACCGTCTGCGGGCGTCGCGCCCGACGAGACGGTCACATCCTGGTTCGGTGACGCGCCCGCCGTTCCGTTGGCCATCGCCGTCTTCACCTCGACGCTGCTGTGCCTATCGCTGGTGGTGCTGCGACGATGACGTTTGCGCCTGTACTGCCACCCCTGGTACTGCTCGTGATCGCCGTGGTGATCATCGCGCTGCGACTGCTCACCATGCGGCGACTGCACTCCACCGCGGGGGCGCGATGGACAACCGTCTGGCGCTGGGCGGGGCTGACGCTCGCCGTCCTGCTGATCCTGATCGCCGCCGCCCGCCCCGGCATCGAGCACGGCGAGCGCGGATCTGCCGTCGCAAAGCAGTCCGCCGAGAACACCAACGTGTTCTTCCTCGTCGACCGGTCGGCGGATTCGGCCGTCGACGACTACGGCGACCGGCAAACGCGAATGTCTGGCATTCGCAATGACATCGAGGCCCTTATCGATCAGTACCCCGGGGCCCGGTTCGCACTTGTCGCCTTCGCATCCCGTTCGTCGCTGGACTGGCCGCTTTCGGAAGACGCATGGAGCCTGAGACCGGAGGTTGCACGCCTGTCGCCGTATCCCGCGAACGACAGGACCGAAGACGTGAACGCGGCGGCAGCAGCGAATGTGTTGCGCTATCAACTCATTGCGGCCGGTCAGCAGTACCCCGACTCAAAGAGCCTGGTGTTCTACTTCGGGTCGGGCGCCGCAGGCTCGCGCGCGCCGCAGGGCGAGTTCGAACCGACCGAGGGGGCCGTCGACGGCGGGGCGGTGTTCGGCTACGGCGCAGGCCGCAACGAGCCGGGTCTGCGTCGGATCGCCGAGCAGCTCGGCGTGCCCTATGTGGATCGGGGCGACGGCAGATCCATCTCGGAGTCCGTCCCCGACACCGGTGCCCCGCAGCCAGGCGCAGCCGCGACGACGTCGTCGGGCGTCGCCGACCGCACGGACCTGTATTGGGTGTTCACCCTGACGGCCGCGGTGCTGCTGCTGTTCGAGTTGTTCGCAGGCATCCGCGACCTGCGCCGCACCCGATTGGCCAGACGGGACGTGACACCGTGACAAGCAGACGGAGACCGTCGCGGTTGTCGTTGCGTCGGCGGCTGGTGCTGTTCTCGGCGCCCGTGATGTTGATCGTCGCGCTCGCGGCCGTCAAGATGATTTCGGTTGTCGTCGCGGGCAATTCGGCGGTCACGAACTTCTCCGACCGCGACATCGCCGCGCTGGGGCGGGACACGTCGATGCTGAACGCGCTCAACGTGGTGGAACCTGCGAAGGCACCGTTCGCGGCGGGCACGCTGGCCGTCCTGCAGGGCCGACTCGACGAGGCCGACCGGCACTTCTCCGAAGCGTTGTCGCACACTGCCGCGCAGCAGTCCTGTCCGGTTCTTGTGAACCTCGAACTGGTGCGTGAACGCAGGGGCGACATCGACGGGTGGGAAGGCCGACCGGATCAGGCCCGCCAGCGGTACCGCGACGCGCTTGCCATCGTCGAGGGGGCGCCCGGCGGCTGCTTCGAGAACAACGACGACCGCGACCCGCAACGCCGCGCGGTCAGAAACGACTCGGCCGCCCGACTGGCAGCCAAACTCGCCGGAGTCGACAACGCGCCGCCCCCACCCTGCCCCTTAACCACACCCC
>NZ_RARC01000053.1 GCF_003719305.1 Mycolicibacterium stellerae
GCTGAGATCGGTGCGGGCCCCGCCGACCAGTGACCACCCGCCACCCCGCCCGGGCTGGGGGTAGACGGGGATGCCGGCAGCGGACAGCGCCTCCAGGTCGCGACGGGCGGTGGCCAGCGAGACCTCGAGCTCGGCGGCGAGCTGGGACGCGGTCACCCGGCCTCGAGACTGGAGCACGAGGAGGGCGGCGATCAGACGGTCCGCACGCATGGGCAGATCTTCTCCCAGAAAGTGCTCAGAGGGTGAGCACTTCACCGGCTTAGCATCGCGGCATGTTACGAGGACTCACCACCGTCAACTTCTTCACACCCGACCTGGCCGCAGCCCGCGACTGGTACACCGAACTGCTCGGCATCGAGCCCTACTTCGTCCGCGAGGTCGACGGCGCCCCGGCCTACATCGAGTTCCGGCTGGGCGACCTCCAGCACGAGTTGGGGTTCATTGACGCACGCTTCGCCCCGACCGATCGCTCAGAGGCCCCAGGCAACACGTTCACCTACTGGGCTGTCGACGACCTCGACGCCACCCTCGTCCGGTTGGCCGAGCTGGGCGCCACCCCTTTGCAACCCCCAGTCGAGCACGCCCCCGGCTACGTCACCGCCAGCGTCGTCGACCCGTTCGGCAACGTACTCGGCGTCATGTTCAACCAGCACTACCTCGACACCGTCGCAAACCTGCCCCCCAAGGGCGAAGGACGCTAGTCCCTACGCCTACGGTCTGGGCATTCAGAGCCCTTTGCTTGGGTCGGCACACCTTAGGGTCCGGCATGGCAGGCCGTACCGGCCGCAGCCGGTCAACGGATCTCGATCACCACCTTGCCGGTCAACCGGCGTTCGATCAGGGCCTGCGCGGCGTCGCCGACCTGCTCCCAGGATCCGCGCCAGCCGATCTGCGGGTCGAGCCGGCCGCGTGCCACGAGATCGAGCAGCACCCCGAGGTCGTCACGGTGGCCGCCACCAACGACGAACGGTTCCAAGCGACGGTTCCCACCACGCAGGCGTTCTTGCTCGAAGTCGATCGTGGTCGGCTGCCTAGACGCTTGCCCGACACTCAGCGCGACGCCGCCCTCTTCCAGCAGTGCGAACGCCTCGCCCAGCAACGGTCCTCCCACATTCTCGATCACCCCGTGTACCGGTTGCACGCCTGCAAGCTCAGTCACCACCTCGCGGGCGCCGAGCTCGGTCAGACCCGTCCCGCGGTTGGCACTCCCGACGGCGGCGACCACGTAGGCGGCGGCCAGCGCGGCCAGCTGCACCGCGAACCGCCCAACTCCACCGGACGCCCCGGTGACGAGTACCCGACGCCCAAGCACCGGGCCGAGCTTGCGCACTGCACGCAGGGCGGTGACGCCCGCGGCAGGCAACGCGGCGGCGACATCGATGTCGACCCCGTCAGGAACGGTCGCGACGTCGGCGGTGTCGACGGCCCGTTGTTCCGCCCAGGCCCCTCCGGGTCCGAAGGTGGCGACACGGGATCCTGCCGCCGGTCCGGACCCGTCGCGGGCCGCAGCGATGACGACGCCCGCTGCGTCGACTCCCGGCACCGCTCCGGCTGGCACCCGGTCGTGGCGGTACGCGACATCGAGGAAGTTGAGCGATGCGGCGGTGACCCGCACCAGGACCTCGTTGGGCGCAGGCTCGGGATCGGAAACATCGGCGATCCGCAGGCCGGCGGCCTCCGCGGGATCGTGTACAAGGGCGCGCACACGGGCCAACGTAGTGACGCAAATATTGCGTGTCCAAGATCCTGTGTCATAACCTCCGGCTATGGCCGTCCATGTGCGAGACCTCGCCTATTTCGTGGCCGTCGCCGAAGAGCTCAGCTTCACGAAGGCCGCCACGAAACGGCTCTTCGTCTCGCAGCCGGCTCTGAGCAAGCAGATCAGAAAGCTGGAGGACCTCGTCGGTACGGACCTCTTCGCCCGCGGAAACCGCGGTATCACGCTCACCGCTGCAGGAGAGGCGCTGTTACCTCGCGCCCGCCGCATGATCGCCGAATGGGACAGGGCATTCAGAGAAATCCGCGACGCCGCCGCGACGCAGCAACAGACGTTGACAGTCGGCTTTCACACCCGCATCGGTCGCGGACTGATCCCCGGCATCACTGCAGCGATGGCGGAAAGGCTGCCCGGATGGCGGCTGAACTTCCGTCAAGTCAGCTGGGGCGACCCGACGGTTGGACTGGCAGACGGTGGCGTCGACGTGGCGGTCGCTTGGCTTCCCGTGCCGCCGGGTGATGGCTTTGCGGCGAAAACGATTGCGACCGAGGACCGCTGGGTGTCGCTCCCGCTCAACCACCGGCTAGCCGGCAGGTCGAGCGTCCGGTTCGCCGAGATCCAAGACGAGCCGTTCATCGCCCTACCGGCGTCGGCCGGGGTCATGCGTGACTTCTGGCTGGCTACCGAGCAGCGGGTCAAGCCACCCCGGATCGCGGCCGAAGCGGCGACCGCGGACGAGACGTTCGAGGCCGTGGCGGCTGGGGCGGGAGTGGCGCTGCTTTCCGCGGGCAACGCCGAGATCTACCGTCGCGACGATGTCGTGCACGTCCGGGTGAGCGACCTGCCGCCGTGCCACCTTGCGGTGGTTCGCCGCGCAGGCGACCCTCGAACGGCCGTGCGCATCGTGATGGATGCGTGCTGCCGATGTGCTGCCGACCCGCTCGTTCATTGACCCCGCCGTCCGATAACAGGACCGGCTCAGCCGCCCTTAACGGGGAGTAGCGCGTATTGAACGGGTGCGAGTTGCCTGCGTAGGGGAGAGGTGACGGTGCGAGCTCTCGGCGCGATAGCTCCCAAAAGCCCTGCCCCCCAATCATTTTGTCACAGTGACGCATTGAAGGGCGGCGGGCGTCCCGAGTGGGGGACAT
Source organism: Mycolicibacterium stellerae (assembly GCF_003719305.1). Lineage (GTDB taxonomy): Bacteria > Actinomycetota > Actinomycetes > Mycobacteriales > Mycobacteriaceae > Mycobacterium > Mycobacterium stellerae. The sequence continues at coordinate 2,866 of NZ_RARC01000053.1, forward strand.
TCGCCGGCGCCGATCGATCACGGCGAGGCGGTCATACCCGGACATCAAGCAGCACACGTCGGTGCGTTGCGGTCGCGTCACTGTCGGACAGCAGGGTGAGTCCCTCCGGTTCGACGATCGCTGCAGTCAGATCATCGCCGGCGAAGGCGTGAATCGCCTCTTCGGATTCCCACAGGGTGTGCGCGGTCACCTCGACGAGCCCGTCGAGGTCGCCAGCCAGCAACATCGCGCCGGCAAAACCGGGAATGCCGCGCAGCTCGGGTAGCAGCGTCTTGTGGAAGTAGGTGCAGTAGTTCTCCGCGCCGGCCGGTGTTGCTCGGGCGGACCACGTTCGCACGATCATGATTCCAGTGTCGCGGCCCATCACCGCCAAAGTAAAGATACGGCTCCGGGTCGGACCGAGTTGACTAACCGATACCTTCTACGATCAACTACGCGACGCGGAAATCGCTGTGTGGGAAGGTGATTCGAGTTCAAAGTCCGACTCGCCACGTCCAGGCACCCCTCCATATTTCGTCATTGTGACGTAATGGCGTGACTCGCATTCCAGTCGGCGCGCGGTGCGAGTCTTCGCATCTAGAGCAAGCCGGAGCTAACTGGTAATGGCGCGTGCTCGAGATGTGCGAGTTCCTGCGTAGGGGAGCGGTTGCATCCGCGCCATCGCGCGACTGGGGATGGCTAAATCTAGGGCTACCAGCTGGCTAGTCATGCGGCTATAATGGTGCATATGCGATCGATTCCACTCGGCGAGGCCAAAGACAAGCTGTCGGCGCTGGTCGACGACGCAGAAACCACACACGAAATTGTGACTATCACGAAGCACGGGCGACCGGCGGCCGTCCTGATCTCGGCCGAGGACCTGGAGTCGCTGCAGGAGACCGTCTTTTGGCTCTCGCAGCCCGGGATCCGCGACACCATCGCCGCGGCTGAACGCGAATACGCGGAGGGCTCGACCGTTGACGGCGATGCGATCCGTGACGAGTTCGGCCTACCGCCACGGTGACCATCAACGCCGGCCCATACCACGTCGAGGTAGCCGGGTCGGCACGCCGCGACTTGCGATGCCTCTCAAGCAAGATCGCCGCCGCGATCATAGAGTTCATCACCGGTCGGCTGGCCGAGAACCCGCGGCGGCTCAGCAAGGTGCTGCGGGGCGAACTCGCGGCTTATCGTAGCGCCCGCCGCGGCGACTACCGGGTGCTGTTCCGCATCGACGACGACAACCACACCATCGTCATCGTTGCCGTCAACCACCGCGCCCATATCTACCGCCCACGCTGAGGCCGACCGCGGTATCACGGTACCCTCAGAGCTGGCCACCAATAGCCATGCGCCACAAGATGATCCGTCACAGTGACGTATTCTGGGATGGCGTGGGGACGGGCGCAAGGCTCGCTGCCGACAGACGCCCACGCCCACCGGGTTCCGCTGGTTCCGCGCGGCCTGCACCGCAAGTACCCGAGTGTTGACGTCGGCACGGGCCATAGCGGCTCGCGCTCGAGTACTGCTGCTGCCTGAAATAGGTCGCGCCGATGGGTACCATTCGGGCTCCGCGTCGAACCAAACCGAGGGCAGCTCATGGGGGCGTGTCGCTGCGCGGTCGCAGTCTCGTTGGTTGCCAGCATCGCTGTCATCACGGGCGGGTGCGCTCAGAGAACGATGCTCCGGCTGCGCGGCCTAGCCTGAGACCGACGGCCGTAAGCGAACTGCAGATCATCATCACAGGTGATGTGGTGCAACGAATTTCGACATAGTCGAGGCGAATGTTCCCGTCACTATTGTTAAATCTGTATCTGCGATTGGCGACCGAAGTCTCAGCGATCCGACCAGCCCGTCCACCCCGATCTGTGGTTAAACCACGCACTGTGAACAACCCCGGCACTCAACACGATTCATGTCATGTCACACCCATGTGCTACGGCGTGCCGAATTGAGACGAGCCACTAGGAACTCGTGTCGGCGTTCCTGCGCCGGCCGGTGCGTATCCAGAGCACTGCGAAGAACACCAACGTCAGTGCCAGCGGGGTGAGTCCGACGAGCCAGCTCAGCGCCAGCGGGGGGCCTGGCTGTTTGAGCACGTCGACGGTCAGGTCGCCGGTGCCTTCGCCCTGCGGACCGTCGATCGTGAACCGCAGCGTCCACGTCCCAGAGGAGTCGAGCGACTCCACATCAAGGCCCCACACATCGCGGTTACGGGGATGCCGGGACAGTCGATCCGCGTCCTCCCTCCCATCGGGAGCGATCGTCGCGATGGTGCCGGACTTGCCTGCGATTCCGCCGTCGGGTTGGAACGTGAAATCCAACGACTGCATCGCGCGCAGCGGCCACACGGTGAACCCGACCGTCACCGGGTAGGGGCCCACCTGGACGTGCTCGGTGTGCACGACGTAGTCCAGCGGATCGGCGGCCGCGGCCGGTGCCACGCCGATCGACAGCGCGGCGACGGCGCACAGCATCGCGACCATCGCCCGCAACCCGTTGTGGATGGTCATGCCGATGCACCGAGGGTCGCGCTGACCGCAGGTGTCGCGTTCGATGCACGCAATGCCCAGCCGAGTCGCCACGTCGCGCCGCCGAGCGCCCCGGCGAGCAGCCCCCCGGCGACGCACGTCAGCAGGATGCTGCCCCCGTCCCCACCGCCGTCCTCGCCACCCAGGTCGACGCCCCCGGATCCCATTGAGCTGAGCAACCAGGTGATCGCGACCACACCTGCCGCGCCGGAACCGGCCAGCAGCCAGGCGCTCGCGCCTCTCCACCGCAGCAGGAGCTCGACGACGACGCCGAACACGAAAACTATTGCGGGGATCAGCACCATGTCGATGGGGAAGCCCAACTCGACGAAGTCGCGAAGCGCCAAGTGCTGCTGGTCGGCGTACCAGCCGACCGCCCAGACGGCGAACGACCAGGTCACCAGGTTCAGCACCAGTGTGAGAAGTCCGGTGCCGAGGGCTCCGCCGCGCGGCACGACTTGAGAACCGAGCAGCACGCAGACGAGCGGAATGGCCAGCCAGGTCAGGGTGGGCCAGTCGATGGCCGCGCTCAGGTTGATGTCCGCCAGCGCGCCGCTTTGGATCGCGGCGTATTGCCCGAACGCCGCGATCGCGACCGTGAACCCCCAACGGCCCCAGCGGTGTTCGCGGGCCGCGGCGAAGACGATCGCGGTGCCGATCATGGTGACGCAGATCGATGTCAGCCAACCCTGGTGTGGCGGCGACGCGATAGTCACGTCGAATCCGTACAGGCCGTGCCACCACTCGTCCCATAGCCCGTACAGCAGGAACGTGGCCGCGGCGATGCCGCTGACCAGATAGCCGATCGGCGCGGCGAATACGCCGAGCACCTTGAACGCGCGACCGCCGACGGTCGGATCGAGATCCTGGCCACTGCGCTGTGCGCCGGTGGCCCGCAACACCATCACCAAGCTGGTCAACCCGGCGATCGCGCCGCCGGAGTAGATAAACAGGTGCGGCAGCGTGAAGAAGCTGTCCGGCCCGACGTAAAGGTGCCAGTCGATGTCCCAGGTCAACCCCGACAGCGAGATCAGGGTGCCTGCGAGCATGACAAACGCCGGTAACTTGCCGTGCGAATCCGCACTTGCCATGGCGGTGCGCCTTTCTAGCCGTTGGTGGTGACGCTCAGAACTGCTTCTTGCACTTGGCCGCTGGCGGCGATGCGGACCGTGATCTCCCATTGCCCGGCCATGGAAAGGTCCACGTCGGCACGGTAGCGGCCGTCGCCTTGGGCCGCGGCGGCCACGGGTGTTGTGGCATGGCCCATTTGGGGCATCGCGGGTTCGAAGGTGACCGAGTCCGGTGTGGGGGGCTGGCCCCTGTTGCCGGTTATCTCGACGGTGACCGGGCTGATTCCGACCTTCGGCGCTTCGCCGGTCAGCTGCACCAGGTACGGTCCTGCCGCCGCGGTTGCCGCGCTATCGTCAATTGATTTCGGCCACAGCATCCAGATTCCGGCGCCGACGACGGCGGCGGCGATCGCGGCGATGACAACGAGGCGCTGGCGACTCACGGTTGGCGGACCTCGACTTCGGTTGGCGCGGTGAGGATGCCGTAGTCGCGTTCGGTCTGCACCCATACCTTGTAGCGGCCGGGCAGTGCGAACGAGTAGGTGAAATCGATCTCGGGCCCGTACCGGGCAACCGATTCGTCGGGCTGCCCGCCTGCGGCGCCGGGTGTGGGCGGCACCATGGCATGCGCGTGCGACCAGACCGGTGCTGTCAGTGCGTGTTTGCCGACGTCGGGGCCGGCGGGTAGTGGGCCGACCACCATCATGTGGCCGACCATCCCGAGCCACGGCTGCAGATCGGGGGTGTCCCCGAACCTGGCCCGGATGGTGCTCGGGCTGCCCGCTGGCGCGACCGTCGCGGTGATCTCGCCCTGCGAGGGTGGCGTCGCGGTCGGCGGTGCGGCAGGGGATTGCCCGTCGACCGAGCCACGTAGCAGTTGTACTCCGCCTCCGCGCCTAGCGATTTCGGCGGCGACTGCGTATGTCCCGCGTTCGGTGGTCCCGAACTTCGCCTCGTACCGTCCCGGCGAGACACGGACAGGATGCACGTGCGACATGGTGCCCGCAGGTGAGACGACGATGAGATGGATCAGCGCGCCGTGGTGGATCAGCAGGTCGTCGGCGGGTCGGCCGGTGGAGGAGTCGGTGAGGTTCAATCGCAGCGTGGACTGGCCAGCGGACACCGCCATGTTCACCGGCGGCCGCGAATAATCCACCGGATTAAGCGAATTGGCCGCAATGCGTGCGTAGGGATCACGGATGTTCTCGAGGGTGGGGTCAAGGTCCTGGCCGGGCTGCGGGGGTGGCGGGGAGTACGCCGACAGCATCGCGCCGGTGACAGCCACCGTCAGCGCGACGATCATGCCGGTCGCCGGGACTAGCGCCATCCAGCTGCGGCGCGCGCGCAACGCGGCTGCCAACGAGACGATCAGCAGCGCGCCCGCGGTGAAGAAGCCGTAGTCACTGGCTTTCTTCCACGGCGGAATCACCTGCGCGGGAACCAGAAACGGGATCCGTGCCGCGGTGTGGCCGTCGTCGACGATCAGTTCCCACGGCCCGGCCCTGTCGACGTTCAGTGTCGCCGAATAGATGCCGGGCGTGCCGAGCTTCACCTGCCCGCTGCTAGTAGTGGCTCCCGGTGCCGACGCGGTGAGTTGCAGTGTGCCTGGAGCGTCGCCGTGATGTGTGACGACGTCGACGTGCAGAGGCCCGAGGACCGGGCCGACTCGCCGGATCGTGACCGTCAATTCGCGACCGCCGAGCGACTGGGCGACGTGCGCATCTGCGTCCGATCCGATGCCGTCGGCCCGCGCCGCAGGCACGCCAACCAAGGTCACGACCACCAGCATGCCGCTCAAAAACGCCAGTGTCACAGGGAGTAACGTCCTACCTTGTCGCGCAGTGGTTGCGCAGCTCACCACGCCAACCAGTGTCATAACCACCAGCATGACGCTCAAAAATGCCAGTGTCGCCGGGGATAACCCCCTCTTTGGTGGGGGGATAACCCCACTTAGGACGCGCAGTCGTTTTGCGAAGCTGACCACGCCATGTCTACCCTCGAAGGCGGGAGTCCTCAGCGTAGCCGGCTGCGCTCGGAGCCCGACTCGGGGCATCGCCGTTCGAGTCGGTGGGCTCATCGGTACGCAGAACGCGAGGAACGAAGCCTGGAAGCTCCTCAGCGCCATCGCGGACTCCGTCTGACAGCCGGCCCAACCACGTGAATGCCGCTCGGAACGTCGACCTCGATATCGCACGGTGAATGGTCAATGACCCAGCGGGGCATGACAATTCGTCACTGTGACGTTTTCGAGGGTTGCCGACGGGGGCGGAGGATAGGCCGCCGCGGACTTTGCAGGCGGGCGTGAGCAAACCAGCGTCAGCATCTCGTCACCTAACAACGAAATCATTCATTAAGTGATTGGAATCGACTTCAAGCTGCGGCGACGGTCAATAGACGACGCGGCTGCCGGTGGATGGAACGGGAGGTGGCCAAGCTTCTCAGCTGCGCCAACGTCGCCATCGCTGTCCGATCCGGAACTAATTGAGACCGGGGGAGTGCGCTTACCTGGGCGCTCTCAAGTAGTTCTGGACGGAATCGTGGCCGTTTGTCCAGAACCAACCGAGAGTGCCGGACAGAATCCGGAAAGACACGATAGTGCCGGACAACATCGATTCGCCGACGCTGTGCGGCCATGCTGATCAAGTCGTGGGGCCTGCTGGACGATAAGGCGATTGCGGTCTGCGCCCACACCGCGGCGGTTCTGATGACGCTCGCCGACATCTACGGCCCGACCCGGCCCGATACGGGTCATGTGGCTGCAGCGAGTGGCCACCGCCGTTAATCTGGTAAATCGCAAGTCTCGAGGCCTTGCCGCAGATGGAGTGTGCTCCAGTGACATCATTCAAGGCGCTCGTCGACTTGGCACGGCACCCGCTGGATCCACGCCGAACCAGACACCTAAACCGACCTGGTCGCATGATGGCCCAAGACATCGGCACGATAAGCGGGTCGGCCCCTGGTCGACCAACCGGGCGCGATGACCGGTATCGCCGTGATAGCGGCGCCAGAGCTCACTGCGATCAGCGTGCTGTTCGTCGTGGTTCGCTGGCTTCGCGGTCGTCGATCCCGGGCGAAACAGGGCGCCCTGACCAAGAGGGAAATCTACAACGCGGGCCCGTACATCCGTCGCGCGCGTTCACTGTGGGTTCGCGTTACCGTCGCGCGTCGGTGCCATCATTATCGCAGCCTGTCGGCGCACGGTCCTATCGTGAGTTTCGCGTGCTTGTGAGCCGATACGGAGGGGAGACGATGGGCAAGGGAAAGAGGAGCAGGCAGACGACGGAACAGAGGCGAGAGCGGGAGGCTCGGCGCCGTCAGGAGAGCGACGCCCGAAACGAACGAGAGGCAGCCGAGTTCGGCGTTAAGTTGCCGCCTAAGCCGCCGCGAGGGGCACCGGCTTCACGGCCGGATTTCTCCGAGGTTGACTGGGACAAGCTCAAGGCGAAGTATCCCGAGGACGCGCGGAAACTTCTCCGGTCCATGTTCATCGCGTTGATCGGCGAACGCGCCGCACACGCAAAAGGATTCCTGTCGTGGGGATTACGGCCCAACCGGCCGCATCCGCAGAGTCGACTCGCCCACGACGACGCTGCGGTCACGCTTGAGGGCGAGGAGAGTCTTGTCAGTTCGACCGCGTTATATCCAACGATGAACGCGAGCGAGAGCCTCACGGCGGCAGCCGAGGTGATCGCGTTCGCTCTGACTCAGGGACAGGTGCGCACATCAGCGACGGCGGCGCTGTGCCGCATTGCGATGGAATCGTCAGCCAAGACCATTTGGCTTATCAGCGAGACGGATACCGAAGCACGGATTCGCCGCTGTTATGGGTTCCTCAAGGGTGAGCGTGGCCAGCAGGAGGGGTTTGAGAAGTTGGAGGCCGCAGCTCTGGAGGCGCGCAGCGATCCGATGGCCGAGGCTGACCTGGCCGAGTTTGACAAGCGCCGCGCTCGTGAGGTTAAACGTCACGCCAAGATAGCGGCGCTCCCTGCGGATGCGATCATCGGGCCGACTGGGGGACCGATGAAATTTGTTGAGAATGCCGAAGATTGGATGGACAAGCGCCTGCCGCGCAAGCCAGACCCCGACCTCGACAGGGTGATGCATCCGCGCAGTGCCAAGGCCTTCTATTCACTCGGCTCGGGATTCGTGCACGGCTTTAAGTGGCTGGCGGGGTACGTGTTTGACAATCACGAGCTAGACGACTCGGGCCTGTTGGCGGTCACGCTCGACGCGTTCGGAAACGCTCTGCGCATGACGGAGGCGGCGGTGTCTCTCTTCGAGGCGCAGTCCATCGGGCCGCAGCCGGACCCGAAGCGGTTGCGCAACTATCCGACGGGCCTCGCGGACATTGTCTCCGACCTGACCGCCGACTACCGGCTACCGGCTGACTAGAACCGCGCGAGCATGCGCTCAGCGCGAGCCATTAGCCGCCGTCACGCCTGCTCGGTGTCTCACCGGGCCGCTGCGGCACCGGGCGGGCGGCCGTGCTGGCTCGGGCGGCTGCGGCATCAGCGGCGGTGGCCCGTCGACCGGCCAGACGTTGCCGTCCGAGAGCCCAGCTGTCGGGGCAGCGCATTGACGCCATACCAGCGGTTATCCATGAAGAACTCCTCCATTTTCATCAGATGAATCACAGGTCCGAGGCCGGCATCGATTGTCTTCGCTGTGGCGTGATAGTCAAAGCCAAAGTCGGACTGCGGTTTTAGGATCAGTGGTCTTAGGTGGGGGAGTGCCTGTCTGCGGGATGGGGACGACTTACCGGTAGCCTGCGTGGGCTTTCCTCGGCGTAGGCGTCTTCGATTAGTCCGCGGATGATCACCGCAGCGGGCCGGTAGTCGCCCAACGCTCCGGAAGCGGCGCAACCCCAGCTGTCACCGCGTGTAGAGACAGCAACGATGGAGCCCGTGCTGAGGCGTGCAGTACACCGACTATGGCGCGTCGTCTAGCCGGCACCTGGATCGAGCCGGTTGACGCAGTCCCGCCACACAGGGTCGTGTTGGCGGGCCGATCGGATCGCGCCCGGGTGCCGTCGTCCGACAACGTTTCCCGATCTTGACCAGGGTCCATCCGGTCGAGATCTGCGCATCGCGGCGATGGGGGTATGACCGTACGACGCCACACCTTCGCCGGCACCACCCACAGGTTTCGGCGGAATGGTCGACCTTTTGGCCAAGGGCCTCACCGGCGAGATCGGGTGACGAATTGGCTTGTTGCGCCGCGGAATCCGATGCGGAACGCGCCCTCGCCGAGGTCCCGCTGGGGGAACTTTCTGCGCGAGGCGGTTGTTGACTACGACACCGAGCAGGTCACCCGGCTCCACATCGACTCGCACGACCGCACTGCTCGGCTGCAGCTCGCCGGCGACAGACCGTTCGTAAACCTATGTGCCGGGCGTGTTGGGTGTTCATCCGAGTCGGGAGGGTGGCCCGAACGGGGTCGGATGAGCTTGCCGTTGCTAGTCCATCACTGGGCCGAGGTCCGATGAGCTTCGATGGCCGAGGGGGGCACCTCCGCACCGGACTCGTCGAGATAGCAGAGGCGGACCAACTGCCCAGTGGGTGAACGTCTTTCGACGAACGGGCCTTGCGCACGGGGCAGGCGCCGGTCGCCCCATTGGGCCAGTGCCCCAAGGACGAGTTGCAGGTCTTGCCCGGATTCGGTGAGGTGATATTCGTGTCGTTCGCGGCGTCCCGGTTCACGGTAGGGCCGCCGTGTCAGCACGCCGTACTCGACGAGGGTGGCTAGGCGAGCGGCGAGGATGTCCGACGATACGCCCAGCGCGGTCTTGAATTGATCGAATCGTGTTGCACCGCTGCAGGCTTCACGAAGGATGAGCAGGCTCCAGCGTTCCCCGACGACGTGTAGGGCGCGTTCGATCGAACACTGGACATCGTCAAGCCGTGAGGACGTCATCTCTCCACAATACGCTGGGTTGCCATTTCGCATTCAGATGCTAGGTTGGATATTCCAACTCACAAAGGATGCACATGCTCATCGATGGCAGTACCGCCTTGGTCACGGGCTCCAACCGCGGACTGGGGCGTCACTTCGCCCAACAACTCGTCCAGCGCGGCGCCAAGGTGTACGCCGGCGCCCGCAACATCGACAGCGTTGACCTCGACGGAGTGATCCCCGTCCAGATCGACATCACCGACAGTGCCTCGGTGGCCCGCGCAGCTGAAACCGTCCGCGATGTAAGCATTTTGATCAACAATGCCGGCAGTTACACTGGGGCGTCGCTGCTCGCCGGCAGCCTGACCGACATCGAACTCGACGTCTCGACGCACTACCTCGGGACGCTGCGAGTGATCCGCGCGTTCGCGCCCCTGCTGGGCAATGGCCCGAAGAGCGCCATTCTCAACGTGTTGTCGGTCCTGTCGTGGGTGACCTCCCCGGAATTCGGTTCCTACTCAGCAGCCAAGTCGGCGGGGTGGGCGATGACCAACGCTCTGCGACTGGAGCTGGCCGGGCAGCAGACTCAGGTCAGTGCGTTGCACGTTGGCTACGTGGATACTGACATGGCCAGCCACGTCGACGAGCCGAAGTCCGATCCTGCCGACGTTGCAAGGATCGCATTGGACGGCCTCGAAGCAGGCGAACCCGAAATCCTCGCCGACGAGTTGAGCAAGCAGGTTCGAGCCGGGCTCGCCGGTGGCGTCGCGGCGCTCTATCCCGACTTCGCGTGACCTACGGGGCCTCCGATCGTGGGCGCGGGAGCACCAGATGAGCTGGGCGGCAATCGCTGGGATGACCCGCGCGGCGCAGCAAATGCTCACCGCGGTGGCGACGTTCACCGACGAGGACTGGCGGACGCCGAAGACTAGCGGACACTGAGCGCGGCGGAGGGCTGGTCGGTTCAAGACGTCGTCACCCACGTCGGGTGTCTGCGCGGTGACCTCGTTGTCTTGTCCTGAGTCCACAGCCCGAGAACGATCTGCGCGGCTTCCTCGAGTCGCCGCAGCCGCTCCTTCGCATCGCCGAACTCGAACCCGTACTGCACGTAGTCGGGTTCGTGCCATCCCGCACCGAGCCCGAACACGAGGCGCCCGTTGGATATTACGTCGACCGTGCTCGCCATTTTGGCGGCCAATGCTGGATTGCGGTAGCCGACGGAGGCGACCAGAAGTCCGAGTCGAACGCGGGTGGTCTGGCCAGCGAGACCGGTGATGGTGGACCATGCCTCGAACTGGGTTTCTTGCGCGGGCTGCATCGCGGTTAGGTGATCGGGTATCAACAGGCTTCGTAGCCAGAGTCATCGGCGGCGCGGGCGATCCGAACCAGGTGGTCGTAGGCCTCGCGCGGTCCCGGCGTGTCGGAGAATTCGTGGGCAAAACCGCTTGGTAGGAAGATGCTGAACTTCATGGGGGGTCCCTTCGATCGTGATGGGGGCGTTCGGAGTTGAGGGTTCGTCGTGGACGGCGGGCCGCGGCTCGTGGTCGTGCAGGCAGCAGTGAGTTTCGGGCCATGCGAGCTGCACGTCGGGTCAGAGGTCGACCGCCTGAAGGGAGGTGCGCGCCGGTCGTTGCCGGATCACTCTGGGCCACCAGAACAGTGGTCCGAGGAGGCGCGCGATCGCTGGGGTGATGAACGATCTAACGATGAGGGTGTCCAGCAGCAAGCCAATGCCGATAGTGGAGCCCAATTGACCGACGGCCATGAGGTCGCTGGACAGCATCGCCATCATGGTGACGGCGAACACGATGCCGGCGGTGGTGACGACCTTGCCCGATGTCGGACTCCCTGAAGACCTTCCCGATGTGAATTGGCGCTTGCGCCGAGGGAGCGTCCACCGGCACCAGCGGGCTGCGGTTGGCCGCGGTCACCGGTTCGGGTTGGGGAACCAGCACGTTCACGGCGACGAGGAACGCCAACCACGCCAGGATCACCAGGGGCGCGAACCTGCGCATCGCCCTGGCGTAGCGCGGCGCTCGGGTCTGGGTACTGAGGCCGTGTTTCAAGCCGCCAGCACCTGGCACTACACCGCGGCGTGCTCACCGCTGGCGGTCTGTTCGGCGCGGACCAGGCCGTCGACGGTGATGCGGCAGCCGATGCTGCCACCGGCCACTTGAGCGGTGACGTCCGCGGTGGCCACCGACAAGACCGTCGTTTCGGTATGCACCCAGGGCAGGGCACTCAGATCCACGGCCACCGGCTTGACGTTGGCGTCCCAGTAGCCCACCCGGCCCCAGCTGCCCCAGTCGCCGAAGATCTCGTAGGTGATGTTCTTCGGATTGAACTCCACGATCGCGAACTTGGCTGCGGGACTTTGGGTTCGGTCCTGGGAGCCGAAGATCCCATGCACCGACTTGATGGCGGCTCCCGCCGCCAGCAGCACGGCGACCACCAGGACGGGCAACCATGCCGCGTTCAAGATTCGACGACCCCTCGAGGCGTTCGAGCGAGGCCTCGTCACGACGCTTCGGTGGATACAGCCGCGGGGGCCTTGTCGAACAGTTCGCGGTGCTGGCCGATGAACTCGGCCACGCCCAGGGGCTTGCGCTTGCCCACGCGTTCGACGATGTCGTTGGTCCCGGCGAAGATGCCATGCTCATAGTCCAGGCACACGTTGCGCAGGTGCTGGATGCGGTGGGGGGTGTAGTCCGCTGCTGTGAGCGCGTCGGCGAACTCCGGATCGAAGTCGATCGGTTCGTAGGTGATCGTCCGGCCCAGCGCGCGAGAGATCTCCGCGGCGATTTCGAAGTGGTCCATCTCCACCGGCCCGTACAGCGGGTAAGTCTGGCCGGCGTGCGGTTCGGGGTCCATGAGGATCTCGGCGATGACGTGGGCCTGGTCTTCCCCGGAGATGGGGGCGTGGCGGCCACGGCCCAACGGCAGTCGCAGCACGTCGGTCTGGGCGATGGGGCCAGCAAACATGGTGAACCATTCGGCGAAGAACGTGGGCCTTAGATGGGTGACCGGAACGGGTGCGCGATCGAGGAGGCGTTCGGCGACCCAGTGCTCCTGAGCAGCATGGCTCAGGGAATCCCTCCGGGCAGAGACCTGCGACATGTTCACGATCGCAGCCAGATTCGCCTCGTGGGCGGCTTGGGCGAAGAACGCCGTGGCCTGGATGAACCCAGGATGAACGGGATAGACGAAGTAGCCCGCGCGGGTGCCCTCGAGGGCTGCGCGCACCGCGTCCAGGTCGAGCAGGTCACCGACGACGACCTCGGCCCCGGCCTCACTCAAGCTCTCGGATCGTTCGTCGCGACCGTGCACGAGGGCTCGGACCCGCTGTCCCCGCGAGAGGAGGAGCCGGGCCACCTTGCCGCCGGTGTTGCCGGTGGCACCAGCAACGAAGTAGGTATTTCCGTCTGTTGGCATGCGTTGTTCCGTTCTCGAGAGGGGCGCGTGATCCGCCGACGACAGGTACTCCGACGGTGGAGGGCGCGGCGGCGCGCTCCGAACATTACACCTACTGACTTTGTTTTCAAGTAGCGAATAGTGCGCTATCATGTAGTAAGAACGCACAGGAGGTCGTAGTGCCGCTTCAGGAGAACGATCAAGACCGCTGCCCGCCCCGGCCGAGCACCGACGGTGGCGAAATCCGCGGTGGGAACGCTGATCGCCGGTGGACGCCGCCATCTTTTGCCCGGCACCATGGATTGTCATGAGCGCACCACGTAGTTACGGCGAGAACTGCAGCCTGGCTCGAGCCATGGACCTGCTCGGCGAACGATGGACGATGCTCATCGTCAGAGAACTCGCCCGCGGACCCAAACGATTCGGCGATCTGAGTGACAGCCTCACCGGGATCGGCACCACCATGCTCGCCGCGCGCCTCAAGCGCCTCCAGGCTGCCGACGTGATCGAGCGCGCCGAGCCGGCCCCTGGCGTCGCCGGCTATCGACTCACCGCCCGCGGCGAGCGCCTCGCACGCGCGCTGAGCGAACTGATGTTGTGGGGCCTGGAACTTTCCGGTCCCTATCAGCCCGGTGGCGGGTCCCGTGCGGCGTTGATGGCCATGAACATGCAGTCCGCGCTAGACCGTGCCGACCGGGCCGCCCCCCCGGGCACCTACGCATTCGACGTTGGGGCCGAACATTTCTGGCTCTTCATCCCCACCGAGGGGCCGTCCGTCCTGCGTGACGGTGTGCCGCCCCACCCGGCGGATGCCACACTCACCATCGCCCCCGAGGACTTTGGGGCACTGGCCGCCGGAACTCCATTCACTGACCTCGATGCCGTGGACGCCGGCGACCGCGACCGACTCGTCGAGCTACTCCAGCTCTTCCAGGTCCCGTCCGTACCGTCGTGACCGGCTGCGCCGACTGACGTTTCATCTTCTCATCCCGCAAAACCACCGGACTGGTCCCGACCACTCAGGAAAGAGCTTTTTCACCCGACCAAAGGAGCACCTCGGTGTTCACCGCATCAGCAACGGAGCCCACATGACCATGACGACCGAGCAAGGACCACAAACAACGGACTTGCTGCACCGAGTGCTGACTGCCCACGGAGGTCTGGCCCGTTGGCGTGAAGTCAGCACTGTCAGCGCCCGGATCAGCGCAACCGGGTCTGTGTGGAAGCTCAAGGGCCAGGGCGATCTGCTCGCCGACGTCGCCATCGAGGTGTCCACCACCGCTCAGCGGGTCGTCATCGCCCCATTCGTACGCGATGACTGGCGTGGGATCTACACCCCAGAACGGGTCGCCATCGAAGCGATCGACGGCACGGTGATCGCCGAACGCCTCTCACCCCAAAAGTCGTTCGCCGGGCACACCGTCGACACACCCTGGGATCACCTGCACGCCTTGTACTTCGGCGGCTACTCCCTCTGGAACTACGTCAACCTGCCGTTCCTGATCACCTGGCCCGGGTTCGGCGTACAGGAGATCGACGGTTGGCGGGAACGCCATGAAAGCTTCTGGCGCAGACTGCGCGTGAGCTTCCCACCACACGTCCATACCCACAACCCAGTCCAGGATCTCTACATCGGCGAGCACGGTCTGGTCGTGCGCCACGACCCCGCCGCCCTCGCGCTGGGCAGCGCACCCTCGGCGCAATACCTCAACTCTTACCGCGACATCGAGGGACTTCAGTTCCCCACGACCCGCACCAGTCTCTTATACCCTACCCCCAGCCCACGAAACCGA
>NZ_RARC01000054.1 GCF_003719305.1 Mycolicibacterium stellerae
TGCAGGACGCGGCGAAGGCATACACCGGCATCGAGGATTTCCTGCATCGGGTGCGCAACCGGGTCGGCGCCGTCGAGCCGGGCGAATGGACGGCCGCGTTCGCCGCCGCGCTCGACGACGACCTTGCAGTGCCCATCGCGCTCGCCGAGATACACGCCGCACGTGCGGAAGGCAATCGGGCGTTGGAGGCTGGTGACCACGACACCGCGATGTCCCGGGCCTCCTCGATCCGGGCGATGATGGACATCCTCGGCTGCGACCCGCTCAACGAACGGTGGGAGTCCCGCGACGAGGCCTCGGCCGCGCTTGCTGCCGTCGATGTGTTGGTGCATGCAGAGATTCAGCGTCGTCAAGACGCCCGCGAGCGCAGGGACTGGGCCGAGGCCGACGCGATAAGGGACCGGCTGAAAAATGCGGGCGTCGAGGTGACTGACACCGCGGACGGACCGCAGTGGACGCTGATTGACGGGTACTGAGAAATAAATGGCAGGCAATTCCCAACGCAAAGGCGCGGTCCGCAAGGCAGGCACCAAGAAGGGCCCCCAGGTCGGATCGGGCGGCGTACGCCGCCGCGGTCTGGAAGGGCGCGGCGCCACACCGCCCGCACACCAACGGCCCAACCATCCCGCCGCCAAGGCCGCAAAGCGTGCCGCCAAGAACCAACAGCAGCGCAGGCAACAGAAGCGCACCGACGAAACCGAGGTGGTGCTCGGCCGCAACCCCGTGCTGGAGTGTCTGCGCGCGGGTGTTCCAGCGACCGCGCTCTACGTGGCGCTGGGCACTGACGCCGACGAACGCCTGACCGAATCGGTAAGGCGCGCAGCCGATGCCGGGATATCCATTCTTGAGGTGCCACGGGGCGACCTGGATCGCATCAGTGCGAACGGACTGAACCAGGGAATCGCGCTGCAGGTTCCGCCCTACCAATACGCTCACCCCGACGACCTGCTCGCCACCGCGACCAAGGACAGCAAGCCGGCTCTCCTTGTCGCATTGGACAACATCTCCGACCCGCGCAACCTGGGCGCAATCGTGCGTTCGGTGGCGGGCTTCGGCGGGCACGGCGTGCTGATCCCGCAGCGGCGGTCGGCGTCTGTCACCGCGGTTGCCTGGCGCACAAGTGCCGGTGCCGCTGCCAGGCTGCCGGTGGCCAGGGCGACGAATCTCACTCGGGCTCTGAAGAGTTGGCACGATGCGGGCCTTCAGGTGATCGGGCTCGACGCGGACGGTGACACCACGCTCGACGACCTCGACGGAACAGGCCCGATGGTCCTGGTCGTCGGCTCCGAGGGCAAAGGCCTGTCTCGGCTGGTGCGGGAAAACTGCGACACGGTGGTGTCCATCCCGATGGCGGGGCCGACGGAGTCGCTCAACGCCTCGGTAGCCGCGGGCGTGGTGCTGGCCGAGATCGCCCGCCAGCGACGGGGTTAGATCAAACGAGATCAGCCTCTGGCTGGCCCCTGGTCGGGGTAGAAGACGTCATTCATCGCCGTGATTGAAGCTGCACCAAGGGCGTCGTCTTTGAGAACGCCAGTGCCCAGACGCAGCTCAAATCTGCTGCCTATCAATAACTCTCACCATGTCTGATCGGCTACCGCCGTCTGCGCCGGCAAGATTCCCACATCGCAGTAGCCATCGCGACAGAACTGCGTCGCTGGCACCTTCATTCGACCTTGACGAGCCGGTAAGCGCTATTGCAAGCAAAGTTGCCACATAGGTAACGCAGTAATTGTCTGTGCGTATCGCTGTTATTAACGAGCGCGGTCTTCCCCGTCGCCATCGGAGACGCTAGGTTTCCACCACGTAACTTCTGACAACTCGAGTTGCTCTGCAGGCAACACCGAACTTAGGCTCGGTCCCACACAGCGACAGAAGACCGCACAGGTTGAGTGCCGTTGGCGCACTGGCACAACGCAGACAGCTGCAGATATGTCCACCCGATGACCGTTCGCCGAGCCACACCGAAGCAGGAGCCGAAATGACACTCACACCAGAGATCAGGGTACCGGGGCGACGGGAGCTACAAGTCGGGGCCCAGGATGTCCACCGCTGGATCCAAGACATGGGATGGCAGGTCCCGGGCGGACGCTCGAAGTACCCGACCAAATACCACTTCGACGGTGGCACCCGCGAGCAGTTCAAGCTGATCGTCGGTGAGTACTGCCGAATGGAGACGGAAAAGGACGATCGGCAGTACGGATCGCTGCTCGACAGTCTGGCGCGACTGCAGGCCGGTGGACGCATCGAGCCGCGGTGGGCCGAATCGATGAAGTTCGTCACCTCATTCCTCGAATTGGGTGAGTACGCCTCCATCGGCGGATCTGCGATGTTGATGGACGCCGTCGTCTCGCCCGAACAACGCAATGGTTACCTTGCGCAGGTCGAGGACGAGGTTCGTCACACCAATCAACTCGGCTATCTGAAAAAGTACTTCGCATCCCAGTACTACGATCCGGCGGGGTTCACCGCGGCACGCGGGCATCGGCACGGCAATCCGCTCTTTTGGAACAATAGGCAACAAGCTTGTGAGACGTTCGTATCCGGCGATCCAGTCTTGATCTCGCTCAATCTGCAGTTGGTTGCGGAGGCCTGTTTCACCAATCCGTTAGTGGTAGCCATGACTGAGTGGGCGGCCGCCAACGGCGACGAGGTTACGCCGACCGTCTTCCTGTCCATTCAGTCCGATGAACTCAGGCATATGGCCAACGGCTATCAGACGATCGTCTCAGTCATCGATAACGACGAGAACATGCAGTACTTGCAGACTGACCTCGAAAACGCCTTCTGGATTCAACACCGCGGGTTCAGTTCGATGGTCGGCCGGTCATTCGAGTACGGTGCCGTCAACCGTGCCGAACCATGGGCAAAGACATGGAACGACTGGGTCATCGAAGACTGGGGCGGCATCTGGATGGGCCGGTTCTCCAAGTTCGGTTTGGAATCTCCGCGCAATCTCGGTGACGCAAAGCGCGATGCCTATTGGGCACACCACAATTCATTTGCAATCGCCTACTCGCTCTGGCCATTCATCGGCTATCGGATGGAACTGCCGAACGATACTGACAAGGAATGGTTCGAGAGGCACTATCCAGGCTGGTACAGCTCGATGGGTCGGATATTCGACCGGTGGAAAGAAATTGGAGTCGAGGATCCCAGTAATCACACCAGCCCCGTTGAGCACCTGATCGAACTCGGAAAGGTTCTCCACATCTGCCGGGTGTGCCAGTCCCCCCTTATGGACCTTGCGCCCCAATCGCCGCAAAGCACCGCGGCAGTTGAGACGAGGATCATCGACTACGGCGGACGCAAGCATGCGCTGTGTTCAGATTGGTGCGAACGCATGTACTTGCAGGAGCCTGAACGCTACACCGGGCAGAACTTCTTGGAGATCTTCGACGGATGGGAATTGTCCGAGATCATCCGAGCCGTGGGCGGTGTACGAAGCGACGGCCGAACGCTGGTCGCCCAACCGCATCTGGACAGCGAGCGCATGTGGACACTGGATGACTTGGCGGCATGCAATATCGTCATCCGGGATCCGCATGTTGCCGGCGTAAGCTTCCAGAAGTTCTGACCGCACATGTCAAACACCGCATCGAACACCTACCGACGCACTCTGCTCAACCCTGCGCATGATGTGCAGCGCGAACCGCTTGAAACCGAGCGAACTCCAATACATTTCGCCTCCCCCTACGGCCGCAGGATCTCTGAGTACGAACAAGTCCTCCTCTACAGCCAGCCGAATCCCGATTGGATCAGGGGCGGCATCGGTGTAGGCGGCTGGTCCACACGCTTCCCCGGAGGACGAGGGGCGTGGGAGAACTACTTCACTGAGTCGCGCTGCACCGACTGGTTCGCATTCCGCGACCCTGAAGGCCGTTGGCAGAAGCCGTACGTGGCCGAAAAGGCCGATGAATGGCGTAACGCAGGTCGGTTGTTCTCAACCTTCAACAGCCGCGATCTTACGCGGCGTGCGGACCCCGTATGGATCCATACGATGATCGGAGATTACCTGGGCGCCTTAGCGTTACACGACTATGGGCTCTTCATGGCGTTGAATTCCGCCATCCGAGACTGCCTCGTGGACACGCTGAGGGTAGCAGTGGTCAACTGGGCGCTTGATCTGCTTGACAGCTCACAGCAGATTCAGGCCGAGAAGGTATACCTCGGGCAGGCCATCTCCGAATCGCTCGCCGAGGTGGCGCCGGCCAAGCAGTTGTGGCTCAACAGCCCTGACTTTGCCGGGGCGAGGACGTTCGTCGAACACCTCTGGCGCGACGGCTACGACCATATCGAAGTCATCTTCGCGCTTGGAATGATCTACGAGCCGCTCTTCGGGCGATTTATTCGTGACGAGTACTTCTACCGGTTCGCGCCAACTCACGGTGACCAACTCACACCTCAAGTGATATGGCCGTCACTGCGCTCCGCAGAGATGGCGAAGATCTGGATCAAGGAACTCTTCGGTCGGATACTCGGGTCTGACCCCGAGTTCGGTTCGTACAACCGACAGGTCATGGCTTGGTGGGCGCGGCGGTGGTTGCCGCGCACGGTCGAAGCCGTTGCGAACATATCCAACGTATACGGATCGACGGAAGTGTTGAAGAACGCCGCGGTTGACTCACCGCGCAGGATCTTCGAGATGCTTGCAGAGGACTGGGTCAACGAGTTTGCCTCAGTCTGGGGGTCCGACATAACGGTGCAGGATGTCTTGGAGATCTACGATGGCTGCCCGACAACCGTTGCGAGCTCGATATGACCGAGGCCAGCGTCAGCCGGCACGACTCGTACGGCGCATCCGTCGAGCGGCGCGTTACCAACATCGATGCCGACCAAGTTCGAGCCAATATGTTCAGTGATGCCGGCGTGGTCGAGTCTCGGCGCGTAGTGCTGACACTGACGAAGGCCGACGAAATCGAGGCGACGGTCGAGTGGCTTGAGGAGCGGTACTCCGATGACCCGAGCTTCACCATCGAAGACTGTGGAACTTTCTATCGCATTGACTGCGAGGAAGGCTTCGAGATCGACGCATACGAGATCAGTGAGCTATTGGGACGTCCGTTTTCGGTGTACGACCTGTTGGTCAACGTGTCGACAACGATCGGTCGTGCCTATGTCGATGGAGATATATTTGCAATCACCACCGACCTTATCGGGTGGGAGCGTGAACTCCCACGATGACCCGTGAACACAAGGTGGCGTTGACGTTTGAAGGCGCCGATCGCATCGATATCGTGTGCCGTGATGACGAAGACGTCATCACGGCGGCGCTCAGGCAAGGGTATCTACTTCTCAGCGATTGTCGTGAGGGCAGCTGTTCGACATGTCGTGGCTTTCTGGTGGACGGCGAATACGACCAACTGCTCCCGCACAGCCCACATGCCTTGAGTGACGCCGAGGAAGACGATGGCCTGATTCTGACGTGCCGGTTGCGTCCGTCAAGCGATCTCGAGATCGACTTCGATTACCCAGCAGACCGTGTGGGGCGCTACGAAGAAGGCACCCGCAACGGACAGATTGTCGCGATCGAATCCCTGTCGGACAGTGTGGCGCGAGTCATGGTCCGTACCAATGCTGCTCAGGCGCCGTTGCAGTGGGAAGCCGGTCAGTACGCTCAGGTGACACTGACCACGATCGGCGTTACGCGAGCCTATTCCATGGCCAACGTCTGCGGCGCCGACCGCGAGTTGGAGTTCCTGATACGCCTGCTGCCGGAGGGCCGTTTCTCCGGTCATGTCGCGGCGGGGACAGCGCTAGGTGAGCCCGTGCGAATCCGTGGGCCATACGGACACTTCACGTTTCGCGGATGCACCAATCCTGTCTTCGTTGCTGGCGGAACGGGACTTGCGCCCGTGCTTGCGATGCTACGTGAGCTCGCGACCAAAGCACCGGCTACCACGGCGACATTGGTGTTCGGCGCCAAAACGGATCTAGATTTGCTGTGTTCGGAAGAACTTTCCGAAATCCAGTCAGTCATGCCATATCTCGACGTGATTGCGACCGTCGGAAACCCCACCCCGGTGTGGGCAGGACCCGTCGGTGGCGTGACGGCACATCTTAACTCTGTCGAGCCGTCGGCGTCTTTCTACCTATGTGGACCACCCGGCTTGGTCAGCGCGTGTGAGGCGCACTTGACCGAACGGGATGTGCCGCGCGGCCGGATCCACGCCGAGCGCTTCGTCGAGACAAGAGAGGGCCAGCAATGACTAGAAGGGCCAGGGCCAAGGCCAACGCCGGAGCGACGCCGCGCACCAGCTATCCGCCCTATGGCGACCAAAGCCTGCGCGGGGAATGGACGGCACGACTCACTCAAGTCGCAACGCTGCAGGACTCGGTCGGACTGCTCACCGCTTGGCGAAACGGCCGCGGCGGCAACCCTCTTGAGGAAACGGACTTTCTATGGATCGAAGCACGCATCGAGGATCGGGTTGCGGTGCTGCGATTCGCCGAACTCAGCTCTGAGTCGATCGAGACGATGACCCTGACGGGTGAATCGATCGAAGAGGTGTGCGCAGCGGCGCTCGCTGATGCGACGGCCGCGAACAGCGTCGAGGATTTGGAAGCAGTGGTCATGGCATTCCGCCGGCGGTTCAAACCGCCGATGATGCCAACCGTGCCGTTCATGAGAACCGAGACACAGCTGGCGGAGATTCTCATCAAATTGCGCTGCAAGGGCTGGTTCGACGAGCCTTTGGACGATCTGCGCCGTCGCAGAAACGCATCCGTAATCACCACCGACATCGCTATCAGCTAACAACTGCACACACAAACGACGCCAAATTGTTGTTGGCGGCAGGCGACGCTGCCCGCTCCCAGAATTCATCACGACCAAAGGAGGCCAAATCGTGCCAAAACTTGAGTTCTTACAGCAGTCGAACGGGCTAGGTTACCTACTATTGTTCGGTCCCGGTGTAGTGCTGCTGCTTATCGCGCTCGCTGTAAAAGGGGCGGTCAAGACAACCCACAATTTTGTGATATCGGGTCGTCTGCTCGGTTTCGGCTTTGGTGTCGCGTCCCTTATTTCGGTGTGGACGTGGTCGATGGCAGTCATGCTGTCTTCTGCACAAGCGTACACGTGGGGCACGTCAGGACTGCTTTGGTTCATCGTGCCAAACGGCCTCGCAGTAATCATTATGGTGCCGTTTGGGCTAAAAGTTCGGCAGAAGATGCCGGCCGGCTACACACTGGCCGAGTTCATTCGAGCCCGGTTCCAAATGGGGCTCAGCAGTGTCGCCACTCTGGTGTTCTTGATCCTCGCCCTGCTCGGCGTGATCATGATTAACCTGGCCGGCCTGGTTTTGGTGATGCGAACGATCTTCGGGCTGACTCCGGTCAGCATCGTGATCATCGGCATCGTCGTCGTGACCGTCTACTCATACTTCGGCGGCCTGACGACGTCGGCGGTGACCGGAACCCTGAACACCCTCCTGCTGGGGGTCGGTTCCTCCATCGTCGTGCTCTTTGCCCTGGCCAAGGCCGGCGGCGCGCAGCTGGTGTTCGATGAGGTCGATGCGCTGGGCGACCAGCACCTCAACCCATTCAACCCTGTCACCGCGGCGAGCTTCGGCTTTGCGCTGGCCCTGGGATTGTTGACCAATGTCATTGCTGATCAATCGTTTTGGCAACGAGTGTGGGCCATTCGGCCAAAGGATCTGGGTCGCAGTTTCCTGTGGGCGGGAATCTGGTTCTACCCCATCCCTATGGCACTGGGTCTGATCGGCTTCATAGGCGTGGCCTATCACGTGACACCGGAGGAGCTGGGATCGCTGGGCGCCGGTGCAGTTGGCCCGCACGTGATCGCCAGCCTCGGGCTGCCGGTTGTGATCATCGCGCTCTACACGCTGGTGGTCGTGAACGCATGTTTCGCCGCGATCGACGGAGCGCTCTCCGGTGTCACGTCGCTGGTCGCCGTCGACATCGTCGACCGCTACTGGCCCGCGGTATCCGAGCGAACCTTGCTCGCAATCACCAAGACCAGCATGCTCGTTGCCGCTGCTGTAGCCGGTGGCGTAGTCCTGACCGGCATCGACTACGTCCAACTCGTCACTACCGTCTATTTCTATGGGACGAGCCTGCTGGTGCCGGTCACGTTGAGCATCTTCTGGTCGCGGATGACCGGCACCGGTTACGTGTCCGGGGTCCTCGCCGGGATGGTCGTCGGGGGCCCCATACGCGAAACCATGGGCCCAACCTACGGGCCCTTGTTCGGAATGATCGCCCTAATTGCCGCCTCGACGCTGGTGTCGGTCTTCGTCAGTCTGCGGGCAAAGACCGTCTTCGACTTCGACACGCTGGCTGAAGGCAAATCCGCTCTGTTGGAACGAGGAGGCGGCAGGTCGACCGCCGAAGACTCACCATCGGCGTTGTCGGACCATGTCGTGCCCGACCCCGCCGGCCAACAGTAGATCCAAACAGCAATCAGAAAGGCGGTACTACCGTGGTCACTTTTTACATCGGCGCCGGAATCGGGCTGGTTCTCGCTGTGGTCTACCTCATTGCCGGCACTATGAGCTTCTTGCGAATCCGTCGCGAATTGATCGTGGGAGGTTGGGAACTCGATGATCCCGAAGGCGGTGAGGGAGCTACCACCCCAGAAGCTGTTGCTGTGGTTCCAGGATTCAGCTGGAAAGCCGGTCTCGCCGTACTCGCGTCATTTGTCATTCTGGTCATCGCGTCCTACAGCGGCACGTTCTGGTACCTGATGGCCTTCAGCGGCCTTGGCACAGCAGCGGCCGTGATCATCGCGTTCGTGATCGAGTTGCGTACCGAGCACCGAGCCGGGACGACCTCTGCCGCCACGCGAGACGATCGGCGCACCATGGTGCCGCCCACCGCGAAGTGACCAATGAGCCGTCAGATGGCCTCCGCCTTCTTACCCGCCCATGTGTAAAGGACCTGGACATGTCGCGCGGTGCCTACCCCAATCCATCGGTGGCGCCGGAGTTCCCGGAAGTTCTTGTCTACCCCATTGGTGCCGTCGCAAAGTGGCAGGCCGGTCGGATCGCCCGTGAAGTGGGGCAAATCTTGTTGAAGCACAACGCTGCTCAGAGCGCGCGGATCCGATTAACGGCCTTCGGCTGTGCAGGCAACCTACGGGTGCAAGTGAATCTGAAAGTGGAAGGCACCGATGCGCGGGTCCAGGCAGTCATCGCCGGCGCAGACGACTTTTCGACAGTGCTGGCGCGGTTGGACGACCGAGTCTCACAGCTGTGGGGGTCGTGGCGGCCACCTCAGTGGCCCGATCTATCGCGCTGGCAGGTGCCACCCCCGACGGGGGCGAAGATCACTCGGTTCAAGATGGTGACACCGGTTTGCTGCACGCCGCTACAGGCGGTGCGGGCGATGGATGCCATGGACTATGACGTGCACCTGTTCAACGACAAGGAAACAGGTGAAGACGCAATCGTGTACCGGGCCGGGCCATCCGGGATGAGGCTATCTCGACAGCGCCGGATGTATCCACCGGCCTGGCTGCGCTGGCCTTCGGGAGTGCCCGACGACAAGCCGCGAATCGTCGTGAACTCGTTTCGCACCCCGACAATCTCCGTGAGCGATGCTCTGGATCGAGTCTGTTCACATCAGTTGCGCTTCCTCTTCTTCACCGACACGACCAGTGGTCGCGGCCACCTACTGCATCCCCGCTGTGACGGGAACCTGAGTCTGGTTGTGCCCAAGGGAATCCGCCACAACGATGATTGAGCAATCAAGACGGCTGGCGACCGCTCCAGATTCAGGCGGTCAGGACAAGAATTGTTGTAACACACTGCAGCGGGAGGACTTACCTGGTGAGTAGCACCCTCGATGAACCCAAAGAAGTGCTCATGCGCCGCGCATTGGACAACATGAGTCAACACATTGCCGATTCGACTCTGACGATCCGCCAGAAGGTCGCACTGACTTGTCGCGCGTTATTTGACGCCGGGCATGACTCCGGGTTGGCCGGACAGATCACCGCGCGCGGTGACCACACGGCGACATATCTGACCCAGCGGCTCGGTTTGGGATTCGATGAAGTCACCGCCGGAAATCTTCTACTGGTCGACGAGGATCTCAATGTTCTCGATGGGGACGGAATGGCCAATCCCGCCAACCGCTTTCACTCCTGGATCTACCGAGCTCGGCCCGATGTGCAGTGCATCGTGCACACCCACCCTTTCCATGTTGCGGCCCTTTCCATGCTCAAAGTACCTCTGGTCGTGTCGCATATGGATCTGACACCGCTTTACGATGATTGCGCTTTCATGCCCGACTGGCCCGGGATACCCGTCGGCAACGAAGAGGGCGAGATCATCAGTGCTGCACTCGGCGACAAGAGGGCTGTCCTGCTGGCCCACCACGGCCACGTAATCGCCGGTACAAGCGTCGAAGAGGCTTGTTCGCTTGCGATGCTTATCGAACGGGGGGCCAAGCTCCAACTGGCAGCAATGGCAGCTGGCACCATCGCTCCGATTCCGGAGACTCTCGCACGCGAGGCCCATGATTGGACCCTCACGCCAAAGCGTAGTCAGGCCAACTTCGCATACTACGCACGGCAGACATTGTCCCGCCATCCCGACGCCGTAACTGACTGATCCGCAAGTCATCTCACGAAAGGAACCCCTCATGGCATACACCGGAGCCGAATTCTACGGAGTCATCGCTTACCCGGTCACACCCTTCACCGCGGAGGGGAGCGCCGTTGAAACGGCGACCCTGAAGGCAATGGTTGAGTCTTTGGTCACCGCGGGGGTCCATGCGATAGCCCCCTTGGGCAGCACCGGCGAAGCGGCCTACCTAAACGAGTACGAGTTCGACAGCGTCGTCGACACCACAGTCGGTGCCGTCGCCGGGCGCGTGCCGGTCATCGTGGGCGCTTCCGACCTGACTACGGCGAACACCATTCGTCGTGCCAAGTATGCACAACAGGCGGGTGCCGACGCTGTGATGGTGTTGCCAGTTTCCTACTGGCCGTTGACCGAACGGGAGATCTTCCAGCACTACGCTGCAATTGGCGCGGCAATTGGGATTCCGATTATGGCCTACAACAATCCAGCCACAAGCGGCATCGATATGAGCCCAGAGTTGCTCGTTGAGATGTTCACTGCCATAGACAATCTCACCATGGTCAAGGAGTCGACCGGTGACCTTGAGCGAATGCTGCGCATTAAAGCACTCTCGAGCGGTTCGCTGCCTTTCTACAACGGTAGCAATCCGCTGGTTCTCAAGGCACTGACCGCAGGTGCCAGCGGCTGGTGTACCGCCGCGCCGAACCTGCGCGCCCAACCCTGCCTTGACCTGTACGCCGCAGTCAAGGAGGGCAATATCGAAGGCGCGGAAAAGATTTACGGCGATCTAGCGCCTTTGTTGCGGTTCATAGTTGGCGGTGGACTGCCGACGACGGTGAAAGCCGGTCTACGGCTGCTGGGCGTCGAAGCCGGTGATCCGCGGCCCCCTCTGCTGCCGCTGGAGGCCTCCGCTAGCGGTGAACTCCAGGCAATGATGGCCCAGGCGTGAGCGTCGGATGGCATGGGTTTGGGACACCCCAGGTCATGGCAATGCGGCCACACCCGCGTGTTGCCTTGGGGTCAACACTTGGATAGTGTGCGGTCATGACGTCGGTTGTAGATCTCGACGCGGTGGGGCCGCGATTGAAATCGGCACGCGAAGCAAGGGGGTTGACGCTTGATCAGGTCGCCGAATTGTCCGGGCTATCCAAAGCGCATCTGTCGCGTCTGGAATCCGGTGAGCGCCAAGCCTCTATCGGTGCATTGGTTGACCTCGCTGCTGCACTGAGCGTTCGGGTCAGCACTATCCTTGGTGAGGACGGTGCTGGTCCCGAATTAGCGACCTTCCCCGTGGACGTGCCACGCCACTCTGCGGGAGGGCTCGAAATCGCCGTCTGCAGTGGCTTTCTCAACTCGGGCAGCATAGAAGCCCTTAGGGTTCGAGTGAAGCCGAACAGGCCTGGCGGAGTTCCCGCACAGCACCGGGGTGAAGAATGGCTATATGTACTCAGCGGCACGCTCCAACTGGAGTATGACGACGTCAAGTATTCGATACCTGCCCATACCGCGGTTCACTTCAATGCTGCACGACCACACCGGATGACATCACGGGTAGTCACCGAAGTCCTACTTGTCGCGGCGACTGATCAGACCGATTTGGCGAGAATTCGACACTGACCTGTGCGACGGCTGGTTCACAGCGAATTGTCGGCCAGCGCGACCAGGTACACGAGGCGACTCGAGTAGCCTCCACTCGTTGTAACATTCTCGGCTGATTGACCTCGAGATGGCCCTGCACCCTGTGGACTCGAGTGTACTCGCGACCCCGACAAGCACCGGATGCGTCGCGATGTGCGAGGCATACCTTGGCCCCGAATTCGACATTCACGCAGGCGGAATGGACCTGATCTTCCCGCACCACGAGAACGAGATCGCTCAGGCCGAAGCCGTCGGTGACCGGTTCGCCCGCTTCTGGTTGCACAACGGCTGGGTGACCATGGGCGGCGAGAAGATGAGCAAGTCGCTTGGCAATGTGCTGGCCATACCCGCTGTGCTGCAACGGGTTCGGCCGGCCGAGCTGCGGTACTACCTCGGCAGCGCGCACTACCGCTCGATGCTGGAGTTCTCCGAGACCGCACTGCAGGACGCGGCGAAGGCATACACCGGCATCGAGGATTTCCTGCATCGGGTGCGCAACCGGGTCGGCGCCGTCGAGCCGGGCGAATGGACGGCCGCGTTCGCCGCCGCGCTCGACGACGACCTTGCGGTGCCCATCGCGCTCGCCGAGATACACGCCGCACGTGCGGAAGGCAATCGGGCGTTGGAGGCGCCACACCGCCCGCACACCAGCGGCCCAACCATCCCGCCGCCAAGGCTGCAAAGCGTGCCGCCAAGAACCAACAGCAGCGCAGGCAACAGAAGCGCACCGACGAAACCGAGGTGGTGCTCGGCCGCAACCCCGTGCTGGAGTGCCTGCGCGCGGGTGTTCCAGCGACCGCGCTCTACGTGGCGCTGGGCACTGACGCCGACGAACGCCTGACCGAATCGGTAAGGCGCGCAGCCGATGCCGGGATATCCATTCTTGAGGTGCCACGGGGCGACCTGGATCGCATCAGTGCGAACGGACTGAACCAGGGAATCGCGCTGCAGGTTCCGCCCTACCAATACGCTCACCCCGACGACCTGCTCGCCGCCGCGACCAAGGACAGCAAGCCGGCTCTCCTTGTCGCATTGGACAACATCTCCGACGTTACCGCCGTTGCCTGGCGCACAAGTGCCGGTGCCGCCGCCAGGCTGCCGGTGGCCAGGGCGACGAATCTCACTCGGGCTCTGAAGAGTTGGCACGATGCGGGCCTTCAGGTGATCGGGCTCGACGCGGACGGTGACACCACGCTCGACGACCTCGACGGAACAGGCCCGATGGTCCTGGTCGTCGGCTCCGAGGGCAAAGGCCTGTCTCGGCTGGTGCGGGAAAACTGCGACACGGTGGTGTCCATCCCGATGGCGGGGCCGACGGAGTCGCTCAACGCCTCAGTAGCCGCGGGCGTGGTGCTGGCCGAGATCGCCCGCCAGCGACGGGGTTAGCGCACCGAGTCGCGCCGCGGCCTGGTCAACGTGAACTTGTCGACCGGGACTGCCGCGCCGAGCAGGCCATTGACCGCGTAATACGTCGCCGCAATCGTTGTCCGCCCGCCGGGGACGCCGGGGTCGACATCGAATGCCACGAAGCCGCACGGGTTATGCATGTCGCGGAACGCAGACCACGGCGCCGACTCCTCGACGTACCGGGGCGATTTGCGCCCAGTCGCCGGATCGATGTCGCCGACACCGCTGAGTACCCGGCAGCGCGCCTCCCGGAACAACATGCCGTTGGACGGGATGGACGTCCCACCGCCCCCGATGACCAGATGCACCGTTCCGAGGCTGGTGTCGATGACGTCCGTCCCGCTGTCGACGGGCAGCGGTGTGAGCGTGTCACTGGGCAGAATGCCCCGGATCGCGTGAGACCGCTCGTAGTGGTGCTCGTGCCCGCACACCACCAGGTCCACTCCATAGCGATCGAACAGCGGCATCCACATCTCCCGGATCGACAAATCGGCGCCGTTGGTTCGGTTGCCGGTCGAAACCGCTGTCTGGTGCATGCACACCACGATCCAGTCGATGCTGTGATCGGAGCGCGTGCGCGCGAGTTCACCTTCAAGCCAGCGCTTTTGGCCCCCGCCGGAATAACCACGAACGTACGAATTGCCGCCATCCTGGTAGCAGATATCGTCGTTGGCGAGGACGATCACCCGCACCGAGCCCGCCGTGAACGCGTACCACAGGCCGCGCAGCTCTGCGTCGGCGCCGGAATCAGGCACTGCGAAGTAGGTCTGGAACGCCTGGTAGCCGACCGGCCCGTTACCGAGTTCGTTCTCATGATTGCCTGCCGCGGGCATCCACGGCCGGTATCTCGCTGACCTCGAGTTGTTCTCGAACCAATCGGACCATGTCTTCACCCGGTCACGTGACAGGTTCGCATAGCAGAGGTCGCCATTGACCAGGTTGAACAGCGGCGCGGCATGCTCAACCGCACTCGTGATGTCGCCTGCGGAGGGGGAACCGCGGTTGTCGCGCCCGAAGGCGCGCGCGACCGACGCATCCAGCGTCGGGGTCGACTGGTCACCGAAGCTGGTGAACCTCAGCGCTGCGCGCCCCCGAGGCGCCGTCCGTAGCGTCCCCACCGCGGGATCGGCACCATCGTGCATCGCCGCGTAGACGTAGTGCGCATCGGGACACAGTCCGGTGATCCTGGCGTGGTGTGCGTAGACCGCCTTCCCTGACACCGCGTCGCGGTAAGCGCTCGTCTCGGCGGCGACCAGTCGGCCGAGCCCGTCGTGGGGTGTGCCGAAATCCACGCGCGGCCTGGCGACCGGGGTGCGGGTGTGCCAAGACACCACGACCTCTGTCGACGCGTCGGCGCCGAACTGGAGATGGAGGCCGCCCACTGGCTGTGAATCGATCGCGAGCGCCATCACATTACCTTCGTCAGGGTCGTCAGCTTCGGCGCCATGCCCGCACCCGGTTTGGCTCTCCTCATCCGCTTCGCCAACCAGGGCGCCGCGAACGCCGCGGTCCATCGCAGGTTGGACCGGAAGTCCCGCACGGGCGGGGCCGACGAAAGCAGAGCAGCTGATCGCGAGGTGAGCTCGTGTGAAATCGCAAGTCTGTCGAGGACTCTCGCAGCGAAGCGCTCATGCCCCAGTGGCGAAAGATGGATGCGGTCGCTGTCCCACAGTCGCGAGTCCTGGAACTCCGAATAACGCCAGAAGTCGACAAGAGTTAGGTCGAGGTCGTCGGCGATACCGCGCAGCAGTTCGTTGTACACCGCTGCGCGGCCGCGCAGCCACCGGAACAGCGGCACAGTACCGAGATCTGCTGCCGTGAAGGTGAGCACGACGGCACCGGTCTGCTGCAGCGTCTTGAGCCCATCGGCGTACCTGGCCATCATGGCGTCGACGTCGTTGCGAGGCAGGAGCAGGTTGTTCATGCCCGCATAGATGGTGACCAGATCCGGTTCGAGCATGACGGCGGTCTGAAGCTGTTCGTCGAGGATCTCGTCCATTCGCCTTCCACGTACCGCGAGATTGGCGTAACGCAGCTCGGGGTTCATCTGTGCCAGCGACAAAGCCACCCGATCAGCCCAACCACGCAGACCGTTGGGACTCTGCGGATACGGGTCACCAACACCTTCGGTGAACGAGTCGCCGAGCGCCACATACCGAGAGAACACGCTCACGGCTCCAATTTTGCGGATCACACGCAGAATCGCTAATCGCATCGCCACAGATCAGCGAGTAGACGTCAACCGTCCCACCGTTGTTCGCGTCGCCGTAACCATTTCTTACGCAGAGCCGACCGATCATGTGCCCGAAGGGGAGGAGAGGACCGATGACCGCCCTGCGGACGGACACCGGAATCGCCCTTTCGTACTCGGGTCGGTTCAAGTTCGGCATCGACCAGTGGGAGTACGTGCCGTTCGACGTACCCGAGGGCATCAACCGGATCGACGTGCACACGTCGCACGATCAGTTCTCACTGCTCGGGATCGGCCGCAACGTGCTGGACCTCGGCATCTTCGGGCCCGCAGGCCATCAGCTCGGCAACACCGCGGGCTTTCGCGGCTGGTCGGGAGGTGCGCGGGCGGGGTTCGTGCTCTCGGCGGTCAACGCGACTCCCGGCTATCTGGCCGGCCCGATCGACCCCGGCCGATGGGCACTGGCGCTCGGCCCCGTCGTGCTCAACCCGCTGGGAATGGATTGGCAGGCTCAGGTCGTGCTCACCGAGGGTGTGCAGCCGTCCTTACGCGGTGAACCCCGTGCACACACCGCCGCGTGCAAAGATCCTCGCGCAGGCTGGTACCGGGGCGACTTACACACTCACACAGTACATTCCGACGGCCGTCGCCGGATCGAGGAAATGGCCGCCGCGGCCGAGGCGGCGGGCCTGGATTTCATCGTCTCCACTGACCACAACACCAACTCCGCCAACCGGGCGTGGACCGCCAGCAGCACCGACCTGGAGGTCATCGCGGGCGAGGAGGTGACCACCCGCCACGGCCACTGGCTGGCGGTCGGGCTGCCGCAGGGAGGTTGGGTCGACTGGCGCTACGGCCCGCGCGACGGTGTCTTCTCGGACTATGCCGCACAGGTTCGCGCCGATGGCGGCTTGGTGGTGGCCGCGCACCCGTCGGTGCCGCTTCCGGGTTGCGCGTGGGAGTTCGGCTACCACGACGTGGACGCCATCGAGGTGTGGAATGGCGTGTGGAATGTCGATGACGAACTGTCGCTGCGTATCTGGCATCAGTTGCTGCGGCAGGGGCGACGAGTCACCGCGGTCGGGGGAAGCGACTCCCATGTTTCGGATCAACCCGTCGGGCGACCGCAGACCATCGTCTTCGCCGAGGAACTGTCGACGCCGGGGATCGTCGACGGCCTGCGGCGGGGTCGCTGTTATGTGGCCGAGTCGGGCGCAGTGTCGTTGGTGCTCAACGCGTCCCACGACTGCAACACGGTCACTGTTGCCGCAGAGGCGCGCGGCGCGCCCAATTGCACGATCTCCCTCATCACCGACGGCGGCTGTGTTGGTCGGGCCAAGACCGACGACGACGGGGTAGGCGGCCTGACATGGACGGCAGCGAGCGGGACGGCTCGGTTCGCCAGGGTGGAGGTGCGGCGCCGCGCGCGCTTCCCTTCAATGGTGGCGCTCTCAAACCCGATGTGGCTGAACGCCAACCGTCCATCTTTGATCTAGCTAGTAGGGCGGGATGTCGACTTCGTTGAGTCTGCGTTCGGCTTGGATGCGCGCGGCTTCGTCGGCTGCGCGGGTGCGTTGTCGGCGGGGCATCATCAGGCCGCGATGTTCGGCGTTGGGTGGGGGTGGTTGGCCGGTGGCGGGTGGGAGTTCGGCGGTGGTGACGTTCCAGG
>NZ_RARC01000055.1 GCF_003719305.1 Mycolicibacterium stellerae
TGCTAATCGTGCGGCAGCCCCCGAGATCTACCGCGACGCCTGCGTCGGCAGCGTCAGATGTGTAGAAGGGCCAGACCACCGGCGGCACCACAGGGGCCGCCGGCACCCGTGCCTGCCGCACCGGTCCCTGTGCCCGCGGCCCCTGTGGTGCCGCCGGTGGTGGCGCCGCCGATCTACAACCCGCCGGTGTACAACCCGCAGCCGCCGATCTACTTCCCGCAGCGGCCCCCGGTCTGGGTCCCGCCGTGGCAGCGGCCGCCGCAGCAGTCGCCGTGGAACCCGCCGCAGCAGATCCCTGACGATCCGCCCCAGCAGTCGCCGCAGTATCCCGGCTCGGGCGGTTACCCCGGTTCGGGAGGCCCCGGCTCGGGTTCGAGTGGCCAATACCCCGGCTCGAGCGGCCAGTACCCCGGATCGAGTGGTCAATATCCGGGTTCGGGTGGTTACCCCGGTTCGGGCTCCGGTCGCTCGGGTTCGGGCGGCGACGGAGGCTCCGGCTCGCGCGGAGGCGGTGGCCCGAGCATCTGTGTGCTGGGCATCTGCACCGGCGGTCACTAGCCGGCCATCTGCCGTTGGCCTCCCGCTAAGTGTCGCTTAGCAGTTAGCTCATCGCGGCCGCCTATACCGGCCTTATGCGATGCACTGTGTTTGGCACGGGCTATCTCGGCGCGACACATGCCGCCGGCATGGCCGAACTGGGTCACGAGGTTCTCGGCGTCGACATCGACCCCGGTAAGGTCGCCAAACTTGCCGGCGGTGACATCCCGTTCTACGAGCCCGGCCTGCGAAAGATGTTGAGCGACAACCTCGCCGCGGGTCGGCTGCATTTCACCACGGATTACGACGCCGCCGCCGAGTTCGCCGATGTGCACTTCCTCGGTGTCGGAACTCCGCAGAAGAAGGGCGAGTACGGCGCCGACCTGCGTCATGTGCACGCCGTCATCGACACCTTGGTGCCGCGGCTGCGGCGCTCGGCGGTGATCGTCGGCAAGTCGACCGTGCCCGTCGGCACCGCATCCGAACTGGCTGCACGGGCGCGTGGTCTGGCCGCCGACGGAGTCGACGTCGAAATCGCCTGGAACCCCGAATTTCTCCGTGAGGGCTTCGCCGTTCACGACACCCTGCACCCCGATCGTCTCGTGCTCGGTGTGCCGCCGGACTCGGTTCACGCCGAGGCCGCCATTCGCGAGTTGTATGCGCCTCTGCTCGACGAGGGCGTGCCGTTCCTGCTGACCGACCTGCAGACCGCCGAGCTGGTGAAGGTGTCGGCGAATGCCTTTCTCGCGACCAAGATCTCGTTCATCAACGCGATCTCCGAAGTGTGTGAGGCCGTCGACGCAGACGTGACGTTGCTCGCCGACGCGCTCGGCTACGACCCGCGTATCGGCCGGCGGTTCCTCAACGCAGGTCTCGGTTTCGGTGGCGGTTGCCTGCCCAAGGACATCCGCGCCTTCATGGCGCGTGCCGGTGAGCTCGGCGCCAACCACGCCCTGACGTTCCTGCGCGAGGTCGACAGCATCAACATGCGCAGGCGCACCCGGATGGTCGAGCTGGCGACCAAGGCGTGCGGGTCGCTGCTCGGCGCCAACATCGCGGTACTCGGCGCGGCCTTCAAACCCGAGTCCGACGACGTTCGGGATTCACCCGCACTCAATGTGGCGGGCATGTTGCAGCTCAACGGCGCAACCGTGAACGTCTATGACCCCAAGGCGATGGAGAACAGCAGGCGGCTGTTCCCTACCCTGAACTACTCCACGTCGGTGATCGAGGCGTGCGATCGCGCGGACGCCGTGCTTGTGCTCACCGAATGGCGCGAGTTCGTCGAGCTGGATCCGCGCGATCTGGCCGACACCGTGCGCGCGAAAGTCATTGTGGACGGCCGCAATTGCCTAGACGCCGGCAAATGGGCCGACGCAGGCTGGCGGGCGTATGCGCTCGGCAGAAGCAGCACTGTTTGACACTTGTATAACAACGCCGACGGCCGTAAGCTCGCGTCATGAGGCAACGAATCCGTTGGTTTGCCCTGCACGGCGTCGTCCGCGGCCTCTCGAAGCTGGGCCTTCGCAAGGGCGATCCACAGGCGCGGCTCATCGCTGATCCCGCTGTCCGGGAGAACCCGGGCGCCTTCGCCGACGAACTGCGCGACTCGGGCCCGCTGATCCGGTGCCGCGCCGTGCTGATGACCGTCGACCACGGCGTCGCGCACGAACTGCTGCGCTCCGACGATTTCCGAGTAACGGAGCTGGGCGGCAATCTGCCCAAGCCATTGCGTTGGATCGCCCGCAAGACCGACCCCGGCCTGCTCCACCCGTTGCGGCCGCCGTCGCTGCTGTCGGTCGAGCCGCCCGACCACACCCGGTACCGCAAGCTGGTGTCGTCGGTGTTCACGCCGAGAGCCGTTGCGACATTGCGGGAGCGGGTCGAAGAGACCGCGACGACGTTGCTCGACCAACTCGAGGGCGACACCGACGTCGTCGACATCGTCGACCGCTACTGCTCACAGCTTCCGGTCGCGATCATCGGCGACATCCTCGGCGTCCCCGACGAAGACCGGCCGCGCATCCTGCATTTCGGCGAGATGGGGGCGCCGAGCCTCGACATCGGGCTGTCCTTTCAGCAGTTTCAACAGGTGAACGAAGGCATCGTCGGCTTCAACGGCTGGCTCGCCGGCCATCTACAGCACTTGCGCAGAAATCCCGGCGAGGACCTGATGAGTCAGATCATCAAGGCCTCCGACGAGGGCCCGCGCCTCAACGGCGAAGAGCTCCAAGCCCTCGCGGGCCTGGTGCTTGCCGCCGGCTTCGAGACCACAGTCAACTTGCTGGGCAACGGAATTCGGATGCTTCTCGACGCGCCGCAGCATCTCGAGACGCTCGCCGCCCGCCCCCAACTGTGGGCAGGTGCCGTCGAGGAGATTCTCCGGCTGGAGTCTCCGGTGCAGATGAGCGCGCGCATCGCATGCAGGGACACCGACGTGGCAGGCACCCGTGTGCACGAAGGCGAACTCGTGGTCCTGCACCTGGCAGGCGCCAACCGCGACCCGAACGTGTTCACCGATCCGCATCGCTTCGACATCGAACGCGACAACGCGGGCAAGCATCTGTCCTTCTCCGGCGGCAGACACTTCTGCCTCGGCGCGGCGCTGGCCCGCGCGGAAGGGGAGGTCGGCTTGCGTACATTCTTCGAGCGATTCCCCGACGCGCGGCTGGCCGGCATCGGCAGCCGCCGCGACACCAGGGTGCTGCGCGGCTGGTCGTCGCTTCCGGTCACGCTCGGAACGGCACGCGCGATGAGTTCACCGGCCTAGCTGTCTGGTCCGCGTCGCCCGGTGAGTTAGGTTCGTCACGTGGATGTCCGCGCTGCGCTTCTCGAGGAGACCGCCGCGTTCGGCGAACTGATTCGCACAGCCGACCCGGCCACCCCCGTTCCGACATGTCCGGATTGGACGATCCGGCAGCTGTTCCGCCACGTCGGCCGCGGAAACCGGTGGGCGGCACAGATCGTCGCCGACCGGCTCGACCAGGCGCTTGATCCGCGGGACGTACCCGACGGCAAGCCGCCCGAAGACATCGACGCGGCCATCGACTGGCTCAACGCCGGCGTCCAACTCATCCTCGACGCCGTCGACACCGTGGGCGCCGACACCGACGTCTGGACGTTCCTCGGGCCGAGGCCCGCGCAGTGGTGGATCAGGCGCAGGCTGCACGAAGCAACCGTGCACCGGGCCGATGCGGCGTTCGCGGTCGGCGCCGACTACGGGCTGACGCCCGAATTGGCCGCCGACGGGATCGACGAGTGGCTGGACCGCGTCGCCGTCGAGGTGAGCGCCGAATCGTCCCCGCTGGACACGGGGAAGACCTTGCATCTGCATGCCACCGATGACGGCCTTGGCGCCGCAGGGGAGTGGACGATCACCGGCACGGGCGACGGGGTCGCGTGGGCGCACGAGCACGGCAAGGGTGACGCCGCGCTGCGCGGAAGCGCCAAGGATCTGCTGTTGGCCGTGGTCCGCCGTCAGACTGCGGCCGAGGCCGGGCTCGACGTATTCGGCGACACCGCCGTCTGGGACGGGTGGCTGGACCGCACCCCGTTCTGAGTGGCGTACGTTTCGATCATGACGACTTCGGAGATCGCGACCGTCCTCGCCTGGCACGACGCGCTGAACGCGGGGGACTTCGACACGCTGCTGCAGGTGTCAAGCGACGATATCGAGTTCGGCGACGCTAACGGGGCAGGCCAGGGCCACCAGGCCTTGCGCGAATGGGCGGGCTCGCTAGGCGTCACCGCCGCCGACCCTGGCCGGATGTATGTGCGTGACGGCGTGGTGGTCGCCGAGGAACAGGACGGCGACGCGGTGGCCTTCCGGGTGGTACGCGACCACGTCACCTCGGTGTTCCGGCACGCCGATCTGCGCTCGGCGCTGGCGGCGACCGAGCTGACCGAAGAGGACCTCGCGGGCTGATGCGGGGGATCATTCTGGCAGGCGGATCGGGCACCCGCCTGTATCCGATCACGATGGGCGTCAGCAAGCAGCTGATGCCGGTCTACGACAAGCCGTTGATCTACTACCCGCTCTCCACCTTGATCATGGCGGGGATCCGCGACATCCAGGTGATCACCACCGCCGCCGACGCGCCGAACTTCCGCAGGCTGCTCGATGACGGCTCGGCGTTCGGCATCAACCTGACCTACTCGGTGCAGGAGCAACCCGACGGCCTCGCCCAGGCTTTCGTCATCGGCGCCGACCACATCGGTGGGGACTCCGTGGCCTTGGTGTTGGGTGACAACATCTTCTACGGGCCCGGCCTCGGCACCAGCCTGCGTCGGTACCAAAACGTCAGCGGCGGAGCGGTTTTCGCCTACCAGGTGGCCGACCCGTCGGCCTACGGTGTCGTCGAGTTCGCCGCCGACGGCACCGCGCTGTCGATCGAGGAGAAGCCCGCCACGCCGAAGTCGCACTACGCGGTGCCCGGCCTGTACTTCTACGACAACGACGTCGTCGAGATCGCCCGCTCGCTGAAGAAGTCGGCCCGAGGCGAATACGAGATCACCGAGGTCAACCAGGCTTACCTGAACCGGGGCAGGCTTTCTGTCGAAGTGCTCGACCGGGGCACTGCGTGGCTGGACACCGGAACGTTCGACTCGCTGCTGGACGCCAGCGACTACGTCCGCACCATCGAGCGCAGGCAGGGGTTGAAGATCAGCGTGCCCGAGGAAGTGGCGTGGCGCGTCGGCTTCATCGACGACGACCAGCTCGCGGAGCGCGCGCACGCGCTGCTCAAGTCGGGATACGGCGCCTACCTGTTGGAGCTGCTGGAACGTCGGTAGTGCCGCCGGGTTTGGCGAGCACCGCCGCGATCGCCGTGGTCAGCGGCACCGAAAGCGCGAGCGCGATACCGCCGACGGCGGAGCGGGCGATCTCGATGGCGACGGTCTCGCTGGTCAGTACATCGCCAAGCGACCGGTTGGCGACGCTGAACAGCAGCAGCAGCGGCAGCGCGCTGCCGGCATAGGCCAGCACCAGCGTGTAGACGGTGCTGGCGATGTGGTCGCGGCCCACCCTCATGGCGCCAAGGAAGATGCCCCGACGTGAGCTGCCGTCGCCGACCTCGGCCAGCTCGAACACCGTCGACGCCTGGGTGACGGTGACGTCGTTGAGCACACCGAGCGAGCCGATGATGAACCCGGCCAGCAGCAGCCCGGTGATCGACACATTGCCGAGGTAGGTTGCGACCGCGTTGTTCTCTTCCTCGGATAGCCCGGTCAGATGAGCCAATTCGATTGCCGCCCAGGATAACCCCGCGGCGAGCAGCAGCGCAGTCAAAGTGCCGAGCAGCGCCGCACTGGTGCGCAGGCTCACACCGTGCGCCAGGTAAATCACCGCGTACAGGATCGCGGCCGAGGCGACCAAGGCGACAGGGATCGCGGCGCCTCCATCGCGTAGCGCCGGCAACATGAACACGACCAGCACCGCAAACGCGACAATGATGCCGACCAGTGCGCGAAAGCCGCGCCACCTGGCGACCGCCACGACCACCACCGCGAATGCGACTGCCATCGCGATCAGCGGCCACTTCCGCTCGTAGTCGTAGAAGGAGTAGGTCGTGGTTCCGGTCGGGTCGACCACGCGGGTGATCCGGATGTTTTCACCGACCGCCAGTTGCGGCTGGCCGGCCCCGCCGCCGAACTCCAGTAACGTGTTGGCGCCCTCATTCGGGCCGGAGTCGATCGCTATGAGCGACTGCACACAATGCGCGTCGTCGCTCTGGGTGGGTTTTGGTTCGGTCGTCAGCACCCCTCCGACCGATTGGTCACCGCAGGCTGCGGCGCTGCTGGACAACACGTGCCCAGCCTCGGTGGTGACCGCACCGCCTGCGGCATTCTGGAAAGGCAGTGGGATGTCGACCTTCTGCTGGCTTGGCCAGAGCCATGCGGCGCCGGCCAGGACCGCGACCCCGATGGCGATCAGTAACCCGACGACGATCTTTGCGGCCAACGGTCCAAACGGAGACGGTCCGCGCAGGGTGTGCGAGTGGGCGTGCGAATGCGTCACCCGCACGAGGGTAGAGGCAGGACCTGGATAGGCGGTTACTGGCGGTAGCTGGACAGGAAGTTGCCGAGTCGTTCGATGGCGCTGGCGAGATCGCGGGCCCACGGCAGGGTGACGATGCGCAGGTGATCGGGCGTGGGCCAATTGAACCCGGTGCCCTGAGTTATCAGGATCTTCTCCTGCAGCAACAGATCCAGCACGAGCTGTTCGTCGTCGACGATGGCATGGACCTCGGGGTCCAGCCGGGGGAAGACGTACAGGGCCCCTTGCGGTTTCACGCACGACACCCCGGGGATCTCGTTGAGCTTGGCCACCGCGACGTCGCGCTGCTCGAGGAGACGCCCGCCGGGCAGCACCAGATCCTCGATGCTCTGGTGGCCGCCAAGGGCGACCTGGATGGCGTACTGGGCGGGCACGTTGGGGCAGAGCCGCATATTGGCCAACAGGCTGATGCCCTCGATGAAGCTTTCGGCGTGCTCCTTGGGGCCGGTGATCACCAGCCATCCCGACCGGTATCCGGCCACCCGGTAAGCCTTCGACAGGCCGTTGAATGTCAGCGTGAGAAGGTCCGGTGCCACCGATGCCGTCGCGATGTGCTTCGCGTCGTCGTAGAGGATCTTGTCGTAGATCTCGTCGGACAACAGCAACAGCTGGTGCTTGCGCGCGAGATCGGCTATCGCTGTGAGGACTTCACGGCTGTACACGGCACCGGTGGGATTGTTCGGGTTGATCACCACGATCGCCTTGGTGCGGTCGGTGATCTTCGACTCCATGTCGGCGATATCGGGCATCCAGCCCTGTGTTTCGTCGCACAGGTAATGGACGGGGGTGCCGCCTGCCAGCGAGGTGCACGCGGTCCAGAGCGGGTAGTCCGGGGCCGGGATCAACACCTGGTCGCCGTTGTCGAGCAGCGCCTGCAACGTCATCTGGATCAGTTCGGAGGCGCCGTTGCCCAGATACACGTCGTCGACGTCGAAGCGGGGAAACCCGTCGACGAGTTCGTAACGCGTGAAGACGGCGCGCCTGGCGGCCTGGATGCCCTTGGAGTCCGAGTAACCCTGCGCGTAGGGCAGCGCCTGGATCATGTCGCGCATGATCACATCGGGCGCCTCGAACCCGAACGGCGCCGGATTGCCGATGTTGAGCTTCAGGATGCGGTGGCCTTCGGCCTCCAGTCGGGCCGCATGCTCATGCACCGGACCGCGAATCTCGTACAGCACGTCCTGCAGCTTCGACGACTGCGTGAACGTGCGCTGCCGCGGATGCTGGCCGGTCCCGTGCCAGGGCACCTGATGGGTAGTCACGTCGTTCATCGTCTCATTGATGGCAAACTGAATTTGCCGACCGATACCGGGATGTGACCTTCGCCGACGTCAGCGCTTGCCCGGCGGGCGCGCACCCTTTGCGATGCCAAGGCCTTTCACCGGGGGTGTCGGCGTGTCACCGTTGCCCTCGCTGGAAGGCTCAGGCGCAGGAGCGGATTCGCCGCCGGATTCCGGTTCCGGCTGCGGCGCAGCGGGTTTGGCGGCGGGCGCCGTAGGTGGCTTCTTGGCTCCCGGCCTGCGTGCGCCCGCGGCGATGCCGAGGCCCTTGACCTCGGGTTCTGGCTTGGCGGGTGCTTCCGCAGGCTTTTCGGTGGGTGCCTCTGCCGGCGCTTCGGCGGGTGCCTCCGCCTCCGCCTTCGCCTCGGCGGGTGCGGCTGCGGTTTTCTTGGCCCCTGGCCTGCGTGCGCCCGCGGCGATGCCGAGGCCCTTGACCTCGGGTTCGGGCTTGGCGGGTGCCTCGGCCGGCTTTTCGGTGGGCGCCTCTGCGGGTGCCTCTGCCTTCGCCTCGGCGGGTGCGGGTGCCCCCTTCTTGGCCCCGGGTCGCTTGGCGCCCGCAGCAATGCCGAGTCCCTTTGCGGGCGCAGACACCTCTGCGGGCTTTTCGGCGGGCGCTTCTGTCTTCGCCTCGGCGGGCGCGGCAGCTGTCTTCTTCGCACCTGGACGCTTTGCACCACCTGCGATGCCGAGGCCGGTCACCGGCTTGGATTCTGCCGAAGTCGCTGCGTCCGTCTTCGGTTCCGGCTCGGCTTCCGGTTCGGCTTTGGGTTCGGCCTCGACGGTCGCGGCCTCCACCTTGACCGGCGTCTCATCGGCCTTCTTCGTTGCGCGCTGCTCGGCTTCCTTTGCAGCAGTGCCCTTTTCGGGCAGCGTCACCGAGCTCGTGTCGAGCGAGCCGAGCAGCAGCTGTGCCACGTCGAGAACCTCGGCCTTGGGCAGGTCGTTGGCCGCGGCGACGTCGTCGACGCCGTCGGTCATCATCACGCGGCAGAACGGGCAGCCGGTGGCGATCTTCGACGCACCGGTGTCCAACGCCTCCTCGACGCGTTCGTGGTTCACCCGCTTGCCGATGTGCTCTTCCATCCACATGCGGGCACCGCCTGCGCCGCAGCACAATCCGCGGTCGGCGTGCCGAGGCATCTCGGTGAGCTTGGCGCCGGACGCGCCGATCAGTTCACGGGGCGCGTCATAGACCTTGTTGTGCCTGCCGAGGTAGCACGGGTCGTGGTAGGTGATGTCGGAGCCCTCACCGTCAACCGGCTTCACCGGGACCAGCTTCTTGTCCCGCAGCAGTCGGTTCAGCAGCTGGGTGTGGTGCAGCACCGTGTAGTTGCCGCCCACTTGCGGGTATTCGCGGCCCAGCGTGTTGAAGCAGTGCGGGCAGGTGACGACGACCTTGCGGTCCACCCGCTCGACGCCTTCGAACAGATCGTTTAGGGTCTCGACGTTCTGCGCGGCGAGCTGCTGGAACAGGAACTCGTTGCCTGACCGGCGGGCCGAGTCACCGTTGCAGGTCTCCCCCTCGCCGAGCACCAGGTACTTGACCCCCGCGGCGGCGAGTAGTTCGGCGACGGCCTTGGTCGTCTTCTTCGCGCGATCCTCGTATGCGCCCGCGCAGCCGACCCAGAACAGGTATTCGTAGCCCTCGAACGTGTCGACGTCCTTGCCGAACACCGGCACGTCGAATTCGACCTCGTCGATCCAGTTCGTGCGATCCTTGGAGTTCTGCCCCCACGGATTACCCTTGGTTTCAAGGTTTTTGAAGAGCACACCGAGCTCGGCGGGGAACTCCGACTCCATCATCACCTGGTAGCGGCGCATGTCGACAATGTGGTCGATGTGCTCGATGTCCACCGGGCACTGCTCGACACACGCGCCGCAGGTGGTACACGACCACAACACGTCGGGATCGATGACGCCGAGCTGCTCGGCGGTGCCGACGAGCGGACGGGTGGCCTGTGCCGGGCCCGAGCCCATGACGCGTTCGAAGCCCGACTCGGGAACGTGGTGCTCCTCGTCGTGCTTCTCGCCGCGCAATTTCTCGCCGACGCCACCCTCAGGGGTGTTCTCGAGCGGAGTTTCCTTGTCGTCGAGGATGTATGGCGCCTTCGCGAACAGGTGGTCGCGCAGGTTCATGATGACGAGCTTGGGGGACAGCGGCTTTCCGGTGTTCCACGCCGGGCACTGGGACTGACAGCGCCCGCACTCCGTACACGTGGTGAAGTCGAGGTAGCCCTTCCAGGTGAAGTCCTCGATCTTGCCGCGGCCGAGCACCGCGTCTTCGGCGGGATCCTCGAAGTCGATCGGCTCGCCCTTGAACTCCACCGGCAGCAACGGGCCAAGCGCGTTGGGCAGCCGCTTGAAGGTGACGTTGAGCGGTGCCAGGCCGATGTGCAGGTGCTTGGAGTGCAGAACGATCAGCAGGAACACCAGCATCACGCCGATGTGCAGCAGCAACGCGACGGTTTCGATCCACTCGTTGGCGGTATGGCCGAGCGGGTGCAGCACCCAACCCATGAACTGCGAGAAGAACGCGCCGTTTCCATAGGGCAGGTTGCCGGTGTTCACGGCCGAGCCACGAACGAGCGCGTAGGTCCAGACGACGTTGAAGATCATGAACAGGATCAGCCATGCGCCGCCGGTATGCGATCCGTAGAACCGGGAGTCGCGGCCGTGTTCCTTGGGCTCGGTGCGTAGCCGGATGATCGCGAAGGTTGTGATGCCCGCCAGCACGGACAGTGCGATGAAGTCCTGCAGGAAGCCCAGCGCGTCCCACCGGCCAACCAGCG
This sequence comes from Mycolicibacterium stellerae, assembly GCF_003719305.1. Taxonomy (GTDB): domain Bacteria; phylum Actinomycetota; class Actinomycetes; order Mycobacteriales; family Mycobacteriaceae; genus Mycobacterium; species Mycobacterium stellerae. The sequence continues at coordinate 10,662 of NZ_RARC01000055.1, forward strand.
GGATGTGGAAATCGTGTACGAACAGCAGGCCGTACGCCTCGAGGTAGACAGAGGCGAGGATGAAGAAGCCCCACATCGTGAAGAAGTGCGCAAGGCCGGGGATCGACCATTTCAGCAGCCGGGTTTGCCCGAACACTTCCTTGATCTGGGTTGCGATGCGGGTACCGAGTTCGTTCTTGCGGCCGCGCTCGTCGCTGGTCTTCTGACCGGACCGGATCAGGTTGGTCAGCCATAGGATTCGGCGGGCGGCGAAGACCAGCACAATTGCGGTCATCCCGAGCCCAACGACGAGCCTGATCAGCGTATGGGTGTCCACCCGCGTGCCTCCCGGTGTCTAAGTTACCGAATAGTAACTTATCTAAAGTTACCCGCCAGTAACTTATGCTCGATGCCTGCTCATAGTTGCATCTCGCCCGGAATGGCCGCTACGAAGGCTGCCCTTACTAGGGCGCAGGGCTCAACACCGGCTCCAATATCGGCGCCAGCAGACCGGGCTTTGCCGGAGCCGTCGCCGCACCGCCGGTGCCCGCCTCGGTGCCGGTGCCCGCGGTTCCGGTTCCCGTTCCGCCGGTGCCAGTTCCCCCGGTTCCGGTTCCCGTTCCGCCGGTGCCAGTTCCCCCGGTTCCGGTTCCCGTTCCGCCGGTTCCCCCGGTTCCTGTTCCCGTTCCGCCGGTTCCGGTATCGATCGGCGGCGTTCCGGTGCCGCCACCGCCGGTGCCCGGGTCGATCGGAGGCGTTCCCGTGCCGGGATCGGTCGGGGGTGCCGGATTCTCGGGAGCAGGGGCCGGCGGAGCAGGCGCGGGTGCGGGAGCCGGTGCGGGCGCGGGAGCCGGCGCTTCAGGGGCCGGGGCAGGCTGCTGAGCTGCCGGCGCAACGGCCGGCGCCTGCTGCTGCGGCCGTGACGCAGCACGCGGTTGGGGCTGGGCCACCACGGTCGTGACGACAGGGGCCTGCGTCGGCGCGGGCGCTACCGCCGCCGCCGCGGGCTCAGGGGCCTCCGTGACGGGTGCGGGTGCCGGCGCGATGCTCTGCGACGTGCCTGCAGGCACGGTGGGGGTGTCCCGTGTGAAGGTCGTCAGCCCGAAGACCACGGCGGCGACGACGGCCGCAGCCGCGGCGAGGCCGAACACCACAACCGGGCTGCGCCGACGCGGCTGCGCTTGTTCTTCCCATTCGTCGTGCTGGAAGTGCACCTCGGGTCGGCTGTCGGCCGGTGCGGCGACGAAAGGCTCGTCGAAATGCGGTTCGGTCTCACGGATGTCGTGGCCGATGTCGTCGGCGTCGTCGGAGACCTCGGACCAAGCCAATGCGCCGACGGTCGACGACGCGGCGCCCCCTGCGAACGCCGCCGCGGAGACGGTGGCCGTCGCAGGCGCGGCAGGGGCCATGGCCGTTGCCGTCTCGACGATCTGGCTGCGGTCCGCGATCAGCGCCACGCCTTCGGCCGCCGTCAGCTGTGGCTGCGGGGTGGTGACGACCGCCGTGCGGAGGTGTTCGGAGAGCCGCTGCGTGACCAGCGGGATGCGGGCACCGCCGCCGACGGTCGCAACCGCTGAAACATCGGCCATCGGAATCCGATTGCGCTCGAGGGTGTCGAGCAATGCCGCCATGAACTCGTCCAACGGCTCGTCGATCAGGTTGTCGAGCTCCATCCGCGTCATCCGCACGGTCGTCTCGAGGCCGGGCACGTCGACGACGATCGCCGTCGCCGTTTCGTCGGACAGCCGTTCCTTCGCCTGCCTGCATTCGTCGCGCAGTCGACTCAGCGATCCGACCATCGAGGTGCCCGCCGGGTCGGCTTTCGACGCCTCGAAGACACCCGTCACGACCCTGGACAAGATGGCCTGGTCGAGCTGGTCGCCCGAGAAGTCGGGCACGCGCACCGTGTCGCCGATCGGAGCGTCCTTGGCGGCCGCGTCGACCAGCGTGATGCTCGAGCCGCTGCCGCCGAAGTCGCACAGGACGATGACGCCCTTGGTGGGGAGCCCGGGATTGGAACGCAGGGCCGTCAACGCGGCCGCGGCGTCGGATACCAGCGGCGAGCGAGCCAGACCCGGCTTGCTGCGCATCGCGCCGCGCAGCGCCTCGACCATCGGGGCTGGCCAATGCGCGGGTACCGCCACCGCGACCTCCGACACGGGCGCCTTGGCCGCGTTGCGGGCCACCCCGTCGAGCGCCTCCACCAGCAGAACCTCCGGCCGGTGCCGCGAACCGTCCTGGGCGACCATCGGGACGGGATCGCCGACGCGGTCGACGAACCCGGTGAGCGTCACACCCCGCTCCAGCGTCACCGTCGATGGGCGAATGACGGGGCGTTGACCGTCGCCCGTGCCGGCGAGGTTGGTGGCGCCAATGGTCAGGCCAAGCGAATTGCCCCTCCCGCCTTGTGGATTGGACATGTCACACCTCTGCGTCGGGTTGGTCGCGGAACGATTGGATCGACCGTAAGCGCCAGACTGCCGCCGCGGATCGGTGCCCACCCCGGTGCTCAGATGAGGCCTATGGGGGAACTCGATTAGGGGATCTTGGGACGTTAGGGGATTTAGCGGCCGGTCAGCTGGGCGTGGCCAGCAGCGCCCGCAGCATCGAGAGCATCTCCGACCGAGATTCCGCCCCCAACCGGCGGCGGATGCGCGCCACATGGTGTTCGACGGTCTTGGGTGAGATCAGCAGCTGTTCCCCGATGATCTTGTAGGGCAGACCGTTGAGCAGCAACTTTGCGACTTCGGTTTCCTTGTTGGACAACCGCGCATAGGAGGGAGTCGACGACGGGGTGGTCGACGCTGACTTGGGTTCGACTTGCTCATCAAGGGCGACGGTCTGCTTGAGGTCACGCGCAAGCTGCAGCATCGCTCCCGACACCCGGCCGTCGGGACCGTGCAGGGCGGCCTGGCTGGCCAGCCTGGTCCCGTCCCAGGTGAGCCCGTATTGCGAGAGCGACCGAGCGGCGGCGGTGACCTCGTCGACGTCGACGTGGTTGGCCAGCACCCGCAGCCAGGTCCGGCCCGCGCCGGAAAGCGCCCTTGCGAACGCGCTGGTACCCGCCGCAGCCGTCAGCGCATGGCCGTGGGGGGCGACAGCTTCAGGGGAGTTGGCCAGAATCCCCGCGTGTACGCCTGCCCAGTGCAGCGGCACCGACCACAGCACCGGGTTGCCCAGCGCGGTGATGACGGCGAACGCCTCGTCGAGCGTGTGCTGCAGCCGATCCACCTGGCGCATCCGCGCGGCGGCGACCCACAGTTCGCCGAGTGGAAGCAGCGAGAACAGGTCGACGGAGTACTCGGCCAGCACCTCGATAGCGGCATACCAATGCTTCTGAACTGCTCCGCCGTCACCGCTGCGGCGGGCGATGGCCGTGTTGAGTGCCGCCGCCCACAACGCATCGCGGCGATGCAGTGTCACGTCTGCGACAGACGCGGCGTCGGCCATCGCCGCACCAAGCTGACCGTCTTGCATGCGCACCCACCCGAGCAGAAGCCGGTGCCGGTGAGCCGAGAAGGCGTCGTCCTGTCCGCCGGAGCGCACCGCACGCCCGATGACGCTGCGGGCACGGACCGGGTCGCCACCATGCAGCGCTGCCAGCGTGACCAGAGCGGCCGGACTGTCCGGTGCGACGCCGGGCTGTTGTTGTTCGGTCGTGATGGCCTGTCCCAAACGGGCGACGGCGACCGGGAACGGTTGGTCGAGGGACAGCAGCAGTCCCTCGGCGAGGCTGTGTGCTGCGCGCGCGGTTGACGTTGGCGGACCGGCACTTTCGGTGCTCAACGCGAGCCGAGCGGCCTGCGCGTCGCCCGATGCTACCGATACGACGGCGTTCGCTGCGCTGACAAAGGCGTCGGGGTAGGGACCCAGCCATCGGAACAGATCGGCCGCCTGGGCGGCACTGCCGTCATGCACGGCGATGCTCGCCGCGATACGGACGGCTGCGGCACGCTCGGCGGCGTCGTCGGAGGCAAGCATCTCGTCGGCCAACCGGCCCGCGGTCGCGCAGTCGCCCGTCATCGCCAGCGCGTCGGCGAGTCGGGCGCTGACCGCGGTCGCTCCCGCTTCAGCCGCCGCGCGGTAAAGCTGCGCGGCCTTTGCCGGCTGGCTCCGGTGATGAGATGCGAGGCCGGCCAATGCGTTGGCCAGACGATCGTCGCGCAACCCGTGATCGGCCATTCTCAACGCGAGATCCGTTGACAGCGTTGTCAGTTCGATCTGGGACGACAGAAGGGCGAGCTCGATGTCGTGATGCCGTGCTGCGCCGATGATCGCGGCGACGGCGAGATGGACCGACCGTAGGAACGCCTCGCTGTGCGAGGGTTCGATGAGTCCGCTCGCCCGGGCGCGGTCCACCAACCGTTGCGCCTCATCCGAACGAAGATGAAGTGCCGCGGCGACGTCGTCGGGGCCGAGGTCCGGGCTCAGTGACGACACCAGCAGGGTATCGAGAACCGGCTCGTCGACCCGGCGCATCCGGTCGATCAGCGCGAATTTGGCCGCCTCCACGATGGCGTTGACCGCAGGCTCGCCGTTGGCCGATACCGCGGCGGCGATAGCGGGCCGGAGCAGGAATGGCAGACCTGCGGTCGAAAGCATCAGCGCCCGAACGATTTCCGTTGCCGACTGGCCCGCGGCGGCCAATCCGGCGGCTTCGGTGACGTCGGGCGCGGTCAACGCGCCAAGCGTTATCACGGGGTTCTCGCGTTCGAGCGCGGTGGCCAGCGCCCGCAATGCCTGCCGCGCAACGAGCGGTTCGGCGGCAACAACCACCGTCGAGCCCGGATCGGACACCCGTTCGGCGAGCTGTGCGAGATCGTCGTCGGCGAGCAGGTGCGCGTCATCGATGACGATCGCGGACTGCGGATCGTCACCCGCACGTGGCGCACGCGTCAACACCCCAACGTCGGCCGACCGCAACACATTCCGCACCATCGCAAGGACGGAACTCTTGCCCGTTCCGATGCCGCCCGACACCAGGATTCTGACCGGCTCGGTGGGCGCGGCTGTGAGCGCCGAGACGGCGTTGCGGGCCGCAGGCGGTATGTCGGTCAGTGCTTCAGGCGCAGGCCCGGCCATCGCAGACCTCCGCTAAGCCCCGTCGGCGGGCGGGTTGGGTTCGGGCTCGGGTTCCGGTTTGGGTGCCGGCGGGGACGTCGTCGTTGTCGTTGTCGTCGTTGTGGTGGTGGTGGTGGTTGTGGT
>NZ_RARC01000056.1 GCF_003719305.1 Mycolicibacterium stellerae
ACCCCGGCAGCCGGCTGTTCTTCCCCACCTGGAACGTCACCACCGCCGAGCTCCCACCCACCACCGGCCAACCACCCCCACCCAACGCCGAACATCGCGGCCTGATGATGCCCCGCCGACAACGCACCCGCACCGCCGACGAAGCCGCGCGCATCAAAGCCGAACGCAGACTCAACGAAGTCGACATCCCGCCCTACTGAGTAGGCTGCCCGGGTGGCCGAGCCTCCCATGCCGCCGAACCTGAGCCTCACGACTCAGATATGGCGGTTCATCGTCACCGGCGGGTTCTCGGCCGTCGTCGACTTCGGGCTTTACGTGCTGCTCTACCGAATCGCCGGGATGCAGCCCGACCTTGCCAAAACCATCGGCTGGATCGCCGGAACCACTACGGCATACCTGCTCAACAGGCGGTGGACGTTCCAGGCCCCGCCCAGCACCGCACGGCTGGCCGCGGTGTGGGCCCTCTACATCACGACTTTCGTCGTCCAGGTCGGACTCAACCACCTCTTCCTGCGGCTACTCGACTACACGCCAACCGCCGTAGTGGTCGCGTTCGTCATCGCCCAGGGCACTGCGACGGTGATCAACTTCATCGTGCAGCGGATGGTCATCTTCCGCTTGAAGTGAGCACGAGAAACCGCACGGTACCCTCGTCACGATGTTTCCGACCACCTCACGAAGCCTGGCCGGCTGGGGCCGCACCGCCCCGACCGTGGCCCATGTGCTGTCGACCCCGGATCAGGAGCTGATCGCCAAGGCCGTCGCCAAGGCGGCCGAAGGCGGTTCCCGCGGCGTCATCGCCAGAGGTCTGGGCCGGTCCTACGGGGACAACGCCCAAAACGGCGGCGGCCTGGTCGTCGACATGACGGCGGTGAACAAGATCCACTCGATCGACGCCGAAAGCCGCATGGTGGACCTCGACGCCGGCGTCAGCCTGGACACGCTGATGAAGGCTGCGCTGCCGTTCGGGCTGTGGGTGCCGGTGCTCCCCGGCACCCGCCAGGTCACCATCGGCGGCGCGATCGCCTGCGACATTCACGGCAAGAACCACCACAGCGCGGGCAGCTTCGGCAATCACGTCCGGGCGATGGATCTGCTGAGGGCCGATGGCGAGATCTCTCGACTCACCCCCGACGGCCCGGAGAGTGAGTTGTTCTGGGCGACTGTCGGCGGCAACGGGCTGACCGGCATCATCCTGCGGGTGGTGCTGGAGATGACACCGACCGAGACCGCGTACTTCATCAACGACGGTGACAACACGTCGACTCTCGACGAGACCATCGCTTTCCACAGCGACGGCAGTGAAGCCAACTACACGTACTCGAGCGCCTGGTTCGACGCGATCAGCCCGCCACCGAAACTGGGCCGCGCCGCGATCACCCGCGGCCGACTGGCGCTTCGCGACGAGCTGCCCGAGAAGCTGGCCAAAAACCCGCTGAAATTTGATGCGCCACAGCTGATGACGGTGCCCGACATCTTCCCGAACGGCTTGATGAACAAGTTCACGCTCAGCACCATCGGCGAGCTGTACTACCGGCGAGGCGGTCATTACCGCGGCAAGGTCCAGAACCTCACGCAGTTCTATCATCCGCTTGATCTGCTCGGCGAGTGGAACCGTGGCTATGGGCCCGCCGGTTTCGCGCAGTATCAGTTCCTGGTCCCACTGTCGGCTGTCGAGGAGTTCAAGCAGATCATCCGCGACATCCAGGCCAGTGGACACTACTCAGCACTCAATGTCTTCAAGCTGTTCGGCCCCGGAAACCAAGCGCCGCTGAGCTTTCCGATAGCAGGCTGGAACGTCGCGATGGATTTTCCGATGAAGAGCGGCATCAACGAACTACTCAACGAACTCGACCGCCGGGTGTTGGAGTTCGGCGGCAGGCTATACACCGCCAAGGACTCCCGCACCACCGCCGAGATGTTTCACGCCATGTACCCACGCATCGACGAGTGGATCGCCGTGCGCCGCAAAGTCGATCCCGACGGTGTATTCGCCTCGGACATGGCCCGACGTTTGGAGCTTCTGTAAATGGTGTGCACACATGGTGTTTGATGCCACGGGTAACCCCCAGAACATCCTGCTGCTGGGCGGGACATCCGAGATCGGTCTCGCGATCTGCGCGCGCTACCTGCGCAACGCTGCCGCGCGCGTCGTGCTGGCCGACCTTCCCGGCCATCCGAAGCGCGACGATGCCATCGCGCAGATGAAGGCCGCGGGCGCCAAGTCCGTCGAGTGGATCGACTTCAACGGTATCGACACCGAGAGCCACCCCAAGGTCATCGACGCAGCGTTCGCCGGTGGTGATGTCGACGTCGCCATCGTGGCGTTCGGCCTTCTCGGCGACGCCGAGGAGCTGTGGCAGAACCAGCGCAAGGCCGTCCAGATCGCCGAGATCAACTACACCGCAGCTATTTCCGTCGGTGTCCTGCTCGGAGAGAAGATGCGGGCCCAGGGCTTCGGCCGGATCATCGCCATGAGCTCGGCTGCGGGCGAGCGGGTGCGGCGGTCCAACTTCGTATACGGGTCCACCAAGGCCGGACTCGACGGCTTCTACCTCGGCCTCGGCGAGGCCTTGCGGGAGTTCGGCGTTCGAGTCCTGGTGATCCGTCCCGGACAGGTGCGCACCAGCACGACCATCGAGCACTGGAAGGCCACCGGCGCCAAGGAAGCGCCGTTCACCGTCGACAAGGAAGACGTCGCCGAGCTGGCGGTCACGGCATCGGCCAAGGGCAAGGAACTGGTATGGGCGCCGGGGGCGTTCAGGTACGTGATGATGGTCTTGCGGCACGTTCCGCGTCCCATCTTCCGCAAGCTCCCCATCTGAGATCCGACGGGTCTACGATGCGAGGCGCGCTGGCCGTGCTCGGCCAGATGGCGGTGGCAGGCGCCGTCGCGGTAATCGTCTCGGCCATCTCACTTTTCGCGATCGCCCGGGTGGAGTGGCCCGCATACAACTCCTCCAATCAGCTGCACGCTCTTACCACTGTCGGCCAGTTCGCCTGTCTGGCGGGGCTCCTCGCCTCCGGCTGGATGTGGCGGCGCGGACGTCGACTTGCGGCGCATGCGGGCGCGTGCGTGTTCCTGTCCGCATTCTCGGTCGTCACGCTCGCCATGCCGCTCGGCGCCACCAAGCTCTACCTTTTCGGCATCTCCGTCGACCAGCAGTTCCGCACCGAGTATCTGACCCGCCTCACCGACACCGCGGCGCTGCACGACATGACCTACTTCGGCCTGCCCCCGTTTTATCCGGCGGGCTGGTTCTGGATCGGCGGCCGGGCGGCCGCGCTGACCGGCACACCGGCATGGGAGATGTTCAAGCCGTGGGCGATCACCTCGATCGCCATCGCGGTCGTGGTCGCTTTCGTGTTGTGGGCGAGCATGATTCGATTCGAATACGCGCTGATCGTGACGACGGCGACGGCCGCCGCGACGCTGGCGTACACGTCCTCCGAGCCGTACGCCGCCGTCCTCACCGTGCTGCTGCCGCCCGTGCTGGTGTTGGCGTGGTCCGGGCTGCGGGGCCGATCGCGGGCAGGCGGGTGGGCGGCAGTGGTCGGCGTCGGCCTGTTCCTCGGCATCGCCGCGCTGTTCTATGCGCTGCTGCTCGGCTACGCCGCCTTCACCGTCACCCTCATGGCGGCGGCGCTCGCCCTTGCCCGCCGGAGCGCAGAGCCGTTGCTGCGGCTCGCCGTCGCCGGTGTGATCGCGGGCGCGATCATGCTGATCGGTTGGCTGCCATACCTGTCGGCGGCCATCGGTGGAGCGCCCGCCGACTCCGGTACCGCGCTGCATTACCTACCGCCCGACGGCGCGCAACTGTCCTTCCCGATGCTCGAGTTCACCCTGCTGGGCGCGCTGTGCATGGTCGGCACGCTGTGGCTCGTCGTCCGTGCTCGCAGTTCGACACGTGCCGCCGGGCTGGCATTCGGCGTCGTCGCGGTCTACGCCTGGTCGCTGTTGTCGATGCTGACCACGCTGGCGGGCACCACGCTGCTGTCCTTCCGGCTCCAGCCGACGCTGACGGTGCTGCTCACCGCGGCGGGGGTGTTCGGCTTCATCGAGGTCGCCATCGCGGTGGCACGCCGCTACAGCGCCGACACCGGGCGACGCGTCGTCGTGGCAGCGGGCGCGGTCGGCGCGATCGGTGCCATCACCTTCGCCCAGGACATCCCCGACGTGCTGCGCTCCGACATCGTCGTCGCCTACACCGACACCGACGGATACGGCCAGCGGGCCGATCGCCGCCCGCCAGGTGCCGAGAAGTACTACCGCGAGATCGACGCCAGGATCCAGGAGGTGACGGGCCGACCACGCAACGAGACCGTCGTGCTGACCGCCGACTACAGCTTCCTTTCCTACTACCCCTATTACGGCTTCCAGGGCCTGACGTCGCACTACGCCAACCCGCTTGCGCAGTTCGACGAGCGGGCCGCGGCGATCGAGCGCTTGGCAGCCCTTGAGCGCCCCGACCAGTTCATCGCCGAACTCGACAAGCTGCCGTGGCAGGCGCCGACGGTGTTCCTGATGCGCCGCGGCGGCGCCGGCGATTCGTCCGACGCCTACACCCTGCGGCTGGCCGCCGACGTTTACCCCAACCAGCCCAACGTCCGTCGCTACCAAGTGGCGCTCGATGCGGCATTGTTCGACGACCCCCGCTTCAGCGTGTCCGACATCGGGCCGTTCGTGTTGGCCATCCGGCTGCCCGAGGGCGGCTGATGGCCATCGAGACGCCGCCGCAGCCCGGCCAATTACCATCAAGCCCCGTGGTCGGAAACGGGGCGCGCCAAACCAATCACCACACCGCGCGGTTGGTCGCCATCATCGCCGGGCTTCTCGGCGCCGCACTCGCGCTCGCCACGCCCTTCCTGCCCGTCAAGCAGACGACCGCCCAGCTGAACTGGCCCCAGAACGACGTGCTGCAGAGCGTCAACGCGCCGCTGATCGGCTACGTGGCCACCGACCTGGACATCACCATCCCCTGTTCGGCGGCCGCAGGGCTGGCAGGGCCGCAGAACACGGGCAGGACCGTGCTGCTGTCGACGGTGCCCAAGCAGGCGCCGAAGGCCGTCGACCGCGGCCTGCTCATCGAACGGGTCAACAATGACCTTCTCGTCATCGTCCGCAACACACCGGTCGTCACCGCACCGCTGAGCCAGGTGCTCAGCCCGGCATGCGAGAAGTTGACGTTCACCGCGCACGCCGACAAGGTCACCGGCGAATTCGTCGGGCTGGTCAACGGACCCGACACCGACGATCCAGGCGCCCCGCTTCGCGGCGAACGCAGCGGCTACGACTTCCGGCCCCAGATCGTCGGCGTATTCACCGATCTCGCCGGGCCCGCGCCGCCTGGGCTGCAGTTCTCGGCCACCGTGGACTCGCGCTACAGCACCTCCCCGAGCCTGCTGAAGTTGATCGTGATGGTCGTCGGCGTCGCGATGACGGTCATCGCGCTCGGCGCGCTGCACGTGCTCGACGCGGCCGACGGGATGCGGCACAAACGGTTCCTGCCGCCGCGATGGTGGTCGATCCGGCCATTGGACGCGGTCGTCATCGCGGTGCTGGTGTGGTGGCACTTCGTCGGCGCCAACACGTCCGACGACGGCTACATCCTGACGATGGCCCGGGTCTCCGAGCATGCCGGCTACATGGCCAACTACTACCGCTGGTTCGGCACGCCGGAGGCGCCGTTCGGCTGGTACTACGACCTGCTCGCGTTGTGGGCGCACGTCAGCACCAACAGCGTCTGGGTCCGGCTGCCGACGCTGCTGATGGCACTCACCTGCTGGTGGGTGATCAGCCGCGAGGTGATCCCGCGACTCGGCCACGCCGTCAAGACGAACCCCGCGGCGAAGTGGACAGCGGCGGGCATGTTCCTCGCGTTCTGGCTGCCGTTGAACAACGGGCTACGGCCAGAGCCGATCATCGCGTTGGGCATCCTGCTCACCTGGTGCTCTGTCGAACGCGGCGTGGCAACCAGCAGGGTGCTCCCGGTGGCGATCGCCATCATCATCGGAGCGCTGACACTGTTCTCCGGCCCGACAGGCATAGCCGCCGTCGGCGCGTTGCTGGTCGCGGTCGGCCCCCTGAAAACCATTGTGGCCAGCCATACTTCACGGTTCGGTTACCTCGCACTGCTGGCACCCGTGCTGGCGGCGTGCACGGTCACGATCTTCTTGATCTTCCGCGACCAGACGTTCGCCGCGGAGATCCAGGCCAGCACGTTCAAGTCGGCCGTCGGCCCCAGCCTGAGTTGGTTCGACGAACACATCCGCTACGAGCGGCTTTTCATGGCCACCCCGGACGGGTCGGTCGCCCGCCGATTCGGTGTGCTGACGGTATTGCTCGCGCTGGCGGTGTCGGTGGCAATGACATTGCGTAAGGGCAGGATTCCCGGAACGGCCGCCGGTCCGAGTCGGCGCATCATCGGCATCACCATCATCTCGTTCCTGGCGATGATGTTCACGCCGACCAAGTGGACCCACCACTTCGGGGTGTTCGCCGGCCTCGCCGGGTCGCTCGGCGCGCTGGCCGCGGTCGCCGTCACCGCGGCGGCCATGAAGTCTCGGCGTAACCGGTCGATGTTCGCCGCAGCCGTGTTGTTCGTCATGGCGCTGTCGTTCGCCAGCGTCAACGGCTGGTGGTATGTCTCCAACTTCGGCGTGCCGTGGTCGAACCAGTTCCCGGAGTGGCACTTCGGCTTCACGACTTTCCTGCTCGGCCTCGCCGTCGCCGCGCTTCTGGTGGCGGCGTGGTTCCACTTCTACGGCCATGACCGCTCGCCGCCCGACGGCAGTGAGCGGCGGTTGGCGCGGATCCTGCAGTCCCCGTTGGCGATTGCGACGTGGCTGCTGGTCACGTTCGAGGTGTTGTCGCTGACCCTCGGCATGATCGACCTGTGGCCGGCCTGGTCCAACGGCCGCTCCAATCTCGGCGCGCTCGCCGGAAAGCGATGCGGCCTTGCCGACTACGTGATGGTCGAACAGAATCCCAACGACGGCATGCTGACGCCCGCGGGTGCGACGCCGCGCGACGCCCTCGGCGCGGGTACCAGCGAAGGGTTCGGCCCCAACAACATCCCCACCAACCTGTCAGCCGACGAGGTGACGGGCGGCGGACCCGGCACCTCGAGTAACTTCGCCGACAGCGCGCAAGGCGACGAGGACGAGTCCAGCGGCCAGGCAGGCACGGAAGGCGGCACAACGGCGGGGATCGGAATCAACGGATCCCGCGCACGACTGCCGTTCAACCTCGACCCGGCCCGCACGCCGGTGATGGGCAGCTGGCGCAGCGGCACGCAACAGCCTGCGCTGCTGCGCTCGGCGTGGTACCGGCTTCCCGCCGACTGGAGCGAACGCGACCGGTCCTCGTCCATCCTCGTGGTGTCGGCGGCGGGCCGCTTCGACCCAAGCGACGTGGTCGTGCAGTGGGCGGGCGACGACGGTGAGCCGAAGGGCTCGCTCGGATTCGCCGACGTCGGCTCGCCGCCGGCGTGGCGCAATCTGCGGGCACCGCTGACCGCGATCCCCGCCGACGCGACCCAGGTGCGGCTGGTCGCCAACGATGACGACCTGTCGCCGCAGCACTGGATGGCCGTCACCCCGCCGCGGATCCCACAGCTCAAGACGCTGCAGGACGTCGTCGGCTCACAGGACCCGGTGCTGCTGGACTGGCTGGTCGGCATGGCCTTCCCCTGCCAGCGCCCCTATGACCACCAGAACGGTGTCGTCGAGGTGCCGAAGTGGCGGATCCTGCCGGACCGGTTCGGCGCCGAGGCGAACTCGCCGGTGATGGACAACGTCGGCGGCGGACCCCTCGGCATCAGCGAGCTGCTGCTGCGGGCGACCACGCTGCCCTCCTATCTGAAGGACGACTGGTTCCGCGACTGGGGCGAGCTTCAGCAGTTCACGCCCTACTACCGGGATGCCCAGCCGGCTCGCCTGGATCTCGGTTCGGCCACGCGAAGCGGGCTGTGGAGCCCGGCGCCGCTGCGTCATTAGGTCCGTCGCCTAACATCGACCCTCGTGCCACGCGACGAATCTGAGCGGACCGGCGCGTCCGCCATCGCCCGGCTCGTCGCCGTCGTCGCAGGAATTGCCGGTGTCCTGCTGTGCGCGCTGGTCCCGCTGCTGCCCGTCAAGCAGACCACCGCCACCATCTCGTGGCCCCAGGCGCCCGGCAGCAACGGGCTGGTCTCCGACATCACCGCCCCGCTGGTGTCGGGGGCTCCGCAGGCGCTCGACATCTCGATTCCCTGTCAGGCCATCGCCACGTTGCCTGCAGAGGGCGGTGTCGTGCTTTCCACGGTGCCTCGGGAAGCCAACGACGCCACCAAGGGCGGCCTCTTCGTCCGCGCCACCGCCGACACGGTGTTCGTCGCGTTCCGCGACACCGTGGCCGCCGCCGCACCCCGCCCCGCGGTGGCCGCGGGCAACTGCAGCGCGCTGCACATCTGGGCCAACGCCGGACAGGTGGGCGCCGACTTCGTCGGTATCCCCGGCGCGACCGGCACCCTGGCACCTGAGAAGAAGCCTCAGGTCGCCGGGATCTTCACCGACCTCAAAGTGGCCGGCCAGGGTCTGTCGGCGCGCATCGACATCGACACCCGGTTCATCACGACACCGACGGCGCTGAAGCTGGCCGTGATGGCGCTCGGCGTCGCCTCGGTGCTGGCTTCGATCGTGGCGCTCGTGGTCCTGGATAGGAGAAGTGGCAGACGGGTGCCACGGGCTTGGCGCCGATTCTTCCGGGCCGGACCCGTCACGTGGATCACCGACGCCGCGGTCATCGGCACCCTGCTGCTGTGGCACGTCATCGGCTCCACGTCATCCGACGACGGCTACAACCTCACGATCGCGCGGGTGACCGCCGACGCCGGTTACACGCCCAACTATTACCGGTTCTTCGGCGCCAGCGAGGCGCCGTTCGACTGGTACCAGAGCGTGCTCGCACACCTGGCGTCGATCAGCACGGCCGGCGTGTGGATGCGGCTGCCCGCCACCGCGGCCGCCATCGCGACGTGGTTGATCATCAGCCGCTGCGTGCTGCCCCGGCTCGGCAGGCGCATCGCGGTCAACCGGGTCGCCGTCCTCACCGCAGGCGCGGTGTACCTGGCCGCGTGGCTGCCGTTCAACAACGGCCTTCGCCCCGAACCGCTGATCGCCTTCGGCACCATCACCGCGTGGGTGCTCGTGGAGAACGCCATCGGCACCCGCAGGCTGTGGCCCGCAGCCGTGGCGATCGTCATCGCGGTGTTCAGCGTCACGACCGCCCCTCAGGGCCTCATCGCGCTGGCACCGATCCTGGTCGGCGCCAGGGCCATTGCCCGCAACATCGCGACCCGCAGACCCGCCGACGGCGTGCTGGCCCAGATCGCCCCGCTGGCGGCGTCGCTGTCGCTGATCTTCGTGGTGGTGTTCCGCGACCAGACGCTGGCCACCGTCGCCGAGTCGGCCCGCATCAAGTACGTCGTCGGCCCGACCATCGCGTGGTACCAGGAGTTCCTGCGCTACTACTTCCTCACCGTCGAGGACAGTGCCGACTCGTCACTGACCCGCCGGTTCGCCGTGCTGGTGATGCTGCTGTGCCTGTTCGGGATGATCGCCGTGCTGCTGCGCCGCGGAAACCTGCCCGGCGTCGCATCGGGTCCGGTGTGGCGGCTGATCGGCGCATGCGCGATCGGGTTGCTGCTGCTGAACTTCACGCCCACGAAGTGGGCCGTGCAGTTCGGTGCGTTCGCCGGTTTGGCGGGTGCGCTTGGAGCGGTCACCGCGTTCGTCTTCGCCCGGGTCGGCCTGCACACCCGACGCAACCTCGCGGTGTACGTGACCGCGCTGCTGTTCATATTGGCTTGGGCCACATCGGGTATCAACGC
This sequence comes from Mycolicibacterium stellerae, assembly GCF_003719305.1. Lineage (GTDB taxonomy): Bacteria > Actinomycetota > Actinomycetes > Mycobacteriales > Mycobacteriaceae > Mycobacterium > Mycobacterium stellerae. The sequence continues at coordinate 9,873 of NZ_RARC01000056.1, forward strand.
GTGGTTCTACGTCGGCAACTACGGCGTGCCGTGGTTCGACAAGCAGCCGGTGATCGCGGGCATCCCGGTCACCTTCATCTTCCTGGTGCTCGCGATGCTGACGGGCCTGCTGGCAGGCTGGCTGCACTTCCGGATGGACTACGCCGGTCACACCGAGGTCGCCAACACGGGCCGCAACCGCGCGCTCGCGTCCACCCCGCTGCTCGTGGTGGCGGTCATCATGGTCCTGCTCGAGGTCGGGTCGATGGCCAAGGGCGCCGCGCAACGCTATCCGGTCTACACCACCGCAAAGGCCAACGCGCAGGCGCTTGCGTCCGGGCTGAGCAGCACCAGCTGTGCGATGGCCGACGACGTGCTCGTGGAGCCCGACACCAATGCCGGTATGTTGCAACCGGTTCCGGGTCAACGCTTCGGAACCTACGGTCCGCTGGGTGGCGAGAACCCCGTCGGATTCAACCCCAACGGCGTCAGCGATACGTTGGAACCCGCCGAGCCCGTCACCTCCAATCCCGGCACGGTGAACTCCGACGGCTCGCCCAACAAGCCGAACGTGGGAGTCGGCTACGCCGCGGGCACCAGCGGCGGGTACGGCCCAGAGGGGGTCAACGGGTCACGGGTCTTCCTACCGTTCGGTCTTGACCCCAAGAGCACGCCGGTGATGGGCAGCTACGACGAGAACACCGTCGCCGCCAAGGCCACCTCCTCCTGGTACGAGTTGCCGCCGCGCACGCCGGACCGTCCGCTGGTGACGGTCGCTGCCGCGGGCGCGATCTGGTACTACGAGGAAGACGGGTCCTTCAACTACGGCCAGTCGCTGAAGCTGCAGTGGGGTGTGCACCGACCCGACGGGTCGTATCAGGCGCTCGGACAGGTGCAGCCGATCGACATCTTCATGCAGAAGGCTTGGCGCAACCTGCGTTTCCCGATGGCGTGGGCACCGCCGGAGGCCAACGTCGTGCGCCTCGTCGCCGACGACCCCAACCTGTCCACCGACCAATGGTTCGCGTTCACGCCGCCGCGGGTGCCGGTGCTGGAGACTGCACAACAGATGTTGGGATCGGACACCCCGGTGCTGATGGACATCGCGACGGCCGCGAACTTCCCGTGCCAGCGCCCGTTCTCCGAACACCTTGGCGTGGCTCAACTTCCGGAGTACCGCATCCTTCCGAACCTCAAGCAGACCGTGGTGTCGTCGAACCAGTGGCAGTCGTCCGAAGACGGCGGTCCGCTGCTGATCACCAAGGCGCTGCTGCGTTCCGACAGCGTGCCCTCCTATCTGCGCGACGACTGGTACCGCGATTGGGGAGCCATCGAACGCTATTACCGCCTGGTCCCCGAGTCCGAGGCACCTGACGCCGTCATCGACCAGGGTTCGGTGACGGTGCGGGGCTGGACGCGCAGCGGACCGATCAGGGCGCTGCCATGAGCGAAGACATTCGGGTCACGCGCTGGGTTGCGACGATCGCGGGCCTGATCGGCTTCGTGTTGTCGGTCGCCACGCCGCTGCTGCCGGTGGTTCAGACCACCGCGACGTTGAACTGGCCGCAGAACGGTCAGCTCAATGACGTGACGGCGCCGCTGATCACACAGGTTCCGGTGTCGATGACGGTGACGGTGCCGTGCGACGTCATCCGCTCGATGCCGCCCACCGGCGGCACGGTGCTCAGCACGGCGCCGAAGGGCGGCAAGGAGGCGGCGCTGGCCGCGTTGTTCGTCAACGTCACCCCGCAGCGAGTGGACATCACCGACCGCAACGTCGTCGTCGCGAGCGTGCAGAGGGCACGGGTGGTCGGCGCAGCGGACACCCCAGGATGTTCCCGCATCGAGATCACCTCGACCGACGCAGGAACTTTCGCCACGTTCGTCGGGCTCACCGACCCGACAACGGGTGAGGAACTGCGCACCGGGTTCGCCGACCCGAACCTGCGCCCGCAGATCGTCGGCGTGTTCAGCGATCTGGTCGGGCCTGCTCCGCCTGGACTGTCGGCGTCGGTGACCATCGACACCCGGTTCTCCACCAAGCCAACGCCTTTGAAGCTGGCGGCCATGCTTGGCGCCATCGCGGCCACCATCGTCGCGCTGATCGCGCTGTGGCGCCTCGACCGGTTGGACGGCAGGCGAATGCACAGCCTGGTCCCCCAGCGCTGGCGCACGTTCACCGCCGCCGACGTCGTCGTGGTCGGCACGTTCGTGCTGTGGCATGTGGCGGGCGCCAACTCCTCGGACGACGGTTACATCCTCGGCATGGCCCGCGTCGCCGACCACGCCGGTTACATGTCCAACTACTTCAGGTGGTTCGGCAGCCCCGAGGACCCGTTCGGCTGGTACTACAACCTGCTGGCGCTGATGACCCACGTCAGCGACGCAAGCATCTGGATGCGCCTGCCGGACCTGATTTCCGCCCTTGTGTGCTGGCTGCTGCTGTCGCGCGAGGTGTTGCCGCGATTGGGGCCCGCGGTCGCGTCGTCCAAGCCGGCGCTGTGGGCGGCGGGCCTTGTGCTGCTCACCGCATGGATGCCGTTCAACAACGGCCTGCGGCCCGAGGGCCAGATCGCCGTCGGCGCTCTGATCACCTACGTGCTGATCGAGCGGGCCATCATCTCCGGCCGGATGACACCGGCGGCGCTGGCGGTGATCGCCGCCGCATTCACGCTCGGTATCCAGCCGACGGGGTTGATCGCGGTGGCGGCACTGCTCGCCGGCGGCAGGCCGCTGCTGCGGATCCTGGTGCGCAGGCATCGCATCGTCGGCACGTGGCCGCTTGTCGCACCGCTGCTTGCGGCGGGCACCATCGTGCTGACGGTGACGTTCGCCGACCAGACACTGGCAACGGTGTTGGAGGCGACCAGGATTCGCACCGATATCGGCCCGAGCCAGGCCTGGTACACCGAGAACCTGCGCTACTACTACCTGTTCCTGCCGACTGTGGACGGCTCGCTGTCGCGACGGTTCGGCTTCCTGGTCACCGCGCTGAGCCTGTTCGCGTCCATGTTCATCCTGTTGCGCCGCAAGCGTGTTCCCGGTGTCGCCCGCGGTCCCGCATGGCGCCTGATGGGCATCATCTTCGGCACCATGTTCTTCCTGATGTTCACCCCGACCAAGTGGGTGCATCACTTCGGGCTGTTCGCCGCCGTCGGTGCGGCGATGGCAGCGTTGGCCACCGTGCTGGTTGGACCGAAAGTGCTTCGCTGGTCCCGCAACAGGATGGCGGTCGTGTCCGCGGTGCTTTTCCTGCTTGCGCTGTGCTTCTCATCGACCAACGGCTGGTGGTACGTCTCGAGTTTCGGTGTTCCGTTCAACAACGCGATGCCGAAGATCGGCGGAATCACCATCAGCACAATCTTCTTCGCGATGTTCGCCGTTGCCCTGGTCTACACGGTCTGGCTGCACTTCGCGCCGCGCGACCGCGGTGAGGGCCGCCTGGCACGTGCGCTGACCGCTGCGCCGATCCCCATCGCGGCGGGCTTCATGGTGGTGGTGTTCGTCGCCTCGATGCTCGTCGGCGTCGTGCGGCAGTACCCGACGTACTCGAACGCATGGGCCAACCTGCGGACGTTCAGCGGCGGCTGCGGGCTGGCCGACGACGTGCTCGTCGAACCCGACAGCAACGACGGCTTCATGGCGCCGCTGCCGGGGAACTACGGGCCGCTGGGTCCGCTCGGCGGCGACAAGCCGGTCGGGTTCACCCCCAACGGCGTGCCCGATCGCATTGTCGCCGAAGCGATTCGGGTGACGCTGCCGATGCCGGGCACCGACTACGACTGGGATGCGCCCGCGAAGCTCAAGACCGCAGGCGTCAACGGATCGACGGTGCCGCTGCCCTACGGCCTCGACCCGGCGCGGGTTCCCGTTGCGGGCACCTACACCGACGGCGCACAGCAGCAGAGCAAGCTGGCCTCGGCCTGGTATCAGCTACCGGCACCGGACGACGCCCACCCGCTTGTGGTGATCACGGCCGCGGGCACGATCGCGGGCAACAGCGTTCTCAACGGGCACACCGACGGCCAGACAGTCGAGTTGGAGTATGCGCGGCCCGGCCCCGACGGTGCACCGAGTCCGGCCGGGAGGTTGGTGCCCGACGACATCGCAGTCGCTCCGTCCTGGCGGAATCTGCGGTTCCCCCGGTCGGAGATTCCGGCCGACGCCACCGCCGTGCGGGTGGTGGCCGAGGATCGGTCGCTGACACCGGGCGACTGGATCGCGGTGACCCCGCCGCGGGTGCCGGAGCTTCGCTCGCTGCAGGAGTATGTCGGCTCGAGCCAGCCGGTGCTGATGGACTGGGCGGTCGGGCTTGCGTTCCCGTGCCAGCAGCCGATGCTGCACGCCAACGGCGTGACCGAGGTGCCGAAGTTCCGGATCACGCCGGACTACACGGCGAAGAAGCAGGACACCGACACCTGGCAGGACGGCCGCAACGGCGGGCTGCTCGGCATCTCCGATCTGCTGCTACGGGCCCATGTGATGGCCACCTACCTGTCGCGGGACTGGGGCCGCGACTGGGGATCGCTGCGCAAGTTCGACACCATCGTCGACGCGCAGCCCGCCGCGATCGAACTCGGCACCGCGACTCGCAGCGGGCTGTGGAAGCCCAACAGGATTCGCGTCGGCGCGTAGGCCTTAGCCCTCAATGGCTTTAAGGTTCTGGTGTGGTCAACCGAGTACGGGTGGGTACCGCAACGGTCACTCGCGTCGTCGAGTGGCAGATCGACCGGTTGTCGATGACCTTGTTCCCGCAGACACCGCCAGATGCATGGCGTGAGTACCCGCGGACTACGCGACGTTCTGGGAAGACGACCATTGGCGGATCGCGCTGCAGACCTGGGTCGTCGAGGTCGACGAGCTGACCGTGTTGGTGGACACCGGGGCCGGAAACGATCGAGACCGCGCCGCGATGCCTCCGCTGCATCACCTCAACACCGACTTCCTCGGTGCGCTGCGCCACGCGGGTGTCGAACCGGAAGCCGTCGACGTCGTCGTCAACACACACCTGCACACCGACCATGTCGGGTGGAACACCAAGCGGGACGGCGATTCCTGGGTGCCGACATTCCCGAATGCGCGTTACGTCATCCCTGAGGCCGACAACCGCTACTTCGATCCCGAGCACGCGGACGCTCGGCCACCTGCCCGCTCCGACGATGAGCAGGCGCGCCACGATCTCAGCCGGATCGTGTGGGCGGACAGCATCGCCCCGGTGTGGCTCGACGCAGGAAAGTCCGCGGTCTTCGTCGGCGACCTCACCCATACGCCGATACAACTGCACCGGCCGGCCGATCCGTGCGCATTCGACGAGGACTACGGCGCCGCCGCGGTGACGCGCGGAGACGGCTTCATGGTCGACGATTGGCTGCAAATAAGCGCCTTGTAGATTTCTTGACTTATTCCAGAAAAGGGACAAGACTTTCGAACGTGCCTACGGCAGAGGAGTTCCAGCAGCTGCTGCGCGGAGCCGATCTACGTGTCACACGTCCCCGTGTAGCGGTGTTGACCGCGGTGCACGAACATCCGCACGCCGACACCGATTCGATCATCCGCGCCGTGCGCGGAAATCTTCCCGACGTATCCCATCAGGCCGTCTACGACTCGCTGAATACGCTCACCGCGGCCGGTCTGGTGCGTCGTATCCAGCCCTCCGGCTCGGTGGCCCGCTACGAGTCGCGGGTCGGTGACAATCACCACCACGTCGTGTGCCGGTCCTGCGGTGTGATCGCCGACGTGGACTGTGCCGTCGGCGATGCGCCGTGCCTGACCCCCGACGACAACAGTCTGTTGGAAGGGTTCGTCCTCGACGAGGCCGAGGTCATCTACTGGGGCCTGTGCCCCGACTGCTCGACAGCGCAAGTTTCCCGATCACAGCCGTGATCACAGCCCCAATCACCCACTCCCGGAAGGAATGCTGTGTCATCTGATACATCAGATGACACAGCATTCCTTCCGGGAGTGGGTGATTGGGGCTGTGATC
>NZ_RARC01000057.1 GCF_003719305.1 Mycolicibacterium stellerae
CGCGTCAGACGTGTATCATAGACAGGTCCGCCGCCTGGCCCTGCCCCCACTCCGCCACCTCCAGCGCATCGGCGATCCGCCCCGCCAACACCAGCGCGCCCACATGTGCGTCCGCGATGTTGAACCTCATGTGGGGCGCATCCGAACACCGGATCGCGATCTCGTACCCCGCCTCCGCAACGCGCACGGCCTCCGCCGTCCGACCCGCGTCCCCGTGAATCGTCGCGAGCGCCCACGCCATCTCCGCGCCGACGATCGGCGGCAACTCCTCCAGCACAAGACTCTTCGCGACCTCCAGAGCCGCGTCCGGCTGGTCCGTCGCGAACCAATACACCGCACTCACCGCGTCGATCGATCTCCGCGCCAGGCCCGAGGCGACGGCCACCGCGCCCTCGTCGATCACCTCTTTCGCCCGCACCGGATCGGCCAGCGCCCACAGCAGATTGCTCGCTCGCAGGTACGTGAACCGGGCACGCTCCTCGTCGCTCAACTCCGCAACCACGACGGACGCCAGCAGCTCTTCGGCTTCGTCACCCCGCCCCAGCCATGACAACGCGTGCGCCCGCAGAAATGAAGCTTCGGGTCCGCCGCCCGCCCGCACCGCCGCTCCCGCCAGCCGATCGGCGAGCGCCAGATCCGCCAACGCGATGGCGCCCAGCGCCGCTCGGACCAATAACTCGACGTCCGGATCCAAATCGGACTCGAGGCGCAGCGCCCCGCGCCGAACCAGCACCCTCACGTCTCCGCCATCGTCCGCAAGCTCGACAGCCAGCATTCCCCGCAGCCGCCGCAGCCTCGTCGCCGCCGCTCGCCTCCTGCGCACCTCGCCGTACAGCGGGTGCGCCAGCCGCACCTCGATGCGCCCATCGAGATCGTCGAGCCGTATCAGGCCACGCAGATCGGCCTGTTCGACGGCATCCGGATCGACGATCCGTCGTAGCGTTCCCAGCTCGATCGGTTCACCGATCGCCAGCGCATCGACAACGGCCCCGACCGCGTCGGGCAGTGCGCCCATGCGTGTCTCGACCAGCTCGACAAGGCCGTGCGGCAAGTCCGGCTCACCGACCCACTGCCAGTAGCCGTTCTGCTCCACCAGATGCCCGTCGGTGACCGCCTGCTCGACCATGTGCCGCAGATACAGGATGTTGCCCTGCGTCAGCTGCCACAGGCTTCTCGCTGTCTGCGGGTCCACCGAACCGCCCAACACCGCCGACAGCAGCGCCGCCGACGCGTCCGGTGACAATGGCTCGAGATCGACTCGCTCGAACTCGCCGAGCTTCCAAAGCTCTTGTATTGCAACCGGAATCGGCTCGTCATTCCGCAGTGTCAGCAGAACCTTCGCGACGCCGCGCTGCACGACCTGATCCAGAACGAACATCGAAAGATCGTCGAGCAGGTGCGGGTCGTCCACACCCACCACGACCGGCCCGGCCGACGACGCGGCCGTCAGCGAGTCGATCACGCTGCACACCAACTGCAGGCTGTCGTCGCCGACCAACCCCGGCCACGACGCCAATGCACCGAGCGGAATGCCCCGTCCGCACGAGGTCCCGACCACCCAACGGAGTTCGCAACCCCTGGCCGCCGCGCCGGTCAGCGCCTCGCGCGCGATCCGGCTCTTACCCACGCCCGCCGAGCCGCTGATGACCACGCCGGACGCATCCGCATCCGAGAGCGCGGCTTCGATGAGCCGCAACTCCTCCCCGCGCCCTGCCAACGGCCACGTCAACCGCATCCACACAGCCTAAAAGAGCAGGTAGAGCCGCGTGGGCCTAACGAAATCACCCGGGCCGCGAAATCTGACAGCCCAACCCGGGCCTTGAGTAGTCGCAGCCGCGATGGCGACCCAAATACAAGTACCGCTCTACTCTCCCCGCCCGCCCCGCGCCGGGCGAATATCGATTGACCTGCACCAATTGCGTCAGTAGCGCCGAACGGGAGAGGGAAATGAGCCATCATTGCCTTGCTCTCGAGTTTGCGCAGGCGATGAAGGTGGGCCAGTGATGATCACGACGGCCACTCCACTCACGCTGGACGCACGTGCGTCCGGCGCATGGGCGCGGCGCTTCGCCCGCACGACACCTGGATTGGTAGTGCTGATCGCGGTCGCCGTCGCGACGCTCTGCATCGTCGCGGGCGTGGTGTGCGCCGCCGCGCTCAACGGGCGGATCGCCGAGCAGAAAGCGGTCCTCGACCACTCCGAGCCCTTCGCCTACGCAGCGCAGAACCTCTACGCCGCGTCCTCGGCCGCCGATGCTGCAGCGGCGACGGCGTTCCTGTCCGGCGGGAACCAGACGCCCCTGATGCGGGCGCGCTATCAGCAGGCGTTGGCGTCGGCGGCGTCCGCGCTCGCGGACGCAACGGCAGGTGCACCCGACGCCGAAACCCGCAAGGCGCTGGCCGAGGTGTCGGCGCAACTGGCCACCTACACCGGTCTGGTCGAAGCGGCGCGAGCCAACAACGCGCAAGGCTTCCCGATCGGGTCTGCCTACCTCCGCGAAGCCTCATCGTCGATGCAGACCAAGCTCCTGCCCGGCGCAGAGAAGGTCTACGCCGCCGACCTCGCCCGAGTCGAACAGGCTCAGCGCCGCGTCGGCTCCCTTCCGATGATCGGCCTCGCGCTGCTCGTCGTCGCTCTGGCCGCGATCGCTATCGGCTCGGTTGTCATGTTCAAGCGCACCAACAGACGATTCAACCTCGGCCTGCTTGGCGCCGCCGTGGTCGTGGCGGTGGTGATGGTCTGGATCGTCGGCGCCGTGCGTCTGGCGGCAGGCGACATCGAGCGCGGCCGGACCGAGGGTACCGCGCGCTTCGGGCAGCTTGCGGAGGCGCGCATCCTGGCCCAGCAGGCCCGCACCGACGAAACCCTGCAACTGATCACCCGCGGCGACATCACCACCAGCGAGAAATCGTTCTACGGCCACATCGAGGAACTAGCGGCACGGATCGGCACAGCCTCGCCGGAAGCTGCGGCAGCCGTTGACAAGTGGGTCGCCAGCCACCGCATACAGGTGGACGCCTACCGGGCCGGCGACTACCCGGCCGCGGTGGCACAGGCGCTCGGCACCGACCCCGGCGCATCGGGCGCGCAGTTCGGTGCTGTCGAGACGAGCCTGCGCGACGCGATCGAACGCGCCCGAGCCACGATGCGCGATCACGTGTCGGACGCCGGCGGCTATCTTCTTTGGTTGCCGACGGGGGTGCTCGTCTTGATGACGGTGGCCGCAGTGGCCACAGTCGTCGGACTGTGGCCGCGGCTCAAGGAGTTCCTATGAGAACGCGCGGCGTAGTGGTGTTACTTGGACTCGCCATGACGGTGACCGGGTGTAGCGCGACGTCGACGCCACCGCCGTCCGTGTCGATCGCCCCGGCACCGGTGAGACCCGCTGGGGCGCAGGAGATCACAGCCGTCCCAGAGGCGGCGACGGCGGAGTGCGCCGACGCCGAAGCCAGCCTCCGGCCCGGCCCGCAGCCTGCGCCGGGCGCCATGCCACCAGGATCGACCATGGCGGCCATCCAAGAACGCGGCCGGCTCATCGTCGGCGTCGACCAGAACACCTTCATGTTCGGCTACCGCGATCCCGCTTCTGGCAGGCTGGAGGGATTCGACATCGACCTCGCCCGCGAGATCGCGCGCCGCATCTTCGGCGATCCCGACCGGATCGACCTGCAGGTGGTCGAAGCGGGCCAGCGCGAGTCGGCGCTCGACTCCGGACGGGTCGACCTGGTGGTCCGGACGTTCTCGATCACCTGTGAGCGCAAAGAGAATATCGACTTCTCCACCACGTACTTCTATGCCAAGCAGCGCATCCTTGCGCGCAGGGACTCGGGAATCGGTTCTGCCGCAGATCTTTCCGGCAAGAGGGTGTGCTCGGTCTCGGGGACGACCTCGTTGAAGCGAGTGTTCGACTTGGATCCGCGGCCGACCCTCATCGGTGTCACCAGCTGGACCGATTGTCTCTTGATGCTGCAGCAAGGCCAGGTCGATGCGGTCAGCACCGATGACGTCGTGCTGAAAGGCCTTGCCCGCCAGGATCCCGACGTCGACGTGGTCGGCGAGAGCTTGGGCATCGAGCCATACGGTGTAGGCATCAAGAAGGGCAACGACGACCTCGTTCGATTCGTCAACGGCGCCCTGGAAGACATTCGGGCCGAAGGGACTTGGGAACGTCTCTACGACAGGTGGCTGCAGAGCCTCGGGCCGTCGCCCGGACCGCCGACGGCGAGGTATCAGGACTGATGACGGACATGCTGACCCTCGCCGACGTAGCGACGAAACTGGTCGAGCTGGAAAGTCACCCAGGCCTCGAACACCTGCGCCGCTATTCACCGGCGGGTGTGACCGCCCAGCGGTGGGCACTGATCGAAGCCGCGCTCGGCAGACTGTGGGACGACCTCGCCCGCCTCGAAGAGATCAGCGCCTCCGGTGACATCGCCGACGGGATCGAGCGGATGAACGCCGTATACCCGGAGATACTGGCGTTCTTCGACAGCGTCGATGACATCAATACGATGGTCGCCAAGCAGATTGCGCCCCTGCTGAGGCAGATCGACTCCGCTGGAGGCGCGATTCTGAACGAGGTCACCGACCTGTTGGCGGCGTCGGCGACCGACCCGCTGTCGTTGACGGTCGACGAGATCGAGCGTCGGATCGCCGCCATCGCGGAACTGGCGGCCCTTCAGGCCAACTGGCCCGAAGCCATTGCCGAAACTTCGGCCCGCCTCGACGCGTTGCGCGATGCGGTGAAGCACGCCGCGCAGACACGCGAACGCGCCACCAACAAGGTGCTGACGGGGCCGCTTCCGGTGGCCGCCGACGCCGAGCCGAAGCTACGCACAGAGCTGGCCTCGATGGCGGGGCCCGACCCGACCGCGCTCCGGGAGCTGCAGCAGCGAATCGCGTCGGCGCTGCAACGCGTCCGTCAGGACGAGGCGCTGGCGCAGGGTCTCCTTGACCGGCGCACCGAACTGAAGGGGCGGCTGCGGGCGTACGCGGCGAAGGCGGCACGGCTCGGCCTGGCCAAAGACCGGGATCTGATGTCGTTGCGCGGAACCGCATCGGGCCTGCTGGCCCAGCAGCCGTGCGACCTGCGCGCCGTGACCCAGGCCGTCGTCGAGTATCAGCAGACGCTCGCCACTAAGCGGGAGGCGTCATCATGACGTGCCTCGAAACCGACTGCAGCGGAACCGTCGTCGACGGCTACTGCGACGTGTGCGGTACCGCACCCGCGCCGGAAAAGGGTGTCTTGACGTCGACGGCACCGATGGGGTCGACTCCTCGCTCTCGCGGGTCGGCACGCACGTCCAAGACCGCAGGAACCCGTGGACGGCTCGGCGCCGGGGTGGTGGTGGTCCCGCCGGTGCCACGGGGTAATCCGGCCAAGGCGATCCTCATCGATCCGCAGGTTCCCGAGGGTCACCGCTTCTGCGGCAACTCCGAGTGCAACAAACCCGTCGGGCGTGGACGCGCGGGAAAACCCGGTCGCGCGGAGGGCTTCTGCACCCAGTGCGGCACGCCGTTCTCCTTTGTTCCCAAGCTTTCTCGCGGCGACCTCGTCGGGGGGCAGTACGAAGTCCGCGGCTGCATCGCTCACGGCGGCCTCGGCTGGATCTACCTGGCCATCGACCGCAATGTGCACAACCGGATGGTGGTGCTCAAGGGCCTTGTGCATTCGGGCGACGCCGACGCGATGGCCACCGCCGCCGCCGAAGCCCTCGCCCTCGCCGAGGTGGAGCACCCCAACATCGTCTCGATCCACAACTTCGTCGAGCACAAGGATTCGGAAGGCACGACGGTCGGCTACATCGTGATGGAGTACGTCGGTGGGACTTCGCTCAAACAGATCCGCAACGCGCACAACGGTCCTCTGCCACCCGACCAGGCTGTCGCCTACATCGTCGAGATCGCGCCTGCGCTTGGCTACCTGCATGGGGAAGGCCTGGCCTACTGCGACTTCAAGCCGGACAACGTGATGCAGAGCGACGAGCAGCTCAAGCTCATCGACCTCGGCGCCACCGTCGCGATGGACGACGACGGCGCTGTCATCTACGGAACGCGCGGCTACCAAGCGCCCGAGATCGCTTGGACCGGCCCCACTGTCGCCAGCGACGTCTACACAGTGGGCCGCACCCTCGCGGTTCTCGTCATGGAGAACGACCGCTTCACCGAGCAGTTACCCGGACCCGAAAGCGTCCCGGTGTTCGCGCAACACGAGTCGTTGTATCGCGCCATCCTTCGCGCTACCGACCCCGCTCCCGAGCGGCGCTTCCCGTCCATGGACGAGCTCGCCGACCAGCTGACCGGCGTCCTGCACGAGATCGCGGCTTGCGACACCGATCACCCACAGCCGCGAATCTCGTCTCACTTCAGCCCGCAGCGCGCCATCTACGCGGCGGGTTGGGACGTGGCGTTGTCGACGGAGTCGGTGATCGCGGCGCTCGGTGTGCCCAGGGTCGACGCCAACGATCCCGGCGCGGCACTGCTGGCCACGACGAGCGGCACACCGGCCGCCCAACTGGAGCAGACGCTCGAGCATGCCGTCGGCGGTCAGAACCATCGCAGCAACTCCATCGAGGTGCCGCTTCGACTGGTCCGCGCCTCACTCGAGGTCGGTGCCGCCAAGGACGCTCGTCGGCGGCTTGCCGAACTCGAGTCGGTCATTACCGGTGACTGGCGACTGACGTGGTACAGCGGACAATGCGCCCTCCTGGAAGGCGACTTCGACTCGGCCGCAGTGGATTTTGACGCGGTGTTGACGATGTTGCCCGGCGAGCTCGATCCCAAGCTGGCGGTTGCGGCGACCGCAGAACTGCACGGCGCCTACGACGTAGCGGCACGCTACTACGAGGCGGTGTGGCGGACGAACCACAGCTTCTACAGCGCGGCGTTCGGCCTTGGGCGCCTACGGGCCCGTGCGGGCGACCGCACCGGCGCCATTGCCACACTCGACCAGATCACCACGGCATCAGCGCACTACACCGCGGCGGGCACCGCCGCTATCGAGATCCTCCTCGACGGACGAACCTCCGACAATCTGGACGAACCGACGCTTCTCGATGCGGGCAAGCGCGCCTCGGCGCTGACGCTGGAGTCGACAACCAAGCGCGCGACCATCCGCCTGAAGGTGCTCGGCGCCGCCTTGGACTGGCTCGAGGCTGGAAACACTCCCAAGACGTCCCGCCTCTACGGCGCCGACTTCGACAAGGAAGGTATCCGCATCGGAATGGAGCAGTCGTACCGCGCGCTGGCGCACGAATCCACCGACATGTGGGAGCGCATCACATTGGTGGAGAAGGCAAATGCGGTCCGGCCGAGGACCAGGATATGAACGACGAGAGGGGGACGTGCATGCAATGCGGTGCGGTCGTCGTTCCCGCCGATCTGTTCTGCGAGGGCTGTGGCGCCATAGTGGGGGCGGTTCGCCGTGTCGCGATTCCGGGGCAGGCGCGGTCTCAGGAGCTTCCGTGCTCCGACTGCGGTGGTGCGACGTATGTCGACGACTACTGCGCCGCATGCGGGAATCGACGCGCCGAGCCCGCTCGCGACGAGGCTGACCTCGACGGGATCGTGCTGATCACCGACCGCGGCCTCGAACATCCGCGCAACGAAGACGCCGCCGCGGCGGGGATCGTCGCTTGTGGTTCCGGCGAGGCCATCGCCGTCGCCGTGTGCGATGGAGTGTCGAGCTCGTCGGCCGCGGACACGGCGGCGAAGGCCGCTTCGGCCGCAGGCGTCGACGCGATGCTGAATGCACTTGCTGCTCAACGGGAACCGGAAGCAGCCGTGATCGCAGGTCTGACCGAAGCTGCCAGGGCAGCGGTGACTGCCGGCGCTGGGACCCCGGACCTGGCCATCGCGCCATCGTGCACCTATTCGGCGGTCGCCGTCCTTCCGAACGCGGACGGCACGACCGAGATCGCCGTCGGCAACGTGGGGGACAGCAGGATCTACTGGCTTCCCGAACCCCCCACCCACGCGCGATGCCTGACAGTCGACGACTCCGTCGCGCAGGAGTTGATCTCCGCAGGCGTCGGCGCCGAGTCGGAAGCGGTCCAGGCCGGGGCCCACACCATAACGAGGTGGCTCGGCGCCGACGCCGAACCGACGCCGTGGTCGGACTCCAGCGTTCGGCCGATCACCATCGCCGAGCGAGGCGTGCTGCTGGTGTGCACCGACGGCCTGTGGAACTACCTGCCCCAGGCCGATGACATCGTGCGGATCTGCAACGGATACGACGCGGCCGAAGCGGCGGAGGCACTCGTCGCCTACGCGTTGAGCGCAGGCGGCCAGGACAATATCACAGTCGTACTGATTCCCATCGGAGGTCATCAATGAGTACGGCTGAGCAGCAGAGCATCTCGGGCATTGCCGTCGATGTCGACCACAACCCCTATTTGGGCGAGGGCAACGGGACGGTCGACGCAATCATCAGTGTCGCCGTCGGAAGCGAAACGGTCGCCGACAAACTGCCGGAGCGGGTCGAGGCCATCATCATCGACTGTTCGACGTCGATGCGGTCGCCGCGGGACAAGTTCGACGGAGCCAAACGTGCCACAAAGGCGGCGGTCGGCGAAATGGTCGACGGCACTTTCTTCACCATCATCGCCGGCAGCGAGGAAGCACAAGCGGTCTACCCCGAAGACGGACAACCGACACGGGCAAGCGAGGCAACCAGGGCCGCGGCAGCGCACGCCGTCGATAGCCTGCAAGCCAACGGCGGGACGGCGATCGGCACCTGGCTCGCGCACGTCCGAAGAATCGCCGAACAACATCCAGGCTCGTTGACCCACGCGATTCTGCTCACCGACGGCAAAGACGAGCACGAAACCCCCGAGAAGTTGGGAGAGGAGATCGGCCTAAGCGAAGGCGAATTCACCTGCGACTGCCGGGGAGTAGGGACCGACTGGCGCGTCGAGGAGCTACGGGCGATCTCATCTGCACTCCTCGGCACGGTCGACATCGTCGCCGACCCGGCGGATCTCGCCGACGACTTCGCCGCCATGATGCGTGCCTCGATGGACAAGTCGATCCCCGAACTGACCCTGCGCGTTTGGACACCCGCGGGGGCGACGATCGCGTTCGTCAAGCAGGTCGCACCGAGCGTGCAAGACCTGACCCAGCGACGCGTCGACGCAGGAAGACAGTGCGGTGGATACCCGCTTGGCGCATGGGGCCACGAAGAGCGCGACTACCACCTCCAAGTCGAGGTCGAGCCGGCAGCGGCCGGGCGGGAAAAACTCGCCGCGCGCGTGACCGTCGTCGCGGGAGACGAGGTCCTCGGCGAGGGTCTGGTGAAGGCGATGTGGACCACCGATACCGCGCTGTCGACCCGCATCAATAGCCGGGTAGCGCACTACACCGGCCAAGCGGAGCTGGCGCAAGCCGTTGCGGACGGGCTGGCCGCACGCAAGAACGGCGACATCGCGACTGCGACCGCAAAGCTGGGCCGCGCAATGGAACTCGCCAAGGAGTCCGGAAACGAGGGCACAGCCAAGTTGCTGGCTGAAGTCGTCGAGGTCGACGAGCACACGGGCACTGCACGGTTGCGCCGCGACGTCGCCGCGGCCGACGAGATGGCGCTCGATGCGCGATCGACCAGAACCGCGCGCGTAGGGAAGGAGGGCTGAATGCCCACCTGCGTCGAAGGGCACGCAACCCAAGCCGTCGACTACTGCGACGTGTGCGGATCGCCGGTGACAACCCCGGTAGCGCAACCTGTCGCCACGCCGGCCGCATCAAAGGCGTGCCCGGCATGTGGCGCGCCGATCGGCGGTCGCTTCTGCGAGGCGTGCGGCCATGACTCCGCACTGCCCGAACCCGCTGCCGCACCGCAGCCGCTCGAAGCACCGGCGCCCATCGAGTGGACCGCCACCGTCACCGCCGACCAGGACTACTACAAGCGCGTGATCGCCCGCGGTGGCCCCGACACCGTCGACTTCCCCGAGTTCTTCCCGGAACGCCGAATCGTTTTGTACGGCAACACATTGATCGGTCGGACCAATCGGAAGCAAGGCGTCGAGCCTGGAATCGATCTCGGTATTCAGCCGATCGACCGCGGGGTGTCGACGCAACACGCGGTCCTGCGGATCCAGGGTTCGGAGCTGACCGTCACCGACCTGGGGTCAACAAACGGGACCAGCCTCAACGACAGCGACGATCTGTTGGGCAACGGCGAGGAAATCACCCTCGCCGACGGTGACCGCATACACCTCGGTGCCTGGACCACGATCACGGTCTCCAAGTCCGAAAAGGGACGCACATGACCGTGCAGAACCGGGAGCTGCACGACGCGCTCGAGCAGTTGGCGGCGAGCCGGGAGATTCTCGCCGCGTTGGGCCGCGACGTGTCGAACCCCGGTGCCGTCCTCGACACCGTGCTCGAATACGCCGAACGACTGTGCGGAGCGGCCGCCGCCCAGCTCTTCGTTCGCGACGGCGACACCTTCCGTCTCTCACGTGTCTCCGGCGAAACTCCCGACGAGTACCGCAGATACTTGATGGCGAATCCGATCGCGCGGAACCGCATGTCCACCGTCGGGCGCGCGGCGGAGGACAAGTGCACCGTCCAGATCCCCGACGTGCTCGCCGACGCCGACTACGGCCGGCTGGACCTGCAGCGGCTCACCGGGTTTCGCACGCTGTTGTCGACGCCCATGATTCTGGAGGACGAGGTCGTCGGCGTGCTGGCGATGTGGCGCACCGACGTCGCGCCCTTCGACGACCATGAACGTCAGCTCCTCGAGGAGTTCGCCGTGCAGGCAGCGATCGTGCTTCGCCAAGTCAACCTGATGCGCGCGCTGGAGTCACGCGGCGCCGAACTATCGGACAAGGTTGAACAACTGGAGGCCCTCCGCGAGGTGGACGAGGCGGTCGGCTCGAGCCTGGACCTCGACGAGGTCCTCGAACGTATCGTCACCAATTCGGTGCGGTTGACCAACCTCGGCTTCGGTGACATCACGCTCAGCACCGAGGGCGGATCAATTCTGGAGTACGACGAGGCGACCGACTCGTTCCACGTTCGTGGCAAGTACGGCAGCAGTCCGGCCCTATGGGAGCGGTTGCGGGACATCACGATTGACCGGAGATCGAGTCCGATCGGACAGGCCGCGCTCGCCGACCAGCCCCTCGAGATTCCCGACCTCGCCGCGGCCGAGCGCGACGAGTTCCTGGATACTCTTTTCCAGGACAGCTGGCGTTCGGTTCTCGCCGTGCCGATGATCGCAGGCGACGAGATGATCGGTGTGCTGGTGATCCGTCGCCGCGGCACCGGCGACTTCCCGCCCGACGTGGTCGAGCTGCTCGAAACGTTCGCCAGCCAATCGGCGCTCGCCATCGTGAATGCGCGCTTGTTCCGTGAGCTCGAGACGCAGAGCAAGGAGCTCGCAATCGCGAGTAACCACAAGTCGGAGTTTCTGGCGAGTATGTCCCACGAGCTTCGCACACCGCTCAATGCAGTGATCGGATTCTCGGAAGTGTTGCTGGAGCGCATGTTCGGTGAAATAAACGAGCGGCAGGAGGAGTACCTGCGCGATATCTGGAACTCCGGCCGCCATCTCTTGGAACTGCTGAACGAGATCCTGGACCTGTCGAAGGTCGAAGCGGGCCGCATGGTGCTCGACCCGAGCACATTCTCGGTTGCAAGTGCCCTCGAGTACACGCTTGCGATGGTTCGCGAACGCGCCGCCGCGCACGCCATCAAGATCTCGGTGGACATCGCAGACGACGTCGGCGACATCGAAGCCGATGAGCTTCGGTTCAAACAGGTCGTCCTCAACCTGCTGTCCAACGCGGTGAAGTTCACGCCCAACGGCGGCAGCGTGTCCGTCGGCGCCCGCCGAAAAGACGCCGAGCTCGTCGTCACCGTCACCGACACGGGTATCGGGGTGCCCGCAGAGGATCAGGAGAAGATCTTCGATTCCTTCCAGCAGGGTGGCCGTGGGCCGGCTAGGGCAGAGGGCACGGGCCTGGGATTGACGCTGTCGCGGCGGATCGTCGGATTGTTCGGCGGTCGCATGTGGCTGGACAGCACCGTCGGCGTTGGAAGCACATTCGGCTTCGCGATTCCCGTCGTGACGCGGCCGCAAGACGTGACGGCCACGCAGCAGCACGGTGAGTTCCCGGTGGTGGTTCTCGTCGACGACGATCGGGCCTCGCTTGATCTGATGTCCGCCTACCTCGACGACGCACCGGTGCAGGTGATACGCGCAACCGATGGCGAGAGTGCGCTCGAGCTGGTTCGTAAGGTGCTGCCCGCCGCGGTCGTGCTCGACATCCAGCTGCCGCGACTCGACGGCTGGCAGGTCCTTGCCGAGCTCAAGGCGGCCGAGGAGACCACCTCCATCCCCGTGGTCGTCGCCTCGGTGGTCGACGATCGGCCTCGGGGAACGGCGCTGGGGGCGGACGTCCAATTACTCAAGCCCGTCAGCCGTGACGACCTGCTCGGCGCCTTGCGAAGTGTCGGCGTCCACACGAAGGGGGCGATTGATGGATGATCCCGTAACGGTACTGGCGGTGGACGACCAATCGGTCAACCTGCGGCTACTCGACGCCGTGTTGACGCCGCGCGGGCACCGCGTCCTCAGCGCATCCTCTGGAGCGCAAGCCCTTTCGCTGCTCGAAACCGAGGATGTCGACCTCGTCCTTTCGGACGTAGTGATGCCGGAGATGGACGGCTACGAAGTCTGTCGCCGAATCCGATCGAACCCGTCGACCGAGTTCCTTCCGGTGGTGATGATCACGGCCAGCGGTAGCGAGCAGCGACTGAATGCGCTGATGGCCGGTGCGGACGACTTCATCACCAAGCCGTTCGATCAGAGCGAGCTGCTCGCGCGTGTCGCGTCGCTGGCGCGCATCAAGAGATATCACGACACGATCCGTCGGCAAGCGGCGGAGTTGGCGGCGTGGAACGCCGAGCTGGAGTCCCGGGTCGCGACACAGGTGGCCGAGCTCGAACGGGCGAGCCGGTTGCGCCGTTTCCTGTCACCGCAATTGGCCGACCTGGTCACTAGCGACGAGCACCTGCTCGAGAGCCATCGCCGCGAAATCGTGGTGCTGTTCGCCGATCTGAGGAACTTCACCCCGTTCGCCGAGACCAGCGAGCCCGAGGAGGTGATGGGCGTACTCGCCGAATACCACGGCGCGATGGGGCAGCTGATCCACCAGTACGGGGGCACACTCGAGCGGTTCACCGGCGACGGGGTGATGGTGTTCTTCAACGATCCGATCCCACACGACGACGCCGCAGAGCGCGCCGTCCGCATGGCGTTGGAGATCCGCGACGCCGTGAATGGGCTGGCCGTGCGTTGGCGGCGCAAGGGGTGGGATCTCGCGCTCGGACAGGGGATCGCACAGGGTTACGCCACACTCGGCCGGATCGGCTTCGAAGGCCGGTTCGACTACGCCGCGATCGGCAGCGTCACGAATCTGGCCGCGCGGCTGTGTTCGGATGCCGGTCCATGGCAGGTGCTCGTCACCGACCGCATTCTGTCGGCCATCGAGCACATGGCCGTCGCCGAAGAGGTCGGCGACGTGCAACCCAAAGGGTTCAGCCGGACGGTACGCGTCCACAACATTCGCGAAATGAACGAGGTGAGCACATGACGCAAACACAGGCCCCAGCACGGACTCTCGGACAGCTGAATGACGAAGAGCGCTACCACGCCTTTGACGGCCTGCAACTGTCGATGGGCACTGCGTGGGACTCGATCCAGAAGAACTTGGCCGACGAATCGGTCGTCGTGGTTCCCTCGATCAGCATCGAGCGCACCACCGCTTCCACCGGCACGGTCACCCAGGCGATGGAGGAGCGCGCTCTGTTCCTGCTGTTGCTGCTCCGCCAACCGCGGCTGCGGATGATCTACGTGACATCGCAGCCGATATCGGAGGCGATCATCGAGTACTACCTCGGGCTGCTTCCCGGCGTCATTCCCAGCCATGCCCGAGCCCGGCTGACCTTGGTCCCCGTGGGCGACGCGTCGCCGACGTCGCTCAGCTCGAAGCTACTGGCGCGCCCGAGGTTGCTTCGAGAGATCCGGTCGATGATCCCGAATCCGGAGCGGTCGCACTTGATTCCGTACAACACAACGCCGCTCGAGCGGGATGTTGCGCTGTCCCTTGGTATTCCGATGTATGGGGCCGATCCGCGTCTCGTCGACCTCGGCAGCAAGACCGGCTGTCGCCGGATGTTCGACGAGTGCGGGGTGCAATACCCGGTCGGGGCGGAGGACCTGCACACGGTCGACGAGATCGTGGCCGCTGTGCAGGGCATGCGCGCGCATCGGCCGTCGATCAGCCAGGCCATCGTCAAGATCAACGAGGGTGTGTCCGGCTCGGGCAACGCCTCGTTGGATCTGGACAACCTGCCTGCTCCCGGGACGGCGGACGAAGCCGCGGCCATCGCCGAGCGCATCGACGCAATGCGACCCGAGGCGGAAACCTTGACCGTGCCTGCTTTTCTCGCCGCATTCGAGAAGGGCGGCGGCATCGTCGAAGAGCGGATCACCGGGGTCGCGCTGGAGAGTCCGAGCGTTCAGATGCGGGCACTGCCGGACGGCACCGTGGAATTGCTCTCCACGCACGATCAGCTTCTCGGTGGAGCCAGTGGGCAGAAGTATCTGGGCTGCGTCTTCCCGGCGGACCCCGGCTACGCGGCGAAGATCGCCGAACCGGCGATGGTGGTGGGTCGTCATCTCGCGCAGCGGGGCGTACTGGGCCGATTCGCAGTGGATTTCGTCACCGTGAAGGACGAGTCAGGGGAGTGGACGCCCTATGCGATCGAGCTGAACCTCCGCAAAGGTGGAACCACACACCCGTTCCTGACGCTGCAGTTCCTGTGCGGCGGCAATTACGACGGTGAGCGGGGCGTCTTCGTGACCCCCGAAGGCGCCACCAAGTATCTCGTCGCGACCGACCATCTCGAGGACGACCGGCTCAAAGTCCTTACCGTGGAAGACCTTTTCGATGTCGTAGTGCAACACGGCGTGCACTTCGACCAATCGCGTCGGACAGGAGTGGTGTTTCACATGATCAGCTGCCTCACCGAGTGTGGCCGCATAGGCATGACCGCGGTGGGTGACAGCCCCGAGGAAGCCTGGCGGCTGTATCAGGAGGCGGAGTCGGTGCTGCTACGTGAGGCGGATCTCGCGCTCGAGGAGGGAGCGGTCATCCACTAGTGCTCTCGGAGCGGATTGGGCGCCCGAGCTCTGACGTCGCGCACACTGGCCGTGATCGACGCGTTGCGATCGAGTTACAGGCGTCATGTGTTGCGGGAAGCCGACTACTGGTGGCTCGATGACGCCGGCTGAGCACCGCGAAATTGTCGTACCCGGTTGCAATGATGGTGTCATGACTTCGACCGCGACCTATGGCGCGGCTGCGGTGCGCTCCGATGAGCGTCTCGCGGCGTTGTTTGAGGAGTTGGCGGAGTTGGCCGGTCAGCGCAATGCGATCGACGGGCGCATTGTGGAGATCGCGGCGGAGATGGACCGCGACGAGCTGTGCGGTTCTACGGGTGCCCGCTCGGTGGCGGCG
>NZ_RARC01000058.1 GCF_003719305.1 Mycolicibacterium stellerae
CCAGCGACTCCGAACGCTGCACCGCGTTCATCACCTGGCTACACACCTACAATCACCACCGCGGCCACACCGCACTCGGCGGTCAACCACCCGCCAGCCGCGTACCTAACCTCTCAGGTCAGTACAGCTAGTCGCCTTTGACCTTCTTCTGCTTGTCCTTCTTGCGCTTCTTGCCTTTTCGCGGCTTCTTCTCCGGCGGCGCCTCTTGGTCGTCGTCGACGAAATCCACCACCGCCAACTCGGCATCGGTCGGCAGCCGCAGCGCCAACAATGCGGCGAACGTGCCCGGCTCGAGTTCGATCCGGTTGATGGTCATGTGCACGGGTATCCATCCGCCGTCGGTCGCCCGTAAGCGCAATACGGCGCTGGTGGATCCGTTGGCGAATTCCAACGTCATCCTTGCCATATGAACCGCGTCAGCGGGATTGACGGCTTGCCGTCCCGCCTCTCGAGCGTGCCAATCGAAGAACGGGGCGGGCCGGTCGAGCCACTTGAGCAGTCGCCAGTTGACCGGATCGACGATGGCGCGGTGCACTCCGGGACGTGACAGGCCGTCGAGAATCCGTTGCGCAAGGTGGTCGGGTGGCAGCGACGGACCTTCGGGCTCGGCGCGCCAGTTCATGGCGCGACAGATGAGCCGCTCGCTGCCGTCGTCCTGCGATTCGGGGTTGGCGCGGGCAACGAAGCCGACGGAGATGGTCTCGCCCTGGTGGTCGGTGACATTCCACGTGCTGCACATCGTCATGCCCGGCTCGCCCTTGATCGCCATCGACAGCACCTTGGTCTCGCTCGGGTTGAGGGCGCGCATCGGCAGGTCTTCGGCGAACGTCCGGCCGTGGGTGGTCTCGGTCGACGGGTCGCGGCCGCTGTTGTAGATCGACTCAGGGGTGTCGGTGGCCACACCGGCGGTGAGGTCCCATTTGAGCGGCCCAGGTATCAGCCGCTCCGGCGGTTCCATATTCAGCGGCCCAATCCAGACGTGCACCCCGTGTAGCCGCCCGTCGGACATCAGGACAGGCTCTGTGCGGATTACGCGGTCGTTGCGCGGCGTGATGGCACTCATCGCCTCTCCGGCGCGCACAGTGTCGGATATCGCGGTCTGAATCGCCATCAGGTCCGGACTTCGTCGCAGAAATACGCTGATCGGGATGAGATTCTTGGTGCGACGACCGTCGGCCACCACAACAGGCTCGCCACCCAGTGTCTCCACCAGCAGCCAGTCGTGGCTCATTTGGTAAATCCTACCGGCATGCAGTTTTGCGTATTGTCACGCAAATATCACGACGAAATCCGTAGCCTCATGGTATATACCATGATTTTAACGCTGGCGAAAACGGTACGCCAAGTTGCTCAAAAGGCCTCTACGAGGTAATTTGCGACTACGCCATACCGCTGAGTATTGAAACGGATCGCGTTGTATGACCGTTTGATCGAAGCCGTTAGGCGCTCGGCGTGCCCGAACCGGCACCGTCGATTGCTGGTCCACGGGCGGCCGTCGAGGGGTCGGCCGTCACTGTGGTTTCATCTTGCCTAGCGCTCGAATTCGCGCAGCACCAGCCGCAGCACGCGGACCGCGCCCGCCTTGTCCAGAGGGTCGTTTCCGTTCCCACACTTGGGTGACTGCACGCACGACGGGCAGCCCAGTGGGCACTCGCAGGCTTCGATCGCCGCGGCCGTAGCGCCCCACCACGCGGAGATCTGTTGGAAGCCGCGATCGGCGAACCCCGCTCCGCCCGGATAGCCGTCGTATACGAAGATCGTCGGCAGGCCTGCCACCGGCCCGACCGCCGTCGACAACCCGCCGATATCGCCGCGGTCGCAGCTGGCCACCAGTGGGAGTAGGCCGATCGCCGCGTGCTCGGCGGCGTGTAGGGCACCCGGGATCCTCAACGGTTCGACACCGTTGTCTCCCAACGCTTCCGGTGTGATCGTGCACATGACCGCCCTGGTGTCCAGAGTGCGGGTCGGCATGTCGAGCTCGACGAAGTCGATCACTTCGCCGCTGCGTTCGCGGCGCAGATACCCGATCACCGTGTTGCTCACCGACACCGGAACCAGCCCGATAGTGACCGGCCCGAAGCTGTTTCGCTCGCCGGGGCCGGTCACCGCGATGTCGGTGAGCTCGCGAGCGAACGTCGTATAACCGGGATCCTCGGCATGTACGAATGCCAGGCCGTCCTCGAAATCGAGAGAGTCGACCAGATACGACTCGCCCTGGTGCAGATAGACCGCCCCCGGATGGACGGTCGCCGGTGCCCTGCCGACGTCGGCACTGCCCAACATCCGACCGGTCTCGGTCTCCAGGATCGCGATCTGGCCGCCCGACGAGCCGCGGATGTCCACCGCGGGATGCGGATCGACGCCGGGGCTGGGGAAGTAGCCGCTCGGCCGTCGACGAAGCAACCCGTCGTCGACGAGCGCCTCCGCGACTTCCTCGGCATTCCAGGCGCGCACCTCGGCATCGGTCAACGGCAGCTCCGTTGCCGCGCAGAGTAGTTGCGGCCCGAGCACGTAGGGATTTCCCGGGTCGATGACAACTCGCTCGATCGGCTTGTCCAACAACGCTTCCGGATGATGGACCAGGTAGGTGTCCAACGGGTCGTCGCGGGCAATCAACAGGATCAGCGCGCCCTGTCCGCGTCTGCCGGACCGTCCGGCCTGCTGCCAGAACGACGTCACGGTTCCGGGGAAGCCGGCGAGCACCACGGCGTCAAGGCCCGCGATGTCGACACCGAGCTCGAGCGCGTTGGTACTGGCCAGACCGCGCAGATCACCCTCGGCCAGTGCACGTTCCAGGGCGCGACGATCCTCGGCAAGGTAACCGGCACGATAGGACGCCACCCGGCCCGCCAACTCGGGCGCGACGTCCTCCAGCCGGGCACGGGCGGCCAGCGCGGTGAGCTCGGCCCCGCGCCGGGATCGGACGAACGTCAGTGTGCGCGCGCCCTCGGCGATCAGGTCGGCCATCACCCGTGCCGCCTCGGCGCCCGCGGACCGCCGCACCGGCGCTCCGTTCTCCCCGACCAGGTCGGTGCGCAGCGCCGGCTCCCACAGCGCGACCGTGCGCGCACCCTGAGGTGAGCCGTCCTCGGTCACCTCGAGCACCGTCTGCCCGATCAACTCCGAGGCGGTGGCCGCCGGTGAGGCGGTCGTCGCGCTGGCGAAGATCACCGTTGGCGCAGCAGAGTAGCGCGTGCACAGCCGCATCAGCCGGCGTAACACCATCGCCACGTTCGAGCCGAAAACGCCTCGGTAGTAATGGCACTCGTCGACGACGATGTAACGCAGGTTCCGCAAGAAGACCGCCCACCGAGCGTGGTTTCGCAACATCGACAGGTGGATCATGTCGGGGTTGGAGAAGATCCAGCGCGACCGTTCGCGCGCGAACCGTCGTACCTCGCTCGGGCTGTCGCCGTCGTAGGCGCTCGGTGCAACCGTCGCAAGCTTGCTAACGGCGCCGGTGAGCGCATGGGCTGCGCGCAACTGGTCGTGGCCAAGGGCCTTCGTCGGCGACAGGTACAGCGCGCGTGCGCGGGGATCGGTGGCGAACGCCGTCAGGATGGGCAGCTGATAGGCCAGCGACTTGCCCGAAGCAGTGCCGGTGCTGAGTACGACATGGCGGCCGTCGTGGGCGAGATCAGCCGCCTCGGTCTGGTGCGACCAAGGCGCGGTGATTCCGCGATCATGGAAGGCCCGCACCACATCCGGATCGGCCCAGCGCGGCCACGCCCGTTGGCGTGCTTGCCGTGGCGCCAGGTCCGCCACATGCCGCAGCGGTTTCTCCTCCGGATCGGTGCCTTCGACCGCGCATGCGAGCAGCTCGCGGCCGAAATCCGACATCGTTTGCCCTCCTGCCCATGAATTGTTCCCTAGTTGCTTCGGCAAGACTGTCGCTGGAGCTTCGAACATGATTGACTAAGGGCGGTCGCAGCTTCTGTGTTCGTGTATATGCACTCGCAGGATCGACGTTGCGATCGCGGTTCCTGCGAGGGTTTAGGTCGGGTCAAGTTCCGGCGACTCCACGAAGGTATGGCGGTCGGAACGGGCCCGGTGCACCGGAAGTCGGTGGGCCGTACCCGGTAGAAGAGAAGGAAAGATCGAAAGATGCCACAGGGAACTGTGAAGTGGTTCAACGCGGAGAAGGGCTTCGGCTTTATCGCCCCCGAGGACGGCTCCGCTGACGTATTTGTCCACTACACGGAGATTCAGGGATCCGGCTTCCGGACTCTCGAGGAAAATCAGAAGGTTGAGTTCGAGGTCGGCCAGAGCCCCAAAGGCCCACAGGCAACCGGCGTTCGGTCCATCTGAGCAATCGAACCGCAACGATTCCCCCCGCACGGTCCCGTAGGACGGCGGGGGTTTTCGTTTTTGTGCGGCCCGGCCGACACCGCAGCGGCGCGGTACTGGCCTACTGTCGTGTCCGTGAGCCAGCTCTCGTTCTTCTCTGCAGAGTCGGTGCCGCCCGCGGTTGCCGACCTGACGGGACTTCTTGCCGCACCCGGCCAGGTGGTCGTGGTCGGGGAGGGCGCGCGGCTGTCGGTGGTGGTGGATCGCCCCTGGCGCGCCGTGGCACTGGCCGAGATGATCGTGGAGGCGGGGCTGGAGCCCGAGATCGCCCGAACGGATGAGAACACCCCACTCGTGCGCACAGCTGTGCACCCTCAGCTGCTCGGTATCGCCGCCCAGTGGACCCGCGGAGCGGTCAAGACCGTGCCACCCCAGTGGCTGCCGGGACCGCGCGAGCTGCGGGCCTGGACGCTGGCGGCGGGCACCCCTGAATCGGATCGATATCTGTTGGGCCTGGACCCACACGCGCCCGACACCCATTCGCCGCTTGCCTCGGCCCTGATGCGGGTCGGGATAGCACCGACTCTCATCGGAACCAGGGGCGCGCATCCGGCCCTGCGAATCAGCGGCCGTCGACGGCTATCGCGCCTGGTAGAGAACGTGGGGGAACCTCCAGGCGACGTTGAGGCGTTCTCCTCGTGGCCTAGGATTTGAGGCCCTCGGGTCGGAAGGTCAGTTTGCGTCGGCTCGCCCGGGGTGCGAAATTGTCAGTTGCCAACGGCGACGGATAGTGAAGAACGCATGAATCCGGCGTCGGACGGCAACATAGAAGTGGAGCGTAAGCACAATTGGCTGGCGAGGACCGCGGCAGCGGCCGCAACGGTGGGGTGCGGCGACTCGTCATTGTCGA
The DNA here is from genome assembly GCF_003719305.1 of Mycolicibacterium stellerae. Lineage (GTDB taxonomy): Bacteria > Actinomycetota > Actinomycetes > Mycobacteriales > Mycobacteriaceae > Mycobacterium > Mycobacterium stellerae. The sequence goes on from NZ_RARC01000058.1 coordinate 5,198, forward strand.
GTCGCCCACTAAAGCACGCAAAATAGCCGGCTACCTGGGCTCCAACTACATCGTCGAGTCCTCCCGCGGGCACATCCGGGATTTGCCGAGGGCGGCCGCTGACGTGCCCGCCAAGTACAAATCCGAGCCGTGGGCCCGGCTCGGGGTCAATGTGGACGCGGATTTCGAACCGCTCTACATCATCAGCCCCGACAAGAAGAGCACCGTGACTGAGCTGAAAGGCCTGCTCAAAGACGTCGACGAACTCTATCTGGCCACAGACGGTGACCGTGAGGGCGAGGCCATCGCCTGGCATCTCCTCGAAACACTGAAGCCGAGCATCCCGGTCAAGCGGATGGTGTTCCACGAGATCACCGAACCGGCCATCCGCAATGCTGCTGAGCACCCACGCGACCTGGACAACGACCTGGTCGATGCGCAGGAGACCCGCCGCATCCTGGACCGGCTGTATGGCTACGAGGTCAGCCCCGTGCTGTGGAAGAAGGTCGCGCCGAAACTGTCGGCGGGCCGGGTCCAGTCGGTGGCGACCCGCATCATCGTGTCGCGCGAGCGCGAGCGGATGGCGTTCCGCAGCGCCGGCTACTGGGACGTCACCGCCGAACTGGACGCCAGCGTGTCCGACGCCCAGGCGTCCCCGCCCACCTTCACCGCCAAGCTGAACAATGTCGACGGCAAGAGGGTGGCTGCCGGTCGCGACTTCGATTCGCTGGGCCAGCTGAAGAAGCCCGACGAGGTGCTGGTGCTCGACGAGGCCAGCGCGGGAGCGTTGGCGACGGGGCTGCGCGGTGCGCAGCTCGAGGTCAGCTCCGTCGAGCAGAAGCCGTACACCCGCAGGCCGTACGCGCCGTTTATGACGTCGACGCTGCAGCAGGAGGCCGGCCGCAAACTGCGGTTCAGCTCGGAGCGCACGATGAGCATCGCCCAGCGGCTCTACGAGAACGGCTACATCACTTATATGCGTACCGACTCCACGACGCTGTCGGAGTCGGCAATCAATGCCGCGCGCAACCAGGCCCGCCAGCTGTACGGCGAGGAGTACGTGCATCCGACGCCGCGCCAGTACACCCGCAAGGTGAAGAACGCGCAGGAGGCGCACGAGGCGATCAGGCCCGCAGGCGATGTGTTCCAGACGCCGGGTCAGCTGCACAGCCAGCTCGACACCGACGAGTTCCGCCTCTATGAGCTGATCTGGCAGCGCACCGTGGCCTCGCAGATGGCCGACGCGCGTGGCACGACGCTGTCGCTGCGGATTTCCGGAGCTGCCCGCTCGGGCGAGCAGGTGGTGTTCAACGCCAGCGGTCGCACCATCACGTTCGCGGGGTTCCTCAAGGCCTACGTCGAAAGCCTCGACGAGCAGGCCGGCGGTGAGGCCGACGACGCCGAGAGCAGACTGCCCAACCTGACCGAGGGCCAGCGGGTCGATGCCAAGGACCTGACCGCCGACGGCCACAACACCAGCCCGCCGGCTCGCTACACCGAGGCGTCGCTGATCAAGGCGCTGGAAGATCTCGGCATCGGTCGTCCGTCGACGTACTCGTCGATCATCAAGACTATCCAGGACCGCGGCTACGTCCACAAGAAGGGCAGCGCGCTGGTGCCGTCATGGGTGGCCTTCGCCGTCACCGGTCTGCTTGAGCAGCACTTCGGGCGCCTGGTCGACTACGGATTCACCGCGGCCATGGAGGACGAGCTCGACGAGATCGCGTCTGGCCACGAGCAGCGCACCACGTGGTTGTCCAACTTCTACTTCGGCGGCGACCACGGTGTGCCGGAGTCGATCGCCCGCTCCGGTGGGTTGAAGAAGCTGGTCGGTGTCAACCTCGAAGGCATCGATGCCCGAGAAGTCAACTCCATCAAGCTGTTTGACGACGAAGAAGGCCGTCCGGTTTACGTGCGCGTCGGCAAGAACGGCCCCTATCTGGAGCGCACCGTCATCGGTGACGACGGCGAACCCAAGCCGCAGCGTGCCAACCTCAAGGACGAGCTGACGCCGGATGAGCTGACCCTCGATCTGGCCGAAAAGGCTTTCGCCACACCGCAGGAGGGTCGCACGCTTGGCGTCGATCCCGAGACGGGTCACCCGATTGTCGCCAAGGACGGCCGGTACGGGCCGTACGTGACCGAGGTGCTGCCCGAGCCCGACGAGCCCGAAGACGGCGCCCCGGCGAAGAAGGGCAAGAAGCCGACCGGCCCCAAACCACGCACCGGCTCGCTGCTGCGGTCGATGGACCTGGAGACGGTGACGCTCGAGGATGCGCTGCGGCTGCTGTCGCTGCCGCGCGTTGTCGGTGCCGACCCGAATACCGGTGAGGAGATCACCGCTCAGAACGGACGGTACGGGCCATATCTCAAGCGTGGCACCGACTCTCGTTCGCTGGCTAACGAAGAGCAGATGTTCGACATCACGCTCGACGAGGCGCTGAAGATCTACTCCGAGCCCAAACGTCGTGCGGGACAGGGTGCTTCGGCACCGCCGCTGCGAGAGTTGGGTGCCGACCCGGCGACAGGCAAGCCGATGGTCATCAAAGACGGCCGCTTCGGGCCGTACGTGACCGACGGCGAGACCAATGCCAGCCTGCGCAAGGGCGACGACGTGCTGTCGATCACCGACGAGCGGGCCGCCGAACTGCTGGCCGACCGGCGTGCACGTGGACCGTCGAAGCGCCCGGCCAAGAAGGCGGCCAAGAAAGCCGCGAAGAAGGCACCAGCCAAGAAAGCCGCCAAGCGCAGCTAGCGGCGACTGTCCTCAGGCGTCCTCGTCACATTGCCGGCCGACTCCTGGCCGGACTCAACAAGATTGAGCGGTCGCGCGAGCTGAGTCGGGGCGGACCGCCCACGCAATTCGACGATCTCGCCGACGTCCCAGCACAGCGCCTCGGCGTCCAGCGCGCCGCTGACTGCGATCGCCGATGCCAGCACGTGGCCTTGCTCCAGCTTCGCCAGCTCGGTCAGCCGGGCAGCCTCGTTGACAGGGTCGCCGATGACGGTGTACTCGAAGCGCGCCTGGGCCCCGATGTGGCCTGCGATGGCGCGTCCAGCGGACACCCCGATGCCGAACTCCATTTCGGAGCCAAGCACGGCGAGTAGCTCGTCGTGCAGCTCACGGGAGGCCGCCAGCGCGGCGCCCGACGCGTCGGGATGCTCGATCGGCGCGCCGAAGATGGCCAGCGCGGCGTCGCCCTGGAATTTGTTGACGAAGCCGCCGTGGCGAGCGACGGTGTCGACGACGACGCGGAAGAACTCGTTGAGCAGGCTGACGACCTCGGAAGCGGGCCGGTTGGAGGCCAGCTGGGTCGAGCCGACCAGGTCGATGAACAGCACCGCGACGTCGCGTTCCTGACCGCCGAGTTCCGTGCCGCGTTCGAGGGCGCGGCGGGCGACGTCCTCGCCGACGTAGCGACCGAATAGGTCACGCAGCCTCTGCCGTTCGGCGAGGTCGCGAACCATGTCGTTGAATCCGGCTTGCAGCAAACCCAATTCGCTGGCGTCATAAATCTGCATGTGAGCGTTGTAGTTGCCGCGCTGGACTTCACCCAGCGCCCAACGCAATTGGCGCAGCGGATCGGCGATGGCCATCGCCACCAGCACGGTGCCTGCCAAACCGACGAGCAGTGCGGCGATCGCCATGATCAGGATCGGGGTTGTCAGCCGCTCGGCGGACGCGGTGAGGATCTGGAACTTGCTGGCCACCAATGCCAGCACGATCGCCAAAACCGGAACACCGGTGGACAGCACCCACGTCAGCACCTGCCTCAGGATGACGCCCGCGGCGCGGTAGTTCTCCGGCACACCGCCTCGTAGGGCCGCCACGGCGACAGGGCGCAGCACGCGTTCGGATTGCAGGTAGCCGATGATCGCCGTTGCGGTCGCCCCGAGCGCGGTAGCCACCGCGACAACGGGTGCTGCATGGCTGGCCACCGGCCAACTGGCGACGATGAAGACGACCGATCCCAGGCACCAGTTGACGACGTTGATGAGCGACCGATAGAAGGGCATCTTCAGTGCGCGCGTGCGGGCCAGCTCGGTGGCGGCGGGGTCGCTGTCGGCCAGCAGGCTGTCGCGGCGCTGCCAGCGCATCACCGGGATCAGCAGCCTGAGGCTGACGTAGGCGCCGACGGTGAAGGACAGGAACAGGAAGCCCAGGAAGACGGCCAGGTTGAAGGTGGGCAGGTCCTGCAGCTGGATCCGGTCCTCGGGCGGCAGCCCGAAACGGAGGAAACCCAGCACGAACAATGCGCCGATGATGTCGGACTGCAGCATGCCGAGGGTGAACACCGGCCACGGAGTGCGCGCCACCCAGCGGACGAATGCGCTGATTCGCCCAATCGGTTCGGCCTGCGTGGTCACCCGTTAACCGTATCGGTCCCGGCAGACCGGAACGGGCGGTCTGGGACGGCTGTGTCGGTTCGCAGCACTACTGTTATGTGTGATGGCCGGGGTTTTTTCGCGTCTTGTAGGCCAAGATGCGGTTGAGAGGGAATTGATAGCTGCTGCACAGGCTGCACGTCGTGACCCTGCTCACAATGCCAACGCCACCGGGACCATGACACATGCGTGGCTGATCACCGGCCCGCCAGGGTCCGGGCGTTCGGTGGCCGCGCTGTGCTTCGCCGCGGCGCTGCAGTGCGAATCCGACGGCGTGCCCGGCTGCGGCGAGTGCCGCGCCTGTACCACCGCGATGGCCGGAACCCACGCCGACGTGCGCAGAATCATCCCCGAGGGGCTGTCGATCGGTGTCGACGAGATGCGCAACATCGTCCAGATCGCGTCGCGGCGTCCGAGCACGGGCCGGTGGCAGGTCGTGTTGATCGAGGATGCCGACCGGTTGACCGAGGGAGCGGCGAACGCGCTGCTCAAGGTCGTTGAGGAGCCGCCGCCGTCCACCGTGTTCCTGCTGTGTGCGCCGTCGGTGGATCCAGAGGACATCGCGATCACCCTGCGGTCGCGCTGCCGCCACGTCGCGCTGGTGACGCCGCAGGTGGAGGCCATCGCCCGGGTGCTGATCGACTCGGACGGGCTGCCCGCCGAGGACGCAAATTGGGCGGCGTCGGTGAGTGGCGGGCATGTCGGGCGGGCACGTCGGCTGGCCACCGACGAGGAGGCGCGACGGCGACGCGAGCGCGCGCTTGCACTGGCGCGTGACGCGGCGACGCCGTCGCGGGCCTACGGAGCCGCTGAGGAACTGGTGGCCGCGGCCGAGGCGGAGGCGCTGGCGTTGACGGTCGGCCGCAACGAGACCGAGTCGGAGGAGTTGCGCACCGCGCTGGGCGCAGGCGGCACCGGTAAGGGCACCGCTGGGGCGATGCGCGGTGCGACGGGCGCTATCAAAGACCTTGAGCGCAGACAGAAGTCGCGTCACACACGCGCGTCTCGCGACGCACTGGATCGGGCGTTGATCGACCTGGCGATGTACTTCCGGGATGCGCTTTTGGTGTCGGCGCAAGCGGGTGATATCCCGCCGAACCATCCGGATATGTCGGACAAGGTGCAGGCGATGGCGGCTGTGGTGCCGCCGGATCGGCTGTTGCGGTGCATCGAGGCGGTGCTGGACTGCCGTGAGGCGCTCGCCGTCAACGTGAAGCCGAAATTCGCGGTCGACGCGATGGTCGCCACAGTGGGCAAGGCGCTTCGCAACTGACTTGGGTGGTCACCGCGGCCTGTCGTAGACTCGTCCCGCCCGGCTAGCGCCGGGCGCGCCACCTTAGCTCAGTCGGTAGAGCGATTCACTCGTAATGAATAGGTCGGGGGTTCGATTCCCCCAGGTGGCTCGCTATTTTCCTGGCCCGCCTTGCCCCGCCTTGCCCCGCGAGCGTGCGCGTTTGCACGCGACACGCCGCAATTTGCCGGCATTCTGCGCCCCGTCGTGGGCCGCGAGCGACCGCAGCCTGTTCAGCCGCCCAGTGCTTCGCCCGCGATCCTGTTCGCTGTCGCCGCGGCCGGGAATCCGGCGTAGCCGCTGGCGTGGTATACGACCTCCGCTATCTCGTCGTCGGTGAGGCCGTTGGTCCGTGCGATCTTGAAGTGGATGGCCAGTTCGTCGTTGGCCCGCAGCGCGATCAGAATGCCGAGCGTCAGCAGACTGCGGTCGCGCCGGCTGAGGCCCTCGCGTCCCCACAGCCGACCGAAGACGTTGTCAACGGAGATCTCGAACAATTCGTCGGCGAATCCGCTGCGGGGGAGATCGGCCTCACCATCGGGGATGACGCCCGGCAGCAACTCGCGGAAGACGGTCAACCCTGTTTCACGCACATCAGTCATGGGTCCACGATGGCATCAGAGCGGCGCGAGGTAACCCACAGGGCCGGACGCGAGGCAGACGGACAGAGCGGCGGTATTGGCGCGCACGTCGATGGCATCGCCGGCGCCGGGCAGGCGTACGAAGACGCGGTTGAGTCCGGGATGGACCGGCACCTTGACGTCGGGGCCCTCGGTGAGTGACATCGTCATCGAGCCCTCACTGTTGGCGAGGTAGTTGATCTCAGCGGTCCAGTCCGACGGCAACAGCGGGCCGTCGAGCGGCATGCGCACGGGGAAGTCGGTCTGAACCAGGTAGCCGCACTTGGGGTCGGGGCCCCTGACGATGGTGCGCACCCAGGTGACCTTGGCATCGACGACATGGCCGCGGTTGTCGAGCATCCGGAGTTGGCTTGTGGTGCTCTCGAATTCGGGGCGATCGCGCAGCAGCGCGAACATGTGGCTGGCCAGGTTCTCCGGCGCGGCGACGCGTTGCAGGACGAACGGGTCGACCTCTTGGTCGAGCATCGGAGCGCTGGACGATCGATGTGCTTCGGCAAGGCCGGCTTCGGCATTCTGGAGGTAGGGCTGCGCGGGGTTGTCCTGCCAGATCGTCGTGAATGTTGCGGTCGAGTAGAGGCTGCTGCCGACGAACGCGACTGCGGCGGTGACGGTTACGGCGGTGCGAGCGCGAGAGGCGTCGAGCCATCTGGATCGCTCGCGGTTGGGTGCGCAGAACCCGACCGCCGCGAGGAGTGACAGGACGACGACGAGGTCGGGGAAGTAGCGCAGGGTCTGCGCGAGTTCGAGCGCTGTGAACTTTGATGAGCGCATCAGGTAGATCGGGATCTGGCAGGCGATCGTGTAGCCGACGGCGACGGCCCACAACAGGCCGATGCGCTCTTTGCGGAGGAAGGAGACCGCGATTACTGCGGCGAGTGCGAGCCAGCCGAGAACCATGACTGTGGCCGGGGGTGTCGCCCATGGTGATGCCGGTGCCCAGCGCTGCCAGTCCCACGGGCCACCTGCTAGCCCAGGCGCGATGCCGTGAGTGATGGAGCGGCTCAACAGGTCTCGCGTCATGGGTAGGTCGCGGCTCCAGCGTTCCTGGTCGACGACGACGAGGTAGAGGGCGATCCAGGCGGCGGTGAGTGCGAGCGATCCGACCCAGAATCGTGTGCCGCGATGCCACACGTTACGGAGGGCGGAGCTGTCACCGGTGACGTGGGCGAGCAGCGCGGTGATGGTGAAGGCGACGAAGGGGATGACGGCCGCCTTTTCGAAGAAAAGCAGGCCGCCGAAGAAGACGAGGAGCGCGGTGACGGCGTAGCGCTGATTGCCGGTGCGCACGAGAAGGATCGCGTCCGCGGTCACCCATGCCATGGCGGCGAGCATTGGAAGCGAGTTCAGAGCGGCTGCCCACCAGGCGAATCCGGGTATGCCGAGTGGTGTGAAGAGGGCGAAGGTCAACGGGATGAGCAGGACGGGGCGCCAGCCGAGGATGACGTGGAGCGCGCGTAGGAGCGCCAGCGACGCGAGTAGTTGCAGAACGACGAGGCTGATCGCCGGGCCGATCCAGTTGAGCGGTGCGAGGTGGGTGATGACGCCTGCGACGAGGAATGCTGCGGGCATGACGTGACCGTCGTGGTCGTCGAAGAGGTATTCCGGCGAGAAGAGGTCTTGGGTGCCGGCGCGGCCGACGAGGATGAGGTCGTCCCAGTAGAAGTAGCCCTTGAACGCCAGGACCGCGCGGATGACGAGCTGGACCGCGATCAGGGCGATGGCGGTCAAAGCAACCCAGTTGGTGCGGGTCAGCCGGACTGCCATACGTCCTTTCTGCTGGTCGGCGGAACCCTTCGACTGTACGGGTAGCGATTCGGGCGGTCAGTGATGACAGATAACGCCTTCACAACAGCCGCTGCGGCGTGATTCCGGAAGCATTTACGCTGGACGAATGACTGGAAGCTCGCCCTATCCGCCAGGGTTTGGCGCCCCACCGCCAGGTAGCGGTCCTCTGCCGCCGTCTGGCTATGTTCCGCAGCCAGCGAACTTTGGCCCTGGTACGCCTCCCAAACGGGCCAGAACGGGCTTGTTGGCGAGCGGGGTGGTACTGGCGGTGCTACTTGGTGTCGCCGCGCTGGTGCTTTCAATCATCGGGGCAACTCGCGAATCTACCCCGCCGCCATTACCGAATCCTCGAGCGGAGCAGCAAGAGCTATTCGTAGAGGATGCGGACAAGGCGCTCTGTGCGGTCATTAGTCCTCTTATGAGAGAACAGAGCGACCGAACCCGAAATTTTCAGAATAAGGGCGATGCAGCCTCACCGGAACGCTTAGGCGCAATTCCCGGATACAAGGCTGAGACTTTGGACTGGGCTAATCGGATTCAGCCGCTGCTAAACCAGCATGCCGACCCGCCGCGTTACTTGACCCGCACGCTGCAACGGTATATCGATGGCATGTTGCTCTACAGCGAGAATATGTATCCCGAACGTGGTCCAGATTCCTTCGACAACACGACTTATGAATCTGCGATTGTCGATTACGGCGGTCCCCTTGGGACGTGTTACAAGGTAGGCATTCGTTGGTAGCGGTCGGCGGTGCTGGCGAAGCAAAGCCCAATCGCAAATTTTCGGACTTCATCCTCGACGGGTCATGGCCGGAAACTTCCGCCGCTCCATGGACGGGGGCTGCCCGCGCGCAACGCACCTTCGCAGAGACGTCGCAGGCGGGCGCGCGAGACGTTGCGGCTTCGGCATCAGCGATCCTCAGCAACAATGACGGCGCGATGATCGAGGCAATGCATGTCATCTACCAAGATGACAGCAACGCCATTGAGGCTCAATCAGAGTTGTTCGCTGCAATGGCCGACTGCATCGATGAGTGCGCGGACATTGTGAAAGACGCCCGGCTAAAGCTGGACGTCGTAGATCGAGAGGCGCACGAAGCAATTCAGAAGATCATTGATGGTCAACAGGGGGGAGTGTTCGGCGGCTGGGCGGTGCTCTCAATGATCTGGGCAATTCTCGTAGCGGCCAGAACGGCCGCAGTTGCAGCCTCGGCGGCCGCGGCGGCGAATATTGCCTCCCAGGGAGCGAGGGTTGGATCCGCAACCGCGCCTTCTCAAGGTGGTCAAACTGGTCCGCCGGTGCAAGCCGAACCCCATCGTCTGGACGGGCAGGGGCATTTCTTTATGGCCGGCAATGGACCGCCTCCTCCGCAGGGACCACTACGCGATGACATCAACAACCCAACGGAAAAACCGACATCAGATAATCCGCCTGGGCCACGCTTAGATGCACCGATTCGTGAGGATGACTCGAGCAAGTTTCCTCACGATCCGATAGAGGCACCTGCAGGCAATCCTTCCGGGGATCAGCGTCCAATGCGGACGGATATCAATAACGCGCCCGGTGGAGCTCCCGTCCCCGCGCCCGCGCCACAACCAGGCAGCTCGGGCATCATGCCGCCGATGAGTCCAATGTCCGGAATGTCCGGAGGGACCGGCATGAAGCCGCCGTCGATGCCGTCCATGCCGAGCACTCCGTCCATGCCCAGCAGTCCGAGCATGCCGTCAGCGCCCACCTCGCCAGCCGGCCTGCCGACGCCAGCCAGCCCCGTCAACGACCTGTCGCAGGGATTCACCAAAGGACTTGCCTCGGGCGCAGCCAACCCGCTCCCACCGGCGGTTCCGCAAGCCCCAACGCCGCCCCAAGCGACCACTAGCGTCACGCCCGCATCCGCTTCGGGTTCCGCAATACCGCCCGCTGCCCCCAGTACTCCCGTCGTCAATCACGCAGCCC
>NZ_RARC01000059.1 GCF_003719305.1 Mycolicibacterium stellerae
ATGTGTTGAAGTGACAGAGACACGGCTCGCCGTCGAAATCGCGGCCCGCTTCGGCGCCGATTTCCCCGACGGCGTGCATTACGTCGACCTGGCCCCCGTCACGCGTCCGGAGGTCGTACCGGTGGCCGTCGCGCGCGCTATCGGCCTGCCCGATCAGCCCGGTCGGTCGACGGTGGACAATGTTCTCCGGGCCATCGGTGAGCGGCGCGTGTTGATGGTCCTGGACAACTGCGAACATCTTCTCGAGCCCGTCGCGTCAGTGGTGACCGACCTGCTGGGCGGCTGCCCCGAGTTGCGCCTGCTGGCCACCAGTCGCGAGCCCCTCGGGGTGCCCGGCGAGGTGACCTTCCTGGTGCCGTCGCTGTCGATCGATGACGAGGCGATCGAACTCTTCGCCGACCGTGCCCGCCGAATCCGGCCCGGTTTCGCTGTCTCGGAACGCAATTCGGCTCTCATCGGGGAGATCTGCGGACGCCTCGACGGTATGCCGCTGGCGATCGAACTGGCGGCGGCGCGGGTTCGGGCGCTGTCGTTGGACGACATTCTCGCCAGCCTGCACGACCGGTTCCGGTTGCTGACGGGCGGGGCGCGCACCGCGGTGCGGCGACAACAGACGCTGCGCGCGTCGGTCGACTGGTCGCACGCTCTGCTCACCGATCCCGAGCGGGTGTTGTTCCGTCGGTTGGCGGTATTCCTCGGCGGGTTCGATCTGGACGCGGCCCAGGCCGTCGCCGGTACCAGCGAGGTCGAGCGATATCAGGTGCTGGACCAACTGACGCTGCTGGTGGACAAGTCGCTCGTAGTCGCCGAAAACACCAGCGGCAGAACGCGATACCGACTGCTGGAGACTGTCCGCCAGTACGCTCTGGAGAACCTCGGCGAGTCGGGTGAGGCCGAAGACGTGCGGGCCAGGCACCGCGATCACTACATGGCGGTGGCGGCTGTGCTCGATTCGCCCGCGCGGCCGGACTACCGCGATCATCTCCAACGAATCGACAGCGATATCGACAACCTCAGGGCGGCCTTTCGGTGGAGCCTGGAAACCGGTGACGCAGAGGATGCATTGCGCCTGGCGTCGGCGCTGTTCCCCGTCTGGCAAGACGGCGGCCGCAACGGCGAAGGCCTGGCATGGCTGGAAGCGGCGCTTGGGCGGGAGGCGTCGACGTCACCGGTCGCTCCCGCGGTGCATGCCCGCGCGCTCATCGACCGGGTCATGTTGGTCGCGTGGACCGTGCGGACGGAGAGCCTCGAGGAATCCGAAACGGCTTTGGCGTTGGCGCGCGAGGTCGGTGATCCGGCCCTGGTGATCCGCGGATTGATCGCGCGCGGGGTCAGCACCTATTTCGACGAAGAGATGGCGGCGGCATGCTTTGCCGAGGCTGCCGAACTTGCTCGAGGCCTCGATGATCCATGGATTTGGAGTCAGCTCTATGTGGAGAAGGCCCGTTCCGGGGTCGGCGCCGGGGATCCCGTAGCAGTCCAGGACGCAGCCACGAGGGGCCTGGAAATATCTACGGCTATCGGAAATCACGCGACGACACGGGTGTTCTGCTGGGCTCAAGGTTGGGTGCGCACGTATCAAGGCGACTTGCACGGTGCCCTGATCGAGCTCGATAGGGCGGTCGAAGACGCTGCCGCTGCGCAAAATACGATGTTGCAGCTGTACGCGCTGTTGGTGCAGGGGTTCACGCGAGCGAATCTTGGCGACAGCGACGGCGCGCATGCTTCCGCCGATACGGCTCTCACCGCTGCGGCTGACCTGATGGAGTTCTTCGAGGGCCTGGGTCAAGCGACGGTCGCGGTGGCCTACCAAGCGGCTGGTGATGACGAGGCGGCCGTCCAGACGTATGCCTTGGCGCGCCAACGTTCAGGGCTCAACCGGATGATGGCCGGACTATATGGGTTCTCGGCGCTGGCGCCGCTGGCATGCGGAGACGATCCTCTTGCGCGGGAGTGGGCCGACGACGTTGTCGCGATCACCGGCGGCTGCTACCTGTCGTTCGCGCTGATGACGCGTGCGCAGGTGAGGCTCGCTCAAGGTGAGATGGACGGGGCCGAAGACGACGCGCAGGCTGCGCTCTCGGCTGCGACAGAAACCAGTAGCGAGCTTCGGATGCCGCCGGCACTCGAGTGTCTGGCGACTCTGGCCACGAAGGCGGGAAGCCACCGCGAAGCGGCACGCCTGTTCGGCGCGGCCCAGGCGATGAGGCAGCGCACCGGCGAGGTTCGGTTCCCGAAGTTCGAGGCCGAGTATCGAGCCGGCGTCGACGAACTGCGGGACGTCATGGGCGCCGACGACTTCGAGGCGGCCTTGGCAGAGGGCGCGGCGCTGTCGGCGGGGGAGGCGATCGCCTACGCCAAGCGGGGTCGGGGCGAGCGCAAACGGCCGGCGTCGGGCTGGGCGTCGCTGACGCCGACGGAACTCGATGTGGTGCGGCTGCTCACCGAGGGCCTGCCGAACAAGGACATCGCCACCCGGCTGTTCATCTCGCCGCGCACCGTGGAGACGCACCTCACCCATGTGTACGCCAAGCTCGGCCTGTCGTCGCGTGTGCAACTCGCACAGGAAGCCGCAAGGCACACCTAGTAACCTGGGCCGATGCAGGTCTTGGTCGTCGACAACTACGACAGCTTCGTGTTCAACCTGGTCCAGTACCTCGGCCAGCTGGGCGTCGACGCGCAGGTGTGGCGCAACGACGACGATCGTCTGGCCACCGATGCCGACGTCGCCGCGGTCGCCAACGACTTCGACGGCGTGCTGCTCAGCCCGGGCCCTGGCACGCCCGAGCGCGCAGGCGCGTCCATCCCGCTGGTGAAGGCCTGCGCCGCGACAAAGACCCCGCTACTCGGGGTGTGCCTGGGACACCAGGCGATCGGGGTGGCGTACGGCGGCACCGTCGACCGTGCCCCGGAATTGCTGCACGGCAAGACAAGCACCGTTTTCCACGCCAATGTCGGTGTGCTGCAGGGTCTTCCGGACCCGTTCACCGCGACGCGGTATCACTCGCTGACGATTCTGCCCGATACGGTGCCTGCGGAGCTGGAGGTCACCGCCCGCACCGAGCGCGGGGTCATCATGGGTGTGCGGCACACCGAACTGCCCATCCACGGAGTGCAGTTCCATCCCGAGTCGATCCTCACCGAGGGCGGACACCGGATGCTGGCCAACTGGCTGGCCTACTGTGGCGACGCCCCTGCCGAGTCCCTGGTGCGGACCCTGGAAGACGAGGTCGCAAATACGGTGCGCGCTGCTACGCAGCGAAGCTCAGCGTAATCGTCGCGTCGAACTTCACCGCGCTGCCCGCCGCCGGGCTCTGAGTCACCACGGCGTTGGAGCGCTGTCCACTGTCGCGCGCGTCGGCGCCCCGATCGAGTCCCCCAGTCCAGCCCAGCGCGCGCAGCCGCGGCTCGGCGTCGGTCCAGAACTGTCCGCGAAGGTCGGGCATGGTGAACTGGTTGCACGCAGATCTCTGCATCTGGATCGCCGTGTCGACTGGAACCTGCTGTCCGGCCGGCGGATCGGTACCGACAATCTGACCGCAGGGAGCGGTGTTGTCTACGGGAACCGGAATGAGATTGGTGAACCCGGATGCGGTCAGGATCTGGCGAGCTGAGTCCTCGGTCTGATTCTTGACGTCAGGCACCGCCCTGGCTTCAGGCCCTGACCCGACGACGATGGTGATCTCGTTGGTGATCGCCGACATCTGGTTCGCCGGCGGGAGCGTGCCGACCACTTTGTCCTTGAGCTCGGGCGTCGACGCTGACGGGCTCTGCTTGAACCGGCCGAAGCCCGCGTCTTTGAGTTTCTCGACGCACTGGGCATACGTGATGGTCTGGCAGTCCGGGATCTCGCGCTGTTCGGGACCCGTCGACACGTTGATGGTGATCTCGTCGCCCGCATCCACCGCGGTGCCCGACTCCGGCTCCGTATTGATCACATGATCCGGCTCGACATTCGAATCGGGCTTGGTGAACGTGCGGGTTTTGAAGCCGGCGTTCTGCAGCGCGACCACCGCATCGGCCGACACCTGTCCGCTCACGTCGGGCACCTGCACCGCGCGAGTGCCGCCGCCGATCATGTTGATCGCGATCGTGACCACCACGGTCAGCACTGCCAGCACCGCGACCGCGATGATCCACCGCCCGACCGACTGGCCCCGATCGCGGTCGCCGTAGTTGGCGGGTTGGTGCGCCGGAATCTGCTCGGTCGCAGGCGTTTGGTGCATCGGGCCCGTCGACGCCAACAGTGACGTGCGCTCGGCGTCGGTGAAGACCTTCGGCGCATCGGGTGCCTCGCCGCTGTGCACGCGAATCAAATCTGCGCGCATCTCCGCAGCAGTTTGATACCGGTTGTCGGGGTTCTTGGCCAGCGACTTGAGCACAACGGCGTCCAGCTCGGGCGAGATTCCCGGATGGCGCTGTGACGGCGGAACAGGGTCCTCGCGGACGTGTTGGTACGCGACGGCGACCGGCGTGTCGCCGACGAAAGGCGGTTCGCCGGTGAGGATTTCGTACAGCACGCAACCCAATGAGTAGACGTCGGAGCGGGCGTCGACCTTTTCCCCGCGGGCCTGCTCGGGCGACAGATACTGCGCGGTGCCGATGACCGCGGAGGTCTGCGTGACGCTGTTGGCGTCCGACAACGCGCGGGCGATGCCGAAGTCCATCACCTTCACCGCGCCGGTCTTGCTGATCATGATGTTCGCGGGTTTGACGTCGCGGTGGATGATGCCGTGCTGATGGCTGAAGTTCAGGGCCTGGCACGCATCGGCGATCACCTCGATGGCCCGCTGCGGCTCCATCGGGCCATCGGTGTGCACGATGTCGCGCAGCGTCACGCCCTCGACGAACTCCATCACGATGTAGGGCAGCGGCCCGTTCGGCGTCTCCGCCTCACCGGTGTCGTAGACCGCGACGATCGTCGGATGGTTCAGTGCGGCGGCGTTCTGCGCCTCCCGCCGAAAGCGGAGGTAGAAGCTCGGGTCGCGGGCCAGGTCCGCGCGCAGCACCTTCACCGCTACGTCTCGGTGCAGGCGCGTATCGCGTGCGAGATGGACCTCGGACATGCCTCCGAAGCCAAGAATTTCGCCGAGTTCGTAACGGTCGGACAGGTGTTGCGGGGTGGTCATTCCAATGTCTGTTCTAGATCCGATGACGCCGTCCGTAACTGTGCGGACGGCGCGGTGGCGTTGAGTCGGTATACCCCGATTTGCTGTCCACCATGGCCGACGGACCCCTCACCGGTCCAATCCGGCACTGTGACCAGCGGCGGGGCCCCTTGCGGGGTGGTCTGCGTCACGGTGTCGGTGACTGTTGGCGGCGGGGATTCGCGGTCCTTTTTGTCCTGGGCATTCAGCACGATCAGGATCGCGATCGCGATCGCCAGCGCTCCGAGCACGCCGGCGGCCCACAACAGCGCCCGCTGGCCGGATGAGAACGTCCGTCGCGGCGGGGGTGGACGGTGCCCGCCGGTCGCGGGCCGCGCACGCCCGGCGGTCGCGGGGCCCCGCGCGGTCATCGCGGCGCTCGGCGGAGCGGATCCGACGGCGGTCGGCGCGGCGCGCCCGATGGCGGGTGCCGCATTGGGCCGTGGCGGTCGGCGGCCGGACCGGACGGCGGCCACCGCGTCGGCGAACGGGCCGCCGGAGCGGTACCGCATGCCAGGGTTCTTCACCAGCGTGATCTCGATCAGCTCGCGCACGTTGGGCGGCAGGTCACTCGGCAGAGGGGCGGGCGTCTCCTTGATGTGCTTCATCGCCACCGTAAGGGCACCGTCACCGGTGAACGGCCGCTTGCCCGAAACCACCTCGTAGCCAACGACTCCCAGCGAGTAGACGTCGCTGGCGGCGGTCGCGTCATGGCCCAGCGCCTGCTCCGGTGCGATGTACTGCGCGGTGCCCATGACCATTCCGGTCTGGGTGACCGGTGCGGCGTCGACGGCCTTCGCGATGCCGAAGTCGGTGAGCTTCACCTGACCGGTCGGGGTGATCAGGATGTTGCCCGGCTTGACGTCGCGATGAACCAGGCCCGCGCTGTGGGCGACCTGCAGGGCGCGGCCTGTCTGCTCCAACATGTCCAGTGCGTGCCGCAACGAGAGCCTGCCGGTGCGCTTGATCACCGAGTTGAGCGGCTCGCCGTTCACCAGCTCCATCACCAGGTATGCGGTGCGACCCTCGCCGTCCATATCGGTTTCGCCGTAGTCGTACACGCTGGCGATACCCGAGTGGTTGAGCATGGCGACGGTGCGCGCCTCGGCGCGGAACCGCTCGACGAACTCGGGATCGGACGAGAATTCGGCCTTCAGCACCTTGACCGCAACCCGGCGGCCCAGCCGCGAATCCACGGCCTCCCACACCTGGCCCATGCCGCCAGTGGCGATCAGCCGCTGCAGCCGGTAGCGGCCCGACAGCGTCACTCCGACGCGGGGGCTCATGCCTTGCCTCCCGCTCGCTCCGGTCCTCGCGCGTTCCGCGCTGCGATCCTCACTCGCGCTCGCCTGCGGGGACTCATGTGCCCTCCCGCAGCGCGGCAGCTATGGTCGCCCGGCCGATGGGTGCGGCCAGCGCGCCGCCGGTGGCCGAAAGCCGGTTACCGCCGTTCTCCACGAGCACCGCAACCGCCACCTTGGGCGCGCGGGCAGGCGCGAACGCGATGTACCACGCGTGCGGCGGGGTGTTGCGCGGGTCAGTCCCGTGCTCCGCGGTGCCTGTCTTGGATGCGATCTGCACGCCGGCGATGGCTCCCTTCTGCTGCGTCACCTGCTCGGCGTCGACCATCAAGTCAGTAAGTGTATCGGCGACCTGCCCCGACACTGCACGGCGCTGTTCGCGCGGTGTCGTCGTCGCGATATTCGACAGGTCGGGCCCTTTGAGGCTGTCTACCAGGTACGGCTGCATCGCTACCCCCTTGTTCGCGATGGTGGCGGCCACCAGCGCGTTCTGCAGGGGTGTGAGTGCGACGTCCTTCTGCCCGATGCTCGACATCCCGAGGGCGGCGGCATCGCTGATCGGGCCGACGGTGGACTCGGCGACCTGCAGCGGGATCGGCGCCGGACTGGCGTCCAGGCCGAACGCCTGCGCGGCGGATTTCAGTGCGTCGGCACCGGTGTCGATGCCGAGTTGGACGAATGCGGTGTTGCAGGACTTCGCGAACGCATCCCGCAGCGAAGCCGATGGTCCGCCCCCGCATGGTGTGCCGCCGAAGTTCTCCAACGTTGCGGTGCTGTCCGGCAACGGAATTCGTGCAGCGGACGGCAACTGGGTGTCTGGTGTCGCGCCGGTCTGTAGCGCAGCGGCGGTGGTGATGACCTTGAATGTCGACCCAGGCGGGTATGTCTCCGAGATCGCCCGGTTCAGGAGCGGGTTGCCCGGGTTGTCCCTCAACTGCTGCCAGGCGTCGGTCTGCTCGTTGACGTCGTGGCTGGCCAGCAGGTTGGGGTCGTAGGACGGAGCCGAGATCAGGGCCAGGATCTTCCCGGTCGACGGTTCCAGCGCGACGACGGCACCCGTGCACGGCCCGTTGCAGCCCTCCGCCATCGCGTCCCACGCCGCCTGCTGCACCCGGGGATTGATGGTGGTCGAAACATTGCCGCCGCGCGGATCGCGACCGGTGAAGAAGTCGGCCAGCCTGCGGCCGAACAACCGCTCGTCGGAGCCGTTGAGGATGGTGTCCTCGGCGCGTTCCAGGCCATTGCTCGAGAACCGCAGTGAGTAGAACCCGGTGACGGGCGCGTAGGTGAAGGGATTGGGATAGACCCGCAGGAACCGGAACCTGCCGTCGGTCGACACGGAGTAGGCCAGCAGCTGTCCGCCAGCCGAGATCTGGCCGCGCTGGCGCGAGTACTCGTCGAGCAGCACGCGCTGGTTGCGCGGGTCCGCGCGGAGGCCGTCGGCCGTGAAGACCTGCGTCAGTGTGGCATTGGCGAGCAACAACACGATCAACACCATGATCATGACCGAGATCCGGCGCAGCGAGGTGTTCATACGCGCCCGATCACCTCGGTGCTTGCCGACGCGATCGGCGTCTTGCTGGGCGGCCGGGTCACGATCGGGCGGCGCGCGGAGTGCGAGATTCGGATCAGGATCGCCAGCAGCACGTAGTTGGCCAGCAGCGACGAGCCGCCGTAGGACATCCACGGAGTGGTCAGGCCCGTCAGCGGGATCAGCTTGGTCACGCCACCGACCACGATGAACAACTGAATGGCCAGGGTGGAGGCCAGTCCGGCGGCGAGCAGCTTTCCGAAACTGTCGCGCACCGCGATCGCAGTGCGCAGGCCGCGGATGATGACGATGGTGTACAGCATCAGCACACCGGCCAGCCCGACAAGGCCGAGTTCCTCGCCGACCGCCGCGATGATGAAGTCCGTCGACGCCGCGGGCACCACACCGGGCTGACCGTTGCCAAGACCCGTGCCGAAAATCCCGCCAGTCGCGAAGCTGAACAGCGACTGCACCATCTGGTAGCCGGCACCGTCGGGGTCTGCGAACGGGTCCAACCAGTTCTGCACGCGGACCTGCACGTGGGCGAAAATGTAGTACGCCGTAACGCTTCCCGCCGCGAACAACGCCAGCCCGATGACGACCCAGCTGAATCGTTCGGTCGCCACGTACACCAGTACCAGGAACGACGCGTAGAGAAGAAGCGAGGTGCCGAGGTCCTTCTCGAAGATCATCACGCCGACCGAGATGATCCACGCCGCGAGCAGTGGCGCCAGGTCGCGGGGACGGGGCAGGTCCATACCGAGTACGTGTTTACCGGCACTGGTGAACACGCTGCGTTTGGACACCAACACCGCGGCGAAGAAAATCAGCAGCAGAATTTTGGAGAACTCTGCGGGCTGAATCGAGAAGCCGGGCAACTCAATCCAGATCTTCGCACCGTTCTGCTCCGAGACCGACCGCGGCAGGACAGCGGGGATCGCCAGCAGAACCAGCCCGACGGCACCGCAGACGTAGCCATAGCGGGACAGGATTCGGTGGTCGTGCAGGAAGACCACGACCAACGAGAATGCGATGACCCCGAGAAGAGTCCACAGCATCTGCTGGTTGGCGCTCGGTCCGCGCAGCCCGCCGGCGGTGACGTCGCCCGCGGCAAGGTCCAGGCGGTGAATCATCACCAGCCCCAACCCGTTCAGCAGCGCCACCACAGGCAGCAGCAGCGGGTCGGCGTAGGGCGCGAACCGCCGGATCGTCAGGTGTGCGCCGCCGAACAGCGCCATGTAGGCGAGCGTGTAGGTGGCCAGGTCCCAGCTCAGGCCCTGCTCCTGGTTGGCCTCCACGATGAGCAGAGCCACGGTGGTGATGACGGTGGCGAACCCCAGCAGAAGCAGTTCCGCATTGCGCCGGTTGGGTAACGGCGGCAATACGGTGACGGCTGGCTGGGGTTGTGTCGTCATGACACGGTCCGGCAGGTCTCGCCCGGTTCGGACGGCGGCGGCGGCAGCGCGGTGGCCGTCGGCGACGGGGGAGCGGTGACGGTGGTGGGGGTCTCGCTGGCTCTCATACACATCTGACGCTGCTGACGAAGGCTTCGGTGTCGACCTGGCTCGTGGTCGGTCGGTCATGACACGAAGACAGA
>NZ_RARC01000006.1 GCF_003719305.1 Mycolicibacterium stellerae
CCAGCGACTCCGAACGCTGCACCGCGTTCATCACCTGGCTACACACCTACAATCACCACCGCGGCCACACCGCACTCGGCGGTCAACCACCCGCCAGCCGCGTACCTAACCTCTCAGGTCAGTACAGCTAATCCGCGAGCGATACGGCGAAATCGAGGTTGTGCTGGGACTTTTCGACCGGTGCATAAGCAACGCCGGTCGCCACGGGTGTCGAGCCTCGCGGCAGTCATGCCAGTAGCGCAGTCCGCGGCTCCCCTTCCATGCGCAGCCGGGCGGCGTCCTGCCCTGGCGGCACACCGAACATCCGCCGGTACTCGCGGTTGAACTGCGATGGGCTGTCGTATCCGACGCGATGACCGATGCCCGCAACATCGCCGGGTCCGGACACCAGCAGTGAGCGGGCCTCCTGCAACCGGATCCGCTTCTGAAACTGCAACGGGCTCATGGCCGTAACCGCGCGGAAGTGCCGGTGAAACGCCGACGGGCTCATCCCGGACAGGCGCGCGAGGTCTTCGACCCTCATCGGTTCGGCGTAGTTGCCTCGGATCCACCCGATCGACCGGCTGATGAGCGACAGGTCGCTGTCGGCAAGGCCGATCTGGCGGATCACGCCGCCTTGCGGACCGGTGAGCAGGCGCCAGATGATCTCCCGCTCGATCATCGGCGCGAGCACGGGCGCATCGACGGGCCGATCGAGCAGGCGCAGCATTCGCACCACCGCGTCGAGCAGGTCGGCACTGGCTTCACCCGTCGACATCGCCGCGTCTCCCCCGCGAGACAACCGCTGCACCGGCGCCTGCAGCACCAACTCGGCGACCACGGCCGGGCGCAGCACGAGCGCCATGGCCAGCGACGGTGAGTCATCCGTTATGTCGATGTAATGGCCGGTGACCGGCAGGTTGGCGGTGACGACGAGACATTGACCCGCCCGGTACTCGTACGCCTGCGCCCCGAGGAGCAGTCGCTTACCGCCTTGGGCCATCACGACGACGAGCGGTTCGGTCAGTGAATACTCCGGCGCTGCAAAGGCCGTCGTCACCTTCGACATCAGCAGGCCGTCGACCGACGTCGACAGGTCGGGCCGGGCGTGCGCGGCGATCAACGTCCGCATCTCGTCGAGTAGATCAGCAGTCCTGCGCATACTCCGATCACAGCAAATTCGATAGGATTGTGCAAGGCAATGATTGCATCGATATACCGCTGAACAGCTGATAGGCGTTTGATGGAGATATCCATCAAACACGCCAAGGAGCAGGTTCATGCCACTCGATCACTACCTCACGCTCGGTCGCTCAGGGCTGCGGGTCAGTCCGTTTGCACTCGGCGCGATGACGTTCGGCGAAGACGCGGGCGGCGCGGGATCCAGCGTCGAGGAGTCCGAGAAAATTCTCGCGTCCTACGTGGACCGCGGCGGCAACTTCGTCGACACCGCCAACTTCTACACCAACGGCCATTCGGAGAAGATCCTCGGCGACTGGTTGGCCGGCCATCCCGGTCAACGCGATCGCGTCGTGCTGGCGTCGAAGTTCTTCACCAACATGTATCCGGGCAACCCCAACGGCGGCGGCGCTGGCCGCTCATCGATCAGGAGCCAGTTGCACCAGACGCTGCGCCGGTTGCAGACCGACTACCTGGACCTCTACTGGCTGCACAACTGGGACCGCAACACGCCGATCGAGGAAACCATGCGATCGCTCGACGACCTGGTCCGGGAGGGCACGATTCGCTACATCGGGTTCTCCAACACGCCGGCCTGGGTCACCGCGCAGGCGCAGACGACGGCCCTGCTGCGCGGCTGGACGCCGCTGATCGCCTTGCAGGTGGAGTATTCGCTGCTGGCCCGCACCGTGGAGGGTGAAGTCGCACCCCTTGCGCTGGACCAGGAGATGGCGCTCGTGCCGTGGAGTCCGCTGAAGAACGGCTTCCTTTCCGGCAAGTACCGCCGTGGCGTCGAGGTCAGCGACTCGGCCAGGGCGGCCTACGTCGGCGGGCCGAGCGACGACGAGTTCGTGGTCATCGACACCGTCGCCGCGATCGCCGATGAACTCCAAACGAGCTCTGCGGCAGTGTCGCTCGCATGGTTGCGGGCACGCGAGGGGACCGTCGTACCGATCGTGGGTGCCCGCAGGCTGGCGCACCTCGAGGACAACCTCGCCGCCGTCGACGTGACGCTGAGCACCGAGCACCTGCGCATGCTCAACGACGTTTCGGCACCGGCTTTGAGCTACCCGGCAGAGATGAACGGCGCCATGCGGGCGATGCTTCAGTTCGCGGGCTGCACGGTCGACGGTGAGTCGTCAACGCCGTACCCACCGCTGCTGCAGAGCGACGTTCGGTACTGACTCAGGCCGAAGTGATCCCGGCCATGACGGGTGCGAGTAGATCGGTGAGCGCTGCCCAGGCCACGGTCTTGGTCTCGGGCAGCGCGATTCCGAATTGGTAAGGGGCGAAATGGATCTCCAGACCCTCGGCGGTGGGGATCCAGTTCACGAAGTTCTCGGCCCGCGGCTCGGCTCCGGTGAGCTCGGACAATCGGTGCAGCCCGGCCTGCGAGTCGGTGAAGAGGTCGGTGAGCATGACGGGATCAGCGCTTCGACTGTCGATCACGACGGTGCTGATGTATGGAGTCGGATGCACGCCGTAGTAGTGCGTACCCAGGATGAGCTGGGCCACCGCGATGCTGCGAAACGTCACCTGACCGTTCGAGTCGAAGTTCCACTGTTCTCCAGGGTTGGATTCGCTTTTCGCCCTTTCGATCTGTTCGGTGACCGCGACGCGACTGGCGTGGTTGAACGCCTCGAGCACGGCAGGGTCACCGCCGGAGAGCTCGGAGAACTTCGCGTCCCAATTTCCCAACCGGTCGGTTGTGGTGCCGTCGATCGAGGTCATCTTGACGGCGTAGGCCTTGCCGCTGGACACCCCGGTGTCGGCTGCAGCTGGTGCGGCAGGCGACGCCACCAGAACCGCGAGCACCGCAGCAATCGCCGTAATACGCCTCATTCGACGGCCTGACCGATGCCGAGGATGTTGCCTTCGCTGTCGCAGAACCAGGCATTACGCCCGACCCGGCCGTCAGCCAGACTCATCAATTACCTCCTGCGAGCATTTCCTCCGCCACAGTCAACACCGTGTCCCGTTCGGAGTCGACCAGCCCGATGCGGGTGCGACGGTCGACGATATCGTCCACCGTCAGCGCGCCCTCGTGGGTCACCGCGTACTCGAACTCGGCCCGGATCACGTCGATTCCTTCGGCCACCGGATCGCCTGCCCGGTCGCAGGTGGCGCTGGCGATCACGTTCGGTGCCTCGGCCCCGAATCGGGCGACCAACGAGGACGGCAGTTCGGTGGGAACACGTAGCGTCGCAACCGGATTCGACGGCGCACCGACGAGCGGCAGGTTTCGCGTCCGGCAGCGGCCGCCGGACAGGCCACGCAGCGCGGCGGCCTTGTCGAGCACATCCTCGGCCATGTAGCGATACTCGGTCAGCTTGCCGCCGACCACGCTGATCACTCCCGACGGTGACTCGACGACGGCATGGTCGCGCGACACATCGGCCGTCCTGCCCCCTCCGTTGTCGATCAGCGGCCGCAGCCCCGCGTATGCGCCGATGACATCGTCGCGGCCCAGCTTCACGTTCAGCGCGGTGTTGACGGTGTCCAGCAGGAAGCCGATCTCCTCCGGCGTCGGCTCGGCGACGTCGGGTATCGGTCCCGGCGCGTCCTCGTCCGTCAGGCCGAGATACACCCGGCCCAGCTGCTCGGGCATCGCGAACACGAAGCGGTTGAGTTCTCCCGGTATGGGTATGGTCAGCGCCGCTGCCGGGTTTCCGAACGCCTTCGCATCGAAGACCAGATGTGTGCCGCGGCTTGGTCGCAACGTGATCGAGTTGTCGACCTCCCCGGCCCACACGCCGCTGGCATTGATAACGGCACGCGCCTTGACCTCGAACGACTCGCCGGTCAGCCGGTCGGTCAGGCGCACCGAGGTGCCGGTGGCGTCCGAGGCCGCGACCCGGGTCAGGATGACCGCGCCGTGCTGGGCGGCCGTTCTCGCGACGGCGGCGACCAGGCGGGCGTCGTCGATCAACTGCCCGTCATAGGCCAGCAGCCCGCCGCGCAGGCCGTCGCGCCGAACCGCGGGCACCATGTCGACGGCGCGGCTCACAGAGATGCGCCGGGATCGGGGCAGCGTCGATGATCGCGTGCCCGCCATGCAGCGCAGCGCGTCGCCGGCGAGGAATCCGGTGCGCACCAGCGCGCGTTCCGGGCTGCCCATCGCGGGCAGCAGCGGAACGAGTTGGGGCATGGCGCTGACCAGATGCGGGGCGTTGCGCGTCATCAGGATTCCGCGTTCGGCGGCGCTGCGCCTGGCGATACCGACGTTGCCGGTCGCCAGGTAGCGCAGGCCGCCGTGCACGAGCTTGGAACTCCACCGGCTGGTCCCGAAGGCCAGGTCATGCTTTTCGACGAGAGCAACCGTCAGACCTCGCGACGCGGCGTCGAGCGCGATCCCCGTTCCGGTGATGCCGCCGCCGATGACCACGACATCGAGCTGCCTGCCGTCGGCCAGCGCCGCCAATTCGCGTGCGCGGCGAGATGCGTTGAGGGCAGCCGAACTCGTCATGGTTTCAGGTATCCGTTCAATGAGTGGGCGAGTTCGACCGCGAGGGCATCGGCATCGAGAATCGGCTCGACGATCTGTGCGGATTGAATGGTCGACTGGGTGATCAGCAGGCACATCGCGGCGAGTTGGCGTGGGTCACCCTCCCGTACGCTGCCCTCGCGCTGGGCCACCTTCAGCTCGGCGGCGACGGCATTGATGAGGATCTGCTGGCTGGTGCCGAGGCGCTCGGCGATGTACACCATCGCCAGCTCGGGTGCGGAGTGGAATACCGACATCACGACGTCGTCATGGCGAAGCCGTTCTGCGACACCGACGATCCGCTCGACCAGGGCTTCGCGTCCCGCGCCGCGTGACGGCACATCGCGCAGCACGCCGACGATCCGCGCGGTCAACAGCGCCGCAAGCAACGCCCGGGTGTCGGGCCAACGGCGGTAGATGGTCGGTCTGCTCACCCCCGCCCGGCGGGCGATTTCTGCCAGCGTCACCCGGTCTATGCCGAAGGCCAGCACGCAACTCGCCGCCGCGTCGAGGATCCGGTCACCGAGGTCTGGCGACAAGTCGTTACTGATTGACAGCATATGTAATACTGTAACGCATGATGAAGTGGGATGCATGGGGCGACCCGGAGCAGGCGAAGCCGCTCTCCGACGGAATTCGGAATCTGCTGACGCAGGCGCTCGGGGTCGGCGACGCCCAGCTTCCCGAGCTCGAACCCGATCGGGTCAAGCTGCGACCGTCGGCACTCTCACCCGCCGACCACGACGGGTTGGCCGACATCGTCGGGGCGCAGAACTGCCGCGTCGACGACGGCGACAGACTGCTTCGCGCAGGCGGAAAGTCCACCCTTGATCTGCTGCGGCGCCGCGACCCGGGCGTCCAGGACGCACCCGATGCGGTCCTGCTTCCTGGTGACGACGACGAGATTGCCGCGATCCTGCGGTGGTGCGGACAGCGCAGCATCGCCGTCGTTCCGTTCGGCGGAGGAACCAGTGTCGTCGGCGGTCTCGATCCGCTGCGTGGTCAGTTCAAGGCGGTGGTCTCGCTCGATCTGCGCAGGCTGAACGAACTGCACTCGCTCGACGAGGTATCCGGGGAGGCCGAGCTCGGCGCGGGCGTCACGGGACCCGATGCCGAACGCCTGCTCGGCGAGCGGGGATTCTCGCTCGGTCACTTCCCGCAGAGTTTTCAGTTCGCGACGATCGGCGGATTCGCCGCGACGAGGTCGTCCGGGCAGGACTCGGCGGGCTACGGACGTTTCAACGACATGGTGCGCGGCCTGCGCGCGATCACGCCTGCGGGCGTGCTCGACCTCGGGCGTGCGCCGGAATCCGCGGCAGGCCCGGATCTACGTCAGCTGCTGATCGGCTCCGAGGGAGTGTTCGGCGTCATCACCCGCGTCCGCGTCAAGGTTCACCCGACGCCGGCCGCGACCCGCTACGAGGCCTGGTCGTTTCCCGACTTCGCCAGCGGCGCCGACGGCCTGCGCGCCGTCGCCCAAACCGGTACCGGCCCGACCGTGCTGCGCCTCTCCGACGAGGCCGAAACCGGTGTGAACCTTGCCACCACCGAGAGCATCGGCGAGAACAGCATCACCGGTGGCTGCCTGGCGATCACCGTGTTCGAGGGGTCCGAGGAACACGTCGAAAGCAGGCACGCCGAAACGCGGGCACTGCTGCAGGCCAAGGGCGGCACCTCGCTCGGCGAAGCGCCGGCGCGCGCATGGGAGCACGGCCGCTTCAACGCGCCGTATCTGCGCGATTCGCTGCTGTCGGCGGGCGCGTTGTGCGAAACCCTTGAGACGGCCACCAACTGGTCCAACATCCCCGCGCTGAAATCCGCGGTGACCGAGGCGCTGACGACCGCGCTGGCCGAAACCGGCACGCCTGCGCTTGTGCTGTGCCACATTTCGCATGTGTATCCCACCGGGGCGTCGCTCTACTTCACCGTCGTCGCCGCGCAACGCGGCAATCCGATCGAGCAGTGGCGCAAGGCGAAAGCCGCGGCGTCGGACGCGATGGTGCGCACCGGCGCCACGATCACCCACCACCACGCGGTCGGTGCCGACCATCGGCCGTGGATGCGCGACGAAGTGGGCGACGTCGGGGTCAAGGTGCTGCAAGCTGTCAAGGCGACCCTCGATCCGGCGGGAATCCTCAACCCGGGCAAATTGATTCCGTGACGCGCGCGCGTCGTGGGAGAGCGAGATGACCGGAGTCGGCCGGGTCACGATGCTGACCAACCCGGCGTCCGGGCATGGCAGCGCACCACACGCGGCCGAACGGGCGGTGGCTCAACTGCATCGCCGCGGCGTCGACGTCGTCGCCATCGCGGGAGCCGACGCCGAGCATGCGCGTCGACTAGTCGAAGGCGCACTGGAACGGGGGATGGACGCACTCGTCGTCGTGGGCGGAGACGGCATCATCGCGCTTGCGCTGCAGGTGTTGGCGCAAACCGACATCCCGCTGGCCATCATCCCGGCCGGCACCGGCAACGACCATGCCCGCGAATTCCGTATTCCCACAAAGGATCCCGAGGCTGCCGCCGATGTCGTCGTCGACGGCGCTGTGCAAACAGTCGACCTCGGTCGCATCAAAGGCGCCGACGGCACCGACAGATGGTTCGGCACCGTGATGGCCGCCGGCTTCGACTCACTCGTCACCGATCGCACCAACCGCATGCGGTGGCCGCACGGCCGGATGCGCTACAACGTGGCCATGGTCGCCGAATTGTCCAAGCTTCGACTGCTTCCGTTTCGCCTGTCCCTCGACGGTGAGGAACTCGATACCGAGCTCACGCTTGCCGCATTCGGCAACACGAAGAGCTACGGCGGCGGCATGCTGATCTGTCCGGACGCCGACCCAACCGACGGTCAGCTCGACGTAACCATGGTGGCCTCGGCGTCGCGCACGAAGCTGATTCGCTTGTTCCCCACCGTGTTCAAGGGCAGCCATGTCGACCTCGACGAGGTGCGCACCGCACGTGCGCGCACGATCACGGTGGACTCCCCCGGCATCAATGCCTACGCCGACGGCGAGTACGTCTGCCCGCTGCCGGTCGAGGTGTCGGCGGTACCGGGAGCGCTGAAGATCCTGCGGCCGTAGCGTGGCACCGATGGAGTGGGAGTTCGACGCCGAGGTGTTCCAATGGCGCGGCCCGGCACCGTACTTCTTCGTCGAAACCCCTGACGAGGTCGACGCGTTTCTGCACGATCACGCCGCGGACCTCACCTATGGGTGGGGGGTCATTCCCGCGCGTGTGCGGATCGGCGACATCGAGGTCGGCACGTCGTTGATCCCGCGCGACGACGTCTATCTCGTACCGCTGAAGGTGGCCCTGCGCAGACCGCTGGGAATCGACGACGGCGACGCCGTGCACGTGCAGTTGGCGGTGGAACCCAGCCGGCGCCGCGGCTGAATGTCGTCGGCTAACCGACTCCGCGGTTCAGCCAGCTCACCTCGCCGGTGTCGCCGCCGCTGCGATACGGCTCGAGGGCCTCATCCCATGCGGTGCCCAGCACCGAGTCCAGCTCGGCGACGAGCATGTCCGCCCCAGCGGACATCAGCGAGCGCATCCGCATCTCGCCGACCATCACATCGCCGTTGGCGCTCATCACGCCGCTCCACAAGCCCAGTTGCGGGGTGTGGCAGAACCGCTGCCCGTCCACGCCTGCGCTGGGGTCCTCGGTCACCTCGAAGCGCAACACCGACCACGAACGCAGCGCGTTCGCGAGCTGCGCGCCGGTGCCGACCGGGCCAACCCAGTTGGTGACCGCGCGCAACTGGCCGGGCATCGCCGGCTGCGCAGTCCAGGTCAGATTTGCTCGGGAATGAAGGGTCGACGACAACGCCCATTCGACATGCGGGCACACGGCCGCTGGCGAGGCGTGGATGAAAACCACGCCCGTCGTCGAGTCGGCGAACTGGTTCGACGCACGCATTGCTACTCCTTCGCTCCACGAGGGACGTCTTCCCCAACGACCTGGTGATGCGATTTAGCTGCAGTTGTGTCGAACGTGTCTATTGTGCCTTGTGAGGCCCCTGTTGCGCTAGTCCCCGGCTATGTGCCGTCGAATTCGGCGAGGACGGCATCGGAGAGCGCCGGCCAGGGCTCGTACGCCCAGTCGCCGAAATCGCGATCGGTGAGCGCGACAAGCGCCAGGTCACGGGCCGGATCGACCCAGATGAAGGTCCCTGACTGCCCGAAATGGCCGTAGGTGCGCGCCGAGTTGGCCGAGCCCGTCCAGTGCGGCGCCTTGGCGTCACGGATCTCGAATCCCAACCCCCAGTCGTTGGGTCGCTGCACCCCGAATCCGGGAAGCACCCCGGTTAGCCCGGGGAACTGCACATTGGTGGCCTCGGCATGCATCTCGGCGGATACCAGAGCCGGTCGCAGCAGCTCAGCGGCGAAGAGCGCGAGATCGGCGACCGTCGACGTCGCCCCGTAGCCCGCCGCCTTGGCGCCACCCTCGAGTTCGCTGGACGTCATGCCCAGCGGATCGAAGACGGCCTCGGCGAGGTAGCGGCCAAATTCGATACCCGATTCACTCTCGACCGCGGAGGCGACCACACCGAACCCGTAGTTCGAGTAGATGCGGCGCTTTCCCGGCTCAGACATCACCTGATCGGTGTGCATCGCGTAGCCGGAGGTGTGGGCCAGCAGGTGGCGCACCGTCGAATCCGGCGGACCCGCGGGTGTGTCCAGTTCGAGCACGCCCTCCTCGATCGCGATCTGAACGGCGCGCGCAACCAACGGCTTGGTGACCGAAGCCAGCCCGAACCGATGGGTGACATCGCCGTGCTCGGCAAGCACTCCGGACGGCCCGATCATCGCAGCGGCGGCAGTCGGGACAGGCCAGTCGGCGATCGCGTCGAGGGCAGGCATCGGGCAGGAGCCTACGACCCCGCCGCCGCTCCGGTATCGATGACAACCCCGGTGACGACAACCCAGCGCCGCATCGACTCCGTCCACGCCTGGCGATGATCCGCGTCGACCCGATCACCCGACCGCAGCACAAGTCGATAGACGTCGCCGGCCCACTCCAGCTGCACCCCGTCATCGAGCGCAGGCAGAAGCGCGTCGTCGAGGAGGCGGTAACCGTCATCGACGCGCGATTGGCGCAGCGCGGTGATCCCGTCGACCACGCGGCTGAGCACGGCGAGCGTGGCGTCGGCGGTATTCGCGACCGTCTGCCGCAACGCGGTAGCCGCCCGGGTCAGCGTGTCTGCGTCGTCCTCGTCGAGCGCGGTCGCGGCGTCGAGGTAGGCGAGATAGCCGTGCGTCCCGCTCGTGGACACACCTGCAAGCAGCCCTCGCGCACGGTCGGCCCACTGTCGCGCCACCGCCTGGTGTTGGCGGGCGCGCCACTGCATCGAAAGAACAGCGGCCGTCATCGTCGCAGCGGCGGGATCGGTGCGCACCAGCCGGTCGTAGGTGCGCTCGGCCAGCCGAACCGCCTCGCTTGCGTGACCGAGGCGCCACGCGGCGGCGCTGTAGGCGTCGAGGTCGTCGGTGGGCATCGGGCCCAGCCCATCGGCGCGCACGAACGCTGCGTAGCTCGCGCGCCAGTCGTTGCGTCGGTGGGCCTTGCGCGCCTCGGCGAGGTGGTCGATCAGAATTTCCATGGTTCCTCCATCACACCAGCTGAATCGACCTCTTCGCCAGGCCCATCCAGAAGCCGTCAATGATTTGGCGGGGCGTCTGCTCCGGATCGTCCGACGCGCCGAGTGCCACGAACAACGGCGCGAAGTGCTCGATCGTGGGGTGCGCATACGGCATCCCCGGCGCCTTGTTCCGAAAGTCGATGAGCCCCTCGAGATCGCCTGCGGAGAACCGCTCGGCCGCCCAGCTGTCGAACTCCACCGACCATCCCGGCGGGATGGCAGCCGGCGACGGGTCGTCCAGGAACGGCAGGCCGTGCGTGGTGAACCCCGATCCGATCAGCAGCACCCCGTCGTCGCGCAGCGGTCGAAGGCGTTCGCCGAGGTGCATCAGACGTTGCGGATCCAACGTCGGCAGGGAGATCTGCAGCACCGGGATATCGGCGCCGGGATACATCACGGTGAGCGGTACGTACGCGCCGTGATCGAGCCTGCGGTCGGGATCATGGGCCACGGGTTCCCCGTGGGGCATCAGCGATTCGACCGTCGCGGCAAGGGCAGGCGCACCCGGGGCGCCATAGGTGACGTCGTAATAGCGCTCCGGGAAGCCCCATAAGTCGTAGGTCAGCGGCGTCTCGGCGGTGGTCGAGCCGATCGTCAGCGGAGCGGCCTCCCAATGGGCCGAGACGACGAGGATCGCCGTGGGCACCGGAAGGTCGGCGGCCCACGCCGCGAGCTCCGACACCCACAGCTCATCGTCGGCCAGCGGCGGCGCGCCGTGACTCAGGTAGAGCACCGGCATCATGCTTACAGCTTCCACTATCGGCCCGCCGATGCGTCCCGCTAAGGTTTGACTCATGGGTCAAACAGTGCGCGGGGTGATCTCGCGGAAGAAGGGTGAACCGGTCGAGGTGGTGGATGTGGTCATCCCCGACCCTGGGCCGGGCGAGGTGGTCGTCGACATCCTTGCCTGCGGGGTCTGCCACACCGATCTGACGTACCGCGAGGGCGGCATCAACGACGAGTACCCGTTTCTGCTCGGTCACGAAGCCGCGGGCACCGTCGAATCGATCGGCGCCGGGGTGACCAACGTGGAGCCCGGCGATTTCGTGATCCTGAACTGGCGCGCGGTGTGCGGACAGTGCCGGGCCTGCAAGCGCGGGCGTCCGCACCTGTGCTTTGACACGTTCAACGCCGAACAGAAGATGACGCTGACCGACGGCACCGAGCTGACCCCGGCGCTGGGCATCGGCGCGTTCGTCGACAAGACGCTGGTGCACGAAGGACAGTGCACCAAGGTCGATCCCGCGGCCGACCCCGCCGTGGCCGGGCTTCTGGGCTGCGGGGTGATGGCAGGCATCGGCGCGGCGATCAACACCGGCGCGGTGAGCCGCGACGACACGGTTGCGGTGATCGGCTGCGGCGGGGTAGGTGACGCCGCCATCGCGGGCGCCCGGCTGGTCGGCGCCAAGCGCATCATCGCCGTGGACACCGATAACAAAAAGCTGGACTGGGCGCGCGATTTCGGCGCCACCCACACCATCAACGCCCGCGAGCTCGATCCGGTGAAAACGATTCAGGACCTCACCGACGGCAACGGCGCCGACGTCGTGATCGACGCGGTCGGGCGGCCGGAAACCTGGAAGCAGGCGTTCTACGCCCGCGATCTCGCGGGAACCGTTGTGCTCGTGGGTGTTCCCACCCCGGACATGAAACTGGAGATGCCATTGGTGGACTTCTTCTCCCGCGGTGGTGCGCTGAAGTCGTCGTGGTACGGCGACTGCCTGCCCGAGCGCGACTTCCCCACCCTGATCAGCCTCTACCTGCAAGGCAGGCTGCCGCTGGAGAAGTTCGTCTCCGAACGCATCGGCCTCGACGACATCGAGGACGCATTCCACAAGATGCACGCAGGCGAGGTACTGCGCTCGGTGGTGGTGTTGAAGTGAACGGCGGACCAATCCAGCGGATAGTCACCCACGGCACGTTCGAACTCGACGGCGGCAGTTGGGAAGTCGATAACAACATCTGGATCGTCGGTGATGACAACGACGTCGTGGTGTTCGACGCCGCACATGACGCCGGCCCGATCGTCGACGCCGTGGGAGGCCGCAACGTGGTCGCGGTCATCTGCACCCACGGCCACAACGACCATGTGACGGTGGCACCTCAGCTTGGTGACGCGCTGGACGCGCCGGTGCTTTTGCATCCCGCCGACGACGTGTTGTGGCGGATGACCCATCCGGACAAGGAGTTCCGCGCCGTCGGCGAAAGTGAAACGATCAGCGTCGCCGGTACCGAGCTGCGCGCCCTGCACACGCCGGGCCACTCGCCAGGCTCGGTCTGCTGGTATGCACCCGAGCTGCACGCGGTGTTCAGCGGCGACACCCTGTTCGAGGGCGGGCCCGGTGCAACCGGCAGGTCGTACTCCGACTTCCCGACAATCCTGGATTCGATTGCGGGCAAGCTCGGCAAGCTGCCCGGCGAAACCATTGTCTACACCGGCCACGGCGACTCCACCACCGTTGGCGACGAGATCGTGCACTACGACGAATGGGTCGCCCGCGGCCACTGACCGTCCACGGCTCACCTAGCCCCGCGAGCGTGCGTGTCTGCACACGACACGCCGCGAAATGTCGGCATACCGCGCACGCTCGCGGGGCTAGGAGTTCAGGATCCGGCGCTTCTCTGCCTCGAACTCGTCCTCGGTCAGCGCGCCGGAGTCACGCAGCGCCGCCAAGTTTTTCAGCTGCTCTATCCGAATCCCGTCGTCGGTCGGCGTGTATCGATCCGCGACCCCGTAGGGCTCGCCGACATGGAACGTCGGACCGACGGGTGCTGCGGGTACCGGACGTCGACCACTCCTCACCGCGTAGACGATCGCCGCCGTCAGCTCGAGAAGGCCGATGACGAACAGCCCGGCGAACGCCCACACCAGCGTGACGTTGGAGGAATCGTGCCCGAATGCCAGTTGCGGATTGATGTAACCGTTGACGTTGCCGTCGGTGGTGATGTCGTAGGTGCCCCCGGCGGGTATCTGCACCAGCCAGACCCGGATGCGGGCGTCATTGTTGACGGTGGTTGTGGTGCCCCAGCTTTCGGTGACCTGGGGCTTCGGTACCCCTTCGGGCGGAACGATGGTCAGCCCCAGCTGCGGGACGGGAAGACCGCCGCCGCTCGGACTGCCGATCGTTTGGGTATGGAAACTGATCGTCGCCTCGCCAGCGGGTAGGTGCAGGCTGCTCGAACCCGGGATCGGTACTTCGCCGTAGGCGTCGTACTCATCGAAGACGAAGGCGTTCAACACCATCGTCACGATGAAGCCGATGACGGCCACCACCAAGGTCACAACCGACGCGAGGATGAAGATCCGCGGCGCCGCCCGTCCGCCAGCCATTGGCGCAGTCTGCCACGACTGGCTCTACGCCGCGGCACCTATCGGCCAGGTGGCCAGCGGTGTCTCGGGATGCCGAACTGTCCGGTCTGCGGCCGCTACGGCAGCTACCGTTGTGGTCATGCCCGAGAAGCCGTCGGCGGCCGTACCCGAGTCGAGCGTGGTGGTTCGGCCCGAGCCGATCGACAGTGCGAAGTATTCGGTCACGTCGCGGCTGCAGGCGGCTGGATTGCGTCCGGCGATAGCGCTTTTCGAGCAGGCCGCCGAGACGGTGCCGCTTCCCAGGCAGCCGCAGCCGATCGTCATCGCCGACTACGGCGCGTCAACCGGACACAACTCGCTGCTGCCCATCTCCGCGGCGCTGCCGGTGCTGCGCAGCCGGACTCGTCCGGAGCATTCGATCCTGGTCGTGCACACAGATGTGCCGGACAACAACTTCACCGTGATGTTCAAAACGCTGGCCGAGGACCACGATACGTATCTGCGCAAGGATGCCGCGACGTTCGCTTCCGCCGTTGGGCGCTCCTTCTACAGCCAGATCATCCCGTCCAACAGCGTGCACCTTGGCTGGTCGTCTTGGGCGATCCAGTGGCTGAGCCGAATCCCTGGGCCGATCCCCGACCATGTGCAGGTGGCCTACAGCGCCGACGAAGGCGTGCGTGCGGCGTACGCCAAGCAGGCCGCACACGATTGGCACGAATTCGTCGCGTTCCGTGGCCGCGAATTGTGTCCCGGTGGGCAACTCGTGGTGCTGACCATGGCACTCGACGAGCACGGCGAGTTCGGCCACCGGCCGCTGCTCGGCGCACTGGTCGACGTGCTGTCCGAGCTTGTTGCCGACGGCCTGCTGACCGAGGACGAAGTGCGGCGCATGTGCCTGCCGACCGTTGGGCGGCGAGAGACGGACTTCCTGGCCCCGTTCGCGCCCTCCGGCCGGTTCGAGCAGCTGTCCGTCGAACATCTCGAGGTGTTCAACGCCGACGACCGATTCTGGATGCAGTATCAAGTCGACCACGACGCAAGCGCTTTCGGCGCGCTGTGGGCCGCCTTTGTC
This sequence comes from Mycolicibacterium stellerae, assembly GCF_003719305.1. Classification (GTDB taxonomy): domain Bacteria; phylum Actinomycetota; class Actinomycetes; order Mycobacteriales; family Mycobacteriaceae; genus Mycobacterium; species Mycobacterium stellerae. The sequence continues at coordinate 14,667 of NZ_RARC01000006.1, forward strand.
AGGGCGTCGGTGTTTCCGACGCTGGTGACAGCGCTGGCAGGGGGCCGCAACGATCCTCGGTCGGCACAGTTCTTCGATCGGCTGGAGGTCGGAATCGCCGAAAGGCTGGCCGCCGCACCGGAGCAGATGCAGATTCCCTTGGCCAAGCTGGTGCTGACGAAGCAACGAAGGACGAAATGAACCCGAAGCCGGCCGATATGCGGTGGCTGCCGGTCTACCGGAGAACCGCGTAGCGGGCCGTCATGGGCGCATCTCGTAGGCGCCGTCGTGGGCCTTTACCCGCTGCCACACGCGGCCGAAGCGTGCCGCGTCGGATACCGGTTTGCGGATCGCGCCGATCGCCCAGTCCTGCTGCGCCTGCGTGGAGCTCGACTTGCCATGCACGGCAACGGCATACGCGCTGAAATCGCGAACCTGGAAATCGAAGATCTGGTCGACGATGTCGTCGTCGACACCGGTCAGCTCCGCCTGCTCGAGGATGAGCTGCCCGTAGACGATCAGCGAGAACAGGTGCCCGACGTCGAGCAGGAAGTCCAGGTCCTTGAGCTGGTCGGCATCGGGGGCCGCGGTGAGCAGGAATTGCCTGAACGCCTGCGCCTGCTCGTAGAAGCGGGCGACGTTGGGGATGCCCAGATGCCTTTCGTAGGCCGGCGCCCAGTCGGCGAATTGCACCTTGCCCGCCCCACGCGTCGGTCCCTGATTCCAGAAGAAGACGTCGTCGGCGGGATCGTTGCGGGTCGGGATCTGCGGATACTCCTTGGGGTTGAGCATGTAGTTCGGCATGAACTTCAGCACCAAGCCGACGTTCACGTGCACGGTGCCCTCCAGCCGCGGTAGCGCCCCGATGAGCTGTGCCACCTCGCGGAACATGGTGTTCTTCTCGTATCCCTTGGCGGCGACCACATCGTGTAGCGCGCGAACGATCGTCTCGCCCTCCATCGTGACCTTGGCCTTGGTCACCGGGTTGAACAACAGGTAGCGCCGGTCGTCGAGGCTTGCGCTGCGGAGGTAGTCGACCGCGCGCTGGCTGAACAGTTTCATCGCCACGATGCGCGCGTAGGCGTCGACGAACGTTGCCCGCACATGGGGGAAGTCGGTCACCGGGTTGCCGTAGAGAACTCGGTTCTGTGCGTGCGTGATCGCCTCGTAGAAGGCATGCTCGACCATCCCGATGGAGCACGTGCACAGGTTGAACTTGCCGATGTTGACGGTATTCAGTGCGGCCGCAAAGGCTTCCACGCCGGTATGCAGGATGTCTTCGGCGCGCACCGGATAGTTCTCCAGCCTGAACGTACTCACATAGATCTGCATGTGCACGACGTTGTCGATCAGGTGGTAGTTCTCGTGGGCGCTGTCGGCGGTGAAGAACACATACCCGTCCTGGCCCTCGGCGTCGCCGCGGCGGCCGAACACCGAGACCATGCTGGCGACGTTGCCGTTGCCGATGTAGTACTTCTCCCCCGTCGCCCGGTAGAGGATTCCGGCTGTGCGGTCCTCCTCACTCGCCGGGGTGAGCACCATGTCGGTGTTGTAGACGTCGGCGCCGTGCTCGCGCTCGGACAGCCCAAACGCCATCACCTCGCCCGCCTCGAGATCGTCCGCCGCCTTGAGCTTGGCGTCCTTGTTCTCGCTTTGCCAGATCGGCCCGAGCCCGAGGATGGTGACCTGTTCGGTGTACCAGTAGGTCAGCCCGTAGAACCCGAAGATCTCCGACAGCGCCGCGTTGCGGGCCGCATCCCAGCGCTTGTTCGGGTCGCCGTCGGCGAACTCCGACGGCGTCAGGAAGGTCGCGAACAGCCTCTCGCGCTTCACGAAGTCGACGAAGTCGGCTGGCCAAACCACCTTCAGGTCGTCGTCGAGAAGGCGCTTCTTGCCCTGACCTTCGAAGAAGTCGATGGTCGCGCGCAGCAACCGTCGGGTCTCGCCGTCGAACTGCTCGGGATCGTAGGTGTTCGGGTTGAACAGCAGGCCGTCCGTCTCGGTCATGAACGTGAGCCTAGGGCTGCGCCGGTTGGATCGGGTTCGGAACGAACGGCAGGCCCGGGATGGTCGAGTACGGCAGCGTCGGGATCAGCCGCGGCGGCGTCGACGGCGACGACGGTGACTCCGGGGCCGGCGGCGGTGCCTCCGACGACGGCGGCGGCGCCTCGCTCGTTGGAGGCGGCGGCGGAGGCGGCTCCTGAGTCTGCGTGACCGTCTCCGGTACCTGCGTGATCGTCTGCGTGACGGGCGGCTCCTCCTGCTGCGGTGGCGGCGCCTCCGATGCCGGCGGTGGCGGCGCTTCCGACGTCGGCGGCGCAGACGGAGTCGTCGTGCTCACGGTCGTCGACGACGGCGACGGAGCGCTCTCGTTGCTGCGTAGCACGAACCAAACCGCCAACGCGACGGCCAGTAGTACCAGGACCAGGCCCCCGACCAGCAGACCGAACGGCATCGTCCGCTTATCGGTCTCGTAGGGGCCCGTCTCCGGCTCGAACTGCATCTGTGGACGCGGGCCGCCCATCGCGTCGGTGGCGGCGGCGCCGCCGTAGTCGTAAGGGTCGGTCGGGGCGACGACATCGGGAACGTCGTCGGCCTCAGACCATGCCAACCCCGACGAGCCGCCGGACCCGAGCTCGTCCGCGTGGACTTCGGGCGCCATCTGGGTGGCCGCCACGGCGGCGGCTGCGGCGGTGGGTGGGGCGACCGCTTCGGCCAAGGCCGTCGCGCCCTCTTCAGCGGTGCCACGGGCGGCCCGGAGCCCGCCACCGATCGCCGATGTCAGCTCGGGGTGCGCGGTGGTGATGACCGGCACGCCGAAGTGCTCGGACAGCGTCGTCGTGATCAGGGGTACGCGCGCGCCTCCGCCTACGGATGCGACGGCGGCCAGCCCACGTGCACCGTTGCGATCAAGCGTCTCCTGCAGAGCGCCCGCGAACCCGTTGAGCGGCTCTCGGATCGCCTCGTCGAGCTCATTGCGGGTCAGCCGGACCTCGCCGCGATGTCCCGGCAGCTCGGCGGCGAGCGACGTGGCAGCAGTGGTGGACAGTCGTTCCTTGGCCGCTCGGCACTGCGTGCGTAGCCGAGTCAGCGGGCCGATCGCAGACGTTCCCGTCACGTCGACGGACCCGGCGTCGGAGATCCCCGCCAGGACCTGCGTCAGCAGCGCCTGGTCGATCAGGTCACCAGACAGTTCGCTGTAGCGCATCGTCTGGCCGATCGGTTCGGCGCCGTTGGCGGCGTCGAACAACGTGATGCTCGTCCCGCTGCCGCCGAAGTCGCATACGGCGACCATCCCGCTGGTCGGCAGTCCGGGATCGTCGTGCAACGCCGCGACAGCTGCCGTCGCGTCGGAGATGATCGCCACACCGGCGAACTCCCGCATCTGGGACAGGGCACCGCGCAGCGCTTCCACCGTCGCCGGACGCCAGTGCGCCGGGTACGTCACCACGATGGGGTCGGTGGTGGCCCGCCCATTGGTCACGTCGTAGAGCATCTCGAGCAGCGCTTCTGCAAGGAGAACCTCACCACGGTGGGTGCTGCCGTCGGAGGCGACAATGCCCACCGGATCTCCGACGCGGTCGACGAAACCGGTGATGACCAGCCCGCGCTCTTCGCTGTTCAGCCGCGGATTCTCACCGGGCAACCCGACCTCGAGTGACCGGTTCGGAAACAGGGTCACCACAGCGGACCGCGTCACCGCCGCCCGATTTACCACTACCGCCGTCAGGTTGGTGGCACCAACCGACAGCCCTACCCCATCAGCCATCTCAATCCAATCTCGCGGCCACCTTATCGTCCATCTCGCATGGAGCGTCAGGCGTTACTCAGCGAATGGTGCCGACCCCGGCAATAAGGGGTAGATCCAGCGGCGTCACCCAGCCGGGCGACAGGTCATTCACTGCCGGTACCGCGTTGAGTGCACGCATGCCGGTCGCGAGACAACCCGCGGCCGCAGCATCGCGGCCGGAGCCATCGGTGAACCGAAATGCCGTCTCCTGGAAGATGCTTGGCGTGCCTTCGATGTCGACGCGGTACACGTCGTTCTGGTTGCCGGTCGGCCAATCGGGGGCCGCATCATCGCCGATGCGGTTGACGTGTTCCAGCTGGATCCGGCTTTCGCCCTGGTAAACGCCGTTGATGGTGAACCGCACCGCGGCGACGTTGCCGGCCGGGATGACGCCCTTGGCCGACTTGCGTTCGATCGGAGTCACCCACTTGTCGTATGTGGTGGTGATCTCGTCGAGCATGATGCCCGCGGCGTGCGCGATCATGGGAACCGTTCCGCCCCAGGCGAACACAAGGATGTCGGGGGTTTCCAGCATCGCCTTCTTCTCTGGCGGCCTGCCGATTCCCATCTCCCGCTCGTAGTCGCCCGTGTAGTTCGTGTAGTCCAGCAACTCCGACGCGCGCACGGTGTGAACCTCCGAACACAGACCCATCAGCGTCATCGGGAAGAGGTCGTTGGCGAAGCCGGGATCGATGCCGGTGGTGAAGCAGGACGCTTCGCCAAGCTCGCATGCCTCGGTGATGGGTTGAATCCAATTCGGCGGATTCAGGTGCATCGTCGGCCACACCCACGGCGTCATCGACGTCGAGCAGACGTCGATACCTGCCCGCAGGAAGCGGGTCATCAGCGCGATGTTGTCGTCGGCGTGCGCAGCGGTCGGGCCGTAGTGCACAAGTGCATCGGGTTTGAGGTCGATCAGCGCATCGATGTCGTCGGTTGCGGTGAGGCCGAGCGGGGCGGGAAGGCCACAGATCTCACCGACATCGCGACCGATCTTGTCGGGACTGCTCACTCCGACGCCGACCAGCTCGAACAGGGGGTGCCTGACGACCTCGGCTATCACCATCTTGCCGACAAAGCCGGTGCCCCACACCACAATTCGCTTGGTCATCCGCTACCTCCAGTTGTTCCCGTTTAACGACCCCGCCTTCGGCCTTGGTAGCGCTCGGGCCGGGATTGCGGACTCATCAATCGCTGACCCTAATGCAGGTGGGAATTTCTGATCCGTGGGTTAGCTTTAACGCACTATGACAAACCTGCAAGGTCGCCGGGCGCTGGTCACAGGCGCCTCCCGCGGCATCGGCGCCGAAATCGTGCGGCGCCTCGCCGCCGACGGCGCCTCCGTTGCCTTCACATACGGTAGGTCCGCCGCGGAGGCCGAGAAGTTGGTCGCCGAGGCGACCGCCAACGGCGCAAAGGTCGTGGCGATCCAGGCCGACAGCGCCGACGCCGAACAGGTCGCGAAGTCGGTCGACGACGCGGTGGCCCAGCTCGGTGGCCTCGACGTTCTTGTCAACAACGCCGGGGTGGCCGTCCTGCGCGACATCGAGTCGTTCAGTCTCGATGAGTTCGACCGACAGCTGGCGATCAACGTGCGCGCGGTCTTCGTCGCGATTCAGCGTGCGGTTCCGCATCTGGACAGCGACGGGCGCATCATCAACATCGGCAGCATCAACGCCGACCGCGTGCCCGGACCCGGGCTGGCCGCGTATGCGATGACGAAGGCCGCGGTCGCGGGCCTGACGCGTGGGTTGGCCCGTGAACTCGGGCCCCGCGGCATCACGGTCAACAATGTGCAGCCTGGTCCGATCGCGACCGACATGAACCCGGATGAGGGCGAATTCGCCGAGTCTGCAAAGGAACTCATGGCGATGGGCCGCTACGGTCACCCCAGCGACGTCGCGGGCGTCGTGGGTTATCTGGCCGGCCGCGACACCGGATACATCACCGGCGCCAACTGGAATGTGGACGGCGGCTTCACGGTATAGCCGTTGTCACCTGCACAGGCGATTGCCTGCCGGTTCGCACACCAGCGGGTAACGCTCTACGGGGATCGGCAGTGGTCTGGCGAACGCCAGGGTGAACGGCGTCTTGGTCATGCCCGCCGCCGCGCCGCAGACCGCGTTGTGCAGCGACGTGTGGGTGCCGGTCAGCGTCGCGTCGTCGAACTTGTAGGTGTCGACGGTGGGTGCGGTGCTGCCGTCCGCGCACCGAAACCCTTCGGCCTTGTTCGTCGTGAGGGCCCACTGGCCTTCGGTGAGTCTGGCGTCGCCGCCCCAGTTCAGGTTGGTCAACTCGAACGTGTACTTGCCCGGGGTCGCGCTGACGACCTTCAGCTTGCAGGCCACCGGCAATTCCAGCGGCTCGCGAAGGTCACCCACGGTTGGTGTACACAGCGGGTAGATCGTCCACTCCGCAGGAGGCGAACCCTCGGCGTTGAAGGTGTAGATGCCCTCCATCACTTGATCCGCCGATGAAGGGCTCGCGGTGCCCAGACCCACGCCCGCCAGCACGACGGCAATGCTCAGTAGACGAGCAGTCGTCCCCATGTCCCCTCCTCAGGCCATTGCAAGGAGTATCACAGTGCCGCCGATCGGCATCAAGGATCGGCCACGGTCTGGCGATCACCGAGGCGAAGTGCCTGCATGTCTTCTAGACTCCCGCCATGACCAGGCCGGTGTCGATGTTCGCGCTCTGTGTGGCTGTCGCCTTCGGCGTCATGACGACGGGCTGCACCAGCATGGTGCAGGGCGAAGCCGTCAAGTCTCGCTCCTCGGTGCCGACGGACGATGTGCCGGCGCTCGAAGAGTCGGCGCTCGACAGCTTGATGCTCAGCAGGAGCGACCTGGAGAAAATCACCGGGGTCGAGGTGGAGTCGCTCTACTCGGCCGAGGAGATGAACGACAACGCCGACTTGGTTTCCGACCTCGATTGTCTTGGCGCGATCTATCCAGGCGAGGACGCCGTCTACGACGCCACGGAGTGGACCGCCATTCGTGACGAGTTGCTCATCGAGGCCAGCGGGGACGACGACGGACGCCTCGTCGAGCAGACGCTCGTGCTCTTCGACAACGCTGATGACGCCGTCGAGTTCTTCGATTCGTCCAAGGAAAAGTGGCGTGAGTGCGCGCAGGTGAAGGACATCGAGGTCGAGGACGGCCCGTGGGTGCCCGACACGGTCGAAGACGTCAACGAGCGGACAATCTCGCTGAAGGCTGAGGTCAGCGGAACCCTAACCGGGACATGCCAACACGCGATGGGCGTCGTCTCGAACCTGATCGTCGAGGGTTTCTCCTGCGACGTCGACGATAGCGACGATGCACAGAAGATCACCACGCGGCTTCTCGAGGATGCGGCCGAGCAGTAGGGCGGCCAACAGACCTGTGCGCGGCGCTGAGCACACTCGCGCTGCTGCCATCCTGTGGCTCAAGCGATTCCGGCACGGCACCGAGTCCGAACTCCGTACCCGCCGTGACGACAACCACCAGCGTCCTCACGACGCCGGCGCCATCGACGCTCACGAAGAACTGGTTCGACCTGCTTCTAGTTCACCCGATGGTGATCGACGTAGGCGGCGATCACATCGGTCAGCGCATGTAGCTCACGGCTGACGTCGACAGGTCCCGGCACCGCCATCTTGGCGACCATCGCCCCCATCAACGTGGTCCAGATGAGATTGCCGACCGCATCGGCGCGGCCGGGCTCCAGCCCGTCGGCGACATATCGGCCGAGGCGGGTGAGCGTTGAAAACAATTCCAGGAGATGTTGCTGGTCGACGTCGGCGCGGCCGGAGCGCGTCGCGATCAGAATCTCCAGTGCGGCAATCGATGTCGGGCTCAAGAACGCGTCGGCCACCGCGTTGACCACCAGTTCGGCCCTCGCATGCCCGGCCGTCGAGGTCAATTCCGGTTCCATGCCGCGCAGCGTTTCCAGGAGCTGGCCAAATCCTTGGTCCACCACGGCCATCAACAAGCCGTCACGGTCGCCGAAGTGGTACTGAATCACTCCCCACGTCACACCTGCCCGCTCCGTGATGTGTTTGGCGCTCGAGGCGTTGAAGCCCTCTTCGATGACACAGCGCACGGTCTCGTCGATCACCATCGCCCGGGTGCGGTCCGCACGGAGTTGTTTCCCGTTGACGGGTCGACGCGGCGAGATGTTGCTGGCCATGATTGTGGATTCGATTCTATTCACGTGGCGAATGCCGGAGAGATGAACCGGTCGACCATATTCCGTTCGAGTTCGGCATCGCCGACGGGCCAATACACCAGGGCCAGCACGACGCGCAGGATCCACTGTCCGGCCTCGGTGTCGTCGTCGGTCAGCCCATTGAGGTCGGCGGCGAGTCGGGCGACGATCGGTGATTCGGTGAGCCACGCGCGCTCCTCCGCGCCACGAATCGCGCTGAACATCGACTGTCTGAGCGGATCTGAGCGGATCTCCCGCAGCGCCACGGTGATCGCGGCGACGATCCGTTCCGAGCCGGTCAGGCCGTCGACGGCATTTCGCACCTGTCCGGCGATCCGCGCGGCCGATCGCTGGATGACGGCGTCCTGGATCTGACGTTTGCCGCCTGCACACCGGTAGATCGTCGCGCGTGAGCAATGCACCCGTGACGCCAGCGTGTCGATGTCGAGCGCATCGATCCCGTCGCTCGCGACCAGTTCGGTCGCAGCGGCGTAGATGCGTTCGGCGGCCGCGCTGCGCCGGTCGCCGCCGACTAGCCAGTCGCTGCGAGACATGGCGCCAAGTATCTCATGATGAGACGAATATGACGAGAATTCTCACCATCGCCGCAGGTTGCCGTCGCGGCGTGAGACGACAGGCCTGATGGCGGCGGACCTGCAGTTTTCAACTTCACCTGACATCGTTGACGCGGTCCGCCAACCGGGATCAGCCTTGACGGATGCGCGCACACCACGGTCGCCTCGGCCTCGACCTGTTCGAGGATCGATTCGTCCAGGACCCCTACCCGTTGTACGAACGCATGCTCGACAGCGGGGCGGTTCACCCTGTCGGCGAGTCCGGGTTCTATGCAGTGTGCGGCTGGGACGCGGTCAACGACGTCATCTCCCGACCGGAGGACTTCTCGTCGAATCTCACAGCGACGATGACGTATCAGGGCGGCAGAGTAGGCGCGTTTCCGATGGGCGAACTGGGCGCGGAGATGCAGGCGCTCGCCACCGCCGACGACCCGGCGCATGCGGTGCACCGAAAATTGTTGGTGCCCCAACTGGCGGCAAAGCGGATCAACGCACTGGAGTCGTTCGTCGGCGTGACCGAAAACCTCCTGTGGAACGAAGGCGTGCACGACGGGGTCATCGAGTGGATGTCGGCGATGGCCAATCGGCTGCCGATGATGGTGGTCGGTCGATTGATCGGCGTCCCAGACCAAGACATCGATCAGCTCGGGCAATGGGGCTACGCGGCAACCAAAGTCGTGGAGGGCCTTATCAATCCAGAAGAGCTCACGGCTGCGGGCCTCGCGGTGATGGAGCTCGCCGGCTACATCATCGATCACTTCCCAAAAGCAGCGGCCGACCCGAAGGACGACCTTTTCAGCGAAATCGCGTTGGCCTGCGCCGCAGGCGAATTGGCGGATGTGACGGCCCTGAACATGATGGCGACCCTGTTCAGCGCCGGCGGTGAATCGACCGCATCGCTGATCGGATCTGCCGCCTATCTCCTTGCAACCCGACCAGACCTTCAGCGGCGGGTACGCGAAAGTCCGAATCTGCTGGCGGTATTCCTCGAAGAAGTACTGCGATACGAGCCTCCGTTCCGTGGCCATTATCGGCATGTGCTCAACAACACCTCGCTCGCGGGCGTCGACATCGCTGCGGGGTCACGCCTTCTCCTGTTGTGGGGTGCGGCTAACCGGGACCCGTCGCATTTCGAGAACGCCAACGACTTTCGGCTTGACCGCGCCAGCGGAAAGGCGCACATATCGTTCGGCAAGGGCGCGCACTTCTGCGTCGGCGCCGCATTGGCTCGCATGGAGGCCAGAATCGTCATCGGGCGACTACTCGAGCGCACAACGTGGTTCCAAGCTTGGGCGACCGGGCGGTGGCTTCCTAGCCTGCTCGTGCGTCGACTCGAGCATCTCGAACTCAGCGTCGCTTGAGCGGCCTCACAGCTTGAAACGGCCTGCGAAACCGCGCAGCGGCAGATCCGCGCTTGTCACGAGTCCCGGCGGGGCGGCGACCACCGATCTGATCGCCGCAAGGGCGGGCATCCCGGTGACCGTCATGCCGATCGAGGCGAAGTTGTCCGGATTCGACAGATCGACACCTGGTTTAGGGAAGATCATGTGCTTGTTGTACACACATGGGTCACCCTTGATCTGAGTGATGTAGCAGCCCTTGATATCCCAGCTCGGATCGGTATGCGGGGTCATCTGCCACTCGAGGTGCGTCTCCACCCTCGGCACGCCGTCGACGATGCCCTGGTAACGGATGTAGTTGCCGCCAAGCGATCCCTTGGGCAGCGTGTACCAACCAAGGTCGACATCCTTGGTGCACGCACCCAACTCGTAGCTGAACTTGACCTCGTCGAGTTCCAGGTCGAAGCAGTCGGCCATCATCAGCACGCTGTCGGCGAAAACCTCTGTGTACTTCCTCAGCTTGCCGGGGATACTCGGGTCGTCGACGGGCAGCCCGTAACCGACTTCGATCCAGGTGTCCTTGCTGTGGTGACACGACACGTCGACGGACTCGATGGTGGTGACATTCTCGATCTCGGCGACGTCGGCGGAGCACACGACGCCGAGGATCTGGTTGAGCCCGGGGTTCATGCCGGTGCCGTAGAACGTCGAGCCGCCCCTCGCGCACGCCTCGGCCAGCAGGTCGGTGACCTTCTTGCCGGAGTGGTGCGGGTGGTTGGTATCGCGGTGGTACCCCGTGATCCAGTCGGCCGTGGTGACGATGTCGATACCCGCCTCGAGCACCTGCACGTAGAGATCCTCATCGGGGAAGACGCCGTGAAACGTCAGCACGTCGGGATCGGCCGCGATGATCTCCTCGACGGTGCCGGTGGCCTTCACGCCGTTGGGAGCCACGCCCGCCAGCTCGCCTGCATCCTTGCCGATCTTCTCCGGTGAGTAGCAGTGCACCCCGATCAGGTCCAGGTCGGGCTGATCGGCGATGCGCTTGATCATCTCGGAACCGACGTTGCCCGTCGCTACTTGGAACACACGAATCGGCTTGTCGGTGCGGCTCATTCGGTTCGACCTTTCTGTGCATACACTTCGGCGGCGCTGCCGCCGATCCCGTCGGGGTAAAACTGCTTGGCCCAGTTGCGAATGGCAGTGAAGCCCTGCTGCTCGGCGCCGGCCAGCGCGGGCGGATCCGAGTAGCGCTGGTGGCACCAGATGTGGATGTCCTGGGTGAACTGCCGGATGATCTCGTCCCCGAAATCGCGGGCCTTTGCCTCTGCCCTCGGCGAGTCGTCGCCGGGACGGCGGCCGATGTAGACCATGAAGCGGACATCGGACGTGCGGTCGTCGACGGGTGTGATCGCCGAGATGGTCCGGTTGTCGACCATCCCCCAACTCTTCGTCACCGCGATGCCGAGACCGCCGTTGATGGCTTCCACGCCGCTGCGGACGTCGTCGATCGTCTGGTTCTCGTCGCCTTCGAAGGTGATCGTGAAATCCACGTAGGACAAGGGCCCGTCGAAATCGTGGCGGGTGAACACCGGAACGATCGGAGTCTGGTGCACGAACTTGAAATGCGCGAAGTCGACGCCGTTTTCGAGCACGTACTGCGGATGCATCTCCAAGGTCTCGCGGTACAGCCGCTGTTGGGGGTAGTAGTCGGAGGCGCTACTGCCATCGGAGAACCCCGCGAAGATATCGGGTGCCTCGAAGTAGGGGTCGCGATCGTCGACGTCGTGCCAGATGTAGATCGACTCGTTGCGTTCAACGGCCGGGAACGTGCGGATGCGCCTGCCGCGATTCGGTCGATCCTGATACGGGATGCAGACGTTGCGACCCTCTTGGCTCCACTGCCATCCATGGAACGGACACTGCAGAACCTCGCCCACCACGTGTCCGCCGTATCCGAGATGAGCGCCAAGGTGCTCGCAGTAGGCGTCCATGACGGTCAGCTGACCGGACTGTGCACGCCAGGCGACCAACTCGCGGCCGAAGTACTTCATGGTGTGCACGTCGCCGACCTTTATCTCGTCTGACCAGGCGACTTGGAACCATCCGGTCGGCGTCATCGACAGTGGCGGTTTGGCCATGGATGAAAATCATAGAGCATTCAATGTAAATGGTGAACCCCGCCCGTTGCGCAACGCGACGACCCCAGTCGCGTGTTCTCGACCTGCACCTGACCTACCTGTTCATCGGACATGACCTCGCGGTCATCCAACGAAGAATGAGCCTCGACGTACTCGTCATACGCGATGGCGCGGCGGTCGAGTACCGACCTGCCGGCGACCTGTTCGACGACCCCGAGCAGGAGTACACCCGAACGCTCCTGACCGCGGTTCCTCCTGCACGACCCCGCGCCGCGGTGTGAACAGCGTCGAACGTGCATCCACCCCGATAAATCAGCCCTCAATTCGCACAGGTCGCACGTTCGACGCAGCGGAAGGCCGTTGTCGGGTCGCGCCATCCCACCAGTCGAGAACTCGAGTGCCGCACAGGGTCAACCATTTTGATGGCTCACCCTCTGCCACATCGGTTTCGAACCACACCAGGCCTGGTGGTCGTCCGGCCTGGTGCCACGTACCGTCGGGCTGGCGCGCGGCACGGATGATCTCGATCGCCTCGGCCATGCGCGGGTCGGGTGTCGCACCGTCGAGAAGCGACGACTCACGAAAGTAGCCGGCCGCGTTGAGCACGTTGTACTTCCAACGGAACGGGTATCCGAAATGGCTTACCCATGGCCCGACGGGTTCGCCCGTCGACAACCGGCGAAACAGCCCACGCTGAAGGAGATATTCCTCACCGGCCCGTCGGGCAGCCCTCGTCGCGGCAGTCCCGCCGGTGGCGACGTCATAGGCGAGTAAACCCTTGAGTGCGTTGAGCGTTGAGTGAAACGACGATCGTACGGAGCCGTCGACCCATTCGCAGTTCCAGCCGCCGTCGGAAAGCCGATGTTCGACGAACCAATGCACGATGTCGGTGATGTCGGCGCCGAGCCACGCACCGTTGGCGAGTGTCCATGCGTTGATGCAGCAGTCGACCTCGCCGCCCCAGTACGGCAGGTCGTCGTATTCCCAGCGCGCATTCTCCGCAAGAAGTTCGGCGGTGCGGCGCCCGCGCAGGACCGCGGCGTCAAGCCCCCACTCCCTCAGATCGTTGAGCACCCACGTGGTCGCCGTCCAGGGTTGGCCGTCCTCATCAGCGGCGAAGTCGAAGCCCGCGGGAAAGAAGGCGCCGCCTGCCCACAGACCGTCAGGCTCCTGCAGGGCAAGGAGGCGCGCACCGAATCCTTCTGTCGCGATTCTTGTTCGGGTGGCCTCCCAGACAGCAGGGGGATCGTGGGAGATGTCACGCTCGACTTGCCAGCGAAGGGCCGGGTCGGAGTCCAGTAGCCACGACTCCACGTCGTCAACCATCACCAGCCCATCGATCCGGGAATGCCCTTGAACGGCCCTGTGATCCAGCTCGTCACCCATCCGCCGTAGAAGCCGCCGGGCTGCGGGACGACGACTTCACCGTTGACGGTGCAGCGGTCGACGGCGGCAGCCATCGCGGAGATGGCACCGGCGATCGGTTCGAAGCCGGCTGTCGGGTGCGGGTACGTCCAAGCCGCACTCTGCGCGCGTTTGGTGCTGGTCACCAGGTCAAGGTAACTCGCCTGGCCTTTCCATTCACACCAGGAGGATCCCGGCGCCGGTCGCAGTACGCCATCCGCGAAGCATTCCCGCGGCAGGTAATAGGTCGGCGGATGGCTGGTCTCCAGGACACGCCACCCTCGGGTCGTCGACGCGATCGTGTCGCCGCCGAGTTCGACGGTGATGGCACCGGCGAACTGCTCCAGCCGGGGTGGGCGAGGATAGTCCCACACCGATTCCTGTCTCGGCCCGGGCTTTTCGGGCTCAGGCCACCGATTCATCGGCCACCCGCGCCGGCGTCATCGCCCATCGAATGCCGCCGACGACAACATTGCCCGCCATCTTGATGACGGTGGCCTCTACCGGCGGAACATACGGCAGCCACAGCGGCGCGCGAGCCCATGCCGGCAGCATCGAGACCGCGGTGGCGGCCAGAACGCCGTAGGGTGCCCGCGCCACCAACGGCAGCGGCGGTGTCAACAACAGGAACCGGGCCGCGTCCCGTGCAGACGTAGTTCCCCGTAGCTCAGGACGGTAGGAGGAAATCCGTTCCCGCAGTTGCTGTTCGGTGCGTGGGGGGTCGGTTACGCCCAGTGCCTCCGCGACACGGGCGGCGTCGGCGACGTAACCGTCGCGGCCGTCCTGATCCAACGGGTCAGCACCGTAGCGTTGGTGGGCGAGCAGGAAGCTGTCCACCTCGGCGATGTGCACCCACTCCAACAGATGGGGATCCGACGCGGAATAGGGCGTGCCGTCCGGCGCTACGCCGTGGACTCGCCGATGAATTCCTCGCACCTTGTCCACCGCACGCTGCGCATCGGCTTCGGTACCGAAGGTGGTGACCGCGAGGAAGGTGCTCGTGCGCTGCAAGCGGCCCCACGGGTCGCCGCGGTAGTCGGAGTGTTCGGCGACTCCCGCCATGGCGAGCGGATGCAGCGATTGGAAGAGCAGCGCGCGCAGACCGCCGACGAACATCGAGGCGTCTGCGTGCACCCGCCTGATCGGGCTGTCATCGGCAAACCAGCGCGGGCCGGGCGTGTCATGGATGCGAGCCCTGTTGTCGGCGCCGTCCGGGCCTGCGACCAGGCCGAAGAGCGCGCGGCCCACGGCGTCGCGGACCCCGCCGAGGTCACCCAACAGGCTCATACCTTCGACGGTACAGCGATAGGTTGCTGCGTTTGGATGACCTGGTGGTTGCGGGTGAAGGCTCATCCCCTGACCTGGACACCGCCAACGCGCGTCAGCTCGACGCGAGTCAGACGACCGTCAGCACGGCGCCGATCGCAAGCCCGAGCACCAGAAGCGCCCCGGCCTGCCGCACATGCAGCCACGCCAGCGCCGCGTACCACAGCGGCCAGATCGGGTAGCCCGGCGGCGGCTCGTCGGGCGGTGGTCGGCGGAACCGCGGCCAGACCTTCCAAAGCCGTGGTAGCGCAAGGAAAACGAGCAGTGCGGGCCATGGCATCACACCGAGCAAGACGGCCAGCACGACGAGCACGTAGAAGCCTGCCATCATCGCCAGCGTCGCACTGCGGGCTCGCCGCTCACCGAGAATGACGGGGAGCGTGCGAATTCCGAGCGGCTCGTCGAACGGGATTTTGTCGATGTGCTTGCCCATCAACACCGTTGTGCACAACAGCCCGTAGGGCAGCGACGCCAGCACGATGTCCCAGCCGACGCTGCCCACCGCCGAGTAGTAGGTGCCGCACACCATCAACGGACCCCAGACGACGAGGACGTCGGGCTCGCCGAGGCCGCGCTTCTTCAGCCGCAGCGGCGGCGCCGTGTAGGCGACGCTGAGGACGAAACCCGCGAGCGCGAAGGCCAGCACCGGCCAGCCGCGGGCCAGCGTGAGTACCACGAGGATGGCGAGGTCGGCGATGTTGACCAGGAGGATCGATATCAGCAACGTCCGTCGGGTCACCAGCTCTGAAAGCACGGGGTGCGGTGCGTAGAGCGCGCGCGGGTAGGTGGCGCTGTCCGTGCCGACCTGCGTGTCGAACAGGTCGTTCATCAAATTGTTCGCGACGTGGGCCAGGGTGATCCCGATCAACGCCAGCACGAGCCAGCGCCAGTCGAGGCCCGGCTCGCCAATCGCCAGCAGCGCGGCAACCAGACCCGCGACCAGGGTCATCGGCAGCACCGCCGCCCTGGTGACCACGAGCCAACGCGTGACGGTGTCGACGGGGGTGTCCGGCGGCGGATTCGTCGTCCGCAGGGCATAAGCCCAGGAAGAAAGCTTCGAGCGAGACGTGACCTCGGCCATTTCCGAATCGTATGCCCGGCGCCGATCGCCGGATGCAGACCGTCAGAATCCTGTCATCGCGGCGCACGCCCGCCGGCGAAGTGGTCCGACCAGGACGTGACCTCGGGGTGCTGCTTGATGAGCTTTCTGCGTTGACGTTCGGTCTTGCCGCCCCAGACGCCGAACTCGATCCGGTTGTCCAGCGCGTCGGCAAGGCATTCGGCGACGACGTCGCAATGGCGGCATATCAGGGCCGCCCGATGTTGCGCGGCGCCGCCGACGAAGAGTTCGTCGGGATCGGCGGATCGACACAGAGCCTTCGAGACCCAAGCGTTGCGACGTTCCGATGGCGACATGGCTATCTGCGTCATGGGGATATCTTGGGACTGGCGCGCAGTACCGACGTAAGTAGTCGGCTACTTCAATGTTCAATGCAGATGCGATCTACGCCTGATCCATGCCGATGTACACCGGGCCTCCGGTGATCGGCGCCGGACTGCCGCAGGCTGGCCCGTCGGAGGTACCGATAACTGTGCCCCTGAGGGTTTGGGCATCAAGCGAAAGCACTGATGTGCCGGCCGCGGCCGTCCCGTTCTTGCAATCCACAGCGTCCGGCCTTTTCACAGATCCGGTCCACCTGCCGTCGGCCAGATGAACTTTCCACGTCACGCCGTTGACACCGATCACCTGTGCGCAGCCGGGTCCGCACGCACTGACGTCCCACACACCGGCCATATTTCCTGGCGCCAGTCCGGGCGCAAGTGCGCCGCTGACAACGACCGTGTACTTGCCGGGGCTCAGATCATCGGCCAACGCCGGACCGGCCAGCCCGACGGACACTGCGCCAAATAGCACGGCGACTGCGACTGTCCGATCGATTCTCATGCGCTCCCCTTGCCGGACGCGACGTTTTGCCCATTCTGCGGCCAAGGCGCTCGGCAAGTCACAAGATCGACGAGATCGAGTCGTTGGACCCTTTACGTGATTACGCTTCAAGCCGTGGAGCTGGGGGTTTGGGGCCACTCCAGGTCCGGCAGGGCGGTGTGCCCGTCCCGATTCCGGGCGCAAAACCGCGCGCCATCCTCACGATGCTCGGTTTGCACGGTGGTTCGGTGATGTCGGCGGACACCTTGTTGGCATTGCTCCGGGGCGATGATCCACCACTCACCGCCGCAAAGGCGTTGCACAGGACATGGTTGTTCACCGATATCTGCACCGGGGCTGTGGATTCGCCGCTGGGATCGCGACCACCATGCAGAACTCGCGGCGCAGATCACCGATGACTTTGTGCTGCACCACAATTAATGATTCGGGACACCAGGTCGACTTGTCCGGATCACCGAGTCGCGCGGCCGACGATGAGCGGATGGACGATGGCAGGCATGCCGCGCCACACGCTGTCGTCGGCTGCGACAGTGAACCCGTTGGCGCGCATCAGGTCCGCGGTCGGGCGGTTGCAGCAACACCCGCCTGCAAAGCCGCGCCACGGGCGGAACAGGAGGTCCTGACACGCTGCGAGGAATCGCGACTTCGCACGCACGTGTTCGAGGAACAGCAACTGCCCACCTGGGCGGAGTACGCGTGCGATCTCGCCCAGAGTGCGTTCAGGGTCGGGGACGGTGCACAGGACAAGTGTCGAGACGACGGTGTCCACCGATGCGTCGGCGAACGGTAGGCACTCGGCGGGCGCATCGACGATCCGTGCGACGCGACCAGTGTGCTGCAGGCTGCGCGTGAGCCTTCGGCGCATCGACGCGTCGGGCTCGGTCAGAACGAGTTCGTCGACCTGGTCGGGGTAATGCTCGACGTTGAGTCCGGTTCCGGCACCGATCTCGACAACCCGTCCGCGGGCGTCGCCCAGCAGCGCGCTACGCCGGCTGCGCATGCCTGCGATCTCGCCCAGCCAGAGGAACGGGTTGTACACCAGAGCGAAAATTCGCATCCACACTCTCGATGGCGGGATCACGCGAATCTCGTTGCTCACTGTCTCAGTCATGCCGCCGAACGTACGGGCGGCGGCGCCGTGAGCGCATCGCTCCAATCGGCCATCTCCCGCAGATGGCCGATTCCGGCTACCTCACAAAAGCCCGAGGCGCGCGGCCTCCGCGACGGCGGCCGTCCGCGAGCTGCGCCCCAGCTTGCGGCGGATATTCGCGACGTGGCGGTGAACGGTATGCGAGCTCAACACCAGCTGATCTGCGATCTCGCGATCGCTCAGACCTTGCGCGACGCAAGCGAGGATTTCACGTTCACGATGGGACAGCACGACAGCTTCCGGCTCACCCGCTCGGTGTGATGACGACTGTTCCGGTGCCAGCGCTTCGCGGCATGCGCGGATCACGGAGTCGACATCGCCGTGCCACGGGAAGTGCGCGCTCCCCTGCAGCGGGATGAATCGCGCGCCGGGAATCGCGGCGGCAACCTCGCGCCCGAGTCGGAACGGTACGGCGCGGTCGCCGCGCCGATGCACGACCAGTGCCTGCGATCGGACGAGCGGAAGGAGCGCGCGCACGTCGAGGCGATAGACGAGTCCCAACAACTCGGCGGCGGCTTCGGCGGTCGCCGCCTCCCGCTGTAGCCCCGCAAAGCGCTCCTGCTCCCGAGGGTCGCCCCCGCCGAGGAAGATGTCGCTGAGCAGGCGCGCACCGAGTCCCCAGTGCGCGCGCACCGCCGCGATGATCGCGTCGCCCACACCAGGGGCCGTTATCTGCGCGCCATCGGGGTACGACCCATACAGCACCAGGCGCTCGACGCGTTCCGGATGCGCTGCGGCGAACGCGATGGCGGTGCAGCTCCCGCACGAGCCTCCGATTAGCGACACGCGCTCCAGTTCGAGTTCGTCGAGGAGCTTGCGCAGCGTGGCAACTTCCTCGTCGATGGTCAGGTCGGAGTCTCGCAGCGTGCGGTCTGACATTCCAACGCCGAGCCGGTCGTAGCGGATGAGTGTGTATCCATCGGCGACTCCTTCCCAGAATCGCCGGAAGCTCGGGCTCTGCCAGTCGAGTTCGAGGTGGCTCACCCACCACGCGGGCGCGACGAGCGGTGGACCACCCCCGCGCACCTCGTACGCCACGTGGCGGGCGCCAACGGGAAGGAACCGGATCTCAGACTCCAACATCGCCACGAGCCTACGACGGTCACCCCTCGTAACCAGCCACTTCGGACCCGCTGGTCAACAGCGTCTTTTGTGGCCGATAAAGCCTGGAAGTTGGCTGTGAGAAGGCGCCTCTGGTGTGCCCGCGCGGGGCCCGTATCGTACGGTCTACCTAGTTGATCTAACCGTCCGTCGAGGAGATGTCCCACGTCCGCGCCCGTCGACCACTCATCGTTGCGGCGTGCAGACCGCAATGGGTCACGGATGCCGCGGTTTTCGATCGGAAGCCGATTGATCCGACGATGGATGCTGCTGGTGGCGGTGCTCGTCGTCGCGGTCGCCGGATTCGCGGTGTACCGGTTGAACGGCATCTTCGGCTCCAAGGATGTGGTCTCCACCCCCAGTGGGGCCGCCAACGACATCGTCCCGTTCAACCCCAAGCACGTCGTCTTGGAGGTGTTCGGCCCCCCGGGCACGGTCGCGACGATCACCTACCTCGACGTCAACGCCCAGCCGCAGCGCGTCGACGACGCTGAATTGCCGTGGGCCTACGACACCACCACCACCCAACCGGCGGTCTTCGTCAACGTCTCCGCCCAGGGTGACAGCGACTCCATTGGCTGCCGAATCAAGATCGACGACGCGGTCAAGGACGAGCGCGCGGTGAACACCGTGAACGCCTTCACTTACTGCCTGGATAAATCCGGATGAGCCACCACACCACCACATCTCGACAATCGGTTCCGGACTCGATCCGGCGGTTCTCGGTGCTCATCGCGCTGTTCTGGCTGAGCCTGGCCGTCCTGACGAACGTTTTCGTGCCGCAACTGGAGACCGTCGCCGAATCGCATAACGTGTCGCTGAGCCCCCAAGATTCGCCGTCGCTGCTGGCCAGTAAACAAATCGGCAAGGTGTTCGGCGAGTTCGACTCCGACAGTTCGGCGATGATCGTCCTGGAGGGCGATCAGCCGCTTGGCGCCGACGCCCACCACTACTACGACGGCTTGATCGAAAAGCTCCGCCAGGACACCAAGCACGTCGAGCACATCCAGGACTTCTGGGGCGATCCGCTGACGGCGGCCGGCTCGCAAAGTAACGACGGCAAGGCGGCATTGGTGCAGCTGTACCTCGCCGGCAACCAGGGCGAGTCGTTGGCCAATGAGTCCGTCGATTCGGTGCGCGACATCGTCGACCACACACCGCCGCCGCCGGGGCTGCGGGCCTATGTCACCGGCGCCGCTCCCCTGGTCACCGATCAGTTCGAGGTCGGCCGCCATGGCACCCTGAAGACCACCTTGATCACCCTCGGCGTGATCGCAGTGATGCTGTTTTCGCTCTACCGGCGCCTCACCACGGTGTTCCTGGTGATCTTCACGGTGATGATCGAATTGACGGCGTCGCGAGGCGTCGTGGCCGTGCTCGCGAACGCAGGCATCATCGAGCTGTCGACGTATTCGACC
Organism: Mycolicibacterium stellerae; assembly: GCF_003719305.1. Lineage (GTDB taxonomy): Bacteria > Actinomycetota > Actinomycetes > Mycobacteriales > Mycobacteriaceae > Mycobacterium > Mycobacterium stellerae. The sequence goes on from NZ_RARC01000006.1 coordinate 35,024, forward strand.
AATCTGCTCACGCTTCTGGTCATCGCCGCAGGAACCGATTACGCGATCTTCATTCTCGGCCGCTTTCACGAAGCGCGTTACGCAGGGCAGGATCGCGTCTCGGCCTTCAACACGATGTACCACGGAACCGCGCACATCATCTTGGGTTCGGGCCTGACGATCGCCGGCGCGGTGCTCTGCCTGACCTTCACCCGGCTTCCGTACTTCAATAGCCTGGGTATCCCCGCCGGAATCGGTGTCCTTGTAGCAGTGGTGGCGGCGTTGACCCTCGCGCCCGCCCTTCTGGTCATCGGTCGCCATTTCGGTCTGTTCGAACCCAGCAAGCCCATGCGTACCAAGGGCTGGCGGCGGATCGGCACCGCCATCGTCCGCTGGCCCGTACCCATCCTGCTGGTGACGGTCGCCATTGCGGCGATCGGTCTTTTGTCCCTGTCGGGATACAAGACGAGTTACGACGCCCGTCCCTTCATGCCAGCCAGCGCGCCGGCGAATGTCGGGTACGCGGCCGCCGAACGCCATTTTTCGGAGGCACGGCTCAATCCCGAACTGTTGATGGTCGAAGCCGACCATGATCTGCGAAATTCGACCGACATGATCCTGCTCGAGCGCGTCGCCAAGGCGGTGTTCCACACCGACGGCATCGCTCAGGTGCAGTCGATCACCCGGCCACTGGGGACGCCCCTTGATCACACGTCGATACCGTTCCAGATCAGCACGGGCAGCGCGTCTCAGCTCAACAATCTGCCGTTTCAGCAGGCCCGCGGCAGCGACCTACTCAAGCAGGTCGACGTGATCAACAACTCGATCGACGTTCTGCGGCAACAATATGCGCTGCAACAACAGTCCAGCGCCGTCACCGACGAGCAGGCCAAGGCATTCCAGCAGACGGTCGCAACTGCCCAGGACTTGCGCGACAAGATCGCCAACTTCGACGACTTCTTCCGGCCGATGCGCAACTACTTCTATTGGGAGCCACACTGTTTCGATATCCCAATCTGTGCGGCACTGCGGTCGCTGTTCGACGCGCTCGACGGCATCGACGCGTTGACCGATCAACTAAGCGACGTGTCAGGGAGCATCGCCAAGTTGGATGAACTACAGCCGAAGCTACTCGCGCTGATTCCACCCCAGATCGCGAGCCAGGAGACGAACCGCGAACTGACGCTGACGAACTACGCCACCACGTCGGGCATCAACGACCTGACCGAGGCGGCACTGCAGAACTCCACCCAGCTGGGCGCCTCCTACGATGCGTCGAAGACCGACGACTCCTTCTATCTACCGCCAGAGGCATTCACCAACCCCGAATTCCAACGCGGGCTCAAGCTGTTCCTCTCACCGGACGGCAAAGCTGCGCGCATGATCATCACCCACGAAGGCATTCCCGCTACGCCCGAAGGCATTTCGCACATCGATCCCATCAGGCACGCCGCACAGGAAGCGGTCAAAGGCACGCCCCTGGCCGGATCCAAGATCTTCATCGCAGGCACTGCGGCCACCTACAAGGACATTCAAGACGGCGCCGAATACGATCTGATGATCGCCGCGATCGCCGCGCTCAGCCTGATTCTGCTCGTCATGATGTTCATCACCCGAAGCATCGTTGCCGCGGTCGTCATCGTGGGCACGGTGGCCCTTTCGTTGGGGGCCTCCTTCGGGCTTTCCGTGCTGATTTGGGAGGACCTGCTCGGTATCCCGCTGTACTGGATCGTGCTTGCGCTGGCTGTCATCCTGCTATTGGCCGTCGGGTCGGACTACAACCTGCTGCTGATCTCTCGTTTCAAGGAGGAGATCGGCGCCGGCTTGAACACCGGCATCATTCGGGCGATGGCCGGTTCCGGCGCCGTGGTGACCGCCGCCGGTCTGGTGTTCGCGGCGACCATGGCTTCGTTCGTGTTCGCCGACTTGCGGATTCTCGGCCAGATCGGAACGACGATCGCGCTCGGCCTGCTGTTCGACACGTTGATCGTGCGGTCATTCATGACGCCGTCGATCGCGGCGCTACTCGGCCGCTGGTTCTGGTGGCCGCTGAATGTGCGTCAACGTCCCGTCCCCCAGCGGTTTGCCCTTACCGACCAGAAGAAGGGACAACTGTCGCTTTGGCAGGACGAGGGCTCAGCGGTTACTTCCGAACCCCCGTCCCGCCGCTAGGCAGTGGCGAGCTCATCAGAGGACTCGGGGGCCGTCACCGAGACTTCCTTCAGATTTCCGTTCAACCGCGCGACCCTGCGCAGCTGATTGGCCATGTTCATGGAGGTCAGCATTGGGATGCCGCCGATGAAGGTTCTAAAGGAGGGATGGCCGCCATCTAGGTGGAGCATAAAGAGACAGCCCACCACATAGAAGAGTCCGATGGTGAACAGGGCTGCGGGTATCGCGTAGGCGAGCGGTGATCGAGCGTCATCGACTAGTTCGGTCGCATAGTCCACTTCGTCTCGCGACATCGGTTCGCGCTTGCGGAGCTTGGCCAGCACCGCCTTGTGGGCGCCCACTTGGTCACCCAGAGGGTGCGATGTCCGGTTCTCCAATCGGCTGATATAGATGAATACGCAAGTGGCGAAAACCATCTCCATCAATGCGGCAAGTATCGTGAGATCACCCCACGGACCGAGATTCACCCGTCTCTCCTCTGCTCCCCGATATCAAGAACGCTCGAAACGCTACTCCAACAACCTGGGAGGCAGCCTGCCTGATTCCGCAGACCGCAGACAGATCCGGTTACGCCGTGATGAGCTGGTCTTTGATGGTGAAGGAGGTGACTGATGAACAACGGCCGAACAAGGGTGTTGATCATCGGAGGTGGATTTGGCGGGTTGTTCTGTGCGCGCAGGTTGGGGCGTGTCGATGTCGACGTGACACTGCTTGACCGCGCTGCCTGCCACGTGTTCCAGCCGCTTCTTTACCAATGTGCCACAGGGACACTGAGCATCGGACAAATCAGCCGCTCACTGCGCGAGGAGCTCGCTCGCCACCACAACGTCAGCACCCTGCTCGGCGAAGCGATCGACCTCGATGCAGACGCCCGCGTGGTCACCGCCCGCCGCCCCGACGAATCCACCTTCACACTTGACTACGACGTGCTGATAGTCGCCGTCGGAATGCGCCAGTCCTACATGGGCCATGAGGAATTCGCGCAGTGGGCGCCCGGGATGAAGACCCTCGACGACGCGTTGAGCGTCCGCCGCAGGCTGTTCGGCGCATTCGAGATGGCCGAGACTCTGCCCCCTGGCCCCGAGCGCGAGGCGTGGCTCACCTTCGCCATCGCCGGTGGCGGACCTACCGGCGTCGAGCTGGCCGGACAGATCCGCGAGATGGCGACCCGGGCGCTGGCTAAGGAGTTCCACAGCATCGAGCCCGAAGACGCCCGAGTGCTGCTGTTCGACGGCGGAAGCTGCGTTCTTGGCAGCTTCGCGCCGGCCCTCACCGACAAGGCGACAAAGATCCTGCAGGATTTGGGAGTCGAACTGCACATGGGCGTGCACGTCACCGACGTGCGGTTTGACGGCGTGACCGTCACACCGAAGGCGGGCGGCTCGCCAGAGGAATTTGCGGCCCGGACAGTCCTTTGGACGGCGGGCGTTGAGGCCGTGCCCTTTGCTCGGCGAATCGCAGACGTGCTCAAGGCCGAGTCGGATCGTGCCGGACGCATCGCGGTGGAGGCCGACCTGTCGGTGCCCGGGCATCCGGAGATCTTTGTCATCGGTGACCTCGTCGGCCGCGACCACCTACCCGGCGTGGCCGAGAACGCCATGCAGGGTGGACTGCACGCAGCGGCCTGCATTCGTCGCGATCTGGCAGGCAAGCCTCGGCGGCGCTACCGATACCGCGACCTCGGCTCTGCCGCCTACATCAGCCGCGGACACGCCCTGCTGCAAGCCGGCCCGATCAAGCTCGCCGGGTTCGTCGGTTGGCTGGGCTGGGGACTGATCCACATCGCGTTTCTGACCGGCGTGGAAAACCGCATCAGCACCGTCGCGACCTGGCTTGCCTCAATCGCCCGCGCCCGACGCACCGACCGGACCTTCACTCTCGGGAGCACGACCTCCCCCGAGCACCCCTACACCTGGTTGAAGTTCGTGCACCCCAACATGCTTGACGCGAAACGTCTTGCCGACAAGGCCCAAGCACACGCCCTGGAACGCAGGGGCGACGCTACAACCTCTTCGTAGCGCCACACATGCTCGTCGGTGGCCATTCTGCAGTGGAAGTCTTCCGTTGGTGCACTTGGACTTGATCGGCGCACTGGCACACGAACATTCACCCTTTGGTCATCTCTCGTTAATCCGTAAGCCTTCGTCACGTCACATTCGATGAAGCGCGAATACTCCGCCATCCCTTTGCCTCTAGCCCGAAGGCCTAATGGCCTTAGCGCCTTCGGCGTGGCGCGCGCATCCTTGCTGCAAGCGTCGTTCGCGGATCGCCAAGCGAAACAGAGAGAATCCAAGGTGCATGAGGATGTGGTAGTCAGCGAACCCATGGTCGACGACACACTCTTTAGTTCCGCCGCGCATGCCTGCGGAATCTCACCCCATTCGCGATAACATCGACGATCCAGGAGCGCATTCGTGTCATCATCTCGCCAAGCCGGTGCCCTAATACGCGACGACTCCCCCGCCGACCGTGAGCTGGTCCGCTTGCTCGAGCAACTCGACGACCTGCTCGACCGCCTCGAAGCGGCTGAATCGACGTGGCAGAAGTGGCTGGCCAGCGTTGCTGCCGACTATCGGTCCAGCGCACGAAACATCGTGCATTACTGGGCGATCCGGCAATGTGATCTACGTGACCTTCAAAGCCGGCTGGCCGCCTTCGGATTGTCGTCACTGGGGCGAAGCGAGTCACACGTACAGGCCTCGCTGCGGCTCGTGCGATGCGCCGTGCTCGCGATGCTCGAAGACTCGTGGCAACCACCTGCGCCCGCAGCCGTGCACGCCGAGGAGGGTCGGACCCTGTTACGGCGCAGGGCAGTCGAGTTGTTAGGGCCTGCGCCGGCCGATCGTGAGACCCGCATCATGGTCACACTGCCGTCGTCGGCCGCGACCGACCCGGATCTGATCCGCCGGTTGCTCGAACGCGGTATGAACGTCGCCCGCATCAACTGCGCCCACGACGATGCCGACGCGTGGCGTGCCATGGCCCGCCATGTGAGACACGCAAGCCTGATCACCGGGCGCGACTGCCTCGTCGCGATGGATCTCGCGGGGCCGAAGCTGCGCACCGGGCCGATCCAGCCAGGGCCCCGGTGCCTGAAACTCCGCCCTAGCCGCGACGTACTCGGCCGCGTCCTCGCCCCGGCGCGAGCGTGGCTGACGGCCGCCGAGAATCCAGCCACCGCGCCGGAACCAGGCATGGCGACACTGCCAGTGCCCGCGCACTGGCTGGCCCGCAGGCGAGAAGGCGACGTGGTCAGAGTGCGCGACGCTCGCGGCGCAAACCGCCAACTGCAGCTGAACAGCCCATCCGCCCGGACCGATGGATTCATCGGAACCACCGACAAGACAACGTATCTGGTCACCGGCACGGTGTTGCAGGTGGACAACGCCGAAGACCCAGCCGAGCTGGGACTGCTGCCTGAACGCGCGCAGAGCCTTCTGCTACGCCGGGGCGACCTGCTGAACCTCACCCGCGACTGTTCGCCCGCGCCCGTCTGCGCCGACGGTGTCGCGCAGATCGGCTGCACGCTGCCCGAGGTCTTCGACAACGCCCGAACCGGCGAAACGATCTATTTCGACGACGGCCGAATCGGTGGACAAATCGTGGCCGTCGACCCCGATGTGCTGCGGGTGCGGATCGAGCGCGCCGCCGTCGGCGGCTCAAAGCTACGCGCGGCCAAGGGCATCAACGTGCCCGACACCCACCTGCCTGTTGCGGCGTTGACGGACAAGGACATCACCGACCTGGCGACCGTGGTGGAGATTGCCGATCTCGTCGAGATGTCATTCGTGCAGGATCCCTCCGATCTGGTCAGCCTGCACGAGGCGCTGGCCAGCCTCGGTGGCGACCGTATTGGTGTCGTGCTCAAAATCGAGACACGCCGGGCATTTCAACACCTGCCGCAACTACTTCTGACAGCGATGAGGCGGCCACGCGTAGGAGTGATGATCGCGCGCGGCGACCTCGCGGTGGAAGTCGGCTACGAACGACTCGCCGAACTGCAGGAAGAGATCATGTGGCTGTGCGAAGCCGCACACCTTCCGGTGATCTGGGCCACCCAGGTCCTCGAGCAGCTCGCGAAGATTGGACTGCCCTCGCGCGCCGAAATCAGCGACGCCGCAATGGGTGAGCGAGCAGAGTGCGTCATGCTCAACAAGGGCCCGCACATCGATGAGGCGGTGGCGGTGTTAGAGGACATCCTGAGCCGAATGGCCGGGCATCACTACAAGAAGAACGCGTTGCTGCGTCAGCTGCGATCGTGGCATCCGGACGCCACGTGACCAGAGCTGCCTACACCCACAAGACGCCCAACGGAAGGAAGCCTCCTCGATGGAAAGCATCTCGAGTCGCGCGCCGGCGACCACTCGCCACCTGGAGGTTGAGCGCAAGTTCGATGTCGTCGAGTCAACGCCCGCACCGTCGTTCGACGGGCTGGCCCCCGTCGCCAGGGTGAGCCAGTCGCCGGCGCAGACACTCGATGCGGTCTACTTCGACACGGCTGGCCGCGACCTCGCGGCCCATCGCATCACCTTGCGGCGGCGCACCGGTGGCACCGACGCCGGATGGCACCTGAAGCTGCCGGTAGGACCCGATGCGCGCACCGAGATCCGCGCGCAGTTGGGCGAGAGCGGCGACGATAACGTGCCGCCCGGCCTACGCGACGTGGTGCTGGCAATCGCGCGCGACCGTCCCCTCGTGCCGGTGGCCCACATCTGCACCACCCGAATCGTTCACACGTTGTACGACGCGAATGACGCGGCGTTGGCCGAATTCGCCGACGACCGGGTCACCGCATCCGCCGGAGGTACCGACACCGAACAGCAGTGGCGGGAGTGGGAACTGGAATTGGCTGAACACGCCGCCTCACCCGGGAGTGCCGATGAGCACACGTTGACCCGGCTGAGTCGCCGGCTGCTCGACGCCGGCGCCGTCCCCGCCGGCCACGCATCGAAGCTGGCGCGAACACTCGGCTCGTCGGTCGTCGAATTGAAATCAGCTGCAGTGGAGCATGATTCGGTTCATCAGGCGGTCGCTGAGCAGATCGAGGCGCTGCTCGAGTGGGATCGGGCACTGCGCTCGGATAGCCCTGACTCGGTGCATCAAGTGCGCGTCACCATCCGCCAGATCCGCAGCCTGGTGCAGGCTTCACCGGCGGCGTTCGGGTTGTCAGAGGACGCGCAGATCCTCGATGAGCTGCGGGATCTGGCCGCGGTGTTGGGCACGGCCCGTGATGCCGAGGTGCTGGGCGACCGATATACGAAGGCCCTCGATGCGCTGCCGCAGCAGCTCGTGCGCGGGCCGATCCGCAGTCGGCTGGTCGACGGTGCGCGCGACCGTTATCGGTCGGGATGGCAGGCCTCGCTTGCCGTGATGCGATCTGAGCATTACTTCCGGTTGCTCGACGGGCTGGACGCATTGGTCGCGGCTGAGGCGTTGACGCCAACGCCCGGTGCCCGACAGCTGGCCGAGGCAACCATCGCCGACGGCTACAAACACGTCCGCAAACGGGTCAAGGCCGCGGCCGCGGCCGACGCCGGGGACCATGACCTAGCGCTGCACCAGATTCGCAAGAGCGCCAAGCGATTGCGCTACACCGCCGCGGCAACCGGGCAGATGAAGGTATCGGAGGCGGCCAAAGAGATTCAGACACTGCTGGGCGATCACCAAGACAGCGTCGTCAGCCGCGTCCATCTTGCTGAGCAGGCCAACGAAGCGCATACAGCCGGGGAGGACACCTTCACCTACGGCCTGCTTTACCACCAAGAAGCCGACCTCGCTGCCCAGTGCGAGCAGCAGCTCCACACCGCATTGAAGTCACTCGACAAGGCCGTCCACAAGGCGCTGAGACGGAGATCCGGTCTTGGCGGCAGCGCAGGACACCGTTAAAGCCCTTGCGGGGCACTAGTTCCCGCCTGCGTCGGGCGGTACCGCTGCCGTGGGGATGGCGTTGTCGATGAGCACGACTGCGATGGCGGCGGCGGTGGCGAAGGTTTCGGTGTTGAGGACCCGGTTGCGGGCCGAAGCGCCATCCAAGAGCAGCGCCAGTTGTTCGCCGAGCTGTTCGGGGTTGGTGGCGCCGGCCTCGCGCGCGGTTTCGGTGAGCCGCGCGGCAAATGCCTTCTTGTAGTCGGCGGCGTGTACGCGTGCCGGGTGATCCGGGTTGCGGATTTCGACGGCCGCCGCGATGAACGGGCACAGCGGTGCGTGAATGTCGAAGGCGGCGAGGAGCCGTTCGCGTGGGGAGAGGTCGGTGCGGTCGAACACCTCGGGCAGGATGTCGGGATCGAACCGGCGTAGGTGCTCGGCGATCAGCTCATCCTTGCCGGTGAAGTGCTGGTAGAAGGTGCGCTTGGATACCTGGGCCACCGCGCAGAGCTGGTCTAGGCCGGTGCTGTTGATGCCCTGATCGCGGAACAATTGTCGTGAAGCGCCCAGGATGCGCTCTCGTGCGCCCCGGCCGCGGCGCAGGCCCCGCGGCCCCTTCTCCAACTCCGTCATGCACCCAGCGTAGCCCAGTTTGGTACGGATCGGTGTACATAGCTTGCGCTCCGCATCATCGTTCGATAAGTTAAGCACGCTGATCGGTGTACATAACATCGACACCGTTGAACGGATGGAGTGATCGTGGGAAAGCTCGACGGCAAGGTCGCGGTCATCACCGGCGCGACAAGTGGGATGGCGCTGGCCGGTGCCAAGTTGTTCGCTGACGAAGGAGCTCACGTCTTCATCACGGGCCGACGGCAGGATGCGGTGGACAAGGCCGTCAAACAGATCGGGCGGAATGTCACTGGCGTGCAGGGCGATTCGGCCGACCTCAACCATCTGGACCGTTTGTTCGGCACCGTCAAACAGGAAAAGGGCGCGATCGACGTGCTGTGGGCCAGCGCCGGGGTCGGCAAGCAAGCCAAGCTCGGCGAGATCACCGAGGAGGACTTCCACGACGCCTTCTGGTTGAACGCGCGCGGCACGCTTTTCACGGTCCAGAAAGCGCTGCCGCTGTTCAACGACGGCGGCTCGATCTTCATGACCGGGTCAAACGCTTCGCTGCGGGGCTACCCCAACTGGAGCGTGTACGCCGGGAGCAAGGCCGTACTCCCCGCCTACGCACGGGTGTGGGTGTCGGAGTTGAGGGACAGGAAGATCCGAGTGAACGTGCTGACCCCCGGCCAGGTCGCCTCACCAATGCTGGAACAGGTAATGGACGAGGAGATGAAGGCGCAGTTCGAGTCGGTGATCCCGCGCCGAGAGATGGGCCGCCCCGAGGAGATCGCGTCGGCCGCGTTGTTCCTCGCCTCCGACGACTCGAGCTACGTCAACGGCATGGAGCTGGTCGTCGACGGCGGCACCACAGTCATCTGAGTGACAGACACCGGGACGGACGCCGACGAAGACGTCGTCGCACCGGACCGCGGCCACCAGCGCAGAACGGTACCAGCTCTCCGGATCAGAATCCGTTGTGGCCGTCCGCTTTTCGGGTCATCGACTAGCCACGCGCCTGAAAGGACGGCCACCGGGCCGGATGACCTGGCACACCAACGAATTGAACGGGTGGACGGAACACCAACCAGGTCACCCCACGAGCAACAAATGACTCAAGGAGCAACCATGACTACGTTCGCCCCGCACCGCGACACCGTCGAGGCCTTCGTCGACCACATGCACGGCGGCGCCGACAAAGACGCCCTTTCCGCAATCCTCGCCGAGGACGTGGTGCTGTACAGCCCACTCGGTGATGAGCCAACCACTGGCCGCGAGTCAGTCCTGAAAGCTATGCAGGGTGTCGGCGGGTCGGCCGACCTCGCCTACAAGGAAGTCCTCAGCGGCGAGACGCACCACGCCGCATACTTTCGGCTGCAGATCGAAGACATCGCGGTCGATGGAATGGACTACATCCGGCTCAATGCGGACGGCAAGATCGCCGAGGTGACCATATTTTGGCGCCCGCTGCCGTCCGGCGTCCAGATGCAAGGACGCCTTGCCGATGGACTCGGCATGCAGCCCTGGGAACTGCGCACGCAAACAAGGTAACGGTGAAGCCCGATCCCCAGGTGGGCAAGTAGTTGCCGCACCGGATGGGCCGCTGTCGCCGACACCTCCGGGTCGGCCATTTCACCCGAACCCGGCCAAACCTCAACGTCACCCACCCGGGCCACCGGCCCCGGGGAAGAACGAGATAAAGCGGAAGATCGAGACCGCAGAAGAGAGCACACCATGAACAGCATCAGCATCATCGGCACCGGGAACATGACCCGCGCCATCGGCGCGCTGGCGGTAGCCGGCGGCAACACCGTCGAGGTCATCGGCCGCGACCAGTCCAAGGCCGCTGAGCTGGCCAAGGCTCTCGGCGGCGGCGCCAGGACGGGAGAGTTCGGCGCCGCGCCGGCCGGCGACATCGTGATCGTGGCCCTGAGGTACGCCGATGTCGTTCCGGTCGTCACCCAGTACGGAAACGCGCTGGCGGGCAAGGTCATCGTCGACATCAGCAACCCCTTCAATGCCGAGGCCGACGGGCTGGCCATCCCCGATGACACCTCGATCGCACAGGAGGTCGCCAAGGTGACCCCGGCTGGCGCCAACGTGGTGAAGGCCTTCAACACCGTCTTCGGTCATGTCCTGAAGGAGGGTCGGACGCTGGATGTGTTCTTCGCTGGCGACGATGCGCAGGCCAAGGCACACGTGTCGGAGTTCATCGCGAGCCTCGGGCTGCGCCCGCTGGACGTCGGCGGCTTGAACATGGCGCACTGGCTGGAAGGAACGGGCCTGATCCTCATGGGTCTCGCCCGTCACGGGGTCGGCCAATGGGATATCGCTCTCGGCGCCAACGAATTTGACGGCTGAGCGCACCCGCGCGCTAGGCCAAGCCGTGAACGAACGCGGGCGCTGTGCACCCTCGAAATGGTTGATGAGTCGCTGAAAGGTGTTGGTATGTCCGACGTCAACGTGGGCCACCGATCGCCTGCGAGCAGAGGAGCCTCGCGATGAAGCTTGGTTTCGTCATTCACGATTCGGGCTGGCGGCGGCCGTGTTCGTCGGGCTCGTAGAAGCCGGCCAGGACCTCGGTGATGGCGGCATCCCACAAGGACCGCTTCGAGGACGCCCGCACCGCATGGGCATAGAACGTTCGCGGGGAGATCTGGACGCCGCGCTCGGTGAGAACGCGGCAGATCGGAGCCACCCCGAAGCGGTCTGTTGTTCTCGGCGATGAACGCACAGACCGAACCGGTCAGCGGCGGTTGCACGTTTACTGAACGGGGCACCTAAGCGCCAACTAGGGTGAGGCTGTGTGGTGTTTCCGGACGCCAGGCCGCCTGGCCGCAGTGTGGATTGCGTTGCTGGTGGTTGCTGCATCCGGCCTGACGAGTTGCTCACGCGATGTTTCCGGCTCGCCGGTCAAATCAAGCGCGATGGCTGTCGATCTCGGTACCGTCCTGCTCGACCCTGACGAAATCGATGACGTGATGGGTACCAGCGGCTCTGAAGTAGTGGATGAGGGAGACGCACCCGACGACACGATCGATGCGGACCCGCCAGAATGCCACGGGCTGGTCTACATCGCTGGCGAGATCGAATACGCGCCCACAAATTTCACCGAGATGCGTTGGCGGATTGTCGGGGCCGACAACGTCAGCAGCGTTGTAGAGATGGCGGCGCAGCTCCCTTCGGTCGCGAACGCGGATGAGTTCATCGATAAGCAAGCCAAGGCGTGGGAAGGGTGTCGCGACGAAGTCATCACCAGCAAAGACAAGGTGAGTGGCTCGACAACGCAAGACCGCGTGACAGCGGTGAAAACTCGCCCTCACACTGTGATCGCGTCAGCGCTTACGGAGTCAACCCAGGTGCGTTGTCAGCACGTCCTACAGGCGGTGTCGAACGTCATTCTCGACGTAAGCGCCTGCGGCGACAGCGTTTCAGCTCCAGCCGAAGCGATCGCGTCGAAGCTCGCCGACCGAGTCCAGCCCGGTTAACGGAATCGACAGCCCTCACTGACCACCGCCTGATACCGCTGCTCGGCCACGCTCAACTCCCTCATCTGAAGGAGTGTCAAGGATCAACCGAAGTAGATGTCAACCATCAGCCGAAACACTGTCAGGCATCACCCGAAGCCAAACGTCAAGCATCAACCGACGTAATACACGTCTGACGTGGGGCGGGCGGGGCTCGAACCCGCGACCAATGGATTATGAGTCCATTTTCGGCGCCGCTCTGACCTGCGCAGACAATGTCCTCTCGCCTGCGTATCACCTGCAAGAGGTGAGTTTCGGGTGTTTTGGGGTGGGTCTCCGGTTGGGTCTGGAATGGCCCCTGATAGCCCCCTGGCTGCCGGGGTAACGCCGGGCTAGCGCCGGGTTTGTTCGTACGGCTAAGACACGCAGCGCGACACACCAATATGCGTCGGGTCGCGGTCGTAGACTGAACCAGTCGCTCGAACACATGAGCGAGCAATAGTGCACGCGGATATTGGGTGCGCACACCGGCAAAGTTGGAGCAAGTATGACCGTGAACGAGAACACTTCGGCCGAGCACATCGACGCGGAACCGGAAGTTACCTTCTTCGCGCCCGTGCGGCCCACGGTCGTGCAGGCGCTGCGACCGGGAGATGAAATCCTGGTACCAACGGATGACGGTCCGTTCCCTCACGTAGCGCAACGCGCCCGAATAACCGATATCCGAGACGACGAAGCATCGCGGTTGATCACCGTCAACGGCGACCTGATCGGCGAAGTGAGCGGGCTGTTCGAGAAGCCAGCCAACCCCGGCGAAGTCCTTCATCGACTGGTCCAACCTGGCGAGCCGCCCCAAAACGAATCATCAATCCTCGTGCGAGGCGACAAGTTGTGGAAGTGGATCGGCGCAACGATGAATGTTGCCGACCAGCCAGAGCAGTTCATCCTACTTGCATGGCAACGCGTCCAAGACGACGAGATCGACGGGGAGGCAATCGAAGTACGAATGCGAAGCGTATGGAACCCGAGAAAGACGGTGACGCAGACCGCCATGTTGGATTCAACGATTGCCTTTAAGGGCTACCGTTGACCGTAGCGGCGGGCGACACCCAAGAACGGCCTCTGGAAGGGCACTTCGCCTGCGGCAATGGACTTTTCATAGCCATCGAGTGCATCGGGCACAGTTACAGCACAAAGACGACGACCCGTGATGTGTCGCTTTCATTGCCAACGCTGAAACAAAATTGGCAAGAAGGTCGTCTGGATCCACCCACTTGGACATACCGACACGCTCGGGAGGCGAACGCCGACATCCAGGACGAGAAGTTCGATTGGGGCGTCACCGTGGGATTCCACGACGAGCCGGACGGATCACAAGCACCTGACTATGCGCGGATCAGTCGACTTCGGTTCGAGACAACTATTGCAACAACACGCCTGGCTGCCGACTTCTTTAAGGTGCGTGCGGAAGCTGTACGCGAACTCGAATCCTGTTGGGCACTAACAAGTTCTTGGATATCGATCTTCACAAGGCAGAACTCCGTTACTGTCGGCAAAGCTGGCAGCGGTATGCGTGTGGGATCAATCGTTAACTGGAGTGGCGACAACAACTACCGAGTTAACGTATCGACTGATACGAGCAGTCCTGTGTTGAGCGCGGCAGGCGTAGACATCCTCGATCACCAGACTCTAACCGCCTGCCTTGCGTTGGCCGCGAGACAAACCATGCCGCCGCTTGAGTGGACCTTCATTCGAGATGCGCGATCGTTGGTCACCGCGAAGGAGTACCGACGTGCCGCAATCGATGCTTGTACCGCATCTGAGTTGGCCCTAACGGCACTCATCGACAACAAATTTGACGCTGACGGCATCCCTGCTGCTGCCCGCAAGGCGCAATTTGATACACACCACGGGATTTCAAAACTCACACAACTTCACAGAAAAGTTGGTGCCGCGGGGGTTCTGCCCACACGACTTGTACAAGACGTCGGTGCGCTTCGCAATAAGGCCGCTCACCGGGGCTACGATCCGACGCCAACCGAAACCGCCCTCGCTATTCAGACAGCCACCACTGTCGTTGAACTTGTCAGCCCGCTATCGGGGTATCGCTAGCTCTTGCTAGCCAAACAGCGGGACGACGTTGCTCGGCAGCTTCACCGGGGCGATTGGTTCAGGCAGCTTGTTTCCCGCCGTGTCATCGTCGCTGGGAATCCACCCGCCATAGACGTCGAGCGTGAGCGTGTAGGTGCTGTTGCCAAGCCACTGCGACACCTGCATGAAAGGCGTGCCAGCCGACAGTTGCAGGGTCGCGAAGGTGTGCCGGAGATCGTGGAGCCGGACGCCTTGCACGGCGGGTGAATCTTTGGTGGCCGGTCGGCTCGCCGGTAGTCCCACCGCTTCCAACGCGGGACGCATCAGGTTCTTGTAGAACGCGCCGGGGTCAACAGGTTCGGTGAAATCCAACGGCGCAATCGCCCGGCATCCACGCCGCCGCGCACCGCCCAGAGCGCGGTTCGGCCACAACGGTGCGGTCCGCTCATCGGAACGCGGATGAACCGTGTCGAGATAGTCGCGCACGAGCCATTGTCGGGACAACAGCCCGCGCAGGGAAGTGCGTCGCACGCGATGCCCGCGAATCCTGGCCCCTCCGAGTTCTCGCCAGGGCCAGGTATGCCGAAGTCGCGTTACCGCCCGACGATCGCCAGCGAGACGCTTTAGCCGTCGGCTGTGTGTGGGTCAGGATGCTTCTCCCACCCGGCGGAGTAGTGCTCGCCAGCAGCGATCAAGAGACGGAGTTCTACGCCTCGCGCCAACGCCGCATCGAACGCCGTCCGGGTGTCCGGCCAGTACTTCGCGATGACCTTCTCGCCCCCGAAGGTGTCGAAGGTCACCCTTCGCAATTCATCTCGTGTCTTCGGCTCACCGAGGTACCGGGCAACGGCGGCGACCATCTGTGCGCCCCGAAGTCGCTCGGGATGATCAGGCACGCTGAAGCGCTTTAACCGTTCCGGTGGGTCGTCGTCTCCAGCGGAGAGCTTCGGGACTTGGTGTAGCCCTGTCCCGTCAGGGTCGTCCGCAGGGCTGTACATGGCCCGACGGTAAGCGCACCCAACCGGGTCTGAAGGCGATTTAACAGACCAGGTGCGCCCAGGTGCCGGGGTGACGCCGGGGTGAAGAGCGTCGCCGAGAACTGTCGTCCGACTGAAACACCCATTTAGCAGGCCTTTTCTTGGTGGGGCGGGCGGGGCTCGAACCCGCGACCAATGGATTATGAGTCCACGGCTCTAACCAACTGAGCTACCGCCCCCGGTGCACGGCCTTAGACACTAGCGCCCGCGCAGATCGCATCGCGCTCAGCCCGTCGACCACGCCAGTCGCCTGGTCGCGCCCGCGAAGCTCAGTGCGTGCTCGTAGGTGGCCATGTTGTCGGTCGAGATCTTGTCGTGGACGCGGCGTTCGAGCAGGAATCGAAGCACCGGACTGTAGGCGTGATAAGTCTCGTGAAACGTCAGACGGGTGGTGCCGTCGGGCTGCTCTTCGAGCTGGTGATAGCCCTCGGCACGGGACCACAGCGGCTTGGCGATCGCCACATAACGGGACAACTCATTGGTGCGGGCCTCGGTGACCGTCTCCCACGATCTCGCCTTGCCGCCGGACAGCAGGTAGTGAGGCACGTCGAAGACGCATGTGCGGACCAGCCCTTGGCCGGCCTCGTCGCCTTCGTTGAGGATCTCGATGCGGCCCGCGGGATATTCGATGATGCGCGGAAGCGCTGCCCCCGGCGGCGGTGGCGGATGAAGCACCCGCCAGACCTTGCGCGGCGGGGCGTCGACCGCGAACGTCGCCGTGAAGGACCGCATCAGTGCGCGTCCCAGGTGTTCCATGAGGTGATCGTCTCGACGGGCGGCCGCGCGGCGGGCTTGAAGTCGGTGCCGACCGTGTACGCAACCGGAAGCAGTGCCGCCTGCGTGACGGTGTCGGGTATGCCCAGGATTTCGGCGACCTCGGCGGCCTTCATGAGGTGCAACGTGGTCCACACCGATCCAAGACCACGCGCCCGCAGCGCGAGCATGAAGCTCCACGCGGCGGGAATGATCGATGCCCATTCAGACGCCGCGACGACCAACTCGGTTTGGTTCAGGCGGCCCTCGACACACGGGATCACGTGGACTGGAACTCGAGCCAGGGTCTGGCTGAGCGCATGCGCGCTCTCGTACACCCTCCTGGTTTGCGGGTCCTCCGCGGTCTTCGCGGCCTGCGCCAGATAGGCCTCGCCACAGCTGCGGTAGATGTCGGCGATGGCTGCCCGTTTGTCGGCGTCGGTGACCACCATCCACCGCCAATTCTGGCCGTTGCTCGACGTAGGAGCCTGAATCGCCAAGCGCAGGCATTCGAGGATCACGTCCCGCTCGACCGGCCTGTTGAGGTCGAGGCGGCGTCGAACCGCCCTCGTCGTCGAGAGCACCTCGTCGACCGCTGCGATGTCCACGGCCGCCAATCCTGCCACTTGGCGATGGGGTGTCACGCTGCAGTTGCCATCCTGCCAACCAGTGTCGATCTACGATCGAACGGTCATGGCGTCGCAAAGGACCGAGACCGCATCATCGGCTCACGCCGCCCCTGGAGCGAAGTCCATCCGGCCGGTCGTGGTCCTCGCCGCGCTCGGCGTGGTGTTCGGCGACATCGGAACCAGCCCGATCTACACCGTCCAGACGGTGTTCAGCCCCAACGATCCCCACCCGGTACCGCTGAACGCTCAAAGCGTCTACGGCGTCGTGTCGATGATCTTCTGGTCGATCATGGTGATCGTCACGCTCACCTACGTGAGTCTGGTGATGCGTGCCGACAACGACGGCGAGGGCGGCATCATGGCCCTGATCACGTTGCTGCGCCGCTGGGGGTCGGAGACGCATCACCGCACAGCGCTGATCCTCGCCGCGCTCGGTGTCTTCGGCGCATCGCTGTTCTTCGGCGACAGCATGATCACGCCGGCGATCTCCGTGCTTTCCGCGATCGAGGGCATCGAGGTGGTCGACCCAGACTTCGAGCAATGGGTCGTGCCGATCACCGTCGGCATCATCGTGGTGCTGTTCTACGTCCAGCGGCACGGCACCGCACTCGTCGGGCGCGCGTTCGGCCCGGTGATGGTCGCGTGGTTCGTCGCGATCGGCGCATGCGGGGTCACCGGCATCGCCGCGCATCCAGAGATCCTGAAGGCGCTGTCCCCCACATATGCACTGACATTCATCGTCGGGCACTTCGAGATCGCCTTCTTCGCACTGACCGCGGTCGTACTCGCCGTCACCGGTGCGGAGGCACTCTATGCCGACATGGGTCACTTCGGCCGCAAGGCGATCACCCGGGCCTGGCTCTTCGTGGTGCTGCCTGCGCTGGCTCTCAACTATCTCGGCCAGGGAGCGCTGCTGATCGGCGACCCGGCCACCATGCGTGCACCCTTCTTTCTGCTGATTCCCAGCTGGGCACTCTGGCCGATGGTGCTATTGGCTACCGCCGCAACAGTTATCGCATCGCAGGCCGTGATCACCGGCGCGTTCTCCTTGGCGGCGCAAGCCGCCCGCATCGGCTACCTCCCGCGGCTACGGGTGATCCACACGTCGGCCGCAACCGAGGGTCAGATCTATGTGCCGTGGATCAACGGTCTGCTCATGGTCGGGGTGCTCACCCTCGTGCTTGTCTTCCGAAGCTCCGAACGCCTCGCGTACGCCTACGGCATGGCGGTGACGGGCACGATCACCATCACCCTGTTGCTCTTCCTCTACTACGCCAGGACCCGATGGGGCGCACCGCTTTGGCTGGTGGTGATCGGCGGCGGCTTACTGCTATTGATCGATCTGCTGTTCGTCGCGGCGAACCTGACCAAGGTCGTGCACGGCGCATGGCTGCCGCTGCTGATCGGCATCGCGGCGTTCACCGTGATGGTGACCTGGCATCGTGGCCGCCAGATCGTCACCTTGGCAAGGGAAGCGGCTGAAGGACCGCTCGACGAATTCATCGACGCGGTCCGCGATTGCCAGCCGCCGCTGGTCCGCGTCCCCGGCACTGCGGTCTTCCTCAACCGCGGCAAGGAGACTGCACCCCTTGCCCTGCGGACGTGCGTCGAACACACACATGTGCTGCACAAACACGTGATCATCGTGTCGATAGAAACGCTTCCGATGCCGCGTGCACCCGAAACCGAACGAATCCAGGTGGACGCGCTGGGCTTCAAGCAGGACGGAATCGTGTTCGTCACAGCCAATTACGGCTACATGGAGAAAACGCATGTACTGGACGCACTTCGCGGCCTCACTCCAAAACAGTCCGAAGGAAAGATCGCGATCGACGAGGCGTCCTACTTCCTGTCCAAGCTCGAACTCGTCAGGGGTCGCAAGAAAACGATGGCGCAGTGGCGCAAGCGGATCTTCATCGCAACGTCCTACATCACCGCCGATGCGGCCGAACGGTTCGGCCTGCCCCGCGACCGCATCGTGATCATGGGTTCGCGCATCGAGGTGTAGCCCAGGCCCGCGAGCGACGCACCGCATACCGTGGTCATCTGCGCTCACTCACCGGCGATGAGCGGGCGTTCCTGTACACAATTCACCGGCGTGTCGCGTACAAACACGCACGCTCGCGGTGCAAGGCGCTCAGCCGGCGACCGTCTGACCATTCTCGTCGACGACGAAACGTTCGGTTCCCTCTTCAACGTTGGGGGTGTCGGCCTTGAGCGCGACGGCAATCTTGTTGCCCGCGTTGCGCATCACGTCGGCTGTCAACTCGTAGGACTCCGCCTCGGTGAAATGAATTCGCACGCCCGCCGACACCTCCGGCGAGATATCTGCGGGTTTCCATATCAGCGCGTCGGTGTACCTCAGCGCCGCTTTATGCCGATCACTGAGGACGGTCGACCTTTCGTACAGTTCGATCTGCTCGTACATCGACTCCGACCCACCCGCGTCAAGTGCACTGCCCTCGCGCCGCGACTTACACAGCCGGCAGTCATGTTGGGTAGCCCCGCGTAACCGGACGATTTCCGTTGTCACCGGGTCGACTTCGCGCAGGCGCGCGATGCCCGGCTGGAAGCGATTGAAAAGCACATCCCCCAGGTCGCTGTCGTGATCCCAGACGACCGCGTCGGACCACGGCACGGGCAGCGCGAGCGCCTCCAGACCCGCCCGAACCCTCGGCATGAAGTCGGCGATGTAGGTCAGCACCACAGCGGGGAACGCCGCTCGACCGAGCGTCGATGTGAACCTGGTTCGCAACTCGTCGCCGATGGATGACACGTCGATGCTGAACTGCTCGGCGAATTCGACGGCGACCGACTCCGCTTCGTCAACGGGGCCGTCGACCTCGACTTCGGCGGGCAACGGCGGCAGCGAGAGTGTCTTGGCGCACGTCTGGCGGACCAGCGCGTTGATTCGACCGTGCTCGGGTGGTGCGAGGGCGACCAGTCGTCCCAGTTCGCCGTTCAGCGGATCGTGCATCGTCGCATTATTGCGCCTGGCTGACCGACGACATGTGAAAGTCCGGGATCCGCAACGTCGGCATCGCCGCCCTGATGGCCCAGTCGCCCCACTCGCGCGGCAGCGTGACCTCGCTGACGCCCGCCTGGCTGACCCGCCGCAGCAGGTCCAGCGGACTCTCATTGAACCGGAAGTTGTTGACCGCGCCGGTGACCCGCCCGTCCTCGACCAGGTACACGCCGTCGCGGGTGAGCCCGGTCAGCAACAGGACGGCGGGGTCGACGACGCGGATGTACCACAGCGTGGTCAGAAGTAACCCGTGGTCAGTGCTCGCCACCATGTCGGCCAGGCTGTCGGTACCACCGGTCATCACGTGGTTGTCCGCCGCCACGGCCACGGGAACACCGAACTCGGCGGCAGCCGCGCGCGGGTAGGCCAGCGAGTTGATCGTGCCGTCACGAATCCAATCGACCCGGTCGATATCCATGCCGTTGTCGAACACCGAGGCCTGGTCCGACGAGCTGGCCGCCGCCACGAAGGGCGTACATTCCAGGCCGGCGGCGGCGGGATCGGAATACAGGGTCAACGGCAGGTCGGTGAGCGTCTCCCCCACCCGCGTGCCGCCGCCGGGCGCCGAGAAGGCGGTGCGGCCTTCCTGCGCCCCCCGGCCATCCATCGACCACGACAGGTAGATCATCAGATCGGCGACCGCCGACGGCGGCAGGATCGTTTCGTAGCGTCCGGCAGGCAGTTCGACGGTGCGCTGCGCCCAACCGAGCCGGGTCGAGAGCTCCTCGAGCATGGAATCGGTTGGCACGTTTGTGAAGTCGGGTGTGCCGACGCCCGCCCATGCGCTTGCGCCACCGCGTTTGGCGTTGATCTCGACGGAGCCGGTCGGTTGGGTGTAACGCCGCCGCAGCCCGCCCGAGGTGGCGACGAACGTCGTCTCCAGGATGTGCCGCGCATAGCCGTACAGCCGGTCGGCGCGGGGAAATCCGCGGGTCAGTGCTTCTGCGACGCCGCCGAAGACCTCGATACCGGTTCCGGGAATCGGTGCGTCCCAGTCACCTGCCGCCTCCGTCGCGGGTAGCGGCGGCGCGCTGTCGCGGGCTTCCGGCGCCGCGAGCGCTGCCTCCTGCGACGCCGCCACCAGGCCGGGGATCACCGACGGGTCGACCTCGCTGGACGTCAACGACGCCACGTGACCGCGCTCACCTCGACGCACCACCGAGATGACCGTCGTCCTGCGCTGCACCGAAACACCGTTGGTGGTCATCGAGTTGTTCGCCCACCGCAGTGAGGCGTCGCTGCGGTCGGTGACCGTGACGATGGTCTCGTCGGCCTTCCCCAACCGCGCGGCTTCGGCCAACACAGTGTCGACGACTTGCTGTGCCCCGATCACCGCTACCGCCCTCCTTCGGCGCGCGTGTTGAGCACGTTGACGCCGCGGAACAAAGCCGACGGGCAGCCGTGGCTGACCGGTGCGACCTGTCCCGGTTGTGCCTTGCCGCAATTGAATGCGCCGCCCAGCCGCCATGTCGACGGGCCGCCGACGGCTTCCATCGCACCCCAGAAGTCGGTGGTGACGGCCTGATAGGCCACGTCGCGAAGCTGGCCATCCAGCTTCCCGTCGGTGATCCGGAAGAACCTCTGCCCGGTGAACTGAAAGTTGTACCGCTGCATGTCAATCGACCAGCTCTTGTCGCCAAGGATGTAGATCCCGTCCTCGACCCGCGAAATCAGGTCGTCGGTGGACAGCTCGTCGGCGCCCGGCTGCAGGGACACGTTGGCCATCCGCTGAATCGGGACATGGTGCGGTGAGTCGGCATACGAGCAGCCATTGGAGCGGTCAATCCCCAGCCGCGGTGCGAACACCCGATCTAGCTGGTAGCCGACGAACAGGCCGTCGCGCACCAGATCCCACCGTTGCGCCCGCACACCCTCGTCGTCCCAACCGACACTTGCCAGCCCGAAATTCTCGGTGCGGTCGGCGGTCACGTTCATCACAGGTGATCCGTACCGCATCGTGCCCAGCTTGTCCGGCGTGGCGAAAGACGTGCCCGCGTAGGCGGCCTCGTAGCCGATGGCGCGGTCATATTCGGTGGCGTGCCCGATGGATTCGTGGATCGTCAACCACAGGTTGGACGGATCGATGACCAGGTCGGTCGGTCTCGCCGTCACGCTCGGCGCCTTGACCTTCTCCGCGAGCAGCGTCGGCAGCTCAGCGAGCTCGGCCGTCCAGTCCCACACGTCGTCACCGTCGACCGCCTCCCAGCCCCTCCCGGTCGGCGGCGCGAGCGTGCGCATGGTCTCGAAGGATCCCGCAGCAGCGTCGACGGCGACGGCCTCGAGTGTCGGTTGCACGCGCACCCGCTGTTGGGTGATCGACGAGCCTGCGGTGTCGGCGTAGAACGTCTGCTCCTTGACCGCGTGCAGGTTTGCCGACACGTGATTGACGCCGTCGGCGGCAAGCAGCCGCCCAGAATACTCGGCGAGAAGTCCAATCTTGTCGGCCGCGGGGATCGCGAACGGGTCGATCCGGTAGTCGGACACCCAGCTGACGTCGGTGTACACCGGTTCGGGAGCCAACTCGATCTTCTCGGCGTTGAGCGCCGCCAGCGTGCGAGCCACCGCAACGGCGCGACGGGCGGTCTCCGCTGCGACACCCGCGTCCAACTCGGCGTGCGATGCGAAGCCCCAGGTGCCGTCGACGATCACCCGCACCGCAAACCCGACCTCGCGGTCGACGACGGCTGTCTCCAGCTCACCGTCGCGCAGCGCCACGACCTCGTTGACGATGCGGTGGATGCGCAGGTCGGCATGGCTGGCGCCGGCTGCCACGGCGGCCGACAGCGCGGCGTCGGCAAGCTCATGGCGCGGCAGCGCAAGGAAGTCGGGATCGACTTGTCGGGATGCTGTCACGGCTACACCGTAGTTCGACGGCGTTGCGACCGCTTTAATGGCTCAGTGGCAGCCAATCGAGTGCGGTCGACGGCAGTGGGCTACGCGCTGCTGGCACCCAGCTTGTTCGGCGTCGTCACGTTCCTGCTGTTGCCGATGCTGGTCGTCGCGTGGCTCAGCGTGCACCGCTGGGACCTGTTGGGGCCCATTGCGTATGTCGGACTGGATAATTGGCGTTCGGTGTTGACTGATCCGTCGTTCGCCACGTCCCTTGTGGTGACGGCGCTATTCATCGCGATCGTGGTGCCAACCCAGTCGGTGCTCGGCCTCTTCGCCGCGGCGATGCTGGCCCGCGGGCTGCCGGGCAGTGGTTTCTTCCGCACGCTGTACGTGCTGCCCTGGATCTGCGCACCGCTGGCGATCGCCGTGCTGTGGCGGTGGATCCTGTCGCCGACCGACGGCGCGGTCAGCACGCTGCTTGGCGAGCGGATCGAGTGGTTGACCGACCCTGACCTGGCGTTGCCCGTGGTCTCGGCGGTGACGATCTGGACGAACGTCGGCTACGTGACACTGTTCTTCCTCGCGGGCATGCTCGCCATCCCCGCCGACATCCAGGACGCGGCGCGCACCGACGGCGCGAACGCATGGCAGCGGTTTCGCCGCATCACGTTGCCGATGCTGAGGCCGACGCTGTTCTTCGTCCTCGTCACCGGCGTCATCAGTGCGGCGCAGGTGTTCGACACCGTCTACGCGCTGACCGCGGGTGGGCCGCAAGGCCGCACCGACCTGATCGCTCATCGGATCTACGCCGAGGCGTTCGGCGCTGCTGCGGTCGGACGGGCGGCGGTGATGGCCGCGGTGCTCTTCGTCCTTCTTGTCGGCGTGACGATCGCCCAGCATTCCTACTTCCGCGGCCGGATCACCTATGACGTCGTTTAGCCGGGCAGTGTCCGCCCCGCTGATCTACGCCGGGCTGGCAGCGGGTGCGCTGATCACCCTGGCACCGTTTGCGCTGGGGTTGATGACGTCGTTCACGACGGCAGAACAGTTCAATACCGGTAGGCCCCTGTCGTTTCCCGCGCCGCCGACCCTGCAGAACTACACGGGATTGGCCGATGCCGGGTTCGGCCGCGCGCTGGTGGTGACCGCGCTGATGACAGCCGTCATCCTGGTCGGTCAGCTGACCTTCTCGGTATTGGCGGCGTATGCGTTCGCCCGACTGGAGTTTCCCGGCCGCGACGCGCTGTTCTGGGTCTACCTCGCGACCTTGATGGTGCCCGCGACGGTGACGGTGGTGCCGCTGTATCTGATGATGGCGCAGGCCGGTCTGCGAAACACGTTCTGGGCGTTGGTGTTGCCGTTCGTGTTCGGCTCGCCGTACGCGATCTTCCTGCTTCGCGAGTACTTTCGTGGGATTCCGGCCGATCTCATCAAGGCGGCACGCATCGACGGCGCCAACACCCTCGATGTTCTCGTTCATGTCGTGGTGCCTGCCAGCAAGCCGATTCTGGTGACGCTGTCGCTCATCACCGTTGTCAGCCAGTGGAACAGCTTCATGTGGCCGCTGGTGATCACCACCGGTGGCAAATGGCAGGTGCTGACGGTCGCGACGGCGGGTCTGCAGTCCCGCTACAACGCGCAGTGGACGTTGGTGATGGCGGCGACGACGGTCGCGATCGTTCCGCTGATCCTGCTGTTCGTCGCCCTCGGCAGACACATCGTGCGTTCCATCGTCGTCACGGGGCTGAAATGACGTTGCGCCCCAAGGTTTCCACGATGGCCGCGACGGGCCTGGCTCTCACCATGGCCCTTCTGCTCGTCGTCGCGGTGCTGCTGGGCCGGTCGACCGAACCAGCAGGCCGCACAGTGGTCACCGTGCGACTGTGGGGCGAGCAGGTGGCCGCCGCTTACCGGGAATCGTTCGACGAGTTCACCCGGAGCCACCCCGACATCGATGTGCGGGTCAACGTGGTGGCGTATGCCACCTACTTCGACACCTTGCGCACCGACGCCGCGGGCGGCAGCGCAGACGACATCTTCTGGCTGTCGAACGCGTACTTCGCCGCGTATGCCGACAGCGGCCGGCTGATGGATATCGCAAAAGTGTTGGGTCCAAACGCTGCAGCGGACTGGGAACCGTCGGTTGTCGACCAGTTCACCCGCAACGGTGTGCTGTGGGCGGTGCCTCAGCTGACCGATGCGGGCATCGCGGTCTACTTCAACGCCGACCTCATCGAGCAGGCAGGCGTCGACCTGCGGCAACTTCAGGATATGCGGTGGTCTCCCGGCGATGTGGACACCCTGCGGCCCCTGCTCGCCCGGCTGACAGTCGACGCGGACGGACGCAGGGCCGACGAACCCGGCTTCGACCCCGGGCGCATCCGGCAGTGGGGATACAACGCGGCCAACGATCTTCAGGGCATCTATCTGAACTACGTCGGCTCGGCAGGAGGCATGTTCTCCGACGGCGACCGGTTCGCCTTCGACAATCCCGGGTCGGTCGCGGCTTTCGACTACCTGGTGCGCCTGATCAACGACGACCACGTCGCCCCGCCCGCATCGGACACCAACGGCAACGGTGACTTCTCCCGCAACCAGTTCCTGCAGGGCAGGATGGCGCTGTTTCAGTCCGGTACCTACAACCTGGCGGCGATCGCCGACGACAGCCGCTTCAGGTGGGGTGTCGTCCCGATGCCCATCGGGCCGGTGGGCCGGGTGAGCGTCACCAACGGCATTGCCGCTGCAGGGAATTCGGCAACCAAGCATCCCGACGCCGTTCGAGAGGTACTGGCCTGGATGGGTAGCCCACGTGGCAACCAGTACCTGGGTGCGCGCGGCGCGGCCATCCCCGCCGTCCTGCCCGCGCAACGCGCCTACTTCGACTACTGGACCGGGCGCGGCGTCGACGTCGGACCGTTCTTCTCGGTGCTCGACGGCCCGCGGATACCCGCGCCTGGCGGCCCCGGCTTTCCCGCGGGCTACGAGGCGCTGCAACCGTACTTCGACGAGATCTTTCTGGGGCGGGCCGATGTGGCCACCTCGCTGGCCGATGCCCAGGCCGCCGCCAACGCCGCCGCCGAGCGCTAACTGGTTCCCAGCACGGTGAGTTCCAGCACCAGCGCCGCGCCGCACACCAGCAGGACGACCGAAAGGGCCACCCAGTCGCGCCGTTCGGGTCCCGACGGGGCCGCAGAGATTTGACCGGCACCGCCGCGCGCGGTGATCGCGTCGCCCATCTCGTCGGCACGTCGGAGCGCCACGATGACCGCCGCTGCGATCAGGTCGACCGCCTCCAGCGCCCAGCGACGCCTGCGAGCCCGTCGCGTCGTCAGTACCGATCTGGGACGCAGGCTGCGCGCGGCATACAGAGTCCGGAACTCGTCGATCAGCATCGGGAAGGCCCGCAGGGCGAGCGCGAGCGTGACCGCCCATTCGTCGACCGGTATCCGCAACCGGCGCAGCGGTCTGCCGAGTTTCGCCACGGCGGGCGCGATCTCGGCGACGTTGGTGGTCCACGACACCATGCCACCCAGGGCGAGCAGCACGATCGACAGCGCGGTGATTCGCAGGAACTTGAGCAGTCCACCCAGTCCGAGGTCGAGGCCGAATAGTTCGACGACGGGACTGCCGCCGGACATCGCCGCGGTGACTCCGCCGAGTGCCAACAGGAGCCACAGCCATCGCGGAATCGACGGCAGCACGCCGCGCGGTATGCGGGCCAGCCGCGTCGTGACAAGCACGAGGACCGCGACTGCCCCGATCGGCACCCACCCGGGATAGAAGGTCAGCAGCACGCCGATCGCCGCCACCACAATGAGTTTCGTGCCCGCCCACAGGTCGTGGATGACGGTGCGGCCCGGCACCGGGCGCAGCAGCACGATCGGCCTGCGTTGTTGCTTTCGGGTTGGAGCGGTCATGACATGCCCCCGGCTGCGGTCGGTGCGGTCGCCAGCACGCCGTCCTGCAGGTGCAGGATGCGCGGGCACAGATCCTCGAGCCCGGTGAAATCGTGCGAAATCACGATGATGGTCAGCCCCTCGTCGCGCCGCAGTTGCTCGAGCAGGCGCAGCAGCCCGCGCGCGCTGGCGCCGTCGAGCCCCGCCAACGGCTCGTCCAGGATCAGGGCCCGCGGGGATCGCGCCAGCAGGCCGGCCAGCACGACGCGACGCATCTGTCCGCCGCTGAGCTGGTCGATCCGCCGGTCCGCCAACGTCGCATCGAGGCCGACGGTGGCCAGCGCCGTGATCACCCGGGCACGGTCACGGGGTGAGAACCCTGCCGCCGACGCGATCTCCAGGTCCACACGGCTGCGCAGCAGCTGCAACCGGGCCGCCTGAAACGAGATGGCGACGGCGCCGACCTGGTCGGCGGCGGGCGCACCGTCGAGCAGGCAACTCCCGCTCGTCGGCTCGGCGAGGCCGGCCATGATCCACGCCAGGGTGGACTTACCCGACCCGTTGAGGCCATGAATCAGTACGCCGTCGCCCTCATGAACGGCAAAGTTGATATCACGCAACGCCTCTGTGGCCCATGGCGTGCCGCTGCCGTACTCATGGTTGACGTCGATGAGTTCCAGGACTGGAGCCTCACGACGCGGCTTGAGCGGGCCTTTCGCGGCCGGCGCCTCGGTCGTTTCCACCATCTCGGTGTTGTCGGAGGCACCGCCGTTGCCGGTCAGGTCGATCGCACGGTCGGCGGAGTCGGCCTCGTCGTTGTAGTGGGTGATGTGCACCAACGACATCTGGTGATGGTTGGTCAGCCCGGACAGCACGGCCAGCAGCCCATCGCGGCCCTCCTGGTCGACCATGCTGGTCACCTCGTCGGCGATCAGTAGCGACGGCTCCCTCGCGAGAGCCGCTGCCACGGCGAGGCGTTGCAGCTCGCCGCCGGACAGCCCGCCGGTGTCGCGTTCGGCCAGGCCGTCGAGGCCGACCTCGGTGAGCAGCCTGTGCACATCGGTGGTGGTGCCCGGCGGCAGTCCCCAGACCACGTCATCAGCGACCCGCGTGCCGAGCACCTGGCTTTCCGGGTGCTGCAGGATGACCGCGGTGCCGCCGAGGCGGCCGAGCCCGACCGAGCCGGGACGATCGACAGTGCCCGATGACGGCTCGCGTCCGGCAAGCATCAGCATCAGCGTCGTCTTACCGGAGCCGTTGGGCCCGGTCACCGCGACGTGTTCACCGGGTTCGATGGTCAAGGTCACCGGGCCGAGCGCGTCATGGTCGCTTTCGGGATACCGGAATCGGACGTCGGTGAGCCGCACGGGAACGGGCGCGATCGGTGCCGTATCGGGTGGGGAATCGAGCTTGTGCACATCGGGTATCACGACCAGCCGGTTGATCACCTGCGCCAACGCCCACCAGCCGATGAGCATCACGACGGTGATGACGAGCACAGACCACCCGCCGAGCAGATAAGGCCAGTAGTGCAGCGCTGTGGCAAAGCCGGTCTTCAGACGCTCGGCCAAAGCGTCCATGTTGGGGAGCCACCACCATTTCGGGAGGCTCGCCATGAACGCGGCGACGCCGTCGACGTTGGCGGTCATCGATTCGAAGATCAGGTGTCGCAGCCGAACAAGGACCGCGAGCGCCGCCACGACGGCTGCCCCGAACACCGCGCCCGCGAGGACCCCGACGCAGAGAACCGTGAGGGTGCCGCGGCCACGCCGCAGGATGAGACCGATCAGCAAACCGATGTAGGCGTCATTGACCACCGTCATAAATCCGCCCATTCCGGCGATCAAGAACGCGATCGTGGCACCTGCGACGGTCGCCGCGATCAGCACCCGAAGCCGGAACCGGTAGATCAGCAGGCCCATCGGCACGGTGCCGAGCAGCCCGATCCCTGCGGCGAAAGGCACCACGACCGCGATGATGGCGGTGGCCGCACACAGCGCGGCCATCACCGATGCGTGCGCGAGTTCGACGGGCTGCAGTGAACCTCGCCGCCGAGTCACGCTCGAGCGGCGAGTTGCAGTCATTGCACGATTCTGCCAGTCGCCGCTCGATCCGCCCGTGGCGGCGCTGTGAGCGCCGACACGCGTCCGGGGGTTTGATTCGTATAGTGAAACTATGTAACTATTGTGTGGTGACTCAACCGCTTGGTGCCGACCTGCTGGCCGTGGTGGCGCGACTCAACCGCCTGGCATCTCAGCGGGCCCGCATACCGCTGCCGTTCGCGCAGGGACGGCTACTGTCCACGATCGAGGACCAGGGTGCAGCGCGCATCTCGGATCTGGCCACACTCGATCACTGTTCGCAACCGACGATGACCATGCAGGTGCGTCGGCTGGAGGACGCGGGTCTGGTGTCACGCACTGTCGATCCCGAAGATGCACGCGCAGTCCTTATCCGGATCACCCCGAAGGGGGTGGACATGCTGCGGCAGGTTCGCGTCGATCGCGGCGCCGCGATCGATCCATACCTGGAACGGCTCGATGCCGGCGACCGGCAGACGCTCGAGGATGCCGTACGCGTGATGCGCAACCTTCTCCAGGACGCGGCAGCCCCAAAACCAACCGTCAAATAGCGTCAACCGTTAGGAGCAGCCGCACCGTATGTGGCGTCAACCCAAGGCCGTATGGGCCGTCGCGTTCGCCTCTGTCGTCGCCTTCATGGGAATCGGCCTTGTCGACCCGATACTCAAGCCGATCGCCGACAACCTCAATGCCTCGCCGTCGCAGGTGTCACTGCTGTTCACCAGCTATATGGCGGTGATGGGGGTAGCCATGCTCGTCACCGGCGTGGTCGCCAGCCGGATCGGCCCGAAGAGGACGCTGCTGGTTGGCCTGGCGGTGATCATCGCAGGCGCAGGGCTGGCGGGCATGTCGGACACCGTGATGGGCATCGTCGGCTGGCGGGCGCTGTGGGGTCTTGGCAACGCCTTGTTCATCGCGACCGCATTGGCCACCATCGTCAACTCCGCACGCGGATCGGTCGCCCAGGCGATCATCCTCTACGAGGCGTCGCTCGGCCTCGGAATCGCCGTTGGCCCGTTGGTCGGGGGTGTACTCGGCTCGATCTCGTGGCGCGGCCCGTTCTTCGGAGTTTCGGCGTTGATGGCCATCGCGCTCGTCGTCACCACCTTCCTGCTTCCGTCAACGCCGCGCGCCGAACACGCCACGACGCTGGCCGACCCGTTCCGCGCACTGCGCCACCGTGGGCTGCTCGGCGTGGGTATCACCGCGCTCCTCTACAACTTCGGCTTCTTCACCCTGCTGGCGTTCACACCGTTCCCGCTCGATATGAACGCCCACCAGATCGGGCTGATCTTCTTCGGCTGGGGCGTCGCGCTGGCATTCACCTCCGTCGTGGTGGCGCCTCGGCTGCAGCGCCGGTTCGGTACGGTGCCAACGCTTTTGGTCAACCTGCTGGCGATGACCGCAACGTTGGTGGTGATGGCGCTCGGCACGGACAGCAGGGCCGTGCTGGCGGCGTGCGTGGTGGTCTCGGGCCTGTTCATCGGGATCAACAACACGCTGATCACCGAGACCGTGATGAAGGCCGCACCGGTGGAGCGTGGAGTCGCTTCTGCGGCATACAGTTTCGTGCGGTTCTCCGGCGCCGCGGTCGCACCGTGGCTCGCCGGGGTTCTCGGCGAACGGGTCAGCGTGCACCTGCCGTTCTGGGTCGGCGCCGCTGCGGTGCTGCTCGCAGCCGGTGTGCTCGCGCTAACGCGCCGTCATCTCGTCGGCATCGACGCCGAGGAGACCGAACTCGACGAGATCACCGACCACGCCGAGTCGGTCACCGTCGGCAGCGACACGTGATTTCGGCGCGCTCATCGACGCTCAGCGCACGCGAGCGCGCCGAAATCACAAGAACGAATCGACGAGCTTGCCGACCAGATAAGTGGCCGCGATCGCGACGCCACCGAAGAGCAACTGCCGCAGCCCCGCCCACCAGATGGGTCTGCTGGTGAATTTCGCCGCGGCGCCGCCCGTGATCGCAAGGCCGATGCCACCGCAGACCACTCCCAGCCACAACGACTCGAATCCGAGCAGGTACGGGATGAGCGGCACGATCGCGCCGATCGCAAACATCACGAACGACGAGCCTGCGGCGACCCACGGAGACGGTTTCTCGCTCGGGTTGACGCCAAGCTCCTGCGCCACATGAAGGTTCAGCGCGCGGTCCTCGTCGCGGTGGATTTCCTCCGAAGCCTTTTCCGCGGTTTCCGCCGTCATCCCCATCTCGACGAACATCCAGACCAGTTCGGTTTCTTCTGCCTCGGGGTGGCTGCTCAGCGCGCGTCGCTCCAGCCGAACCTCGGCATCGATCTGCTCGTTGGCCGTAGTGACTGAGGTGTATTCGCCAAGGGCCATCGAGAATGCGCCGGCCAACAGTCCGGCCACACCACTGAGCACCACGGTGTTGGCGCTCGCGCTCGCCCCCGCCACGCCGGCGATCAACGCGGTGTTGCTGACCAGACCGTCCATCGCCCCGAAGGTGGCCGCGCGCAACCATCCGCCGGACACATCGGAGTGTCGATGTTGCGGAATGTGCGGCATTCCGGTCGGCGATACCGGTGCCTTGTCCTCGGCCATGGCCTGAAATTCAACGCCATCCGTTCGCCCAGGTCTAGCGAGGTTTGCCTACGTTTGCCAAGTCACAGTTTCCACGAAGGCATTACGGGCTACCGTCTGGGTATGACCACCACTGCGGAGCATCTACGCAATACGCTGGACGGCCGTTGGCGCGATGTGAAGAACAGGGTGAGGCAGGAACTCTCCACGGAGATCTTCAAACCCCACTACACCCCCAACACCGTTATCGCCCGCACCAAGGTGGCGGAGCAGCTGAAGATCATGGCTCAGCGGGGTGCGGCGGAGGACGGCTTCAGGAAGGAATTCGGCGGTAACGGGGACGTCGGCGCGGCCATCACCCAGATCGAGATGCTGGCGATGTCCGACCTGTCGCTGATGGTCAAGGCCGGTGTGCAGTGGGGCTTGTTCGGCGGCGCAATCGAGAACCTGGGCACCGAGCGGCATCACAAGGCGTACGTCAAGAAGATCATCGACCTCGAGCTGCTTGGCTGTTTCGCGATGACCGAAACCGGTCACGGCAGCGACGTGCAAGCCCTTGAAACCACCGCCACTTACGACCCTGCGACGCAGGAGTTCGTCATCGACTCCCCCACCCGCACCTCGCGAAAGGATTACATCGGCGGCGCCGCCCAAACTGCGAGGGTGGCGGCAGTTTTCGCGCAATTGATCACGCCGGACGGGAAGGGCCACGGCGTGCACTGCTTCGTCGTGCCGATCCGCGACGACGAGGGCAACGACCTGCCGGGCGTGACCACGTCTGACTGCCACTACAAGGGCGGCCTGCCCGGCGTCGATAACGGTCGCATCCAGTTCGACCGGGTCCGCGTCCCCCGCGACAACCTGTTGAACAAGTACGCCGACGTCGCCGAGGACGGCACCTACTCATCGCCGATCGAAAATCCCGGGCGCCGGTTCTTCACCATGCTCGGCACCTTGATCCGCGGCCGGGTCACCGTCGGCGGCAGCGCGGGCGCGGCGGCTCGGGTGGCATTGGACATCGCGACCCGGTACGCATTGGAGCGCAGGCAGTTCCAAGCACCCGGCGACGACCGCGAGGTGCTGATCATGGATTATCTCGTGCACCAGCGCAGGCTCTTTCCGTTGATCGCAAAGTCCTACGCGCTGCAGTTCGCGCAGAACGAGCTGGTGGCCAAGTGCCATGAGCTGCAGACGGCGGACGACCCCGACGCCGAAGAGCAGCGCGAACTGGAATCCCGGGCGGCCGGCCTCAAGGCCGCCAACACGTGGCACGCGACGCGTGCGATCCAGGAGGCCCGCGAAGCCTGCGGCGGCGCAGGCTATCTCGCCGAGAACCGGCTGATCGCGCTCAAGGCCGACACCGACGTCTTCACCACCTTCGAGGGTGACAACCATGTGCTGACCCAACTGGTGGCCAAGGAGCTGCTGACCGCCTACGCGGACGACATCAAGGGCATGAGCCCGGTCGAGTGGGTGCGGTTCGCCGCCAACTTCGCCGGCGAGCGGGTGATGAAACGCACTGCGGCCGAGACGATCATGCAGACCATCCTCGACACCCGGCAGGACAACGAGGAAGAGGGCAGCCTGTTCAACCGCGGCACCCAGGTCAAGATGTTCGAGGACCGAGAGGAGTACATGCTCGCGACGGTTGCTCGCCGGTTACAGAGCAAGTCGAAGGAGATGAGTGCTTTCGATGCGTTCAACTCGGTCCAAGACCATGTGCTGCACACGGCACGGGTACACATCGAACGCATCATCCTGGAATCGTTCGTCGCTGGCATCGACGCATGCGAGGACGACAAGGCCCGCGAGATCCTGAACATGGTCTGCGACCTGTACGCACTGTCGGTGATCGAACAAGACAGGGCCTGGTTCATGGAGCATCGCTTCCTGTCCACTGAGCGCGCCAAGGCGGTGACCCGCGGAATCAACGAACGGTGCCGCAACCTGCGGCCGTATGCCGAACTGCTGGTCGAAGGCTTCGGGATCCCCGAGCAGCTGCGCTACGCCGAGATGCTGCACCCGGAGAACATTCCCGACGCCGACGAGCATCAGCAGAAGGACGTCACCAGCTCCGGCACCATCGAGCCGAAGTAGCCGCCGACCGCTTCGCCGCGGAATTCTGACAGTCCAGCGCTTTTGCCGACAGCGTCGTCGTAAAGAAATCGGTGTCGGTGCCGCGTGACAGACTCGGCGCGTGACCGATCTTGGTGAATTATCCGGCCGTACCGCACTGATTACCGGTGGAACTCGCGGCATCGGCAAGGGCATCGCCGACCGTCTGCGTGCGAACGGGGCACGGGTATTGGTCGCTGCGCGGTCGACACCCGAGGATTCCTCTGCTGACGACGTCGTGGTCGCCGACGTGGCCACCACCGACGGCGTTGCGGCATTGGCCGCCGAGGCGCTCGAGCGACTCGGCGAGATAGACATCGCGGTACACAACGTCGGCGGCTCCGGGCAATACGAGGGCGGAGCGGCATCGCTCACCGACGACGACTGGCAATCGGCGTTGGACACGAACCTGCTGGCGGCCGTCCGGCTGGACCGTTGCGTCATCCCGGGAATGATCGAACGAGGATCCGGGGCCATTGTGCACATCACGTCGATCCAGCGTCGCGCGCCGCTACCGGCGTCGATTCCGTACGCAGCGGCCAAGGCGGCGCTCACCAACTACAGCAAGGCCCTGTCGAACGAGTTGGCGCCAAAGGGGATTCGCGTCAACGCGGTGTGCCCGGGCTACATCGAGACGGAGTCGGCCTACCGGATGGCGGTCGAGATCGGCGAGATGAACAACATCACGATCGACGAGGCACGCACCCTGATCATGGACTCGATCGGCGGCATTCCGCTCGGTGCGCCGGGTAGCCCTGCCGACGTCGGTGAGCTCGTCGCGTTCCTGGTGTCCGACCGCGCCCGATACATCAACGGCGCCGAGTACGTGATCGACGGAGGCAGCGTCCGCGGAGTCTGACTACGGGTTGGGGATCGGGTCGCGTGCCTCGAGCTTGCCGTCCTCGCCGATCTGGAAACGGACCGAGCCGATGCCGGTGGGACAGCACGCCGGATCCTGGCCCTGACGCCACTGGTACTGCACGTTCGCGGTGTCATTGCCCATCGATATGACGTTGATGTACGGCCGCGGCTCCGGCGTGGCCGGGCCCAGCGGATTGTTGCGGTCGAAGAACAGCACCTGCATGGGGCTGTCCGACGCGTCGCCGGCGGTCACCACCACCCAGTTGAGCCTGCAGTCGGGCGTGTGACCGCGCGCGGATTCCCGCCACTGCGCACCGGCAGGCAGGCTCGCGATCGCCTGCCCGACGGTGTCGGGGCTTGGGCCGTCCGAAGGCCCGCAGGCCTGCGTACTGGTCGGCGATGGACCCGGTGGGCTCCAGCCACATCCGATGGCGAACAGTCCAACGGCGATCAGGGCCGCAAGCAAGCCAGACAGTCGCATGGGCACGAGCTTACGGACTCCGCGCTTTTGGCCAGACGACGATCGGTGGCGATCACCCAGCGGTGAGTGCTTTCTTGCCGTAGACCCGCTCCATCATGGCGGTGTCCCCGTGCATCAGGGCGCGGACGGTTTTGCCGTTACGGACGGTGAATACGTCAGCATCCCTTCCGGTTTCGCCGCCGGCGGACACCTCGGTGAGCGCGACGACCGTGTCGCCTTCGGCGATGACGTCGATGAGCCGCACGGCCAAGGACTTCTCGGCCAACCGACCCATGTACTCGAGGACTTCGGTCTTTCCGTGGAAAGTGCCACTGACCGCGCTCTGACCCGGCTGCACCCATTCGACATCGTCGTCGAACAGGCTCATCACCGTTTCGATGTCACCCGTCGCGAAGGCGTCGTAACCCTTCTTGATGAGTTCCTTGTTTTCTTGCTCGGACACTGTGGAGACTCCCTTCGTGCGCATCCGATATTCCGGCCGCGAGAGGAGTGGCCGGTCTGGGGAGCAGCACGTCGCAGCTCCGGATCGGTCAGACCGTTCGCCGCCACCTAACAGTGTCGACTCGATTAGTCGCGAATTAGCGAATTTCGCACTTACCGCTTGATTTCGCTTTCGAGGGCGTCATGCTCGTCGACCAGCCAGTTTGTCGACGTACAACCGGACCCTCGGAATGCCGACTGCGCTGCGCGATCAGTCGGCGATGAGAGCAGGGCGCTGTTGGCTCAACACTCGGTTGCGCCGCCCATCGCCTGACGATGTGCGAACGCAACCAGTCCAATGCCCACCGCTTCGGCGGCGGATACCCAAGGTCGACCCACTCGCAAACTACCGGGACGCGGGGAGGTCGAAGTGTGCTCCCCCGGGTGGACTCGAACCACCAACCCTTCGGTTAACAGCCGAATGCTCTGCCAATTGAGCTACAGGGGATTGCCCTGTCCGCGCGGGTTCAGCCGCGGACCGAGGGTTGACTTTAGCGTACGTGCGGGCCGGCCCGCCAATACTGTCCCGGCCCGGCGCGCACCCCACTCGGTGAGGCAGGATGGACACTGTCACACCGTCGTCGGGAAGGGGCTCCGTGTTCCGGTATGTCGTCGTAATGGCGGTCGGCTACGTGTTGGGTACGAAGGCGGGCCGACGCCGCTATGAGCAGATCGCGGGCACGTATCGCGCCGTCACCGAGAGTCCGGCCGCCAAGGCCGTGATCACGGCGGGACGCCGAAAGATTGCGAATCGGGTCTCACCGGACCCGAAGATGGTGACGCTGACGCCGATTGACGGCGAAACCGCGGTGCTCAACCCGCAGACAGCACCGACGGCCGATAAGCGCTAGTTGACGCCGCCGGTGTAGGTCTGACCCGGCAGCAGTCCGCCGTTTTGGTAGTTGTTGGGCCCGTAGATGCCCCATGGTGTGCCGAAGTTGTTCGGTGAGCCGTTCGAGTAGCTCAGGCAGTGCCCGTCCTCTTGGTTGCCGAACCAGGCGAGGCACGCCGGACCGGCCTGGTAGTTCTGGGGCGCAGAGGTCGAAATCGTAGTCGCGGCGATAACGGGTCCCGCCGCCGCGGCAACCGCGAAAGCGCTGATGGCGATCACCTGACGAGTCTTCTTCGAAGCCACAATTGCCTTTCACCGGTGGGTCGAGGGCTGTTACACCATAACTTGTAGGGGCTGCTTACGCAGTAAGGTCGTCGCCGCTGGCCTGTTCCAACAGGCTGCGGCGATAAGCCTCCATCGCCACCAGGTCCCCAAACAGCGCGTGATACTCGTCACCCTGCTCCACCGGTGACATGCGCTGCAGCTTGGATTTCACCTCGGCGATCTGGCGACCGACCGCGACCTCCTGCAGGCGAGCCAGCACCCCGCTGATGTAGCGCGGCAGCCTCTCGTCGTCTTCCACACTGATCGACTCCACCCCGAGCTCGTAGACCAGGCTCGCGGCGGCGTCCGAACCGGTCTGCTGGCGGACCGAGTCGATCCATTCCGCACCCGAGGCGCCCGCCGTGGTGCCGCCCGCCGCCGCGATGGCGGCCCGCACCGCCGTATATCCCGGATGGGTGAAGCTCTCGGGAGTCAGCGCGTCGAAGACCGGTCCCGCCAACGCCGCGTATTGCAGGGCCGACTTCAGGGCCTCCCGCTGCGGCCACAGCGTGGGATCCCGCGGATCAGGTCGCGCCACCGCCGTCGCCGAGGTGGTCGACGGCCTGGCCCGCGTACGTTCCGATGCTTGCTGACCGCCGCCCTTTGACTGGTCCCGGACCCTGTTCACCACCTGGGCCACGTCGCCCCAGCCCACCCAGCCGGCCAGTTGGCGGGCATACTCGTCGCGCAGCGTCGGATCCTTGATCCGCGCGACCATCGGCACGCACCGGCGCAGCGCGGTGACCCGGCCCTCCGCGTTCTCCAGGTCGTGGTCGGCAAGCTCGGTGCGAATTGCGAACTCGAACAACGGAGTTCGGCGTGCCACCAGGTCACGAAGGGCCCCGTCACCAGACTTCAGCCGCAAATCGCACGGATCCATGCCGTCGGCAGCCACAGCAACGAACGACTGCCCGGCAAGATTCTGTTCACCGCCGAACGCCTTCACCGCCGCAGCACGGCCTGCGGCGTCGCCGTCGAACACGTAGATCAGTTCGCCGCGAAAGAAGTTGTCGTCCATCATGAGTCGCCGCAACATCGCCAGATGTTCGTCACCGAACGCGGTCCCACACGATGCCACCGCAGTGGTCACCCCGGCAAGATGCATAGCCATCACATCGGTGTAGCCCTCGACGACGACCGCCTGGTGAGCCTTGGCGATGTCCCGCTTGGCATGGTCGAGACCGAAAAGCACCGAGGACTTTTTGTACAGCACGGTTTCGGGTGTGTTGACGTACTTCGCCTGGTTTTGGTCGTCGTCGAACAACCTGCGGGCGCCGAAACCGATGACCTCTCCGCTGGACACCCGGATGGGCCACAGCAGCCGCCGGTGGAAGCGGTCCATCGGCCCGCGCCTGCCTTCTCGCGACAGCCCGGCCGCCTCGAGTTCTTTGAACTCAAAGCCCTTGCGCAGCAAGTGCTTCGTCAACGAATCCCAACCCGAAGGTGCGAATCCGCAGCCGAAATGCGCTGCGGAGTCCGCATCGAAGTTGCGGTCACGAAGGTACTCACGCGCGGGCGCCGCCTCGTCCGACTTCAGCGCCTCGGCATAGAACTCCTGCGCGGCGGCGTTGGCGGCGATCAACCGGCTGCGGCTGCCCCGGTCACGCTGCACGCTGGTCGCCGCCCCGGTGTAGGTGACGGTGAAGCCGACGCGGTCGGCAAGTAGCTCGACCGCCTCGACGAATGTGACGTGCTCGATCTTCTGCACGAACGCGTAGACGTCGCCGCCCTCACCGCAGCCGAAGCAGTGGAAGTGACCGTGATTGGGGCGCACATGGAACGACGGGGACTTCTCGTCGTGGAACGGGCACAGGCCCTTCAGCGAGTCTGCCCCGGCACGGCGCAGTTGGACGTAGTCGCCGACCACATCTTCTATCCGCACGCGTTCGCGAATGGCCGCGATATCGCGATCTGGGATACGGCCGGCCACCGAATCAGTCTAGAGCGGGTTCCAACCGCTCCAATCGGCCTTCGGTGAACGACGCGATCTGGTCGACGACCACCCGGAGGCGCCCGCCGTCGTCGTCGGCCGCATTGAACGCGGGCACGAAGATCGGGTCGAGGGTGGCGGGTGCACCGGCGAACAGCCACTGCGCGACACGGTGAATGCGGTCACGCTGACGGGCCTGCAGGTCCAGGTGTCGCGGGTCGGACATGATGAACTGCAGGGCCAGCACCTTCAGCACCGCCACCTCGGCGCGCACCAGCGCGGGCACGCGCAGCTCGGCGGCATAGCGGACCAGCGGCCCAGGGCCGGCATGCGCCCTGGTGGCGGCGATCGCCGCCGACGCGAACCGCCCGACCAGCGCGCTGGTCAGAGTCTTCAAGTCGACCGACGCGGCGAGCGTGGAGTCATACTTGCCGACGGCCGCGACCACCGGCAGCTCGGAGAGCCGCACGGCCGCCGACACCAGGTCGTCGGCGGACAAGCCACCGCCCATTCCGTGCGACTCCCCCAGCCTGCCCAGCTCGGTGGCGGCGTCGTCGTCGGCAAGCACCCGCATGTCGATGCGGCCAGACACCACGCCGTCCTCGACGTCGTGCACCGAGTACGCCACGTCGTCGGCCCAATCCATCACCTGGGCCTCCAGGCAGGGCCGGAGTTCGGGCGCTCGGTCCCGCATCC
The DNA here is from genome assembly GCF_003719305.1 of Mycolicibacterium stellerae. GTDB lineage: Bacteria > Actinomycetota > Actinomycetes > Mycobacteriales > Mycobacteriaceae > Mycobacterium > Mycobacterium stellerae. Next base: position 73,729 of record NZ_RARC01000006.1, read on the forward strand.
AGTCGGCGGCGGCCATATCGTCGGTGTAGAAGCCGAACTTGCTGCGCTGCGGGCTCCGCTGCCACGGGTACTTGGTGACGGCGTCCAGCGCCGCCCGGGTGAGATTCAGCCCGGCGCTACGCTCTTGCGGATCAAGGACTTTGGGTTCGAGCCGCGTCAGGATCCGGAAGTTCTGGGCATTGCCCTCGAAACCGCCGTGCGCATCGGAGAATTCGTTGAGCGCGCGCTCACCGTTGTGCCCGTACGGCGGATGCCCGATGTCATGGGCCAGCCCGGCCATGTCGACGAGGTCGGGATCGCAGCCAAGCCCGATCGCCATCCCGCGGCCGATCTGCGCGACCTCCAACGAGTGCGTCAGCCTGGTGCGCGGGGTGTCGCTCTGACGCGGCCCGACGACCTGCGTCTTGTCAGCGAGCCGACGCAGCGCCGCGCAGTGCAGTACCCGGGCCCGGTCGCGGGCGAAGTCGGTACGGTGTTCGGACTCGGTCCCCGGCAACGCGGCACTCTTCGGCGGCTCGACCACCAGGCGCTGCCGGTCGAACTCGTCGTATGCGTCGTTGTTCATCGCCACCGACGCATAGTCTGCCAGGACTCTTCTTCGGTACCGGCTGTCGCGGCGTGGCAGCGCACTACATTGACGATCATGCGCATCGCCCGCTTGCTCAGCCTGGTCCTCGCGATTCTGGCCGCCGGGGTCCTGCTTGCGCCGACCGCAGGCAGCACACCGCCGTTCCGGCTGCCCGGCTACGTCACCGATCAAGCGCAAACCCTGAACGGCTCGCAGCGCAGCGAGGTGGAAGCGGCCGTCGACCAGCTCTACACCGATCGCCGGGCGCGCCTCTGGGTGGTCTACGTCGACAGCTTCGATAGCCTCGGCGCGGTGACCTGGGCCGAAAGGACCAGGCAAACAAGCGACTTGGACGCTAACGACGCCATCCTTGCCGTCGCCACCCGCGACCGCTCCTATGCGTTCCAGGTGCCGACCGACATCGTCAGCAACTCGGCTTCCAACGACATTCGCCGCGATGCGATCGAACCCAAACTGCGCCGCAACGACTGGGCCGGTGCTGCGGTTGCGGCGGCCGAAGGACTGAACACCGCGAGCGCACCAGGACCGGGAGTCTCAGGGTTCGGCCTACTCGTCGCGGTGGCCATTCTTGTCGTCCTGGTGCTGCTGTTGTGGATTTGGACCCGGCGGCGACGACGCAAGCGTCGCGAAGCCGAGTTCGCCGCAGCGCGCCGCGTCGACCCCTCCGATCCCAACGCACTGGCCTCGGTCCCCCTCGACGCGCTCGACGACCTGTCCAAGTCGATCGTCGTGGACGTCGACAACGCCGTGCGCACGAGCGACAACGAACTCGTGTTGGCCGTCGAGGAATTCGGCGACAAGGACACGGCGCCGTTCAGCAAGGCGGTCATGACCGCGAAAACTACGCTGGCGCAGGCATTCAACGTACGTCAGATCCTCGACGACGCCGTCCCGGAGACGCCCGCGCAGCGGCGAGACCTGCTGACCCGAGTGGTGGTGGCGGCGGCCAAGGCCGACCGCGAACTCGATTCCCAACGGGAGGCATTCGCGCAGCTGCGGGATTTGGTCATCAACGCACCGAGCCGGCTCGATGTGATGACGCAACAGATGGTCGACCTGACGGCGCGCCTAGAACCATCGCAGCAGGCGCTTACCGCGCTTCACAACCAATTCGCCGATACCGCACTGGCTTCGGTGGCAGGCAATGTCGATACTGCAAAGCAGCGACTGAGCTTCGCCGAGCAGAACATCACCAGCGCGCGGAGCCTGCTGGCCCGTCCGGCGGATCGCCAGGGTGGGCTCGTCGACGCCGTCCGCGCCGCCGAGTCGGCGCTGGGTCAGGCGCGCATGCTGCTGGACGCGGTGGACACCGCCGCAACCGACATCAACCGCGCGATCGCTACACTCCCGGCAGCGATCGCCGATATTCAGGCCGGCATCAAGGCCGCGGGAGACCAACTGGCTCAGGGCGGCATCGCTCAGGCCGACAAGCTCGGCGCGGCCCGGGATGTGGCGGTCAGGGCCGTCGCGGAGGCCCAAAGCGCGGGCACCGCAGACCCGCTTGGCGCGTTCACCAAGCTGACCCAGGCCGATGCCGAGCTGGATCGGCTACTGGCCAGCGTCACCGAGGAACGCGAAGCCGCCGAGCGGCTCAGCCGCGCATACGATCAAGCGCTCTTCGCTGCGCAGTCCAAGGTGCGCGCCGTTTCGGACTTCATCGACGTTCGTCGCGGCAGCATCGGCCCAGAGGCGCGCACACGGCTCGCCGAAGCGGTGCGCCAACTGCAGGCCGCGCAGGACAGGCGAGAGAGCAATCTCAACGATGCGATCGCGCACGCGAACGGTGCGGCGATGCTGGCGTCGCAGGCGCAGTCGATGGCCACCTCCGACGCGCAGGCCGCTGCGCGTGCATACACCGGGCGCTACGGCAGCGGCGGCGGGTCCAATATGGGCGCGGTGCTCGGCGGCATCATCCTCGGAAACATCCTCAGCGGCGGGATGGGCGGTGGCATCGGCGGCGGCATGGGCGGCGGCTGGAGCTCGACCTCCTACGGAGGGTCCAGCTCGGGCGGCGGCCTTGGTGGCGGCGGCGGCCGCTTCTAGGGCTCGGTTCCACTCGCGAGCAGTCGCAAAAGTACCCATTTCGCGGCCGTTTCGGGGACATCTGCGTTCCCCTACTGACGTGTGGGCCCAGCTCGCGGAAGAACGTCAGCTGCCTTTGAGGCGCACCGCCAGATAATCCGCCACGGCGTCGAGCCCCACCCGCTCCTGCGACATCGCGTCACGTTCGCGAATCGTCACAGCCTGGTCGTCGAGCGTGTCGAAGTCGACCGTGACGCAGAACGGCGTGCCGATCTCATCCTGTCGGCGGTAGCGCCTGCCGATCGCACCCGCGTCGTCGAATTCGACGTTCCACGACTTGCGCAACTCGGCGGCGAGGTCACGCGCCTTGGGCGACAGGTCCTCGTTTCGCGACAACGGTAGCACCGCCGCCTTGACCGGGGCCAGCCGCGGGTCGATCCGGAGCACCGTGCGTTTGTCGACGCCGCCCTTGGCGTTGGGCGCCTCGTCCTCGGCGTAGGCATCGACGAGAAACGCCATGAACGACCGGGTCAGACCTGCTGCGGGTTCGATCACGTACGGCACATACCTGGTGTCGGTGGCCTGGTCATAGAACGACAGGTCGACACCGGAATGCTTTGAGTGCGTTGACAAGTCGAAGTTGGTGCGATTGGCAACGCCTTCCAGCTCACCCCACGGGTTGCCCTGGAAGCCGAACTTGTACTCGATGTCGACGGTGCGATCCGAGTAGTGCGACAACTTGTCCTTGGGATGCTCGAACAACCGCAGGTTGTCACTCTTGATGCCGAGGTCGACATACCACTGCAGCCTGGTGTCGATCCAGTACTGGTGCCATTCGGCAGCGGTGTCCGGCTCGACGAAGAACTCCATCTCCATCTGCTCGAACTCGCGGGTGCGAAAGATGAAGTTGCCCGGTGTGATCTCGTTGCGGAAGCTCTTGCCGATCTGGCCGATGCCGAAGGGCGGCTTCTTCCGTGATGTCGTGACTACGTTGGCGAAGTTCACGAAGATGCCCTGTGCGGTCTCCGGCCGCAGATAGTGCAGGCCTTCCTCCGTCTCGATCGGGCCGAGGTAGGTCTTGAGCATCATGTTGAAGTCGCGTGGTTCGGTCCACTGACCCTTGGTGCCACAGTCCGGGCAGACGATCTCCGACATCGAAACGGATTCGGGGTCGCCGATGCCCTTCTTCTCCGCGTAGGCCTCCTGCAAGTGGTCCTGCCGACGCCGCTTGTGGCAGTTCAGGCACTCCACCAGCGGATCGTTGAACACCTCGACGTGTCCTGAGGCCACCCAGACCTCGCGAGGCAGGATGATCGCGCTATCGAGGCCAACGACGTCGTCGCGGCTGGTGACCACGGATCGCCACCACTGCCGCTTGATGTTCTCCTTGAGCTCGACGCCCAAAGGGCCGTAGTCCCAAGCAGACTTGGTGCCACCGTAGATCTCGCCGGACTGGTAGACGAGGCCACGGCGCTTGGCCAGGTTTGCAACGGTGTCGATGATTGACGCCACGGGTAGAGCGTAACGATGCGTTTGTTGCGGGAGATACCCGCACGTCGCCGCGACGAGCGACGCGGAACCTGCGCCATTGACATGCGCGATCGCGCATGTATCGTGGCGGACATAATGAAAACGGTTTCCACCTTCGCATCAGGGCGGGCGCCGGATACCGATGACCGCCACCAGCACAGCGACGCGCCGCTGCCGGATCCGCCTCGGCGGGAGGTCCTCGACACCGCTGGCGACCTGCTCCGCGCTCTGGCCGCGCCCGTGCGAATAGCGATCGTGCTGCAGCTGCGCGAGTCGTCGCGCTGCGTGCATGAACTCGTCGACGCACTCGGTGTGCCGCAGCCGCTGGTGAGCCAGCACCTTCGCATCCTCAAGGCCGCGGGTGTGGTGGCAGGCGAGCGGTCCGGCCGCGAGGTGCTCTACCGCCTCGTCGATCACCACCTCGCCCACATCGTGGTCGCCGCGGTGACACATGCCGCGGAGGACAGCGAGTGAGCACCGCGCCAGGCGTGCGCGCGACCAAGCAGCGCGCGGCGATCTCGGCACTGCTCGAAAACCTGGACGACTTCCGCTCGGCCCAGGACCTGCACGACGAACTGCGCCGCCGTGGTGAGGGCATCGGCCTGACCACCGTTTACCGCACGCTGCAGTCGATGGCGGCGACGGGTTTGGTCGACACTTTGCGCACCGACACCGGCGAGTCGGTGTACCGGCGCTGCTCCGAGCATCACCATCACCACCTGGTGTGCCGGGTGTGTGGCTGCACGGTCGAGGTGCAGGGCGGGCAGGTCGAATCATGGGCCGCCGACGTCGCGCGCGAGCACGGCTTCTCCGACGTCAGCCACACGATCGAGATCTTCGGCGTGTGCGGCAGCTGCGCGCCTGGTGACTAGGCGCCTGCGTCGCCGACCAAAGCCTGACGCACATCGGCGCCCGTGCTGAGCACCATCATGACCAGCGTCCGCAGCGCCTCGTCGGTCAAACCTGCCGCCGGGAAGTTGTAGCGCAGTGTGACATCCGCGCTGCCTCCGCCGGCCACCTGCTCGGCCAGTGAGACCGTTCCCAGCACGGTGTCGTGTGCGAGCGCAAGGACCTTGTCTCGAATTTCGTTGTCCAACTGGAGGTCCCACGCCAGGATCTGGGTCAGCGACACCATCTCGAGACCGTCGGCGATCGTTACCACCCGCACCGACGCGAACGTGTGGCCATGGTGAACGGTGAGCGCGCCGTCGTCCTCTTCCTCGAACGGCAACACGCCATCGATGACGACCCGCAGGCGGTCGGCGAGCTCCATCAGGCCCTGCCGCTCATGCACATCATTCGGCTCTGCCGAAGCGACGATTGCGGTTCACGTATTCCTCGCACGCGTCCCACAGGTCGCGTCGGTCGTAGTCGGGCCACAGCTTGTCCTGGAAGACGTATTCGGCGTAGGCCGCCTGCCACAGCAGAAAGTTGCTCGCGCGCTGCTCGCCAGACGTCCTGATAAACAGGTCGACGTCGGGGATGTCGGCGCGGTGCAGGTGTTTGGCGAATGCAGCTTCGGTGATCCGGTTCGGGTTGATCTTTCCGTCCACGGCTTCCTGCGCGAGTTCGCGTGCGGCCTCGACGATTTCGGTACGACCGCCATAGTTGACGCAGTAGTTGATGGTGATGACGTCGTTGCCGACCGTCATCTGCTCGGCGATATCGAACTCTTTGATGACGCTGCGCCACATCCGGGGACGCGAGCCTACCCAGCGCATCCGCACACCCATGTCGTTGAGGTTCTCCCGCCTGCGCCGGACGACCTCGCGGTTGAACCCCATCAGGAAACGGACCTCTTCGGTACTTCGCTTCCAGTTCTCGGTCGAAAAGGCGTAGACCGTCAGATGCTTGATGCCGATTTCGATGGCGCCACAAGTGATGTCGATGAGGACTGCCTCACCCATCTTGTGGCCCTCGGTGCGGTGCAGCCCCCGCTGGGTGGCCCAGCGACCGTTGCCGTCCATGACGACCGCCACGTGCTGAGGCACCTGGGCGGCCGGGATCTGAGGCGCGGCGGCCTTCGACGTGTGCTGAGGCGGACGGGCAAACCTGCCGTTACTGTGCGCGGGCAACTGCGGAAAGACCACCGGCCAGCTCGACTTGTCGGGGAAAGTCGGATAGTCGTCAGGCGCCGGAGGCAGCTGTGGGTACGTGGTCTTGGCCGCCCTTTTCATCGCCACGGATGACATCCTGCCCGAACAGCGAAACGCGGTGCTCGGCGACCGCGCGATCGACCCGGTACACGCGTTCGACCAGCGGCAATGTCCGGAGCTGACGCTCGAGGTGCCACTGCAGGTGTGCGGCCACCAGCCCGCTGGCCTGGGTACGGTGCGACTGTTGCGACGCCTGGGCGGTTTCCCAGTCACCGTCGTAGAGCGCCGACATCAGGTCGAGCACAGCCTGCGGCGGGGTAACCGAGCCGGACGGCCTACAGTGCACGCACACGCTGCCGCCCGCGGCGATGTGAAACGCCCTGTGCGGACCGGCAGCAGCGCAGCGGGCGCACTCGGTGAGCGAGGGCGCCCATCCGGCGATTCCCATGGCGCGCAGCAGATAAGCGTCCAGCACGAGTTCCCACGGACGGCCGCCGTCGGCCACCGCCCGCAGCGCACCGACCGTCAGCCGGTGCAGCGCGGGCACCGGAGCGCGTTCCTCCCCTGCCAGCCGCTCTGCGGTTTCCAGCACAGCGCACGCACAGGTGTAGCGACCGTAGTCGCTGACAATGTCGGCGGCGAACGCGTCGATGGCCTGCACCTGGGTGACGATGTCGAGATTGCGGCCTGGATGCAGTTGAACGTCGATGTGGGCGAAGGGCTCCAGCCGGGAACCGAACTTGCTGCGGGTGCGCCGGACCCCCTTGGCCACGGCACGGACCAACCCGTGCTCACGGGTGAGCAGGGTGACGATCCGGTCGGCCTCGCCGAGCTTGTGCTGGCGAAGCACCACAGCCCGATCCCGGTACAGGCGCATCGGACTAGTTTCGCACCGTGTTCCGACAGAGCCGGGAGGCAGCGCCGGGATATTCTCGAGCTTGATGGCCCAGCCTGCCCTGCCCACCCTCACAGGCTTGCTCTACCGGCTGGCCAGTGGCGGCGTGACGTCGGTTGAGCTGGTGCGGCAGTCGCTGGATGCCATCGAGGCCAGCCAACCGACACTCAACGCCTTCCGCGTCGTGTTGCGGAAGCAGGCGCTTGCCGACGCCGCCAAGGCCGACCACAGGCGCGCCGCCGGACACCAGGCCCCATTGCTCGGAATTCCGATCGCGGTCAAGGACGACGTCGACGTCGCGGGCGTGCCAACAATGTTCGGCGCGGCGGGGCGGGTGCAGCTGGCGATGGCCGACGCTGAGGTCGTGCGCAGGTTGCGGACCGCAGGCGCGGTGATCGTCGGCAAGACAAACACCTGCGAGCTTGGCCAGTGGCCGTTCACCAGCGGGCCCGCGTTCGGACACACGCGCAACCCGTGGTCACGCAACCACACTCCGGGTGGTTCCTCCGGCGGCAGTGCGGCGGCCGTGGCAGCGGGACTGGTGACCGCCGCAATCGGGTCCGACGGCGCGGGCAGTGTCCGGATTCCCGCCGCCTGGACGCACTTGGTCGGCATCAAACCGCAGCGGGGCCGGATCTCGACATGGCCGCTGCCGGAGGCATTCAACGGCATCACGGTCAACGGCGTGCTGGCCCGCACCGTCACCGATGCGGCACTGTTGCTCGACGCCGCGTCGGGCAACGTCGACGGGGACCGCCACAAGCCGCCGCCGATACAGGCGGCCGAGGCCGTCGGCCGGGCACCAGGCGCGCTGAAGATCGCCATGTCGACGAAGTTCCCGTACAACGTCTTCCGGCCAAGGCTGAACCCTGAGATCCGGGCCGCGCTGCACACCGTCGGCGAGCAGCTGACCGACCTCGGACACACCATCGTCGCCGCCGACCCCGACTACAAAGTCGGGATGTCCTGGAACTTCCTGGCCCGGTCGACGTCCGGGCTGCTGGACTGGGCGGACCGCCTCGGCCACGGCGTCGAACTGGACCCGCGCACCGTCGAGAACCTCCGGACCGGACGGTTGCTATCGGAGAACGTGCTGCGCAAGGCCCGCGCGAAGGAAGCCGCGGCCCAGCGCCGAGTCGGCTACATCTTCAACCTCGTCGACGTGATCCTGGCGCCGACCACCGCGCTGCCGCCGCCCACAGTGCACCACTTCGACAACCGCGGCGGGTTCTCCACCGACCGGGCGATGATTCGCGCCTGCCCGGCCACATGGCCGTGGAACTTGCTGGGGTGGCCGTCGATCAATGTCCCCGCCGGCTTCACGTCGGACGGATTACCGATCGGCGTGCAACTGATGGGTCCGGCCGACAGCGAGCCGCTGCTGATCTCCCTTGCCGCCGAGCTAGAAGCGGTAAACGGCTGGGTGACCAAAGAGCCCGAGCCGTGGTGGACTGAATCCGGCGATGCGTCCGGAAGCAGCTCTCTTGGCTAAGGCTCTGGGGTAAAGTCCCACGACGTGAGCGTGTGGCGCTGCGCAGTCGTGATCCCGGCCGTCGTTGTAATGGGTGCTGCGATCGCAGGCACACCCACCGCGGCCGCCAACAACAAACGGCTCAACGACGGTGTGGTCGCCAATGTCTACACGATCCAGCACCAGCACGGCTGCGCCAACGACGTGACGATCAACCCGCAGCTGCAGTTGGCCGCGGAGTGGCATACAAACGACGTGCTGAACAACCGGGCGCTCGACGGCGACGTCGGGTCGGACGGGTCGACACCGCAGACGCGGGCTGATGCCGCAGGCTACAAAGGCATCGTCACCCAGACCGTCGCGATCAACCCGGCGCTGGCGATCAACGGCATCGACATCATGAACCAGTGGTACTACCGGCCCGATTACATGGCGATCATGTCGAACTGCGCCAACACCCAGATGGGCGTGTGGTCGGAGAACAGCCTCGACCGGTCGGTCGTTGTCGCCGTCTACGGCCAGCCCGCCTAGAAGCGCCGTTGACCAGCCGCTAACTGACCCCTTTACTCGACCTTGACCGCGTGTTTAATCGCGCTCGTGACGATGGCATCGTGACTACGCTTCGACAGGTGGAGCTGGGGGTTCTCGGGCCACTACACGTCCGGCAGTTCGGTCTCCCGGTCGCGATACCTGGCGCCAAACCACGCGTCATTCTCACGATGCTCGGGCTGCACGGCGGATCTGTGGTGGCGGCCGACGCACTCGTCGAACTCCTGTGGGGCGATGATCCGCCGCGGACCGCCGTCAAAGCCATGCAGACCCACATCTCCGCTCTGCGTCGCGCCCTCGGCGACGGCTTCGTGTTGACGGAGGGCACGGGCTGGACCCTGGGTACCGTTGAGATCGACGCCACCCGATACAAGTCGGCCGCTCAACTCGGCCGCGATGCCATTGCCGCCGGGGACGCAAACCAGGCGGTGACCCACTTCGACGAGGCGCTGGCCCTCTGGCGCGGCATCCCTGAACTACCCGACGGACGGCGCGGCGTTTCTGAGAAGACGCGCTGGACCGAGGGCCATGCCGCGCTCGTGGAGGATCGGGCCGACGCGCTGCTTGCGACGGGCCGCGCCGCCGAAATCATCGGTGAGCTCGAGGCCGCCATCGCCGACTCTCCGTTGCGCGAAAGGCGTTGGGGCCATCTGATGCTGGCCCTCTATCGGGCGGGCAGACAAGGCGAAGCCCTCGGCGCTTATCAACGGGCCCGATCGCTGCTCGCCGAGGAGCTGGGCGTCGATCCAGGTCCAGATCTGCGCAGGCTCGAATCCGCGATCGTTGCACAAGACGTATCTCTGGAATTGCCTGTATCGCATCAACTTTCGGCAGTTACACGCGCAGTGACGTTCCTACTCACCGATATCGAAGGATCGACTGCCGCGTGGGAGGCGGATGCGGACGCGATGGCCGCGGCGCTCGCGCGTCACGACGAGATCGTCGAACAGGTCGTCACGTTCCGCGCAGGGCGGCTCATCAAGACTCGCGGCGAGGGCGACGCGACGTTCTCGGTCTTCGACCGACCGTCCGGGGCGGCCGCCGCCGCCATCGAGCTCCAGGAAGCGATCCGGCGGGAGCCGTGGCCGTTGGCGGACCCGATGCGTATCCGCGTTGCTCTGCACACCGGCGAGGTGGAGTTCCGCGACGGCGACTACTTCGGCAGGGCGGTCAATCGGGCCGCACGCCTGCGGTCGCTGGCCACGGGCGGTCAGATCCTGTGCTCGGGGGCGACCGCTGAACTCGTGATCGACACGCTCGCCGACGATGTCGTGCTGGCCGATTTGGGGACGCGCCAACTGAAGAACCTCGCGCGCCCTGAGCACGTATTCGAGCTTCGCATCGAGGCCGAGGAGTCCCGGTCGCCGGTAGTCGATTCGCCGGTGGAGCGTCCCCCGCTGCCCGCCGTGCTCGGCGGCTCCGGACCGTTTGTCGGGCGCGGACGCGAACTCGAGCGGCTACTGGCCGCCTGGCAGACGACGCAGGTCGCGGGCAGCCACGCCGTGCTGATCTCCGGCGAACCGGGTGTGGGCAAGACGCGACTGGCCGGCGAATGGTCCCGCCACGTATACGAACAGGGCGCCATCGTCCTCTACGGGCGCTGCGACGAGGATCTGGGCGCGCCGTATCAGCCGTTCTCAGAGGCGCTGCGGTCTCTGGCGCCGGGCTTCGGCACCAGCCGGTTGCGCGGGATTCGCGGTATCGAAGCGCTGATACCTCTTGTCCCGGAGCTGACCGAGGTGCTGCCGGAACTGGCGGCGCCGCCCCGAGCCGACCCGGACACCGAGCGTTATGCACTTTTCGACGCTGTCGGTGCGCTCTTGGGTGTCGCCGCCGCGAGTGCGCCCGTGATCCTGGTCCTCGACGACCTGCATTGGGCGGCCAAGCCAACACTGTTGTTGTTGCGGCATCTCCTTCGCTTCGGCGAGCACGCACGCATTCAGATCGTCGGCACATATCGCAGTACTGATCTCGATCGCTCGCACCCGCTCGCGGCCATGCTCGCCGATCTTCACCGCGACGGTTCGGTCAGTCGCCTCACACTTGGCGGCCTTGACGAAGACGACGTCACCGCATACGTCGCCGAAGCCGGCTACGACGACGAGGAGTTGGCCCGCGCTTTGGCGTCGGTCACAGGAGGCAATCCATTCTTCCTCATCGAGGCACTCCGTCACGTCGATGAGAGCGGTGGGCGCTGGGATCCGACGACCCTGCCGCAGGGCGTCCGGGAAGCCGTGAGTCGCAGGCTTTCTCGGCTTCCAGAGGAGACGAACACGGCGCTCGCAACCGCCGCCGTCGTGGGAAGCCGGTTCGAGCTGGCGCTGGTCGAGCGCGTGGTCGGTCACGACCTCGTCGATGCGTTTGACGAATCGGCCAAGGCGGGCATCGTGATCGAAGAGCCCGGCGGCCGCTACCGGTTCAACCACGCAATCGTCCGGCAGTCGCTGTTGGCCGAGCTCGCTTCCGTCCGGCGCATGCGCCTCCATCAGCGCATAGCAACGACTTTGGAGTCCGAACCGGGCGCCGACGACGAACTTCTGGCCGAGCTGGCCTACCACTACTTCGAATGCGCGTGGGCGGGAAATGCGGCCAAGGCGGTCGATTACTGCAGGCGCGCGGCCGACCAGGCAATGGCGCGCCTGGCTTACGAAGGCGCCGCCGACCTCTACAACAAGGCCGTTCACGCGCTCGAAGACCTCGACGACGAGCTACCCGACCGCGACGAACAGCGGGCGGAACTGCTGGTCGCTCGCTGCGAGGCGCTGCTGGCTGCAGGCGATGTGGTCGCAGCAAAGGGCGCTGTCTCCCAATTACAGTCGACTGCAGCTCATTCCGGTCGACTTGCGGCGTGGGGCGCGTGCTTTGACGGTCAGCTATCGATGCTCACGGATCCGGAGCGGCTGGACGAGATCGAGTCCGCGGTGGCGGACGCCGCCGCGAGTTTGGCGCAGTTCGAGGATGCCGCGGGTGAGGCGAAAGCTCACACCGTCCGCGCCGGAGTCCTGGTCCGGCTCGGCCGAATCGGGGATGCCGAGACCGCCCTGGATCAGGCGTTGACGGCAGCGCGGCGAGCGCGCGACCACCGCCGTGTCAACGCAGTGCTGGCCGGGGCACCCCTCGCCGCGCTGTGGGGTCCCAATCCGGTCCCCCGCGCTGGCGGACGGTGTCTTGATGTCGTTCGCCTGCTGCGCATCACGACCGGCTCACCGGTTGTCGAGGCAACATCGACAAGGTGTCAGGGAGTGCTGGACGCGTTTCGCGGGCGCGCGTCCGCGGGGCGCCAGCTGATCGAGTCCGCCAGACGATCACTCACCGAACTCGGTATGCGGCACGCCTTGCTCGAGGTCGACCAGTTCGCAGGCATCGTCGAGTTGGTCGCCGACGATCCCGCGGCTGCGGAGCCACTTCTTCGCCGGGCATACAACGGCTTTCGACGCATGGGCCTCGAAGCGGACACGGCGGAGACCGCCGCTTTGTTGGCGCGGGCGTGCGTGGCACTCGACAGAGAGACCGAGGCCGACGAATTATGCACCGAGAGCGAACGTCTCGCGGGTAACGACTTAAAGGCCGCGATCGCCTGGCGGACGGTTCGGGCGCAACTCCTGGCGCGCGGCGACGACCACGGCGATGCCCGGCGGATCGCTCAAGAGGCTGTCGCCATTGCCGAGCACACGGACCTGTTGGTCGATCACGGCGACGCGTGCCTCGCGTTGGCGACGGTGCTGAGGGCCGCGGGCGACACTGCGAGCGCACGAGTCGCCGCCGAGAAGGCAGTCAGCTTGTACGAGTTGAAAGGCGCTGAGGCACTTGCAGTAAAAGCGCGGACCGTTCTTCTCCAGGGTGTGCCACCCGCCAGGTCATTTGAGCACGCGGCAAGCAATGAACCGGACAACCAGTGTGTGCAAGCGCTGCGAACGATGGAGGCCGCGCTCAACCTCGAAGACTGGGACGAGTTCGAACAGATGTGGGCACCAGACGTGTTCGTCGAAAGCCGTCGGAAGATCGTCGGCTTCACCCAGGCTGATCTGCCGTCGAGCGACTGGCCACGCGAGGCCCGACGCCTTCTCGACATCGCCGGTCCGATACGGGGTCGGATGGTGGAGGTGATCGCAGTGCGCGGCGATCACCTCGCCCTGACTCGATTGGAGTTCGAATATACCGACACGACTCCCGGAGCGCCCAGTGATGAACTGATTGTTCTGTTCGGTATGAATGCAGAACGTCGAATCGCGCTACATGTGGTATTCGATGTCGAAGACATCGACGCTGCGATCGCGGAGCTCGACGCCCAGTACGTGCGGCTCGAAGAGCAAGAACCTAGGGCCGCGATTGCCGAACCTGAAAACGCCTGCGTGCGTGTCGTTCGCCGCATGGAGTCGGCATGGCGTAACGAAGACTGGCGTGAGGGCGAGAAGCTGGTCGCTCCCAGCGTTCACGTCGAGAACCGCAGGAAGATCGTCGGCGTCGCACGCGGCGACCTTTCGTCGGCCGAATGGGTAGCCGAGGCAAGGCAGTTTCGGCAACCAGGCATGGTGCGGCACCGAAGTTCATTCGTCGCGATCCGAGGCGAGCGTTTGGCTCTCACCAAAGTGCAAGTCAGCACAGTCGATACAAGTTCGGGCGCGCCGGAAGACGAGATGCTCATTCTCTATGGCGTCGATGATCGCGCTCGCATCGCGCTGCAGGTGACTTTCGATGTCGGCGACTTCGACGCTGCGATCGCCGAACTGGACGCCCAGCACGAGCGGCTCGAGACACTTTCTGCACGAACACCGCTTGAGAACAGCGCGAGCCGCATCGATGCAAAGTTCAACGAGCTGTTCGCCGAAAGGCGTTGGGACGAGGTTGCTGCACTGTGGGTCGACAACGTGTCGGTTGAAGACCGGCGGCGAGTTCTCCGCAGAGAGGCGAACTACGACCACGCAGGTGGGCTAGCAGAAGTCCGAGCGATGGCCGACCTGGGCGTCCAAACCATGACGTCGGTTGTCGTGGCGACCCGTGGCCAACGGCTGACCCTGTGCCGAGCCCGCTACTCCGGCCGAGACCAGCGCCCCGAGGCGTTTCACACCGAGATACTTCGCATCATCGAGATCGACAGCAGTGAGCGATGTGTCGCGTCCGTCGCGTTCGACCTCGACGATTTCGACGCCGCCTCCGCCGAACTGGACGCCAGATACCTGGCAGGCGAGGCGGCGCCGCACGCGCATACATGGACAGTCATCGCGGGAGCCTATGCCGCACTTGACCGTCACGAAATGCCTCCGACAACACCCGATTGGGTCAACATCGACCGTCAACGGCTGGCAATGATGGAGCCAGGCGACGCCGCGACACATCTTCGGGCGGTTTGGGAGGTACTGCCAGACTTTGGCATTCACGTCGTGGCGGTGCACCGGCTGACCGACCTTGGCGCGGTTGTCACCTGGTTTGCCAGTGGAACTTCACAACAGGGCTTCGATACCGAGCAGCAAGGCATCGGGGTCCTGATGGTGCAGGGTGATTTGATCAATCATTTCGAGTTGTTCGACGACGTGGACCTCGAAGCCGCACTCGCGACGTTCGACGAACTCAGCCGACCGGCGCCGCGGCTGGACAACTCGGCAAGCCGAGTGCTTCAGCGATTCCACGCCAACTTCGAGGCGCAGAACTGGGCGGCGATGGCCGAAATGATCGCCGATGAGCACTACGGCGACGATCGTCGACGTGTCATAGGCGCGGGCATACGTCGCGGTCGAGATTCCCAGATCAAAGATCTGCAGGAAATGAGCGTCGAGTCATGGACGCTGACCCCAGACGTCATCGCAATTCGCGGAGAGCGGCTTCTCCTCTATCACGGCCGCGTGTCGGGGTACGGCCAGCAGACCGAGGCGCTGCAGTGGGAGCTGCTCGTCATCGTTGAAACCAACGCCGACGAACAAATCACGGCGTGGCTCGTCTTCGACCCCGACGATATCGACGCCGCGTTCGCCGAACTCGATTCCCGTTACGCCGCAGGCGAAGCCGCCGCGTCTGCAGGGACTTGGTCGGTCATCGCGGGCGTATACGCCGAATTCAACCGGCACGAACTTCCCACGACCACACCGAAATGGATATACCGCGACCATCGCTCCCTCGTGTCCACTAAGGCGCAGGATTTAGCCGCATACATCGATTCCGCATGGGATGCGACGCCGGATCTGAGTATTCATGTGGAGGCGGTGCATCGCCTGAGCAACTTTGGAGCAGTCGTAACCCATACGGCGTCTGGCACGAGTCGGGAGGGCTTCGGTGTCGAGTGGCGAATGATCCACATCTACACAGTCGATGGCACGATGATCAGCCGCTGCGAGATGTTCGACGAGACCGATCTCGGCGCCGCATTGGCGAGATTCGGGGAGCTGCATCCGTCGGGGCACCGCCTGGAAAATGCGGCAAGCCAGGTCTACAAGCGTCTTTGGAATCTGTTTGAGACCGGCGACTGGCGCGCGGTACCTGACGTGTTCACCGAAGACATTGCGAACGATGATCGCCGTCGGGTCGTCAACGCCGGAGTGGAACACGGCCGCGACATCCAACTGGAGAACCTGCGACGCCTTGCCGACATCGGAGCCGCGATATCGACCAACGTGATTGCGACTCGGGGTGATCGGCTCATCCTCACCCGGTTCCGCAGCACCAACAGCGATCTGCGGATCGGCGAGTTCGACAGCGAGATGCTCACCATTATCGAAACCGACGTCGATAATCGAATCACGGCGGGTGCGCTGTTCGAGCCCGACGATCTCGAAGCCGCCTTCGCCGAACTCGATGAGCGATACCTCGCTGGCGAAGCAGCGCCGCACGCGAACCTGTGGTCGGTCATAATCGGGACCTACACCGGAATGACCCGAGGCGAACTTCCCACGACGACGCCGAACCTGGTGAACATCGACCACCGTCACGTGACCCGCATGGAGCCCGATGACGGGATCGCCTACTTCCGAGCCTCGTGGGACCTTGCAAAAGGTTTCAAGCTCTATATCGAAGCTGTGCACCGGCTCAATGACCTCGGAGCGGTCTTCACGCGAACGGCCGCCGCAACCTCAGATGCGGGATTCGAGGCAGAATGGCGGGCGATCGATCTCGTCTTGGTCGACGGCGGCCTGATCAACCGCGGCGAAAATTTCGACGAGGATGACCTCGACGCGGCGCTTGCTCGATTCGAGGAACTGCATCCGCCGGTGCACACACTCGAAAATGTGGCAACACGGGTCCACGACTGTTACCAAGAGCATTTCAATTCACGCGAGTGGGATGCACTGATCCAGTTGCTGGCCGAGGACCACCACAGCGACGATCGACGGCCGGTCGCGAACGAAGGAATACGGCATGGTCGCGAAGCCGAACTCTCGAACCTCAAGACGATGGCGGATCTGGGCGTCAGGACTACGTCGGTACACCTGGCCACCCGCGGAGATCGCCTTGCCCTGTGTCGCGTTGAGGGCACGGCGGGTGAATCAGTCGTGCTGGCGGTTCTGCGCATCGTCGAGATCGACGCCGACGAACGGATCGTGGCGCGCGTCATCTTCGATGTCGAAGACCTCGACGCGGCGTTGGCCGAACTCGACGCGCGGTTCCTCGCCGGTGAAGCCGCGTCCAATGCGCGCACATGGTCGGCAATCCTGAGCGCCAGCCGAGCGTTCAATCGGCGTGAGATGTTCCCGACGACGGCGAACTGGGTCAACATCGATCACCGGCGTGTGACAGCTTTCGAGCCAGGCGACATGTCGGCCTATGTCCACGCCACATGGGACGTCGCTACAGGCGTCAGACACCGCATCGTTTCGGTGCATCGTTTGGGCGAGCTCGGCGCGGTGCTCACCCAAATGTCCACCGGGACCTCGCGCGAAGCTTTCGAGGTCGAATGGCGCGAGATTGTTCTTCTGGCATTCAAAGACGATGCTATGAGCCGCTGTGAGATCTTCGATGAAACAGACCTCGGCGCCGCACTCGCGAGATTCGACGAACTCGGCAGGTAATAGCGAGTTCGGCGCAGTTCGTTGCGCCCACCGCAACCAAATGCGCCGAAATTACTAGAAGCCGAGCCGGCCAAGCTGTTTGGGGTCGCGCTGCCAATTCTTGGCGATCTTGACGCGTAGGTCCAGATACACCTTGGTGCCGAGCAGCTTCTCGATCTGTGTGCGCGCGGCCGTGCCGACCTCGCGCAACCTCGCTCCGCCCTTGCCGATGACAATGCCCTTCTGGCTGTCCCGCTCGACGAAAAGGATGGCATGCACATCGATCAGGTCGTCACGGCCTTCGCGCGGGCTGACCTCCTCGATCACCACGGCCAGCGAGTGTGGCAGCTCGTCGCGCACGCCTTCCAGTGCGGCCTCGCGAATCAGCTCGGCCATCAGCACTTCCTCGGGCTCGTCGGTCAACTCGCCATCGGGATAGAACGCAGGCCCGGGCGGTAGCAGGTCAGCGAGCACGCCGATCAGCACGTCAACCTGCTCCCCGGTCGTCGCCGAGACCGGCACGATCTCGGCGTCCGGCCCGACCAACTCGCTTGCCGCCATCAGCTGTGCGGCCAGCCGCTCCTTGGGGACCTTGTCGATCTTGGTGACGATCGCGACCACCTTGGTTCTGGGAGCGACGGCTCGGATCTGCTCATGGATCCACCGGTCGCCCGGACCGATCGACTCATCGGCGGGTATACACAAGCCGATGACGTCGACCTCCGAATAGGTGTCGCGGACGAGGTCGTTGAGGCGCTGGCCCAGCAGCGTCCTCGGCCGGTGCAGCCCTGGGGTGTCGACGAGGATGATCTGGAAGTCGTCGCGGTGCACGATCCCGCGAATGGTGTGCCGCGTTGTCTGCGGGCGGTTCGACGTGATCGCCACCTTGGCACCGACGAGAGCGTTCATCAATGTCGATTTGCCGGTATTGGGTCTGCCGACGAAACAGACAAAGCCGGAACGGAACTCGCTCATCGCTCCCCGAGCCTGCGGGGAGATCGCGATTTCCGCCCAATCGGCGATCTGTGAGCAGTTTCGGCGATCACAGCGGCGTGCCCGCCCGGTCGGTGACGATGACGACGGCGTCCGCCGACAGTTCTCGCACGGCGGCGACCCCGGCATCGTCGGCGGATCCGCCGACCAATATAGCCGCCTCGAGACCCGTCGCACCGCTCGACACGGCGGCGGCCACCGCAGCCTGCAGAGCGGTCAGCGCCAATGCCTCCAGTGCGACGGGCGCGCCTGCGTAGGTGCGGCCGTCCTGATCCCGCACGGCGGCGCCGCTGCCTGCCTCGGCACGGCCCATCGCACCGCGGGCGAGCGTCACCAGCTTGGCGTCTTCTGCGTCGAGCTCAGTCATCGTCACCCTCCTGCTCAGGTGCGGTAGGGCTGACCAGGACGGTGCCGATCCGCACCCGGCCGCGATGGTCACGGCCGCCTTCGGCACGCAACTGCAGCCCGTCCCACGTCACTTCGGCACCGGGAAGCGGCACCCGACCGAGTTCCAGCGCCAGCAGGCCGCCGACGGTGTCGACGTCGAGGTCCTCGTCGAACTCGATGTCGTACAGCTCGCTGAGGTCCTCGATGGGCAGCCGGGCAGACACGCGAAAGCGCTTGTCCCCCAGTTCCTCAACCGGCGCGACCTCATCGGTGTCGTACTCGTCGGCGATTTCACCGACGATCTCCTCGAGCACGTCCTCGATGGTGACCAGTCCGGCGATCGCGCCGTACTCGTCGACGAGCAGCGCCATGTGGTTGCGGTCGCGCTGCATTTCGCGCAGCAGCGCGTCCAGCGGCTTGGAGTCGGGCACGAAGACCGGCGGGCGCATGACCGCCGACACGTTGGTGTCGCGTCCGCCATTGTTCGAGTAATAGGTGCGCTCGACGAGATCCTTCAGATACACCACGCCGACGACGTCGTCGACGTTCTCCCCGATCACCGGGATACGGGAATGCCCGCTGCGTACCGCAAGAGAGGTCGCCTGGCCCGCCGTCTTGTCGCTTTCGATCCAGACCATCTCGGTGCGGGGCACCATCACTTCACGCGCGGGTGTGTCGCCGAGCTCGAACACCGACTGGATCATCCGCCGCTCGTCGTCGGCCACCACGCCACTCTGTTGGGCAAGGTCGACGACCTCGCGCAGCTCGATTTCGGACGCGAACGGCCCGTTGCGAAAGCCCCGACCCGGTGTCAGGGCGTTACCGATGAGGACGAGGAGGCGGCTGATGGGCGTCAGCAGAACCGAAATCGCTTGCAGGGGAACAGCCGCGCCGAGCGCGATCGAGTAGGCGTTCTGCCTGCCGAGGGTTCGCGGTCCCACCCCGATCAACACGAAGCTGCTGACGACCATGATCGCGGCCGCCGCGATCAGGCCCCAATCCAGGCCGAGGTGCTCGTAAAGGTAGTCCACCAGCAGCGCCGTCGCGGTGATCTCGCACGCGATACGCAGCAGCACAACGAGATTGATGTAGCGCGGCCGTTCGTTGATGACGCGGGCAAGCCGGACCGCCCCTGGCCGCTCGTCACGAACCATTTCTTCGACGCGGGCGATCGACACCGTGCTGATTGCGGCGTCGATCGCTGCGAACAGACCGCCGAGACCGATCAGCGCGATCGCGCCGACCAGCGAACCTATGCCGGTCACGACTCGTCGAAGTAACGAGACTTGTCCAGCAGTCGCCGATCCTTCTCGGTCTGCCGGTCCTGGTGATACGCCTCGACCTGGGCGGCCACCCACTCCTCGAGCAGTTGGCGTTGCAGCGTGAACATCTCCTTCTCTTCGTCTGGTTCGGCGTGGTCGTAGCCGAGTAGATGCAGAACCCCGTGCACGGTCAGCAGCGCCAACTCCTGCCCGAGCGTGTGCCCGGCCTTGGTGGCCTGGTCGGCCGCGAACTGCGGACACAACACGATGTCACCGAGCATCGACGGCCCCGGCTCTGGTGCGTCTGGCCGGCCACCGGGCTCGAGTTCGTCCATCGGAAAGCTCATCACGTCCGTCGGCCCCGGAAGATCCATCCACCGCATGTGCAGATCGGCCATCGCGGCGCTGTCGAGCAACACCATCGAGAGCTCCGCTGCGGGATGCACTTTCATCTTCTTGATGACGAAGCGGGCGACGCTGACGAGTTCCTCTTCGGAGACGTCGAGGCCCGATTCGTTGGAAACCTCAATACTCATGACTCCGCGGTCCGCCTATCGCCGCGGCCGGTTGCCCGTGGCGCGGCGTTGCGCGCGGTTGGTCAGCCCGGGCTCTTCGTTTCTGGCGTAGGCGTCGACGATCTCGGACACGAGCCGATGCCGCACGACGTCGGCGCTGGTGAGCTCGGCAACGTGGATGTCCTCGACACCGTCGAGAATGTTCACCGCCGCCCGCAGCCCGGAGTTCGTACTGCCGGGCAGGTCGACCTGCGTGATATCGCCGGTGACAACCATTTTCGCGCCGAACCCCAGCCGGGTGAGGAACATCTTCATCTGCTCGCCGGTGGTGTTCTGCGCCTCGTCGAGAATGATGAACGCATCTGAGATCGTTCTGCCCCGCATGTATGCCAGCGGCGCTACCTCAATCACCCCGGCGCTCATCAGCTTCGGGATCAGCTCCGGATCCATCATGTCGTGCAGGGCGTCGTAGAGCGGTCGTAGATAGGGGTCGATCTTCTCCGATAGTGTGCCGGGCAGAAAGCCAAGGCGCTCACCGGCTTCCACCGCCGGCCGGGTGAGGATGATGCGAGACACCTGCTTGGTCTGCAGTGCGCGCACGGCCTTTGCCATCGCCAGATACGTCTTGCCGGTGCCGGCCGGTCCGATGCCGAACACGATGGTGTGCGCGTCGATCGCGTCGACATATCGCTTCTGGTTTAGCGTCTTCGGCCGGATCGTCTTTCCGCGCCTCGACAGGATGTCGAGCGTCAGCACCTCGGCGGGCGACTCCCCCTCGGTGCCGGTCAGCATCGCGACGCTGTGCCGCACCACCTCTGGGGTGAGCGGCTGGCCGCCGGCCGCGATCGCGATCAGTTCGGAGATCACTCGCTCGGCGAGTGCGACATCGGCAGGTTCACCGGTCAGGGTGAGCGCGTTGCCGCGGGCATGGATATCGGCCGCCAGGACGCGCTCGAGTGCGCGCAGATTCTCGTCGGCGGAGCCAAGAAGGCCCACGATGAGGTCGGGCGGAACATTGATGCTGCTGCGGACGGGCGTATCCGCGTCAGCGTTCGTCTCGCTGGGCGTCACGTGGGGTTTTCTGCCTGCTTTCTGGGTTCTTGCCTGTTTCGTTGCTGCCGAATACCCAGTTTACCGCCGGGCACCGACGCGTCCCAATGTTTAACCTGCGACGACGTCGTCCGGAGCGGGACGCGAGTCAGGCCCAGCGCGGCGTCAACGCCCCGAGCGCGCCCAACGCGACCGCCGCGGCTGTCGACGTCCTCAGCACCGTCGGCCCCAGCCGCACCGCGTTCGCCCCGGCCGCAGACAACGCGGCGATCTCGTCGTCGGCGATGCCGCCCTCCGGTCCGATCACCAACATCAGCGAATCTACTTGTGCGAACGACAGTTTCGTCATTGGCTCGATAGCAGACTCGTGCAGCGCCAGGACCGTCGCTCCCCGGGAGACCGCCTCGCGCACGTCGGCCAGCAACGCGTCAGTGCTCGCCACGCCCGTGACCGATGGGATGTGCGGCCTGCGCGACTGGCGGGCGGCCGCGCGGGCCACCGCACGCCACCGCCGCAGGCCCTTGTCGGCCCGTCCGCCGTCCCAGCGCGCCACACATCGAGCCGCCTGCCAGGCCACGAACGCGTCGGCGCCGGCCTCTGTGGCCAACTCGATGGCCAGTTCGGATCGGTCGGACTTGGGGATTGCCTGCACGACGGTGACCGACGGCGTCGCAGGCACGACCGTCCAGCGGTTCAGGACACGAGCCGTCAGCCGCGCCTTGCCCACCTCCTCGATCACGCAATGCGCCACCGAGCCTGCGCCGTCACCGAGGTCGAGCTCTTCACCGGCCCTGATCCGCCGCACGCTGGCCGCGTGGAAACCCTCGTCACCGTCGACGACGGCCAGGTCACCGACTTCGGGCAGGTGGTCGACGTAGAAGAGGGCCCGGTGAGCGCGTGCGCGAAGAGAATCAGACACTGCACTCATGGCCGTTAGCGGCCGGTGAACGTCTCGCGCAGCCTGTTGAACAGCCCGCCGCCTGTGCTGCCCGACTGGGTGGACCTCACCTCGGCCGTGTCCCGGGTGCGGTGCTCTTTCAGCTTGCGCAGCAGCTCGATGTCGTCGTGATCGAGCCGCGAGGGAACCACCACGTCGATGTGGGCGTGCAGGTCTCCACGCACCCCCGACCTCAGATGCGGCATGCCGCGGCCACGCAGCGTGGTCACCGAGCCGGGCTGGGTGCCCGCCGCGATGGTGACCTCGATGGGGCCGTCCAGGATCGCGTCGACCGCCACTGAGGTGCCCAGTGCGGCGTCCACCATCGGCACCGAGATGGTGCAGTGCAGGTCGTCGCCGTCGCGGACGAACGTGTCGTGCTGCTGTTCGTGAACCTCGACGTACAGATCGCCCGCGGGGCCGCCGCCAGGGCCTACCTCGCCCTGCGCGGCCAGCCTGACGCGCATACCGTCCCCGACGCCTGCCGGGATCTTGACGCTGATCTCGCGCCGGGCGCGCACCCGGCCGTCGCCGCCGCAGCGGTTACACGGGTCCAGAATGACCTCGCCCACGCCGCCGCAGACCGGACACGGCCGCGACGTCATGACCTGGCCCAGCAGCGAGCGCTGGACCGTCTGGATCTCGCCACGCCCGCCGCACGTGTCGCAGGTGGTCGGTGTGGACTTGCCGTGTGTGCCCCTGCCCTGACACAGGTCGCACAAGACCGCGGTGTCGACGGTGACCTGTTTGGTGACCCCGGTCGCGCATTCTTCGAGGTCCAGCCGCATCCGCAGCAGCGAGTCGGCGCCGGGCCGGACCCTGCCGACCGGGCCGCGGGACGTGGAACCGCCGCCGAAGAAGGCCTCGAATACGTCGCCGAGCCCGCCGAAGCCGCCGAACCCGTTACCTGGTGCACCCGCCGACTCGAGCGGATCGCCCCCGAGGTCGACGATGCGTCGCTTCTCGGGGTCGCTGAGCACCTCGTAGGCGACGCTGATCTCCTGGAACCGCGCCTGGGCCTGCTGGTCTGGGTTGACGTCGGGATGCAGTTCACGGGCCAGCTTGCGGTAGGCGCGCTTGATCTCCGAATCACTTGCGCCCTTGCTCACCCCGAGCAGGGCGTAATAGTCGCGTGCCACTCCCTGACCTTCCTTACCGCTGACGCGGTTTACCGATTGCCTAGAACTTCGCCGATGTAGAGCGCAACCGCGGCAACGTTGGCGATAGTTCCCGGATAGTCCATCCGAGTCGGTCCCAGCACACCCATACCGCCGTAGACAGTTCCCATACTGCCGTAGGCCGTGGTGACCACCGAAGTGCCCAGCATCTCCTCGGCTTCCGTCTCGTGTCCGATGCGCACGGTGACCTTGCCCGCCTCCTGCTGTGCGGCCAGCAGCCTCAGCACCACGACCTGCTCCTCGAGCGCCTCGAGGACCGAGCGCAGGGACCCGCCGAAGTCGGCGGTGTTACGGGTCAGGTTGGCGGTGCCGCCCAGTAACAGCCTCTCTTCGGTGTGTTCGACGAGCGACTCCAGCAGCACCGTTGCCGACCGGCCGATCGCGTCACCGAGACCGCCTCTGCCGTCCATGTGGACGGCCAGATCCGACACCGCAACCGACGCAGCGGACAGTCGCTTGCCCTCCAGCGCCTGGCCAAGCATCTCGCGAAGCTGACTGACCTGATGGTCGTCGATGGTGTCACCGAGTTCGACCATGCGCTGGTCGACGCGGCCGGAGTCGGTGATCACCACAAGCAGCAGCCGCGCAGGCGTCAGCGCCACGACCTCGAGATGGCGGACCGTCGAGGTGGACAGCGTCGGGTACTGGACGATCGCGACCTGGCGGGTCAGCTGTGCCAGCAGCCGCACCGCGCGGCGCAACACATCGTCTAAGTCCACACCGGACTCGAGGAACTTCAGGATGGCCGAGCGCTCCGACGTCGACAGCGGCTTGATGTCCTCGAGCCGGTCGACGAACTCGCGGTAGCCCTTCTCGGTCGGCACCCGGCCCGAGCTCGTGTGCGGCTGCGCGATGTAGCCCTCAGCTTCCAAAACGGCCATATCGTTGCGCACGGTCGCGCTGGACACGCCCAGGTTGTGCCGCTCGACGAGGCTCTTCGAGCCGATCGGTTCCTTCGTCGATACGAAGTCGGCAACGATGGCACGCAACACTTCGAACCGCCGGTCCTCGGCACTACCCATGGTGTTCACCTCCCGATCGAATCCATTTTACGGTGACCAACAGGGGCTATGCCTCCTCGCCGCCACCTCGATGATGTTCGCGTGGCGGATCGGCCGGTTGGGACTAGCCTCTGATCATGGTGAAGCCGTCGACACGCGGAACGAGTCGAGAGGTTTCGGGCCGGTGATCTTCAAGGGCGTACTCGATGGCAAGCCGTATCCCAACCACGGGCTGACGCACCGGCAGTGGTCCCAGATTCCGCCTCGCCAGATCCGCCTCGACGAGCTGGTGACGACGACGACTGTGTTGCAGCTGGACCGCCTGCTGTCGGAGGACTCGACGTTTTACGGGGACCTGTTTCCGCATGCTGTGCGGTGGCGAGGGGTGATCTACCTCGAGGATGGGCTGCACCGCGCAGTCCGGGCCGCGCTGCGCAATCGGACAGTGCTGCACGCCCGGGTATTCGATATGGATACGCCGGTCCCACACCAGGTTTAGCGCTCAAAGCCGCGTTGCAACGCCGCCGCGTTTCGTTCCTCACGCCGCTCAAACAGGCCCGCGGGCAACATCTTCCTTGCCAATCCAGATGGAAGGACAAGGTATGACGAGTAAACGTGTCGCAATCCGCACGGCAATGAGTGTGACGTTGGCCATCGCAGCACTGGCCTTACTGCCAGTCGTTGCCACATCCGGCGTCGCAAGCGCCGATCCGGGGATCGGGTGGGGCGCACCCGGACCGGGAATTCTGCCCGGCCCGGGCCTCGGCGGCGTCGGTGGTCCGGCGTCTGGCCTCGGTGTTCTCCCCGGGCTCGGGTGGGGCCTTCCCGGCGTCGGCGTTGGCGGTGTCGGCGGGCCGGCTTCGGGACTTGGGGTGCTTCCCGGGCTGGGCTGGGGCCTTCCCGGGCCGGGGCTTATCTGACTCCTGGGCCGGACGTGCCGCGCCACTGCTCGAGATGGCGCGGCACGTGCCGCCCCGGGACGGGACGATGAAGGAATGCGAGTTCTTGTTGTCGAAGACGAAACGCTGCTTGCCGACGCGATTGCGGATGGATTGCGTCGCCACGCGATGGCCGTCGACGTCGTCTACGACGGAGCGGCCGCACTCGAACGCGGCACCGTCAACGACTACGACGTGGTGGTGCTGGACCGCGACTTGCCCCAGGTATCCGGTGACGATGTGTGTAGGACGCTCACCGAATCCGATGGGATGGCCCGCATCCTGATGCTGACGGCGGCCACCACGGTGGTAGACCGGGTGGCCGGCCTTGGCTTGGGTGCCGACGACTACCTCATCAAGCCGTTTGCCTTCGACGAACTGGTCGCAAGGATTCAGGCGCTGGCCCGCAGAGCACGGCCTGCGGCACCGCCGATACTGGAACGAAACGGCATCCAGCTCGACCCGCACCGGCGTACGGTGACCCGTGAGGGCACGCCGGTCTCGTTGTCCCGCAAGGAGTTCGCGGTCCTTAACGAACTGTTGCGCGCGGACGGCGGCGTCGTGTCGGCAGAGTACCTGCTCGAAAAGGCCTGGGACGAACACATCGACCCGTTCACCGGTGTGGTCCGGTACACCATGATGATGCTGCGCCGGAAACTGGGTGACCCGCCGCTGATCGACACCGAGCCCGGCGTGGGATACCGGCTCCGATGAACCGGCGACGGTCCACCATCCGGCTACGCCTCACAGCGCTGTATGCAGGCGCGTTCTTCATCGCGGGAGCGATTCTGATCGGTCTGAATCTCGGCTATCTCGCGCGATCGTTACCCAACCGGCCCGCGGCACAGGGCATCGTCAGAGAGTTTCTCGACGAGCGCGGCGTCCGCAACCGCCCGGTCATCGACAGCCTGTTCGGGGCGATCTCAAAGCAGGCCGAACAAGAACGCCGAGAAACGTTGCGAGGCATGCTGATTTGGTCGTTGGCATCCCTTGGCGTGGTCGGTGTCGCCGCCGGTGGCTTCGGCTGGCTGCTTGCGGGCCGAGCACTCGCGCCGCTGCAGAATGTCACCGCGACCGCGCGGCGCGTCGCCGACCGCAATCTGCACGAACGCATCGCACTGGACGGACCCGACGACGAGATCAAGGAGCTCGCGGACACATTCGATGCGATGCTCGAGCGCCTCGACCGGGCATTTGACGGACAACGTCGATTCGTGGCCAATGCATCGCATGAGCTGCGCACACCGCTGGCGATCAATCGGACCCTGATCGAGGTCGCACTGGCCGATCCTGAGGTGCCCGCTCCGACCCGGCGGCTCGGCGCAACGTTGTTGGAGGTCAACCACCGCAACGAGCGGCTGATCGACGGCTTGCTGATATTGGCAAGCAACGAACAGCCGATTGACCGCAGTACTCGGGTCGACCTGGCCGCCATCGCCCGGCGGGCGATTTCAACGGCTGCGCCTGCAGCCGACCGAGCGGACATCGATTTGCGCTCGGCGCTCGCGCCGGCGTTCGTCGCAGGCGATCCCGCGCTGCTGGAACGGATAGCCCAGAACCTCGTCGACAACGCCGTGCGATACAACCGCACCAATCGCGGCTGGGTGCTGGTCACCGTCGGCGGCGATCAGCAGAGTGCTCGGCTGACCGTTGAGAACACCGGACCCGTGGTGGCGCCATTCGAGGTCGACGGACTGTTCGAACCATTCCGTCGACTGAACTCCGAGCGCACCGCCGACGCCACCAGCCTGGCACCGGACCGCGGGGCCGGCCTTGGACTGTCGATCGTCCGGTCGGTCGCGACGGCGCACCGCGGTGCGGTGCGCGCGTCGGCCCGACCCGATGGCGGACTGCTGGTTTCAGTCACCCTGCCTGCGTGTCAGTAGTCATGGCAGGTGTCGGCGACCCGCGCCAGCATCTGCACCTTCTGCTGTCCTTCTGGCGTGTTCCGCTTTTCCTCGATCTTGGCTCGGATATCAGGGTTTCGGTCCAGATAACCTTGCACCCGCTGCCGACGCTGATCGACGGGCAGAGCGATCAGTTCCCGCAGTTTGGCCTGGGCCTCTGGATGGTCGGCCAACCGAGCCGAAGCCTGCGGCGCCTGCACCTGCAATGCCGCCATCAACTGCTCGTAGGAGCAGCTCGTCTCGATCAACGGACCATCGCCGGGTTCAGCCGACGCCACCGGGGGCAGCGATACCGCCGCGGCCACCCCGCAGAGGGCGATTCCCATCAATGCCAGTTTCTTCAATGCGGTCATGTTCTTCAATGCGTTCATGGCCGCAGTCCACCAGAACCGCCGTTAGGCCAGCGCTAGTTGCGATTTCGGCGTGGTTGGTTGCGCGCAGCGCATTGCGCGCAGCGCAACTACTCACGCCGAAATCCCTACCCGCCACCCCGCGGGGGCGGCTGTGAGCCCGCGGATTCCGGATCGACCTCGACCGCGTACGACGTGATCTCGGTGATCTGTTCGCCGGCGAATTCGTAGATGTCACAACTGGCCACCGCCGTGACACCGGACGGGCCGCTGTAGCGCGAGACGGTGTCGACGGCGACGACATCGGAACCGGCCGCCACGACACAGCGGTCGTAGGTGGTCGTGGTGTCCTCGAGGCTGCCCACAGTCTCGCGGCAGGTCTGCCTGACGGCGTCCGCCCCCTCGAGCACCATGTATCCGACGATCGTCCAGCGCACATCCTTGGCGAGATGCCCGAGCGCCTCGTCGAATCGATGCTCGGAGAATGCGCGGGCGACGGCGGCTGGGTCGAATGCCATCAGCCGACGGTACTTCTACCGCACGGTCGTCACGGCCAATGGCTCGTGTGTCCCGCTCACTCTGATGTCGACGGTATGGATCTCGGCGGTCGGGATCGCCGTCGAGGCCGCCAGCTCGCCCCCGCGATCCCCCGCCGGTCGCCATGTGCCGACCGTCGACTCGACACCTTCGATGGTGGTCACAACGATGTCGTAGGCGGGGGCCGACCTCGCCCAGTCTTCGACGTATTCGCACGTCCAGTCCAGCCGAGTGCCCCACTTCTTCTCGGTGACGGCGAGCGCGGCGTTGAGACCGATCTTCATTGGCTGCATGGCCGCATACGCGGGTCCCGCTGCCTGCGGGCCAGGCCCGGAGAACGCGTCGGCGCCGATCACACCGGCCCCGATCGCGACAACGGCTGCGGCTGCGACCCCGGCAGCGAGCATGCTGCGCCGTGATCGCCGATGCCGCTTGGCGGCCACCGATGCCAGCGACGGCATCAGATCCCGCGATCTCGGGTCCACGGCTGCATCGGCGGGTTGCTCGGTCAGCGCGATCGCCTCGTCGCGGCTCAGCCGGTTGAGGACGCCAGGCAGCCCGGCCAGTTCGGTGAGCGCAGCGGCGCGTTCGGGGTTTACCGCGAGGTACACCTCGAAGTCACGGCGGTCCTGCCGGCTGAGCGCACCGAGAACGTATGCGGCGTCCCATTGGGCGATGTCGTCGATCATCGGACGACACCCCTTTCCTGCAACGCAATTCGCAGCGCTCGCAACGCGTAGTGCAGCCGGGATTTCACCGTGCCTTCCGGGATCCGCTCGTCTGCAGCGATATCGGCGACGGTCTGGCCGAGGTAATAGGCACGAACGACCGCGACGCGATGGTCGGCGGAAAGTGACATCAACGCGTCGGACAGGATCCATTTGTCGAACGCAGGCCCGATCTCATCCGGCGACGATCGTTCCGGAACCGCGTCCATCTTCAATTCACGCGTGTACCTTGCGCTTCGGCGATCGTCGATCACCTGGTTGCGGGCCACCGTGAACAGCCAGGCCCTGACTCCGTCGGTGCACTGCTCGAGCAGTTCGGGCTTACGCCAGAGTCGCAGTAGCGATTCCTGCACCACATCTTCGGCGAATGGCATGTCTCCTCGGGTGAGCCGCAAGACGTACCGCAACAGCGCCTGGCTGTGTGCGTCATGGATCGTCCGCAGGAGTTCGGCCCGATCGGGGTCGGTCATGGCACTGATGCTCCGCGCGCACCCTTTGCATCTGCTGTGAACTTCCTGGTGAATACGAGACAGAACGCGGAAATCGTTCAACGACGCGTGAATCAGTCGAGCACGGTGCGCACGACGGCGTCGGCCAGAAGCCGGCCGCGATCGGTGAGCACCAGCCGACCGCCAACATCGTCCAGCAACCCGTCGCCGATGGCGATCCGCGCGCGGTCACCCTCTCGATCGCTGAGAGTGTCGGCAGCCAGGCCGCGTCGCAGCCGCAGTCGCAGCATCACGTCCTCGGTGTGCATCGCGCGCGCGTCGAGCTCTTCGAAATCGGCGACCGGCAGCCGGTGTTCCTCCAGGGCTTGCGCATATGCGTTGGGGTGCTTGATATTCCACCATCGCATCGAGCCGACGTAGCCGTGCGCTCCCGGCCCGGCGCCCCACCACTCGCCGCCGTCCCAGTAACCCATGTTGTGCAAGCACTCGCCGCCGGGCCTGCTCCAGTTGGACACCTCATACCAGTCGAAGCCGGCCGCGCGGAGCCGTTCGTCGACAAGCTCGTAGCGGTGGGCAAGCACATCGTCGTCGGTCGGCGACATCTCGCCGCGGCGCACTCGACGGCCCATCGCCGTGCCCTCTTCGATGGTGAGCGCGTAAGCCGAGATGTGATCAACGCCTCCCTCGATCGCGGTGTCGACGGAACGCAACAGATCGTCGTCGGACTCCCCCGGCGTGCCATAGATGAGGTCGATGTTGACGTGTTCGAACCCGGCGGCGAGGGCTTCGCGCGCCGCGGCGGGCGCCCGCCCAGGCGAATGAACCCGGTCAAGAGTGGCCAGTACGTGCGGAGCGACCGACTGCATGCCCAGCGATAAGCGCGTGTAGCCGGCGGCACGCAGCGCGGCGAACAGCTGCGGCGACGTCGACTCCGGGTTGGCCTCGGTGGTCACCTCGGCGCCAGGCGCAAGGACGAACTGCTCGCGAACCGCGTCGAGCACCCCGGTCAGGCCCGCCGCGCCGAGCAGAGACGGCGTTCCCCCGCCGACGAACACCGTCCGGACTTCCGGAGCCGCTCCGGCGGCGACATCCGGCCCCGGAGCCGCTCCGGCGGCGACATCCGGCCCCGGAGCCGCTCCGGCGGCGACATCCGGCCCCGGAGCCGCTCCGGCGGCGACATCCGGCCCCGGCGCCGTCCGGGCCGCGGCCATGGCCAGCTCGGTGCGCAGGGCGGCCAGCCAGCCGTCGGGGTTCGCTCCGCCCAGCTCGGCGGGCGTATAGGTGTTGAAGTCGCAGTATCCGCAGCGGGTGGCGCAGAACGGCACGTGGATATAGAGACCGAACGGCCTGCCCGGCACCGGCGCGAGGCCGGGCAGGTCTGCAGGCTGCGTTCGGACTGTCATGCGGCCAGTCTCCCAGAGGGCCTTTTACTCAGGCTGAGCCCAAATCTGTCCCGGTTAGGGCGTATGTCGGTGGCCGTGGCACAATTGGGCACGTGATGGCCGCCCGCATCTTCACCCACCGCGTCTCGCTGGTGGCACGGCGGCATGTCGACTTCAAGCGCGTTTGTACCTGTTGTTGTCTGCCTTGACGCGTCTGATCTAGGACCCAGCCCACCCCGTACTTTCAGCTGGCCGCCGGATCTGCGCCGCCGGACAGCCCCCCGGTGAACAGCGCGCCCGAAGGCCGGCTCCGAAGGAGCCAATTCGATGACCACCGCAAAGCCAAAGCCTGCCAAGCGCAGAGGCGAAGGCCAGTGGAAGCTCGGTTACCGCGAGCCGCTGAACGCCAACGAACAGGTCAAGAAGGACGACAACCCGCTCAACGTCCGCGCCAGGATCGAGAACATCTACGCCCACCGCGGCTTCGATTCCATCGACAAGCAGGATCTGCGTGGCCGGATGCGCTGGTGGGGTCTGTACACGCAGCGTGAGCAGGGCTACGACGGCACCTGGACCGGCGACGAGAACACCGACATGCTCGAAGCCAAGTTCTTCATGCTCCGCGTCCGCTGCGACGGCGGTGCACTGTCGACGGCCGCCCTGCGGACGCTGGGGCAGATCTCCACCGAGTTCGCGCGCGACACCGCCGACATCTCCGACCGGGAGAACGTCCAGTACCACTGGATCCAGATCGAGGACATGCCCGAGATCTGGAAGCGGCTCGCCGAGGTCGGCCTGCAGACCACCGAGGCCTGCGGCGACTGCCCTCGTGTGGTGCTTGGCTCGCCGCTCGCCGGGGACTCTGTCGACGAGGTGCTCGACGCCACGCCCGCGATCGACGAGATCGTCCGCCGCTACATCGGCAAACCCGAGTACTCGAACCTGCCGCGCAAGTTCAAGACGGCGATCTCGGGTCTGCAGGACGTCTGCCACGAGGTCAACGATGTCGCCTTCGTCGGGGTCAATCACCCCGAGCACGGCCCAGGCCTGGACCTGTGGGTGGGCGGTGGCCTGTCCACCAACCCGATGCTGGGTCAGCGCGTCGGCGCGTGGGTGCCGCTGGATGAGGTGCCCGACGTGTGGGAGGCCGTGGTTTCGGTGTTCCGCGATTACGGCTACCGCAGGCTTCGCGCCAAGGCCCGGTTGAAGTTCCTGATCAAGGACTGGGGCGTGGAAAAATTCAGGGAAGTCCTCGAACAGGAGTACCTGGGCCGCAAGCTCATCGACGGGCCCGCACCGGATCCCGTCGTGCACACGATCGACCACGTCGGCGTACAGAAGCTGAAGAACGGGCTCAACGCCGTCGGCGTCGCACCGATCGCGGGCCGGGTGTCGGGCACGATCCTGTCGAAGGTCGCCGACCTGGCCGAGGCGGTCGGTTCCGATCGGATCCGCTTCACGCCGTATCAGAAGCTGGTCGTGTTGGACGTGCCAGACGACAAGCTCGACGAGCTGGTCGCCGGGCTCGATGCGCTGGGCCTGCCGTCGAAGCCGTCGCACTGGCGGAAGAACTTGATGGCCTGCACGGGGATCGAGTTCTGCAAGTTGTCGTTCGCCGAGACCCGCAAGCGCGCGCAGGTGCTGGTGCCCGAGCTGGAGAAGCGGCTCGAGGACATCAACGCCCAGCTCGACGTGCCGATCACGGTCAACATCAACGGCTGCCCCAACTCGTGCGCGCGCATCCAGGTCGCCGACATCGGATTCAAGGGTCAGATGGTCGACGACGGCGACGGGCCGGTCGAGGGATTCCAGGTGCATCTCGGCGGCAGCCTGGGTCTGGACAGCGGTTTCGGCCGCAAGCTGCGCCAGCACAAGGTGCTGTCGAGCGAACTCGGCGACTACATCGACCGGGTTGTTCGCAATTTCGTGAAACAACGCGAGCAGGGCGAGCGTTTCGCTACCTGGGCGGTACGAGCAGACGAGGCGGACCTGAGGTGACGGCGATGACCGAGACAGACCTGCAACAGCTGGCCGAACGTGGCGCTGCCGAACTCGAGGGCGCCAGCGCGGACGACCTGCTGCGCTGGACCGACGAGCACTTCGGCGGCGAGGCCGGAGCCGGATCACCTGCGACATCGGGATACGTCGTGGCGTCGAACATGCAGGACGCGGCCCTTGTCGCGATGGCCGCGAAGGTGCGACCCGGCGTCGACGTGTTGTTCCTGGACACCGGCTACCACTTCGTGGAGACGATCGGCACCCGCGACGCCGTCGAGGCCGTCTACGACGTCAACATCGTGAACGTGACGGCGGAGAACAGCGTCGCCAAGCAGGACCAGTTGTTCGGCAAGGACCTGTTCGCCCGCGAGCCCAACGAGTGCTGCCGGATGCGCAAGGTCGAGCCGTTGGGCAGGGCTTTGGCGGGATATTCAGCCTGGGTCACGGGGATTCGTCGGGTCGAGGCGCCTACGCGGGCCAACGCGCCGTTGATCAGCTGGGACAAGGCGTTCAACCTGGTGAAGATCAACCCCATCGCGGCCTGGACGGATGAGGACCTGCAGGCCTACATCGACGCCAACGACATCCTGGTCAATCCCCTTGTTTTCGAAGGCTATCCGTCCATCGGATGCGCACCGTGCACGTCGAAGCCCGTAGAGGGCGCCGATCCGCGCAGCGGCCGCTGGGCGGGCTCGACCAAGACTGAATGCGGGCTGCACGCTTCGTGACCCTCGTCCTGACGGCACACGGCAGCGCCGATCCGCGTTCGGCGGCATCGGCTCACGAGCTGGCACGCACGATCCGGCGGGTGCGCAGCGACGTCGACGTGCGCGTGGCCTTCTGCGAACAAAACTCGCCGAATCTTGGTGATGTGCTTGCCGCGACCCGCGGTGGCGCCGTGGTCGTGCCTCTATTGCTGGCCGACGCGTACCACGCCCGCGTCGACATCCCCGCGATGATCGACCAGTCGGGATCCGGCGCGCGGCAGGCCGACGTGCTCGGTGAGGACGACCGGCTCGTAGCGGTCCTTCACCAGCGTCTGGCGCATGCCGGCGTGTCCCGACTCGATCACGGCGTCGGTGTGCTCGTCACTGCCGTTGGCTCGTCACGCCAGCAGGCCAATGCGCGTACCGCATCGGTCGCCGACTATCTGGTGGCTCACACAAATTGGACGGCCACGACCGCATTCGCCACCGGTCCACACCCGACTCTTGCCGAGGCGGCACAACTGCTTCGCGACCGCGGAGCCTCCCGGCTGGTCATTGCGCCCTGGTTCCTCGCCCACGGCCGGATCACCGATCGTGTCGCCGACTATGCTCGCGCGCAAGGGATTCCGATGGCCGAACCGCTCGGGCCGCACCGCCTGGTGGCCGAGACGGTTCTCGATCGCTTCGACGAAGTCGTCGCCGCCCAGCGCGCGGCCGCCTAAACCTTCCGGTCTCCTCGACAGCCCCGACACCCAGGTGTCGGGGCTGTCTGCGTCCACCCAACTGAGGCAAATGCCCCTTGCGAAAATTACCCTGGGGGGTATATTCAGAATAGGAAAGCAGATACCCCCATAGGTATTGAAAGAGGAGAGGGACCATGAAGTTCATCCAGTACTACCTGGACTGCCTGTCACACGCGTCGTATCTGGTCGCCGACGAGGAAAGCGGCCGCGCGGTGGTGATCGACCCCCAACGCGACGTCTCGGAATACATCACCGACGCCAAGGAAATGGGATTCACCATCGAGCTCGTCATAGAAACCCACTTCCACGCCGACTTTCTTTCCGGCCACCTCGAACTGGCGAAGGCAACGGGCGCGAAGATCGTCTACTCGTCCGTCGCTGAAGCGGAGTTCGACTTCATCGGCGTCGCAGACGGCGAGCGCTACTCGCTTGGGGACGTGACGCTGGAGTTTCGCCACACGCCCGGCCACACGCCGGAGTCGCTGAGCATCGTGGTCTACGAACACGCCGACGACAAGGTGCCCTACGGCGTCCTCACCGGCGATACCCTGTTCATCGGCGACGTCGGCCGTCCCGATCTGCTGGCCTCGATTGGCTTCACCCGCGAAGAGCTTGCCGACAAACTCTACGACTCGCTGCACAACAAGCTGATGACGCTGCCCGACGCAACCCGCGTCTATCCGGCCCACGGCGCCGGTTCAGCCTGCGGCAAGAACTTGTCGACGGAGCTGTGGTCGACGATCGGCGACCAGAAGGCAACGAACTACGCCTTGCTCGCGCCGGACAAGCCGACGTTCATGACGCTCGTCACGGAGGGGCAGCCGCCGGCACCGGGCTACTTCGTCTACGACGCGATCCTCAACCGCAAGGCGCACGGACTGCTCGACGAGTCCAAACGGCCCGAGCCGATGACCTACGAACAGGTGGGCAACGCGTTGGACGCGGGCGCCGTGCTCGTCGACGGCCGCAGCCCAGAGGAGTTCGCTGCCGGCCACCTCCGCCGCGCGATCAACATCGGACTCGAGGGCCGCTACGCCGAGTTCGCCGGTTCGATCCTTCCGCCCGACGTCGACATCGTGCTGTTCACCGAACCCGGCCAAGAGCGGGAAGGCAAGAACCGGCTCGGCCGAATCGGGTTCGACCGGGTGATCGGCTTCCTTTCATCGCCCTTCAAGACCATGTACGACCATCCCGACGACGTCCAGGCCGCGTCGCGATTGACCGCCAAGGCATTCACCGAGCGCGTCTCGGAGCTGCCCGGTCTGCAGATCGTCGACGTTCGCAATCCCGGCGAGGTGGAGGCGGGCGCGATTCCCGGCGCCATCAACATCCCGGTGGCTGCGCTGACCGGCCGGCTCGACGAGCTCGATGCCACGGTGCCGACCGTCGTGTACTGCGCGGGAGGCTACCGGTCCTCGGTGGCCGCAAGTCTGCTGCGCCAGCGCGGCTTCGTCGATGTCAGCGACATCCTCGGTGGCTACCAAGCCTGGACTCAAGCCGTCCAAACCGCCTGAGAGGGAGCGAAATTCATGATCACCAACAAGCACAAGGTTCTCATCATCGGCGGCGGCACCGCCGGCATCACGGTCGCGGCACGTCTACTTCGCAAGGGGTACTCCGACGTCGCGATCATCGAGCCGTCCGAGACGCACTACTACCAACCGCTATGGACCCTCGTCGGCGGTGGGCAGGCCAAGGCGTCGATCACCGCACGCTCCGAGGCATCGGTGATGCCGAAGGGCGCGACGTGGATCAAGAACGCCGCGTCATCCGTCGACCCAGAGAACCGGGCGGTCACCTGCGCCGACGGAGCGGTCTACGAATATGACGTGCTGGTCGTGTGCCCCGGCATCCAGCTTGACTGGAGCCACACCGAGGGTCTGACGGAAGCATTGGGACGCAATGGCGTGTCGTCGAACTACCGATTCGACCTCGCGCCGCGCACATGGGATTTCATCCGCAACACGCGATCGGGCACGGCGGTCTTCATGATGCCGTCCGGTCCGATCAAGTGTGCCGGCGCGCCGCAGAAGATTGCATACCTTGCCAGTGATTATTGGCGAAAGCAGGGCGTGCTCAAAGACATCGACGTTCATCTCGTCGTGCCAACGCCTCGGATATTCGGTATCCCGGCGATAGCCGACAACCTCGACAAGGTCATCGCCGACTACGGCATCAACCTGCACACCAATTCAGAGGTGACGACGGTCGATGCGGAGGCGCACAAGGTCGCGGTGTCCAGTGTCGCCGAGGGGGGTACCGACACGACGCTGCCCTACGACGTGCTTCACGCCGCACCGCGCCAATCGGCTCCGGACTGGATCAAGTCCAGCCCGCTGGCAACCGGCGATGCCAACGGGTATGTCGACGTCGATAAGCACACGCTGCAGCACGTCCGCTACCCGAACGTCTTCGCCCTCGGCGACGCGGGCTCAACGCCGAACTCGAAGACGGGTGCGGCGATTCGCAAGCAGGCGCCTGTCGTCGTCGAGAACATCGACGCCTTCTTGACGGGCCGACCGCTGCAGGCCGAGTACGACGGTTACTCGTCCTGCCCCATCGTCACGTCGTCACACGCGATGCTGTTGGCCGAATTCGACTACTCGCTGAAGATGACGCCGAGCTTGCCCGGCCTTGATCCGGCGAAGCCACACCGGGCCTACTGGTATCTGAAGAAGTACGGGCTGCCGTTCATGTACTGGAACCTGATGCTGAAAGGGCTTGCCTAGGCCAAGCGACTCAGCAGAGGCGTAAACCAGATGCCCATCGGGGTTACAACTACTGAGAGCCTATGACAATCGCTTTGTCACTGGCCTTCGGCGTGCTGCTAGGCCTGCTCTGCGGCGGTGGGTCCATTCTCGCGGTGCCGGCGCTGGACTACGCCGTGGGCCTCGACATGCGGCAAGCAATTCCGGTGTCGCTGATCGTCATCGGGTCGACCTCAGCCTTGGGAGCTGTGCCCAGAATCCGGGCTCGTCAGGTTCAATGGCGGTTGGCCGCCACCGTGGTCTCTTTGATCGCCGGACACCTGGGTGCGCGTGCCGACACCGACCGGCTCCAGCGCTGGTTCGCTTACCTGGTTTTTGCGGTAGCCGCCTTCGTCCCTATCGACACCACCTCATTGCGCTAGTCCGATGTTTCTGAGCTTCAACCGATTACAAAGGAAGTGTGTACATGAATGTCACGATTATCGAGACGTCTGGTCTAGGTGACCGCAGCTATCTCGTCAGCGACGGCGGCGTCGCCGCGGTGATCGACCCTCAGCGCGACATCGACCGCATACTCGACCTCACAAGTGAACAGGGCGTGACGATCACCCACATCCTGGAAACCCATATCCACAACGACTACGTAACTGGAGGGTTGGAGTTAGCCCGCACGGTGGGCGCTGAATACGTTGTCGCCGTTGGTGATGAGCTCTGCTATCAACGGCGGGCGGTGACCGACGGAGACGTCGTTGACGTCGGACCATTCCGATTTGAGGTAGTGCACACCCCCGGACACACCTACAGCCATGTCAGCTACGTGCTGCAGAATCCGGCGGGCACCGCCGTCGGCGTTTTCACCGGCGGCTCCATGCTGCACGGAACGACCGGCCGCACCGATCTGCTGGGCGCCGAGCACACCAATGAGCTGACCCACGCCCAATTTCACTCGGTGCGCCGCCTGGCCGCCGAGCTTCCCGACCATGTGTCGGTCTACCCCACCCACGGGTTCGGCAGTTTCTGCTCCGCCACGCCCGCGAGTGGCGATGCGTCCACCATCGCCGACGAGCGACGCGACAACCCTGCGCTCACCAAGGACGAGCAGAGCTACGTTGCCGACCTGATCTCCGGACTCACCGCCTACCCGGCCTATTACGCACACATGGGTGTCATCAACAAGGCCGGGCCGGATCCGGTCGATCTCTCGATGCCCGAACCGGTCGTCACCGCGGAACTGCGCCGCCGCATCGATGCCGGCGAGTGGGTGGTCGACCTGCGCAACCGGAGAGCCTTCGCGGCCGGACACCTGGCCGGCACGTTCGGCTTCGAGTTGTCCGAATCGTTCGTGACGTACCTCGGCTGGCTCTATGCGTGGGGTGCGCCGCTCACCCTCATTGGTGCAGACGCCGATCAGATACTTTCGGCACGCCGCGAGCTCGCGCGTATTGGCGTCGACAACCTCTCCGGATCGGCGACAGGCGACATCGCCCTGC
Organism: Mycolicibacterium stellerae; assembly: GCF_003719305.1. Lineage (GTDB taxonomy): Bacteria > Actinomycetota > Actinomycetes > Mycobacteriales > Mycobacteriaceae > Mycobacterium > Mycobacterium stellerae. Next base: position 112,117 of record NZ_RARC01000006.1, read on the forward strand.
TGGCCGATGGCGCACCCCTGCACAGCTACCGGGTCGCGGATTTCGCCGGCCTCGCCCGAGAATTTGGCCACAATGACCTCACCGTGCTCGACGTGCGCCAGAGCAATGAGTACGACAGTGCCCACATTCCCGGCGCCGTCAACATCCCGTTGCATGAGTTGCTGGCTCGACGCGAGACGGTGCCGGCCGGCCAAATCTGGGTCCATTGCGGAACGGGATACCGTGCAGCGGTTGCGTCGTCGATCATCGAGCGCCCCGATCGCTCTGTCGTGCTTGTCGATGACGAGTTCGATAGCGCAGTCGAACTCGGTATCACCGGGTGACAGTGAACAACGAGACAACCACGAGGACAAGCACCGAGAATCCCAGCAGCTGAACCTCGAGGCGTGGCGTCAACTGCGTCGGCAGCGGACGGCGGGTGAGGACTCGTTGGCGACGGCGACCGATTGCGTACGCCGCAAACGCCATCAAGAAGGCGAAGGCGACAGCGGCCGTACCAAGTCGGCCGGGGAAGCTGTGAAAGTCACGCAGCATCAACAACGCTCCGTTAGCAAGCAACGCAAGCGAAGTGCGCGTCCACGCCAACGCGGTCCGCTCGGCTTGCAGCCCACTGTCGCTCTGCGTGGCCCGGCTCACCCCGAAACCAGCTTGACGATCACCAATCCCATAGCGATCAATCCGATCACGATGAGGCCTACAGCGAGGTAGGCCGGCGAGGGGTGGCGGGGCAACGGCTTACCCTCCCGCATCGCACGATCGACCTGTTGCCATCGCCACAGTCCGATGCCTGCGGTCATCGTCGCCAAGAGTCCGAGCAGCAGGCCCAAGGCGTGGCGTGCCCCGGGGATGCCGAACTGCGGCACGAACTGAATCACCGCGACCGCTGCGGCCAGCAGACCAAGCGCTGTGCGCTGCCAGGCAAGAAACGTTCGCTCGTTTGCCAGCGTGAACCGGTAGTCGAGCTCGACCTTGTCGTCTTCACCTGTCATGGGCACCTCAGCTCGGTCGGCCAGCACAACGTTAGCGGCGTCGGGAGGCCTTCGATCGAAAACGGAACCGACCGCCGACGCCGGCCCGTTCTGTCCGCGCGGAGGATCGATCCTGACACGTGCACCGCTGCGCCGTCGGAACCGAACTCATTACGGCGTCGATGTGCTGACCACAACCACCCCAGGCGGTCTTGCCGCATTTCGGACATTGGACGGGATAACACATGGTTTCTTCTCCTGCAGGTCGTCGGGTCAGCCGGTGGCCGCGGCCTTGCGCGCGGCGATCTTGTCGCGAACCTGTGCCATATCGAGTTCCTTCACCTGGTGGATCAGGTCCTCCAGCACGGAAGGCGGCATGGCCCCGGGCCGGCTGTAGACGAGCACGCCGTCGCGAAACGCCATCACCGTCGGGATCGACTGAATGCCGACGATCGTGGAGAGCTCCGCCTCGGCTTGTGTGTCGACCTTGGCATGCACGATATCGGCGTGCGACTGTGAGGAGCGTTCGAAGACAGGCGCGAACGCGCGACACGGGCCGCACCACGATGCCCAGAAATCGACCAGAACGATCGAGTTGTCCCGGATCGTCGACTCGAAGTCATCCAGGGTGAGGTTCACGGTACTCATCGAAGGTTTCCTTTCAATTCAATCTTGTTGTGCTGTGGTCAATCACACGGTCTCGTGGGCCGCGGCCCAAGCGTTGTAACCGCCGGCGAGATCAGACACCTGCTCGAACCCTTGCGCCCGAAGCAGGGAGGCCGCCACGCTGGACCGCCAGCCGCCGGCGCAATGCACCACGATGGGCCTGTCCGTGCGAATTTCGTTCATCCGCGTCCGCATCTGAGCCAGCGGAACAGGAATCGACCCGGGAATCGCGCCGAGATCTCGTTCACCCGGGTTGCGGATATCGATCAGCGTCACCGCGTCCTCGTCGAGCAGCCGATCCAGTTCCTCGACGCTGACACGCGGCGCCTGCCGCACCAGATCGGCGAGTTCGGCGGGGAACGCCTCGCCGCGGTCGACCGTGAAATATCCGATCGCGTTGTCGGATCCGATGCGCGCCAGGCGCATTGCGGCATCCTGCTCCTCGCCGGGGTAGGTAACCAACGCGATCTTCTCCCCCACCTCGGCGACCATGCCGCCGGTTTCAGCGAACCGACCGTCGAAGCCGACATTCACCGATCCGCGCAAATGGGCGACGGAGAAGTCGTCGACCGACCGGCTGTCAACCACCCGGACACCCGCGTCACGAGCAGCACGCAGTTGGGCGGATGTCATCTCGGGAATGTGCCGCGCCCGGTCGAGCAGCGGATGGACGCGCTTGTTCATTGCTGCGTCCACTGCGAAGTATGACGGGGCGGCGGGCTGACCAGCGGTGACCAGCTCAACGAACGCAGCCTCCGTCATCGGCTGCACCGACGGGTTTGTGCGGCGCTGCTCCCCGATGGTCGAGGTCAATTCGGTCGACAGATTCTTGCCACATGACGACCCCGCGCCATGGGCTGGCATGACTGTCACCGAGTCGGGCAGCCGCATGAGCTTGTCGTGGATGGTGTGGTACATCGCTTGCGCCAGATCGCCTGTCGAGCTGTCACCGATGTTGACCAGATCCGGCCGCCCGACATCGCCGATGAACAACGAGTCTCCGGTCAGCACCGCGGCCGGCTCGGCATCGGGACGTTCGCGCACCAGCACACTGATCGATTCCCAGGTGTGGCCTGGCGTCGAGATGATCTCCAGGTCGACGTCACCGAGTGTGATGTGCTCGCCATCGGATAGCCGGCGGATCGGATAGTCGGTGTCGGCCGCCTCGCCGAAACCGACCCAGGCGCCGGTCGCGTCGACCAGTTCCAGGTGCCCCGAAACGAAGTCGGCGTGGAAATGTGTGTTGATGACACCTTCGATCGCCAGGCCGTATTTGGCTGCGTCGTCGAGGTATTCGCCGATATCGCGGCGCGGATCTACCACGACCGCACGCCCGGTGCTTTCGTCACCGATCAGGTACGACGCATGTGACAGGCACTCGATGTAGTACTGCTCGAGGATCATCGATTAGCTCCTTTCCGTCTGGGGGATGTATACCCCTCTGGGTATCTCAACTATACCCTATGGGGTATCTATTCCAGAGGTTGCGGATACCCCCACTGGTATGCAATCCTAGGAGCTAGGGATACCCCCGCCCGTATATATATGCCGAGTAGATGTACCGGCGCTACGGCCGTCAGCAAGGAGAAGAAACCATGTCAAGATCGGCCTCTGTCGATGCCAGTGATCTCCGCGAAAGGCTGAACGCCAGCCATGCACCGCGACTGATCGACGTGCGGACTCCCGGCGAGTTCGAAACCGCCCACATCCCCGGGGCCTACAACGTGCCGCTGGACCTACTTCGGGAACATCGCGACGAGATCGTCAAGCATCTCGACCAAGACGTCGTGCTGATCTGTCGATCCGGTCAGCGAGCCGCTCAGGCCGACGAAACGCTCCGGAATGCCGGACTGACGAATGTGCACGTCCTCGACGGCGGTATAACGGCCTGGGAAAGCAAGGGTTTCGAGGTCAACCGGGGAACCGAACGGTGGGACCTGGAACGCCAGGTCCGCTTGGTCGCCGGCCTCATCGTCGCCGTCAGCGTGCTGCTCGGAGCCTTCGTGCCCGGTGCTCAGTGGGTCGCCTTCGCGATCGGTGCCGGGCTGGCCGTCGCCGCCCTGACGAACACCTGCGCGATGGGCATGTTGCTGGCACGTCTGCCCTATAACAGGGGGCCGTCCTGTGACGCTCAGACCGTCGTGGCCCAGCTCGTCGACCCAGCTTCCAAGTCTGCGCAAGCGAGGTAAATGCCATGATCGTGTTGACTGTCGCCCTCGCGGTTCTCGTCGGAGTGTCGCTGGGCTTACTCGGGGGTGGCGGCTCGATTCTCACCGTGCCTCTGCTCGCCTACGTGGCAGGCATGGACGCCAAGCAGGCGATCGCCACCTCGCTCCTGGTCGTTGGAGCGACCAGTGCGGTGGGCGCCATCTCTCATGCGAAGGCGGGCCGCGTGCAATGGCGCACCGGGCTGATCTTCGGTGCAGCCGGCATGGCCGGCGCCTATGCAGGCGGTCTGCTTGGCCGATTCATCCCGGGCTCGGTGCTCTTACTCGGGTTCGCCGCGATGATGATCGCCACCGCCATCGCCATGCTGCGCGGTCGCAAGAACGCCGTAGTGGAATCGGCGCACGGCATCCCGGTCGCCAAGATCATTGCAGAGGGTCTCGTGGTCGGCCTGGTGACCGGTTTGGTCGGGGCCGGCGGCGGGTTCCTGGTGGTGCCCGCGCTCGCGCTGCTCGGTGGGCTGCCCATGCCGATCGCGGTAGGCACATCACTGGTCGTCATCGCGATGAAGTCGTTCGCCGGCCTGGCCGGGTACCTGTCCAGCGTGCAGATCGACTGGGCGGTCGCGGGAATGGTCACTGCCGCCGCTGTCGCCGGTGGCCTGATCGGCGCGCGCCTGAACGCGAAGGTGAACCCGGATGCGCTTCGCAAGGCCTTCGGCTGGTTCGTGCTGGCAATGTCGTCGGTGATCCTGGCCGAAGAGCTGCATCTTTGGGCCGGCGTTGCCGCAGCGAGCCTGACCGCGGCTGCGGGCGCGATTTACTTCGCATGCACCCGCACTGAGCACTGCCCGGTGAGGCGCCTGATCCGCCACCCGGCGACCCCGGCGGCGGCTTGACCGCCTCGGATACCCCCGAGGGTACTATGGACTCAGACGTAACGAAAGGAACCGCCATGGTCGGCGACCAGGAAAGCATTGCCGCAGTTCTCAACAGGCTGCGCCGGGCGCAGGGTCAGCTCGCCGGCGTCATCTCGATGATCGAGCAGGGCCGGGACTGCAAGGACGTCGTCACGCAACTGGCGGCCGTATCGAAGGCCCTCGACAGGGCCGGCTTCAAGATCGTCGCGACCGGCCTTCGGGAATGCATCGCCGACGACGGCTCCGCCGACAAGCGCGAGATGAGCGTCGACGAACTGGAGAAGCTCTTCCTGGCGCTCGCCTGACCCAACTCACCTTCAAGGAGTGCAGATGAGTATCGCATTGAGCACCAGTTTGCAGGCCACGTTCGACGACGCCGTCGCCCGCACCCGTGAAGCCCTCGCCGAGCAGGGATTCGGCGTGTTGACCGAGATCGACATGAAAGCAACGCTGAAGAACAAACTCAACGAGGACATGGAGGATTACGTCATCCTCGGTGCATGCAACCCCCCGCTGGCGCATCGCGCTGTCAACGTGGACCGCCAGATCGGGCTGCTTCTGCCGTGCAATGTCGTGGTCCGAACCGACCCGGACGACCAGGAGACTGTGCACGTCGAGGCGATGAACCCGCAACTGCTTGTTGATGTCACGGGCGACGAGCAACTGAAACCGATCGCCGATGAGGTGACGAAGAAACTCCAGGCCGCCATCGACTCCATCTGAGTCGCTGGTTAAATTCCCGTTGAGCCTAGATCTCGTGTGCGCGCGTCCCAGCCGGTACCAATATCGGGGTGACCACCGCGCTGTCTGACGACTCCTGCTGTCGCTGAACCAGTCTCCGCTTCCGCTCAGCTACAGAAAGTCGCTCACAGTGTCAGTGTTCGTCGATATCGCCCCCGACGAGTCGCACGCCGACTCGCCGAAAGCACCTGCGCCCGCGAGTAAGTGGCAAGGCAGGCTTACCAGAGCCGCGCTGCCGGTGCTGTCGCTGATCGTCTTCTTCATCGTCTGGCAGATCGCCGCGGCGAGCGGTGTCTGGAACCAGACGTTCGTGCCCTATCCGAGCACGGTGTGGCACGCCTTCATCGACGTCTCGACGACGCACGACGGGGTCCGCGGGTACGCGGGCTACCTGCTGTGGGAGCACCTCTACATGACGCTTCGCCGGGTACTTGCCGGCGTCGTCATCGGCGTTGTGCTTGGTGTGCTGCTCGGCCTCGTCATGGGTTCGGTCAGCTGGGTGCGCAGCGTGCTCGAACCGTGGCTGACATTTCTGCGTGCGCTGCCGCCGCTGGCCTACTTCTTCCTGCTGGTGATCTGGCTCGGCATCGACGAGGCACCCAAGATCACGCTGCTCGCACTCGCCGCCCTGCCGCCCGCCGCGGTCGCGACCACCGCGGCCGTCGTCGCCGCACCCGTCGGCCTTCAGGAGGCGGCCCGCGCGCTGGGGGCGTCGCGCAGCGAGGTCATCCGCGACGTCGTCGTGCCATCGGCTCTGCCAGAGACGTTCACCGGCATCCGGCTCGCGGTCGGCATGGCGTACTCCTCGGTGGTCGCCGCCGAACTCTTCAACGGCATCCCCGGTATCGGCGGCCTGGTCAAGGACGCCAGCAACTACAACAACACCCCAGTCGTGCTGGTCGGCATCTTCGCCATCGGCATATCCGGCCTGGTCATCGACGGTCTGCTGCGCGCCGTCGAACGGCGCGCTGTCCCCTGGAGAGGAAAAATATGAAGTTCAAGGCTGCTCTAGCTGTATTGGCCATTGCCACAGCGGCGTTGGCGGGCTGCTCGGTCGACCAGCCGGGTCAGCAGGCCGACAAGCCGACGATCCGCGTCGGCTACCAGACCTTCCCCAGCGGGGATCTGATCGTGAAGAACAACAAGTGGCTGGAAGAGGCGCTGCCGGACTACAACATCAAGTGGATCAAGTTCGACTCCGGCGCCGACGTCAACACCGCGTTCATCGCCAAGGAACTCGACTTCGGCGCGCTGGGCTCGAGCCCCGTCGCGCGCGGACTGTCCGAACCGCTGAACATTCCGTACAAGGTCGCGTTCGTGCTCGACGTGGCCGGCGACAACGAGGCGTTGGTTGCTCGCAACGGCACCACCATCAACTCGATAGCCGAGTTGAAGGGCAAGCGAATCGCGACACCGTTCGCCTCGACGGCGCACTACAGCCTGCTGGCCGCGCTGTCGCAGAACAAGCTGTCCCCCAGCGATGTTCAGCTGGTCGACCTGCAGCCGCAGGCGATCCTCGCGGCGTGGGAGCGCGGCGACATCGATGCTGCCTACACCTGGCTGCCGACACTGGACGACCTTCGCAAGTCCGGCAAGGATCTGATCACCAGCCGCCAGCTGGCCAAGGACGGTAAGCCGACGCTCGACCTGGCAGCCGTCGCGGATGATTTCGCGTCCGCACATCCCGAGATCGTCGATATCTGGCGTCAGCAGGAAGCACGCGCGCTGACGACGATCAAGGACGAGCCTGACGCCGCAGCCAAGGCCATCGCCGCCGAGATCGGGCTGTCGCCGGAAGACACCGCGGGACAACTCAAGCAGGGCGTGTACCTAACGCCTGAAGAGGTCGCATCGCCGGAATGGCTTGGCTCCGATGGCAAGCCGGGCAACATCGCGGCCAACCTACAGAGCGCGTCGCAGTTCCTGGCCGACCAGAAGCAGATCCCGTCGGCGGCGCCACTGAAGACGTTCCAAGACGCCATCTACACCAAGGGGCTTCCGGGTGTCCTCAGTCAGTGACCTGAAAGTAGCTGCGCGCCAACGGGAAGACGACGGTGTCCGAATAGCCGGTGTGTCGCACCGTTATGGGAAGGGAAGCAACGAGGTCACCGCGCTCGGCCCGGTCGACCTGACCGTCGAGCCCGGCTCGTTCCTGGTTCTGGTCGGCGCGTCGGGCTGCGGAAAGAGCACGCTGCTGCGACTGCTAGCCGGATTCGAGTCGCCCAGCGAGGGTTCGGTGCAGATCTCGGGCACCGCTCCGACACCGGGCGTTACCGCGGGTGTGGTGTTCCAGCAGCCGCGGCTCTTCCCATGGCGGACGGTCGGTGGAAACGTCGACCTGGCCCTCAAATACGCCAACGTGCCAAGGGAGCGGCGCGCCGAGCGACGTGCCGAGCTCTTGGAACGCGTCGGCCTCGAGGGCACCGGCGAGCGCAAGATCTGGGAGATCAGCGGCGGTCAGCAGCAACGCGTCGCCATTGCTCGGGCGTTGGCCGCAGAGACACCGCTGTTCCTGCTCGACGAACCGTTCGCCGCGCTCGACGCGCTGACCAGGGAACGGCTGCAGGAGGACGTTAGACAGGTCAGCGCCGAGTCCGGCCGGACAACGGTTTTCGTGACACACAGCGCCGACGAGGCCGCGTTCCTCGGCTCGCGAATCGTGGTGCTGACAAGGCGGCCCGGACAGGTGGCGCTCGATCTGCCGGTCAATCTGCCACGCGGCGCCGTGGACGCCGACGAACTCCGTCGCTCCCCCGAATATGCCGAGCTGCGTACCGAGGTCGGACGCGCCGTGAAGGCGGCTGCCGCCTAGTAAGACTCACGATGACTCCAGATGTGGTCTTGTATCGCCGTTCAGTTCTACCGTTCCCGTAGCCTATCGACTCCCCATCGAAGGATGGTTCGCCCATGTCCGAAATCACCACCACCCCTGATGCTTTGAGCGAAGAGCCGACGGGGCTGGTACGCAGACTGCGCGGCAACCTGGGCGTGGCATCGATTGTGTTCATGGTGGTGGCCGCCGCCGCGCCGCTCGGCGTGATCGGCGGCGTCGTACCGCTCGGCATCGCCGCGGGCAACGGCGCAGGCTTTCCGGCCACATTCGTGGTCTCCACGGTCATCCTGCTGTTCTTCGCGGTCGGATTCACCGCGTTGACACCCTATGTCGAGGACGCGGGCGCGTTCTTCTCCTACGTCCGGACGTCGCTGGGCTTTCCGGCCGGCATCGGCATCGCGTTCGTCGCGCTGGTCAGCTACGTGGCGATCGAGGCGGGTGTCTACGGCCTGCTCGGACCGGCGGGCGGAGTGATCGTCGAGCTGTTCGGCGGCCCGGCCCTGCCCTGGTGGGTGTTCGCGGCGGCGGCCTTCGCGGTCACAACGTACGTTGGCTACCGCAATATCGAGTTGTCCAGCCGGGTGCTGGCCGTGCTGCTGAGCGCCGAGATTGCGATTGTGGTGGTGCTGGATGCGGTCATCGTGTTCCAGGGCGGTGACCACGGGCTGTCGAGCGGTGTCGTCAACCCGAGCGCCATCTTCTCCGGCTCGCTCGGCATCGGGCTGCTGTTCGCACTGATCAGCTACGTCGGCTTCGAGGCCACCGCGATCTTCCGCGATGAGGCCAAGACACCCGATCGCACCATCCCGCGCGCCACCTACATTGCTCTCATCCTCATCGGCGTGTTCTATGCGGTGACCAGCTGGGCGCTGATCTCGGGCTGGGGTGACGAGGAAGCGGTAAGCCGCGCAACGGATTCCGGCTCCACCTTCCTTGCCGACACCGCGCAGCGCTACATCGGCGTCGTCGGAACCGACATCATCACCGTGCTCTACTTCACCAGCCTGTTCGCCTGCATCCTGTCGTTCCACAACGTGGCATCGCGGTACATCTTCGCCCTGTCGCAGCGCGACGTGCTGCCTGAGTCGCTGAGCCGCCCGCATGACCGGCATGGCTCGCCGCATCAAGCGTCGCTGTGGATCTCGGGTGTGGTTGCGGTCAGCGTCATCGCGGCGGTGGTGTTCAACCTCGATCCGGCGGCCCAGTTCTACACCTGGTTCGCAGGCGCCACCACGGTCGGCTTCGTCGTACTGCTGATCGCCACATCGGTGGCCGTGCTGGTGTACTTCGCCCGCGACCGTCGCGGCTACTCGCAGTGGCGGGTGCGGATAGCCCCTGCCCTCGGCCTGCTCGGATTGACACTCGGGCTTGTGCTGATCGTGGCCAACCTGAAGGACCTGGTGGGCGGTTCCACAATCCTGGGTTGGGCAATCGTCGGACTGCTCGTCGTCGCGTTCATCGCAGGTGTCATCGTCGGCAAGCGAGTCGGTGACAAGGTCGGCGACAAAGTCGACGACAAGGCGGTGACGCAACCATGACATACACCGTCAACTCGACCTCGACGCAGGAGGGTGCGCAGTCGGCGCCCGAACAGGAGCTGCGCAAGGGGCTTGACGACGGGTCGCTGACCGAGATCGAGATCGCGTGGAGTGACCCGTTCGGCCACGCGCAGGGTAAGCGGATCCCCGCCTCCCAGTTCTTGAACCGAGCGCTGGGCACCGGATTCGCGTTCTGCGAAGCATCTCTGGGCTGGGACACGGCAGGCACGGTGATCGACTCGTTGCGGCTGACCAACTGGAGCGGCGGCTATCCCGACGTCTATGCCGTCCCGGACTTCGCCACGTATAAGCCGTTGCCGTGGCGGCCCCGGGTCGGCCACGTCATCTCCGACATCGTTTCCCACGACCGCAGTCCGTCGCTTCTCGATCCCCGCGCCGTACTCAAGAAGGTCCTGGCACGACTTGCCGGCCTGGGTTTCACCGCCAAGATCGGTGTCGAATTCGAGCTGTACCTTCTCAACGCGGACGGCTCGGCGTTCCAGGAAGACATCCACGCCTATTCGCTGGAGAACGCCAACGCCCTCGATCCGATACTCACGGATCTCTACGACACGCTGAGCGCCTTCACCGCCTTGGAGGGTATCCAAACCGAGTACGGCCCAGGGCAGATCGAGACCAACCTCGTCTATACAGATGCGCTGGCAGCCGCCGACGACGCCGCCCGGCTCAAGTACGCCGCCAAGGAGGTGGCACGCAAACACGGCAAGATCGCCAGTTTCATGGCCAAGCCCTTCACCGAACATTCGGGAAGTTCGCAGCATCTGCATATTTCGCTGTGGCGCGGTGACGAGCCGGCCTTCGCACCCGACGGCGGAGCCGAGAACGAGCTGGCCCTGCACGCCATCGCGGGCCTGCTGGAGCACCTGCCGTCGATCGCGCTGTTCGGTGCGCATTCGGTCAACGCATACAGACGATTCACTCCGGACTCTTTCGCGCCTGCGACCGTCACGTGGAGCCGCGACAACCGCAGCGCAGCCGTGCGGTCGTTGATCGAGCCCGATCCGTCCGCAGCTCGCATCGAACTGCGTAGCGGCGCCTCTGATGCGAACCCGTATTGGTTGATCGCGTCGGCCCTGGCGGCGGTCATCGCAGGGCTGGAAGCCAAACGCAACGCGCCGCCCGCTATCGGCGGCAATCTCTACACCGAAGGCGTTCCGTTGCCCGAATCGCTCGGTGTGGCAATCGAACTGGCCACCCGGGACGACACCATCCTGGAAATACTCGGTGCCGACTCGGTGCTCGACTTTGCCGCCTTGGCTCGCAGCGAGTGGACCCTCTTCTCGAGCGAAGTCAGCGACTGGGAACGCAGGCGCTACCTGAGCAGCTCGTGACCGCAACTGCGGCTGATGTCGCCGGCCGGCCGGCTCCGCGGTTCGGCGTGTGGGCACCTGTATACGGCAATCATGGCGCCAGGAGTCATCCGCACGACGCGCCCGACGCGAGCTACCGGCGCACCCGCGACCTGTTGTTGCGAGCCGAGCGGGCCGGTTTCGACTCAACGTTGTTGGCCGAGCACGTCATCCACCCAAGCAATACCGAGGACGACGTGCTCGAGACGTGGTCGACGATAGCCGCACTCGCACAGGCCACCTCGCGCATCGAGTTGATCGGCGCGGTGAAGCCTCTGCTGTTCAACCCATTGGTCTTCGCGAAGATCGCAGCCAACATCGCCGACATCGCCGACGGCCGACTCGCGGTCAACCTCGTCACCGGGTGGTTCCTGCCCGAGCTGGAAGGGCTCGGACTCGACCCGCTCGATCACGACGATCGCTACGCCTACTCGCGGGAATGGATCGGGATCGTCACCGAACTGTGGGCGGGCAAGCACGTTCCCATCGGTGACCGCGGTGGCCAACCCGCGCTGATTCGACCGGTGCCTGCCAACCCGCCGTCGTTGTATGTCGGCGGGGAATCCGAGCCGGGTCGTGCCTTGGCCGCCGAAACGGCGGATGTGTTCTTCATCAACGGCCGCCCGTTCACCGATACCGTCGAAGTCATCGAGGATCTCCGCTCACGACCGCGTGGCGGCGCGGCACTGCGGTTCGGACTGTCCGCGTTCGTGATCGCCCGCGACACCGAAGCCGAGGCGACCGCCGAACTGGAGTACCTGCAGTCGCTCTCGGACGCCGAGAGCCGGCCAGAGATCTCCGGCGGCACCGACCCGAAGACGCAGATGTACAAGGTGCTGTCGGGCACGAAACGCATCGGCTCCAACGGAGGCACCCTGGCCGGTCTGGTCGGCAGCTACGAGCAGGTGGTCGAGCGGATCCAGGCTTATTACGACGCCGGAGTCGAGTTGTTCATGCTGCAGTTCCAACCCATCGAGTCGGAGCTGGACCGGTTCGCCGACAAGATCATCCCCCAATTCCGATGAAACGGGAGTCGACATGACCGTCACACGCGAGCCCGTCGCGCCGCGAAAGCCGTTCTCCGATGAGCCACTCGGCGGAACCGTCGATGAGCGGCTCGCTCGGTTACCCGAACTGGTTGCCGCGCTGCGTCGCGACGACCCTACGGCCGAGCGTGATCGAGTTCTGCAGTACGGGGCCGTCGAGTCGATCCGGCGCACAGGCGTGCTCGGGTTGCGGGTTCCTACGGAATTCGGCGGCCCGGGCGGCAAGGCGCGTGACGTACTCAGCGCCGTGATCCAGATCGCGCGCGGCAGTTCCAATGTGGCCCAGGCGCTCCGGTCGCATTTCGGGTTCGCCGAGCGGCTGCTCAGCAATCGGGCCACCCAGGCCGAGCGTGAAACCTGGTTCACCCGCGTCTATCCCGGCCTCATCGTCGGAAACGCCATCACCGACGCGGCGGGTCGGGCTCCGTCGAGTGCAGACACCAAGGTGCTCGCCGACACCGCAGGGGTGCTGCGGCTCAACGGCTACAAGTTCTATTCCACCGGAACGCTGTTCGCCGATGTCATCGCGGTGTCGGCGCTGGACGCAGAGGGACGAGACGTCCAGGCGATCATTCCTGCAGACCGCGCAGGCGTCGAATTGTTCGACGACTGGGACGGTTTCGGTCAGCGCACCACCGCCAGCGGAGGCACACGATTCACCGATGTCGAGGTGCTTCCCGACGAGGTGGTGACCGTATCCGAGGGCAACACTCTGGGGCACGCGACGGCTTTCCTGCAGCTGTATCTGGCTGCGGTGGCGGTGGGCATCGCCTACGCCGTATTCGACGACGCCGTCGAATACGTGCGCACCAAGGCCCGTCCTGCGTCGCATTCCGTAGCGGACAGCGCGACGGCCGACCCGTTCGTCTTGGAGGCTGTCGGGGAGATCTCGGCCGCGGCGACATCGGCTGAAGCCATCGTCTTGGCGGCCGCCGACGCCATCGATCATCTCGTCGACGACGGGCGCCAGAGCGATCCCGACACGCTCGCCGACGTCGCCGTCACCGTGGCACGAGCGCAGCTCGTCGCCGAACGGTTGACGATCGCGGCGGCCGGACGGCTCTTCGACACCGGTGGTGCATCGGCCACCGCTCGCGCGCTGAACCTGGATCGACATTGGCGTAATGCACGGACGATCGCCGGACACAGCCCACTGGCCTACAAGGCTTACGCGGCAGGCAGTTACGCCGTCAACGGCACGTGGCCGCCTGCCAACGGCTACTTCTGACTCACGTTCTAGGCGCGAGCAGACGCATATGTACCCAAAAGCTCGCCGAAAAGGGGACTTTTGCGTCTGCTCGCCAGGAGAAGTCAGGCCTTCGTCAGCGCCTCGTCGTCGTCGGTTTCGTCGGCCGCTGGAGCCTCGGTGCCGCCGGGCAGCCTCGGTACCCGGGTAGCCCGGACGTAGACGGTGTCGCCCTCTTTAAGACCAAGCGCCTCGGCGTCTCCGCGGGTGATCTGGGCCGTGAACGGCAGGTTATTGGTCGCGCTGGTCAGCTCGACTCGGACTTCGAAGCCCAACATGACGATTCGGTCGATGGTGGCCTTCAGCACACCAGTCGCCTGCACCGAGTCATCGCTGGTGGCGATCGCCATATCGGGATTGCGGCCCACCCGGATATCGTGCGGGCGCACGAGCGTCCCGTTGAGCGATGACACCGCGCCGAGGAAGGACATCACGAACGCATTGGCAGGCGAGTCGTATACCTCAGTCGGTGATCCGACCTGCTCGATACGTCCCTTGTTGAGTACAGCGATCCGGTCGGCCACATCGAGTGCCTCGGACTGGTCGTGCGTCACCAGGACGGTGGTGACATGCACCTCGTCGTGCAGCCTGCGCAGCCATGCACGCAGATCCTCGCGAACTTTCGCGTCCAGCGCACCGAACGGCTCGTCGAGCAGAAGCACCTGCGGGTCGACGGCGAGCGCGCGGGCCAGTGCCATGCGCTGCCGCTGACCGCCAGACAGCTGGTTGGGATAGCGGGTCTGGAAGCCGGCGAGACCGACCACCTCGAGGAGGTTGTCCACCTTCTCCTTGACCTCGGCCTTCGGGCGCTTGCGGATCCGCAGACCGAAGCCGACGTTGTCGCGCACCGTCAGATGCTTGAAGGCCGCATAGTGCTGGAACACGAAGCCGATGCCGCGCCGTTGCGGCGGAATGTGCGTCACGTCTTCACCATTGATGGTGATCGTGCCGGTATCGGGCTGGTCGAGCCCGGCGATGGCCCGCAGCAGCGTCGACTTGCCCGACCCGCTCGGCCCGAGCAGCGCGGTCAGCGAACCGGCAGGCACGTCGAAGTCGACGTTGTCCAGCGCTGCGAAGTCGCCATAGTGCTTGTTGGCGCCCCGCACCGTGATCGCGTTCGTCATATCAGCGTCTCCTCGAGCCTCAATTGTCCGTCTTGGCGCGGCGCGCGTCGAGGATCACCTGGGCGATCAACACGATTACCGCGACGCTCATCAGCAGCGTCGACACGGCGTATGCGCCGTACTCGGCGCCGCGGTTGTACCGATCCGCCACCAACAGCGTGAGGGTTTGCGACTGTCCTGGCAGGTTGGACGACACCATGATCACCGCGCCGAACTCACCAAGGGTGCGCGCGACGGTCAGCACGACACCATAGGTCAGCCCCCATCGGATCGACGGCAACGTGATTCGCCAGAAGGTCTGCCACCACTGCGAGCCCAGTGTGGCTGCGGCCTCTTCTTGGTCGGTGCCCAGTTCGTGCAGCACCGGCTCGACCTCCCGGATGACGAACGGGACTGTGACGAAGATGCTGGCCAGCACGATGCCAGGGAAACCGAAGATGATCTTGAAGCCGAGGTCGTTCTCGACAAACCCGAAGAACCCCGCGGTCCCCCACAGCAGGATCAGCGCCACGCCAACGACGACGGGCGAGACAGCGAACGGCAGGTCGATGACTGCCTGCAGCAGGCTCTTGCCACGAAATTTATTGCGGGCCAACACTAATGCGGTCGGCACTCCGAAGAGCACGTTGAGGGGCACGACGATTGCGACGACGAGCAAGGATAGCTGCAGCGCGGATATGGCGGCCGGGGTCGTGATCGACTCGAAGAACGCGCCGATGCCGGGCGTGAACGTGCGCCAGAGGATCAACCCGACCGGCACGATCAACAACAGAAGGACATATGCGAGCGCGGTGTAACGAAGCAGGTAACGCACTGCAGGTGAGACGTTCACTGTGCCAACTCCTCCCGCTTGGCCGCCCGTGACCCGATGCTGCGAAGCAGAAATAGCACAATGAACGAAATAGCAAGCAGCACAATCGAGATGGCAGCAGCGCCGGTGCGATCATCGTTTTCGATCAGAGTCCGGATCCACTGCGACGACACCTCCGTCTCGCCGGGCACCGCGCCGCCGATCAGCACCACCGACCCGTATTCGCCGATCGCTCGGGAAAATGCCAGTCCCGCTCCGGAAAGCAGAGACGGCAGCAACGCGGGAAGGATGACGAGGGTGAAGATGGTGCCGTTGTTGGCGCCAAGCGATGCCGCCGCCTCCTCGACCTCGCGGTCCAGTTCGAGCAGCACCGGCTGCACCGACCGCACGACAAACGGCAGGGTGACGAACAACAACGCGATACCCACGCCCCACTTCGTGTGCTGCAAATGGATGCCGACGGGGCTGTTGGGGCCGTAGAGGGCCAGCATCACCAGGCTGGCGACGATCGTCGGCAGCGCGAACGGCAGGTCGATGATCGCGTCGACCAGCCGCTTACCCGGAAAGTCGTCCCGCGTCAGCACCCAGGCCACCAGCAACCCGAAGAACAGGTTGATCACCGCGACCGCGATCGAGATGGTCAGGGTGACGCGCAGCGACTCGATCGCGGCATTCGACGTCACCGCTGCCCAGAACGCGTGCCAGCCACCGCCTGCGGACTGAAACACGATCGCCGCCAGAGGGAGCAGCACGATGATGGACAGCCACGTCGTCGCGACACCGACCCGCAGCGACGTGCTGCCGTACCGGCTCTTGAAGAAGCCGCGAGGGGGCGTCAATGTCTCGGACGAGGGTCCGACACTAGCCGTCATCCAGTCGCCTGCTTGTAGATCTTGGTGATGGACCCGTTGTCCTTGTCGAACAACGCAGGATCAACCTCGCTCCATCCACCCAGGTCGGCGATGGTCCACAACTTCTGCGGTGTCGGGAAATCGTTCTCGAACTCCTTGGCGACCGACGGATCAACGGGCCGGAAGCCTGCCTGCGCCCAGATCTTCTGCCCCTCGGGGGTGTAGAGGAAGTTCTTCAGCGCGTTGGCCTGATCGAGGTGGGCACTGGACGTGACAACTGCGACCGGGTTCTCGATCTTGAAGGTCTGCGGCGGGTTGATGTGCTCCACCGGCTTACCCTGCCGCTCGACGTTGATCGCCTCGTTCTCGTAACTGATCAGCACGTCACCGGTGCCCTGGACGAACACGTCGGTGGCCTCGCGGCCGGACCCGGGCCGCGTCTTGACGTGCTCGGTGACCAGCTTGGTGACGTAGTCAAGGCCTGCCTGCTGGTTCTTGCCACCGTCGCTCTTGGCCGCGTAGGGCGCCAACAGGTTCCACTTGGCCGAGCCGGAGCTCAGTGGGCTGGGCGTGACGACCTCGACCCCGGGCTGCAGCAGGTCGTCCCAGTCCTTGATGTTCTTCGGGTTACCTTTGCGAACGACCAGCGAAACCACCGAACCGAATGGGATTCCCTTGGTGGCGTCTGCGTTCCAGTCCTTGGCGACCTTGTCGGCCTTGACCAGTCGAGTGACGTCCGGTTCGACTGAGAAGTTGACGATGTCGGCCGGCTTGCCATCGACGACGGCCCGCGACTGATCACCGGAGGCGCCGTAGGACGTGGTCACGCCGATGCCCTTGCCTTCCTCAGTGGCGGCGAATGCCGGAATGATCTTGCTCCAGCCGGGCTCGGGCACCGCATACGCGACCAACGTCAGCGTGGTGTCTGCGGCACCCTGATCGCCACCGCCGGCAACGTCGCTGGACCCGCCGCCGCACGCCGTGAGCACTGTCGCCGCGGTAGCGAGTGCGGCGGCGCTGAGCCAGGTTCTACGGATGTTCATTGATGACCTTTCCTTGCGGGGAATTGACGGAAATCCGCCACGACGGCAAGGGGAAGGATCAGTTTCTCGGCACAGATGCAGCCGCTACCGACACCAAACCGCGGACGGGGATGGAATCAGCGACAACAACAGACATCAGCGACAGCTGTGAAACCCACGGCAATGAGGGCCAGCACATGGCCCTTCTTGTTGCCGGACACTGTCTGCATGCCGCGAAGAATAACAGAATCGCAGCTGACACTCAGGTCCGGGCTTCGCCGGTCAACGCGTGACCAGCCACATGACGATGACCAGCACCACGAGAATGACCAACACCAACGTCACCCGAGATCGCGGCATAGCCTCACTCCGATTCCTCGTCCTGGTGTCGGGCCCGACGCAGCAGCCGAATCCCGTTCCCAAGCCCCCCGTCCAGCAGGATCGCGATCCCGTACGCGAGCGCCAACACCACAGGCATCACGACCGCGGTCTGTGCGACGAACCCGAGTCCGGATAGCCACAGCTCAACGCCGTCCCACCAGTTGAGGAAGCCACCCACCCGGCCAGCCTACGGTGCGAAGACGGCCGAGCATCCTTCCGAACCGGCTGCCTTGTCGCCGGAGTTCGAGCCAGCAACGCTGGACATACCCTCCGACAAGTGGACGCCGAGCCGGTTTGGAGTCGATGATGTCCGCATGGTTCTGCAACAGAATGAAGAGGCCGACGAGGCCGCGTCGCCTGCGCCGTTGACCGTGACGGCCCCGGTGCCGTACGCGCCGAGCGGAGCGTTGCGGAACCCGTTTCCCCCGATCGCCGACTACGCGTTCCTGTCCGACTGCGAAAACACCTGCCTGATCTCGTCGGCCGGTTCGGTGGAGTGGCTGTGTGTACCGAGGCCGGACTCCCCCAGCGTGTTCGGCGCCATCCTGGATCGCGGGGCCGGACATTTCCGGCTCGGGCCCTACGGCGTCTCGGTGCCCGCGGCCCGCCGCTATCTACCGGGCAGCCTGATCCTGGAGACGACTTGGCAGACCCACACCGGCTGGATCATCGTGCGCGACGCGCTGGTGATGGGCCCGTGGCATGACATCGAATCGCGGTCGCGCACCCACCGCCGCACCCCGATGGACTGGGATGCCGAGCACATCCTGCTGCGCACGGTGCGGTGTGTCAGCGGCACCGTCGAGCTGGTGATGCAGTGTGAGCCGTCGTTCGACTATCACCGCGTCAGCGCCAGCTGGGAATACTCGGCCCAGGCCTACGGCGAGGCGATCGCGCGGGCCAACAAGGATCCCGACTCGCACCCGACGATGCGGCTGACCACCAACCTGCGCATCGGGCTGGAGGGCCGCGAGGCGCGCGCCCGCACCAGGATGAAGGAAGGCGACAACGTCTTCGTCGCGCTGAGCTGGTCGAAACACCCAGTGCCGCAGACATATGACGAGGCTGCCGACAGAATGTGGCAGACCAGCGAGTGCTGGCGGCAGTGGATCAACATCGGCGACTTCCCCGACCACCCGTGGCGGTCCTACTTGCAGCGCAGTGCGCTGACGTTGAAGGGCCTCACATACTCGCCGACGGGCGCCCTTCTGGCGGCGCCGACGACTTCGCTGCCCGAAACCCCTCAAGGCGAACGAAACTGGGATTACCGCTACGCCTGGGTGCGCGATTCGACGTTCGCGCTGTGGGGGCTTTACACCCTCGGGCTGGATCGCGAGGCCGACGACTTCTTCGCGTTCATCGCCGACGTATCCGGTGCCAACAACGGTGAACGCCACCCGCTGCAGGTGATGTACGCCGTCGGCGGCGAAAGAACCCTGGTCGAGGAGGAGCTCAAGCACCTGTCCGGCTACGACAACGCCCGCCCGGTGCGGATCGGCAACGGCGCATACGACCAGATGCAACACGACATCTGGGGCACGATGCTGGACTCGGTTTACCTGCACACCAAGTCGCGTGAGCAGATTCCGGAGACGCTGTGGCCGGTGCTCAAGCAACAGGTCGAAGAGGCGATCAAGCACTGGCGCGAGCCCGACCGTGGCATCTGGGAAGTGCGCGGCGAACCCCAGCACTTCACGTCCAGCAAGATCATGTGCTGGGTGGCGCTGGACCGCGGCTCCAAGCTGGCGGAGATCGAGGGCGAGCGGTCGTACGCTCAGCAGTGGCGCGCAATCGCCGAGGAGATCAAGGCCGACATCTTGGCCAACGGCGTGGACTCCCGCGGGGTGCTCACCCAGCGCTACGGCGACGACGCACTCGACGCGTCGCTGCTGCTGGCGGTGCTGACCCGGTTCCTGCCGTCCGACGACCCACGGGTGCGCGCCACCGTCCTGGCGATCGCTGACGAGCTGACCGAGGAAGGGTTGGTGCTGCGCTACCGCGTGGAGGAAACCGACGACGGGCTGTCCGGCGAGGAGGGCACGTTCACGATCTGCTCGTTCTGGTTGGTGTCGGCGCTGGTCGAGATCGGTGAGATCCACCGCGCCAAGCACCTGTGCGAACGGCTGCTGTCCTTCGCAAGCCCACTACACCTCTACGCCGAGGAGATCGAGCCGCGCACCGGACGCCACCTGGGCAACTTCCCGCAGGCCTTCACCCACCTGGCGTTGATCAACGCGGTCGTGCACGTCATCCGCGCCGAGGAGGAGTCGGACAGCTCTGGCGGGTTCCAGCCCGCCAACGCGCCGATGTAGCTGCCGTCCTTACTTCACCGCGGCGTTGTTGATGATGTCGATGGCCATCGTCGCAGCCTCGTCGGCGAGGTTGTAGGCACAGACCCAGGTCTCGACGGTCAGGTTGGACGCCGCCGCCAGTGCATGCTGACACCCCCAACCGTCGGCGTCCTCCTGGGTCGCCAACTGGGTGATCAGACCGTCCCCACTTGCCACGTCTCCGAACTCCCACAGCGAGCTGGTGTCCTCGGTGTCCACCGCCAACGACGACCCCGCGCACTTCTCCCAGCTCGATTTGGACTTCTCGAAAAACCGGCTGGCGTTGCTCGCCTGCGGGTAGATCACCCCGGTCTGCTCGATCCAGTGGTCGTTGTCCTCATCGGGTTCGCGAACCACGATGTCGCGCACCGCCGTCCATCCGCTGCCCTTGTAGACGGGTTCCTCTGCTCCGAACATCGCGCCCAGACAATCCGGGTCGGACACCTTGTCCGATGAATCCGTCATATCGTCCATATCGCTGGTCACCTCGAGCTCGGTGGTCCCCATGATGTCGTTGATCTCGTCGATGGGGAGCAACACCTCGTCAAGGGCCGACTCGTCCAGCCGCGGCACATCCGTCGGCACCGTCTTCGCGTCGCGCACCGCGATGCCGGAAACGGTGCTCACACAACCGGATACCGCCATCATGGCGGCCACGGCCATCCCGACGACGAGCGCCCGCGCTGTCATTTCTTCGGCTTGTCGCTCGCGGCGTCGCTCGACAACGCCGCAACGAAGGCCTCCTGCGGAACATCCACGCGCCCGATGGTCTTCATCCGCTTCTTACCTTCCTTCTGCTTCTCCAGCAGCTTGCGCTTACGCGTGATGTCGCCGCCGTAACACTTCGACAGCACGTCCTTGCGAATCGCGCGGATGTTCTCGCGGGCAATGATTCTCGAACCGATCGCGGCCTGCACCGGAACCTCGAACTGCTGGCGCGGGATGAGTTCCTTGAGCTTGGTCGTCATCTTGTTGCCGTACGCGGCCGCGGCGTCCTTGTGCACGATCGCGCTGAACGCGTCGACGGCCTCACCCTGAAGCAGGATGTCGACCTTGACCAGATCGGCTTCCTGTTCGCCGGCCTCCTCGTAGTCGAGGCTGGCGTACCCGCGGGTGCGCGATTTCAGCGAGTCGAAGAAGTCGAAGATGATTTCGCCCAGCGGCATCGTGTAGCGCAGCTCGACGCGCTCGGGTGACAGATAGTCCATGCCGCCCAGCTCCCCGCGGCGGGACTGGCAGAGCTCCATGATGGTCCCGATGAATTCACTCGGGGCGATGATCGTGGTCTTGACCACCGGCTCGAACACCGTGCGCACCTTGCCTTCCGGCCAGTCCGACGGGTTGGTGACGACGAGCTCGCTGCCGTCGTCCTTCTCTACGCGGTAGACGACGTTGGGCGAGGTGGAAATCAGGTCCAGGTCGAATTCCCGCTCCAGCCGTTCCCGGGTGATCTCCATGTGCAGCAATCCGAGGAAGCCACACCGGAAGCCGAAGCCCAGCGCCACCGACGTCTCCGGCTCCCAGACCAGCGCTGCGTCGTTCAGCTGAAGTCTGTCGAGGGCGTCGCGCAGGTCTGGATAGTCGGAGCCGTCGACCGGATACAGCCCGGAGTAGACCATCGGCTTGGGTTCGCGGTAGCCGGTCAGCGCTTCGGTGGCGCCGTGGCGCGCCGTCGTCACGGTGTCGCCGACCTTTGACTGACGGACGTCCTTCACACCCGTGATGAGATAACCCACCTCGCCGACCCCAAGGCCCACCGACGGCTTGGGATCGGGCGACACGATGCCGACCTCCAGCAGCTCATGGTGGGCGCCGGTGGACATCATTTTGATCCGCTCGCGCGGCAGGATCTTGCCGTCGACGACGCGGACGTAGGTCACCACACCGCGATAGATGTCGTAGACGGAGTCGAAGATCATCGCGCGGGTCGGCGCGTCGGCGTCGCCCTGCGGCGAGGGCACCTCGCGCACGACGTGGTCGAGGAGATCGGCGACGCCATCGCCCGTCTTGCCGGACACCCGCAGCACGTCGGTTGGCTCGCAGCCGATGATGTGGGCGAGCTCGCCTGCGTAGCGGTCGGGATCGGCGGCAGGCAGGTCGATTTTGTTCAGCACCGGGATGATGTGCAGGTCGCGGTCCAGCGCCAGGTACAGGTTCGCCAGCGTCTGCGCCTCGATGCCCTGGGCGGCGTCGACCAGCAGCACAGCGCCTTCGCATGCCTCCAACGCACGCGACACCTCGTAGGTGAAGTCGACGTGGCCGGGCGTGTCGATCAAGTGCAACACGTAATCGGTGCCGTCGACTTTCCACGGCAGCCGGACGTTCTGAGCCTTGATGGTGATGCCGCGTTCCCGCTCGATGTCCATCCGGTCCAGGTACTGCGCGCGCATATCACGGTCCGCGACAACGCCGGTGAGC
The DNA here is from genome assembly GCF_003719305.1 of Mycolicibacterium stellerae. Classification (GTDB taxonomy): domain Bacteria; phylum Actinomycetota; class Actinomycetes; order Mycobacteriales; family Mycobacteriaceae; genus Mycobacterium; species Mycobacterium stellerae. Next base: position 134,547 of record NZ_RARC01000006.1, read on the forward strand.
TGCAGCATCCGGTCGGCCAGCGTGGACTTGCCGTGGTCGATGTGCGCGATGATGCAGAAGTTCCGAATCTGCGCCGGCGCGGTGAAGGTCTGGTCGGCGAAACTGCTTATGGGAATCTCCTGGTCAGGCTTCGTATAGCGGAGGCGCTATACGCGTCCAGGGTATCGAGCGACCGGCACGCCGACACAATCGCGCGCATTCCGCTTCACCTATGCTCCGAATATGGCCTCGCAATGGAAGACCTTCCAGCGCTTAGCGGAGCACCTGGTGTTCAACGAGGGGCCCAGGTTCATCCGTCAGCTGCAGCGGCCCGAGACGCTGCCCCGCAGCATCCAGCAGGGCATCAAGGCGGGTATCGACGCCCTCACCGGAGTCGTTGACGAGTCCAGACCCGCCATCACGGCCGGGCGCCCGGTCACCGACAACAGCGTTCCCACCGCGCAGCGGGCCCGCAGGCTGGTGTACGCGCCCGATCTCGACGGCCGCGCCGATCCCGGGGAAGTGGTGTGGACGTGGGTGGTGTACGAAGACGACCCGTCGCGGGGTAAGGATCGCCCGGTTCTTGTGGTTGGCCGCGACCGTCGCACCCTGCTCGGCTTGATGCTGTCCAGCCAGGAGCACCACCGCAACGATCGCGAGTGGGTCGGTATCGGTTCGGGGCCTTGGGATTACGAGGCCCGCCCGAGCTGGGTGCGGTTGGACCGGGTACTCGACGTGCCCGAGGAGGGCATCCGCCGCGAAGGCGCGATCCTCGAGCGCGAGACGTTCGAGATCGTCGCGACACGGCTGCGCCGCGACTATTCGTGGAGCTGACACCTACCGCGGCGCCCGCCACATCGGAATCATCGTCGGTCCATCGGGTACCCGAATCTCACCGATCTGCTCGAATCCAAACCGGGTGTAGTACGGGATCAGCGATTCCTCGCTCGCCTCGAGATACGCCGGGGCCCGCTCGCCGTCACAGCGATCAAGGCGTGAACGCATCAGCGCCTGGCCGAAGCCGGCGCCCCGCACAGACGGGTCGCTGCCGATGACCATCAGATACCAGTGCGGCTCCTCGGGGTGAGCCTCCTCCATGAGCTTGCCGAGGGTCTTGGTCTGCTCGGCCCGCGAATGGAAGTGCCATGCCAACGTGGGCATCATCTTCAGCTCTTCCCATCGCGACGACTTGCGCCGGCCCGGCGGGTCCCACAGCGTGGCCGCGCCGATGACCCCGCCGCGGCCGGCCACCTCCGAACCGCCGCGGGAGAGGAAATGGTTTCTGGTCAGCGACGCGAACATCGGGGGCAGCGCCTTCGCCCTTGCGCTGTCGTCGGGCAGCAGGTACTTCATCACCGGGTCGTCATAGAAGGCCCTGGCCAGCACTTTGGACTGGGAGCGAACGTCTGCCCGCGCGGTGGGGCGAAGTTCGATCTCAGCCACGGGTGATGTAGTCCTGCAACGCCCGCTGCTCGGTCTCCAGCTCCTCCATCCGCTGCTTGACGATGTCGCCGATGCTGACGATGCCGACAAGGCGGTCGTTCTCGACGACCGGAACGTGCCGGACGCGCTTGGTGGTCATCACCGCGGTGAGGTGATCGACCGTGTCGGTCGGCGAACATGTCGCGACCATCGTCGTCATGATCGCCGAGACCGGCAGCCTCAGCAGCTCGACGCCGTGTTCGTGCAGTTTGCGCACCACGTCGCGCTCCGAGACGATGCCGGCGACACCGTCGGCCGACACCACGACCATGGCGCCGATGTTGTTGACGGCGAGCTCGGTGAGCAGCCCGGAGACCGACGTCTCGGGGGTGATCGTCGCCACTGCGGCGCCCTTCGTTCGCAACACGTCCGCGATTCGCATCGTCGCCTCCATAGTGACCGAGTTCACACCCAGGTTAGGTCGAACTCGGTCGACGGGAAAGCATCTTCGTCGGAACAGCCTCGCGGCGGTTTCGGTTGGACGAACGTGAAGCGACAGTCGACACGAGGAATGAAAGCATGACTAATAAAACTGGTGACGTGCCCGCAGTCGCCCTTGGCGACGAGTTGACGGTCAGTGCAATCGGTTTCGGAGCGATGGCGTTGACGCCGGTGTACGGCGAGGTCGACGACGCCGAATCGCTTGCGACGCTGCACAGCTGCCTCGACCTCGGCGTGACATTCATCGACACCGCCAACGTGTACGGAAGCGGGAACAACGAGCGGCTGATCTCCAAGCTGCTCGCCGACCGTCGCGATCAAGTCACCCTGGCCACGAAATTCGGCATCGCGGGCAACCCGGCCGACCGGGCGGCAGGCAGCCTGATCGCACACGGCGACGCCGCGTATGTCCACAAGTCCATCGACGAGAGCCTGTCGCGGTTGAAGACCGACGTGGTCGACCTCTATTACATGCATCGTCGCGACCCTTCGGTGCCCATCGAAGAGACGGTCGGCGCGATGGCCGAGCTGGTGACGAAGGGCAAGGTGCGCCACCTGGGGTTGTCGGAGGTGACGGCCGACGAGCTGCGCGCTGCGGTCGCAGTGCATCCGATTGCCGCGGTGCAGAGCGAGTGGTCGATTTGGAGCCGTGACGTGGAGCGCAATGTCGTGCCGACGGCCGCCGAACTCGGCGTGGGTTTTGTCCCTTATTCACCGCTGGGCCGCGGCTTTCTGACCGGTACCGTCCGGTCGGCGGCCGATCTCGCATCGACGAACGACTTCCGCAAGACGATGCCGCGGTTCGCCGAAGGGGCCTTGGACGCCAACCTCGCCGTTGTGGACGTCGTGACGTCGGTCGCGGAGGCGGCGGGCGCGACGGCGGCCCAGGTCGCGTTGGCATGGTTGAGGTATCGCGCCGACGGGTTCGGTGTCGCATCTGTGCCGATCCCGGGCACCCGGCGGGCCGCCCGCGTTGAAGAGAACCTGGGATCGTTGTCGGTGGTGCTCGATGCGGATCAGATCAATGCGCTGGACGCCGTCGCAGATGCGGTGTCGGGCAACAGGTTCCGCGATATGAGCTGGGTGTCCGCCGGCCGCGAGTAGCTGCCGAGGGCGTCAGGCCGCTGCCGCTGCAAAAGGAATCGTTACCTGAAAAAGCCGTTCTGTCACACTTGGATGTCAAGTAACGGTAGGCATGACCCATGATCGAAGTCACCCTGCTCGGCACCGGCAGTCCTGTACCCGACGCGAACCGGGCCGGTCCGTCGACCCTCATCCGGGCGGGCGGGCAGACGTTCCTGGTCGACTGCGGACGCGGTGTGCAGCAACGCATGACCGCCGTCGGCGTCGGCGCCAACAGCCTGACGGCGCTGCTGCTCACCCACCTGCACAGCGATCACATCGCCGACCTCGGCGACCTCATCATCACCCGATGGGTGACCACCTTCGAGCCCGACCCGCCGCCCCTGCCGATCATCGGGCCGCCAGGCACGGCGGATGTCGTCGACGCCACGTTGAAGGCGTTCGGGCGTGACATCGGCTACCGGATCGCGCACCACGCCGACATCACCGGTCCGCCGCGCGTCGAGGTGGAGGAGGTGACCGAAGGTGTGGTGTGGGGCAGCGACGGAGTCGGCATACGGGTGGCGCCGACCGATCACCGACCGGTCGAACCCACGATCGCATTCCGGGTCGAGTTCGACGGCGCTTCGGTGGTCCTGGCCGGCGACACCGTGCCGTGCGCCAGCCTGGACGAATTGGCCTCAGGCGCTGGCGCGCTCGTACACACGGTGATCCGCAAGGACCTGATCATGCAGATGCCTGCGCAGCGCATTCGCGACATCTGCGACTACCACTCCTCGGTCGAGGAGGCGGCTGCCACCGCGGAGCGGGCCGGTGTGGGGATCCTTGTCCTCACCCACTACGTCCCCGGCATCGCGCCCGGGCAGGAGGACGACTGGCGTGCACTGGCGGCGACCGTCTTCGGCAGGCAGATCGAACTCGGAGACGACCTGCTGCGGGTCGAGGTACACCCCGGCGTGTGCCGCAGCGAGGGTTAAGCCACCAGGGCGTAGCGCCTCGGCCGCTGGCTCGTAGGTCATGACGGCGAAGTGGTCGGCGTCGACGTCGGTGACGGAAAGCGACGCGATGTCGGCGGGGACGACCAATCCACCGTTGAGCGGCCGGACGCACCGCATCAGCGCAACGGGCATGGTCAGGTGCCGCCACGATTGCGGCCAGTCATGGCCGGTGGCCTCGCGGGATGGGAGGTCGAGATCGAACTCCTCGGCCATGAAGGTCAGGCTAGCCGGGAGATCTCCACCACCACGTCGAGGTCGGTCGAACCCTCCCCCGAATAGACGCCCTTCAACGGTGAGACGTCCGAATAATCGCGGCCCACACCCACACTGATGTACTGCTCATTGATGTCGGTGTCGTTGGTCGGGTCATAGTTCCACCAGCCGCCCGTCCACGCCTGAATCCACGCGTGGCTCTGACCGTCGATGGTTTCGCCGACCGAGGCCTTATGGTTGGGATGCAGATAGCCCGATACGTACCTGGCCGGGATTCCCATGCCCCGCAATAGAATCAACGTCAGATGAGCGAAGTCCTGGCAGACGCCTTTGCCTTCCCGGTGAGCATCGAGTCCTGATGAGTGGACACCGGTGGTGCCCGGCACGTATTCCAGCTCACTGTGCACCCAGTTCGCGGCGGCGGTCACCGCTTCCAGCGGTTCGTGATCCTTGGCGATCTTCTGGCCCACCCTGACGATGCGCTTGCTGGTCGGCGTGTAGTGCGTTGGCCCGAGCACTTCGTCGAATTGGTCGAAGACCGCCTCGGAGTTCAGGTCGTCCCAGGTGACCTTCTCCTCGGGGAGCGCATCGCTGTCGGTTTCCACAACCGACGACGAGGTGACCTCCAGTTCAGTGTGCGGGGCGTGCAGATCGAAGGACGTCACCGCTGTGCCCCAATAATCGACATAGCGATACGAACGCGTCGCGGGAACGGTTTCCACACGGTTGAGGATGACGTTCTGCCGAGAGTCCGACCGCGGCGTCAGGCGTGCCTCGTTGAACGAGGCGGTCACCGGTGACTTGTACGCGTAACCGGTCGAGTGCACCACCCGTAGGCGCCACATCTAGACCTCACCTTCCTCGATGACAAGCGACCCGTTGCGGCCCGCATCCGTCCACGCCACCCACGGCGCGGAGTGGAAGTACTCCAGCGCCAACGCTTCTCCGACGTCGCTACACGTCTTCTGCAGGCCGGCAAGGCGCTCTTCGAGCGATTCCAACAGCACGCCGGGACGAAGGAACTCCAGCTCGCTGCGGGCCCGGCCCAGCAGTCGCTGGGCTTCGGCAGTGGCGCCGACCCGGTTCAGCGCGCGGTGGTGCAGTTCGTCGAGGCTGTGCTCGGCCAGCCGAAGCGAATAGAACACCGACCGCGGGAACAACCGGTCCAAGAGCATGAACTCGACGACGCGGACCGCGTCGAGCACGCCGCGATACGTGCGCAGATAGGTGTCGTGCGCACCGGCGGAGCGCAGCACCGTCACCCAGGCGGGCGACGAGGCGCTGTCCCCGACGCGGGAAAGCAGCAGTCGAACCGTCATGTCGACACGTTCGACCGCACGACCGAGCACCATGAACCGATAGCCGTCATCACGGGACAGGGTCGAGTCGGCAAGCCCGGCGAACATCGCCGCACGGCCCTCGACGAAGGACAAGAACTCGGCGGGCCCCAGACGCTTGGCTGCACGCTCACGTTCGGGTAGGGCGTTATACGTCGTGTTGAGGCACTCCCAGATTTCGGTGGACGTGACTTCACGTGCACCTCTTGCGTTCTCGCGCGCAGCCGATATCGACTCGACGATCGAGCAGCCACCGTTGGTGTCACGGCTGAAAGCGACCAGGTCGGTCAACGACCAGACATCGAGCGCCTGATCTTCCGGTGGCTCGATGCCCAGCACCCGCAACAGCGTGCGGGACGCCTGGTCGGGGTCGACGCTGGAGTCCTCGAGCAGTTGGTGGACCGTGACATCGAGGATGCGGGCGGTGTCGTCGGCGCGCTCCACGTAGCGCCCGATCCAATACAGCGATTCAGCGTTGCGGGCGAGCACAATTCATCACCGCCTGCTGTTGTTGTTGCTGCTGCTGGCTCTGGCCGGGACCCTGCGACTGAGGCTGCGATTGCGACTGCTGCTGTTGCTGCTGCGCCGACGACTCGCCGTTCTTGTCGCTCTTCGCCCCCTTTGGCGCCTTGGGCAGCTTGCGGACCACTTCGGCGGCGGCCAGCTCGCGGTCGGCCGCCGAGGTGCGCGACGCCAGTACCCAGGTGTCCTTGGAGCCGCCGCCCTGACTCGAGTTGACCACCAGCGATCCCTCCGGGAGCGCGACGCGCGTCAGGCCGCCCGGAAGAACCCACACATCGTCGCCGTCGTTCACCGCGAACGGCCGCAGGTCAACATGGCGCGGGGCCAGTTTGTCGTCGATCTGTGTCGGCACCGTGGACAGTTGCACGACCGGCTGGGCGATCCAGCCGCGCGGGTCGTTGCGGATCTTTCTGCAGATCGTGGCGAGCTCTTTCTCGGAGGCGTTGGGTCCGAAGACAATGCCGTAGCCGCCGGAGCCTTCGACGGGTTTGATCACCAGCTCGTCGACACGGTCGAGCACCTCCTCGCGTTCGTCGTCGAGCCAGCACCTGAAGGTGTCGACGTTGGCGACCAACGGCTTCTCGCCGAGGTAGTACTCGATGATCGTTGGCACGTAGGTGTAGACGAGCTTGTCGTCGCCGACGCCGTTGCCGACTGCGCTGGAGATGACGACGTTGCCTGCGCGCGCCGCGTTCAGCACGCCGGCAACGCCGAGCACGGACTTGGGATTGAAATGCATCGGATCGAGGAAGTCATCGTCGATGCGGCGGTAGATGACGTCCACCTGGCGCTCACCCTCGGTGGTCCGCATGTAGACGGTGTTGTCACGGCAGAACAGGTCGCGCCCCTCGACCAGCTCGACACCCATTTGCCTGGCGAGCAGGGAATGCTCGAAGTAGGCGGAGTTGTAGACCCCGGGCGTCAGCACCACCACGGTCGGATCCGCTTCGTTGGATGCAGCGGCGTTGCGCAGCGCCCGCAGCAGATGCGACGAGTAGTCGCCCACCGCGCGCACCCGATGAGAGGCGAACAGGTTGGGAAAGACGCGCGCCATCGTGCGGCGGTTCTCCATCACGTACGACACGCCCGACGGAGAGCGCAGGTTGTCCTCCAGCACCCGGAAGTTGCCCTGCGCATCGCGAACCAGGTCGATGCCTGCCACGTGGATACGCACCCCGTTGGGCGGGACGATGCCCGCGGCTTCCCGGTGGAAGTGCTCACACGAGGTGACCAGCCTGCGCGGGATGACCCCGTCGCGCAGGATTTCCTGCTCACCGTAGATGTCGTCGAGATACATCTCCAGCGCCTTGACGCGCTGCCGGATGCCCTTCTCCAACCGAGACCACTCGGCAGCGGAGATGACTCGCGGCACCAGGTCGAGCGGGAACGGGCGTTCCTGGCCAGACAGTGAGAACGTGATGCCCTGATCGACGAACGCGCGACCGAGGGCCTCGTTGCGCGCTTCCAGCTCAGAGGCGTCGGACGGGGCGAGCTCGGCGAAGATGCCCTTGTACGGCCCGCGAACGTTGCCCTGCCCGTCGAACATCTCGTCGAAGGCTTTGGAGTAGCTGCCCAGGTCGTTGTAGCCGTCGAAAATTCCGTCGTAGCGCGCGGTTCGGCGGCCATTGCCGCGGGCGGATTTCGCGGTGTCGGTCGGCAATGTTCGAAGGGTCACGCCTGACATGCTGCCCCAACCGCCGCGTTTCCGCAGGCCAGTGGCTTCCCCTTCTTGACCACTTTGGGCTTTTACCCACGGCGCTGGTAATCTGAACACTCGCTGCCCGTGCGACGGGCGCCAGACTTTGCCCAACCCCAACGAAGATTTACGAAGGAACTAGCGCGTGGCCAACATCAAGTCGAAGGTAAAGCGCAACCGCACCAACGAGCTTGCCCGACTGCGCAACCAGTCAGTGAAGTCCTCACTGCGCACGGCCGTCCGCTCGTTCCGTGAGGCTGCCGAGGCGGGCGAGAAGGAAAAGGCCGCCGAGTTGCTCGAGTCGACCAACCGCAAGCTGGACAAGGCCGCCAGCAAGGGCGTCATCCACAAGAACCAGGCGGCGAACAAGAAGTCGGCGCTGTCGCGCGCCTTCAACAAGCTCTGATTCGACTGGGGATCAGTCCCGGTCGGCGACCAGTTCCGCCACTTTCCGCACCGCCGCTTCCAACGCATAGTCGGCGTCTGCCGCCGCGCCCTTCACGTCGGCGTTGAGCGCCGCGACCAACTGCATCGCCTTCCCGACCGATTCCCGCGACCAGCGTCGCGACTGCCGCTGTGCCTTCTGCACCCGCCACGGCGGCATGCCCAATTCGGAGGCCAGCCGGTAATGGTCACCTGACAGCGGCCCGACCCGAGCGATCGTGTGCACCGCCTCGGCGAGCGCATCGGCGAGCACGACATGGGGCTCGCCGCTCATCATCGCCCAGCGCAACGCCTCGGCAGCGCCTGCGACATCGCCGACCACCGCCTTGTCGGCGATGTCGAAGCCCTTCACCTCCGCCTTGCCGCTGTAATAGCGGCGCACCGCGACCGCGTCCACCGTGCCGTCGGTATCGGCCACCAGCTGCGAGCAGACCGATGCGAGCTCGCGGATGTCGGATCCCACCGCGTCAAGCAGGGCCGTCACGGTGTCATCGGAGACCTTGACCTTCAAGGCGCGGAACTCGCCGCGGACGAACTCGGCGCGCTCGGCGGCTTTGGCGATGCGGGCACACGGATGAACCTTCGCGCCGAGGTCCTTCAACTTCCCGGCCAGCGCCTTGGCGCGCCCTCCGCCCGAATGCACGACGACGAGCAGGGTGCCATCCGGTAGGTCGGCGGCCGCGCTCTCGATGAGGGCCACCGCCTCCTTGCCCGCTTCGGCGGCGGACTCCAGCACCACCACCCGCTCATCGGCGAACAACGAGGGGCTGAGCAGCTCGGCGAGTTCGGCCGTGCTGACCTCGCCGGCACGCATGCGGTTCACCGGGACGTCGTCGGTACCCGCCTGCTTGCGCGCGGCGCGCAGGACAGCGGCGACCGCACGCTCGACCAGAAACTCCTCGTCCCCCAGCACAAGATGCAATCGGGGGACCGGTTCGCTCATGCACCGCCCCCGCAAGCGTGGCTCATGCCCCGATCGTGTCATGCCGCGCCGACAGCCGCCTCCGGCACCACCGCCACAGCATGACCGCCGCGGTGGCCGCGGCTCCGACGGTCAGTGCACCGGGCAGCCCTGCTGGCACGGGCACAGAAGCGCCGGGGATGCCCGCCGCCCATCGCGCCACGTTCAACAGCCACCACAGCTCGGGTCCGGTGAACCTGATCAGAAGATCCGCACCCGCAGGCCACAACACCGACAGCGCGGCCGCCGCGGTACCGATGACGGTGATCGGGGCGATCACGGCGGCCACCGCGAGGTTGGCCAGCGCCGCGACCACGCTCAACCTGCCCGAAATGGCCGCCACCAGCGGCGCCGTCACCAGCTGTGCGGCGACGGCGACGCTCACCGCGTCGGCCAACGGCTTGGGCCAGCCGCGGGCGACCAGCCGTCGCGACCATCCTGGTGCGATCACCACAAGGGCAGCTGTCGCCGACACCGAAAGGGCGAAGCCGACGTCGACGGCGAGTTCGGGGGCCGCGATCATCAACGCGATGACCGCCGCCGCCAGCACCGGGATCGCCTGTCTGCGGCGGTGTGTCACGACGGCCAGCAGCGTGATGGCCGCCATCACCGCGGCGCGCAACACGCTCGCCGACGGTTGCACGACGATGACGAACGCCACCAAGGCGGCGCCGGCCAACACGACCGCTGTTCGAGGGCCGACGAAGACCGCCACCAGCAGCACCGCGCCGCAGACGATCGTCACGTTCGCGCCCGACACCGCCGTGAGGTGCGTCAACCCCGCGGCACGAAAATGCGCGGTGGTGTCGGCCGACAGTGCCGAGGTGTCACCGAGGACGAGGGCAGGAAGCATCGCCGCCTGATCGGCGGGCAAGGCATCGCGTGCCGCGGTGGCGAACGCACTGCGTACCCGTTGCCCCGCCCGCTGGATCGGCGCGGCCTCCCCCATCGTCGGTTCTCCGGTTGCCGAAAGCACGGCGACCGTGAGATCGCGTCGAGTCGGCCTGGAGATCCGGGCCGTGAAAGCGGCGGGCTGGCCCGCTGTCAGCTCGGCGAATCCGGCCACCGACGCGAAAACCACTACCCGGCCCGACATTTCGTCACCGGCGACGTATCGCAGAGACCCGCGAAACATCAACCTTCCGCCGCCCAGCATCCTCGGCGTTTCGCTTGACGTGACGATGACGGCGGTGGCGTCACCGTAACGGTCCACGAGCGGATGGCCCTGGACCTGCTCAACGCGCAGCTGCACCGCGACGGCGAAGCCAAGCCCTATCAACGCGATCGCGACCACGGCCGCCGCCGTCATTCGCGCGCCATCATGCGGCGCACGATGTCTGCCGCCCCACCACGCCGTCACACTCGCGGCGGCGATCGCCGCCGACAGCAGCGCGATGACACCGCTGATCGACCACAGAATCCCAGCGGCCGTGACCGCCCAGCTCGTCAGCGCCGCAGGAACAAGACGCAGATCCAGGCGGACCTCGCGACCGTCCGCGACGCTCACACATGAACCTGGGCACGCAGCTTCTCGAGGCGGGCAGGCCCGATACCGTCCACGTCGGCAAGCTGGTCGACGCTGGCGAACGACCCGTTGGCGTCACGCCACGCGATGATGGCCGCCGCGGTCACCGGTCCGACACCCGGCAGCGCGTCGAGCTGCTCTTCGGTCGCGGTGTTGAGGTCGACCGGAGCGCCGGCCGCCGACTCGCTTGCGGCCTGCTCCCGGCCGCTCGCCGATGCGGATCCCGTCGGCTGCGTCGCCACCGAACTGCCCATGGTCGTTGGTTCCCCAGGAGGCGCTGCGATGCCGACGATGATCTGCTCGCCGTCGGCGAGGCGACGAGCCATGTTCAGGCCGATCAGATCGGCGCCGTCGAGCGCGCCACCCGCGGCGCTGAGCGCGTCGGCGATGCGTGCCCCCGACGACAAAGTCACCAGACCCGGCTTGTGCACAAGCCCGACGACGCTCACGACGACCGGCCCCTCGGGGGCAGGCGTCGACGGAGTGGGCTGTGCCGTTGAAACCATCTCCACCGGTGGCAGTTTCGCCGATGTCACCGGCGGGGTGTTGTCCCGGAGCAGCGTGAAGATGGTCACCAACACGGCGATCACTCCGACGACGCCCAACGCGATGGCACCGGCGCGGCCGGGGTCTGCACGGGCGGCCGCGAGCCACCCTGGCTGTGCCCCGGCACCTGCGTCGGGCAGCCAACGCGACAGTGCGGCATCGGAATTGCCGTCGTCGTTCGACCCGGATTCCGCCTCGGCCTCTGCGCAGAGCCTGCGCTGAAGACGTTCGGTGGGCAGTTCGGTTCCCATATGCCCGACGGTAGGTCCGGCGCGTGACCGTAACCGCCTGCCGAGACCCCGATAGCCGACGACTGTGGATGAAGTCCGCTCTGTGGAGCATTCCCAGTAACGAGGGAGGCCCTCCCCGGAGTTGACCGCTGCCGGGGAGGGCCTCAATTGGCGGGTGGATCTACTCGGTTGTCGCTTACTGGTTGAACATCGCCAGACGGCCGATGCCGTGGTGGTGGTACCAGCCGGGGATCGCGGTCGGCGCCGGCTTGGCGTAGGTGTCCGGTGAGGTGACGATCGAGGCGTTGGGGCCGTTCTGGGTGACCGTGGTCGTGGCGTTGGCCATGCCTGCCAGGCCGAGGGCGGCGCCGCCGAGGATGCCTGCCGAGACGACCGGGAGGGCGATGTAGCGGGTGAAGCTGCGGGCGATGGTGGTGGTCATTTCGAATCTCCTTGTGTTGGTTGGCTTTTCAGCTCTCCTGCCGATTTCTTCCGGCGATGAGATAACTATGTCCCAGCGACGAGGTGATGTATGTCGGCCAACCAGCCCTCGGACCGGTTGAACCGTCTGTCCCCCGATTGGGGGAAGTGGATCGGTGTCGGGGCAGAAATTCGTATGATCCCGACGTGGACGGTGTGCACGACCTTGGTGGGCTGGACGGTTTCGGCCCGATCGAGCACACCGAAAGCGAGCCGATGTTCGCCGAGGAGTGGGAACGGCGCACCTTTCGACTGATGATCGGGGCGATCGGTTCGCTCGGCGGCCCCGGCGGCAAATTCCGGCATTCGATCGAGCGGATGGATCCCGCGCACTACCTGTCATCGCCCTACTACGAACACTGGCTTACCGGCGTCACCACGCTCGTGGTGGAAGCGGGCATGACCACGCGCGAAGAACTCGATCGCCGCGCGGGCGGGCAGTTCCCGCTGTCACGGCCCGACCGCGGCGTACTGCCTGCCGACCTCGCGTCCAGGACCACCCCGAGTTTCGCGATCGGCGACACGGTGCGGGTACGAGAGCGACACCCCCATGGCCACACCCGCGCGCCCCGCTACGTCCAGGGCAGGCGCGGAACCATCGTGCGCGTCGACGAGGCAGCCGAATTCGACGATATCGAGGCGCACGGCGGCGGTTCGGTCACCGATCCCCTGTATTCGGTGCGCTTCACGTCCCGCGAACTGTGGGGCGAGGCCGGCACAGACGGCGACGTCGTGCATATCGACTTGTTCGAGCGATATCTGCAGGAGGCGTGATGCCAGACCATCACCATCCCGAAGCGATCGCACCCGTGCAGGCGCGAGTAGCAGCCATCGAATCTGTGCTCATCGAAAAGGGAATTCTGGACGTCGACGCGGTGGACCAGATCGTCGCGCGTTTCGAGGACACCCTCGGACCCATGAACGGTGCCAGGGTCGTCGCCCGGGCGTGGACAGATCCCGAATTCAGGGCGCGGTTGTTGGCAGACGGCACGGCGGCCATCGCCGAATTCGGCTTCAGCGGGCCCGAGGGCGAATACATGGTCGTGGTGGAGAACACCCCGACGGTTCACAACCTGGTCGTCTGCACGCTGTGCTCGTGCTACCCGTGGCCGACGCTCGGCCTGCCACCGAAGTGGTACAAAGCGCCCGCCTACCGTTCGCGTGCGGTGCGGGAGCCCCGCAAGCTGCTCGCCGAGATGGGCACCGTCATCGCCGACGACGTCGAAGTCCGGGTATGGGATTCCAGTGCGGAGGCGCGGTACCTGGTACTCCCGATGCGACCGGCGGGCACCGACGACCTGTCCGAGGAGCAACTCGCGGCCCTCGTCACGCGCGATTCCATGATCGGGGTGCAGCGGCTGTGACGGCCACCCCGTTCGACGACGAGTCGCTGCCCCGCGACAACGGCGAACTCGTCTTCGACGCACCGTGGCAGGCTCGCTCGTTGGCCATCGCGGTCGCTGTGGTCGAGCGGCTGGGCCTGCCATGGGATGCGTTTCGACATCGCCTGATGGCCAGCATCGCCGAGCAGCCGGATCGCCCGTACTACGAGTCGTGGACGACGGCCCTCGAGTCACTCGTCCTCGCCGAGCACCTCGCCACCACCGCCGCGCTCGACGAGGCGATGCCGACCAAGCGAGCCCCGCTATAGGCCCCAACCGTCGTTTCGCCAACACACCCAATCGATTTCGACGAGCGCACCGACCGCAAGACCCGTGGTGCCCACACACGTGCGGCTCGGCAGCCGGTCGGGGAACCAGTGCGCGTAGGCGGCGTTGAAGGCGTCGTAGTCGTTCCAGTCGATCAGGAAGGCGCGCACCGAGACGACGTCGGCCAGTCCCCCGCCGCACAGTTGGGTGACACGCAACAGGTTGCCAAGGACCTGATCCGTCTGGGTCGCCACCTCGTCGCCGACGACGGTGCCGGTCACATCGGTGGGCATCTGCCCGGTCACATACAGCGTTGGACCGGCGGCCGTGGCGTGAGCGAAAGGTGCGACGGCCGGGGGGACACCGTCGCGCGGGGTGAAGGTGAATGCGCGAATTCCGCCGGTCAACTCGGTCACCCCGGCCAGTGTGGGAAACATCGTTTGTCGATGCGCGCATGCACACCCTGGCGTTGGTCGACCACCTGGGTGACCGTGAAGTCGACGGCCACAGACATGAATGAGTAGGCGTCCGCGCGACTTTGACCGAAATGGTCGACCAGGACGTCGAGGGTACGCAGCGCCGCGGACCTCATCGCCTCGTCCAACGAGTCGCCGAAACCGTGGACGAGAAGTTCGGTCGCGGTCTCCAGCACGGGTACCGTGAACGGGAGATCACGGCGAATCGTCAAGCGCAACAACCCGTTCAGCGATGACTCCAGTGCAGTCCCGCTGATCTCCCCGTCGCCCTGCGAGACGTGCGGATCGCCGACCGACAGCAACCCACCCGGCACCTGCACCGGGTAGTACATGCGGCCGCCCGCGCCGATGCGCCAGTTGTCGACGTTTCCGCCGTGGTCGCCGGGCGGCACCGACGACACCCGCTGCGGCTCGGCGGGCGCTACGCCCATGGTGCCGAAGTGCGGTCGCAGCGGCACGACGACTCCGGGCAGCGCAGGTGCGCGCGCGGCCGGATCGGGCGAAACGATCGTGCCCGCAGCGTCTGCCAGCGGTGTGACGGTCCAGTCGTAACCGAACAGCGCACGGCCGAGCATGGCGTTGGTGTCGAGCTCGTACACCGTGACCCGCTCGGTGGCGAACTCGGAGTAGAGGTGCCCCCAATGCGCGGCGAGGTTCGATCCGTAGGGCAGCCGCGGGACTGCTTCGAGGATGTCGACCTGCAACAGATCGCCGGGCTTGGCACCCTCGACCGCGATGGGTCCGGTGAGAAGGTGCGGCCCCGGTCCACGGTCCGACACCGCGTCGAACACCTCGGAGATGCCCTTGTCCATCAAGAGATCGGGTGCGTCACCCGCGTGATGGGTGAGCGTCTCGATCGCGACGAGGTCCCCCGGCGCCACGGTCAACGTCGGCGCCAGCCGGGGGTCGAAGTAGCCCCAGTGCACCGTCGACGGGGTCGCAGGCAGGAAGTGCTGCATCGACCAGATCATGCCAGCACCCCGGTGTCGCGGCTCGCCGAGCGCGTCCTCGCGTATACATAGTGACCACAGGTGATCCGCTACGAATACGCCACACGAGGAGCCACGTATGGTTGCCGACCGACCGCTGAAAGTGATTCAGTGGACGACGGGAAACATCGGAAAGCGTTCGCTACACGCCATCATCGGCAGGCCCGACATGGAACTGGTCGGCGTCTACGCACACGGCGCAGACAAGGTCGGAGTGGATGCGGCCGAACTGGCCGGCTGGCCCGAGCCCACCGGGGTGGCGGCGACCAACGACATCGACGCGTTGATCGCATTGAAGCCTGACGCCTGCTGCTATAACCCGCTGTGGCCGAACATCGACGAGCTGACCCGGCTACTGGAGGCCGGTGTCAACGTCTGCTCCAGCGCAGCGTGGATCACCGGCGGCAAGCAGACGCCCGAGGATTTGGACCGGATCCGAAAGGCCTGCGAGAAGGGCGATTCGACGATATTCGGCAGCGGCGCACATCCGGGCATGACCAACATGGTCGGCATGGTGCTCAGCGGATCATGTGAGCGGGTGGACGAGATCCGGATCACCGAGTCGGTCGATTGTTCCACCTACGAGTCGGCGGGCACGCAGACCGCCATGGGCTTCTCGCAGGGCCCGGACACTCCGGGCCTTGCCGAAAGCGTGCGAAGGGAAAGCGAGGTCTTCGCCGAGTCCGCGGCGATGATGGCCGACGCGATCGGGGCCAAGCTCGATCGGATGACGTTCGACGTCACTTTCACCCCGGCCACCGGCGACACCGATCTCGGGTTCATGCAGATCCCGAAGGACACCGTGGGCGGTGTGATGGGTTACCACCGCGGCTGGGTCGGCGACAGGAACGTCGTGAGTGTCGGATTCAACTGGATCATGGGCGATCATGTGACGCCTCCCAAACCGCTCGAGCACGGGCACGTCATCCAGGTTTTCGGGCTGCCCAATATGCGCACCGTGCTGCACTGCCTGCCACCCAAGGAATGGACCGAACCCGGCTTCATGGGTCTCGGGATGATCTATACCGCCCTGCCGGTGACCAATGCCGTACCGGCCGTCGTCGCGGCGGCACCGGGAATCATGACGTTGAAGGATCTGCCGCCGGTCACCGGGCGGTTCGCCGGCTAGCTAGATCACCACTCCGTCGACTCCGCCATCACCACCCGCGAGACTGCAGAGAGATCGCGATCAGCGACGAACGCACGATCTGTCAGCAGACTCGAGGGTGTGAAGCGACCCTGCATGTGACTCAGGTGCTGTCAGCAGCGTGGTTTCGGGGCGGCCACCTCGTCACATCCGTGCGCCGAGTTCAGCCTTTCCCGGGCCGCTGAGATCCCTCAGCGCGTCACGGCGGCCCGCCATCGCCATCAGCAATGCCTCGCCGGGACCCTCTACCTCGGGACCTTCGCCGTGAGACCAGTCGAGGTCGGTCGCGACGAGGTGAAGGCGCTTCGTGCGCCGCGCGCCGCGGATGGTCGGCGCGGTGAGTGCGAAGTCCAGCGCAACGCGAAGTCGCCGATCATCGATCGTGCGGGGTAGATGCAGCGGCCTGCGGATGTCCTGCTGATGGATCATGTTGTCGGTGAGCGCGATCCGTCCGCCGAAACCCGCCGTCAACCCACGCGGTTCAGCGTGCGTCCTGATCAGCGCGATCAGCTCGCCCGCAGTGTGGTCGGCGTAGTCGTCGACCCCAACCTGGTTGATCCGGTCAACACTGAGCCAACCCTTGAGGAATCGGCGAACCAACGCGCCGCCGTGCAGTTCGTCGAAGCTGATTGCATGCGCGACGACCTCGCGGACATTCCACCGCTCACACAGCGTCGCCGCCTCCCATTGCTCCGGCGACAGCGACTCGAGAAACGCGGCGAAGTCTTCCCGTTCACTGCGGGCAAGATCCAGCCAGGGCATTAGTCGTCGAGTCCGACGCAGACGCCGATCGCGCCAGCCCCGACGTGTACCGCGAGCACGGGACCCATGTCGGTGACGGTGGGAGGGGCGATCTGCGGGAGCCGCTCCGTCAACGTCTTGGCGACGTCATCGGCGGTGTCACGGTTGTCGACGTGGTGGACGGCGATCTTGGCACTTCCGTCGCCGACCATCTCGACTACCTGGTCGATCATCGCCGCATGTGCCTTTGTGGCGGTGCGGATCCGCTGGGCAAGCACCAACCTGCCGTCGACGTCGAGGCACAACAATGGCTTCAGCGACAAGGCGGAACCCAACAGTGACGCTCCCCTGCGAATTCTGCCGCTGCGCCGCAGATTGTCGAGCCGGTGCACGACGATGAACGCGTGGACGCGCGGAACGGCCGAACGAGCCGCGGCCTCAACGGCATTCAGGTCTGCACCGGCGGCGGCCTGCTGCGCGGCCGCCAAGGCGACGAACCCCACTCCCATCGCGGCCGACCTGGAGTTGACGACGCGCACCGAGGGACCGAACTCGCGCGCCACCGACACCGCAGAACTGTAGGTGCTCGACAGCGCGGCCGATATGTGCACGGCCACCACCCCGTCGCCGCCGCTGTGCGTCAGCGCTTCACGGTAGGCATCGGCGAGTTCGGCAGGCGTAGCGCCCGCCGTGGTGGCGTGGCGCAGGTGGACATCGGCAGGCACATCGTCATCGCCGTCGCGGAAATTCTTGCCGTCCAGCAGGATGTGTAGCGGTACCTGCCGTATACCGCAGCGCTCGAGGTCCTCGGGCTGCAGACGCGAGGACGAGTCGGTGACCACGACGACTGCCATGCTAGGAAGCGTCCTCCTGCACAACGCCGGCTTCCTGCAGGCCCTTGAGCATCAGTTCGGCAACCGCTTGATGTGCCTCGAAATTCCAGTGGATGCCGTCGGGATTTCCTCTACCGCTCATGATGTGCTCGGCGACCGCAGCTTTCAGGTCGACCACCGGTACATCGTGTTGCGCTGCCCATTCGGTGATCGCTTTCACCGTGCCCGGCCTTCCATGGTGGGCCTTGCCGTACGTCTCGGCGACATGCACCGAGGGCAATGACGCGACGATGGGAATACCGGGTCGGTTGAAATCGATTGCACCGCGGGTCAGTTCGAGATATTCGACGGAGACGTGCGGCGGCAGCGCCGCACGTGCGATCGGAGACAACCTTGGCTGTGCCCAACTGTAGCCATCACGTACCCAGCGGCGAAGCCACGACGGACGCACGTAGCGGATCAGCTCACGCAACGCTGTCGGCAATGGCGATGGCAGCGAGTCCATCCCGCTGGTCGCGAAGATAACGGCTCCAGCACGGGGCAGGGCCGCCCAGGCGCGCGGATCCTGCGTCGCCGCCCACCACACATCGCGGCAGGTCCAGCCGATCCGGCCGATGAGCTCGACGTCCCAATCAAGATGTGCAGCAACGATATTGGGCCAGATCCGCGGATCGTCGGCAGGCACGCCGCCGGTCGGCCCGTAATACGAGAGGGAGTCGCAGAAAACGAGAAGTGTCCGCCGGCGGGCTGGGGCGGAGCGGCTCGGGGATTGGTTGGTGTCAGAGGACATCGTTGGCGACCTGGGCCGAGGCGTTCCACACATCGAGGCGCCACCGGATATCGTCGAAGTCCGCGTCGTCGTCGGAATGCCCCGACAGCTGCACCCAGCTGGCGTTACCCATGCCGCCAAGCGCCGGCCAGTTGTCCACCGGTAGTTTCAGCAGCGCCGCCGTCAGCGCGGCGATCAGCCCGCCGTGTGCAACCAGCACCACCGGCCGTTCGGGTTCGTCTGTCCCCCACTCGGTTTGATCGCAGACAAGTTCCTTGATCATCGGCACGCCCCGCGCCGCAACGTCGACTCGGCTCTCCCCACCGTGCGGCGCCCACGTCGCGTCGTTGCGCCACGCGATGCGCGCTCCCGGCGCCGCTGCGTCGACCTCGATATGAGTCAAACCCTGCCAGTCGCCGAGGTGTGTCTCGCGGAGCCGGGCGTCCACCTCCACGGGCAGACCGGACCGCTCCCCGAGGGATTCCGCGGTGTCGAGCGCACGACGAAGGTCGGAGGAGACGATCAGCAGCGGTTGCCGTTTGGCCAGCACCTCCGCGACGGCGGCGGCCTGATCCCGGCCGAGGTCGCTGAGATCGGTGTCGAGTTGGCCCTGCATGCGGTTTCCCGCATTGAACTCGGTCTGCCCGTGTCGCAGCATCACCAGGCGGCGGATCGTCACGGCGCCTCCCCGTCGAGGTCGACGGGGACGATCGGGCAGTCCCGCCACAACCGGTCCAGCGCATAGAAGTTGCGCTCGTCCTGATGCTGGATGTGCACCACGATGTCGACGAAATCCAACAGGGTCCAGCGTCCTTCGCGGGCGCCCTCCCTGCGTGCCGGCTTGTAACCGGCCAGCCGCATCTTCTCCTCCACCTCGTCGACGATCGCGTTGACCTGACGTTCGTTGGACGCCGACGCGATCACGAAGCAATCGGTGATCACCAGCTGGCCGGACACGTCGATGACGACGACGTCTTCGGCGAGTTTCGACGACGCCGCCCGCGCGGCCACCGTCGCCATCGCGATGGCTTCATCGGAGGCGGTCACCGCGAATGCTCCTGTGCGGCAAGTACCTGCGTACGGTAGAGGCCTCGCTTGGACACGTACTGCACGACACCGTCGGGCACCAGATACCAGATCGGCCTGTTCACCTCGGCGCGCTTGCGGCAGTCGGTCGACGAGATCGCCAGAGCGGGCACCTCGACCAGGGTCAGCGCGTCGGGCGGCATCTCTTTGAGCGCCTTCTCGATGTGCTTGCCGTCGAGTTCGTAGCCGGGTCGGCTCACCCCGACGAACTTGGCGAGGGCGAACAGCTCCTCCCAGTCCTGCCACGTCAGGATCGAGGCCAGCGCGTCGGCGCCGGTGATGAAGTAAAGATCGGCGTCGGGGTTGAACGCCTGCAGATCACGCAGGGTGTCGCGGGTGTACGTCGGCCCACCGCGGTCGATGTCGGCCCGGCTCACGGAGAACCGCGGATTGGATGCGGTGGCGATGACGGTCATCAGGTAGCGGTCCTCGGCGGGCGTGACATCGCGGCTCTTCTGCCACGGCTGGCCGGTCGGCACGAACACCACCTGGTCCAGATCGAACAGGTCGGCAACCTCGCTGGCTGCGACCAGGTGCCCGTTGTGAACGGGATCGAACGTCCCGCCCATCACGCCGAGCCTGCGTCGAGATGCCACGTTTAGGCAGCTTACGGCAGCCGTCCCGACCGCTAGACGGCCGAGAGTCGATGCGCGCCGAGCAGTTCGGACACCTCGAACGAGGCGCGGTCGGCGCGGTACACATCGCGGGCGTATTCCACACACCGGCCGGTGCTGTCCTCGGTGCAGCGGGTCAGCAGGGTACCCGCCGATCCCGCGCGCACTCCGAGCTGCGAACTGGACGCATCGTCGAGCACGATCGACTCCAGCACAGCGGTCGAGCGAGCCAGGTCGACGCCGTAGCGGCTGCGCAGGATCGCCCACAGCGACCCGTCGTCGGGTTCGTCGAGGATGCCTGGGGTGAGATCGGCGGGCAGGAACGTCGTCTCCAGCGCGAACGGGACGTCATCGACGGTGCGCAGCCGATGAAACACGTTGACCATTGCGGCGTCGTCGAGACCGAGTGCCAGCCGGACCGCGGGCGTCGGGTGTTGGTGTTCGGCCCACATCAGGCGCGCGGCCGGGCGGCGCCCCAGCCGGGACACCTCCTCCGAGAAGCTGCCGATGTGGAACCGCACCCGCGGCTCGGCGACGAAGGTGCCGCGGGGCGGCCTGCGGTAGACCACCCCCTCGCTTTCGAGCAGAGACAGCGCCTGGCGGGCGGTCATGCGACTGACACCGTGCTGTTCGGCGAGCTCTCGCTCGGAGGGCAGCAACGTGTGAGGTCCCAACTGCTCAGTGGCGATGCGGTCGCGAACCAGGGCCGCAATCGCGATGTATCTCGGGGTGGCGGGTGCCTGGTCCCTGGCGGCGGCGGGCATCTCTGCAGAGTAACCGCGTCCGTCAACCAGCTGGTATAGGCCACCGATTTGTAAACACTTCGTAATCGGGCGCCGTTGGGCTTGACGGTGGCCTGAGTCACACCCATACTACGGTTCGACCACATGGTCTATACCACTGGAGGAAACGATGACGAATCCGGAACCCCCAGCCGCCAGCGATGCCGCTGACCTGGCAAAATTCGGCTATGACCAGTCCCTGGAGCGGCGCACCGGACGATTCGCGTCGTTCGCAGTGGCGTTCGCCTTCGTCTCCATCGCCACCGGCATTTTCACCACCTACGGAGCGGTTCTGAACTCGTCGGGACCGATGGGCATCTGGACGTGGCCGATCGCCACCGTCGGCCAGTTGGCGGTGGCCTTCGTCCTCGGCGCACTCGCCGCGCGAATCCCGGTGACCGGCTACCACTACCAGTGGATGTCGCGGCTGGCCAACCCGGTGCTTGGCTGGATCCTCGGCTGGATCTCGTTCACGTTCCTGGCCATCGTGGTGGTCGCGGTGGACTACACGATCGCGTCGACGATCTTCCCGGTGCTGCTGAACTACGAGGGCACCGCGACGATCGCGTGGCTGGTGACCGCCGTCGTGCTGCTGATTCAGGCAGCGTTGGTGGCGTTCTCGACGCGGTGGGCGGAACGGGTGAACAACACCTTCGTCTCGCTCGAACTCATCGGCATGGTGGCGCTGACGGTGCTGCTGCTCATCGTGGCCGCCGTGCGCGGAGACATGGACTTCTCGAATCTGGTCAGCACGGGCGCCGTGCCCGCGGAGGGCTACTGGAGCTTCGGTGAGCTGACAACGGCGGGCCCGTGGATGCTCGGGTTCCTTCTGGGCGCCTTCACCATCGTCGGCTTCGAGTCCGCGGCCAACCTGGCCGAGGAGACCAACGACCCCGAACGCGTTGTGCCGCGGGCGATGTGGCAGGCGGTACTCGCCTCCGGTGTGCTCGGCTTCATCTTCATCGTCGCCGTCACACTCGCCGCGGGCGATCCCGTCGCGCTGGCCGAGTCCGGCACCCCGATCGCCGACGTCATCCACAACACCCTCGGTTCAGCCGTCGCGACCCTGCTGCTGCTGATGGTGGTGCTGGCGATCTTCGCCTGCGGACTGGTGATCATGATCACCGGTGTGCGGTTGACCTGGGCCATGTCGCGTGACGAGCGCTTCCCCGGCTGGCAGCAGTGGCAACAGGTTTCGCCGACCTTCCACACGCCGCTGAAGGCCACCGTGCTGTATGTCGTCCTCGCCGAACTGATCCTGGCGATCTTCTCGCATTCGGAGACCGCCCTGTTCACCTTGTTCGGTGCGGCCACCCTGCTCCCCGCGGTGATGTACGCATCGACGGTGGTGCTGTACCTGATCAAGCGCAAGTCCCTGCCGGTGAGCGACAAGTTCAACCTCGGCGCGTGGGAGATCCCGATCCTGGTGGTTGCCGTGGTGTGGCTGGTGTTCGAGCTCGCGCTGTTCCGGGACTCGAGTTTCAAACAGGCGTGGGCATACGTCATCGTGATGGTGGTCATCGGTGCGTGCTATCTCGGCTACCTGCTGGTGACCCGCGGCAAGAGCGGACTGACGATGCCCGGCATGGCGTCGATCGATGCCGAGCTGGAGGCGCAGGCGTCCAAGGACTAGGAAGGACGGCGGGGCTGCTCATGCACCACTTCCTGGCCATCGACCAGGGGACTTCGGGCACCAAGGCCATCGTGGTCGACGAGGCCGGGCAGGTCGTCTCGATCGCAGAGGTGGCGGTGCGGCCGGAGTACTCGGCAGGCGGCGCAGTCGAGCAGGACCCGGAGGCGCTGTTCGACTCGGTCGTCAGCGCCGGCCGAAACGCCTTGGCGCAGGCGGACGTTCCGGTCGCGGCGGTGGCGCTGGCCAACCAGGGCGAGACCGTGCTGGCCTGGGACCGCGGCACCGGCCGCCCGTTGACACCTGCCGTGGTGTGGCAGGACCGCCGGGCCGAGTCGATCTGCGCGCCGCTACAGGCATCCGCGGACACCGTCGCACAGCGCACAGGTCTGGTGCTCGACCCCTATTTCACCGCACCGAAGATGGCGTGGATCCGAGCGAATATGACGACTGCCGGTGTGGTCGCCACCACCGACACCTGGCTGGTGCACCGGTTGTGCGGTGCGTTTGTCACCGACGCGTCGACGGCCAGCAGGTCACTGCTGACCTCTCTGGACTCCGCCGAATGGGACGACGAGCTGATCGGTTTATTCGGCCTGACCGGCGAGGCGCTACCCGAGATCGTCGGCTGTGACCAGATCGTCGGCAGCACAGATGCTTTCGGGCCGACGATTCCCGTCGCCGGACTGATCGTCGACCAGCAGGCGGCACTGTTGGCCGAAAGCTGCCTGACGCCAGGCGATGCCAAAGCCACATTCGGCACCGGCGCCTTCCTGCTGGCCCAGCTCGGCGCCAACCCGGCCCGGTCGACGTCGGGCTTGACCACCTCGGTGGCGTGGCGGTTGCGCGAGCACACGTCGTATTGCGTCGACGGTCAGGTCTACACGGCGGCGTCCGCGGTGCGCTGGGCAGTCGACCTGGGGCTGGTGCCTGCGGCGAATGAAATCGACTCTGTCGCAGCAGATTCCAGTGACGGCGTGCTGTGTGTCCCCGCCCTGGCCGGATTGGCGGCGCCGTGGTGGGACTCAGCGGCCGGCGCGTCGTTCAGCGGCATGTCACTGTCAAGCGGGCGCGGCCAATTGGTGCGTGCCCTTCTGGAGGGCATCGCCGCTCAGGTCGCGGCGCTGGCCGACCTGGTGGCCTCCGATTTGGGACAGCCGTTGACCCGGCTGAGGGTCGACGGAGGGCTCACTCAGTCCACGGTTCTCATGCAGGCGCAGGCCGACTTGGCGCGGATCCCCGTCGACGTCTACCCCTCGCTGCACGCCACCGCGCTCGGCGCCGCCGCATGTGCGCGACTGGCGCTCGATACCGGTCTCGACGTGACAGACGCCGTCGGCACGTGGACACCCGACCACACCTACCTACCGCAGTGGTCAACCGACCGAGCCGAGGAGTTCATGTCGCGATGGATGCGCGCCGCGGAATCGGTTCTCGTGCATGAGGAGACGACCGTCCCATGAGTGCCGCCGTCGATATCAGTGACGTCATCGTCGTCGGCGGCGGGATCGTCGGCTCGGCGATTGCGCGGGCGCTCGCGGGCACGAAACTCTCGGTCACCCTGCTCGAAGCACGTAACGACGTCGGTGACGGCACCAGCAAGGCCAATACCGCGCTGCTGCACACCGGATACGACGCGACTCCCGACACACTCGAGTCACGACTGGTGGCGCGCGGCTACGAGTTGCTCGGTGCCTACGCCGAACAGACGGGTATCCCAGTCGAGCACACCGGCGCACTGCTCGTCGCATGGACCGACGAAGAGCTCGACGCCCTTCCCGCTCTGAAGGAAAAGGCCGAACGAAACTTCTACCACCGCTGCGAGATCGTCGGTGCCGACGAGGTGTATCGGCGGGTTCCCGACCTGGGCCACGGTGTACTCGGCGGGCTGACGGTGCCCGGTGAGTCGATCATCTGCACCTGGACGACGAACCTCGCCCTGGCGACCGATGCCGTAGCACGCGGCGCGCGGCTGATGCGTGGCGCGCGGGTAACCGGGGCGGTGGCCGATGACGGGCGCACCACGCTGCAGACAACCCGCGGCGATGTGTGCGGGCGTTGGGTCATCAACGCGGCGGGTCTTGGCGCCGACCATCTCGACGCCGAGTTCGGCCATCACCGCTTCGCCGTCACGCCGCGCCGCGGTGAACTGCTGGTGTTCGACAAACTGGCCCGGCCAATGGTGCCGTGCATCGTGCTGGCCGTGCCGTCATCCCGTGGCAAGGGGGTGCTGGTCAGCCCGACCATCTACGGCAACGTGATGGTGGGCCCGACGTCGGAAAACCTTCAAGACCGTACCGCGACAGGAACTTCGGAGGAAGGGTTCGAATTCCTGGTGTCCAAGGGCCGCGCGCTGATGCCGTCGCTGTTCGACGAAGAGATCACCGCCACCTACGCCGGGCTGCGCGCCGCGATCGACCAGGACGACTATCTCATCGACATCAACGTAGCAGCGCGCTACCTGCTGGTCGGCGGAATCCGATCCACCGGGCTGACTTCCGGAATGGCGATCGCGGAATACGTGACGGGTCTGCTCGACGATGCCGGCCTCGACGTGACCGAACGCCCGGATCTCCCACCGCCGCCCAAGATGCCGAACCTGGGGGACGCCTACCTTCGCCCGTATCAGGATGGCGAGCGCATCGCCGCCGATTCCGAATACGGCCGCATCATCTGCTTCTGTGAACGGGTCACCGCGGGCGAGCTTCGCGACGCGTTCCAATCCCCCATCCCACCAGCCGATCTCGACGGGCTGCGGCGTCGCACCCGGGTCATGAACGGCCGCTGCCAAGGCTTCTACTGCGGTGCGCACACCAAGGCGCTGTTGGATGCGGGCGGCCAGGCTCGATGACCGAAGAACATGTCGCGGTGGCGATCGTCGGAGGCGGGCCGTCGGGCTTGACCGCCGCCGCCGCACTCGCCCCCCGGGTCGACGGTGGGGTCCTCGTCATCGAACGTGAAGCCGAGACCGGCGGAATCCCACGCCACAGCGACCATCCGGGCTACGGCATGCGCGACCTCAAGCGGTTCATCTGCGGCCCCGCATACGCAAGGCGACTCACCTCGATGGCGCTCGACGCGGGCGCCACGCTGGAGACCCAAGCGATGGTCACCAACTGGGCAGGCGAGCGACGGCTGCAGATCACCTCGCCGCGGGGCGTCCGCACCGTCACGGCCGACGCGGTGGTGCTGGCGACGGGCGCGAGGGAGCGACCCCGGCCGGCGCGCCTGGTGCCCGGCGATCGTCCCGACGGCGTGTACACCACGGGGCAGTTGCAGAACCTGGTGCATCTGCACCACGCCCACGTCGGCAACCGGGCACTGATCGTCGGCGCCGAACTCGTGAGCTGGTCGGCGGTGTTGACTCTGCGCGAAGCGGGTTGCGCCACAGCCGGAATGGTCAGCGGGTATCCGCGGTCGGAGGCCTATGCGGCGTTCCGCGTGCCGGGCCGGTTCCTGATGGAAGGGCCCGTGTTCACCCGCAGCCGGGTCGTCGGCATAGACGGCAAAGACCGGGTACGCGCCGCGGTGGTGGAGAACATCGAAACCGGCGAGCGCACCATCGTCGACTGCGACACGGTCGTCTTCACCGGCGACTGGATCCCCGACCACGAACTGGCCCGCACCGGCGGCCTGGCGATGGACCCCGCGACGCGTGGTCCAGTGGTCGACGCGGGCCTGCGCACCAGCAGCCCCGGGGTGTTCGCGGTCGGCAACCTGCTGCACCCCGTCGACACCGCCGACGGCGCTGCGTTGGACGGACGCCATGTCGCGGCCGCGGTCTGCGGATGGCTGGACCATCGCGACGAGCCACCGAAAGCCGTCCGCATCCGCACCGGCGCGCCGCTGCGATGGGTTACCCCGCAGCTGGTCTCACCCGAGGGCGGCGTCGCGGCCAGGGGTGATCTGCTGTTCTGGGTCGACGAGTACCGCAGGCTGCCGAAGCTGAGGGCGGTGCAGGACGGGCGGACGCTCGCGATGAAGCGCACGCCGTGGCCTGCCGCCCCTGGCCGGGTGTACCGGGCGCCGTGGTCGCTGGTGGCAGCCGCCGACCCGGCAGGCGGCGACGTCACCGTCTCCTTCGCCTGACCTTCTTCTCGCGAACAGACGCAAAAGTACCCTCAGCCAACGATTTTGGGGTACTTTTGCGTCTGCTCGGCATTGAAACTAGACCGGCAACAAGGCGTCGATGACGCTTGCCAGCTGTTTGGCCGACCGGCATTCGTGCATGGTGATGACTTCCTCGTAGCGAGGGACCGCCGAGTCGCCACTGCCCCACAGATGCCGGGGCTCAGGGTTGAGCCAGTGCGCATGCCTGCTCGAGTCGACCATGTGCGTCAGCAGGTCGGTCTCGGGGTTGCGGTAGTTGTTGCGCCCGTCGCCGAGCACCAGCAGTGAACTGCGCGGCGAGAGAACATTGGGGTACTTGTCGAGGAACGACACGAACGCGTGCCCGTAGTCGGAGTGGCCGTCGCGGGTGTAGACGCCCGCTTCCCTGGTGATCCGCTGCACCGCGACGGCGAGGTCCGCGTCGGGCCCGAACAGCTCGGTGACCTCGTCGGTGGTGTCGATGAATGCGAAGACGCGGACTCGGGAGAACTGTTGCCGCAGCGCGTGAACCAGCAGAAGCGTGAAATGACTGAAGCCCGCGACCGAACCGGATACATCGCACAGCACGACCAACTCCGGGCGGGCGGGGTGCGGCTTCTTCAACACCACATCGATCGGCACCCCACCGGTGGACATGGACTTGCGCAGCGTCTTGCGAAGATCGATCTCCCCCGCCCGCGATCGCCGACGCCGCGCGGCAAGGCGCGTCGCCAGTGTGCGGGCCAGCGGTTGGACCACTCGTCGCATCTGCCGCAGCTGCTCGCCCGAGGCGCGCAGGAACTCGACGTTCTCGGCCAGCTGAGGGACGCCGTACATCTGCACGTGGTCGCGGCCCAGCTGCTCGGCCGTGCGCCGCTTCGTCTCACCCTCGACCATTTTGCGCAGCTGTGCGATCCGTTGAGCTGCAAGAGCCTTGGCGATCTGTTCCTGCGTCGGTGTCGGCTCGTGACCGTACGGCGCGAGCAGGCCGGCCAGCAGCCGCCCCTCCAGGTCGTCCAGGTTCATCGCCTTGAGTGCCTGATACGACGAGTACGACGGACCCCGGCTGGAATTGTAGCGGCCGTAGGCCTCGACGATCTGCGCGATCATCGCCGCCAGCCGCTCGTCCATGTTGGCCAGCTCATCGTTGTCTTGAAGCATGTCGAGAAGCATCTGCCGCATCGCATCGACGTCTTCGGGCGGCAGGCCGTCGGTGTCCGACTCGTCGTCGTCGAGCACCGTTCTCGCACCAAGTGCGGCGGGAAAGTACAGATCGAACATCGCGTCGTAGGTGTCGCGGTGGTCCGGCCTGCGCAGCACCGCGCACGCGAGACCCTCGCGCAGCGTTTCGCGGTCGCCGAGCCCGAGCACGCTCATCACCCGACCGGCGTCGACCGTCTCCGACGGGCCCACCGAAATGCCTTGACCGCGCAGGGCTTCGACGAACTCCACCAAGTGACCGGGAATTCCGTGCGGGGCCAGCGGCTGCGGCGGACGGGTGCGGCGGACGGCCATTAGTTGAGCCTCAGCTCCCCGGCGGCCTTCGTCTGGTCGGATTGATGCTTGAGCACCACGCCCAGCGTGGCGGCGATCAACTCGTCGTCGATGGTGTCCATCCCAAGTGCCAGAACCGTGCGCCCCCAGTCGATCGTCTCGGCGACCGACGGCACCTTCTTGAGCTGCATGCCGCGCAACACGCCGATGATGCGCACCAGCTCCTCGGCAAGATGCCCCGGCAGTTCCGGCACCCGGGACAACAGGATTCGGCGTTCGAGATCAGGGTCGGGGAAGTCGATGTGCAGGAACAGGCAGCGACGCTTGAGCGCCTCGGACAGCTCGCGGGTGGCGTTCGACGTCAGCAGGACGAACGGGGTGCGTTCGGCGGTGATGGTGCCGAGTTCGGGCACGGTGACCGCGAAATCGGACAGCACCTCAAGCAGCAGGCCCTCGATCTCGATGTCGGCCTTGTCGGTTTCGTCGATCAGCAGCACCGTCGGCTCGGTCCGGCGAATCGCCGTCAGCAGCGGCCGCGTCAGCAGGAATTCTTCTGAGAACACATCGGTTTTCGTCTGGTCCCAGTCGCCGTGGCCGGCCTGGATCCGCAGGATCTGCTTGGCGTGGTTCCACTCGTAGAGCGCGCGCGCCTCGTCGACACCCTCGTAACACTGCAGCCGCACCAGGCCCGATCCAGTCGCCTGGGCGACCGCACGGGCCAGTTCCGTCTTGCCGACGCCTGCAGGCCCCTCGACCAACAGCGGCTTGCCCAGCCGGTCGGCGAGGAAAACCGCGGTGGCCGTTGCGGTGTCGGGCAGGTAGCCGGTCTCGGTCAGCCGTCGCGCGACATCGTCGATGTCGGCGAACATCGGCGCCGAGCGTGCGGGCACACTCACTCGGTGGGTCCAATACTCTTCGCGCAAGCGCTCATCGTTCTCCTAATCAGGCGGGCCGGGTGTGGCCGTCTCCCCACACAATCCACTTGGTCGACGTCAATTCGGGTAAGCCCATCGGTCCGCGGGCGTGCAGCTTCTGGGTGGAGATGCCGATCTCGGCGCCGAAGCCGAACTGCTCGCCGTCGGTGAACGCCGTCGACGCGTTCACCATGACGGCGGCGGCGTCGACGCGCTCGGTGAACCGTTGCGCGGCAGCGATATCCGTCGCGACGATGGCCTCGGTGTGGCCGCTGCCGTATTCGTTGACGTGGGCGATCGCGGCGTCGACACCGTCAACCACCGCCAGCGCGATGTCCATCGACAGGAACTCCGTCCGCAGTTCCTCCTCGGAGGGATCGGCGTGCACCGTCACGCCCGCATCCTGCAGAGCCTTGGTCAGTCGCGGCACGGCGCGGTCGGCGATCGCGCTGTCGATCAACACCGATTCGGCGGCGTTGCAGACGCTGGGCCGACGCGTCTTGGCGTTGAGCAGAATGCGTTCGGCCACGTCGAGGTCGGCTGATTCATGAACGTAGACATGGCAATTTCCGACACCGGTCTCGATGGTGGGCACCTGCGCGTCGCGAACCACCGCGTCGATGAGCCCCGCTCCACCGCGCGGGATGACGACGTCGACCAGACCGCGGGCCTGGATCAGGTGGGTGACGCTGGCCCGGTCCTGGCTGGGCAGCAGCTGCACGGTGTCGGCGTTGCGGTTCTCGATCTCCAGTGCATCGCGCAGCGCCGTGACCAGCGCCTGGTTCGACCGCGCCGCCGACGAGCTGCCGCGCAACAGCACCGCGCTGCCCGCCTTGAATGTCAGGCCGAATGCGTCGACGGTCACGTTCGGCCTGCCCTCGTAGACCATGCCGATCACGCCGATCGGGACCCGCTGCTGACGCAACCGCAGGCCGTTGGGCAGCGTCTGGCCGCGTAGCACCTCACCGATCGGGTCGGGCAGCCCCGCCACCTGCCGCAGCCCGGCGGCGATGCCGTCGATCCGCTGCGGGTTGAGGGCGAGCCGATCCAGCATCGCGTCGGGGGTGCCCGCGGCCTTGGCGGCGGCCAGATCCTCTTTGTTTGCCTCGAGCACGTTGGCGGCTTCGCGAAGCACGTTGTCGGCCGCGGCGTGCAGGGCGGAGTTCTTGGCTGCCGTGCTCAAGGTCGCCAGCTCGCGGGCGGCCAGCCTGGCCCGTCGCGCCGCGTCGTGCACCTGCCGACGTAAGTCGGGCACTGACGGTGCTTGCAGACTCATTACCCCAGCGTATCGGACCTCTCCGCTGGGCTCGACGGGTGTCAGCCGACCCCTGGTGAGTTAGCGTTGACAGCTATGGCGGCGCGGATCTGCGTAGTGGGCAGTGTCAACGCCGACCTGACGTTCAAGGTCGATGCGCTGCCCCGGCCCGGGCAGACGGTGCTGGCCTCATCGCTGGCAAGCGCCCCCGGCGGTAAGGGCGGCAACCAGGCCGTCGCCGCCGCCCGCGCAGGCGCCGCGGTCTCGCTTGTCGCTGCGCTCGGAAACGATTCCGCCGGTGAGCAACTGCGCGCCCATCTGCGCGCAAACGAAGTAGGGCTCGACGGGATCGTCACGCTGTCAGAACCGAGCGGGTCGGCCGCGATCATCGTCGACTCGACGGGCGAGAACAGCATCGTCGTCGCGCCCGGCGCCAACGCCCATCTGAGCGTCGACCGCGCCGAGGCGCGCAGCGTCATCGCCGACAGCGATGTCGTGCTCATGCAGTTGGAGATCCCGATCGCCACCGCCGTCGCAGCCGCAGAGATCGCCAGAGAGGCCGGCGCCGTCGTCGTGGTCAACGCGTCGCCCGCAGGCGCGAAACCCCACGACCTGCTCGCGTTGTCGCAACTGGCCGACGTCGTCGTGGTCAACGAAGCCGAGGCGCGCGAATGGCACTGGCCGGTACCGCATCTGGTGATCACCCGCGGCTCGCGAGGCGCAAGTTACCTCGGCGCTGACGAGCGCTTCGACGTGCCGGCTCCCCCGGTCCACCCGGTCGATACCACCGGCGCAGGCGATGTGTTCGCGGGGGTGCTGGCCGCGGGCTGGCTCGACGGCTACGAGGACGCTTTGCGGCGGGCGTGCGTGGCGGGCGCGTTGTCGACGCTCGTGTCGGGTGCCGGGGACTGCGCCCCGTATGCCGAGGCCATCGAGGATGCTGTGACCAATCGGAAGGCTGGAGAAAGGCGAATATGACGTCGACCGCAACGCCGCGGCCGCCCGACGGCGACTGGCTGGGAACACGATTCCTGCACTTCCGCCGCGAGGGCCCGTTCGCCATTTGCAC
The DNA here is from genome assembly GCF_003719305.1 of Mycolicibacterium stellerae. GTDB lineage: Bacteria > Actinomycetota > Actinomycetes > Mycobacteriales > Mycobacteriaceae > Mycobacterium > Mycobacterium stellerae. The sequence goes on from NZ_RARC01000006.1 coordinate 166,021, forward strand.
GCTGGACCGGCCCGAGGCGCGCAACGCGATGACGCCTGCGATGTACTTCGGCATCAAGTACGCGATCGGCCACGTCGAGGCCGACCCGGACCTCGCGGGTCTGCTGATCACCGGCACCGGCGACGTGTTCGCCCCCGGTGGCGACCTCGGTGGCGGCGGCGACGACAATTGGTTGACGTTCGGCGCCGCGCTCGGCATGGACGTCACGCCGTTCGAGAAGCTGCGCCAGTCGACCAAGCCGGTGGTGTCGGCGGTGAACGGGCTGTGCCAGGGTGGCGGCCTGCAGATCGCACTCTGCAGCGACATGGCCGTCGTGAGCGACCGCGCGACGTTCCGGGTGCCCGAACTGTTCCGTGGTATCGCCGACACGTACTACAGCCAGATACTGGCGCGCCTGATCGGCCCGGTCCGCACTCGCGACCTTATGCTCACCGGCCGCACGCTGACCGCGGCCGAGGCCGAGGACTGGGGCATGGTCTCGCGAGTGGTGCCGCACGAGGAGTTGATGGACGCGTCGCGCGACGTGCTCGCCCAGTGCTGCCGGACGGCTCCTGCCGCCAGGCGTGTGGTGAAGTCCAGCCTCGACAACTACATGGGGTTGTTCGACCGCATCGGCATGCAGGCCAGCTACAGCGGCGACGAGGCGGTCGAGGGGTTCCTGTCCTTCAAGGAACGCCGGTCGCCGAACTGGGTGCATCCGGATCTGCGGATCGACGGCCGCATCTGATCGGCCGAACGAGGGGCGGGGATAGTTCAGTATATTCTGAATACAGATTTTGATGTACTGTCGTGAATATGCAGACGGCCACCCAGAGCGATGCGTTGTCCCGGTTCGGATTCGCGATCTCCGATCCCATCCGCGCCGAGATTCTGTTGATGCTGCGCGACGCACCCGACTACCCCTCCGAGCTGGCCGACAAGATCGGCGTGAGCAGACAGATCCTGTCCAACCATCTCGCGTGTCTGCGCGGCTGCGGACTGGTCGTCGCCGAGCCCGAAGGCCGCCGCAGCCGGTACCGACTGGCCGATGAGCGCATCGGGCACGCGCTGGGCGACCTGATCGGCCTGGTGCTCACCGTCGACCCGGCTTGCTGCCCCTCCTCTGAAGCCGACGCCTGCTGCTGATGAGCGCGCCCGTCCGTTCACGGCGCGACGTGCTCGCGCGACGGATCCGACTTCTGGTCGCGGCGACGATCACCTACAACGTCGTCGAGGCTGTGATCGCATTGTCCGAGGGCGCACGCGTGTCCTCCTCGGCGCTATTCGGCTTCGGCCTCGACTCGGTGATCGAAGTGTCGTCGGCGGCGGCTGTTGCATGGCAGTTCTCCGCCAAGGATCCCGAGACGCGGGAGAAAACCACGCTGCGATTCATCGCGTTCGCGTTCTTCGCGCTCGCCGCGTACGTCTCGGTCGACGCGGTGCTGTCGCTGGTCGGCTTCGGCGAGCCGCAACCGTCGCCGATCGGAATCGGTCTAGCAACAGCGAGCCTCGTCATCATGCCGGTGTTGTCGCTGGCCCAACGGCGCGCCGGTCGCGAACTGGGATCGGCTTCCGCGGTGGCGGATTCGAAGCAGACACTGCTGTGCACCTACCTGTCGGCGGCCCTGTTGGCCGGGCTGGTGCTCAACGCGGTCATCGGTTGGTCGTGGGCCGATCCGGTCGCCGCGTTGGTCATCGCGGCGGTGGCGGTTCGCGAGGGCCGAAATGCCTGGCGCGGTGATCCGTGCTGTTAAAGGGAGGAACGGGAATGCCGGTTGTTGCGCTTGCATTGTTCGCAGTGTTTGCCGTGCTCGGATTCGGCTGGCGCAGTTGGCTTCAGCGCCGTCGCACCGGTTCCACCGGGTTTCGCGGCATCACCGGACGCGTCGGTTCGGTGGAATGGTTCGCCGGTGTCGGCTTCGTCGCCGCGATAGCCGCGGCGTTTTTCGCACCCGCTCTGCAATTGGCCGGTGTGGTTGATCCGCTGACTTTCCTGCAAGCCCCTTGGATCCAGCTCACCGGGATCGTGGTGGCGATCGCAGGCATCGCAGCAACGGTCTACGCGCAGATCGACATGGGTGACTCCTGGCGTATCGGCGTCGACCCGAGCGAGACGACAACGCTTGTCCGGCAAGGCGTTTTCGGCCTGGTGCGTAACCCGATCTTCAGCGCGATGTTCGTGTTCGGGCTTGGCATCGCGCTGGTGACACCCAATGTGGTGGCGATCGTCGGCTTCATGCTGTTGGTCCTCACGATCGAAGTGCAGGTGCGTGTCGTCGAGGAGCCCTACCTGGCAGCCACACACGGTGCGGAATATCGCGACTACCTGGCGTCGGTCGGCAGGTTCGCACCAGGGATCGGAAAACACTGATGGCAGAGCGTCAGCTCAAGCACGCCAGGGTCCAGGCGTGGATCTCGGCTTCGTAGTCGAGTTGCGAGTAGCGCCCGACCGGACCGGCGTGGGCCCCGGAGCGCGTCTCGGCGCGAAAGAGCACGGTTCGCCTGGACGCCGGAGACGCGCGGTCGACGCCCGCACCGTGCCCGGGGTCGGTCGCCCGTAGCGTGGCGACCCACTTCGCCGGCTCACGGACCAGCACCCTGGTGTCATGCATGGCGCCGGTGACCAGCAGGGCCGGTCTCGGTTCGGCAGCCGGCGGGTTGTCGACGGGCGAGTACGACTCCATCACCGCGCGGTCGCCGGGGTCGGCGGGGTTCCCCCACTCGTCCCACTCCGGGATCGTCAGCGGTAGCGACGAATCCGACATGGTGGCGACGACGTCGACGAAGGGCACCTCAGCCACGATGCCGGCGAAGCGCTCGGGTCGCTTGGAGTACAGCACGCCCTGCAGAAGGCCACCCGCCGACAGCCCGCGGCTCACGATGCGGGTGCCATCGACGAACCCGCCTGCGAGAAAGTCGGCGACGGCCGCCTGGTCGTCGAATGTGTTCGGCTTCGCCCGCAGATGACCGTCGAGCCACCAGCGACGGCCCAGCTCGCCGCCGCCGCGCGGCTGACCGAACGCGCACACCACCCCGCGATCAAGCAGCGACGGCAGTGAGCGCCACCAGTCGAAGCCGAAGTCGGCGTCCATGCACGCTTCGTAGGAGCCGTAGCCGTACAGATAGAGCGGCGGACTGCCGTCGAGGTCGACGTCGCGTCGGCGCACGACGACGACGGGCACTGCGGTGCCGTCCTGCGCCGGGGCCAGGTGGCGCTCCTGCACGTAGGCGTCGGGATCCACCCCGACGATCTGCTCGACGTGACGCGGGCTGCGACGGCCGGAGCCGATGTCGACGTCTTCCCACCGGGTCGGATAGATGAACGACTGCTGGACGACGGTGACGAAGTCGGCGTCGAACACTTCGTTGCGGCCTAGTGTCACCAGGCCACCGGGCTCGTCGGGCCAGATCTCGAAGGCCGTGCCCCGGTAGGGGTGCACCGTCAGCATCCCGACGCCCTCGCGTCGGGCGGACACCACCACCGCGGAGTCGAATGCGTGCGCCTGGTAGACGCGTGTCGTCGAATCCTCGGCCACATAGTCGTCCCACCGATCCGGCGCATCGACCGCAGCGCTGACGATGCGGAAGGATTCGGCGTCGAGATTCGTGACGATCAGAAAGCGATTGCCTTCGGGGCCGGGCGCATGCTCGAGGCGGTACTCGACCAAGTCCTGCCTGGGGCGAACGAGTCTCGGCGTGCCGGCGGGCTCAGCGCACGACAGGATGTGCACCTCGGTGGTGTTCCGCGATGCAGCGGTAATCACGAACCACGCCCCGGACCGGGTGGCGCTCACGCTGACTTCGAACCGCTCGTCGGGCTCGGTGAAGACCAGTCGATCTGTCGCGGGATCGGCGCCGAGCGTATGCGCCCACACCTGATGGGGTCGATTGATGGTGTCGGTGCGCAGATACATGTATGTCGTCGAGTCCGCGCTCCATCCGCCACTGGGGAAGGTCGACTCGATGACGCCCGGCAGGTCCGCTCCGCTGGCCAGGTCGCGGAATCGAAGGGCGTATCGCTCGTCGCCGACGATGTCGGACGACCAGGCCAGCGTCGTCCCGTCGGGGCTGACCTCGCACTCGCCGAGATGAAACTCTGCGGCGGGGTGCGCATCGGCGACCGCCTGCAGATCGATCAGCCGCTCGTCCGTGCCATCGGCAGTGCGGCGCACGAGCGTGGGGAATTCCGCACCGGCGCCGTGGATTTCGCGGTAGGTGAAGTCTCCGGACCGCCAAGGTGCCGATTCCGACGTGGCTGGTACCCGCGCGGTCATCTCGGCGGTCAGGGTAGCCCGCAGCTCTGCAAGGGAAGCGACCCGCGCCTCGTAATACGCGCGTTCGGAGTCGAGCAGATCGATCAACTCCGAGGTGGGCTCGGCGATCCAGTCGTACGCGCCGCCCCTGCCGTCTGCGACCCGCGCGACCGGCGGGGTGAAGGCAAGTTCGGCATCGCGGCGGGGTGACACGGCAAACCTCCCGACTGTCTCAGCGCGCGTCATACGCGATGCAAACCATAACTCCCGTTTCGCAACGAATTCGTTCAAGATCTCCGGACCCCCTGCACGAATCCGTCGTTCGTGGTGTATTTGGTGGCGTCCTGATCCGTCAGTCAAACTCGAGGGCACGTGATGGCACATCGACCCACCCGCCTCATCGCCGCATTGGCATGCATCATGGGGCTGCTCTTCCTCCCGACCGGACTCTCCAGCGCCGACGAACCTCCCGCCAAGTCGGTGTTCACCGTCGGGGTGGTGCAGGACGTCGACTCGCTCAACCCGTTCATCGGGGTCACGGTCGCCGCCTACGAGATGTTCCAAATGCAGTACCCGACGCTGACCGAGTGGGACGCGAAGAACTTCGCCGTCGTGCCGGGGCTGGCGGAATCCTGGACAGAGTCCCCGGACAAGACGTACTGGACCTACAAGATGCGGCCGGACCTCAAGTGGAGCGACGGCGAACCGCTGACCGCGAAGGACGCGGCCTACACCTTCAACCGCATCATCAACGGCACGTTCGAGAAGACCAACTACGGCAACTACGTCAGCAACATCACCAAGGCCGAGGCGCCCGATGACACCACGCTGATCCTCCGCGTCGACAAGCCAACACCGATCATGCAGACGCTCGTCGTCTACATCCTTCCCGAGCACGTCTACTCCAAGATCGACGAAACGGCCATCCAGAGCTACAACAACGAACCGCAGGGCGGCAAGCCCGTCGTCGGGGCCGGGCCGTACCTGGTCGCCGAGCGCAAGGTCGGCGAATTCACCCGGTTGGTCGCCAATCCGAACTTCTACCGCGGCAAGCCCGCCGTCGACGAGATCGTCTTCAAAACCTATGCGAACCCCGACGCACTCGGCCAGGCGCTCAAGAAGGGCGAGATCGACTACGCCAACGACCTGCAGCCCAACGTCTACGACTCGCTGGCCGACGCGCCGAACATCGAACGCAAGTCCCAGGTCTACCCGGGATTCAACGAGCTGGCCTTCAACACCGGAGCGGCGCTGGTCGACGGCAAGCCGATCGGGGACGGCAACCCACTGCTGAAGGACAGGCGCCTGCGCGAGGCCATCGGCTGGTCGATAGACCGAAAAACGTTGGTGGACAAGGTTCTCGGGGGGCACGGCAGCCCAGGCACGACCATCATCACGCCGAACTATGCGAACCTGCACCTGACGCCGTCCGACGAGGCTACCTTCGACCCGGACAAGGCCCGCCAGCTCCTTGACGCCGCGGGCTACCGCATGGGTCCCGACGGCGTCCGGCGCGCCGAAAACGGCGCGCGGCTCGACTTCCGGCTCTTCGGCAGGACCGACAACCCGAACTCCAAGAAGTCCGTCGAGTACATCAAGCGCTACCTCGCCGACGTCGGCATCGCGGCCAACGTAACGCTCATCTCGGAGGATGCCCTCACCGAGAAGATCGGCCAGGGCGAGTTCGACATGTTCGAATGGGGATGGGTGGTCGAACCCGACCCGAACTACCAGCTCTCCACCATGACCTGCGGCAGTAGATCATACGAGGAGGACGGCAGCGTGCTGGCCGGCCTCTCCGATTCGTTCTACTGCAATCCCGAGTACGACAAGCTCTTTGACGCCCAGGGCGCCGAAACGAACGTCGCCAAGCGCACCGAGATCGTCAAGCAGATGCAGCAGATTCTCTACGACGACTGGCCGTACGCGCTGACCTATTACTACGACAACCTGATCGGCTACCGCACCGACAAGTTCGAGGGCTTCATCCCGCAGCCCGATCCCGACGGTTCCTACCTGTTCCAGTACGGGACGTGGACATACGAGAACCTCAAGCCGATCGCAGCGGGCGCGGGCCAGTCGAGCGGACCGTCGCCTGCGCTCATCGGCGGAGTCGTGGCAGCTGTCGCGGTTCTCGGCGGTCTGGCCTTCCTGTTGCTGCGACGGCGTCGCGCAGGCGCGGCCGACGACCGGGAGTGACCAGCGGATGGCGCTGATCAACGCACCGGACGTCGCGCCAACCCCTCAGGCGCCCGGACGGGGGCGCGTCCTCGGGCCGGGGGTCCGCTTCGCGGTGTCTCGGGTGCTGTCGTCATTAGGCACGTTGGTCTTCGTCATCCTGTTCAACTTCTTCCTGTTCCGCATGCTGCCCGGCGATCCCATCGCCCTCTACACCCGCGGGCGGGACGTGGATCCGGAGATAAGAAGGCAGATGCAGATCAAATTTCATGCCCCGATCGCCGAGCAGTTCGTGCAATACATCAAGAATCCGTTCGTTCCCGAGCTGCCCTCGCAGCAGTTCAGCGCCCCCGTCTGGGACGTCATCGTGCCGCGGATCGGTCCGACGCTGCTGCTGGTCGGCACGGCGACGTTACTCGCGACGGTATTCGGGGTATGGCTCGGCGTCCGCGCCGCATGGAAGCGCGGCGAACGCTTCGACAAGGTCACCACCACAACAACTCTCGTCATGTACTCGATGCCGGAGTTCTGGTTCGGGATGATCTTGTTGATCGTGTTCTCGGTCGGCGTTTTCGGGTTCCCTGGGATCTTCCCCGTCGGCGGGCTGTCCACACCGGGTATCGACGTCGGCTCCTTCGCCGGACTGGCCGACGTCGGCTGGCATCTCGTGCTGCCGGTATTCACCCTCACCGTGGTCTATCTTGCCGAGTACGCACTGGTCATGCGCGCCTCGCTGATCGACGAGATGGGCCAGGAGTACCTGCAGACCGCACGCGCCAAGGGACTGCGCGACGACGATGTGCGCCGCAAGCACGCGGTACCCAACGCCATGCTGCCGACGACGACGCTGATCTTTTTGAACCTCGGCTTCGTCATCGGCGGGGCGATCACGATCGAGTACGTGTTCTCGCTGTCGGGCCTCGGATCGCTGACCGTGCAGGCCCTGCGTGGACCGGATATCCCACTGCTGCAGACGCTGTTCCTCTTGTTTTCCGCGGCCGTGATTCTCGCCAACCTCGTGGCCGACCTGCTCTACGCCCGACTCGATCCGCGGGTACGGACATGACCCCAGAAGCCGGGCCCGTTTCGGCTCGTTCGATCGTGTGGGTGCGCAGGCGCCGGGCATGGAGCAATCTGGCCGGCCAGTTCCGCCGCTCCAGGCAGGGCATGCTCGGCCTCACGATCTTCATCCTGTTCGTCGTAATCGCGGTGCTCGCCCCGGTGATGTTCGACGAGTCCCAACTCGACGTCACCAAGGCGGGCGGCGGCGTCTATGAAGCGCCGTCCGGGCAGTACTGGCTCGGCACCGACGCCGCCGGTCGCAACGTGCTGGCGCTCGTGGTGTGGGGTGCCCGCATCTCCCTGCTCGTCGGGTTGTGCGCCAGCGTGCTGGCGATGGTCATCGGCACCTCGGTCGGTATCGCGTCTGGGCACTACCGCGGATGGGTCGCCGGAATCCTGAACCGGCTCACCGACTGGTTCCTCGTCATCCCGTTCCTGCCGCTGGCCATCGTTCTGGCCACCGTTCTCGGCAAGAGCCTGCTCAACATCATCATCGTGATCGGCGTGACGTCGTGGCCCGCCACCGCCCGGCTGATCCGGGCCCAGACGCTGTCCGTCGAGGGCAGGCCTTACCTCGAGCGGGCCAAGGCCCTTGGCTCGGGCGACCTGCACCAGATGACGCGCCACGTTCTGCCCAACGTGATGCCGCTTGTGCTGGCGAATACAACGCTGGCCGTGTCGATTTCGATCCTGTCGGAGACGACGTTGTCCTTCCTCGGACTTGGCGATCCGACCGCGGTGTCCTGGGGAACGATCCTCGACGATGCCTTCGCAGGCGGCGCCATCTCATCAGGCGCATGGTGGTATCTGGCCCCTCCCGGCATCTGCGTCGTGCTGGTGGTGCTGGCCTTCAACCTCATCGGGCGAACGCTCGAGGACATCCTCGACCCGCGCGGGGCACACATATGACGCTGCTGGAGTTCGACGATGTCAGCATCACCTACCAGTCCAGGCACGGTCGGGTCCCCGCGGTCCGCAACGTGTCGCTGTCCGTGCCGCTGGGCCAGACCGTCGGCATCGCAGGCGAATCCGGTTGCGGTAAAACCACGTTGACGAGTTCGGTGTTGCGACTTCTGCCGAAGTCCGCAGAGGTGACCGGCCAGATCCGGCTCAACGGCGATGACGTGATGGCGATGTCGTTCGGCCAGTTGCGCGCCGTCCGCTGGGCGCAGGCGGTTGTGGTGTTCCAGGGCGCGATGCACGCGCTCAACCCGGTGCAGCGCATCGAAACCCAACTCGCCGAACCGATCCTGCTGCACATGGATGTCGGACCCAAGGCAGCGCGCACTCGGGTCGGTGAACTACTGGAGCAGGTCGGCCTGCCTGCCAGTCGCGCTCGCGCATACCCGCATCAACTGTCCGGCGGGCAGAAGCAGCGGGTCATGATCGCCATGGCGCTGGCCTGCCAACCCCAACTCCTCATCGCCGACGAACCCACCACCGCCCTCGATGTCATGGTCCAGGCGCAGGTCCTCGATTTGCTTTCGTCGCTGGTCGCCGACCTCGGCCTCGGCGTCGTGTTCATCAGCCACGACCTGTCCGTTCTCGCCTCGACGTGCGACCGGGTCGCGGTCATGTACGCGGGCAGGATCGTCGAACAGGGCAGCGCGAGCGATGTTTTCGCCCGGCCGCTACATCCCTATGCCCGCGCGCTCGCGGCGGCGTTCCCTCGGATCGGCGACGCACGGTTCCGCTACGCACCCGCAGGGGTGCCGGGCGATCCGCCGTACCCCGGTGACCTACCGGCGGGTTGTCCGTTTCACCCCCGTTGCCCCGCGGCGACTGACATCTGCACGACATCGGAACCAATGTTGGAGAACTATGACGGTCGGGACGCCGCGTGCCATCATGCGGGCGAGGTGCTGGTGTGACGGCCGCATTGGAAGCCGGTGCAACGGCGCTGGAAACGCGTGAGCTGAGAGTCGAGTTCCGTGTCCGCGGTGGCGAGGTGGCACGCGCGGTCGACGGCGTCGACCTGGCCGTCCGACGCGGCGAGATCATCGCTCTGGTCGGCGAGAGTGGCTCAGGGAAAACAACATTGGCCCGCACGATTCTCGGCCTGCAGCGGCCGACGTCGGGCGCGGTCTACGTAGCGGGCGAGACGCTGTCGTATCGGGCCCGCGATCTGAAGGCCTACCGCAGGCGGGCACAGCTGATCCTGCAGGATCCGTCGGGCGCACTCAACCCGAGGCACACCGTATACGAGGCGGTGGCCGAGGGCCTGCGGGTACACGGCCTGCACCGGGGCGAGGAGGCCAAGGTCGCCGACGCACTGTCACGTGCGGGACTGCGCCCACCCGAGCGCTTTTACTTGCGCTACCCACACGAGCTGTCCGGCGGGCAGCGCCAGCGGGTGGTGATCGCGGGAGCTCTCGTTCTCGATCCGGAGATCATCGTCGCCGACGAGCCGGTGTCCAGCCTTGACGCGTCGGTTCGTGGAGAGATCCTCGCGCTGCTCCTGCGGCTGCGCGACGAACTGGGTCTGACGCTGGTCGTCGTCACCCACGACCTCGGGCTGGCCTGGAATATCGCCGACCGGGTGGCGGTGATGTATCTCGGTCGCATCCTCGAGATCGGCCCGACCGAAGAGATCATGTCCGCGCCTCAGCATCCATACACCAAGGCACTGCTGTCGGTGGTGCCGGAGACCGAGCGGCTCGAGCCGGTCGTGCTGGTGGGCGAGACGCCCGACCCCACCAGGATTCCGAATGGCTGCCGGTTCCACACGCGGTGCCCCGCGCTGGCAGACGGCACCGCCGCAGCCGCAGGCGTCGACGGACAATGCCGGACCGTGGCGCTACCCGTGCTGACCGCCGACGTGAACGCCGACAACCACACCAGCGCATGCCATCTCGTGACTGCGGACGCAGGGTCATAGCGCTGTGTCGAATCCAACGCGGCGACCGCTCCAGCCGGCCCTCGATCGCCACCACTACGTCGACGCGGCGTCCTTCGATCGCGAAGCGGGCATGCTGCGGCGCGAGTGGACCTGCATCGGTCGGCTCGACGAGTTCGGCCTTGCCGCAGCGGGACACGCCAGTCCCAATCGACGTGCGGTGGTGTGCTATCTCGGTGAGTCGGTCATCGTCACCGCCGACGCTGCCGGTGCGCTGCACGCGTTCGCGAACGTGTGCCGACACCGGGGCTCCCAGGTGGTACCCGTCGAGCCGGGCATCCCTGCCGAGCCCTGCTCCGCGAAATCCTTGCGGTGTCCCTATCATTCCTGGACCTACGGGCTGGACGGCAGGCTGTTGCACGCCCCGCACACCGACGACATCGATCTGGACACCTCGAGGTTCGGACTGCAAACATTGCACGCCGCGGCGTGGGGCGGATTCCTTTGGCTCACCGAGGATCTGGAAGCCCCCGCTGTCGTCGACGCGCTTCATCCTGTGCCGGAACGGGTGCGACGATACCCGCTCGACACCCTCGTGGTGGGCATGCGGCTGACCTATTCGGTCGCGGCGAACTGGAAGGTGATAGCCGAGAACTACAACGAGTGCTACCACTGCGGACCGGTGCATCCCGAGCTGTCGCGGTTGGTGCCCGCGTTCGGTGATGGCGGCGGCGCCGACCTCGCGTGGGACGACGGCATCCCGCATCGCGACGGCGCCTGGACGTTCACTGTGTCCGGCACCACCGACCGCGCGCCGTTCCCTGACCTCGACGAGGCAGAACGGGTGCGGCACAAGGGCGAACTCGTCTACCCCAACCTGCTGCTGTCGCTGTCGGCCGAACACGTCGCGGCATTTGTGCTGCGACCCACCGCAGTCGACCGCACCGAGATCACCTGCGATCTGCTCTTCGCACCCGATGAGTCCGCCAAACCGGAGTTCGATCCCAGTGATGCCGGCGATCTCTGGGATCTGGTCAACCGGCAGGACTGGGCGATCTGCGAGTCGGTGCAGCGCGGAATGACATCGCGGTACTACACGCAGGGGTGGTTCGCTCCGATGGAGGACGCGTCCGCCGACATCCGCCGCTGGCTGCTCCCCCGACTCGAGCGGCACGGCTAGCATGACGCACGTGTGCGACCTCGCGGTCATCGGGCTCGGCGCGCTCGGCAGCTCGACGGCATGGCACGCGGCCAGCCGGGGCCTGCGCGTGGTCGGTCTCGAGGCGTTCGAGTTCGGGCACGACCGCGGCGCTTCACACGACACGTCGCGGATCATCCGGCACAGCTACCACACCCCCGCCTACGTCGCGCTGACCTTCGGCGCCTACGACGACTGGGCGCGCCTCGAGGATCAGACCGGCGAACATTTCGTCACGGTCACCGGTGGACTCGACCTATACCCACACGACGCTGCGATCCCCGCCGCCGACTACACGTCGTCGATGGACGCACACGACATCGCCTACGACGTGTTGGATGCCGATGCGGTCGGCGAACGGTGGCCGGCGTTCGACCTACCGGATGGGACCATCGCCATCCATCAGGCCCGTACCGGAATCGTGCCCGCAGCCAGAGGAACCGCCGCGATGGCGAGGCGGGCAACCGAACTCGGCGCGGTGCTGCACTACAACACCCGAGTCGAGGCGTTGGTACCACGAGCCGACGGCGTCGACCTGATCACCGCCGACAATGTGATCAGCGCCGGGTGCGTGGTGGTCACGGCAGACGCGTGGACTGCCGATCTACTCGCTCCGCTCGGCGTCGATCTGCCGCTGACCGTCACCGAGGAGCAGGTCACGTATTTCGCTCCGGGGCGGCCTGCGGAGTTCAGTCCCGACGTCTTCCCGGTGTGGATCTGGATGGACGAGCCGTCCTACTACGGCTTCCCCACCTACGGCGAGGACACCATCAAGGCCGCGCAGGACTGCGGCGGGCCCATCGTGACGGGCGACGACCGCAGCGGCGCACCGGATGAGGTCATGCGAGAACGCCTTTCGGGATTCATGCGCCGAGTGGTCCCCCGCTGCGGCCCGCCCGTCCGGTCCAAGCGCTGCCTGTACACACTGACGCCGGACCGCGACTTCGTCATCGATCGGCTTCCCGGGCATCCTTCCGTCACCGTCGGTCTCGGCGCGGGCCACGGGTTCAAGTTCGCTGCCCTGTTCGGGCGCCTGCTCACCGATGTGGCCGTCGACGGCGAAAGCCGTTATGACCTCTCGGCTTTCCGGCTCGACCGGCCTGCCCTCACCGATCCCTCATACGAAGCGAACTGGATGGTTTGACCGTCGTGGACTCCGCAGAGATCAATCGGCTCAATTGGGACGAGCGCGCGCCCGCCCACGCCACCTCGCCCGACTACCACGCCGCGAGCTTCGCAGAGGATCAGTCTTTCCTGAGTTACGTTGTACAGTTCGACCTTCCGCGGCTCGGAGACATCGCTGGGCTGCGTGGCGTACACCTGCAATGCCACATCGGCACGGACACCGTCTCACTCGCCCGCCTCGGCGCACACATGACGGGCCTCGACTTCTCCCCCGCAGCCCTTACCGAGGCGCGACGGATAGCGGCGCTGGCCGGGGCGGAGGTGGATTTCGTCCAAGCCGAGGTGGATGAGGCGGTTTCGGTGCTCGGCCCCAACAGGTTCGACCTGGTCTTCACCGGCGTCGGCGCGTTGTGCTGGCTGCCGGACATCCGCCGGTGGGCGCGGGTCGTCGCCGACCTGCTCCGCCCGGGCGGACGGTTGTTCCTGCGCGAATTCCATCCGATGCTGTGGGCCCTTGACGAGGAGCGCGAGGGCGATCTGCTGGTCGTCGACTACCCGTACTTCGAGACGTCGGGCCCCTTGGTGTTCGATGACGACGAGACCTACGTCGAGACGGATTCGACGTTTTCCCACACCACGACTCACACATGGAATCACGGGTTGGGCGAGATCATCGGCGGGTTACTCGAGGCGGGCATGGAGCTCACCGCGTTCGAAGAGCATCGCAGCGCGCCATGTGACGTGCTGCCCGGTCATCTGGTGCGCGACGAGTACGACGAGTGGCATCTTCGGGAGCGACCGGAGCGGGTGCCGTTGACGTATACGTTGCAGGCGCGCAAGCCAACTCGCTGAACCGGCGCTTATCCGCATCTCATGCGAGATCACGCGCAAACCGCCGGTGCCAACTCCGCTGCCCCACCACTTGCTGTCCCGAATGCCCTGTTTCCGTGCACGTCAGGTCGATCGTCACATCGAGTTCGGTGTCGTCGGCCTCGACCGTCAGCACCGAATGGGCCACGCAATCGACGGCAGCCCCCGCCGCGTCGTCGTCGTAGTGCACAGAGAACGTCACGTCGGATCGCGCCGACTGCGCGAACGTCTGCGTCTGCACATTCACCTCGCCGATGTAGTGCTCGCCTGCGCGGCCGTAGGGAGTGGCGTATGGTTCGCCGCCGTGCTCGACGAACGCGCCGGTGATGCGGGCAAGCACGTCACGCGACGTCCGCCAGGTGACGGCGGACGGGTCCTCGTCGGCCGTCTCATCCGCTGGTACGAAAATGGGTGTCGGATAGGGGCTTTCGGCCGCATCATAGGTCGGTAGCACCAACTTACCGCCGTGCACGGTCATGGTCAGCGGCGAGGGAGGCGCGATGACGTTGGGCCAGTCTGCGCCGGCCACGGCCAGCCGCAGCAGGTGGCCGGGTGCCCAGCGCCAGGCGATCGCATCGATCTCGACGTCGACGTCGTAGATCTCACCCGGCACCAACGGTTCGGCGGTCGCCATTCCGCCGCGCCTTGTCAGGTTCAAAAAGCCGCGTGACACCAGCGTCGAAGTGCCGTCCGGCCCCACATCGCACAGCCGGGCGGCGATGACTGCGACCGGTTCCGTCGTCGAAACCCGCAGCCGCACATGCGAATACCCGGCTATCTCGAGCCCGTCGGCGAGGGGCCAGTCCCAGGTCAACGACCGGATGTCGTCGACGCGTTGATCGTCGGGCTGTCCCCACGGCAGGTGTCCGGAACACGACAGCCACGCGGTGAGGCCGATATCGGCGACCACCTCATACGGCGGCTTCGGTGCCACCGACCAGGTCTGCTCGCCGATACGCGGCGTCGGCCACTCGTCGGCCCGCCACACGCCGGGCACCTCATCGAGATCTGGTGCGGGCCGGTGGGACGCCTTGGCATACCAGCGCGCCTGCGGTGGCTCGACGGCGGGAGCGCGGCCCCGCAGCCAACGGTCCCACCACGCGGTCATCTCCGGAACCAGATCGATGCGTGGGCCAGGCAGGCACGACGAGGTCGCCGCGTGCGGCCATGGCCCGGCCAGCAACTCGGCGTGCCGTCCCGCCGCGCGCAGCGCCTCGATCGCGCGGAAGGTGCTGTTGCGGTAGCCATCCGCCCAGCCGGCGACGATGAGTACCGGGCATCCGATGTCGCTGTAGTTCGGGCGGATCGATCCGTGCTCCCAGTACCCGTCGCGGCGGGTGTGCTCGAGCCATTCGAAGAGCCATGGCTCGTGCTCGGCGATCCGCGCCGCCCACTCGTCGCGCCAGCCGTCACCCCATAGCGCGGGCACGGGCGGAAGGGCATTCATCGGCGTCATGTAGTGGCAGTAGTCGACGAGGTCCAGCCACCGTCTCGAGCCACCGCAGAGATGTACGTCATCGGTGAAGCGGTCATCGCTGGCGTAGATCGCGATGACGGCCTTCAACGCTGGTGGGCGCTCGGCGGCCATCTGCAGCGAGTTGAAACCGCTGTAGGACGTGCCGTACATGCCGACGTTGCCGTCACACCAGTCCTGGTCTGCGATCCACGCGATCACCTCGGCCAGGTCGCGCTGCTCGAGGTGGGGATATTCGTCGGTGGCACGGCCGCTGCTGCTGCCCGTGCCCCGGACATCCAGGCGGGCCACCACATAGTCGTATTCGTCGCGAAGCCGGGTGTACTCGGGGCGATAGGAGGCGGTCAGGTCGTCCTTGCGGTACGGCAGCGCCTCGAGGATGCACGGGTGCGCCCCGCTGTCGGGAAGGTAGAGCGTGACCGCGAGGCGGGCGCCGTCCGACATCGGGATCCACTCGTCGCGGCGGGTTCCCGTCACGGCAGCCCCAACAGCGTGCGGACGCGATCGTGCGGAAGGGCGTGGATGGTCCTGCCGCCGACACCGGTGGTCGTCGTGCCTGCAAGCAGTGCGTCGATCACCGCCTCCTCGGTCGCATCGACGGTCGCTTCGAAGTAGGGGTCGAGACCGGTGCCCGATATGGCGGCCGCCGATCGGGCTGGAGCGGACCGATCCGTGCGCAAACCCGTTGCCAGGCCGAGGAATATCTCACCGGATCCATGATGGCCGGTCGAACCGGTGCGGGCCAGCCCGAGGCCCATTCGCGCCGCAAGACGAGCACAGCCCGCGGCGTCAATCGGCGCGTCGGTGATGACCACGCCGATACACGACCCGGCAGGCGGCGGTGTGGCATCCGGCGGCCGACCGAGGCCGCGCCCCACCGGCACGCCCGCGATCGTCAGACGGCCCCACTCGCCGAAGTTGGCCAGCACGAGCGCCGCGACGACGTGGCCGTCCGGCAGCAGCCGCGACGCGGACCCGATGCCGCCCTTCCAGCCGAAGCAGGCCATGCCCGTGCCTGCCCCGATGGCGCCGAGGCCGACGTCGGTTCCGCCGATCGAACGCCGCGCCGCGGCAAGCGCCGCCGCGACATCGCCGTCCTGCACGTGCATGCGGCGGGCGTCGGTGAGCCACGAGTCGTCGCATTCACCCACGATCGGGATCACCACGTCGTCGACCCCGATCCGTGGCTGCTCGTCGATCAGCAGGCGGCATGCGGCGTCGTAGACCCGGCCGACCTGCATGGTCGAGGTCAGAAACACCGGGGTCTCGGCAACCCCCCACTCTTCGATCTGGGACCGGCCGGTCAGCTCGCCCGCGCCGTTGAGCACCGACACCCCGGCGGGCACGGGGGCGGCCCAGACGTCGCCGCCCGGGTCGAGAACCGTGACGCCGGTGCGCGCGATGCCCGAACCCGCAGGCGGTTCGGCGTCATCGGAGATGACCGTCGCGTGCCCCAACCCGACGCCTGGCACATCGAGCACCGAGTTGGTACGCCCGCGGGGAAGCGCGCCGACGGCGACCGACCAGGCAGCCAGCCGAGTGCTTCCACCCATCCGCGCATCGTGCCATGCTGCCGGGGTGGTGGGGCGAATTCCGGTCGTGGTCGATCCGCTGTGCGCGGAGCACGATCCGCAGGCGGAGATCTGGCTCGGTATGCGCACCCCGGCAAGCGAGGTCGCCGACCGCGTCACCGTCATCGAATCGACGCTGCGTGAATTCGGCCATGAGGTCGTGCCCGCGCGCGAGTTCGACGACATCTGGCTGTCCCGTGTGCACTCCGCCGAACTGGTGGAGCACCTCGCGACCGTGTGGGACCGGTGGGTGCAGGGCCGCTATCCCGACCTCGGCGCGCAGCGGGTCGTGCCGTATCTGTTCCCCAGCGCCGAACTGCTGCACGGGCTTCCCGCGCGGAGGGCCACAGCGGTGCACGCGCAGGTCGGTACGTTCTGCTACGACACGATGACGCTCGTCGGCCCGGGCAGTTGGCGAGCGATCAGGGCCGCGACCCACGCCACGCGCACCGCGGTGGACCTCGTCGTTGCCGGCGCCCCTTGCGCTTACGCGCTGACCCGACCGCCGGGTCACCACGCCACCAGATCGGCCTACGGCGGGTCGTGCTACCTCAACAACGCCGCGATCGCCGCGCAGGCGCTGCGTGACGCCGATTTCGCCAAGGTCGCGGTCGTCGACATCGACGCCCACCACGGCAACGGGACCCAGGCGATCTTCTACGAGCGGCCCGACGTGTTCACGGCCTCGGTTCACGTCGATCCGGGTGCGGGCTGGTTTCCACACCACGTCGGCTTCGTTTCGGAGGCAGGGCGCGACGCGGGACATGGTGCCAATCTCAACCAACCGCTCGCACCCGGATCCGGTGACGGGGCTTGGCTACCGTCCGTCGAGCGCGCCGCGGCTGCCGTCACCGTGTTCGGCGCGACCGCACTCGTCATCGCCCTCGGAGTGGATGCGGCGGTCGACGATCCCGAGAGTCCGCTGCAGGTGACCGTCGAGGGCTACCGACGGGCAGGCAATGTGCTGGCGGCGCTGGGTCTTCCGACAGTGGTAGTGCAGGAGGGCGGCTACCATCTGCCGACACTGGGCCGGTTGGTCGGTTCGGCGCTCGAGGGCCTCGGGTCTGGTTAGCATCTCCGCCGAGCGCTCATTCCTGTACAGAATTTGGCGCCGAAACCGTACAAGGCTGAGCGCTCGACGCGTTCGGGTCCGGCTAGTCCTCGGGTACCTCGCGTTCGATCTCGTCCAGCCAGGTTTTGGCCGACATGTCCGACGGCGCCCGCCAGTCACCGCGCGGGGACAGCGAGCCGCCGTGGGACACCTTGGGGCCGTTCGGCACCGCGGACCTTTTGAACTGGGCGAACGAGTAGTACCGCTGCACAAAAACCTGCAACCAGTGCCGAATCTCCTTCAGCGAGAAGGACGGCCGCTTGTCGTCCGGGTAGCCCGTCGGCCAGTCCCCGTGCTCGGGATCGCGCCAGGCATGCCAGGCCAGGAAAGCAACCTTCGACGGCCGGAAGCCGTACCGAAGCACTTGAAACAGCGAGAAGTCCTGCAGCACATAGGGCCCGATTTTCGCCTCGCTGCTCTGGATCTCCTCGTCCTCACCCTGCGGCACCAACTCCGGGCTGATCTCGGTGTCCAGCACCGACATCAGCACCTCGTTGACCTGGTCGTCGAACTGCTTCGAAGCGACCACCCAGCGGATCAGATGCTGGATCAACGTCTTCGGCACACCGCCGTTGACGTTGTAGTGCGACATGTGATCGCCGACGCCGTATGTCGACCATCCGAGGGCCAGCTCGGAGAGATCCCCTGTGCCGAGCACGATTCCGCCACGCTGGTTGGCAATCCGGAAGAGATAGTCGGTGCGCAGCCCGGCCTGCACATTCTCGAAGGTAACGTCATAGCGCTTCTCGCCGCGCGAGAACGGATGATCCATTTCGCGCAGCATCAGCTCAGCCGTCGCCTTGATGTCGAGTTCGGCGAAGGTGACCCCCAGCGCGTCGGCCAGCCTAATGGCGTTTCTCTTGGTGCGGTCGCCGGTGGCGAACCCGGGAAGGGTGAATGCCAGAATGTCGCTGCGCGGCCTGTCTTCCCGGTCCATCGCGCGGGCGGCGACGATCAGCGCATGGGTGGAGTCCAGGCCACCCGAAACGCCGATCACCGCCTTGGGGTAGTTCAGCGCGCGCAGCCGCTGCTCCAATCCCGACACCTGGATGTTGTAGGCCTCATAGCAATCCTGTTCCAGCCGTGAGGGATCTGAAGGGACGAATGGAAACCGCTCGACCTCGCGGCGCAGGCCGATGTCACCGGCAGGCGGGTCGAGCTCGAACTCGATGCGACGGTATGACTCGGGGTCGATGCCGTGGTGCACCCGGTTGTCGTCGAAGGTGCCCATCCGCAGCCGTTCCGACCGAAGCAGCTCCAGATCGACATCGGCGACCGAGCGCCGCGCTCCCCTGGGAAAGCGCTCGGAGCCGGCCAACTGGACACCGTTCTCCCAGATCATGGTCTGACCGTCCCACGCCAGATCGGTGGTCGACTCCCCCTCGCCCGCAGCGGCATACACGTATGCCGCAAGGCACCGCGACGACGCCGAGCGCGCCAGTAGGCAGCGGTCCTCCGACCTGCCGATCGTGATGGGGCTGCCCGAAAGGTTCGCGAGCACGGTCGCGCCTGCGAGCGCGGCCTCTGAGCTGGGCGGAATCGGCACGAACATGTCCTCGCAGATCTCGACATGGAGAACGAAGCCGGGCAGATCGGCTGCGGCGAAGAGCAGATCGGGGCCGAAGGGCACCTCCGCGACGGCACCGCGCCGTCCGATCCGGATCACCCCGCGCAGGTCGTCGCCCGCCGCCATCTGGCGGCGCTCGTAGAACTCCCGATAAGTCGGCAGGTAGGACTTCGGCGCGACGCCGAGCACCAGTCCGCGGTGAATGACGACGGCGGTGTTGTAGATGCGGTGCTGATGCCGCAACGGCGCACCGACCACCAACACCGGCAGCAGGTCGACCGATGCCGTCACGATGTCGAGCAGCGCATCCTCGACGGCATCGAGCAGCGCATCCTGCAGCAGGATGTCCTCGATCGAATAGCCCGACAGCGTCAACTCGGGGAACACCGCAAGGCCGACGCCCTCGTCGTGGCATTCCCTGGCCACTTCCAACACCGATTCGGCATTGGCCGACGGCTCACCGATCGTGGTGCGCATCGTGCACGCGGCGACCCGGACAAAGCCCTGGCCATAGGCGCTATAGAAGTCCATCACCTTCTATTGTCGCTTGTGAAGTGTCATAAACCGGTCACGGGGTATCAACGATTCATGAGTGACACCGCTGTGCTCGTGATCGACATGCTCAACAACTACCGGCACGAAGATGCCGAGAAGCTGGCGCCGAGCGTCGCTGACATCATCGAACCCATCGCCGAGCTCATCTCTGCGGCGCACAAGCGGGACGACGTCGACCTCATCTACGTCAACGACAACTACGGCGACTTCACCGCCAGTCAGGACGACCTTGTTCGTCAGGCGCTCGAGGGTGAGCGACCCGACCTGGTCAAGCCGATCGTCCCCAAAGAGGGTGTGCGATTTCTGCAGAAGGTCCGACACAGCGCGTTTTATGCCACCGCGCTGGCGTATTCGTTGCGCCAGCTGGAGCCCAAGCGGTTGATCCTCACCGGACAGGTCACCGAGCAGTGCATCCTTTACACCGCGCTGGACGCCTATGTGCGCCACTTTCCGGTCACCGTGCCTCCCGACGCCGTCGCTCACATCGACGCCGACCTCGGCGAGGCGGCATTGCGGATGATGGAGGAGAACATGGGTGCCGAGATCGTGCCAGCGCGGAAGTGCCTGAACTGACATCGGTGACGGTGTGGTGTTGGTCTGCAGTTCGCCCGCAGGCATCGTGCCCGCTTCGGGGATTTTCCCTCCATCGCCCATGGTTAGGCGATACCCGCCGGATCCTGGAGGAATCGTGAACAAGCTTGCCGTTCAACGTCAGTCGCGTCTCTTGCTGCCCGAGCTCTCGCACCTCGTCACTGGCCTGCCCGCGTTCGCCGGTCTTCGGCCGCTCTTCGAGAACCACGTTCTGCGCCTCGAGGACGAAACCAAGGAGGGAATCTATGAGGTGCGCGTCGAGCTGCCGGGCGTCGATCCGGTCGAGGACGTCGAGGTCACGGTTCGCGAGGGCCGGCTGACGATCAGGGCCGTGCGGACGCGTACCGCCGAGTCGACCGGGCTTTCCGAGTTCTCCTACGGATCCTTCAGCCGAACCGTGCCGCTGCCTGCGGATGCCGACGAGGACGACATCAGCGCCACCTACGACAGGGGCATCCTGACCGTTTCGGTGCCGATGTCCGACGCGGAGCCGGTTGAGAGGCATGTCGAGGTGTACGAGATCGCACCCCTCGATGAGGACCTCGATGAGGACGAGGAAATCGACGACGCGTTGGACGACGACGACGACGCGTTGGATGACGACGACGACGCCCCGACCGGGCAGTCGCAGAGCGAGGATCAGCCGCAACACGACCAGGGCGCCTGATCGCCTACCCTCGATGGGGTGCAAGCCCCCGAACTCGTCACCCTGCTGCAGGGACGCCGGGTAGCGGTGCTCACCGGCGCGGGAATGTCCACCGACTCGGGGATCCCCGACTACCGAGGGCCGGACTCGCCGCCGAGCAACCCGATGACAATTCGGCAATTCACCTCCGACCCGGTGTTTCGGCAGCGGTACTGGGCCCGTAACCATGTGGGTTGGCGTCACATGGACGACACGCTGCCGAATGCCGGTCACCGTGCGCTGGCGGCGCTCGAGCATTCCGGCGTGGTTTCGGGCGTCATCACCCAGAACGTCGACCTGCTGCACACGAAGGCAGGCACCCGCAACGTCATCAACCTGCACGGCACCTACGCCGAGGTGATCTGCCTGGACTGCGGCCACACCATGACGCGCGCCGCGCTGGCCGAGATGCTCGAAGCCGCCAACCCCGGTTTCGCCGAACGCGCCGAGGCGGTCGGCGGCATCGCGGTCGCTCCCGACGCCGACGCAGTCGTCGGCGACACGTCGTCGTTCACGATCATCGACTGCACCGAATGCGGCGGCATGCTCAAACCCAACATCGTCTACTTCGGTGAAAGTGTGCCGAAAGACCGTGTGGCGCACGCATATACGATGGTCGACGAGGCCGATACACTGTTGGTGGCCGGCTCGTCGCTGACGGTGTTCTCCGGATTCCGCTTCGTGCGGCACGCGGCCGGACTGGGCATTCCGGTCGCGATCATCAACCGCGGGCGCACCCGCGGCGACGACCTGGCGACCGTCAAGATCGACACCGGCTGCTCCCCCATGCTCGCGCTGCTTTCCGACGAGCTCCCGATCGTGATGAGCGCATGAACACGCCCAGTCCACCTGGGCTGCTGAATCGGATTCGGCCCAAAACCTGCCCCGCCGACGAGCGTTGGTCGCTGAGCATCGGCGACGTCATCGCCGACGCGGTGAACGCGCCGGGTCCGGTGCGCTCAGCAGTGGGCCTGCTCAATCACTTCGGCGGCGTAGCGATCAGCGGGCAGTCCGTCGAGTTCGACGGCGACGACGTCGACTGGTCCGACGTGACCGACATCCGCACCCGCAATCTCGTTGGCTACCTGCTCTCCGATGCGATCGACAAGCAGGTCGGCAAGCTCCCGCTGCCGCGGCTTCCCGGGCGCGGGCTGTTGCTCGACGCGGCAGGGGCTGCGGTGCTCACCGCGCTTGTCGCGGTGGCCGGGAAACAGCTCCAAGAGGGCCTACTCGATATCCGGATACCGGCGGAGGTGCACTACCGCGGGATGCTGCGCGGCAAGGAGCTGTCCCCTGGTGTGCTCGCCGCGCTTGTGCTGATCGATCCTGCGGTGCGCGAGTGCCTTCAGGAGACGGCCCGCACACACGGCGTCGAGGTGCTGCCCTCCGACGACGACCCCATCGACGCGGCTGCGGACCGCGCAGACCGCATCAAGTCAGCCATCGCCAAGCTCACATCGTGATTTCGCTACTAGACGGCGACGAGATCGTCGGCGTGCACTGCCGGACGGCGCATTTCGGCGGGCAGATCCGACGTCGACCGGCCGAGCATCATCGCGAGTTCCGCGGCGTCGTAGGCGACCACGCCGCGGGCCACCATCGCCTCGTCGGGTGCGCACAGGTCGACAACGTCGCCACCGTGAAATCGTCCCGACACCGCCGTGATGCCGGCGGGCAGCAGTGAGCGGCGCTGCTTGACCACCGCGCGCACCGCGCCATCGTCGAGGGTCAGCGCGCCCGCCGACTCGGCGGCGTAGCGGACCCAGAAGCGACGCGCCGACATGCGCTCCGGCCGGGGTGCGAAGACGGTGCCGACCGACGCGTCGACCAGCGCGGTGGCGGCGTCTGACGCGGCGGCCAACAGCACCGGCACACCCGCATCCGACGCCAGCAGGGCCGCGGACAGCTTCGACGCCATCCCGCCGGTGCCGAGGTGACTGCCGCGACCCGCGATCACGCCGTCGAGGTCGGCGGGGCCTGCGACCTCAGCGATGAACTGAGCGTTGCCCTTTCGCGGATCCGAGTCGTACAGACCGTCAACATCAGACAGCAGCACCAGGGCATCCGCCCCGGTGAGGTGGGCGACCAGCGCAGAGAGCCGGTCGTTGTCGCCGAACCGGATCTCGTTGGTGGCGACGGTGTCGTTCTCGTTGACGATCGCGACCGCGTGAAGCGAACGCAACCGATCGAGCGTGCGCTGGGCGTTGGTGTGCTGCACCCGCATCGAGATGTCGTGCGCGGTCAAAAGCACCTGCCCGACCGTCCGGTGGTACCGGGCGAACGCCGAGTTCCACGAGTTGATCAGCGCGACCTGGCCGACGCTGGCCGCGGCCTGCTTGGTGGCCAGGTCGGCGGGCCGCTTGGTCAGCCGCAATGGTTCGATGCCTGCGGCGATGGCACCCGACGAAACGATCACGACGTCCGACCCGGCCTTCATTCGCGCCTCGATGGCATCGGCGAGCGTCGCGAGCCTGTTCGTGTCGAAAACACCGGACGGCGTCGTCAAAGCGGTGGTACCGATCTTGACGACGACGCTGCGTGCGGTCCGGACGGCGTCCCGGTGGCTGCTCACGGCTGCTGCTCCCGGCGTGCCTTGCGGGCCCTTTTGCGTTCGTCGGCACCGACCCGGTCGGTTTGTTCCAGCCGGGTGTCGGTGCCGCGGCCCGACAACGGCACGTCGATGCCCGCGGGCGTCTGCGGCTCCCAGTCGAAGGTCATGTCACCGATGGTGACGGCGCAGCCGGCCTTGGCGCCCAGCCGCAGCAATTCGTCCTCGACGCCGAGGCGGGCCAGCCGGTCGCCGAGGTAGCCGACGGCCTCGTCGTTGGTGAAGTCGGTTTGCGCAACCCATCGTTCGGGCCGGACACCGTGTACGAGGAAGCCGCCATCGCCGTCGGATTCGACGGTGAATCCGCTCTCGTCGACGGGTATCGGCCGGATCACCGGACGCCGCGGCACGATCTCGGGCTGCGCGGCCCGGTACCGCGACACCAGATCCCACAGCGCGAACGTCAACGGTCGCAGCCCCTCCCGGCTGACGGTGGAGACCTCGAACACCGGCCAGCCGTAGCGTCGGTCGATCTCCTCACGGACGAAGTCGGCGAGTTCACGGGCTTCGGGCACGTCGATCTTGTTGAGCACCACCGCGCGAGGCCGCTCGGCGAGATCACCGAGCGTCGTATCACCCTGCAGGGTTGGCGTGTACGCGGCGAGTTCGGCCTCCAACGCGTCGATATCGGAGATCGGGTCGCGACCCGGCTCGAGAGTGGCGCAGTCGACCACGTGCACCAGCACCGCGCACCGCTCGATGTGCCGCAGGAAGTCCAGCCCGAGGCCGCGCCCCTGGGACGCACCCGGAATCAATCCGGGCACATCGGCGACCGTGAAGGTGTGCTCGCCGGCCGAGACCACGCCGAGATTCGGGACCAACGTGGTGAACGGGTAGTCCGCGATCTTCGGTTTGGCCGCCGAGATCACCGAGACCAGTGACGACTTGCCCGCCGAGGGGAACCCGATCAGGCCGACGTCGGCGACCGTCTTCAGCTCGAGCATCAGATCGCGGGCCTGGCCCTTCTCGCCAAGCAGTGCGAAGCCGGGTGCCTTGCGGGCCCGCGAGGCCAGTGCGGCGTTCCCGAGGCCGCCCCGTCCGCCTGCGGCCGCCTCAAACCGGGTGCCTGCGCCGACCAGGTCGGCCAGCAGCCGACCCTTCTCGTCGAGGATGACGGTGCCGTCGGGCACCTTCACTTCCAGGTCGCCGCCCGCGGCGCCGTCGCGGTTGCTGCCCGCGCCCTGCTTGCCAGACGGCGCGACGACATGAGGGTGGAAGTGCAAGTCGAGCAGCGTGTGCACCTGAGGATCGACGACGAGCACCACACTGCCGCCTCGCCCGCCGTTGCCGCCGTCAGGGCCGCCAAGGGGCTTGAACTTTTCGCGATGGACCGAGGCGCAACCGTTACCGCCGTTGCCCGCGCGTGTGTGGATGACGACGCGGTCGACGAACCGGGGCATCGGCTATTCCTCCTCTCGCCGAAACGAACATTTGGGCGTGAAAGTGCGAGAAGCCCACGCCCAAACGTCGATCTCGACGCGAGTGCTAGGCCTCCGAGGCCGACGGCTCCACGATGCTGACCGTCTTGCGGCCACGCTTGAGGCCGAACTCGACGGAGCCGGCAGCCTTGGCGAACAGGGTGTCGTCGCCGCCGCGGCCGACGTTGACGCCGGGGTGGAAGTGGGTGCCACGCTGGCGGACGATGATCTCGCCGGCCTTGACGACCTGGCCGCCGAACCGCTTGACACCCAGCCGCTGGGAGTTGGAATCCCGACCGTTACGTGAGCTGGAAGCGCCCTTCTTGTGTGCCATTTATTGACTCCCGCTGGATTCTTGGTTCTTCGCCTTGCGGCTCATCACTTGATGCCGGTGACCTTGAGGACCGTCAGACGCTGACGGTGACCCTGGCGCTTGTGGTAGCCGGTCTTGTTCTTGAACTTATGGATGCGGATCTTGGGGCCCTTGGTGTGCTCGAGCACCTCGGCGGCGACGGCGACCTTCTCCAGGTCCTTGGCGTCGCTGGTGACCTTGGCGCCGTCGACCACGAGGGCGACGGGCAGCGACACCTTGGCGCCGGGCTCACCCTCGAGTTTCTCAACCTTGACCACGTCACCGACGGCGACTTTGTACTGCTTGCCGCCGGTCTTGACGATTGCGTACGTCGCCATCGTTCCTCTGCTCTCTGGGCGCGCGC
Source organism: Mycolicibacterium stellerae (assembly GCF_003719305.1). Lineage (GTDB taxonomy): Bacteria > Actinomycetota > Actinomycetes > Mycobacteriales > Mycobacteriaceae > Mycobacterium > Mycobacterium stellerae. The sequence continues at coordinate 191,818 of NZ_RARC01000006.1, forward strand.
CACCGGGTGGTGCGCGAGCGGGTCTGGGTGCGGAGCCGCGGTGGGCCCGCTGTCATCGGCATCAGCCGAAAGACAACTGGTCAAGAGTACGTGAGACGCGCCTAAGGGGTCAAATCACCGCAGGTCACGATGGGTCAGTCGTCGTGGATGGGCGGACCTGCCGGTCGAGCTGCGGCGCGACGGCGCGGACGTCGGCCGCCGACGAACGCAGCAGGGGCGTCCTCATCGTCATCGTCATCGTCATCGTCATCGTCGTCTGACACGTCGTCATCGGAGTCCTCATCGTCTGAAACGTCGTCGTCCGAATCCTCGTCGTCGTCGGAATCGTCGTCGCTGTCGCCGTCGATCACCTCGATGTCGTCGTCGAGGTCGTCGTCCTCGTCGTCCTCGTCCAGGTCGATCTCGACGTCGTCGGAATCCTCGTCGTCGTCGGAATCCTCGTCGTCGTCGGAATCGTCCGAGTCGTCGTAGTCCTCGTCGTCTTCGAGATCGTCATCGGCGGACTCGACGACAGCTTTCTTGATGGTCTCGGCGTCGACTTCCGCCACCTCCTCGGCGGCCTTGTCGTCCTCGTCGCCGATCTCCTCGTCGCCGAACTCCTCGTCGTCCTCGTGGCGCCCGTTGGCGGCGGCCATCGCCTTGAACATCGGATGCTCGCCCTGATGCGGGGGCACCTTTGCGACGGGGACATCTTCGGTGCGGCCGCCCTTCTTGCCGCGCTTGCCCCTGCGCCCGGATTCGGACTTGCGCCCGGTCGCGGCTGCCGAGTCGACGGGATCGGCGTGCAGCACGATCCCGCGGCCTGCGCAATGCGGGCACGGCGTGGAGAACGCCTCGATCAGGCCGGTGCCCAGTCGCTTCCGTGTCAGCTGCACCAGGCCAAGCGATGTCACCTCGGATACCTGGTGACGGGTGCGGTCGCGGGCGAGCGCCTCGGTCAGCCTGCGTAGAACCAGATCGCGGTTGGACTCGAGCACCATGTCGATGAAGTCGATGACGATGATTCCACCGATGTCGCGCAACCGCAGCTGGCGCACGATCTCTTCGGCGGCCTCGAGGTTGTTGCGGGTAACGGTCTGTTCCAGGTTGCCACCCGAGCCGGTGAACTTGCCCGTGTTGACGTCGACGACGGTCATCGCCTCGGTGCGGTCGATAACCAGTGTGCCGCCGGACGGCAGCCACACCTTGCGGTCCATCGCTTTGGCCAGCTGCTCGTCGATGCGGTGCACGGCGAAAACATCGGGCCCGTCACCGCCGGCGGGCTGGTACTGCGTCAACCGCGGAACAAGGTCCGGCGCAACGGAATTGACGTACTCATTGATGGTGGTCCAGGCGTCGTCGCCGGACACGATCAGATTGGAGAAGTCCTCGTTGAAGAGGTCGCGGATGACCTTGACGAGTACATCCGGCTCTTCGTAGAGCGCGATCGCGGCACCGGCCGCTTTCTTCTTGGTTTCGATCGCCCTTGCCTCGATCTCCGACCATCGTTCCTGCAAGCGGCTGACGTCGGTGCGGATGTCGTCTTCCTTGACTCCCTCGGAGGCGGTGCGGATGATCACACCGGCTTCGGGCGGAACTACTTCGCGCAGAATCTCTTTGAGCCGCTGGCGCTCGGTGTCGGGCAGCTTGCGGCTGATGCCCGTGGAGGACGCACCCGGGACGTACACCAGATACCGGCCCGCGAGCGAAACCTGTGTGGTCAGTCGCGCGCCCTTGTGGCCCACCGGGTCCTTGCTCACCTGGACGACTACGTAGTCACCCGGCTTGAGGGCCTGCTCGATCTTGCGGGCGGCGCCGCCGAGACCCGCGGCCTCCCAGTTGACTTCACCGGCGTAGAGCACACCGTTTCGGCCACGCCCGATGTCGACGAACGCCGCCTCCATCGACGGCAGCACGTTCTGAACGATGCCCAGATAGATGTTGCCGACCAACGATGCCGACGCAGCAGATGTGACGAAGTGTTCGACGACCACCCCGTCCTCGAGGACCGCGATCTGGGTGTACCTCGCGCCCTCGTGCGGCGGCTCGGTGCGGACCTTGTCGCTGACCACCATCACCCGCTCGACGGCCTCGCGGCGGGCCAGGAATTCCGCCTCGCTCAGGATCGGCGGCCTGCGCCGACCCGCGTCGCGACCGTCACGGCGACGCTGGCGCTTGGCCTCCAGCCGAGTCGATCCCGTGATGCCCTGGATCTCGCCGTTGTCTTTGTCCTTGGTCTTTTCCGCGCGGCCGGCGCGTTCGTGAACGACGGTGTTCGGTGGGTCGTCGGGGGAAGTGCCGTTGTCATCCCCGGCGCCGGGCCCGGCCTTACGACGGCGACGGCGGCGGCGGCGGCGATTGCCTGCCTCGCCTCCACCGGATTCGTCGTCGCCGTCCTCGTCGGAGTCATCGGCGGAGTCGTCGGCCTGGCCGTCGGACTGTCCGTCGTCGGAGTCGTCGCCGTCGCCGTTCTGCTCACCCCGACCGCGGCCACGCCCGCGGCGGCCCCGGCGGCGGCGCCGATTCGGTCGCTCGGCCTGGTCGTCGTCGGCATCGGCATCGGCATCCGGACCGTCGTCTGAGTCGTCCGAGTCGTCGTAATCGTCGGAGTCGGCATCCGCATCCGGGTCGAACTCAACGGGCTGCGGCGCCACGAAGAGCGGCATGTACTCGGCGCGCTCCACCGTGGTCTCGAGGATCGTCCTGGACTCCGGTTCGGCGCCGTCGACGCCTTCGGCCGGTTGATCCTCGACGCCTTCGGCCGGTTGATCCTCGACGACGTCTTGATCCTCGACGACATCGGCGGACCCGTCCGGATCCTCCTCGACTCCCATCAGCCCGTCAGGCTGGGCCTCGGGCTCCTGAGTCTCTTCCGATATGTCTTCAGTGGTTGCATCGTCGGCCACGTATTCTCCTCAAGCCCCCGGGCGCGTCCTGTTGACGCGGCCACGCGAGGGCTTCCGCTATTGGCCCGGGCGGGTTACTCCCGGGCTTGTTATGGTCTCGCTCCGAGCGGTTCGCTAAGAACCCACCCGGTGCCTGGCTGAATGATGGCTGGGACGGTCGGCGCCACACCACGGGTGAGCGGTGGTCGCGCTCGTCTAAGTCTTCATTCGGGCGTCTGGCCATGGTGTACAGCCGTCTACCCGCAGTCAGTATCCCATACCACCGGTCGTAGATGGACCAGGCTGGGCGACTGAGCTACCTACCCGGGAACCAGAGCTCGATTTCGCGGGCGGCCGACTCCGGCGAATCCGACCCGTGAACGATGTTTTCCTGGGTGACAAGTGCCAGGTCACCGCGAATCGACCCGGTAGCCGCCTTCTCCACCGGGTCGGTGCCGCCGGCGAGCTGACGGAAGGCAGCAATGGCCCGTGGACCCTCGACGATCGCCGCGACGACCGGCCCCGACGTGATGAACTCCAGCAGCGAGTCGAAGAACGGTTTGCCGTCGTGCTCTGCGTAATGGTTGCGGGCCAGCTCGTCGCCGACATTGCGCATCTCAAGGGCCGCAATGGTCAGGCCTTTGCGCTCGATTCGGCCGACCACCTCGCCGATTAGGCGGCGCTGGACGCCGTCGGGCTTGATCAATACCAAGGTCCGCTCAGTCACGGCCGACAGCGTACCTGCGTGACCTTTCCGGTCTACGGATTCGGTCCCGCGAAGCCGCCGCACATCGGGATGCAGTCCGTGTTTCCGATCGGCGGGCCCATGTCGACTGGGGGCGGGACCTGCTTCTCCCCGCCACCGCCTGCGCCTGTCCCGGTGTCGGTGCCCGCGTCGGTCCCAGTTCCCGTCCCAGCGCCGGTCCCCGTGTCGGTGCCGGTACCGGGCCCAGTCTTGGCATCCGGACCAGTCCCGGTACCTGTTCCCGTACCAGTGCCGGTGTCAGTTCCTGTCCCAGCGCCGGTGCCGGTCCCAGTTCCCGTCCCCGTCCCAGTCCCAGTCCCAGTCCCAGTGTCGGTGCCCGCACCGGTCTCTGTCCCCGCACCGGTGCGGGTGTCAGTCCCCGGGGTTTGCTTGTCCTCCGGGTTCGGGTTCGGGTTGGGGTTGGGATTCGGGTTCGGGTTCGGGACGACCGACCTCGGTACCGGGTTGTTCGGCACGAGGCGAGGCGCGGGCGCCTGCTGTCGAGGCGCCTGTTGCCGGGGTGCCGGCTGCTGCACGACGACCGGCGGGCTTGGCGTAGGCGGCGCAGCGGGCGCGGGAGCCTGCGTCGGGGCGGGTGCCAGCGGAACCTGCACCTGCTGCGACGGCGTGCCTGTCGTGTTGGCCGGCGTCGTCGACACCCCGCTCATCTGCCACGTTGCGATCAGAGCGGCCACCGCCAACAGCGCGGCCCCCGCGGCCGCGCCGAACAGAACGCCCGGCTTTCGGTACCAGGGCACGGTCGGCCCCATCGGCTGCTGGCCGTAGACGGGGGGTGGCTGGCCATATTCCAGGGGTGGCTGGTCGTAATACTGCGGCTGTTCGTAGTAGTTATCGGTCGGGGCTTCGCCGTACGAGCCATACGAGTAGCCGCCGCCCCCGTGAGGATCCTGTTCAGACCAGGCGGTGGGCTGTGCAGGCTGCGGGGCGACAGGCGCGGCCACCGTCGGGGGTGAAAGCTGGTTCGTCCGATCCCCGAGCTGTTGCGTGCGATCCCCGAGCTGCTGCGTGCGATCCGAAATCCGCTGGGTCGGATCGAAGTTTCCTGGGTTGTTCATCGTTGCTTCCCGTATGGATACAAGGAGGTCCGCTGCGCACAACAATGACACTTCCGCGACAGTCATGCAGGGTAGTTCGCTACCCCAGTTGTCGTTCGCCCGTGATTAGTCGGACGGGGGTTGTTGGCCTGGCAGCAGGCCCTGCCGTTCACGGCGTCTCACTTCGCTGCGCAGATAGACAATCAGCAGCCAGACGCCCGCGAAGATCAGGCCGATGAAGCCGACGGCTCCAGATACTGCCCATCCGGCGATCACCACCAACTGGATGCCGAGATTCACCCAGATTGCCCATTGCCGGCCCTGCAGTCCGGCCAGGAGTACCAGTACGACGGCCACGCCGATCAGGTAGCTGCCCGTGCCCGCCGACAGCCCGCCGTCCGCCGTCGAGACGACGGGTAGGGCGAGCAGCACCACGATGGCTTCCAGGATCAGCGTGCCCGCCATCACGCCGCGGAAGCTCTTCCACGGGTCCGGCGGCGCAGGCCTGTCCGCCTGATCGCTCATTCGGGATCCCGCCCGAAAAGCGTGCGTGCCGCGCCAGCGGTGACGACCGATCCGGTGATGACGACACCGCTGCCGGAGAAGCCTTCACCCTCGTGTCCTGCCTCCTCGACGAGCGCGGTCGCGGTCTCGATGGCGTCGGGCAGGTTGGTCGAGACGATCACCCGCTCGGGCCCGAATCGCTCCTCGGCCCGTATCGCGAGGCTCTCGACGTCGAGCGCACGCGGCGAGCCGTTGTTGGTCACGATGATCTGATCGAAGGCTGGCTCGAGCGCGGCCAGGATGCCGTCGACATCCTTCTCGGCCATCACTGACACGATTCCGACGACGAAATGGAAGTCGAACTCATCGGCCAGCATCTGTGCCAATGCCGCCGCACCGGCCGGATTGTGGGCGGCGTCGATGAAAACTGTTGGGGCGCTGCGCATCCGTTCCATTCGTCCGGGGCTGACGGCGCCGGCAAAACCAGCACGGACGGCATCGATGTCGAGTTGCCGTTCGGCCCCTGCGCCGAAGAACGCTTCGACGGCCGCCAGCGCGATGGCGGCGTTGTGGGCCTGATGTTCGCCGTGCAGCGGCAGGAAGATCTCGGAGTACACCCCGCCGAGGCCCTGCAGTTCGAGCAGTTGTCCGCCGACTGCCACTTGGCGGCCGAGCACTGCGAACTCGGAGTCCTCGCGAGCGACCGCGGCGTCGGCAGCCACCGTTTGGGCCAGCACCACCTCCATCGCCTCTGGCACCTGCCTGCCGATCACCGCGACGGTGTCGACCGACGCCAGGTCGTCCTTCTGCCTGACGATGATGCCCGCCTTCTCGGCGGCGATATCGGCGATTTCGGTCCCCAGGTATTCGGTGTGGTCGATACCGATCGGGGTGATGACGGCGACCGGGGCGTCGACCACGTTCGTCGCGTCCCAGCGTCCGCCCATTCCGACCTCCACCACCGCGACGTCGATCGGCGCGTCGGCGAAGGCCGCGAACGCCATCGCGGTCACCACCTCGAACTTGCTCATCGCCGGACCGCCTGCCGCTTCGGACTGCTTGTCGACCAGTTCGACGAACGGTTCGATCTCTTCATAGGTCGCCACGTACTGCGCGGGCGTGATCGGCGTGTTGTCGATCGCGATGCGCTCGACGGCGGACTGCAGGTGCGGGCTGGTGGTGCGGCCGGTCCGTCGGTGCAGCGCGGTCAGCAGCGCGTCGACCATGCGCGCCACCGACGTCTTCCCATTGGTGCCTGCGATGTGGATCGACGGATACCCGCGCTGCGGCGAACCGAGCAGTTCCATCAACGCCGAGATGCGGGCCGTGCTCGGTTCGAGTTTGGTCTCCGGCCACCGTTGGTCCAGCAGGTGCTCCACTTGCAGCAGCGAGGCGATTTCGTCCGGCGTCGGGACGGGCTGGTTCATTGAAGAGAAGCCAGCCTGGAGTTGATCCGCTCGACTTCCTCCTGCGCGAGCTGCTTGCGGTCCCGGATCTTGTCGACGACGTCGGCGGGCGCCTTGGCCAGGAAAGCCTCGTTGTCGAGTTTGCCGGTGGTGCCCTTGAGTTCCTTCTCGGCAGCCGCCAGATCCTTTTCGAGCCTGCGCCGCTCGGCGGCGAGGTCCACGGTGCCAGAGGTGTCGAGCTCGACCGCGACGGCGCCGCGGCTCAGCCGCACCTCCACCGAGGCCGTCGGAGCGAACCCCTCCGAAGCGGGCGTCAGCCATGCCAACGACGTCACCGCAGGTATCTGCGAGTCGAGATCGGCTGCGGCGACATCCGTCAACCGTGCGGGCACCTTCTGCCGGTCGGCGAGTCCCTGATCGCTGCGGAACCGACGCACCTCGGTCACCAGCTTCTGCATGTCGGTGATGCGTTGAGCCGCAACCTGATCGACCGTGAAGCCGGACGGAGTCGGCCACTCGGCGATGACCAGCGATTCGCCGCCCGTCAGCGTCTTCCACAGCGTCTCGGTGACGAACGGCATCACCGGATGTAAAAGCTTCAACAGCGTGTCGAGGACCGCAGCCAGCACCGCTGTGGTGTGCGCGATGCCTGCGGCCAGCTGCACCTTGGCCAGTTCGAGGTACCAGTCGCAGAACTCGTCCCATGCGAAGTGGTACAGCGCCTCGCACGCGCGGCTGAACTCGTAGCTGTCGAACGCCGAATCCACTTCGACGCGAACCTCTTCCGCCCGGCCGAGGATCCAGCGATCGGCATCGGTGAGATCCGCCTCGTCGGGCAGCGGCGCAGGGCTGGCCCCGTTCATCAATGCAAAGCGGGTGGCGTTGAACAACTTGGTGGCGAAGTTGCGCGACGCGCGAGCGTGGTCCTCACCGATGGACAGGTCGCCGCCGGGGCTGGCCCCGCGGGCGAGCGTGAACCGAAGGGCATCGGCGCCGAAAAGCTCCACCCAGTCCAGCGGATCGATGCCGTTGCCCCGCGATTTGCTCATCTTGCGGCCGAACTCGTCGCGAATCAGCCCGTGCAGGAAGACGTTTTCGAACGGCACCTGCGGCCCCCGCGCGCCGTCGGAGGTGATCGCCGGATCCGACGCGACGAACTGGCCGAACATCATCATCCTGGCCACCCAGAAGAAGAGGATGTCGTAGCCGGTCACCAGAACACTGGTCGGATAGAACTTGGCCAGTTCGGGGGTGTGGTCGGGCCAGCCCATCGTGGAGAACGGCCACAGCGCAGAAGAGAACCAGGTATCCAGCACGTCGGGGTCTTGTTCCCAGCCCTCGGGCGGGGTCTCGTCGGGTCCGACGCAGACGGTTTGGCCTTCGGGGCCGTGCCAGATCGGGATGCGGTGGCCCCACCACAGCTGTCGCGATATGCACCAATCGTGCATGTTGTCCACCCAGCCGAACCAGCGTGGTTCCAGGCTCGGCGGGTGAATCACGGTGTGGCCGTTGCGCACCGCGTCACCTGCGGCCGTGGCCAGTGACTCGACCTTGACCCACCACTGCAGCGACAGCCTCGGCTCGATGGGTTCCCCGCTGCGCTCGGAATGTCCGACGCTGTGCAGGTACGGCCGCTTCTCTTCGACGATTCGACCTTCTGCGGCCAGCGCCTCACGAACCGCGACGCGCGCATCGAAGCGGTCCATGCCGTCGAACTTGGTCCCGGTATCGGCGATCCGGCCCTTGGTGTCCATCATCGTCGGCATCGGCAGCTTGTGCCGCAGCCCGATCTCGAAGTCGTTCGGATCGTGGGCGGGCGTGACTTTGACTGCGCCGGTACCGAATTCGGGGTCGACGTGTTCGTCGGCGACGATGAGCAATTCCCGGCCTGCGACGAACGGGTGCGGCAGCGTCTTGCCCACGAGGTCGCGGTAGCGGTCGTCGTCGGGGTGCACCGCGATCGCGGTGTCGCCGAGCATCGTCTCGACCCGTGTAGTGGCCACCACGATGTGAGGTTCGGTGTCGTCGAGCGAACCGTAGGTGAACGACACCAGCTCGCCCTCGACGTCGGAGTAGGAGACCTCGAGGTCAGAAATGGCGGTCTCCAGCACCGGCGACCAGTTCACCAGTCGTTCGGCCTGATAGATCAGCCCGGCGTCGAAGAGCCGCTTGAAGATGGTCCGCACCGCACGGGACAGGCCGTCGTCCATCGTGAAGCGGTCACGGCTCCAGTCGACACCGTCGCCGAGTCGGCGCATCTGGGCGCCTATCGTGCCGCCCGATTCGCGCTTCCAGTCCCAGACCTTGTCGATGAACAGCTCGCGGCCGAAGTCTTCCTTCGTCTTGCCGTCGACGGCAAGCTGTTTCTCCACGACGGACTGGGTGGCAATGCCCGCATGATCCATGCCCGGCAGCCACAGCACCTCGTAGCCCTGCATCCGCTTGCGCCGGGTCAGCGCATCCATCAGCGTGTGATCGAGCGCATGCCCCATGTGCAGGCTGCCGGTGACATTCGGCGGCGGCAGCACGATCGAATACGGTGGCCTTTCACTCGCCGGGTCGGCCCCGAAGTAGCCGGCGTCCACCCAGCCCTGATAGAGCTCGCCTTCCACCGCACCCGGGTCCCACGTTTTGGGCAGGGCTTCTGTTGATGGCTTAGAGCTGGCGGTCACCGCGCCATTCTATGGAGTGCGATGACCCGGCTCCGACTTCAGGGTTTGTGCCGGCCCGGCCGGCGCCCTACTTTTTGCCGCTGAGTAGGCCGCCCAGGATCTCGCCTATCGCGTTGTTCCCTCCGCCGCCCATGACGCTGCCGAGAATGCTGCCGAGTGGATTGTTCCCGCCACCGCCACCACCCGCGGCACCGCCGAGGATGCTGCCCAGAATGTCGCCGAGGCCGCCACCCCCTGCGGACTGTGCCTGCGGCTGAGCGGGCGCCGAGTCTGAGCCCTTGGTGAGCTGCTTGCCGATGTAGGCCAGCACGATCGGCGCGAGGATGGGCAGCAGTTTCTTGATCAGGTCGCCACCACCGGCACCCGTTCCGGCGAGTGCCGACGCGACAGCGTTGCTGTCGTTACCGCCGAACAGCGATGCGACCAGATGGTCGCCCTGCTTCTCGTCGACCTGGTCCACGTTCACCCCGCCGTCCAGGAGGCCGCTGGCGCCCTGCTCGGCCACTGCGGACTCGATCTTGCTCGAGTCGATTTGGTTCGAGTGGACGTTCTCCGCCAGCCCACCGACGAGTGCGGGGACCAGCGTCTGGATGGCGTTGTTCACCTCGGCTTGATCCGCACCGATTTTGCTCGCGATGTCCGCTACGGGGATCTGCGCGAAGAGTTCGTCGAGACCTGCCATTGTCGTGTCCACCTTCATTGCTGGTTACCGAATGTCGAGCACGACACTAGTCCACATGATCTTGGTTGACAGGTGTTCTGCGCTCGCAGATCAATTGAGCCGGTCAACGCTCAATGACACACCGGCAGCGGGAAATCGAGCCAGCAGCGCGTCGCCCATTGCCGCCGCCGGAGTCAACACACCGCGCAGTTCGGACAGCCGGTCGCGATCGGCAGCCAGCGCCAAACCGCTTTCGCCCAGCAACACCGAGGTGGCCTTGTAGCCGGGGTCGCCCTGTTGCGACATGGTGGCCCGGTAGCGCACCCCGGTCGTCGTGGTCGCATACGTCTCGATCTTGTAGTGACCCCGTTCACGGGTGCGTTCACTGGGGCCGCTGCCCGGTTTGGGGACAACACGATCAACCAGACCCTCCGGCACCTTGTCGAAGTACCGGCTGCCCAAGCCGCTGACCATTGCGCCCACACCCGCGGCCATCGCCGACGCGACGGGGGCCAATGCCGACGACCCGACGCTCTGGCACTCCGAGTATCGGAACCGACTGCCGTACGCCCAGTCCTGTAAGGCGTTGCTGCGCCTGACGATTCGCGTGTTCGTCGACGCCATCAAGAATCCCGAGGTCCATATACCGTCCAGCTCCGGCGCGATCTGAGCGCCGCGTCGCCACGGATAGTCAGGCTGGGCACCGAATTCGGGCTCGGCCGCCCGGTCAGGGGTCAGTGTGTACGGGTCCTCGAGGAGGCGCCGCGTCTCCGGATCACCCGACGTCGCCCGCACCACATCCGCAATCGACGCGATGGTGCCGCCCGACAGCGCGCCGGACATCTTCCGCACCACGAATGTGGTGTCCGCCAACTCACCCGCGTCATCGTCGCTTGCCCGCCGGTACAGCGCAAAAACACTGAGATCCGAAGGAATGGAGTCGAATCCACATGCATGGACGATTCGCGCGCCGGTGTCGATGGCCTGTTTGTGGTACCGGTCGATGCTTTCGCGCATGAACATCGGCTCGCCGGAGAGATCCGCGTAATCGGCTCCTGCGCCAGCACATGCGGCAACAAGTGGCAGCCCGTAGCGGTTGTACGGTCCGACGGTCGTCACCACGACCTGCGCGCGCGCTGCCATCGCATTGAGCGTCGACGGCTGCGACGCCTCCGCCGTGATCAGCGGCCAGGACTGCGCCGTCTCCCGAAGCGTTTCCCTGACCGCCAACAGCTTGTCCTGGGAACGGCCTGCCAGCGCAATGCGAGCGGTGCCGCCCGCCTTGGCCAGGTATTCGGCGGTCAGTTTTCCGACGAACCCGGTCGCGCCGTACAGCACGATGTCGAACTCCCGCTGCCCGGTGCTCATGATTCCCGACGCTACCCCAGCGTCTCTGGTAGCTCGATGTCCTCACCGAGCACGTGCTTGGCGAGGAACGCGATGACGACCTGGTACCAGATCTTCGCGTGCTGCGGTGCGAGCACCCAGTGGTTCTCCGAGGGGAAGTAGAGGAACCGGTGTGGACTTGTACCGTCGTCGCCTGCGGGCAGACCCGATTCGCTGAGCAGCTCGTACCACAGTCGGAGCGCCTCGCCGATGGGCACGCGATAGTCCATGTCGCCGTGGATGACAAGCATCGGCGTGCGGATCTCGGAGACGAAGTGGTGCGGCGAGTTGGCCTTCGCCATGTCGCGCGTCATCTCGCGCAGCCAGTAGTAGGCGGCGTCCGTGGTGGAGTTGAACTGGTCGAGCGCCCACAGGCTGGCGTGGGTGACGATGGCCTCGAACCGGTCGGTGTGGCCGGCCATCCAGTTCGCCATGTAGCCGCCGAACGAGCCGCCCATCGCGGCGGTGTGCGATGCATCGATGCGCGGGTCGGCGCACGCAGCGTCGGTGGCGGCCATCAGATCCTCGAACGGCGCACCGCCCCAGTTGCCCCAGCCCCGCTGGATGAAGTCCTGGCCGTAGCCGGTCGAGAGCGCCGGATCAGGAAGCAGCACCGCGTAACCGCGGGCCGCGAGCACCCACGGGTTCCACCGCCAGTGCCAGGAGTTCCAGCTGGCCAGCGGCCCCCCATGGACCCAGAGCACAAGGGGCGCGGGCGTCTGCCGGTCGGGCAGCACCAGCCACGATCGCACCGAGTTTCCGTCGTCGGTTGTCGCCGACACCTCGGTGAGCGAGCCGGGCAACTGGGGCGGTTCGACGCACGGCAGCGGCGTGATGGTGCCGTCGGGATCGATACGCACTGGGTGCGGTGGCGATGCGTATGAGCTTCGCAGCGCATAGACGATGCCGCCGGGTGCGGCCGTCACATCGGTGTAGGCGTAGTCGTCGGTGGTCAGCGGCTCAACCTTGCCGTCGGCGATGCCGATTCGGAAAATCGGGCGGCGACCGCCGTCGTCTGCGGCGACAAGCAACGCATCGCCGTCGCGCGAAAACGTGACGGATGCCGGCCAGCGATCCCAGTCGGCGCCCAATTCGGCTGGCTCCTCACCGAACCACAAGTAGCCCAGGCTGATTCGCGGTGCGCGCTCCGGTGTCGAGTACGACTCCCGGATGAACGCCACGGCTGTCCCATCCGGGGAAACGGCCGGACTCCACAGATCGGCCTCCGGTTCGTCGGCGATGATCGTGTGTTCGCCGGATGCGAGGTCGACGCGGACGAGCACGGAGTGTTGCGACGCGCCCGGCGCGGGCCGCCGCCATGACGTCACGACGAAGCTGCCGTCGGGGCTGACGTCGAAGTCGGCGTCGCGCAGAGCACCACCCGGTCGCGGCGTGACATCGACCGGGGTGGCGTCGTCGCGCAGGTTGAGTGCGAGTAGGTGCGGTGCGCCTGGGCCGAGATCTTTGTCCCAGTGCCGGATCGGATAGCCGGTGTGCAGGATCGCGGTGATCTTGTCGTCCTTGCGCAGATCCCGCAGCCTGCGGTCGTCGTCGATGCTGCGCGCCGACGGCAGCAGCGGTGCACGCACCACCGCTGCCGATTTGTGGTGCGCCGTCTTGACCACGTCGACGCCGCCGGGCGGCGCAAGGACCTCGACGGCCTCGCCGCCGCTCGCGGGCAGACTCCACAAGGCCGCGGGCGGCTTGTCCTCGCCGTCGGTCGGACGTACCGCGACGAACAGCAGGTCGCCGCCTGACGTGAAGGCCGGCGCCGACTCCCCCTTCGCACCTCTGGTCAAGCGTCGAGCCGGGGCCCGGCCCTTCGGGTCGAGTTCCCAGACCGCGGCGACGTATTCGGTGCGTTTGTCGTTGAGCTCGCTGACGGTCGTCACGACCCGCGAGCCGTCCGGTGAGACCGCCAGCCCGGAGACCCTCGGCAGGGCGAAGAAGTCGTCGAGATCGCCGAATGGGGTTTCGGTCATGCGACGTTCGTAGCACAGCCCATGTGAGTTTGATATTCAAACTCACTGCTGGCACACTGGCGCCATGAGCATCACCGCGCTGGCCGACCTTCCCGGCAGGCCCTGCCCGATCGCGGCGGCGCTCGGTCTCGTCGGTGAACGATGGGCGCTGCTCGTCATTCGTGAGATCGCGCTCGGGGCCACCCGCTTCGGCGACATCGTCGCGGGTACCGGGGCACCGCGGGACCGCATCGCGGCCAGGCTCAAGACGCTCGAGAGTGCAGGCATCGTCGCCCGGACGAAGTACCACGACAGCCCGATCCGCTACGAATACCGGCTCACCGACTCCGGCGCAGCACTCACGCCGGTTCTCGACGCACTCCTCGAATGGGGGAAACATCACGCCGTCGCGCCCGACGACCCCGATCGACAACACAGATACCGACCGATGGGCGAGCTGAAAGTGAAGGGATCACGATGACCGCAGAACTGGCCGACGCGACCACGCGCGAGGACTGGGGATCCCAGCGGTCACGCACCGTCACCTGGCATGAACCCGGTCCGAGCACCGCCAAGGGCCTGACGATGGCCGGGATCGATTATCTGCGGGCCATCACGAATGGTGACCTGCCTGCGCCGCCGATCGCGGGCCTGCTGCGCTTCGACATGGTCTCGGCCGACCCGGGGCGGGTGGTTTTCACGTGTGAACCCGACGAATCGGCGTACAACCCGATCGGGGCCGTGCACGGCGGTCTGGTCTGCACGCTGTTGGACTCCGTCACCGGTTGTGCGGTGCACAGCACGCTGCCGCAGGGCAAGGGCTACACCTCGGTCGAGATCAAGGTGAGCTACCTCAGGGCGGTCCGGCTGAACAGCGGAGTGCTCACCGCGACAGGAACCGTCGTGAAGTCGGGATCGCGGGTCGGCTTCGCCGAGGGCGTCGTCACCGATGCCGCGGGCGCGGTGGTGGCGACGGCGACCAGCACGCTGTTGGTCTTCGACCTGTAGTCACGCAGGGCCGAGGCGCTACGTTCGACGGGTGGCGCAGCAGCAGTTCCTTGTCATCGGTGCCGGCATAGCGGGTCTTGCTACGGCGGTCGCATTGCAGCGCGGTGGCCATCACGTCACGATCCTCGAGGCCCGCTCCGACACCACCAGTGGGGCTGGAATCAGCATCTGGCCCAACGCCCTTGCGGCACTTGACCACATCGGGCTCGGTGACGCGGTGCGGGAGGCCGGCGGTCGGGTGACCGCCGGAGCGATGCGTTGGCGCGACGGCACGTGGCTGCGTCGTCCGTCCGGGCAGCGGATCGTCAAGGCCCTCGGCGAGCCGTTGGTGGTGATTCGTCGATCGGCGCTCAACGACATCTTGGCCGGTGCGCTGGCGAGCGGCACTGTGCAATCCGGACTCAGCGCCGAGGACATCGAGTCCACACCGGACGGTGTCAGCGTGACACTGTCTGATTCGACGACGCGCCAGGCCGCCGCCGTGATCGGCGCCGACGGCACGCACTCGGTGGTGGCCCGCCACCTCAACGGCCCTCTGCACAACCGCTACGCCGGATACACCGCATGGCGCGGCATCGCCGACGCCGCAATCGACCATGACCTCGCCGGCGAGACGTTCGGCGCAGGACGTGAATGCGGGCATGTACCGCTTGGCCCCGATCACACGTATTGGTTCGCAACCGAGCGCGCCCCGGAGGGTCGGGTCGCACCGCAGGGCGAACTCGAGTATCTCAAGATCAGGTTCGGGTCATGGGCCGAGCCAATGCCTGCGCTGCTGGCCGCAACCGACGCCGAGGTCGTCCTGCGCAACGACCTGTACGACCGCGGTGAGGCGCGCATCTGGTCGAAGGGCCCGATCGTTCTGGTCGGCGATGCCGCCCACCCGATGCGGCCGCATCTCGGCCAGGGCGGCTGTCAAGGGCTGGAGGACGCTGCAATCCTGGCCGCCTTCGTCGATCAGAGCGGCGATCTACCGACCGCGTTCGCCCGGTTCGCGGCGTACCGCAAGCCACGGGTGAGGGCGTTGACGCGCGAATCGGCGATGATCGGCAGGGTCGTCAACCTGCGGCCGGCGCTGCTGAGCGCGCTGGCCAGTCGCGCGACGGTCCTGGTGCCGGAGGCGTTACTGAACCGGCATCTGGCCGCGGTGGCTTCGACGTCGGCGTTCCGGGCGCCGACGGCGGCGTCAGCCTAGGCCGAAGGGGCTGAGGAACGTCGAGCAGATCTGACGCAGGTCTACCAGTCCGAGCACCGCGCCACCGCGCATCGCGCCGCATCCCAACATGGGACTCGACGCGTTCCACACCGCGGGCCCACCCGAGGCTGAGCCGCAGGTAGGCCAGGCGCGCAGGCCCTGCGTTCGCAGGACGTTCTCGGCGACCCTGATCTGCTCTTCCCGCGACGCCGTCGACGGGGAGCCCACACCGCCGTTGGCGGCCCAGGTCGACGGCTTGAACTGCAGGCCGCCGTAATGCCCGTTTCCGGTGTTCGTCGACCAGTTGCCGCCGGATTCGCATTGGGCGATGGCATCCCAGTCCACGCTGTCGGCATTCGCCGTGGCGGCTGAGAGCGTCATCGGCGCCATTGCGAGCGCCCCGGCAATTGCGACCAGCCAGGCGGCCTTTTTCGCCGTCCGGATGAACGAGTGGCGTTTCTTCATCACTTTGGTCCTTCCCCGACCGTGTAACTACTGGGGTTTTCGGGTTGGGAGTGTCAGGCGTTACACAGGAGGTATATGCACGTTATCGGGACGGGATAGGACACAGCTAGCGATGTGGCAAATGAGTATGAAGGGCAATTTGAGTAAATTGTTAAGGAAGTGCCAGAAGTGAATTTTGTGACTGCTGTGAATACGAAAGGTGCCGGACCCCTTGGGGCACCGGCACCTTTCTCAGTTGTGCGCTTTCGGTACTAGCCCCGCCTGCCGCAGACTGGCCACGCGCCGATGCCTTGGCTCTTCAGCACGTTGTTGGCCACGCGTATCTGCTCATCGCGGCTGGCGCGGTGGGGCGAACCCGCTCCACCGTTGGCATGCCAGGTGCCCATGGTGAACTGCAGGCCGCCGTAATAGCCGTTACCGGTGTTGATGGCCCAGTTGCCACCCGACTCGCACGCCGCAACGGCATCCCAGTTCACACCGCTGTCCGCATTCGCGGTGCCGGTCGCCAACGCCATCGGCGCCAGGGCCAACGCCCCAGCGATGGTGGCCAGCCCGAACGTTTTGCGGATGTTCTTCACTTCTTTCCTTTCGCCAAGCGCGCGCCAACAACGCCCGCTCACGCAGGCGCCGATGCCGTTGAGGCAGAGACTTGGGCCGTGCCGTCTCGGTTAGGCACGACAGGGGGAGTGAAAGATCACTTCCACCGGGTGGTACGCCCGGCGACCGCGGAAGCAGGCCATCACGCCGTCCGCGGCCCCGCTCACACGCAGGTTCGTGGTTTGAAATTATTTGCTCATTTCCGAGCCGCCTGGAAACGTACAAAGCCGTCTCGACAAAGTCATCTCGGTGAAGAACGTGTCGCGGTTAGATCACGGTCAGATCACGATCGCCAATTTGTGCAGTCCGCGCAGGTCATCGCGGCGTGTTGACCTCGGAGTCACGCCACGGCTGGCACGACGGCAACGTGGGCCAAATCACACATATTCTGTGACCTGGGACACTCCGAATTTGATTGATAACTCAAAGATTCCAGGTCAGATCGCCCCAGAATTGGCCTGCACCAGTGCTTTTCAGCAACTACACGGCCGAAATAGTTTGCTGTCTTACCATGTCGTCGATCAGTGACGAATTTATCTGCTAGACAGTAGCTTTCGCGCCATTGATACATTCAGCCCACGTCCGGCTCACCTGTACCCCGCTGGCTTTTCGAACCACCAGGACGCATGAATTATGAAGGGGAGGTGGATATCTCACGACGACAACGCGTATTCCGAATCTCAAGGCAGGTAAGCGCTCGTTGCGTTTTCGCGACTGTCCGTCGCGGCGATCTCAATGGCGCATCGGGATCGACTTCAGTGCGGATCGCTGTCAGGCTCGTTTGCCGCCATTGCGAAGCGGCGGGCTGGAAGTCGCATACGAGGCACCGAAATCTGCACGGCGAGAGGCGTTCTCGTGGGACACCGAGAAGATGAAAGCGGTAATTCAATAGCGAACTAATTACGGATCAATGGCGAAAGATTCACGAAAGAATGGCTAATAATTCGATGCCACACCAAGCAATACGAATGAAGTAATTTGCTACGAATTCAGCTAGGCCATGGACCGCGGTTCAGGATAGGTCAGCGGTGGTGTTCACGTTCGTCAGTGCCCGTTGCGTCGGCATCACGATGCGTTGCGTGTCGACGGTGTCCACCAGCGCACGCATGCTTCGCTCCCCCGATGCGATCAGCGCGTCGACCCGATCAGCCAGCTCGGTGCGGTAGACGCCGGCCAGATAATGGTCGCGGCCGTCCCACGGCAGCACCACGTCGACACCCAGCCGGGCCGCGTGTTCGGCGAGTTCGCCGATCAACTCGGTATCCATATGCGGCATGTCGACCGCACAGACGAAGGCCAGCTCACGCCCGGCATCCGCGGCCGCCCGCAGACCGCGTCCGGTGGCCAACAGCGGACCGACCCCGCGCACCTCGTCGCGCAAGACCTCGGCCTGCAGTTCGGGTAGCGGCTGGCCAGGAGCGGCGATGACGAACACCGGCGAACACCGGGCGCTAAGGGCAGAGACGACCAGTTCGACCATGGTCGAGCCGTCGTAGGGCATGGTGGCCTTGTCGCGGCCCATCCGGCGAGACGCGCCGCCGGCCAGTACGACAGCAGCAAGCGGTACGGGCGATGTCACGTCAGTGAGATTAGTCGACGGTCCAGGTGTCTTTACCGCGCAGCAGCGACTGCAGCGCGGCCGTGTCGTGCGGCTTGGCATCGCGGGCAACGGCGACCTGCTGACGCGCCGCATCGTCGTAGGTCGGCTTGCTGACCTGACGGAAGATGCCCATCACCATGTGCTCGAGGTTCTGCTCGGAGAGCCGTGACAGCGCGAAGGCGTATGCGGGGTCGTCGATGTGTGCGTCGTGCACCACGATCGCTTCGGCGGCCACATCGGCTGTCTTTGCGACCTCGAGTCCGAATCCGGACTTCACGACGCAGTACTCGCCGCCGGCGCCGAAGGTGATCGGCTCACCGTGGGAGAGGTTGATCAGACGCTCCTCGGCGCCTTCCTTGCGCAACGCATCAAACGAGCCGTCGTTGAAGATCGGGCAGTCCTGCATGATCTCGACCAGCGCGGCACCACGATGCTGGGCGGCACCGCGCAGCACCTCACTCAACCCCTTGCGGTCGGAGTCCAGCGCGCGGCCGACGAAGGTCGCCTCGGCGCCGAGCGCCAGCGACACCGGATTGAACGGGTAGTCCAACGAGCCCATCGGCGTCGATTTGGTGATCTTGCCGGTTTCCGACGTCGGCGAGTACTGACCTTTCGTCAGACCGTAGATCCGGTTGTTGAACAGCAGGATTGTCACGTTGATATTGCGGCGCAGGGCGTGGATCAGGTGGTTGCCGCCGATGGACAGCGCGTCACCGTCGCCGGTGACAACCCAGACCGACAGATCCGGCCTGGCAAGAGCAAGACCCGTTGCGATCGTCGGGGCCCGGCCGTGAATCGAGTGGAAGCCGTAGGTCTCCAAGTAGTACGGGAACCGGCTCGAGCAGCCGATACCACTGACGAAGGCGATGTTCTCGCGACGCAGACCCAACTCGGGCAGGAAGTTGCGAATCGTGTTGAGGATGACGTAGTCACCGCACCCCGGGCACCACCGGACCTCCTGGTCGCTGGTGAAGTCCTTGGCCTTCTGCGGCTCATCGGTTGTCGGCACGCCGCCGGTGCCGGGAACCAGACCGAGGTCCGTTCCTATCAGGTCGGTCATGTGTCTGCTCCCACGCCAGTCTCCACGGTGGCCGCCGCCAACCGCGCGAACTTAGCCTTGTCGCTTTCCTTTTCGCTCAACGTTCCGTCCAGCGCGCCATCGATAATGCCTTCGACCTCGTCAGCCAGGAACGCCATGCCTTCCACCTTGGTCACCGACTGCACGTCAACCAAGAACGTGCCGCGCAGCAGCAACGCCAACTGGCCGAGGTTCATCTCTGGCAGTACCACATTCGGGTAGCTCCGAAGCACCTCACCGAGATTCGCGGGGAAAGGGTTGAGGTTACGCAGCTGCGCGTGGGCGACCTTGATGCCTTTGCGCCTTGCCCGCCGACACGCCTCGCCGATGGGTCCGTACGAGCTACCCCAGCCGAGCATCAGCAGCTCCGCGTCGCCCGTCGGATCGTCGACCTCGAGATCCGGCACGGCGATGCCGTCGATCTTGGCTTTCCGCAGCCGCACCATCAGGTCATGGTTCTTCGGCTCATACGAGATGTTGCCCGAGCCGTTCGCCGCTTCCAGGCCACCGATGCGGTGCTCAAGGCCCGGGGTGCCAGGCACGGCGAACTGACGGGCCAGCGTCTCGGGATCGCGGGCGTACGGCTGAAACGGCTCACCGGTTTTTGCGAAGGTGTGCGCGATCGGCGCGTAGGTGCTGACGTCGGGAATCTGCCATGGTTCAGAGCCATTCGCGATCGCGCCGTCGGACAGGATCATCACCGGCGTGTGGTAGGTGATGGCGATACGGGCGGCCTCGACCGCCACATCGAAGCAGTCGGACGGTGAACGCGGCGCGATCACCGCGACGGGTGACTCGCCGTTGCGGCCGAACATCGCCTGCAGCAGGTCGGCCTGCTCGGTCTTGGTCGGCAGGCCGGTGGACGGTCCGCCGCGCTGCACGTCGATGACGATCAGCGGAAGTTCGGTCATCACGGCCAGGCCGATGGCCTCCGACTTCAACGAGATACCCGGACCCGACGTGCTGGTGACGCCGAGCGCACCGCCGTAGGAAGCGCCGATCGCCGCGCCGATGCCCGCGATCTCGTCCTCGGCCTGGAAGGTGAGGATGTTGAAGTTCTTGTGCTTGGAGAGCTCGTGCAGGATGTCTGACGCCGGCGTGATCGGGTAGGTGCCGAGCACCAACTGGATGTCGGCGAGTTGGCCCGCGGTGACCAAGCCGTACGCCAAGGCGGTATTACCCGAAATCTGGCGGTACTCCCCGGACTTCAGCTTCGCGGGCGCCACTTCGTAGGTGCTGGCGAATGCCTCCGTGGTCTCGCCGTAGTTCCAGCCTGCCTTCAAAGCCAGCACGTTGGCCTCGGCGATATCGGGCTTGCGGGCGAACTTCTCCCGGATGAACGCCTCGCTGTGCTCGAGTTCGCGGCCGTACATCCACGACAGCAGGCCGAGCGCGAACATGTTCTTGGCGCGCTGGCCGTCCTTCTTGGTGGCGCCGATCGACTCGACCGCGCCGAGCGTCAGCGACGTCATCGCGACGGGTTGGACGACGTAATCGGAAAGTTCGTCGGTCTCCAGCGGGTTGGCCTCGTATCCGACCTTCGCCAGGTTGCGCTTGGTGAACTCGTCGGCGTTGGCGATCACAAGGCCGCCGCGGGGCAGGTCGGAGATGTTGGCCTTCAGCGCGGCCGGGTTCATCGCTACGAGGACATCGGGACGGTCGCCCGCGGTCAGAATGTCGTAGTCGGCGATCTGAATCTGAAACGACGAGACGCCCGGAAGAGTGCCTGCTGGTGCGCGGATCTCGGCGGGGTAATTCGGTTGCGTCGCAAGGTCGTTGCCGAACAGGGCGGCCTCGGTGGTGAACCGGTCACCGGTGAGCTGCATGCCGTCGCCCGAGTCGCCGGCGAAACGTATGACGACCTTTTCGAGCTTCTGGCGAGCCGCCGGACTGGCCCCGTTGCCGTTCGGGCTCACAACCCCCGCCTTTCGTGCTGCTCTCGGACGTTTTCGTCAGTCGCGGGCTGATCGCGCCACCAGGCTCAAATGTCCATCAAATTTGGTGTCACCCGCAGTACCGATTAAACCACTTCTCTTAGGACCCGTTTTGCACGACTCGCGGGTTACCAGCAGGTGACACACGCGCAAAAATAATGGTCAGCGCAGTGTGCGAGGACTCGCTGAGACAAAAGTGTGTGCTTCGTCACGTTGCCGCGACACCACTTCTCTAAGGAAATTGTTACCCGCCGGTAGCTCCCGGCTAGCACCCTAACGTTTCGCCGCAAGCGCATTGATGGGGAAACACCTGATGCGCTGACATACCCGGCCTCCCTAACGTCGGCCGCAGGTCGGATGGAACTCAAGGGGACACCATGGAAAAGACAGGCAAGCACCTGCCACTCATCGCCGCTTCGGCGATCGCGGCCAGCACAATTGGAATGTTCACCGCCGCTGTGCCCGCACAGGCCGAGACCTGCGAGTATGAATTTCCGACCATTCTCCAGGTCAAGACACCGGCCGGCATCGAGCCAGACGGGTGGACGTACCAAATTCCGGTATCTGGTTCACCGCGACGGACCGTCGGGCCGGGCAAGGCGATGGGGGCCGTCATTGGATTCCAGGAAGGCTCGTTCGGGACTCCCTACGGCGGCATGAATGGAAACAGCATCAATTTCACCATCAACTTCGACAGCGGGCCGGCCAAGGGAAGTACCACGGCATTCCGCGGCCAGATCGACCCCGATGGCTTTGCGAGCGGGACGATAGCGTCAACTGGCACTCCCTGGCGATCCAGCGAAAAGATGTCGTGCGTCTACAAGCCGCCGGTGGTTGAGGCGCCGAAGCCTGCGCAACCCGCCCCGTCCGCGGACCACATGTTCCAGCTCACCGCCGATCGCGACAGGTACAAACGCCCCGGCGGAAAAGATGAGGACAAGCTCCCCGGCTTTGTCGACGGGGCGCCCGACGGCCCACAGGTGAATCTGATCGGATGCCAGAAGGACAATTGGTGTCAGATCGCAGTACCGCCAGATAACCAGTTCGTCTGGGTGTGGGGCGACGCCGTGCCGCCGGAGGTTCGATTCTGAGTGTCCCTGGCACGCTGCTCGCCCGGCGGCCAGCATTAGCCGAGCAACCACGCCGGTTTGTGAATCTGACGACGCAAATCGCCGTCTAACGTCGTCAGGTTCACAAACGTGCGGCCCGCCGAATCAACCGGGCAGGTTGAACGGCGTGATCACCTGAATCGGCGCCGGACGTGCCGCCTCGAAGGGCAGCGCCCCGCGCTCCTGCAGGATCAACCGTATCGCCAGCCGCGCGTCGGCGCGTAGATCGTTGTGCAGCACGACGGAGATCCGGCCGTCGCGCAACAGTCGCCGATTGTCGGCGTCCAGGTCGTGTGCGATGAACACCCGGCAGTCGCGTCCTAGCCGCTCGAACGCGGCAACGGTCGCGGCGTTTCCGCCCCCTACGGAGTAGACGGCCTCCACCGCCGGGTTGCGCTCCAGCGCTTCGAGCACCAACCGCTCATTCGTCGCATCGATACCGTCGCTGTCACTCACCTCAACGATCTGGCGGCCCGAACCGCGCAGCGCAGACCGGAAGCCGACCTCGCGCTCGCCCTCGCCACGGAACACGTTGCGGCTGAGCGTGATCAACACATCCGACGGTGACGCGCCCAGCCACTGCCCCATCAGATAGGCGGCGGTCACGCCCGCGCCATGGTTGTCGATGCCGACATATGAACAGCGCGCGCTGCCGGGCACATCGGTCGCATAGGTCACCACGGGAACGCCGCCGTCGACGAGCCGGTCGATCACCTCGGCCACCTCGGGTTCATCCTGGCCCTTGAGGATCACGCCGTGGCTGCCGCGCAAACGGGACAACGCTTCGACCATCTGCCCGGTCGACCCGGTCTCCCACAGGTGAAATCGGGCCCGCACCATCGCGGGCGCGAAGACCGGCAGCTCCGCCTCGACGGCAGCGCGGAACGCGTCGGAGAATCGCTGCGGGGTCTGCATGACCACGTCGATCAGGTAGCGCCTGCCGCTCAACCGCAGCTGAGCGCGCTGTTTGTCCAGGTCCGCGATCGCCTGCATCACCTCAGCGCGGGTGTTCTCCCGCACGCCAGGCCGCTCGTTCAACACGCGGTCGACCGTGGCCTCGCTCAGCCCGGACTGCTGAGCGATCTCGCGGACTTTGAAGCGGTGAGCCATCGGGCTGGTGTCCCGTCTCCCCGCGAGCAGACGCAAATGTGCCGCAACACGCCGCTGGAAGGGCACTTTTGCGTCTGCTCGCGCAAGATCGTGAGGCGTTTTTGATGGGTTTCTGGTGTTGATTGCGGTGCGGTCGACAACCAGACTAGCGACATGGCAACCCCACTGACCACTGCATACAGGCCGTGGATCGATGAGTCGGATTGCGGGCTCGACGAGTTCCGTGCCGCGGTGGCCCAAGACACCGACCTTGCCGACTACCCACACGCCATCGACGTGCGAGACAACGTCCTGGTTTACCCGGCCACTGCTCCGTCTGACCGGCGAGCACTACAGGCCGAGCTCATCCGCGCGCTGACCGACGGGCCCGGCGTCGTGGTGTTCGAAGACGCCTTCAGCACGGCCGTCGTCGACCGGGCCAGCAGCGCCTTCTACGCCATCATCGAGGCTCAGCGCGCAGCAGGCTCCGCAGCGGGCGACCACTTCGGTGAGCCAGGCGCCAACGACCGCATCTGGAATGCCGCGCAGAAGCTGGCCCTGCATGCTCCCGACGTGTTCGCGCACTACTACGCCAACGACACGATCGCGGTGATCTCCGAGGCGTGGCTCGGGCCGCGATACCAGGTCACCTCGCAGGTCAACGTCGTCAATCCCGGTAGCAAACAACAAGTTCCGCACCGCGACTACCACCTCGGCTTCGTCGCGCCGGACGACCTTGCGGCCTACCCCGCACATCTGCATCGCATGTCACCGATGCTCACCCTGCAGGGTGCGGTCGCGCACTGTGACATGCCGGTCGAGAGCGGCCCGACGATGCTGCTGCCCTACTCGCAGCGATTCCTCGGCGGCTACATCGCGTTCAATCGGCCCGAGTTCGTGGCGTTCTTCGACGAACACCACGTGCAAGCCCCGCTGCGCAGCGGCGACGCGTTGTTCTTCAATCCCGCGCTGTATCACGGCGCAGGGACGAACGAGTCGACAGATATCAACCGCATGGCCAACCTGCTGCAGATCTCCTCGCCATTCGGCCGCGCGATGGAGGCGTTGGACCGGACCGCGATGGTGCGGGCGATCTACCCGGCGCTGCTCGCGATGAAGGCTGCGGGCCGCCCCGAGCGCGAGCTGCACAACGTCGTCGTCGCGACCGCGGAAGGCTACCCGTTCCCCACCAACCTCGACATCGACCAGCCGATCGGCAGCCTCGCCCCAGCGTCGCAGGTCGACGTGGTGCTGGCCGCGCTGGCTGACGGTGCCACCCCACAACAACTCGACGTCGCGATGCGCGACAAGGACGATCGGAGAGTCCCGTGACCACACTCGGCGTAATCGGATTGGGTCGCATCGGCGCCTTCCACACCGACACCCTCAGCGCCCTCGACGGCGTCGACAGGCTCGTCGTCACCGACGAGCGGCCCGAGCTCGTCGCGGCGGTGGCGGCCAAACACGGTGCCACACCGGCTGATTCGGTCGACAAGCTCCTCTCGTCGGAGATCGACGGAGTCGTGGTCGCCGCGGCGACGCCCGCCCACGCCGCGCTGACACTGGCCGCCGTCGAGCGCGGGATCCCCACCTTCTGCGAGAAGCCGATCGCCGCCACCGCCGCGGAAAGCGCCAAGGTCGCCGACATCATCGCCCGCTCCGGCGTCCCGGTGCAGGTCGGTTACCAGCGTCGCTTCGACACCGCATTCGCCGCGGCCAAGCGTGCCGTCGACGACGGTTCGCTCGGCACCCTGCACACGGTCCGAAGCACGACGATGGACCCCGCCCCACCACCGATGGAGTACATCGCAGGCTCGGGCGGCATCTTCCGCGACTGCGCGGTGCACGACTTCGACATACTGCGCTGGATTACCGGCGAGCAGGCCGTCGACGTCTACGCCACCGGCAGCGTGCAGGGTGATCCGCGGTTCAGCGAGTTCGGCGACGTCGATACCGCCGCCGTGGTGGTGCGCTTCGAATCCGGCACCCTCGGCGTGGTCTCGGCAGCCAGGTACAACGGCCACGGCTACGACTGTCGCCTGGAAGTTCACGGTTTCCACGACACTGTGGTCGCCGGCTGGGACCAGGGTGCGCCGGTCCGAAACGTCGACCCCGCCAACGACTTCCCCGAGGGCCCAGCGCACCACTTCTTCATGGACCGCTTCACCGAGGCGTTCCGTGCGGAGCTCGCGGCCTTCGTCGACGTAGCGAACGGCAAGGCCGCTCCCGCGTGCACCGTTGAGGATGCAGTCGAAGTCGCCTGGCTTGCCGAGGCGGCGACGGAGTCGTTGAAGCGTGGCGTTCCAGTACGGGTTGAGGAAGTGAGGTCTCGATGAAGATCGCCGGTGCCCCGATCTCGTGGGGTGTGTGTGAAGTACCCGGATGGGGATATCAGCTCACGCCCGAACGCGTGCTCGCCGAGATGCGCGACGTCGGAATGTCCGCGACGGAACTTGGGCCCGAAGGGTTTCTACCGTCTGACCCCGCCAGTCTGACCGCATTGCTGAACTCGTACGGCCTGCGCTGCGTCGGCCAGTTCGCACCGGTGGTGCTGCACGATCTGGGCCACGATCCGCTGCCCGATATCGCCGCATCGTTGGATGCGATCGTGGCGTGCGAGGCAGATGTGCTTGTGCTCGCCGCTGCGACGGGCTCCGACGGGTATGACGCGCGACCGACTCTCGATGACGGGCAGTGGCAGACCCTGCTTGCCAACCTGGACCGGCTCGCAGCCGCCGCGGCCGACCGCGGCGTGCTGGCCGTGCTGCACCCACACGTCGGCACGATGGTGGAAACCCGCGACGAGGTCGGGCGGGTGCTCGACGGCTCGGAGATTCGACTGTGCCTCGACACCGGCCACCTGCTGATCGGCGGGACGGACCCGCTACGCCTGGCACGGGAGGTGCCGCACCGGATCGCCCACGCCCACCTGAAGGACGTCGACGCAAAGCTGGCCGCGCGTGTGCAGGCAGGCGAGTTGACCTACACCGAGGCGGTCCGCGGCGGCATGTACACGCCACTCGGAGTGGGGGACGTGGACATTGCGGGCATCGTCACCGCGCTGCGGAGCAATGGGTTTGACGGCTGGTTCGTCATGGAGCAGGACACCATCCTCGATGACGATCCGACCGACGAGGGTCCGCTGCACGATGTGCGCGCTAGTGTGACGTTCATGCAGAACGTATGCCGCAGCGTAGCGGTATGAGTTTGCGGATCGGGGTGCTCGGTGCATCCCGAATCGCCGATCTCGCCATCGTCGGCCCCGCCAAGCAGTTGGGTCACCGACTGGTCGCCGTCGCCGCGCGCGATCGGGGCCGCGCCGCGCTTTTCGCCGAAAAGCACGGTGTCGAGCGAGTTTTGGACTCCTATGCCGAGGTGATCGCCGACCCGGAAGTCAATGCCATCTACAACCCGCTGGCGAATTCGCTGCATGCCCCGTGGAATCTCGCGGCGATCGAGGCGGCCAAGCCGGTGCTCACCGAGAAGCCGTTCTCGCGCAACCGTTCCGAGGCACAGCGGGTTGCCGAAGCCGCGCAGGCGACGGGCGTCACGGTGATGGAGGGCTTTCACTATCTCTTCCATCCGGTGATGCGCCGCGCACTCGAGGTCGCCGTCGACGGAACGATCGGCGATATGCACCACGCCGAGGTGCGGATGGCGATGCCCGCCCCCGATGCCTCCGACCCGCGTTGGTCTTTCGAGATGGCCGGTGGGGCGCTGATGGATCTCGGCTGCTACGGCCTACACATCATGCGCAGGCTCGGCCACCCGTCGGTCATTCGCGCGCACGCGAGCCAACGCACTCCCGGTGTCGACGAATGGTGCGATGTGGAGCTCGGCTTTCCCTGCGGCGCGACCGGCCTCAGCGCGAACACGATGGCCGCCCCCGACCATTCGTTCACGGTGCGCATCGTCGGTACCAAGGGGGATCTCTTGGTGCACAACTTCATCAAGCCCCACGAGGATGACCGACTCACGATCCGCACACCGGCGGGTACGCGCGTCGAACACCACGGCACCAGGACCTCTTACAGCTATCAGCTTGAGGCGTTCGCCTCCCACGTGCTCCATGGCACACCGTTACCGATCGACACCGCCGACGCGGTGGAGAACATGGCTTATGTGGACGCCGCATACCGGGCCGCAGGTATGACGCCGCGATAGAAGCACAAGGCAGTTAATTCCGTGCAGTCCACGGTGAAGTCGATCTCGGCCGCCCCGCAGGTATGACAACACGGTGATATATCCGCGCCATTCTCTGGTGTCGGGAGAATGCTAGGAACTTTCTGTGAGCGTTAGCTAATGTTTTTGAATGGTCGGTCACGTCGTCAACCGTGAAACCGAAGAGGCCACGCTCACAAAATTTTTGACGTTGGCGTCGACCCAACCCGCTGGGCTGCTCATCGAGGGCGAGGCAGGGATCGGCAAAACCACCTTGTGGCTGGCTGCCGTCGATCAGGCAAGGGAACGCGGTTTCAAGGTCTTGTCGGCGCGTGCGGCTGCGGCGGAGTCGGTGTTGGCCTATGCCGCACTCGCCGACCTGTTGAGGGAAGTCGACGCATCGGTTTGGGCTGAATTGCCGGACCCGCAGCGTATCGCTGTGGACCGAATCATGTTGCGGGGTGACCCGACCGACCCCGCATCGGATCAGCGCGCCGTGGCTGCGGGCTTCCTCGGGGTTGTCGAGCGGATCTTGTCGGAGGGCCCGCTAGTGCTGGCAATCGACGACCTGCAATGGCTTGACCCGTCCAGTGTGCAGGTGGTGAGCTTCACTGCGCGCCGGCTCTCCGGACGGGCAGGCGTTCTCGCAACGGCACGAGTCGGTCCCGACATCGAGACGACCGCGTCCTGGCTTCATATGGCTCGACCTGATGACATCCGGCGAATCCAGGTGCCACCGCTGACCCTCGGCGGACTGAATCAGGTAATCGCGACCAGATACGGCCGCGCGTTCCCACGTCCGACGATGGTGCGTATCCACGAGATCTCCGGCGGGAACCCGTTTTACGCGTTGGAGTTGGCGCGGGTGATCGATACCGCGGAGGTTGCCAGCGATGCAGTGCTGCCCGATACGCTCACCGAGTTGGTGCAGTCCCGAGTCGGCCGTCTACACAAAGATGTCCGACACGTGTTGCTCGCCGCGGCCTGTATCGCAGCGCCAACCGTTGAACAGGTGGCCTTGGCGACCGGCGCACCCATCAGCCGCGTGATTGATCTGCTCGAGGATGCTGAGGAAAAGGGCATTGTCGGAATCGACGGCCACTGGGTGCGATTCGCTCATCCGCTATTGGCGCGTGGGATTTATACCGGTGCCGCCATTGCCCAGCGCAGGAGCATGCATCGCCAGCTGGCCAAGGTCGTCAAAGAACCGGAGTTGAAGGCGCGGCACCTTGCGCTCGCCGCGACCACCGGCGATCCCAATACTCTTGATGCCCTCGACAACGCAGCCGAGATGGCCCGCCTCCGAGGCGCATCCGCGACCGCAGCTGAATTCCTCGAGCGTGCTCTCAAGCTCGACGGTGACACCCCGCAACGACGAATCCGATTGGCGGGTCACCATTTCAACGCCGGTGATCCCGGCCGGGCGCAGGCGCTACTCGAAGATACGATCGCCACACTGAAACCCGGTCCGGTGCGTGCCGAAGCGCTCGCGCTGCTCGGCTTCGTGCGGCTGTGGGTCAACAGCTTTTCGCAAGGCGCGGAGCTTCTGCAGCAGGCCGTCAACGAGGCCGGCGACAATCTGGCGCGCCGCACGCCCATGTTGGTGAATCTGGCTTTTGCCCTGTTCAGCGTCGGGCTGATGGCGGAGGGAGCTCTCCGCGCCGAGGATGCGGTCGCCGACGCGAAGCACCTGCAGAACGGCGATCTGCTGAGTCAGGCACTGGCCACCCGCGAGCTGTTGCGCTTCATGTGCGGCGACGGACTCGACGAGCCCAGCCTCGCCCGCGCGCTCGAACTCGAAGAACTCCGCGGGGACATGCCGCTTGCGGTCCGCGCATGCATGCAGAAGGGTCTGATGCTGGCGTGGACAGGCCAGCTGGATCCAGCCGCCGAGCAGATGCTGTCCATCAGAAGGCATTGCGAGGACCGGGGTGAGGAAAGCGAACTGATCTATGTCGCCTTCCACAGCGGTCTGATGGCGACCTGGCGGGGCGACCTCAATGAGGCCGTCCGCCTCGCCGATGAGGCGATGGAACGAGCATTGCAACTCGGTGATCTACCAGTCATGGTTGCGTTGACAGTCCGCGCGATGCCAGCCGCCTACCAGGGTCGCGTCGCCGATGCCCGCGGCGATGTCAGCGCTGCACTCGAGATCGGAGCCCGCTGCGGAGCAAATATTCTGGCGGTGTGCCAGCTGACCACGCTGGGGTTCCTCGAGGTGTCGCTTGGCCGCTATCGTGAGGCGCTGACGACGCTTCAGCCACTGTTGAGCGACTCAGGTAAAGCGCCCAAAGCAACAGAGATGTTTCTCGCCGCGTTCATCCCCGATGCCGTCGAGGCTCTCATCGCCGGGGATCAAGTGAACCAGGCCGAAGTGCTCGTCCAACGGCTGGAGCGGAACGGCACCAGAGTGGATCGGCCGTGGATGTTGGCCGTCGGGGCCCGCGCGAGGGCGATGGTGTGCGCGGCGCGCGGCGACGTCGAGGGGGCGAGCGCGGCCGTCGGTCACGCCATGGCGGAACACGAACGATTGCCGATGCCCTTCGAACGTGCTCGCACCCAACTTGTCGTCGGGCAGCTCCTGCGTCGACAACGCCACAAGGACCTCGCGGTGAACACGCTGACCGAGGCACTGTCGACCTTTGAGGCGATGGGTGCCCGATTATGGGCCGAGCGCGCCTCCACCGAGCTCGCGCGAACGAGGTTCGGTCCCCGCATGATCTCGGGGCTGACGCCGTCCGAACAGCGGGTCGCCGAGCTCGCGGCCAAGGGGATGACCAACCGCGATGTCGCAGCCGAACTGTTCATCAGCCCGAAGACCGTCGAGGCCAACCTGTCCCGCATCTACCGCAAGCTCGGCATCCACTCGCGCGCGGAGCTCGGCGGGCGGATGAGGGACCCCGACGGGTAGGGAAACACCTTATTTCCTCGGAAGGACGCGCACCCTAACGTCGAGTCATGGCACACCCGTGCTTCCTCGTTGAGTGGTACCGACCCGAGCCCGGGCAGGAAGCCCTTGCCGAGACGGCCGCCAAGCTCAACGAATGTGCGGCCGCCGTGTCCGCAGAGGGCGCACCCGTACGGCTGGTGACCATGTTCTCGGTGCCACCCGACGAAATGTCGTTCGCGCTGTTCACGGCCGATTCCGTGGATGCTGTCGCCCAAGCCTGCGGTCAGGCGGGCATACCACCTGACCGACTAACCTTCGCTGCCGGTCTGGGCTCACCCGACGACGACTGACGCCGACTCGTCTTGAACTCCCACTTGCGGCTCGCTCGATATCCAGAGCGATCCACGGCGTAGGGACATTGGGGCATGCGGGTAGGGAAACACCTGATGCGCGGGTGACCCCCGCAGTCGTAGCGTCCTCACAACCCGGGGTCGGCAACGATGTTCACCACTGGAAAGGGCGAGTCCTATGTTCTCAATTGGCGATGCGTGCAGGTTTTCCCTGGCCGGCGCTGCGGCTTCGACAATCATGGTCGGAGCATTCACGATTGCTCCATCAAACGTTCATGCGGTACCGATGGTGCCGTTGGCACCCGCTTGCGCCGAGTACGAATTTCCGCCTCTGTTCGACATTTATCAAACCGACGGGTGGCGAATTCAAATCCCAACGTCGGGTGCTCCGAGGCGTACGGCCGGACCTGGCCAGGCCACCTACTGGAAAGACGGCAAGCCCGATCCCTCGAACGGCGTACCGACCGGCGGTATGAACGGAACGGCAATTGACATCACCATTCCCTGGAGCAATGGCAGCCGAGGCCGATTCACGGGCACGGTACAGGCTGACGGAACGGTGACTGGCACTTCGGTCGACGAGACGAATACCAATCACCAGTTCAAATGGAATGCCAGAAAGCTGCCTTGCGCCGCGACCGCTGTGGCGCCCGCAGACCAGGCGCCGGCGGCGTCAAACGTCAACAAGCGCAAGGCGGCAAACGACGTGGACATCTCGGACGGGCCGCAAGACGACGCCGCAATCATCGGAATGCTGAACGAGGGCGAGGTAGTCGATGTCGCGCCCGGCTGCGAGACCGACGTCAAATGTGAAGTCATAGGAAGAGGCTGGGTTTGGGGCAACCACCTGGTGAAGGTCTTCGGCCGCGCCTGAGGTGACGGCGACCGGCCTTGCGTTTCCTACCGCAAGGCCGCCGCCCCGCAGTCGCTAACCCTTATCGCCGCGCAGTTCGTGTGACAGCGCCTCGAGTTCGTCGCCACCCGCCATCTCCTGCGTGAGGTGCTCCAGGGTGATGTCGTCGTAGGTGCAGTCCAGCTTCTGCTTGCCGCGGTTCAGCAACACGAAATGATCGCCGACCATGTGCGCGTGATGCGGGTTGTGGGTGATGAAGACGACGCCGAAACCGGCCTCCTTTGCGGCGGTGATGTACTTCAGCACCACACCGGACTGCTTGACGCCCAACGCTGCGGTCGGCTCGTCGAGGATCAGCACCCGTGCACCGAAGAAAACGGCCCGCGCAATCGCGACGCACTGCTTCTGGCCGCCGGACAGCGAGCCGATCGGTACATCGACGTCGGGTAGATCGATGCCCATCTTCGATAGCTCCGACAGCGTAGTGGCGCGCATCGCATTGGCGTCCAACGCCCATGGGAAGCGGGTCTGCCGAATCTCCTGGCCGAGGAAGAAGTTGCGCCACACCGGCATCAGCGGCACGACGGCAAGGTTCTGGTACACCGTCGCAATGCCTTTGCCCAACGCATCTTTCGGTGAGGTGAATTTGATCGGCTCCCCATCGACGAGCAGCTCGCCGTCGGTTTGGGGGTGGTAGCCGGCGATGATCTTGATCAGCGTCGACTTGCCCGCACCGTTGTCACCGAGGATGCCGGTCACCTCCCCTGCGTGCACCCGCAGTGAGATGTCTTTCAGCGCGGTGATGTTGCCATAGGACTTTCCGACGTTCTTCAGCTCGACCAACGGCACCTTGCCACCGGAAGGAGCCTCTTCCACGGGACGATCAACTGTTGCGGTCATGGGTCACCTCTTGGCGGCGTAGTTGCGGAATGCGTTGTTGGCGATCACCGCGAACAGCAGCATCACGCCCATGAAGAACTTGAACCAGTCGGGATTCCACCCGGCATACACGATGCCCTGTTGCACCATGCCAAAGATGAACGCGCCGATCGCGGCACCGATCGCGGTGCCGTAGCCACCGGTGAGGAGGCAGCCGCCGATGACTGCGGCAATGATGTAGATGAACTCATTGCCCACGCCTTGACCGGACTGCACGGTGTTGAACGCGAACAGCAGGTGCATGCCGGCGAACCAGGCGCAGAAGCCGACGAACATGAACAGGCCGATCTTCACGGCGGTCACCGGAACACCCACGGCGCGGGCGCTTTCCTGGTCGCCGCCGACGGCGAAGACCCAGTTGCCGACGCGGGTCTTGAAAAGCACCCATGTCGCGATTGCGGTGAGAAGCAGCCACCAGAACACGGTGATCCGTACCTCGATGCCAAAGATCGGGAACGACGATGAGAACACCTTCTGCGCCGAATCCCAACCCTGCATGTCGTTCACGCTCGGTGTCGCAACTTGACCCGAAATCAGCTTGGTCACAGCGAGATTGATGCCCGTCAGCATCAGCAAAGTGCCAAGGGTGATCAGGAAGCTGGGAATCTTGGTCTTCATCACCAGATAGCCGTTGAAGAATCCGACCGCAAGCGCGACTATCAGGGCCAACCCCGCGCCGGCCCACAGATTGAGATGCAGGTTGTATGCCAGCATCGAGGCTGCCAGTGAACTCGTGGTCACAGCCACACCGGACGACAGGTCGAATTCCCCGCCGATCATCAGTAGCGCGACCGCGCACGCCATGATCCCGATCGTCGAACTGGCATACAGCACAGTCGCCAAGGCTTCGGGCGTCCGGAACGGCGGGGCGACGAACAGGAAGAAGATGAAGATCGCGACGGCGCCGATCGCCGCACCCATCTCGGGGCGAATGAGCAAGCGCTGAACACGGTTTCGCTCCTTGACACGCTCGTCACGGATGATCTTATGACCGCCGACGTCCAGATCAGTTTTTGTAGTCATGGTTCACTCTCTCCCGCGCGGGGCTCAACGGGTCCCGGACTTGGCCAGTTCGGCTACCGAGTCGATGTTGGTCTCGTCGATGAAGGACGGACCTGTCAGCGTTGCTTGTCCGCCGCCGATCAGGTTCTTGTTGTTGAGGAACAGCCACAGCGAGTCGATCGCGAGATAGCCCTGCAGGAACGGCTGCTGGTCCACTGCCCACTTCACGTCGCCCGCCTTGATGGCGTCGACGAGAGCCGCGTTGGTGTCGAAGGTGACGATATTCGCCGAGCTGCCTGCGTTGCTCTTCGACTGCACCGCGGCCAGCGCGATCGGCGCGCCCAGCGCCACGACATAGTCGACGGACTTGTCCGACTGGAGCTTGGCGGTGATCGTCGATTCCACCGACGGCATGTCCTTGCTGTTGACGTTCAGGATCTCCGACTGACCTTTGAAACCTTCACGTACGCCGGCACAGCGGGATTCCAACGCCACCTGGCCCTGCTCCTGGATGACGCAGATGATCTTCTTGGCGCCGTCCTTCTGCAGACGTTCGCCGGCGGCGATCCCGGCCAGCTTCTCGTCCTGGCCGAAGTACTCCTGCACGCCCATCGACTTCCAGTTGTCGAAGCCCGAGTTGAAGGCGACGACCGGAATGTTCTTGGCGGTTGCGGCCTTCACCGCGGGCGCCATGGCGTCCGGCTTGGCCAGCGTGAGGGCGATGCCCTGGACGCCGCTGTCGATGGCGGTCTGCACGAGGTTGGCCTGATTCGGCGCCTCGGGATCGTTGGAGTACCGCAGCTCGATGTTGTCCTTGTCGGCAGCGGCCTGGGCGCCCTTGCGGATCAGGTCCCAGAACGAGTCGCCGGGTACCTCGTGGGTGATCATCGCGACGGTGGCGCGCGGGGTGTTGGCCTGCCCGGCGCCCATCCCCCCGCCCTTCTCCTCCGGTTTGCCTCCGGTGGATGAACATGACGCGATCCCGAGCACGAGCACGCTTGCCCCGGCGATCGCCGCGAGCCGAGTGAACCTCATTGTTTCTCCTTGTATCCGCGTGCGGCGCAGCACGCCTCAAGGGTCGATGTAATACGGCTCACAGTAGAAAGTCAAGACTTTGTTCGGACATTAGGACTGCATATCAAACGTTCCTTCCGGTTGGTGCAGGTCAGGCATTCGGGGGCGCCGTGGACCCGCGAACCACCAAGGTCGGTTCACGGGTGATGTCCACTGGGCCACCGGCCGACGAGGCGTCGTCGAGCCGTTCCACCAGCCGCTGCGTTGCTGCCGATGCCAGACCTGCGGAGTCTTGGCGAATCGTCGTCAGATCGATGTGGGCGAGCCCAGCCAACGGGCTGTCGTCGAAGCCGAGTACCGAAACCTGTTGTGGAACAGATACTCCCGCTCGGATGAGCGCATCCATCACACCTAGCGCGCAGCGGTCGTTGAAGGCGAACACGGCACTGGGCAAAGCATTCGAGCTGAGCATTTCCGTTGCTGCAGCTGCACCTTCGCGTTCCGTCAGGCCACCGGGACGGGTCAACTCGGGCAGCTCGGCGGCCTTCGCAGCCCGCCGATAGCCGCGGAGCCGTTCGGCGCCGCCGGGCGCCCGACCTCCGTCGAGATAGAGAATCCGGCGATGGCCGAGCCCGATCAGGTACTCCATACCGAGGACGGCGCCTGCCACGTCGTCGCTGCGGACGGCGTCGACACCCCGAACCCGTCGAACCACCACCACCACTGGAAGCCGCTGCGCCAGATCGCCGAGTTCGCGCGTCGACATCGCCGAGCCGATCAACATCAGCCCCTCGCAGCGGTCGTCGACCAACGTCCGCACCGCACGCCGCTCGTCGCGGTGCGGCGTGACCCCGCTGAGCACCACGTCGTAACCGAGTTCGTCGGCGGCGACGTACACGCCGTCGACGAGATCGGCGTGGAACTCCTGACCCGCGGTGAAGGTGACGCCGATGAGTTTGGTCCGAAGCTGACGCAGCCGACGCGCCCTCGGATCGGGGCGATAGCCGATCTCGTCGGCTGCGCGTCGCACCCGCTCGCGAGTCTGCTCGCCCGCTCCTGGTGCATCGCGCATCACGATCGACACAAGGGCGCGCGAAACACCGGCCCGTTTGGCCACATCCTCGAGCGTGGGTCTGCGCTCCACACGCCAAGCCTAGATCGTTCTAGTGAAATTGTTGACGGAATCCCGGTACGGGGCCTAGCTTGACTAGAACGTTCTAGCTGATTGGAGTTCGTCGATGACCAAACCGTTGAGCTTCGGCCTCATCGGAGCCGGCTGGATCGGCACCTTCCACGCCGAGACGCTGGCCAGCCGTATACCCGGTGTCCGCCTTGCGGCCGTCGCGGATCCCGATCCGCAAGCGGCAGCGCGGCTCAACGCGCCACGGACCTACCGCGATCCGCTAGAGCTCATCGCCGACACGTCCCTCGATGCCGTCGCGATCTCCTCCCCTGCCACCACGCACACCGAGCTGGTCATAGCGGCCGCTCGCGCAGGCAAGCATGTGTTCTGCGAAAAGCCGATGGCGCTGACACTGGACGACGCGGACCGTGCCATCGCGGCCACCGACGGCGCCGGGGTGGCGCTGCAGGTCGGATTCAACCGCCGCTTCGCCGACGACTTCGCCGCCATGCGCAACCAGATTGCGGCTGGCGCGATCGGAACACCGCAGATGTTGCGCTCGCTGACGCGTGACCCCGGTATCTCCGCCGACGTCGCCGCGCGGGTCAAGCCGTGGACGATCTTCAACGAGACGCTGATCCACGATTTCGACACCCTCTGCTGGCTCAACCCAGATACCAGGGTCACGCAGGTCTTCGCTCAGGCCGATGCGTTGATCCATCCCGAGCTGCGGGATGCCGGCTTCTTGGACACCGCCGTCGTCCAGCTGCGCTTCGACAACGGAGCGTTCGCAATTGCCGAGGCCAGCTTCCAGGCCGTCTACGGTTACGACGTGCGCGGTGAGGTTTTCGGCTCCGACGGCGTGTTGTTGGCGGGACGCTCGCCCGACGGCGCAGCTCCGGGCAACACCGACCTGTTCGCAGGCGCCTACGTCGCGCAGTTCGCCCACTTCGCCGATTGTGTCCGCACCGGAACCGAGCCGTCGGTGACCGGACGCGACGCCCGCGTCGCTCTCGACATTGCCATCGCCGCGCGCGAATCGGTACAGACGGGCGCGCCTGTCGCCCTCGATCGGGTACTGCAATGACCGACTACCAGTTGGCGATCTGCGCCGAAATGGTGTTCACCGATCTGCCACTGATCGACCGCGTCCGGCGCGTCGACGAGCTCGGCTTCGCCGTCGAGATCTGGAGCTGGCATGACAAGGACCTCGACGCGCTGGCCGCGACCGGGGCCCGCTTCTCGTCGATGACCGGCTACCTGCAGGGCGATCTGATCGACCCCGCGAGTGCCGACGAGGTCGTCCGCACGGCCGAGCTGAGCATCAAAGCCGCTGAGACGCTGGGGGTTCCGCGGCTCAACCTTCATACGGCCGAAATCGTCGACGGGAAGGCGGCACGCCCCCGCCAGCGCGCCACCGGCCAGATGTGGCTGACCGCGCAGCGGGCGCTCGAGCGCATCGGCGAACTCGGCGATGCGGCGGGCGTCACGTTCTGCGTGGAGAACCTGAACACCATCGTCGACCACCCGGGCGTGCCACTGGCCAGGGCGAAGGACACGTTGGCGCTCGTCGAGGGCGTCGACCATCCCAATGTACGGATGATGCTTGACCTGTATCACGCGCAGATCGGCGAAGGGAATCTCATCGAGCTGATCCATCGCTGCGGGGACGCCATCGGCGAGGTGCAGGTTGCCGATGTGCCCGGCCGCTGCGAGCCGGGCACCGGCGAGATCAACTATCCCGCCATCGCGAGGGCTCTGCGCGACATCGGGTTCACCGGCACGGTCGGCATGGAAGCGTGGGCGTCCGGCGACAGCGAGGCGGCCCTCGACGCTTTCCGCCGCGCCTTCAGCTAGCGGTCACCTTCCCCGCCGAGCAGACGCAAAAGTTCGCAAAACCGCACGACGCGCAGAACATTTGCGTCTGCTCGCGAAGAAAATCAGCGGTCGACGAGGGTGGTGTCGAAGTAGTAGCGCGACGCGCGGTAGCAGTGCGTGCCGAACTCGACGGCGGCGCCCGAATCGTCGAACGCGGTCCGCGCCATCGTCAGCAGGGGGGCGCCCGGCTTCTCGTCGAGCAGCTTGGCCTCTGCCCTCGTCGCTCCCCTGGCGCCGATGCGCTGGCGGGCAAGCCGGATATGCACACCGCGGGCGCGCAGCGACTGATACAGGCCGTTGCCCTCCAGTTCCTCGGCATCCGGCGCGATGTCCACCGGCAGGTGATTTGTCATCACCGCCAGCGGCTCGCCGTTCGCACTGCGCAGCCGGTGGATCGACACCACCTCGCGGTCGTCTTTCAGGCTGAGCTCGCGCGCGACCTCCTCGTCGGGCGGCCCGACGTGGTAGTCGAGCAGCTGAGTCGTCGGCTCCTGGCCTGCCCGCGTCAGGTCGTCGAACAGGCTCGTTAGCTCGACGCGTCGATGCACCGGGCTCTGCACAACCTGGGTG
Organism: Mycolicibacterium stellerae; assembly: GCF_003719305.1. Classification (GTDB taxonomy): domain Bacteria; phylum Actinomycetota; class Actinomycetes; order Mycobacteriales; family Mycobacteriaceae; genus Mycobacterium; species Mycobacterium stellerae. Next base: position 229,927 of record NZ_RARC01000006.1, read on the forward strand.
CCCACCCCGCGCTTGCGAACCAGCAGGCCCTTGTCGACGAGTTCCTGGATGGCGCGCCGGGTCGTCGGCCGCGACAAAGTCAGCCTTTTCGCCAGCGCCAGTTCGTTTTCGAACCGATCCCCCGGCGACAGCTCGCCGTCCCGAATCGCGGCTTCGATGGCCTGGGCAAGTTGATAGTAGAGAGGGACAGGACTCGACCTGTCGAGCTCCACCGCCACGGGCACGTTGTCTCCGATCTCGGGTCCGACAAGATCCGACAAGATCAAGGTAGCTGAATACTAGCACCGCCCGATTAAAAGTTAGAATGTCAGGACAAACTATTGACAGCCCGGAGTGTCGCGGTGCACAGTCGTACGCACACCAACAACTGCCGGAGGGCGAACTTGACCACCACGCAGCCGTTAGACGTGCTCGCCATCGGGCGAAGCGGCGTCGACATCTATCCCCTCCAGATCGGCGTCGGCCTGGAGGATGTCGAGTCGTTCGGCAAGTTCCTCGGAGGCAGCGCCGCCAACGTCGCAGTGGCCGCCGCCCGACTTGGCAACCACACCGCGCTGATCTCTGGCGTCGGAGCCGACCCGTTCGGGACTTTCGTCCGCAACGAGCTGGCGCGGCTCGGCGTCGACAACGCGTTCGTGTCGACCCACGACGAGTACCCGACGCCGGTGACGTTCTGCGAGATCTTCCCGCCAGACGATTTCCCGCTGTACTTCTACCGTCGGCCGAGCGCGCCCGACCTTCAGATCGGCCCCGACGAGATCGACGTCGACGCCGTCCGCTCCGCCAAACTGTATTGGTCGACGGTCACCGGGCTGTCCGAGGAACCCAGCCGCAGTGCGCATTTCGCGGCATGGGAGGCACGCGCAAGAGCCAGGCACACCGTGCTCGACCTCGACTACCGGCCGATGTTCTGGGAGTCGCCCGCCGCAGCGACCGAGCAGGTGCAGCGGGCGCTGCAGCACGTGACGGTCGCGGTCGGCAACCGCGAAGAGTGCGAGATCGCGGTCGGCGAGAGCAATCCGCAGCGCGCGGCCGACGCCCTGTTGGACTTGGGCGTCGAGCTCGCCATCGTCAAGCAGGGCCCCCGCGGCGTGTTGGGCAAGACCCGGCACACGCATGTCAACGTCGCACCAAACGAGGTGGACGTGGTCAACGGCCTTGGCGCGGGAGATGCGTTCGGCGGCAGCCTGTGCCACGGTCTGCTGCACGGCTGGCCGCTGGAAAAGACCCTGCGGTACGCGAACGCCGCAGGCGCGATCGTCGCATCCCGGCTCGAATGCTCGACGGCGATGCCGACGGCACAAGAGGTCGCCGCGCTGGCCGACCAGACCGCAGTGGAGGCCGTCAATGTCTGACGCTGTGTGCAAGGACTACACCCAGATCACCGAGGTGCGCGCGTCCGACCCGCAAGCAGTCGAGCGGGCGTGGCAGACGCGCACCATCCGGCCCGCGGTGCGGGGTAACGGCAGGCTGATGATCGTCGCCGCCGACCACCCCGCCCGCGGTGCCCTCGGTGTCGGGTCACGGCCGACCGCCATGAACAGCCGCACCGACCTACTCGACCGGCTGCGGGCTGCCTTGGCCGACCCCGGCGTCGACGGCGTCCTTGCGACCTCCGACATCCTCGACGACCTGCTGTTGCTGGGCGCGCTGGAGGACAAGGTCGTGTTCTCCTCGATGAACCGCGGCGGCCTCGCGGGCGCACGGTTCGAACTCGACGACCGCATGACGGCCGCCACCGCGGCGGCCACTGCCGCCGCCCGGATGAACGGCGGAAAGATGTTGTGCCGCATCGATCTCGACGATGCCGGCACCGTGTCGACGCTGGAAGCGTGTGCGCGCGCCATCGATGAACTGGCGTCCCACGGTCTGATCGCGATGCTGGAGCCGTTCATGTCATCGCGGGTCAACGGCAAGGTGTGCAACGACCTGAGCCCCGATGCGGTGATCAAGTCCGTACACATCGGACAGGGCCTCGGCTCCACGTCCGCCTACACCTGGATGAAGCTTCCAGTTGTCGAGGAGATGGACCGCGTCATGGAGTCGACAACGCTGCCGACCCTGCTGCTTGGCGGTGACCCCGCTGATCCGGACGAGGCGTTCGCCAGCTGGGAGAAGGCGTTGGCGCTGCCGTCGGTGCGCGGGCTCATCGTGGGGCGGACACTGCTCTATCCCGCAGACGACGACGTCAGCGCGGCGGTGGCAACCGCGGTGTCGATGGTGAGGACCGGGGCGAGCGTAGCGACGGGGAAGGCTTAAGCATGCACAGCAAGTACTACATCCCTGCGAACAGCGCGACCCTCCCCTACACCGTCGACGTGACACCCGAATCCGCCGGCTGGTCAGAGGCGAGCCTGTGGGTGGTCGAGATAGCGCCAAACCAGGAACTCGCGTTGTCCACCGATGGCATCGAGGTGATGATCCTGCCGCTGGCCGGCGGCGGCACCGTGCACTGTGACGACCAGGCGTTCGAATTGTCACCGCGCGCATCGGTTTTCGACGGTCCCGCCGACATGGTCTACATCGGCACCGGCCAGAGCTATACCGTGCGCGGCGAGGGCAGGCTCGCAATCTGCGGCGCGCGCGCCAAGCGGCAGCTGCCCAATCGAAGGGTGGCCGCCGCGGACGTGTCCGTCGAGCTGCGCGGGACGGGCAACTGCAGCAGGCAGGTGCACAACTTTGGCACGGCGGGCGTTTTCGACGCCGACTCGCTGATCGCCTGCGAGGTGATCACGCCCGGCGGCAACTGGTCGAGCTATCCCGCACACAAGCACGACGAAGAGACACCGGTCGAGTCGGCGCTCGAAGAGATCTACTACTTCGAGATCGCCTCCGGCCCAGACGATTCAAGAGGCTTTGGCTATCACCGCGTGTACGGCACACCGAGCAGACCGATCGAGGTCCTCGAAGAGGTGCGCACCGGTGACGTCGTGCTGGTGCCGCACGGCTACCACGGGCCGTCCGTCGCGGCGCCCGGCTATCACATGTACTACCTCAACGTGATGGCCGGCTCCGGCGAGGAACGGGCCTGGAAGATCGTCGACGATCCGGAGCACGCCTGGTTGCGCGGTACGTGGGAAGACCAGGCCGTCGACCCGCGGCTGCCCCTGCATACCAAGCCATCTGAATAGGAGTGTGACGTGGTCTCCAAAGCATCCGCGTTCAAGCCGCCGCACAACGAGCCGACGGTGCGGCTCACCGTCGCCCAGGCGGTCGTTCGGTTCCTGGCCAACCAGTACGTCGAGCGTGACGGCGAACGCAGCAAGTTCTTCGCTGGCTGCCTCGGCATCTTCGGCCACGGCAACGTGGCAGGCATGGGCCAGGCGCTGCTGCAGGCCGAGCTCGAGGCCGAGCGGACAGGCACCGAACCAGGGCTGCGATATGTGTTGGGCCGCAATGAGCAGGCGATGGTACACACGGCCGCCGCGTACGCCAGGCAGAAGGATCGGCTCCAGACGTGGGCGGTGACCGCCAGCATCGGGCCGGGGTCCACCAACATGCTCACCGGCGCCGCATTGGCCACCATCAACCGGCTACCCGTTCTGCTGCTGCCCTCGGACACGTTCGCGACAAGGGTCAGCGCGCCGGTGTTGCAGGACCTCGAGCAGCCGCACGACAACGAGATGACCGTCAACGACGCGTTCAAGCCGCTGTCGCGCTTCTTCGACCGGGTGTGGCGGCCGGAGCAGTTGCCCGCGGCCCTGCTGGGTGCGATGCGTGTCCTCACCGACCCGGTCGAGACCGGCGCGGCCACCATCGCGTTGCCGCAGGACGTCCAGGCCGAGGCGTTCGACTGGCCGGAATCGCTTTTCGCCGAACGCACTTGGCACGTGGCCTGCCCGCTGCCTGAGCGGACCGTGGTCGCACATGCCGCGGAGATCATCGCGTCCGCGCAGCGTCCGCTCATCGTCGCGGGTGGTGGGGCCATCTACTCCGATGCCAACGACGCACTGGCGGCATTCGTCGAGCAGACCGGAATCCCGGTGTCGGAGACCCAGGCAGGCAAGGGCTCACTTCCCTACGATCATCCGCAGTCGGTCGGCTCGGTCGGATCGACGGGAAGCACAGCGGCAAACGCGTTGGCCGCCGAAGCTGACGTCGTCATCGGAATCGGAACCCGCTACAGCGATTTCACCAGCGCATCGCGAACCGCGTTCAACAATCCGGACGTCCGCTTCGTCAACATCAACGTGGCCTCGTTCGACGGGGTCAAGCAGGGCGGCCTTTCGATCGTCGCCGACGCGCGCGAAGCCATCGAGGCGCTGTCGGCGGCGCTCGGCGACTACTCGGTGAGCGACGACTACCGTACGCGGACAATCGAACTCGCCACCGAGTGGGATGACACCGTCACCGCGGCGTACCGCGTCGAGGACGACGGCAGCGCCCTGAACCAGAGCCAGGTCATCGGGTTGGCGAACACGTTGTCCGACCCGCGGGACGTCGTCGTGTGCGCGGCCGGCTCCATGCCAGGAGACCTGCACAAGCTGTGGCGCACCCGCGACCGCAAGGGCTATCACGTCGAGTACGGCTACTCGTGCATGGGATACGAGGTCGCAGGAGGCATCGGCGTGCGGATGGCCAGCCCCGACCGCGATGTGTTCGTCCTGGTCGGCGACGGCTCCTACCTGATGATGGCCACCGAGTTGGTGACCGCTGTCCAGGAAGGTGTCAAGGTCATCCTGGTGCTGGTGCAGAATCACGGCTTCGCTTCCATCGGCTCGCTCTCGGAGTCCCTGGGGTCCCAGCGATTCGGCACCTCTTATCGCTATCGCGACGATTCCGGCCGGCTGGCCGGCGACAAGCTGCCCGTCGACCTGGCGGCCAACGCGGCCAGCCTGGGCGCCGAGGTGATCAAGGTGACGACGGCAGCGGAGTTCACCGACGCGGTCAAGGTGGCCAAGGCCAACGAGCACACCACCGTGATCCATGTCGAAACCGATCCATTGATCTACGCGCCGGACAGCCAGTCCTGGTGGGACGTTCCCGTCAGCCAGGCCTCGGAATTGGAGTCCACACAGCAGGCGTACGAGACGTACGCCGAGTGGAAGAAGGTCCAGCGCCCGTACACGAAACCCTACGACGCGAAGGACTGATCGATGAGCACCATTCTCGTTGGCTCAGCCCCTGATTCGTGGGGTGTGTGGTTCCCCGAGGATCCCGGCCAGACCCCCTACCCGCGGTTCCTCGACGAAGTGGCGGCGTCCGGTTACAAGTGGATCGAGCTGGGCCCGTTCGGCTACCTGCCGACCGATCCCGAGAAGCTGTCCGACGAACTGGCGTCACGCGGCCTGAAGCTGTCGGCAGGCACGGTCTTCGAGCATCTGCACCAAGACGATTCATGGGATGCAGTGTGGAAGCAGATCGAGGACGTCGCGAAGCTGACGGCGGCCGTGGGCGGCAAGCACGTCGTCGTGATCCCCGAGATGTGGCGTGATCCGTCGACGGGCGCCGTGCTGGAGGACCGCAATCTGACCTCCGAGCAGTGGCAGAAGAAGACCAACGGCATGAACGAGCTCGGCAAGGCGATGTTCGAACGCTACGGTGTTCGTGCGCAATACCACCCGCACGCGGACAGCCACGTCGACACCGAGGAGAACGTCTACCGCTTTCTCGACGGCACCGACGGCGAGTTCGTGAACCTGTGTCTGGACACCGGCCACATCAGCTACTGCGGCGGCGACAACATCGCGATCATCGAGCGCGCCCCCGAGCGGATCGGCTATCTGCACCTCAAGCAGGTTGATCCGGAGGTGCAGGCCAAGGTGATCGCCGAGGACCTGCCGTTCGGCGAAGCCGTCAAGCTCGGTGCGATGACCGAGCCACCACGCGGAATCCCCGATATGCCACCGCTTTTGGCGGCCATCGACAGGCTCGGCGTCGACGTCTTCGCGATCGTCGAACAGGACATGTACCCGTGTGAGGTCGACGCACCTCTGCCGATTGCCAAACGCACCCGTCAGTACCTCGGCTCGTGCGGTGTCCCCTCCGTGAAATTCGCCTAGTAGCAAGTCAGGAACGAAGATGTCTGACCTCAGGATCGCCGTACTCGGTGTCGGCGTGATGGGCGCCGATCACGTCGCCCGCATCACGAATCGCATCAGCAACGCCCGCGTCGTCGTCGTCAACGACTACCTTTCCGAGAAGGCCGAGCAGGTCGCCGCGTCGGTGCCGGGTGCCCGCGCGGTCGGCGACCCGCTGGACGCCATCGCCGACCCCGACGTGGACGCTGTCGTGCTCGCCACACCCGGCCCGACGCACGAGAAGCAGCTGCTCGCCTGCCTGGAGCACGGCAAGCCGGTGCTCTGTGAGAAGCCGCTGACCACCGACGTGGAGACCTCACTCGCCGTGGTCAAACGGGAGGCAGAACTCGGCAAGAAGCTGATCCAGGTCGGGTTCATGCGCCGGTTCGACCACGAGTACGCCCAGCTGAAGGCACTGATCGACGGCGGCGAATTCGGCCAGCCGTTGGTGCTGCACTGCGCGCATCGCAACCCCGCCGTGCCGCCGTCGTTCGACAGCGCGATGGTGGTGCGCGATTCACTGGTGCACGAGGTCGACGTCACGCGCTTCCTGTTCGACGAGGAGATCGCCTCGATCCAGATCATCAAGCCCGCACCGAATCCCGTTGCCCCGCAGGGGCTTGCCGACCCGCAGATCGCGATCATGCGGACCGAGTCCGGCAAGTTCGTCGATGTCGAGCTGTTCGTCACCACCGGTGTGGCCTACGAGGTGCGCACCGAGCTGGTTGCCGAGAAGGGCAGCGCGATGATCGGGCTGGACGTCGGCCTTATTCGCAAGGCCGCACCTGGCAGCTGGGGAGGCCGCATCACGCCCGGTTTCCGGGAACGCTTCGGACAGGCCTACGACACCGAGTTCCAGCGCTGGGTCGACGCGGTCCATGCCGGGGACGTCACCGGTAGTTACGTCGACGGGCCCGACGCATGGGACGGCTACGCGGCGGCCGCCGTCTGCGAGGCCGGCGTCGAATCGTTGCACAGCGGCAGGCCCGTCGAGGTCCAGATCGTCGACCCGGCGTCGATCAAGGGGGTACAACGATGAAGATCGCATTGGATCCGACGCCATTTCACCACGACTACGACCTGCTCGACTTCCCGCGTCTGGTAGCGGAATTGGGCTATGAGTACCTGCAGCTGACGCCGCACCGGGACTTCATCCCGTTCTTCAACCATCCGCGCGCCGACGACGACCTCGTCGCGCAGTTCCGCAAGGCGTGCGCGGACGCCGGGGTGGGGATCGCGTCGGTGCTGCCGGTGCTGCGCTGGTCCGGTCCCGACGAGGACGCCCGCGAAGCCGCGGTGCGCAACTGGAAGCGCGTCGTGCAGATCACTGTCGACCTCGGGGTGAACGTCATCAACACCGAGTTCTCCGGCCGCCCCGAGCGCGCCGAGGAATCCGAACGGGCCTTCTTCCGATCCATGGAGGAGTTGGTGCCGATCTTCGAACGCGAAGGCATCGATGTTCGAATCGACCCGCACCCAGACGATTTCGTCGAGGACGGGCTGGAAGCACTGCGGATCATCCGCGGCGTCAACTCACCCAACATCGGCATGGTCTTCGTCGCGTGCCACAGCTATCACATGGGCGGCAACATGGGTGAGATCATCCGTGCCGCAGGCAACAAGCTGCGGCTGGTGCACGTGGCCGACACCATGGACCACCACCGCAGCCACGGCCTGCGATACATCACCAACCCGCCGGGCAACCCGGTGCGGGTGCATCAGCACCTGAAGATCGGCGACGGCGACGTCGACTGGGACGAGTTCTTCGGCGCCCTTGCCGATATCGACTTCTACAACAGGCCCGACACCGTGATGGTCTCGTCCGTCTTCGCAGAGGACGAGAACGCCCATGAGGTATCGCGCTACCAACTGAACACCATGACCGAATACATCTCGAAGTTTGGAAAGTGATTATGAGCAAAACGATTTCGCATTGGATCGATAACAAGGCCTATCCGGGTAATGGTGGGTTGACGGCGCCGGTGACGAACCCGGCGACTGGTGAGGTGACTGGTCGGGTGGTTTTGGGCGGTGTGGAGGATGCCCGTG
>NZ_RARC01000060.1 GCF_003719305.1 Mycolicibacterium stellerae
GCAACGGCTCGATACCGCACTCATAGGCCTCCAGCTTGGCGCGGTTGTAGCGCCGCGGCCCGCCAAGCAGCGCGGCCACGACCGAGAACACGGCAAACCCAGCGGCAATCGCGCCGAGTACCAGGATCGGTGTAAACGCGTTCACGGGATGGCCTTTCGTGCCGGGTGTGTACAGCCAGGCTGACGAACCCCACGGCGGGGGAGCACCCCGACCTGGGGGACGGCGGAGGGGATTCACTCCACGGGAAGGGACCACTACTATCCGCTACGTGATTCAAGAGGCAGGCCGCACCAGTTCCTATGCGCCGCTGCGGGTTCTGGTCTACAGCAGCAACGCCGAAATGCGCATGTGCGTGCGCAAGGCGCTCGGGCGGATGCCCGACAGCGGTATCGCACCCTTGCATTTCGTCGACACGGCCACGCATGCGGCGGTCATCTCCATGATGGAGTCTGGGTCGATCGATCTGGCTATTCTCGATGGCGAGGCGGCACCGTGCGGTGGAATCGGCCTGGCCAAGCAGATGAAAGACGAACTGCTGCAATATATGCCGATTGCCATCATCACGGCGCGTGCTGACGATGCCTGGTTGGCAAGTTGGGCACGGGCCGATGCCGTGGTGTCACATCCGGTGGACCCGGTCGAGCTGCGAGGCGCGGTTCTCCCGCTCCTGCGCAGCAGGATGCTCACTTAAGCGGGCCACGTCCTGCCGGTCATCAACTCGGAGCGTTGCCCGTTGAGGCATTCGGGATGCTCTGCCAGCCAATGGCGTTCGATGCGCAGCACGCGGCGGTGTTCGACCACGAGCCACGCGATACCGCCCGTTATCGCGAGTGCACCGGAAACCCCTGCGGTGAGCACCCACTCGTGACGCTGATAAGCAGCCGACGCAACACTGCCTATCAGCGACAAGACGCCAAGGGCGATGGACAGAAGCCCGGGCCAGCAATAGACGTCGATGAAGGACTCACCGGCATGCTGATGGGTGGTGCGGAAATGGTCAGTCGGATCGTGTGTGTCTGCCATAGCTCCTCCTGGTAAATAGCTACCTGAAGAGCTATTCCGAAGGCAGCGCGCGTCCATCCCCCTCCTGGGTGGGCCGCCGGGTGGGCTCAGCCGGCGGAACGCCAACCCAACTCGCGATGGGCGAGCAAGTGTGAGATCAACAATTCCGTCGATCCCGTGCAAGGCGACTGGGTGACGATGTGCCACGGCCGATCCAGCGGGGTACCCGGCACCGCCACCTCGACCAACGCCCCTGTCTCCAGTTCGCGGCGCACCGCCTGCCGGGAGACGAGCGTGACACCGAGTCCCGCGACCGCCGCGGCGACCACCGCACCGTGTGAACCCAACACCATCTGCGGCGGGTTGGCCTCGATCTCCTCGAGGAGTGCTGTTGTCGTAGCCCTTGTGCCCGAACCTGATTCACGTAGCAGCCACGTCGCCCCTGCCGGGTCGAAATGCCGTGCGGTTTCGGGTGGGGCCACGACGACGAGGGCATTGGGGCTGACCGCCCTGACCTGAACCTGGTCGAGCTCTGCGGGTGGGCGTCCTGCGACGACCGCATCGACCTCGTGGTTGGCCAGCATCGGCCAAATCGCCTTTCGGGACGCCACTTCGAGCTTGCACTCGACGCCAGGGTACTTCGCGGTGAAGGATGCCAGCAGCGACGGGAGTAGCAGTTCGCCCGCCGTCGTCACCGCGGCGAGCCGGACGGACCCGTTCGCGGGGTCGACCTCTCCGCGCGCCGCCATGACTGCTTCGTGATGAAGTCCGAGAATCTTTCTGGCGTAATCGACGTAGCGTTGACCGGCAGGTGTGAGCCGGACGCCGCGGCCGTGCCTGTCCACCAAGGGAACACCGACCTCTGCGCTCAGGCTGCCCAATGCCGACGAGATCGCCGACTCGGTCACCACCAGCCGTTCCGCCGCCCCCCGAACGGACCCGGTCTCGGCGAGTTCTACCAGTGCCCGCAGCCGGGCGTTGGTCGTCACGCTGAGCCCGTCGTGCGGTCGCCGAACACCCGACTGGCGCGCAGATCGGCACCTTCGATCGTCGTCAGAGCCGCGAGATCGACATGGGAGTCGGTGTCTGCGACCAATCGCCGCGCGTGTCGTAATCGCGCGCGCTCCATGGCGTTCCGGACGCTTCGCGCATTGGCGAACCACGGTTGGTCGATTCGTAGGCGTAGATACTCGCGCAACACGTCCCGACCGTCGACCGACAACGAGTAGCCCAGCTCCTTCGTCATTAACACCGCGATCTGCTCGAGTTCCTCGACGGTGTAGTCGGGAAAGGTGATGTGATGGGCGACGCGACTCTGCATGCCGGGGTTGGCCGAGAAGAACTGGTCCATCTTGTCCGCGTACCCGGCGAAGATAACGACGAGGTCGTCGCGGTTGTTCTCCATCACCTGCAGCAGGATCTCGATTGCCTCTGCCCCGTAGTCGCGTTCGTTCTCGACCTTGTACAGGTAGTACGCCTCGTCGATGAACAGCACGCCGCCCATGGCGCGCTTGATCACCTCTTTGGTCTTGGGCGCCGTGTGACCGATATATTCACCGACGAGATCGTCGCGGGTCACGCTGACAAGGTGTCCACGGCGCAGGTATCCGAGCCTGTGCAGCAGATCTGCCATCCTCAGCGCGACCGTTGTCTTCCCGGTGCCGGGATTACCCGTGAAGCACATGTGCAGCGTCGGCTGTGGTGCGGTGATTCCGTAGCGGGCTCGCATCCGATCGACCAGCAGCAGCGCGGCGATCTCGGCGATCCGTGTCTTGACGGGCGTCAGCCCGACGAGTTCGGTATCCAGCTTGGCCAGCACGTCGTCGACCCCGGCGTCGCGGCGCGCCGCCACGAGATCCACTTTCGCATCCGCAGCCAACACCGCATCTGCAACCGCTCCGGCGACGGTCGGTTCGCCGAGCTGCCCGGGTGTGAAACCGAAAGAGCGACGTGATGTTTCGGCGACGGGCTGTGTCATGTGGCGTTAACCGCCTCGGTGCCCGTTCGAACGAAGCATCCTTCTGCCATGGCATGAATGCTGCCATGGCAATGGTGAACATGTCTATTAAGAATGAGGCATTGATAATCAACTGATCGCTTCAGCGATCTACCTGCTGTTTGCGGTCGACTGCGCTCGATACGTCGCCCGACGAAGCGGACCACGGACTAGTTAGTCGTCCCGGGTCGGTGGCAGCGGAATCGTCGCTGTCACGGCGGTACCCGATCCCGGCCGGGAGCGGATGTTGAGTTGGCCCCCGACGAGTTCTGCCCGTTCCGACATCGACAGCAGACCGTAGCCGCCGGTCTCGTCGATCCCAGGCGGCCGCTCAAGCATGTCGAAACCCACTCCGTCGTCGGCGATTTCGAGCTGGGCCGTGTCGTCATGAACGGTGAAAGCCAGACGCGCAGTCGTGGCGTAGGCATGTTTGACCACGTTCTGCAGGCATTCCTGTGCGATCCGGTACAGGGCGATCTCGATGTGCTCAGGCAGGCGGGTCTCGGTCAGGTCCACCTGGAGACACAACTGCGGGATCGAGCGCGCCAAACTCGCCAATCCGCCCGCCAGGCCGAGGTCATCGAGCACCGGTGGTCGCAGCCCGCCGATCGCAGCGCGGGCTTCCTGAAGCGTCAACTCGACGAGTTCACGCGCGGCCGTCAGCTGAATCGACGCCTCGCCGGGGTTGTCGGCGACGGCTCGCGCGGCGGCATCGAGCCGGTATGACAGCGTGATGAGTCGCTGCGAGATCCCGTCGTGGATATCGCCTGCCAGCCGGCGTCGCTCAATCTCCTGGGCTTCGATGACCTGCTCGACGAAGTTCTCGTGGGCGCGCTCGCGACCGACCAGCTGACGGTGCAACCTCGCCTGATGCAGCGCGCCCGCGATGAGACGCCCGATCACCGACAGCAGTTCCACGTCGCCGGGCGTGAACTCGCGGCGATCCACCGTGTGCACGGTCAGCTCTCCGACCAGCCCGCCCGGGTCCGTCTCCATCGGCACGGACACCATCGAGGTGAAGTGCGAATCGTGGAGCGCGTCGATGGGCACGTACCTGGGATCGGATTCCTTGTGCTCGGTGATCACAACGGGCTCGCGATGGCTGGCGACCCAGCCGGAGATGCCCGACCCCAGCGGTAGCTGAACACGCCCGACCAGACGGTCGAACGGTGGGGTTGCGCCCGCCAGCGTCAAAGACTGATCGCTGTCGTCGAGGACGTGGACGAAACACACGTCGGCGCCGGTGGCATCAGTGATCATGCGGGCCGCCGCAGCGGCGAGCGGCTCGACTTCCGGCCCGTTCGATGCCGCCTGAATGAGCTCGCGAAGCAACGCCAGTTCGCGATCCGTCTCTACCAGATCGTGTACAGAATTGGCACGATCGGTTCCGCCGGCCGGCGGCGCGGGCGCCGTATTCCTCACTGGTAGATGCCTTCTCGCAGAGCCGTCGCAACGGCGGCCGTCCGGTCGGCGACCGCGAGTTTGCGGTAGAGCGACCGCAGATGGCTCTTGACAGTTTCATCGCCGATGACGAGTTTGTTGGCGATGCCACGGTTTGACAGCCCGGTCACCATGTACGACAGGATCTCGCTCTCCCTCTGGGTCAACCCCTGTCGTGCGCCCGGCCAGAACTCGTCGCGTTGAAGACGCGATGCGGTGTCGGCAGCACGCAGGGCGAGTCCGGGATCGATCGCGCTCTCTCCGTTGCGCACCAGCTCGAGTTGGCGGACAAGATCGTCGCTGCTAATGCTCTTGAGCAAGTATCCAGATGCGCCGACACGCAACGCCTGGAAAAGGTACTGCTCGTCTTCATACACCGATAACATGACGACCTTGCGATCCGGATTGCGTTGGCGCAGAGCGAGACAAAGGTCAAGTCCGCTGGAGCCCTGCATCCGCACATCGCACAGCACCACGTCAGGGTCGAGGCTGTCGACCACGCTTACCGCCCGGTCGACACCAACTGCCTGGCCAACCACCCGCACCTTGCTTCCAAAGCCTGCGAGCATCGCCTTCAAACCTTCGATAACCATCTCGTGGTCGTCGACCAACACAAGCCGCACAGGACCTGTGACCATCGTCGTCATGGGCACACCATAGAGGCGTCAACACCGCCCAGTCACGGGACTTTCGGCCCTAACGGCAGATATAACCCGCTCAATCCCCCGCACAGGGGGAATCGGCGCTGCCATCAGCTCCATAACATCGCCGCAAACCAAAAGGAGGTCGAATGAATATGCGCGCGCCGACACTGGTCGCTTCAGTTCTGCCTGCGGACTTTTCGGAGCTCGGCGAGGAGGTCAGGCGGTTGGAGAAGGCAGGCGTGGACCGGATCCAGTGGGATGTGATGGATGGGCGGTTCGTGCCCAACCTCACGTTCGGCCCCGACGTCATCAGCGCCAATCGCGGACACGTGTCAATGGGTTTCGAGGCGCACTTGATGGTGGACGATCCCGATCCCATGCTCGCGAAATGGGTCGAGGCGGGATGCGAGATTGTCATCGTGCACGCCGAGTCGGTCCGGCACTTGCACAGAACCCTCAGCGTCATCGCCGATCTCGGCGCGAGAGCCGGTGTCGCGCTGAACCCGGCCACGCCATTGGAAGCGGTGACCAACGTCCTCGACCTCGTTGACCTTCTGCTGGTGATGACCGTGAACCCAGGCTTCGGCGGTCAGCAGTACCTGGCCACGATGGAACGCAAGATCGCCGCCGCCAGAGCCGAAATCGACGAACGCGGTCTCGATATCGAACTCGAGGTCGACGGGGGAATCGCCGCGGGGACGATCGGCGCGGCCGCACGCGCAGGCGCGGACGTGTTCTGTGCGGGCTCGGCGCTGTTGAACGGTGCAGGCACCCTCGAGGACCGGGCGACGGCGTTGCGCAGTGCCGCCACCGACGGAATCGAGTCCCGTTGAGCACCGCTCCCAGCGCGACTGGTTGCGCAGACGTCCTCACCGATGAGATCGACAGGCTGGCGATCACCACACTGCGTTTCCTGGCCGCCGACACCGTGCAGTCTGCCAACAGCGGTCATCCTGGCCTGCCGCTCGGCGCCGCGCCCGTGGCGTGGGCTCTTTGGTCGCGACACCTTCGCCACGACCCGGCGCAGCCGCGCTGGCCGGACCGGGACCGGTTCGTTTTGTCGGCAGGCCACGGCTCCGCCCTGTTGTACGCATTGCTGCATGTCTTCGGATACGACCTGACGGTGGACGACCTGGCCCAGTTCCGTCAGCTTGGGTCGCGCACGCCCGGACATCCGGAGTTCGGGATGACACCCGGAGTCGAGACGACCACCGGTCCGCTCGGCCAAGGCCTGGCGAACGCGGTGGGTATGGCGCTGGCCGAGCGGATGCTCGCGGCGCGATGCAACGACGGTGAGCACCGAGTCGTCGACCATCGCACCTGGGTCCTTGCCGGTGACGGTGACCTGATGGAGGGCATCAGCCATGAGGCCGCCTCAATGGCCGGACGGCTCGGCCTTGGACGGCTGACCGTCATCTTCGACGACAACAACATCACCATCGACGGTCCTGCGGACCTCAGCTGCGGCGACGACGCCCTCGGCAGGTTCGCCGCCTACGGCTGGCACACGCTGTCCGTCGAAGACGGAAACGACGTGGCCGCGATCGATCGGGCGCTTGCCGAGGCCCGCACGGTCGAGTCTGCTCCAACATTCATCAAGGTGCGCACCACGATCGGGTACGGGGCCCCTGGAGTCGAGGGAACGTCGAAAGTCCACGGCAGCCCACTGGGCGTCGAAACCCTTGCGGCCATGCGGGCCAGGTTCGACTGGCCGACGACAGCTTTTTACGTGCCCGAGAATGTCCGGTCGACGACGGCGGTCCTGGCCGCCGAAGGGGCAGCCGCGCGAGCGGAGTGGGTTCGCGCATATGCGAATTGGACGGCCGACCATCCCCAGCTCGCGGTGGACTTCCCACTGGACCGCGTCCCGCCACCCCCTGGCTGCGAAGTCTTGGCACCGTTGTTCGATTCGCAGTCGACGCTGGCGACCCGCCAGGCATCCGGCGCGGCGCTGAGCGCGCTGGCACCGCAATATCCGGGCCTGATAGGCGGATCGGCCGACCTGGCGGGATCGACCAACACCGCCATATCGGGCGGGGACGTTGGCGCGGGCGACTTCGCAGGCCGGACGATTCACTTCGGCATTCGCGAGCATGCGATGGCCGCGGCGATGAACGGAATCTCGGTGCACGGCGGCCTTCGGCCGTTCGGTAGCACCTTCCTCGTATTCTCCGACTACCTGCGCCCGGCCCTGCGATTGTCTGCGCTGATGCGTCAGCCCGTCATATATGTGTTCACCCATGATTCGGTCCACATCGGTGAGGACGGGCCCACCCATCAGCCGATCGAGCACGTCGAATCGCTGCGCCTCATACCCGGCGTTGCCGTGCTGCGGCCCGCCGACGCCGCGGAGGCCGTACTGGCCTGGGAGATCGCCGTGCAAAACCTCTCCGGTCCGACCGCGTTGGTGCTCACAAGGCAGAGCCTCCCGGCGCTCGGCGCGGCCGGGCTGTCGCAGATCCGTGAGCGTGGCTTCCGTGTTGTCCGCGGCGATCTCGACGAGCCAAGCGTCGTGCTGGCCGCGAGTGGATCGGAGGTGTCGTTGGCGATGGAGGCGGCGGACCTACTGGCAGCCCGGGGAGTGAGGGCCGCCGTGTTGTCGGTCATGTGGCGGGAACGGATGCATAGTGCGCTGGCGGCTGACCCGGCGACATTGCCGGACTGCCCGGTGGTGTGGGCTGAGGCAGGCGCGACGACGGGATGGCGAGCGATCGCACGCGACGGCGACCGTGTCCTGGGCCTGGACCGATTCGGTGAGAGCGGCCCGGGGCCGCAGGTGGCCGCTCAGCTCGGCCTGAGGCCGACTGCGATCGCCGACGCCGCGTTCACCGCGCTGGGCCTTGCCGAACGCTGGGAATGAAGCGACATCGGTTCGGCGAGCTCGAGTGTCCGGAGCTGCGGGCGGTGATCTTCGACGTGGACGGCACCCTCGCAGACACTGAGCGCGAGGGCCACCGGCCGGCGTTCAACGACGCATTCCTCGCCCACGGTGTCGACGTCACATGGAGTCCGCAGGAGTACGGCCCACTCCTGGGGATCACTGGCGGTCGACGACGGATCGCCGCAGACCTGCGCGCCCGTGGCTTCGGCGACCGTGCAGAGGACCTGGCGGCCGAGATCCACCAAACGAAGACGGAGCTGTTTCGGGCGCGGATCATGGCCGGGGACGTGTCGCCGAGACCTGGTCTCGTCAACCTGGTGCGCGGCCTGGAGGCTGACGAGATTCGCATCGCCGTCGCCACCACCGGGCGATCCGCGTGGGTGGACCCCTTGGTCGAAAGCATCCTCGGCCATGGCGTCGCCGAGACGGTCGTTACCGGTGACGAGGTAAGCCGACTGAAGCCCGACCCCGAGGTGTACAACCGCGTGCTCGACGAACTCGACGTGTGCGCTGAGAATGCGCTTGCCATCGAGGATTCAGAGGTGGGCCTGCGGGCGGCGACGGCGGCCGGCCTGGCCACGATCGTGGTCACCACGGATTACACCGCAGACCAGGACTTCGGCGGCGCAGCTGCGGTGCGTGCCGCCTTCGACGGCGTGGAGTCGCTCGACTCTGCCTCGTGCAGTCGGATACACCGGCAATGGTGGATACGCAGGCGACTGCCGACGTATGCCGACCACATCGCAGCCGAAATCGACACGTGCGCTGCCGATTAACGCGTTCGGCGGGCAACTACGGGTCGATGCTCTCCCATAGTCACGACAGGAAGCGCCATGACCGCAGACTTACGAATTTCACGATCTTCGTCCAACCAAGGCGCGGGCACCGTGCGGGTGAAGCGCGGGATGGCCGAGATGCTCAAGGGTGGGGTGATCATGGACGTGGTCACCCCGGAGCAGGCCCGTATCGCCGAGGGCGCGGGTGCGGTGGCGGTGATGGCGCTGGAACGCGTTCCTGCCGACATTCGTGCCCAGGGTGGGGTGTCGCGGATGAGCGACCCCGACATGATCGAGGGCATCATCGCCGCGGTCACCATCCCGGTGATGGCCAAGGCGCGTATCGGCCATTTCGTGGAGGCGCAGATTCTGCAGAGCCTCGGGGTGGATTATGTGGATGAATCCGAGGTGTTGACCCCGGCCGATTACAGCCATCACATCGACAAGTGGAAGTTCACGGTGCCGTTTGTGTGTGGTGCGACGAATCTGGGTGAGGCGTTGCGTCGGATCACTGAGGGTGCGGCGA
>NZ_RARC01000061.1 GCF_003719305.1 Mycolicibacterium stellerae
GGAGCGGCGGGAGCCAACTCCGGCATCGGGGCGGGCGCGGCCTGGCTCGGGATCACCGGCGTCTCGCCGGGGCTGGGCCGCTGGTCGACCGTCGGGCGGATGCTCACCGCCAGCGAAATCACAAGGGCAACGACCCCGACGACGAAGATCGAGGTCAACGCGCTGCCGACGAGCAGGAACGGCTTGCGGCTCTCGTCCTCGTAGAACGCTTCGGCCTCCGGCACCTCGACCTCGTCGGAGTACGCCAGCGCATCCGAGTACGCCTCAGCGGCATTGACGGGCGCCACCTGGGTGGCGACGCCGGCCATCTGCGTGGCTGCGCCAGCCAGCTCCGGGTAGGCGCTGGCGGCGGTGGTTCCGTCGCGATCCTGCGAATAGGCCAGGCCTGCGGTGGACGCCTCCAACTCCGGTGCGTGCGCCGACGCGAGCGCGGCGCCGCGGGCGAGAGCGAGTTCGGGCTCGTCGGGGGCGCTGACGGGCAGGGTCACCAGGTTCTCCAGGTGAGCCTTCACAGCTGCCGCATCGACACCGGAGCCGACGATGAACAGGCCCTGCGGTGTCGACTCTGCGGACTCGACGGCCTTGGCCATCTCGGTGAAGACGGCCATCGCGTCGGAGTCGTGCAGATCGCGGCTGAGAACCTTGACCACCGACCCGTCTTCGGTCTGCACGACCGACATGGTGGCGGTGTCCTTCTCGATGAACAGCAGCGCGGTGGTGTCGTAGCCGATCGCGCGGCCGACTGCCTGGGCGAGGGACGCGGCGGCGTGCGTGACGGACACCAGCATGACGTCCTCGATCCCGCGCGCGGTCAGGGTGTCGCGCAGTGCGGCGGCGTCGGAATGGTTCGTCCACGTGACGCCGATCGACTTCAGGTGATGGCCGCTCGCGGCGGCGCTCTCTTGGGTGCCGAGCACTGCTGCGACAACTTGGTCGGCCGCATTCGACGTTGCTGAGCCGTCGGCTGGCCTGATGTCGAAGGCATCGTGGTCGACGGTGACACCGTCCGCCTTTTCGCCCTCGACCAGCACCATGCGGACCGTCGTAGGTGTCATCGATACACCTAGTACGATGTCCACTGACCCCTCCAAAATGTTTGCTACGGTCTGTAGGTTGCCGCGCGCAGTCGCGCCCCGCGGGCCGACAACTAGTTACTTCATCGCCACTGCCAGGGCGGCCGTTACAACCAACCGCATTTGCTGGGCGGTGAAGACCTGGCCGGTTCGCGACGGCACGAATGCATGCCGACACCGTAGGTAAACCCTACTCGCGTCACTGCAAACGCGAATGGCTCGTTTCAACTTCCCACCTCAGGCCGACGGTCTTCAACGCTGCAGGAACTCCCCCCACACCCAGCCGTCGCCGTTGGGCACCGCCGCGCCCGTCACATGGCACCACTGTTCCTCGATGCAGCCCCAGAAATCGACGACTTCATCCTGACGCAGGATGCCGACGGGACTGCCCTCGCCGCCAGGCTGACTATAGACATCGACATCGGATTTCACTGTTGCCTTCGGCTGCGCCGGTGCAAGAGGCTTCGGCGGAGTCTGCTCCTGCGGCGGTGGCTGCTGTTCGGCAGGCGCAGGCGGCAGACCGATCTTGGGTGGACCCGGATTCGGCTTCGGCTCGTCCGGCTTGCCCAAGATCACCGCGACGAAGCTCTTCTCGGTGATGTCGTCCCTGCTCATGCCCACGCCGTATTGGTAGAAGCCGCACTTCTGCACGTCTCCGGTGGCGACTGCCATCAGCTCGTTGATCGCCGTGCTTGTCGGATCGCCGGATGCGATCCACTGAAGCGTCTGTCCCTTATAGGCGGCTCCAGGGAAGGTTGGGGTGTTGCGGGTGTCGAGGGCCCGGGCCGTTCTCACCCACTCCTGTGCGTAGCCCTCGAGCTCACCCGAAGGCTGCAGCGGGTTACACAGTGAATTGTTGCGGGCACCGAGGACGGCGTTGCGAACGTTTTCGACAGGGCCGTCGGCGTTGGCGACCGGCGCCGCCGCCAGGCCCAGGCAGGAAATCAGCGTCGCGCTGACGACAACACTCGGACGTACTCGGCGAACGGCGGCCTTCTTCATAATTGGCGACGTTAGCGCCGCTCATGCGGGCTGGATATAGGGCGTTTCCCTACATTTCTGGAAGTTCGCTGTGAAGAGGAACGGGTTTGCGCCCTATGTCGACTTGATGAAGTTCTGATACGACTTCGACGGTGTTGGCCCCCGCTGGCCCTGATACTTTGACCCGACTTTCGCGCTGCCGTAAGGGTTTTCAGCCGGGCTGGTCAAACGCAACAGACAGAGCTGGCCGATCTTCATGCCAGGCCACAGCGTGATCGGCAGGTTTGCGACGTTGGACAGCTCGAGGGTGATGTGGCCAGTGAACCCCGGGTCGATGAAGCCTGCCGTCGAATGCGTCAGCAGGCCGAGCCGGCCAAGCGATGACTTGCCCTCGAGGCGGCCCGCGAGGTCGATGGGAAGCGAGCATCGCTCCAGCGTCGAACCCAACACGAACT
Organism: Mycolicibacterium stellerae; assembly: GCF_003719305.1. Classification (GTDB taxonomy): domain Bacteria; phylum Actinomycetota; class Actinomycetes; order Mycobacteriales; family Mycobacteriaceae; genus Mycobacterium; species Mycobacterium stellerae. The sequence goes on from NZ_RARC01000061.1 coordinate 2,510, forward strand.
CACCCGGGTGCAGGACGAACGGCTCACCCTCTTTGGGCTCGACGAGGGTGGTCAGGTCGTCTTGGCGGGTCGACGGGTCGATATGGGTGTAGCGGGTGTTGTTGAACACCCGGAACAGGTTGTCGAGCCGAACATCGACGCTCGACGGCTGGACCAGGCTCTCGTCGTAGGGATCGATGCCAAGACGTCCAGCGGCGATCTCACCTCGGATGTCACGATCTGAGAGCAGCACCCGACGAGCCTAGCCGCTGGGGTGTTAGCCTTCGTGATCACCGGCTTGGCCGGGGTCGCCGATGTAGTTCAATGGCAGAACATCAGCTTCCCAAGCTGAATACGCGGGTTCGATTCCCGTCATCGGCTCCGATGACTCACTTGTCTTCATCGGTGCCGATGCCAATACCGCAGGGCTCGCCGACGCCATTCAACTCGACGACCGCGGGTTCGTGCCGACCGGCCCGGCCGCGGTCTACTCGGACACCGATGGCAATCCGGTGCGAACGCAACGCGCGCCGATGATGTTGGAGACCAGTCGGCCCGGTGTATTCGCAGCGGGCGACGTCCGTCGCGGCTCGGTCAAAAGGGTGGCCTCCGCGGTCGGCGAAGGATCTATGGCGATCCGCCAAATCCACGAGTACTTCGGCAACTGATCGGCGGCACTCGCCCCGACTGGTGACCTGCCCCCACGCACGCCACCAGGAACGTTTGGTGGCGCGGGTTGCCGGGGTATGCCAAGCCCGATGCCAGGCGTTCCGTCGTCAGTCCTACTCATCGCCGACCCCGGTGCTCCGGCGGCGATCGCCGAACGGCTATCTGATTCGCTCCCGAATGCACTGACGGACGGGGCTCCAGCAGATGGGAAGTGGGACGTGTCTGTGCGACACGACTCCTATCCGGTCGATGAGCATGCCGAGGTCGTAGACGTGATTCGCACCGTTGACCCAGCTGGCGAGACCGAGGACATCGTCATCTACCTGACCGATCTACCCCGACGTCTCGGGACAACGCCGGTGCTCGCCGACATCAGCGTGCACGAGCGGTTCGGACTGATTTCCATCCCCGGAGTGGGCGGCTTGTTCATCGATCGCCGAGTGAGGAACTTGGCGCAGACAGTCGTCGCCGAGGTGACGTGTCAGTCGAACAAGCAACACCGATCCGTGAAGCGGCTGACGCGGACGCAGGAGGACGATGTCGTCCGCTACGTCGCGCCGACAGCACTGTCACGTCTGCAGCTTCTGATGGGCATGGTTTATGCCAACCGCCCGTGGCGATTGGCTGCTGGTTTGTCCAAGGTGTTGATGGCGGCGTTCGCCGCTGGGGCGGTGAGTCTTGCGTATCCGACGATGTGGCAGTTGTCCGACACCATGGGCCCCTGGCGGCTGAGCGCGGCGACGATCTTGTCGAGCGCAGCGATGATCGCGTGGCTCATCCTCGACCACGAATTATGGGAACGGCCGAATTCGGCCGACGAACGTGAACGCGCGGTGTTGTACAACGCAGCCACTGTCGTCACACTGACGATCGGCGTCGCCATTCTCCACATCGGGCTGTTCATCCTGCTGCTGGTGACCGCCTGGTGGACGCTTCCGCCGCAGATGGTCGCCGACAACATCGGCCATCCCGTCGGCGTCTCAACCCTGTTGATGATGGCCTGGCTGGTGGCCGCGGTCGCAACATTGGGCGGTGCCCTGGGATCGGGGATGGAGGATGACGAGGCCGTTAAGGCTGCGGCGTACGGGGTTCGACAACGCCGACGATTCGACAAATCGAACTGAGAGGCTTGTTGGTCGACCCCTGCTGAATGCCCTGAAGCGCTAGAAGCCCAGAGCGCCCGCGAGCCTCGAAAGCAAGCCGCCGCCACCGCCGCCCAGCTCGATGAACGGAATGGACGGACCACCGCCGATCCCCAAGATGCCCGAATCGGAATCGCCAAGCCCGAGCAGGTCGGACGCCAGGCCGGAGTCGGCCGCGTCGTTGTCACCGGTATCTGCCGGATCCATTTGTCGCACAACCGATTCGGTGGTAGTGACCTTCGACGTCGGGTTTTCCTCTCCGGCGACGACGGGCGTGGATGAACGGGTTGACGTATTCACGCTCTGCGCGCTGATCGTCGTGCGGATCGAAGTCGTCGCTGCAGAAGAGCTCCCCGGCGCCGGCGTGTCCCCCGACCCAGCGACCGAGACGTTGGTGCTGTCTGCCTGCGCGACACCCGATCCAGCGGCGAGAGCGACGCCAAGGCCGAGCGTCACGGCACCCGCCCCAAGCCATACATGCGCCTCGGCCTGACGCTTCTGCGCCCTGTGCTTACCCGCCATGACTCCCCCGTTTCGTCATAATGGATGTGTTTATTGACGTGCAGGCAGTATTCCACCAAAGCGGCCGCAGCGCTGGTCTTTGATTCCCCCCGCAAATGCTTAGCCAGAGACGGTTCGCGGAACTTCCAGGTTGTTCTCCCGCACTATCACCGGGTCGCCGACGTTGACCGTGTTGAAGTACCACTCGGCGTCCTCCGGGCTCAGGCTGATACAGCCGTGGCTGACGTTCTCATATCCGAGAGAATTGACGGCCCACGGTGCCGAATGGACGAAGAGTCCTCGACTGGTGATCCGCACGGCGTAATCCACCGTCAGGTGGTAGCCGTCGGGAGCGTCGACCGGAATGCCGACGCTGCTCGAATCCATGACCACCGAACGCTCTTTGGACAGCACGGTGTAGGTGGCGACCGGCGTCGGGTACTCGGGCCTGCCCATCGAGGCCGGGAACACCCCCGGCTCTCCCCAATGGGGGCGGTGGTGCGGCGACGGCAGCGCTGACGGCGGTCCCGCCCCGACGCCGTCAATGCTCACGGTGAAAGTGTGAGCCGAGATGTCGGCAACCCCGACGACCGCGGGACCCGTAACGAAGTTCGTGGAAAAACTGCCGACCGAAAGGGCGACAGTGCTGTGCGCCGACCAAAATCGGTCGGGCACCCACTGCACGACGTCGTTTTGCAGCCACTCGAACCTGCCGGTCATGGCAGGCGCCGTTGTGACGCCGATGGCGCGCTCGGCCGCGCGCCGGTTGGCGACGGGCGCAGTGAACGTCACGACGACGGGGTGCGCCACACCCACCACCTGGCCCTGTGTCGGCATAACCGACGAAACGGCGAAGTCGGGCGGTTGGTACGCCGCCAGGCTCGAGGCGGCAGGCACCGCAACCACACTCGCCGCGACGGCGACCGCGGTGAGTACACACCGAACTACGGCCCGCATTGGTCCCACTCCCATTGAATGCTCTGTCGTGTCTCGACGACCGCGCGCGGCCTCAGCTCGCGCCCGCTGCTGACGGGCCGGGCAGAACCGGCTGGCCGGGCATGGGCGCGCCAGCCGGTGGCGGAGCAGCCGGGTCTCCCTTACCCGTATAGGTATAGGTAGCAACGATCGGTGGGACCGGGCCGGCCGCAGGCACGACGGGAGCCGCGGGCACGACCGGCGCCGCGGGCACGACCGGCGCCACTGGCAAAACCGGAGCCGCAGGCACCACCGGAACCGCAGGCACAACCGGCGCCGCAGGCACCGGACCCGGTAGTGCCATCGGAATGCCGGCCATGTCGGTAACTGGGGCGATGGGCGCGCACATGTCGCCCTTCCCCTGGAAGCATTCGGTCCCACTACTAATCGGGGGGGCGGCTGCAACCTCGGGGCTCAGCGGAATGGCGATCGCGCACAAGCCAGCGCCAACAGCGACGAACCTGATGTTGAACCGATCAAAGATCGCCATCGTTGTCGACTCCTCGTGTTTTAAACGGATGCGTCAATACTTAGCAGCCGGCGGGAGCCCGGTACGGGGACGCGCCGCACCGTTTCCGAATGGTGACATCCGTGTCATTCATTCGATGTGTCCGCTGCAGAATCACCGCTGACCTGCTGCGATGGGCCCGCGAAAAAACTTCGGAGAAATTCTGGAAAAAGTGTGCGACTGACCACCGCCGATCGCTCCTACCCGTGAAAGCAGCCGCAAAGGCGCTTCAGACCCAAGGAGAGATCATGAACACCACCACCTACATCCCCTGCTCGGACCCGACCGTCCGCTCGAACGCCGCGCAGGCCTACTCCCAGTGCATGCCCGAACCGAACTACGGCTACTCGCAGCAGCCGAATTACGGATATGCGCCGGAGCCGCAGAGCGCCTCCTACTACAGCGAGTACGCCCCGATGCCGCAGCAGCAGCAGATGCCGGTTCAAGCGCCGGTCGCACAATCTTCGTCTGGCAGCAAGGGCCTGTTGTTCGTCGCGGGCCTGGCCGTGATCGGCGCCGCGGCGTTCGGCGGCGTGATGCTTCTCAACTCGAACGACGCACGGACGACCGAGACCGCGTCCACCAGCACGGCTTCTGCCACCGAGCCCGCCGGTTCGGCGGTCGTCAATCTCCCGTCGGCGATCGACATCCCAGCATTGGCGCCGGCGCAGAGCGCTCCGGCTCCGGTCATCGTCAACAACCAGGCGCCGGTCCGCGTGAACAGCCCCGCCGTCTCGAAGCCGATCGCCGCACCGGCACCCAAGCTTGCGACCGCACCGGCTCCCAAGTTGGCGGCGGCTCCCGCCCCGGCTGCTGCTCCGGCACCTGCCCCCGCGCCTGCTCCCGCTGCGGCGCCCGCCGCAGGCGCCAATGGCGTGACGATCAAGGCGCCAGGTGTCGAGGTAGGCGCTGACGGCAAGGGCGGGGTCGCCGTGAAGACGCCCGGCGTCGAGGTGGGCGTCCCCGGTCAGGGCCAGGGCGGCAACGTCGTCGTCGCGGTTCCGGGCGGCCAGACCCCGGTCGAGAAGGAGACCAAGACCGAGGAGACCAAGAAGGAAGCAACCACGCCAGCCGATGACGCCGCGCCAGCCGATGACGCCAAGCAGGGCGGCGACGCGAACGCCAACATCATTGCCAACATCCAGTAGCCACCGCGACGGCCAGCTCCGCCCAGGTCACAAAGGCCTGGGCGCAGCACTGCCCATCGCCCGAATGTCGCGCCACCACGACTCTCAGCAATTACGCTGACAGCCAAGGCACACGACCAATCTGGAGTAAGACGTCATGACCGCCGCGCTGAGAAACTGGGGTGGGATAGGGCCCGGCAGCAGTGACGCCGATTTGGCCCTCGCCGCAGCCGACGGTGACCGTCGCGCGTTCGCCGAGATCTACGATCGCTACGCCGACCGGCTGCACGACTTCTGCATCGGGATGCTCCGCGACCGCGATTCGGCGGCGGACTGCGTCCAGGATGCGTTCTGCATTGCGTCCACCACTCTCGGCGGTCTCCGAGAGCCCGACAAGCTGCGTCCCTGGCTCTATGCCATCGTCCGTAACGAAGCCCACAAGAGGCTTCGCCAGCTGCGGCGCGAACGGCCGTCCGACGAGATGCCCGACGTGGTCTCCCACGATGCGGGCCCGGACACGCTTGCCCATCGCATGGAGTTGGCCAACCTCATTTCTGAAGCGGCGGGCGGGCTTTCGGACCGCGATCAGGCCGTGCTGGAGTTGGCGTACCGCCAGGGGCTTGACGGACCCGAGCTGGCCATGGCCCTCGGGGTCACTGCGACGAACGCGAACACGATGGTCGGCCGCTTGCGCGAAACCATCGAGCGGTCGCTCGGCGCGCTGTTGGTGGCGCGTCGCATACAGTCCGACCCGGGCAGTTGCCCTGAGTTGGCCGCCGTGCTGCACGGTTGGGACGGAAAATTCAACATCCTGATGCGCAAACGCATTGCGCGGCATATCGAGTCGTGCGCGGCGTGTGAAGACCTGCGGTCCAAATCGGTGAGTCCGGCCGCCTTGCTTGGCGCCCCGGTGTTCATCCCGGCGCCTGCGTGGCTGAAGAACAGCGTCGAGCGAGACTTCGAGCTGACGTCGGCTTCACATGGCATGGGGACCTCGGCGCAGGGCGCGTCCACCGCCGACCGGTCAAACTTCCACTCCGCCAACACCGCTCCCCGGCCCGCCATCCAGCCACCTCCGGATGTGCCTCAAGAGGCGTATGCGGCGTACGACGAGCCTGCGGCGCTGGTCGGCGAACCGACAGACGACGACTCGAAGCGTCGCGTGGTGCCCTTCATGGCGCTGTTGATCGCCGTCCCGCTGGCAATCCTTGGCGGAACGCTTGCCTGGGTGTACCTGCCGAGCACGGCGCTCTCGCCAAGTGGTGTCGTGCAGGACGCGCCGTCACCGACGCCGACCCCGACCGTCCCCGCACCGGCCCCCGCGGCTGTTCTG
>NZ_RARC01000062.1 GCF_003719305.1 Mycolicibacterium stellerae
CGGGTCTCGTGGGCTCGGAGATGGGTAAAAGAGACAGCCCGCGCAGTCCTCGCGGCGATCGTGGCTGTCGCGGCGACCGCGCCGAATACCGCAGCTGTCATGCCGAGTGTCAGGGTCGGCAGCGGTTGGGCATCGACATGATTCGCAAGAATTGCGGCGACGGCCGCCGCGACAGCCACGATCGCCGCGAGGACTGCGCGGGTACCAGGAGCTGATGGGCCCGGCCATGCCAGCGTCGTCGCGCCGATGCCCGTCGACCACCAGCACGCAACCGCGCCCATCCTGGGCGCCCAGCCGGCGCCGCGATCAGCCGAAGCCGATACCTCGACGGCGTGCTGGGCCAAGTCGTCGGAGTGCCGTTCGGGTCTCGGTAGGGGTTCCGTGACGAGCAGCAGAACGTCGCCATCCGCAACCCCGTTCTCGTGCAGCGTGACCGACTCGTCAAGCGTCGAGCCATCGAGGCGCGTAAGCCTGAGCCGCTCGGTAACGCCGTCATCGACTACCTCGTGCCCCACACCGGCGAGATCGACGACGTCCGCGAGGATCTCACCGAGCTCCACCGACATGGGCAGAGCGAGATCCACCGTCGCAGAAGTCCCCGGCCGACCCGTGCGCACCGTCACCCGACACACTTCCAAAGCCGTCATACAACCCCCCGCGGATCACCGTAACGGCGCCAACCCATGGCGAAGGGCGCCAATTTCTCTGCTGTGGAAGGGGAACGGGAATGGGGGCTGTCTCGTCTATAACCCGATGGAGTTCCTGATCGGACCGCGTCTGGCAGCGCCGCCTTCCGCACAGCGCGAGATCGTCGTGCAGACGCCGCCGGAGGTGCCGCGAGACGTGCCAGGCAATCGGCTCTCCCGGTTACTGCCTGCGGCAATGGTCATCGCCACGGTCGGCATGATGGTCGTCTACTTCACATCGGGCGCCTCAGCCATGCGGAGCCCGATGTTCATGTTCTTTCCAGTGATGATGCTGGGCTCGCTGCTGGCGACGATGGTGTCGGGGACGCGCGGAGGCGGCCGGATCGCAGAAATCAATCAAAACCGCCGCGACTATCTTCGATACCTTGCGTCGTTGGACTCGACGATTGCGAATGCGGCCGACGACCAACGGCTTTCACTGTCGTGGAGCAACCCGGATCCCGGCTCGCTGTGGGCGATGATCGGGCGCAGGCGGATGTGGGAGCGCAGGCCCGACGACGTCGATTTCGGGCGCGTTCGGATCGGGCTGAGCGCTCAGCGCCTTTCGACCCCATTGGTCATGCCCGACCTCGGGGCGGTGGAAGAGCTGGATCCGGTGACCTCGACGGAGTTGCGGCGGCTCCTCCGCCGCCGCGCGATGGTGCCCGACCTACCCGTATCGATAGCACTGAAGGAGATCGCCGCGATCACAGTCCGCGGTGACTCGCACGCCACCCGAAGCCTGATCCGCGCGGTGTTATGTCAGTTGGCGATGGCGCACAGCCCCCAGGATCTGCGCATCGCGGCGGTGATCGATCCACTGACGGCGGGGGATTGGGACTGGCTGAAATGGCTGCCGCACCACCTGCATCCATCCGCGACCGACGGCGGCGGTGCGGCACGACTGACGTACAACACCCTTTCGTCTGCCGAGAGCGCCCTCGCGACCTGCGGGGGATGTCATGCGGTGCTGTTGATCGACGGCGGTCTGGTGGCCGGCACCGAGGCCCTGCTCGCCTCGGACGGTACCGCGGGCGTGACAGTTGTGGACCTCGGCGCCGCGTGCGACGGCATCGCATCACTGCGCCTGGTCGTGGCCGAGGATGTGCTCACAGTGCGAGGTGACGTCGACGAGGAGGTGCTGGTCCGTCCCGACACGATGACGCCAGGACAGGCGCTGGCCTTCGCCCGTCGAACGTCGCCGTATCGGCCGGCTGCAACGACTACCGAGGGTTCGGTGCGCTCACCGTCCATCGGGTGGCCGGAGTTGATGGGTATCGCCGATGTCGGTGCGCTCGATCCCGCCGTGATCTGGCGAAGCACTCGTCCTCCCGAACGGATGTTGCGCGTCCCCATCGGCGTATCCGAGCATGGCCAGCCCATTGAGCTCGATATCAAAGAAGCCGCGGCGAACGGCATGGGGCCACACGGCTTATGCGTCGGCGCAACGGGATCGGGCAAGTCGGAGTTTCTTCGAACGCTCGCGCTGGGCATGATCGCGGCCCATCCGCCCGACATCCTCAACCTTGTCCTCGTCGACTTCAAGGGAGGTGCCAGCTTCCTCGGGTTCGAGCGCGCGCCCCATGTGGCGGCGGTGATAACCAATCTCGCCGAGGAAGCACACCTCGTCGCGCGGATGAAGGATGCGTTGGCCGGTGAGATAACCAGGCGTCAGGAGCTTTTGAGGGCGGCGGGCAACTTCGCCAATATTGCCGAATACGACCGCGCACGCGCCGGACGGGCCCGACTTGCCCCGCTGCCTGCGCTCTTCATCGTCGTCGATGAATTCTCCGAGCTATTGAGCCATCATCCGGACTTCATCGATCTGTTCATCGCGATCGGACGGCTAGGACGGTCGCTGGGCATGCACCTGCTGCTCGCGAGTCAACGAATGGACGAGGGCAGGCTGCGCGGATTGGAGTCACATTTGTCGTACCGGGTGTGCCTGAAGACTTTTTCGGCTGGCGAATCCCGTTCGGTTCTAGGCGTTCCCGATGCTTACCACCTGCCGAATGCACCCGGCTCGGCGTATCTGAAAACCGGTGCGGGTGATCCGCTGCGCTTTCAATCCGCGTTCGTCTCCGGACCCTACGGCGGCCGTGAGCGTCGATTCGACAGCTTGGCCGCGGCGCCGATGCTGTTCACCGCGGCGTCGATGGGCCGCACCAGATACGGAGACGAGCAGCAGACACAACGACTGCCCGCCTCGTCGCGAACCGTGTTCGACACCGTTCTCGATCGAGTCGAGGGCCGCGGAACTCCCGCGCACCCAGTGTGGTTGCCGCCGCTCGCCGAGTCTCCGGAGCTCGATCGGCTGCTGGAGCGGGGCGGGGCTGCGGCTCGGCTCACCGTGCCGATCGGCCTTGTGGACTGCCCTTTCGAACAGCGCAGGGATTTGTTGGTCGCTCAACTGGCCTCTGCGGCGGGGAATGTCGCCGTTGTGGGTGGGCCGAGATCGGGCAAGTCCACGGTGTTGCGGACACTGATCCTGGCGTTGGCCCGAACGCACGATCCCAGCGACGTGCAGTTCTACTGTTTGGACTTCGGCGGCGGCGCATTGTCGTCACTGTCATCGCTTCCGCATGTCGGATCGGTGGCGGGCCGCCGCGACGTCGACCTGATTCGGCGGACGGTCATCCGGATGGAGTCGCTGCTGCGAGCGCGAGAGGCAAGGCGTAGCTCACCCGAGTCGATCGCCGCAACCGACCCATATGGCGACGTGTTCCTCGTCATCGACGGCTGGGCTGCCATTCGCCAGGAGTTCGACACGATCGAGCCCTCGATCAATGCCCTGGCGGCCCAGGGACTTTCGTATGGCATCCACGTCGTCATCTCCGCCTCTCGCTGGGCCGAGATGCGGCCCGCGCTGAAAGACCAGATCGGCACCCGTATCGAATTGCGGCTCGGCGATCCGGCGGAGTCCGAGATGGATCGTAAGCGGGCCCGCCAGCTTGTCCAGAGCCCGCCAGGTCGCGGCATCACCCCCGACGGTCGCGAATTCGTCATCGCCGTGCCCAGGTTCGACGCCGCGAATGCCGACGGACTGCGGGCGCGATTCGGGGGTCGCGTCGCGCCGCCCATCGAGGTGTTGCCCGAGCGGGTCCCCTACGACGCACTGCTCGCCCGATCATCCGAACCTCCTTGCGCAACTAGAATCCTGGTCGGCATCGGCGAAGCCGAATTGCAGCCGGTTGCACTCGATTTCGCCGCAGAGGCACATCTCGTCATCCTCGGACAGGGTGAGTGCGGCAAGACCGCCACGCTGCGGACCCTCTGTCGCGACATCGTCGGGACAAACACCGCGGAATCGGCTGAAGTGTTCATCGTCGATTTCCGGCGGGGTCTGCTCGGCGTTGTCGAGTCCGACCATCTCGCGGCATACGCTCCGTCGGCGGCGGCGCTGACCCCGCAACTGTCTGCCCTTGTGCAACGTCTCGATGAGCGGATGCCAGGAGCGGACGTCAACCAGCAGCAACTGCGGACGCGCTCATGGTGGTCGGGCCCCGAGATGTACGTCGTGATCGACGACTACGACCTGGTGGCCCCGCCGAACGGCGTCAATCCATTGGCGCCGCTACTCGAATACCTGCCGCACGCAAAAGATCTCGGCTTGCACGTTGTGGTGGCGCGGCGCTCCGGTGGCGCCGCGAGGGCGATGTTCGACCCCCTCTTGGGCCGACTGCGCGACCTCGGATGCATGGGCTTGATGATGAGCGCCACCCCCGATGAGGGCGTCCTGCTCGGTACCGTCCGGCCGTCGCAACTGCCACCTGGTCGGGGAACACTCGTCACCCGCGCGCACCAGGGACAGCTCGTCCAGATCGCATGGACCGAGCCGGCGTGACCGACACCGTCGTCGAGGTGGGACCGGCTGCGGTCCGCGGCCAAGCGCGCGCAGAACACCATCTGGAGTCCACCGCGCTGGAGTACATCGACGATGAGATCGCGGTGCTCGATGAGCAGCCCGTCGCGGTGCCTGCGGTGTGGCGTCAGGTGTTCAGTGCGGTGCTACCCGAGCGTGTCGAAACGGCTGTGCTGGTGTGCCCGACGTGGTGGCCGCCGCCGCGCATCGCACGGGTGCGAGAGGCCGCCGCCGCCAGATCGACCAAAGTCGTTGTGCTGCAACGTGCCGATGTACTGGTGGTCGACGTGCCAGGCGTACCTGCGGTTGTCGAGATCGCACCGGAGTTCGTGGTGGTCTGGCGTTCAGGCGGCGTGGTCGCAGCGGTGCCTCGGCTCGGCGACGATGCAGACGTCGCCCGATCCGTGGCCGACGGCGTCGGCCCGGCCACCACGGTGTTGGTGGACGCACCGCTGGGCGTCGCGGGTGCCGTCGAGCTCGCCCTGGCAATCTCTGGGTATCTCCGCGCAGACGGCGTCGCGGTGACGACAGTTGCGCCGGACCGAGTGCTGGCCGCGGCACGGGATAGTCAAACCCCGCTCGCCCACGAACCCGCACCGACATGGCCGAGAGGTCGCAGGATCGCGGCGTTGACCGCTGTCGCCGCATCCGTGGCACTGCTTTGTCTCGGCCTCGGATTCGTCTCCGGCACAGACGAACCCGAAGAGCCCGACGTGCCGATGACGCTGCTGGTCGAAGGCAGGGTGGCGGTGAAGGTGCCTGCGCTGTGGCAGGTGCAGCGCATCACGTCCGGTCCGGGCTCTGCCCGGGTGCAGGTGATGGCGCCCGATAACTCGACCGCCGTGTTGCTGACCCAGTCGCAGGTGCGCTGGGGCGAGACGCTTTCGGCGACGTCGGCAACGCTGCGCAGCGCTCTCGACGACCAGCAGCCAGGGGTATTCAGCGGGTTCAAGCCCGACGACCGTCGCGCGGACCGGCCCGCGACCACATATCGGGAGCGTCGCGGTGGCCGCCAGATCGACTGGACCGTGTTCGTAGACGACACCGTGCGGATCGGCATCGGCTGTCAGAGCGCGCCCGGGGGTGAGGATGCCGTCCGCTACGTCTGCGAGGAAGCGATCCGGTCGGCGCACGCACTCGTATGAGGAGGGAACCAAACACGTCCGCGCTCCGTCGAAAACACAACTGAAACGAAATCATGGAGAGGACCTCGATGACGACATCCGCGGGCGGATCGCTCAACACCGACTTCGACCTGATGACAGCCGTCGCCGGCAAGATCGATGCCCGCAACGACGAAATTCGGGCCATGCTGCAGTCATTCATCGGGCAGATGATCAGCGTTCCGCCGTCGGTTTGGGGAGGCGTCGCCGCGACGCGGTTCAATGATGTCGTGGACCGATGGCACGCCGAGTCGACGAAGCTGCACATCGCGTTGCAGGGCATCGCCGAAACCATGCGCGTCAACGAGCGCGCCCTGCGCGAAGCGGCCGAGACCCACTCGCATCAAATCGGCGCCGTCGGCACAGGGATCTGAGGAGCTGATCATGGAACCGGTTCTTTCCTACAACTTCGACGAGATCGAGTACACCGTCCGGCAGGAGATCCACAACACCTCGGCGCGGCTCAACGCGGCGCTCGACGACTTGCGGGCCCAGATCGCCCCGCTGCAGGAGGTGTGGACCCGGGAGGCGGCAGAGGCGTATCGGCTCGAGCAAGCGAAATGGGACCAGGCGGCGGGCGCGCTGAACGAGATCTTGTTCGGCCTCGGCAACGCGGTGCGCGACGGTGCCGACGACGTCGCGACCACCGATCGCAGCGCTGCCGGCGCCTGGGGCGCGTAACGCAAAGAGACCACTGTGCGGTCCCGTCGGGAGGGGAGCCCACGGGACCGCACAGTTCTGTTACCGGCGGTGGGCCAAAAGACCCTGCTCACAGGTGCCGACATTGAGCTATGGTGACGGCCACGCGCGTGGCGTCTGCGTGCGGAAAGTGTCTTCGCCGATGGTTACTTCGAGGTCTAGGGGCGGCCGGGCTACGGCTCGGCTGCCGAATCTGCGCGCGCTCCATGATCTCTTCGTGGCAGGTCAGGTGGATGACACGTACCTGGACTCCACCTCGCTGCGCCCCGTCGTCGCCGCGAGCTGGCGGCGCAGCCGGGCCACTGGCGTCGACCCCGACATCGGTGCAGCCCATGCCGCGTCCATCGCCGTCGCGCTCGACGAGATGCGCTCCGCCCACCCGTTGGCGTCGGCGCTCCCCGTCATCCGTCGGCTGCTGATCGAGGACGCCTCCGACGCCGGTGTGGTGGTCGCCGTGTCCGCGGCGGACGGCACGCTGCTGTGGGTCGAGGGCGACCGGGAAGCGCGCCGCAAAGCCGAGGCGATGAACTTCGTGCCCGGCGCCGACTGGAGTGAGAGCGGCGCCGGAACCAACGCGCCAGGAACGGCATTGGCGCTCGACACCGAACTGCAGATCCGAGGCTGCGAGCACTTCTCCCGCATCGTTGCGCCGTGGAACTGTGCCGCGGCGCCCGTGCACGACCCCATCTCCGGCGCGCTGATCGGCGCGATCGACCTCACCGGCGGGCCCGACGTCGCCTCACCGCAGACGCTCGCCCTGCTCCGCGCGACCGGGGTGGCCATCGAAAACCACCTGGCGCTGCTGCACCTGCGTCGGCCCGCGGTCGCCGAACCGGCCGGGGGCGCGCGGCTGAGCGTCCTCGGCGCCGACCGGCCGCAGTGGCGGGCGACCGATGCCGACGGCAACCCGCACACCACCACGCTGACCAGCAGGCACGCCGACATCCTTGTGCTGCTCAGCCGCCATCCCGAGGGGTTGTCCGCCGATCACCTGGCGATGCTGCTCGACGACAACGACCTCGACACGGTGACGGTGCGCGCGGAAGTGTCGCGTCTTCGCCGCGTCATCGGGGCAGAGTTCGTCGCGTCCCGCCCCTACCGGCTGCTGACACCGATCCGCACCGACATGGACGACGTCGCTGACGCGCTCGACGCAGGCGACGTCGACCGTGCGGTCAGCGGATATGCCGGCGCGCTGCTTCCCAAATCGGTGTCTCCCGGCGTTGCGCGGATGCGCACCGAACTGTCCGCCAGTCTCCGCGCAGCGGTCCTCGCTTCGGGGGATTTCCGACTGCTTCGCCGTTGGCTCGACTCCCCGGAAGGGCGCGACGACCGGGACGGCTGGCGGATCCTGCACGACAAGACCGCGCCGGGTTCGGTGATGCGCGCGCAGGCCAGCGGCCATCTGGCCGGCCTGGACTTCGACCTCGCCTAGGCCCCTCTGCAACGTCGTGCAACCGTGCTGCAACGGTCCGAAACCTACTGTCAGTGACGTCCGACACATTTTGCCCGTCGTGAAGGCGGACAGCGGAGCCGCCGCGGCGGCGACATGAGGCAGGAGCAATTCCATGGCTGTATATGCCCGGCCCGGTGCCGAAGGCTCGTTGATGACCTTCGACTCCCGGTATGAGAACTACATCGGCGGCGAGTGGGTCGCGCCCGCCGCCGGCCGGTACTTCGAGAACCCGAGTCCCGTCACGGGTCAGGTGTTCTGCGAGGTACCCCGCGCCGACGAAACCGACGTCGAGAAGGCGCTGGATGCCGCGCACGCCGCGGCTCCGGCCTGGGGCAAGACGTCGCCGGCCGAGCGTGCGGTGATCCTGAACAAGATCGCCGATCGCATCGAGGAGAACCT
>NZ_RARC01000063.1 GCF_003719305.1 Mycolicibacterium stellerae
GGCTCGGAGATGTGTATAAGGGGCAGATGGTGTCGGGGGCGGCGCGGGCGTCGATGTGCTGGTGCCGACCTGTTCTGGTGCCGACGGCTGCTGGCCGGGATCGAAGATCAGGAGGACGGCCGCCAACACGACGGCGGCGAGGACGGCCGCGACCGCGAGCAGCGTCCGGCGCCTGCTCGATCGTGGCTGCGGCGCGACGACCATCGTGCTCGCCGGCGGCAGCGGCTCGGCGAGCACCCGCGTGGGCGGCCGCGCCGAACTCTGTTGCGGTGCAACGTGTAAGGCCGCGCGCATATCCTCGGCGCTGGCGAATCGCCATCGTGGATCGCGGGCCATCGCCCTCTCGATGGTCGCGGTCAGTCGCGATTCCACATCGGGCCGCACCACTGCCAGCGGTTGCGGTGTGTCCTCGACAATCGCCCGCGTCAGCGCAGGGAGGCTCTCATGCGGGAACGGCTTGCGGCCGGCCAGCGCCTCATAGCCGACCACACCGACCGCGTACAGATCGTCGGAGACGGTGGCGGGCC
Source organism: Mycolicibacterium stellerae (assembly GCF_003719305.1). GTDB lineage: Bacteria > Actinomycetota > Actinomycetes > Mycobacteriales > Mycobacteriaceae > Mycobacterium > Mycobacterium stellerae. The sequence goes on from NZ_RARC01000063.1 coordinate 528, forward strand.
TGCCCATCAAGCGGTCGGCGCTGAGGTACGCCATCGTCCCGACGATCTGTCCTGTCATCGTGACCGACGCCCCAGCGCTTTTCGCGATGCCGAAATCCGCGACCTTTGCCTCGCCGGAATTCGTGAACAGAATGTTCGCGGGTTTGATGTCCCGATGTAGCACCCCGGCGGCGTGTGCTGCGGCCAGCGCCGACAGGACGTCGCCCAGAGCCTTGCGCACCCGCTCCTGCGCCAGCGGACCGCGCGACAGTTCGTCGGCCAACGTCCACCCGGACAGACGCTCCATCACGATGAAGGGAATGCCTGCGTGCTCGCCGCTGTCGTGCACCGCGACGATGTGGGGGTGGGTCAGGCCTGCTGCGGCTCGCGCCTCGGTCTCAAAGCGGCGACGGTCGCCGGGTTGCACGCTGAAGGCCGGATGCATCAGCTTGACCGCGACGGGGCGGTCCAACCGAAGGTCCCAGCCGTCGCGAACTTCTGCCATTCCACCGCGGCCCAGAACCCCCCGCAGCTCATAGCGGCCGCCTAGAACTTCTGGCGCCTGCACACCGTCAACGCTAGCGCGACGGTCAACGCGCAGGAACGGTTGGCACCGCCGACGTGCCGGGCCAGCAGCCCAGCGGGCTGATGTTGCCTTCCCGCGCGGCGTCCAGACATTTGCTGACCAACACATTCGGGTTGTCGGAAACCGACCCCGCCAAGATCTCGTTGGCCCTGGCTTCGGCCTCCGCGGTCTTGGCCCGCTGCTCGGCGACGCGCGTGTTCGCCTTCTCGACATTGAGCGCGTTGATGCGGCTCTGCGTCGCATCGTCGTAGTTCACCAGCGGCACAATGACGTTGAGAATCTCGATCTGATCGCCGACCTTGGTGCGAAGCTTCTCGGCAACCTTGTCGCCGAGCGCCTGGACATTGGTGCCCTCTGAGTTCTCCGGTGACAACGGGTCGAAATCAGCGAATACCTCGTTGAGCGCCGCCCTGAGCTCGCGGGTGACGAGGTTGTCGCGGACGTTGTCGAATTCCCGGTAGTCGAGGAACAGCTCGTCGGCGGCCGCGGGCTGAATCCGCCACCGGACGCTGTTGTCGACGTAGGCGGTCGAGTTGTTCCCGAGCCGCACGGTGGTGGCGCTTTCGCCGGTGTGGTTGTCGATCTGGATGGTGCCGTTCATCTCGGTCACGTTCTGCCACGGCGCCTTCACGTGAAGACCATTGGGCAGCGTGCCGCTTGGCCTGCCGAACGTCGTCACGACGCCGACGTTGCGGGTCGACACGATCGTCGTCGAACCGAGAAGCAGAACGAAGACCGCAAGCCCACCGGCGATGACGGCGATACGCAGCGCCTGCGTCCTACCTTTGGGGTTTTTCGATGTGGCCCTGATGAGCAGGGCGACGATGGTGACGACTAGAAGCAGCATTGCCGCAAACACTTGCCATGGCATTGCCGAATCGTAGCGGCGACCCGCGCGGAAATCTGCGGGCGCTGTCCGCCGGTACAGCCGGGGCTATCCCACAGGCACGTTGGGACAGTAGTGCTTGCCGTCGTCGCGGTGCCCGACCGGCGGCAGGTTGCGTGCCGGTGTCTCCACCAACGGCGCGTCTGAGGGGAGCCGGCCGGTCGCACGGTCGAATGCGCTGCGCTTGCGCGGATGCATCATCATGCGTTTGGGCGTCAGTGTGGTGACCAGGTGCACCAGATTCCCGAGACGGCGGTGCAGCCATTCCTGGCGAGCCGACCAGGTGTAGCCCAACAGGTCACGAACAGGCGGGTCGTAGAGGCCGACGGTGACGAACACCAGGAACCGTTCCATCACCTTCAGGTTCAGCCGCCACATCCAGTCCGGGATCCACTCGAGCGACGGGTGCTTGGTCATGGTGGACAGATCGAGCACTTCGCGCGTCGCGTAGTTGTCCTCTAACACGTTGTTACACATGTGATCCCAGTACTCCTGGAATTCCTCCCAGCTGTTGGGCACCGGCCGCATGCTCATCCCGTACATCCGGTACCAGGTGACGTGCTCATCGAACAGCTGGCGCCTCTGGGCCTCGGTCAGCCCGCCCCTGAACCGTTCGGCGGCCAGCAGAACGGACTTGAAGAAGGTGGCGTGCGCCCAGTAGAAGACGTCGGGGTTCAACGCGCTGTACCGGCGTCCCTGCTCGTCGACGCCCTTGATACCGATGTGGTAGTCGCGCACCTGCGCGCCGGTCTTCGGTGAGCGGTCACCGTCGAACACGACCCCACCGATTGGATACACCGACCGGTACAGCCGAGGCATCCGCTCCATGAAGAAGATCGAGTGGTCCTTCACCGCAGCGCCCAGCTGCGGATGCATGTTCTGCATCGAGCCGGCCCAGGAGCCCTGCAACATACCGGTCCACTGGCCGAAGTACTTCCACGTCAACGAATCGGGGCCGAGGGGCTCGGGCAGTGCGTCGTAGCCTCCCCCTGACACGGGGCAACCCGATGCGACCGGAGCGGTTTCGTCCCCCTGCCCTTCGGGCGGGTGGTGCCCCTGGGCCGTCGGGCATACCTCGGACGTATCTTGAGTCACTGATGTGCTTTCGGTCGGCGTCAGATGGCATTCTGACTACGTACGTTGTCACTAATAGTCTAGGAGTGATGTGGCTGCGGGTCAACGACGGGGCCGATGGTCGGGCGTTCCGCTCCGGGACAGGCAGGCGCTGCGCCGCGACGACCTGATCGCCGCTGGCGTCAGCCTGCTTGGTAGCGAGAGCGGGCCCGCCCTCACGGTGCGCGCGGTGTGCAAGGCGGCCGGACTCACCGAACGCTACTTCTATGAGAGCTTCTCCGACCGCGACGAATTCGTCGGCGCCGTTTACGACGACGTCTGCACAAGGGCAATGTCAACGCTGTCGTCGTCGACCACCGCACGCGACGCCGTCGAGCGGTTCGTTGCCCTGATGGTCGACGACCCCACGCGCGGCCGCGTGCTTCTGCTGGCACCTGCGGTCGAGCCCGTGCTGACCCGATCGGGCGCCGACTGGATGCCCAGCTTCATCGAACTGCTGCAGCACAAGCTGACCCGCATCGCCGACCCCGCCGTGCAGGCCATGGTGGCCACCGGCCTGATCGGCGCGCTGACGACCCTGTTCACCGCTTACTTGAACGGCCGCCTGACGGCCACCCGCGAACAGTTCATCGACTACTGCGTCGACATGCTGCTCAGCAGGGTGTCGAGCTACTGATTAACCGGCCACCTGGCCCGCCACCCCCGGAAGCTCGCCCGCCTCAGCGAGTTCGGCTTCCTCGCTTTGCGACGCCGCGGCGGCCTCCTCGGCCTTGGCGGTGAAGTCGCGGCCCGCCGGACTGGCCGCCGAAGGGCCAGGCACGGTCGCCGTCGCAGCGCCGCGGTTGCAGTTCAAGGTCAGCAAGACCTCGCCCTCGTCGCTGCCGAAGTACACGTCGTCGGGGATTGGTCGGTAGAACGAACCGTCCACAGCCCTTGTGACGAGGCAGGCACCCATCGCGTCCTGGCGAGAGCCGACGGTCACCGAGACCTTCGGGATCCCGCCGTCTTCCTCGATCGCGGCGACCGCGTCCTCATACGTCATGCCGTCGACGTCGGGCAGCGCCGACGCGGCGCCCGCGCCGAACAGCCCGAGCACTCCCGCCGCAGCCGCGGCGGCGCCGACAGTGACCGCAGAAATGATGATTCTCATCGTCCGAGCGTGACAAACACTCGCTGTGAGATCGCGAAGAGGAAGAGGAGTGAGGCGGGTGCTAACTACCCGGTCGGGATGTCCTCGGCGGCGGTGTCACCGGGAACTTCACCTGCTTCGGCGAGTTCGCCTTCCTCGCTCTGCTGGGCGGCGGCGGCCTCTTCAGCCTTGGCCGTGAAGTCGCGGCCCGCCGGGCTGGCGGCCGAGGCGCCAGGTGTGGTGGCCGTGGCTGCACCGCGGTTGCAGTTCAGCGCCAGCAGGACCTCGCCGTCGGCGTGCCCGAATTCGCCCTCGGAGTCGCGAACGAACGGAGCGTCGGTGGCGTTGGTGACGAGGCAGTCGCCCATCGCGTCCTGGCGGTCGCCGACGGTCACAGAGATCTTCGCCGTGCCGCCGTCTTCCTCGATCGCCGAAACCGCGTCGCCGTACGTCATTCCCACCACATCCGGTGCGGCGCTGGCGATGCCTGCGCCGAACAGGCCGAGCGCAACCCCCGCGGCGCCAATGGTGCCAGCCGAAATGATGATCTTCTTCAACATGCCCGCCTATGTCTAAGGTCTACGGTTGCCAGGAGTGTAGGCGCCCTTCATTGCCTGCGGAAACCATACCGCCGTCCGGGGCAACCCGCGAGCAGTACCGCCGTAGTCGCTGCGCGCAAAACCCGGCGAGAATCGTGACCTTATAGACGCGGCGACACGGGCGCCACAACTTGATGTCACCGGGGTACACAGATATATTGACTGCAACCAACAGGTACAGATAAATCCAGGGGACCGTCCAACGCATGACGGCAAACCCCGCCCCCAAGGAGGACGCAGGGCCGATGCACGAAAACCTGACTGACCTGCACCTGCTGAAAGAGCTCGAGCCAGTTGTCGAGAAGTACATGAACCGGCACCTCTCGATGCGCAAGGACTGGAACCCCCACGACTACATTCCGTGGTCGGACGGCAAGAACTATTACGCCCTCGGCGGCCAGGATTGGGAGCCAGGACAGTCGGTGCTGTCCGAGGTCGCGCAGGTGGCCATGGTGCAGAACCTGCTGACCGAGGACAACCTGCCGTCCTATCACCGCGAGATCGCGATGAACTTCGGCATGGACGGCGCGTGGGGCCAGTGGGTGAATCGGTGGACAGCCGAGGAGAACCGGCACGGCATCGCGCTGCGCGACTACCTCGTCGTCACCCGCGCCATCGATCCCGTCGCGCTGGAGACCCTGCGCCTCGAGCAGGTGACCCGTGGATTCAGCCCGGGCCAGAACCAACAGGGCGACCTGTTCGCCGAGAGCCTCTTCGACTCCGTCATCTACGTGACGTTCCAGGAGCTGGCCACCCGCGTGTCGCACCGCAACACCGGCAAGGCATGCAACGAGACGATCGCCGATCAACTCCTGCAGCGTGTTTCGGCCGACGAGAACCTGCACATGATCTTCTACCGCGACGTCAGCGAGGCCGGCTTCGACATCGCACCGGACCAGGCAATGCACTCGCTGCACCGCGTGCTGCGCAACTTCAAGATGCCAGGGTTCACCGTTCCGGAGTTCCGACGCAAGGCCGTGATCATCGCGGTGGGTGGGGTATACGACCCGCGCATCCACCTCGACGACGTCGTCATGCCAGTGCTGAAGAAGTGGCGCATCTTCGAGCGTGAGGACTTCACCGGCGAGGCCGCCCGGATGCGTGACGACCTCGGTGTGCTGGTCGAAGAGCTCGAGGAGACGTGCGACAAGTTCGAGGTCGCCAAGCAGAAGCGCCTTGAGCGGGAGGCCAAGAAGGCCGAGCGGCTGAGCGCCAAGAAAGTTCTCGCGTCATCTCCGTCCTGACCGAACCCCGCGCGCAGCTTCCTGCGGGCAGCAGCGATGGACCCGCGCACGCAGCGCAGGCGACGACCGGGGGGTCGTTGAGAATCGGGCCCATCGCGCTGGCCAGCCCCGTCGTGCTTGCGCCGATGGCAGGCGTCACGAACGTCGCATTCCGGACACTATGCCGCGAACTCGAGCTCGTAAGGGCCGGCACCGTCAGCGGGCTGTACGTGTGCGAGATGGTCACCGCCCGCGCGCTGGTCGAACGTCATCCGGTGACGCTGCACATGACGACGTTCGGGCCGGACGAGTCACCACGGTCGCTGCAGCTTTACAGCGTCGACCCGGACAACACCTACGCCGCGGCCAAGATGATCGTCGATGAGGGCTTGGCCGATCACATCGACATGAACTTCGGCTGCCCCGTACCGAAAGTGACCAGGCGCGGTGGCGGCGCGGCGCTGCCCTTCAAACGCAGGCTGTTCGGGCAGATCGTGGCCGCTGCGGTACGCGCAACCGACGGGTCGAACGTCCCGGTCACCGTGAAATTCCGAATCGGCATCGACGACGCCCACCACACCCACCTTGACGCAGGACGGATCGCGGCCGAGGAGGGCGCAGCCGCCGTCGCACTGCATGCCCGCACTGCGGCGCAGCGCTACTCCGGGACCGCCGACTGGGAACAGATCGCTGCACTGAAGGCTCACGTGACCAGCATTCCGGTGCTCGGCAACGGCGACATATTCGACGCCGACGACGCGCTGGCCATGATGGCCGACACCGGCTGCGACGGCGTCGTCATCGGCCGCGGCTGCCTTGGCAGGCCGTGGCTGTTCGCCGAGCTGTCCGACACCTTCGCCGGGCGCGAGAGTGTGAGACCGCCCACACTCGGCGAGGTCGCCACGATCATCCGCAGGCACGGTGAGCTGCTGAGCGCCCACTTCGGCGAGGACAAGGGCATGCGCGACATCCGCAAGCACGTCGCGTGGTACCTGCACGGATTCCCCGCAGGAGCCGAGCTTCGCCGGGCATTGGCGCTGGTCAAAACGCTGAGCGAGCTCGACGGACTGCTCGGCGACCTGGACTCCGACGTGCCGTTCCCGCGTGCGGCCACCGGCCCCCGCGGACGTCAGGGGTCCCCGGCTTCGGTGGCGCTCCCGGACGGCTGGCTGACCGATCCCGACGACTGCACGGTGCCGAGCGGCGCCGATGTGATGCATTCCGGTGGGTGAACCGAGACCATCTCGACATTACGTCTCTCAGGATCTCTAAGTACCATATGAGTCTTGTCGTTATTGGCTCCAGACGCGGGGCCACGGATATCGCTGCTTCACTCGGGCGGCAGCGCAGCGGCTGATGCGCACCGGCGCGCACGCTGCTCACACGGTCGGAGGCCAGTAGGGACATGAGTGACGGCGATAACGCCACTCCTGGTCGCCCGCGCGCGTCCGATTCGAACGGCGATAACCAGTGGCTTACCCGATCTCCGCTGCCACCGCGGTCCGCCGCGCCGTGGGAGCGCAAACCGGATGCTCAGCCCGAGGAACCCGAAACCGCCTCGCAGACGAATAACCACACCGACGGTGTGACGGTCGCCGACCTGATCGCGAAGGTCACCGGTTCCGCGCCGACGGACCTCCCGAGCAGGCACGCTGCGCCCGAACCCGAACCCGAGCCGTCACCGACGCCTCCCCGTGCCGCGGCACCTCCTGCGCACAAGCCACCTGCGCGCCCCGCCCCGCCCCCGCCCCGCCCGCCGCACGGGGCGGCGTCGGTCCGCCCCTTATCCCCATCCGACCCTGCCGACCAAGGA
>NZ_RARC01000064.1 GCF_003719305.1 Mycolicibacterium stellerae
CGGGGGCGCATGGCACTCCGGGCGGACAGGGTGGAGGCGGGGCCGCACTGGCGATCGCGGCGGTGAAGCCGACTGACGTGCTCGCCAGCGCCATTGCGACCAGCGTCGAACCCAGAGCCCGCCGGGTCTTGTTGTTCAACAACATCATTGGTTGAGCCTCTTTCATCTCTTTTAGTTCTCTTGCACTAACGCGCGCCGATGGGTCGGCGGCTGCGAGGGACACGGTTGTCCAGGTGGCGATGGTGACGACATGAATTCCTTTCTCATTGAGGCGATGTCGACTCAATCGGCGCCGACGTCTCCACGGTGTCATGTATTGGCCGGCGCCGACGTCCAGACACCGCTGACGCGGTTATGGGTCTCTTAGCAAGGCTGTATGCCCGAGCTGTGTATCGGGAACAGAACTGGTCAGCCGACAAGCTTTGTCTGCCAGAGTGTTCACAGTTGACACGCGCCGTACGCAAACGATCGGTCGCGCCGATTAATTAAGAGCTTCACGATCGCGCACGTGACCAGGTGCGGACGAATTTCGAAAGGGTGGACCGTGTTTGATGTGGTGATCTGCACAACACCGTCGGCAGTCATAGCTCGTGCATAGATCTGACACAGGAGATCGATACGAAAGTCATACAGAATCGAAAGGTGCACAAGTGCGGACCGGTCGACGATGAGCCACCCGGTCCGGTGTCGGAGATCTCCTCAGATCCCACTAATCGACCGGGCGGCAAACGGGTGATCCGGCTGTGGAAGCTGCGCACTTGGCCGTTGCGGATTCGGTTGGTAAGTGCGGTAGCGCTGCTGGGGATTGCGCTGTGCGTCGCGGTCAGCGCGGGCACGCTCGTGGCGCTGCGCACCTACCTGATCCAGCAGCTCGACGCCCAAGTAGTCGAAGCGCAGTCCCGGTCCAACATGTTCTACGAGCTGGGCAAGCTGCCCTTCATCCGTTTCTCCGGGCCGGGTCCGATGTTCCTCGACGGCCCCGGTCAGTCGTCCGGCACCGTAGGCGCGGTCAGATCCGGCGACACGGTCACCGAGTCCGCGGTCATCACCCCCAGCGGCAACCGACAAGCACTCTCTGCGACCGCCGCGGCGCAGTTGACGCAGGTCCCCACGGGCCAGACCGTCAGCGTCGACCTCGAAGGGGTGGGGGCGTACAGAATCACGGCGGCGACGGTCGCAGGTAAGGACGTCGTGATCCTGTCCGGGTTGCCGTTGTCCGGGGTGGAAGCGACGTTGAGTTCGGTGGCCTGGATCATCGGCGGGTTCTCCTTGGTGGCCTTGCTGGGCACCGTTGCGGCGGGCATGGTGATCATCCGCCATGAGCTCGTTCCCTTGTCACGCATGTCGCGGGCCGCGCAGAGCGTCGCGCGCATGCCGTTGGACCGTGGCGAGGTCCGCCTGCCCACTCCCATCGAGCCCGTGGAGCCCTCGACCGCGCACACCGAAGTGGGTCGGCTCGGGACGGCATTCAACATGATGGTCGACCGGGTGGCCGAGGGCCTGACCGCCCGCCACGCCACCGAGATGCGGGTTCGGCAGTTCGTCGCCGACGCCAGCCACGAACTGCGCACGCCCCTTGCCTCCATCCAGGGCTACACCGAATTCGCCCAACGACTCCTCAACGACATCGACGAGCAAGTCGATGCCGGCCGCCGCCGCGACCTGAGCAGTGCAATGGCGAGAGTCCGCGCCGAGTCCCTGCGGATGAGCCAACTCGTTGAGGACATGCTGCTGCTCGCCCGCCTCGACACCGGCCGACCCATTCAGAGCGAGGACGTCGACCTGACCGACCTAGTCATCGACGCGGTGCGAGACGCGCACATCGCGGGACCCGATCACCGCTGGGGCCTTGACATTCCCGGTGAGCCCGTGACGATCACCGGTGACCGCTCGCGACTGCATCAAGCGCTGGCCAATCTGTTGTCCAACGCGCGAGTCCACACTCCGGCCGGGACCAAGATCGTCGCCTCCCTGATGCGGAACGACGATGACTCGGTGGCGATGAGCGTCACCGACCACGGTCCAGGGATCCCCCACGATCTGCTACCGAACGTCTTCGAACGGTTCGTGCGGGGCGACGACTCCAGGTCCCGCGCATCCGGCAGCACCGGTCTCGGGCTGGCGATAACACAGTCAGTTATCAAGGCGCACAACGGAACAATCGACGTCACCAGCGGCCCCTTCGGCACCGCATTCACCATGAACCTTCCGGGCACGGTGTTGCTCGGGGCGACGGCGCCCGGCGAACCCGCGAAGCCGGCCATGTCGGGCGAGACGGTGGAGTGAGACCCGCGACTCCGGTGGGCCGCAGTCGGAGTTCAGTGCGCGGGGGCTGTCAGGTCGTACAGCGCGACACCGTCCACCGTCGTCGCGGTGTAGTGCTGCTTGACCCAGTCGCGGATCTCGTCGGACTTCGACCTCGATCCTGACCCGGCACCGAAGGGCGGCATCCCCGGGTGCGACGAATCCAGGTAGTAGTGCACCTGCCCGGCGTTCACGTAGCCCTGAAATTGCTCCAGGGTCGGCGACGGGTCCGCGCCACCGAATCCGCCGATCGGCATCACCGAATAGCCAGTTGCCAGTTGATAATCCGAGCCACCCATCGATCCGCTGGTCGCGGCTACCCATGTGTAGTCACTGGCATTAGCGGACAGCAGCGACGTCACCTGATCGGACACCGCACCACCGAAGCCCGGTGGCGGAGCGCCGGGCATTCCGGATGGCGCTCCCGGACCACTGGGGCCGCCTGCGGGGAAACCGGGCATTCCACCGGGCATTCCACCGTCCTTCGACGACGGCCCAGCGGTGATGATCGGGCCGCTGTGCGCGGTGCTCACGGTCTGGATGCAGTACGCCGCCGGCCCGGCCATCGCGGAGACGACGGCCAGCCCCGCGGCCCATACCTTGAGGTCGCGGGCGGCGACGGTCAGGCCGGGCCGCACGGACGACACGAGCAGCAGGACGACGGCCACCACACCGGCGGCCACCACTACCCAGCGCAACCACGGCAGGAAGTCGGGCGTCTTGCCCAGCAGCACCCACGCCCACGCCGCGGTCAGCGCGATGGTCAACGCCAGTACCGCTGTCACCCAGCGCTTTTCGCGGTTCTTCCATAGGTGCGTCGAACCGATACCCACGATCGTCGCCACCCCGGGAGCCAGGGCCACGGTGTAGTAGTCGTGGAAGATCCCCGACATGAAGCTGAACATCAGGCCGGTAACCAGCAGCCAGCCACCCCAGGCGAGGTACGAGGCGCGCTTCTGATCGGTCCTTGCCGCGCGTCCGCACAGCACGAGGCCCGCGACGAGCAGCACCAACGCGGCGGGCAGCAGCCAGGATATCTGCGTGCCGGATTCCGTGGTGAACATCCGGGTGATGCCGGCCTGCTGGAACATCGGCCCACCGGGGCCGCCGTGTCCACCGCCTGGAGGCGGGTTGGGAAGCCCGCCTCCGCCGCCCGCGTCGCCGCCGAGGATGCGGCCAAGCCCGTTGTAGCCGAGCGTGAGTTGCAGGAAGCTGTTGTTCGAAGAGCCGCCGATGTACGGGCGATCGGACTTCGGCCAAAGCTCGACAAGCGCGACCCACCAACCGGCGGCCACGATCGCGGCCGCCAGTCCGGCGAGCAGTTGAAGAAGTCGCGTCCGCAACCGCGGCGGTGCGGCGACAAGGTAGGCGATCGCCAGACCCGGCGTGATGAGCATGACCTGCAGCTGCTTGGTGAGAAACCCGAAGCCGATCAGCGCGCCGCACAACACGATCCAGCGAGTGCGTCCATTCTCGATGCCGCGCAACAGCGCCCACACGGCGGCCACCATCAGGAACACCAGCAGGGCGTCGGGGTTGTTGTAGCGGAACATCAACGTGGCCACCGGCGTCAGCGCCAACAGCGCGCCGGAGATCAGGGCCGCCCCCGGCCCGAACGGCCGTCGCACCGCGGCATACACCAGCGCCACCGAGGCCACGCCCAGCAGCACCTGCGGAAGTTGGATGGCCCAGGAGTTCATGCCGAAGAGCCGCGTGCTGATCTCCATCACCCACAGCGAGGCGGGCGGTTTGTCGACCGTGATCGAGTTGCCCGCATCCGACGAGCCGAACAGGAACGCCTTCCAGCTCTGGGTGCCCGCTTGCACGGCGGCCGCGTAGAAGGAGTTGCCCCAGCCATTTCGGCTGAGCCCTACGGTCCAGAACACCGCCGTGGCCAGCAGAAGCGCGATCAGCCCCGGCCTTGCCCAGCGCGGGTCCGCCGCAGCGTCGGCGTGAACAACTTCGTCACTGATGTCTGTGGCAGGTGCTGCCGTCATCGGTCTCTCCAGCGTTTGAGGATCAGGCGTCTTGGATTATCGGCTTGGGTGAAACACCCATGTGCGCAGCAGAACGAAGCGCAACACGGTGGCGGCGAGGTTGGCCGTGACGAGCACACCCAGTTCGAGCCAATGCGGAGTGGGGTTCACCAGCGAGTGAACGCTGGCGAGTGAGCCGCTGGTGATCGCCAGCGCAATCCCGAACACCAGGAGCCCCTCGCCGTGATGACGCGCCCGGCCGGCCTGTCCACGGATGCCGAAGGTGAACCGGCGATTGGCTGCGGTGTTGGCGATCGCCGTGATCAGCAGGGCGAGGAAGTTGGCGGCCTGCGAACCCACCGTGGCGGTCAGCGTGCTGAAGATGGCCAGGTAGGCCAGGGTGCTGGCGACGCCGATCGCCCCGAACAGCGCGAGCTGGTGCGCTATCCCCCGCGACGGGGCGACCCGGTTGTTTCCCAGCTGCGCGGCCACGGCGTCGACGGGAATCCTGCCGAGTGCGAAGTCTTTTCGCATTCTGGCGATCCCCTTGAGATCCGCGCTGGCGGTCGCGACGATGTCGACTCGGCTGTCGGGGTCGTCCACCCAGTCGACCGGAACCTCGTGAATGCGCAAGCCTGATCGCTCGGCCAGCACCAGCAGTTCGGTGTCGAAGAACCATCCGGTGTCGGTGATCAGGGGCAGCAACCGCTGCGCGACGTCGGCGCGAATTGCCTTGAAGCCACACTGGGCGTCGGAGAACTTCGCCGACATCGTCGTCTTGAGGATCATGTTGTAGCAGCGGGAGATGACCTCCCGCTTCGGCCCGCGCACCACGCGGGAGGTACGGGCCAGTCGTGTGCCGATCGCGAGGTCGGAATGCCCCGAGATAAGCGGCGCCACCAGGGGTGCCAGCGCGGCCAGATCGGTGGACAGGTCGACGTCCATGTAGGCCAGCACGGGAGCGTCCGAGCTCGACCACACTGCGTTCAGCGCGCGTCCGCGGCCCTTCTGCTCGAGGCAAGCCACACGGACACAGTCGAATTCGTCGGCGAGCCGAGCGGCAATGTCCGGCGTCGCGTCAGTGCTTGCGTTGTCGGCGATGGTGATACGAAACGGGAAGGGCAGCGTGTCGGCGAGGTAACGGTGCAGCCGGTGTACCGACCCCGACAAGACGGCCTGCTCGTTGTAGACGGGCACGACGACGTCGATGACCGGGACACCTCGGCGAGCGGCGTCGGCCAGCACGCTCGACCGTGCACAGGTAGACGGAGCACAGTCGGTGGTGGCTCCGGACTCGATCAGCGTGTTCGTCATGACGACAATCCTGCGACCCGGACATGAGGGCTACGTGGGACGAACATTTGTGAAAGCTATGCGCGCGGACGCCCGCGCGGGATCACCTGCGGCCGTTCATAACTGATTCATAGCTTGAGCACAGTTTATGGACACGCTGTGGGGGAAGGTTCATCACCGTAGATGTTTCCAGGTGAAGGGATCAATGATCGGACCATGAAACGACATCGAGAATTAGTTGGTATCGCGCTGCTGTCTGCTGGTCTGGCGTTCGGCGGTGGAATGGTCGGGGCCGGCATCGCCAGTGCTGACCCGCCCTGTCCGCCCGGCGCGCCCTGCTTCGGTGGGCCCGGCGGCCCGCCACCGCCCCCGTTCGGTGGGCCCGGCGGCCCGCCGGGCCCACCGAAGCAG
>NZ_RARC01000065.1 GCF_003719305.1 Mycolicibacterium stellerae
AGAGGCGGTGAGACGAGTTGGGCGCTGGTATGGTGGGGTATCCGTGGCGGCGGGGCGATCGGAGGTGGGGGCGGCGGAGGAGGTGGCGGCGCGTACGCCACGGCGGGTGGCATGTACGGCTGTGGAAAGTGCATGGGGGACGCCACCGGATACGGTGCGGGTTGCGGGGGGACCGGGCGCTGGCCCAGAAGGCGGTCCAGTTCGGTGAGGTCGGCCGAAACCTTGGCGAACTGCTCAGACATTGCGGCGAAGTTCGCCGAGAGCCGGGAAACGACGGCGTCATGCGGTGCGGTCATTGCGTCATAGTCGCAATGGACGGGGCCCGGCGGATGAGTAGGACTACCCGAATCCGCTCATTCGTCCAGCCCGTGTTCGATGGCGTAGCGCGCCAACTCGACGCGGTTGGCGACCTGCAGCTTGCGGAACGTCGCCTGAACGTGGTTCTCGACGGTGCGGTGACTCAGCGAAAGGCGGGTGGCGATCTGCTTGGCGGTCAAGCCCTTGGCGACGTGGCGGAGGATCTCGGTTTCACGCTCGGTCAGGCTCGGCGCCGAGCTCGAGTCCGGTCCCCGCGCGATTCGTCGATACTCCCCCAACACCAATCCGGCCAGGCCCGGCGTGAACACCGCGCGACCCTCCGCCGTCGCCCGCACGGCGTCGCCGAGTTCGGTCTTCGAAGCGCTCTTGACCAGATATCCGGTTGCGCCTGCCTTCACTGCCTCCAGCACGTCCTCGCGCTCATCGGACGCCGAGAGCACCAGAATTCTCGACGCAGGCGACACGGTCAACACCTCCGCGGTCGCCTGTGCCCCGTCGCCGTCGGCCAGCCGCATGTCCATCACCACGACGTTCGGCTGCACGGCCGCGGCCCGCCTGCGCGCCGACCCGACACCGTCTGCGGTGGCCACCACATTGAAGCCGTCCTCGGCGAGATCGCGAGCAACAGCATCGCGCCAGATCGGATGGTCGTCGACCACCATCACCGTCGGGGTAACGTCAGTTCCCATTCCGTCCCGCATCCCGGCCCGGTGTTCAGCTTCGCGCTGCCACCCAGCCAATTCATCCGCCCCACAATCGATTTGGCGATCCCAAATCGGCCCTCGCCGACGGCTTCCTCCAGCCGACCTTCCGCTATCCCTACGCCGTCGTCGCGGATACTCACCGTGACGGTATCGCCGAGATCCTCCAAAAGCACGTAGGCCTTGGCGTCTGGGCCCGCGTGTGCGGCGGCGTTGTCGAGCGCGTTGCCCGCAGCTGCAGACAGCTCCTCGGCGACACCAGTCTCCAGCAGTACCGGGTCGGCGGGCACGCTCACCGATACCCGATCCGATGCGCGTTGGCGAAGGAGCGCGCCGACGTCGGTCAATTCACCGTTTCGCGGCTCGGCGTCCGCCGAGCTGACCAGGCGGCGCAGCGCACGCTCCTGCTCGCCTGCCAACTTCGCCAGTTCTGCTGTCTCGCCGCCGATCTCGCGACCACGGCGGGAGACGAGAGCAAGAACCTGGATGGCGCCGTCGTGCACCTGCCTGGACAACCGTTCCCTTTCCTCGGTCCTCGCCGCCAGCCGCGCGGCGCGTTCCAGGTCGGTGTGGGCGCGGCGCGCGGTCTGCGCGGCCATGCCGACACCGAGTCCCACCGCGAGCTCAATGACCACCGTCGCGTTACGGCCGAGATCGTAGTTCAGCACACCCTTGGCCAATGTGCTGGCCGCGACAATCACTACGCCACTGAGCATTCCGTAAATCGGGCCGAGCAGGATGGCCGCCGAGATCGTCGCGTTGGTGGCCCACAGCGTCGTCGGCCATGACTGGTTGTTGAGCGCCCACTGCTCGGACGCGACGAACTCCGTTGACAGCATCAGCGCGACCACGATGGCCAGTTCGGCCAGCACCCAGGCGGGACGACGGCCGAACCCGTTCAGATAGGCGACCGCACAGGCGGCGCTCCACCCGATCAGGACCGCGAACAACAACCATCCGATTGCGGGCCGGTCGAGGTCGTCGTTGACCGCGACCTGAAAGCCGAGCGCGTAGATGCAACTGAGCAACCGGAACACCTGAGCCGCCCGCCACAACGGCGAAGCCGGATCCGGTGTGCTTGCCGGCATCAGGACTAGAGCACCTTGGACAAAAACGCCTTCGTGCGTTCGTGTTGCGGATTGGCGAGCAGATCGCGTGGGGGCCCACTCTCCACAACCACCCCGCCGTCCATGAACACAAGCTGATTGGCCACCTCGCGGGCGAAGCCCATCTCGTGGGTGACCACCACCATCGTCATCCCTTCGGAGGCAAGCTTTTTCATCACCGCAAGCACCTCGCCCACCAGCTCCGGATCAAGCGCCGAAGTGGGCTCGTCGAACAGCATCAGCTTGGGATTCATCGCGAGCGCCCTGGCGATCGCCACCCGCTGCTGCTGGCCACCGGACAACTGCGCGGGATAAGCGTGCGCTTTGTCTGCCAGCCCGACCTGTTCCAACAGATCCTTTCCGCGCGCAATCGCTTCGTCCTTCTTGACGCCTTTGACGTGGATAGGCGCCTCGATGACATTCGCCAAAGCCGTGCGGTGGGGAAAAAGGTTGAAATGCTGGAAAACCATCCCGATCTCGCGGCGCTGTTTGGCGGCGACGCGGGGTGAAATCTCGTAGAGCTTGGCACCGCCCTCGCGGTAGCCGATCAGATCGCCGTCGACATAGAGCCTGCCCGCGTTGACCTGTTCCAGATGGTTGATGCACCGCAGAAACGTCGACTTGCCCGAGCCGGACGGCCCGACCATGCACAGCACCTCGCCCTTGTCGACCTCGAGCGTGATTCCCCTGAGGACGTCCAGAGCCCCGAAGCTCTTGCAGACCCCCTCAGCCTTCACCATGGGTGTCATCGCGTCACATCCCCGGGTTGTTTATTTGCGCCTTGGCCAGCGCCTCGAGTTGCTTGTCGGTCAGCTTGCGGGACGCACCACGGGAGTAGTACCGCTCCAGGTAGAACTGGCCGACCATCAGGATGCTGGTGACCACCAGGTACCAGAACGCCGCCACCAGCAGCAGGGGAACCGGCTCGAACTCGCGGGCGGCTATCTCGCGTGAGGTGATGCCGTACAGGTCGAGGGCGAACGGCACGGCGGTGACCAGCGAGGTGGTCTTCAGCATGCTGATGATTTCGTTGCCGGTCGGCGGGATGATCACCCGCATCGCCTGTGGGAGCACGGTGCGGCGCATCGCCATCCCCCACGACATACCAAGAGCAGTCGACGCCTCGAGTTGGCCTTCCGGCACGGAACTGATTCCCGCGCGGATGATCTCGGCCATGTACGCGGCCTCGTTGAGCGCCAGCCCGAGGATGGCCAACAGGAACGGGATGGACAGCGCCTGCAGATTGACATGGAAGAACGACGGCCCGAACGGCACCCCGAACTGGATGTTCGCATAGATCGTCGGGATGAGTCCCCAGAACACCAGCTGCACGTACACCGGGGTGCCGCGGAAGATCCACAGGTACACCCACGACACCGACCTGAAAACCGGGTTCGGTGACAATCGCATCACCGCCAGAAGCACGCCGAGCGCGATCGCGAGCACCATCGAGTAGACGGTCAGCTGAAGAGTGTTCAGCAGTCCGACCTTGAGCACCCGCTCGTTGAAGACGTACTCCCCGAAGACGTGCCATCGGTAGGCGTCGTTGGTGGCAGCGCCGAAGACGAACAGCGCCACCAGGATGACGATGACGACCGCCGCCACCCACCGCCACGGATGACGCAGCGGAACGGCATCGATCGCGGCTGGAGACGTGGCCGGCGGCGTGTCGACATCAGTCATTGTGGAATCCCGAACCTAGTTGATCGCGCCGTTGATGACCGGCTTGTCGATCATTCCCTGTTCGACACCCCAGTTCGTCGCGATCGTCTTGTAGGTGCCGTTCTCGATCAGGTGCTCGAGGGCCTGCTTGAGCGACTGTGCGAGCGGCGAGCCCTTCTTGACCGGCCAGCCGTACGGTGCGGCGTCGGCAATCTCGCCCGCGGCCTCCAGCTTGCCGTTGCTCTGCTTGATCGCATACGCGGTGACCGGTGAATCCGCCGACATCGCGTCGGCCTGGCCGAGCACGACGGCGTTGGTGGCGGCGTCCTGACCGTCGAACTTGATGATATCGATCGGGGGTTTGCCCGCATCGGTGCACGCCTTGCTCTTGGCAGGCAGTTCCTCGGTCTCCTCCGTCGTGGTGGCCTGCACCGCGACCTTCTTACCGCACGCGTTGTTCGGGTCGACCGGCGTTCCTGGCCGCTGCGCCCACAGAATGCCCGCCGAGAAGTAGGTGACGAAGTCGACCGTCTGCTCGCGTTCCTTGGTGTCGGTGAACGACGACATGCCGATGTTGAAGGTGTCGCCCTGGATCGACGGGATAATCTTCGCGAAGTCCGCCTCGCGATACTCCGGCGTCAGGCCCAGCGTGGCCGCCACCGCATTCACGAGATCGACGTCAAAGCCGACGATCTTGCCGCTGGGATCCTTGAATTCGTTTGGCGCATACGGAATGTTGACGCCGACGATCAGCTTGCCCGACGACTTGATCGCCTCGGGCACGGTGTTCGCGATCGCATCGACCTTCTCGGCGGCCGGCGCCGAGTCCGCGCTCGTCGACTCGCTCGACCCGGAATCGCTTCCAGCCGAACAGCCTGAAACGGCGAGGGTGGCTGTTGCAGCTAAAACCGCTGCGATGCGCCACATGCTTCCCCGACGGATTTCCCATCCACCTAACACGGTTGCCTCTACTTTCTGCTTTGGGCAGTTAACGTACGGAAGGTTAATGGTGACGACGGCGTTGCGCCGCGCTTCCGCTTATTGTGCTGTCGGACTCAATTTCCCGCGCGTTGCTTGCAAACTCTTATCTGCGCGGTAAGCGCTGTGAAACACTTTGATCATGACTACCGAAGCTCCCCCGGCCTTGTTGCCACACCTGTGGAAGTCGGCGTTGATGTCCGGGCTTCTGGCGGTGATCCTCGGCATCATCGTGCTTGCGTGGCCGGGCATCTCGATCCTGGTAACAGCGATCGTGTTCGGCGCGTATCTGCTGGTGACCGGCATCTCGCAGGTCATCATGGCGTTCAGCCTCCATGTGACCGCGGGCGGCAGGGTGCTGCTGTTCATCAGCGGTGCCGCGGCGCTGATCCTCGCCGTTCTGGCATTCCGCCATTTCGGCGAGGGCTACGCGGTTTTGCTGCTGGCCATCTGGATCGGTGTCGGATTCGTCTTCCGCGGTGTCGCGACCACGGTGGCCGCAGTGAGCGATCCCACCCTGCCCGCCAGGGGCTGGAACATCTTCATCGGTCTGATCAGCCTCATCGCCGGTGTCGTGGTGATCGCCTCGCCGTTCGAATCCATCCTGACGCTGGCCATCGTGGTCGGCGTCTGGCTGATCGTGCTCGGGGTGTTCGAGGTCGTGTCGGCGTTCGGCATTCGCAAAGCATCGAAGGCGGCCACCGCACCGGCACCCGCGGAGCCCTCGGCGCCCGCAGACTCCTCGGGCTCATGACCGAGCCGCAGCCACCGCAATACCCGCAGTACCCGCAGTACCCGCAGTACCCGCCCAGTCTCTTATACACCTCTGACGTTGCCGAAGACGGGTCAGGTTTAGTACTAGTGGGCTGCATCTACTTCAGCCTACAGCCACTAAAA
>NZ_RARC01000066.1 GCF_003719305.1 Mycolicibacterium stellerae
TAAAATGTGTTCGGCGGTGTCCTACTTTTCCACCCGGGTTGGGTAGTATCATCGGCGCTGGCAGGCTTAGCTTCCGGGTTCGGGATGGGTCCGGGCGTTTCCCTGTCGCTATTTCCGCCGTAACTTTATTCACTTTTTGGGTGATGTTGTGTTTGGTGGTGGGGTGCAGTCGTTTGTTTGACTGTGTGGGTTGTGGTTGCGGGTTTTTGGTTGTGTGTAAGTTTTCGGCCGGTTAGTGCCAGTTCCCTTGCCCATTGCTGGGGTTGCAGGTCTGGTCTATTGATCCCGTGGTCTGCGGGGGGCCTTATCCTTCTTAAAAGGTGAGAAGCCTGGTCTTGGAGGGGGTTTCCCGCTTAGATGCTTTCAGCGGTTATCCTGTCCGAACGTGGCGATCCAGCGGTGCCCCTGGTGGGACAACTGGTAGACCAGAGGTTCGTCCGTCCCGGTCCTCTCGTACTAGGGACAGGTTTCCTCAAGCTTCTGACGCGCGCGGCGGATAGAGACCGAACTGTCTCACGACGTTCTAAACCCAGCTCGCGTGCCGCTTTAATGGGCGAACAGCCCAACCCTTGGGACCTGCTCCAGCCCCAGGATGCGACGAGCCGACATCGAGGTGCCAAACCATCCCGTCGATATGGACTCTTGGGGAAGATCAGCCTGTTATCCCCGGGGTACCTTTTATCCGTTGAGCGACACCCCTTCCACTCGGGGGTGCCGGATCACTAGTCCCGACTTTCGTCCCTGCTTGACGTGTCTGTCTCGCAGTCAAGCTCCCTTGTGCACTTACACTCAACACCTGATTGCCGTCCAGGTTGAGGGAACCTTTGGGCGCCTCCGTTACTTTTTAGGAGGCAACCGCCCCAGTTAAACTACCCACCAGGCACTGTTCCTGAACCGGATATACGGTTCGAGGTTAGAGGCCCAATACGGTCAGAGTGGTATTTCAACGATGACTCCACAATCACTGGCGTGACTGCTTCATAGTCTCCCACCTATCCTACACAAACCGTATCGAGCACCAATACCAAGTTGTAGTGAAGGTCCCGGGGTCTTTTCGTCCTGCCGCGCGTAACGAGCATCTTTACTCGTAGTGCAATTTCGCCGAGTCTATGGTTGAGACAGCTGAGAAGTCGTTACGCCATTCGTGCAGGTCGGAACTTACCCGACAAGGAATTTCGCTACCTTAGGATGGTTATAGTTACCACCGCCGTTTACTGGGGCTTAAATTCTCCGCTTCACCCCTCGAGAGGGGTTAACAGGTCCTCTTAACCTTCCAGCACCGGGCAGGCGTCAGTCCGTATACATCGTCTTGCGACTTCGCACGGACCTGTGTTTTTAGTAAACAGTCGCTTCTCACTGGTTTGTGCCACCCACCACCGCTGCCCACCGCACGGGTGTTGACAGTAGTAGGTCCCCCTTCTCCCGAAGTTACGGGGGCATTTTGCCGAGTTCCTTAACCATAGTTCACTCGTACGCCTTGGTATTCTCTACCTGACCACCTGTGTCGGTTTGGGGTACGGGCCGTGTGTGTACTCGCTAGAGGCTTTTCTTGGCAGCATAGGATCACCGAATTCACCTCACTCGGCTATGCATCACCTCTCAGGGAATATGACATCCGGATTTACCTAGATGTCCCCCTACCGGTTTACCCCAGTATTACCACTGACTGGTACGGCTACCTTCCTGCGTCACCCCATCGCTTGACTACTACCAGTCCGGGTCCCACGCAGCCGGTAAACCCCATTGACCCGAAGGTCGCTGGTGGTCCACCTTTTGGGTGGTTAGCAGAACTGATTCATCAGGGACGCGCACACACGGGTACGGGAATATCAACCCGTTGTCCATCGACTACGCCTGTCGGCCTCGCCTTAGGTCCCGACTCACCCTGGGCGGACTGGCCTGGCCCAGGAACCCTTGGTCTTTCGGCGGGCAAGGTTCTCACTTGCCTTATCGCTACTCATGCCTGCATTCTCACTCCCACACCCTCCACCACTCGATCACTCGGTGGCTTCACCGGATGCAGGACGCTCCCCTACCCAACAAACAAAGTTTGTTGCCGCGGCTTCGGCGGTGTGCTTGAGCCCCGCTACATTATCGGCGCACAATCACTTGACCAGTGAGCTATTACGCACTCTTTCAAGGGTGGCTGCTTCTAAGCCAACCTCCTGGTTGTCTTTGCGACTGCACATCCTTTTCCACTTAGCACACGCTTAGGGGCCTTAGCCGGCGATCTGGGCTGTTTCCCTCTCGACGCACGGAGCTTATCCCCCGCCGTCTCACTGCCACGCTATTGACTTACCGGCATTCGGAGTTTGGCTGACGTCAGTAACCTAGTAGGGCCCATCGGCCATCCAGTAGCTCTACCTCCAGTAAGAAACACGCAACGCTGCACCTAAATGCATTTCGGGGAGAACCAGCTATCACGGAGTTTGATTGGCCTTTCACCCCTACCCACAGCTCATCCCCTCAGTCTTCAACCTAAGTGGGTTCGGGCCTCCACGACGTCTTACCGTCGCTTCACCCTGGCCATGGGTAGATCACTCCGCTTCGGGTCCAGAACACACCACTACACCCCTCACGGGGATACGCCCTATTCAGACTCGCTTTCGCTGCGGCTACCCCTCAACGGGTTAACCTCGCGACATGTCCCTGACTCGCAGGCTCATTCTTCAAAAGGCACGCCATCACCCCACAACAAAGTCGAAGGCTCTGACGGCTTGTAGGCACACGGTTTCAGGTACTCTTTCACTCCCCTCCCGGGGTACTTTTCACCATTCCCTCACGGTACTAATCCGCTATCGGTCATCGAGAAGTATTCAGGCTTACCGGGTGGTCCCGGCAGATTCACAGCAGATTCCACGGGCCCGCTGCTACTCGGGGAAACAGTTTCACAGAAGCCGCAATGTTTTCGGTTACGGGGCTCTCACCCTCTACGGCAGACCATCCCAGGCCACTTCACCTAACACCACGGTTTATCACTCCTGGCCAGATCGGCGGACCTGACAAGAAACGCCCCACAACACCGAACACACAACCCCCGCCGGGTATCACATGCATCCGGTTTAGCCATCCTCCGCTTTCGCTCGCCACTACTCACGGAATCACAATTGTTTTCTCTTCCTACGGGTACTGAGATGTTTCACTTCCCCGCGTTACCTCCCACACCCTATATATTCAGATGCAGGTGACACGACATCACTCGCGCCGGGTTTCCCCATTCGGACATCCTCGGATCCACGCTCGGTTGACAGCTCCCCGAGGCATAACGCAGCCTCCCACGTCCTTCATCGGCTCTCAATGCCAAGGCATCCACCATGCGCCCTTAAACACTTACAACACAAAAAACCAAAAGATATTATGAGTTAAAAAACTCTGAAATTGCACATCAACAACACGCCCCCACAAAGAGAGCCCGCTGTTAGATGCTCGCAACCACTATCCACAAATCAAACACCACACCCCACCACCAAAGCAGGGCGACAACCAAACCCTATCCCCGGTTTCCCCAACGGGACGAAGAGATAGCGGGCCTGTTGCCTCAAAGCCCAATAGTGTGTCCGATGATCCATCAACCAGTGTTTCCCCACCAGCATCAACGTTTGTTGTTGCACCCGAACCACACCCACTACAGGCATGGCCCATCTCACGAATCGCCCAGGTCACCGAACCCCCACAGGAATTGCGGGGCGGGCCAATAGGTCTCGTGGTGCTCCTTAGAAAGGAGGTGATCCAGCCGCACCTTCCGGTACGGCTACCTTGTTACGACTTCGTCCCAATCGCCGATCCCACCTTCGACGGCTCCCTCCCCAAGGGGTTAGGCCACCGGCTTCGGGTGTTACCGACTTTCATGACGTGACGGGCGGTGTGTACAAGGCCCGGGAACGTATTCACCGCAGCGTTGCTGATCTGCGATTACTAGCGACTCCGACTTCACGGGGTCGAGTTGCAGACCCCGATCCGAACTGAGACCGGCTTTAACAAGGATTCGCTCCACCTCACGGCATCGCAGCCCTTTGTACCGGCCATTGTAGCATGTGTGAAGCCCTGGACATAAGGGGCATGATGACTTGACGTCATCCCCACCTTCCTCCGAGTTGACCCCGGCAGTCTCTCACGAGTCCCCACCATAACGTGCTGGCAACATGAGACAAGGGTTGCGCTCGTTGCGGGACTTAACCCAACATCTCACGACACGAGCTGACGACAGCCATGCACCACCTGCACACAGGCCACAAGGGAACCGACATCTCTGCCGGCGTCCTGTGCATGTCAAACCCAGGTAAGGTTCTTCGCGTTGCATCGAATTAATCCACATGCTCCGCCGCTTGTGCGGGCCCCCGTCAATTTCTTTGAGTTTTAGCCTTGCGGCCGTACTCCCCAGGCGGGGTACTTAATGCGTTAGCTACGGCACGGATCCCAAGGAAGGAAACCCACACCTAGTACCCACCGTTTACGGCGTGGACTACCAGGGTATCTAATCCTGTTCGCTCCCCACGCTTTCGCTCCTCAGCGTCAGTTACTGCCCAGAGACCCGCCTTCGCCACCGGTGTTCCTCCTGATATCTGCGCATTCCACCGCTACACCAGGAATTCCAGTCTCCCCTGCAGTACTCAAGTCTGCCCGTATCGCCCGCACGCCCAAGGTTAAGCCTTAGGTTTTCACGAACAACGCGACAAACCACCTACGAGCTCTTTACGCCCAGTAATTCCGGACAACGCTCGCACCCTACGTATTACCGCGGCTGCTGGCACGTAGTTGGCCGGTGCTTCTTCTGTACATACCGTCACTCACGCTTCGTCTGTACTGAAAGAGGTTTACAACCCGAAGGCCGTCATCCCTCACGCGGCGTCGCTGCATCAGGCTTGCGCCCATTGTGCAATATTCCCCACTGCTGCCTCCCGTAGGAGTCTGGGCCGTATCTCAGTCCCAGTGTGGCCGGACACCCTCTCAGGCCGGCTACCCGTCGTCGCCTTGGTAGGCCATCACCCCACCAACAAGCTGATAGGCCGCGGGCCCATCCCACACCGCAAAAGCTTTCCCCCACCAGGCCATGCGACCAGCAAGGAATATTCGGTATTAGACCCAGTTTCCCAGGCTTATCCCAAAGTGCAGGGCAGATCACCCACGTGTTACTCACCCGTTCGCCACTCGTGTACCCCCGAAAGGGCCTTACCGTTCGACTTGCATGTGTTAAGCACGCCGCCAGCGTTCGTCCTGAGCCAGAATCAAACTCTCCAAACAAAAACCAACGTCTGAAACAATCCGATCCAAACAACCAGTCAAAACTGGCACAAAAACAAACCACACCCCCTAAACGGGAAAAAGAGAGCATGGCAAAAACAAAAACAACAAACAAAAACCACCAAACACACTATTGAGTTCTCAAACAACACACCCGT
>NZ_RARC01000067.1 GCF_003719305.1 Mycolicibacterium stellerae
TTATGCCGTCGACCAGCGACTGAAGCAAACCCTTTGGGCCCACCCGGTTGGGACCAAACCGCATCTGCATACGGCCCAACAACTTCCGCTCGATCAAAATCGCCGCCAACACCGTCAACAACAGAAAAACGAAGACGCCAAGCGCCTTGACCGCGATCAACCAGATCGGGTCATGTCCGAAGGCCGAAAGATCCGTCATAGTCACACCCGCCCAATCGAGACCACGGCGCCCGCGGTGACTCCCAGTTGTTGGTACACCGCGGATCCCGGCGAGTTCAGTGGCAGCCACACCACTCGGTCGTCCATGTCGGTGATCGCGAGCGGCAACGCCACCTCGCCGCGCTCCGTGGAAACGACGATCGAATCTCCTTCGGCTGCACCGATTTCAGCGGACGTAGCGGCCGAAAGCCGGGCGACCACTGGGCGAGCGGTGCCCGCGAGATAGGGTTCGCCGTCCTGCAGCAGCCCGGCGTCCAGCAGCATCCGCCAACCGGTCAGCACCGCCTCACCCCTTGCGGGCGCGGCCGCGGTGCCCGCCGACACGTCCGGCGCGGCAGGCCGCGCGCCGCCCCACCAGCCCAGCTTGGCGAGTTCCTCGTCTGCGGCTGCCGCATCCGGCAGCCCGAGGTCGACGCCGATCTCGTCGGCGAGGGTGTACAGCACCCGCAGATCCGGCGTCGCGTTGCTTTGCAGCGACGGTCCGAACGGCCGAATCCGGCCCTCCCAGTTGACGAACGAGCCGCCCTTCTCGACGACGGGCGCGACCGGGAACACCACGTCGGCCAGATCGGTGACCGCGCTTTCTCTCAGCTCCAGGCTGACGACGAACGGCACCGCGTCGATGGCCGTCAGGGCGGCGTCGGGATCGGGCAGGTCGGCAAGCTCGACGCCACCGACCAGCAGAGCCGCCAACTCGCCGCCCGTAGCCGCGGCGAGAATGCCCGCGGTGTCGCGGCCGGGCGTGTCCGGCAACTCGGAGACGTGCCACGCTGCGGCGGTCTGCTCGCGCGCCGAGGCGTCGGCGACTGGCCGGCCGCCGGGCAGCAGGTTGGGCAGTGCGCCTGACTCCAGCGCACCGCGGTCGCCGGCCCGCCGCGGCACCCAGCCGAGCCGGGCACCGGTGGCCGCCGCCAATCTGCTTGCCGCGGAGAGCGCGCCGGGCGACGTTGCCAGTCGCTCACCGACGAGAATGATCGCGCCAGGTTGGTTGAGCAGTGTTTCGTCGGTCAGCTCGTCGAGCGCCGCCGCCTCGCCGCCCGGTGCGGAGCGGATCAGCGTGCCCGACATCTTGGTCAGCCCGCGGGTGGCGAACGGGGCGATGGCGAGCACCCGCACGCCGGTCTTGCGGGCGGCCTTGCGCAGCCGAAGGAAGACGATGGGTGACTCCTCTTCCGGCTCGAAGCCGGCGAGCAGCACCGCGGGCGCCTTCTCCAGGTCAGCGTAGGTGACGTTCATCGGCCGCCCGGCGACATCGGACGCCAGGAAGTCGGCCTCCTCCTGGCTGTGCGCCCGGATTCGGAAGTCGATGTCGTTGGTGCCCAAGACGATCCGGGCGAACTTCGAATATGCGTAGGCGTCCTCGACGGTGCTCCTGCCGCCGACGAGCACGCCGGCCCGGCCTGCCGCGGCCGCCAGACCCGATGCCGCCGTTGCGAGGGCCTCCGACCAGGACGCGGGCCGCAGCTTGCCGTCCTCCTCACGGATCAACGGTGTGGTGATGCGGTCGCCGATCGTGGCGTAGGTGAACGCCCACCGGCCCTTGTCGCAATTCCACTCCTCGTTGACCTCGGGGTCGTCGCCCGCCAACCGGCGCAACACCTTTCCGCGCCGATGGTCGGTGCGCTGAGCGCATCCCGAGGCACAGTGCTCACACGCGCTCGGGCTCGACACCAGGTCGAACGGTCGTGCCCGGAACCGGTAGGCCGTGTTGGTGAGTGCGCCGACCGGGCAGATCTGCACCGTGTTGCCGGAGAAGTACGACGAGAACGGCTCACCTGGCGCGATGCCGACCTGCTGCAGCGCGCCGCGCTCCAACAGCTCGATGAACGGGTCGCCCGCGATCTGCTGGGAGAAGCGGGTACACCGCGCGCACAGCACGCACCGTTCCCTATCGAGCAGCACCTCCGAGGAGATCGGGATCGGTTTGGGGAA
Source organism: Mycolicibacterium stellerae (assembly GCF_003719305.1). Taxonomy (GTDB): domain Bacteria; phylum Actinomycetota; class Actinomycetes; order Mycobacteriales; family Mycobacteriaceae; genus Mycobacterium; species Mycobacterium stellerae. Next base: position 2,152 of record NZ_RARC01000067.1, read on the forward strand.
GGTGCGTTTGACGTCTTCGAAGCGGGTCTCCACCCGGCCGTTCGACATGGCCTGGTTCTGCAGAGGGCATTCGCCGCCCTTGTCGCAGACCGGGCAGTCCAACGGATGGTTGATCAGCAGCAGCTCCATCACGCCGTGTTGGGCCTTGTCGGCCGACTCCGAGGTGAACTGTGTTCGCACCACCATGTCGGGCGTGCACGTGATGGTGCAGGAGGCCATCGGCTTGCGCTGACCCTCGACCTCGACGAGGCACTGCCTGCACGCGCCGACCGGATCCAGCAGCGGATGGTCGCAAAACCGGGGGATCGAGACGCCCATCATCTCGGCCGCGCGAATCACCAACGTGCCCTTGGGCACACTGATCGGCACGTCGTCAATGGTCAGGTTCACCATCTCAACTGCAGGCGCATCCTGGCTCGGTTCGGTCACCGTCATCAGGCACCAACCCCCTCGGTCGCCATCAGTGTCGAGGCGTGCGGATCGAACGGGCAGCCGCCGTCCAGATGCTCGACATACTCGTCGCGGAAGAACTCGATGGACGACAGGATCGGGCTCGCCGCGCCGTCGCCCAAGGCGCAGAACGACTTTCCGAAGATGGTGTCGGAGATGTCGAGCAGCTTCTGAATGTCTTCTTCGGTGCCGTGCCCCGTCTCGAGCCGCTCGTAGATCTGGCTCAGCCAGTACGTGCCCTCGCGGCAGGGTGTGCACTTGCCGCACGACTCGTGCGCGTAGAACTCCGTCCAGCGCCGCACCGCGCGCACGACGCACGTCGTCTCGTCGAAGATCTGCAGCGCCTTCGTGCCGAGCATCGAGCCGACGCCCGCCATTCCCTCGTAATCCAGTGGCACATCGAGGTGTTCGTCGGTCAGCAGCGGCGTCGACGAGCCGCCCGGCGTCCAGAACTTCAGCGAATGGCCCTCGCGGACCCCGCCCGCGTACTCGAGGAGCTCGCGCAGGGTGATGCCGAGCGGGGCCTCGTACTGGCCGGGGTTGGTCACGTGTCCCGACAGCGAGTACAGCGTGAAGCCTGGCGACTTCTCCGTGCCCATCGAACGGAACCAGTCGATCCCGTTGAGGATGATCGGTGGCACGCTGGCGATGGATTCGACGTTGTTGACCACCGTCGGGCAGGCGTACAGGCCTGCCACCGCGGGGAAAGGCGGCCGCAGCCGGGGCTGGCCGCGCCTGCCCTCGAGCGAGTCGAGCAGCGCGGTTTCCTCGCCGCAGATGTAGGCGCCCGCTCCCGCGTGCACCACCAGCTCGAGGTCGAAGCCCGAGCCATTGATGTCGGTGCCGAGATAGCCGGCCTCGTAGGCCTCGTCGACGGCGGCCTGCAAGCGCCGAAGCACCGGGACCACCTCACCGCGCACGTAGATGAACGCGTGATGGGCGCGGATCGCGTAGGCGGCGATGATCGCGCCCTCGATCAGAAAGTGCGGCGTGGTCAGGATCAGTGGCATGTCTTTGCACGTGCCGGGTTCCGACTCGTCGGCGTTGATGACCAGGTAGTGCGGCTTGGCGCCCGCCCCGGTGTCGTCCTGCGGGATGAACGACCACTTGGTTCCGGTCGGGAAGCCCGCGCCGCCGCGGCCGCGCAGACCGGAGTCCTTGACCAGCGCGATGACCTCGTCGGGGCTCATCGCCAGCGCCTTGTCCAGCGCACGGTAGCCGTCGTGACGGCGATAGGTGTCCAGCGACCAGGGTTCGGGATCGTCCCAGTAGCGGCTGAATACGGGTGTCAGGGGAGTAGCAGGTGCCATCAGTCGCGTGAATCCGTTGTGCTCGGGTCGGTTTCGGTGGTGCCGGATTCGGCAGGCACCGTGGCCGACGGTGCGGGTGCCGGTTCGTCCTTGGTGGTCTCGACGGCCTCGGGCTTGGTGCCGTCGGACGCCGGTGGCGGCGTGTCCGGCTCGGCATCCGGCGGAGGCGCCTCCATACCCAGCTCGCGGGCGACCCGCAGCCCGGCCAGCGTCGCCGTCGGCACCTGGCCGTCCGCGGTGATCGGACGGTCGTCGGGAAGGCCTGCGAGGACGCGGGCGGTCTCCTTGAAGGTGCAAAGCGGCGCCCCGCGACTGGGCAGCGGCGGCTGGCCTTCGCGTAGCGCGTCGACGAGATCTCTTGCCGAGGAGGGGGTTTGGTTGTCGAAGAATTCCCAGTTGACCATCATGACGGGT
>NZ_RARC01000068.1 GCF_003719305.1 Mycolicibacterium stellerae
TTATGCCGTCGACCAGCGACTGAAGCAAACCCTTTGGGCCCACCCGGTTGGGACCAAACCGCATCTGCATACGGCCCAACAACTTCCGCTCGATCAAAATCGCCGCCAACACCGTCAACAACAGAAACACGAAGACGCCAAGCGCCTTGACCGCGATCAACCACCACACGTCGGTCATTGCGCCGCTCCGATCGCCACGAGAGCACCCGCGGTCACACCCAGTTGCTCATGGACTGTCGAACCGGTCGAGTTCAGCGGCAACCACACGACCCGATCGGGCAGGTCAACGATCGCGAGCGGCAGCGTGATCGATCCCGATATCGTGCTGATCACGACGGAATCACTTTCGGCGACAGCGATTTCCGCGGCGGTTGCCGAAGAAAGACATGCCGTCGCCGGTCGCGCGGTTGCGGCGAGGTTCGGATGGCCGTCCTGCAGGCGGCCCTTGTCGAGCAGCATCCGCCAGCCCGCGAGGATCGCTTGGCCGGCGACGGGACGTGGTGGGCGAATCGGTGCTACGGGCGGCGCGGCGATTCGTGGCCCATGCCAAGTGCCGAGCCGGTCCAACTCGCTGCGGGCAGCCTCTGCATCGGGCAGACCCAATCCCAGGCCCATCTCGGCCGCGATCGCGTGCAGCACACGCAGATCGGGCATCATCTCGGAGTCGTGCAGCGCGGCAGGGAAAGGTCGTTGCCGCCCCTCCCAGTTGAGGAACGTCGCGGCCTTCTCGGTGGCTGATGCGACCGGGAACACCACATCGGCGTGTGCGGTGACTTCACTGTGGCGTATTTCCAGGCTCACCACGAACGGCACCGTCGACAGGGCTTGCCTGACAGAGTCGGGGTTGGGCAGATCGGCGACCTCCACCCCGCCGGTCAACAGTGCGGCCAATGTTCCGTCGGCTGCGGCGGCCACGATGCCTGCCGTGTCGAGACCGGGCCGTCCGCTGGGTCGGCCACCGGGCAGCAGGTTCGGCAGTGTTCCCGCTTCGAGCGCGCCGCGTTCGCCAGCACGCCGAGGCACCCAAGCCAGCCGGGCACCGGTCTCATCGGCGAGCCGAGCCGCCGCGCAGAGTCCGCCTGCGATGGCGCCCAACCGCTCACCGGCCATGATGACCGCACCCGGTTGGCGGAGCAGGTCAGAAACTTGCCCCTCGAGTAGGTCGTCAAGCACGAAGGGTTCCTCGCCGGGCACCGCTCGAAGTAGCGTGCCTGACAGCTTGGTGAGCCCGCGGCTGGTGAACGGACCGACCGAGTACACGGGCAGGCTTCGAACGCGAGCGGCCTTGCGTAGCCGCAGGAAGACGATCGGCGACTCCTCTTCTGGCTCGAACGCCACGAGCAGCACCACCGGAGCCGACTCCACATCGCTGTAGGTGACGGTCATGGGCCGACCCGCGATGCGCGCGGCCAGGAAGTCGGCCTCCTCCGCCGAGTGCGGCCTGATGCGGAAGTCGATGTCGTTGCTGCCCAGCGCCAATCGCGCGAACTTGGCGTAGGCGTAGGCGTCTTCCCACGTGGGCCGTCCACCGATGAGGACACCGGTCCGGCCGTACGCATCGCGAAGACCTGCCGCCGCCGCGGCGAGCGCCTGCGACCACGACGTCGGCGCGAGGTTCCCATCGGCACCGCGGACCATTGGGCTGGTTATCCGCTCTGGTGTGTCGGCGTAGCGGAATGCCCAGCGGCCCTTGTCGCAGTTCCACTCCTCGTTGACGTCCTGGTCGTCCCCGGCCAACCGGCGCACCACCTTTCCGCGGCGGTGATCGGTGCGCTGCGCGCAACCCGAAGCGCAGTGCTCACACACGCTCGGGCTGGACACCAGGTCGAACGGCCGCGCCCGGAACCGGTAGGTGGATGCGGTCAAGGCCCCGACCGGGCAGATCTGCACCGTGTTGCCGGAGAAATACGAGTCGAAGGGTTCGTTGGCGTGGGTACCGACCTGCTGCAGCGCACCGCGCTCGAAGAGCTCGATGAACGGGTCACCCGCGATCTGCTGGGCGAACCGGGTGCATCGTGCGCACAGCACACATCGCTCCCGGTCCAGCAGAACCTGCGATGAGATCGGGATCGGTTTGGGAAATGTCCGCTTCGTACCGCGGAACCGGGATTCGGCCGCACCGGTGGACATGGCCTGGTTCTGCAGCGGGCATTCGCCGCCCTTGTCGCAGACCGGGCAGTCCAGCGGATGGTTGATCAGCAGCAGCTCCATCACGCCCTGCTGGGCGGCCTCCGCGACCGAAGACGAGTATTGAGTCCGGACGGCCATGTTTTCCGCGACGGTTGTGGTGCACGAAGCGAGCGGCTTGCGTTGGCCCTCGACCTCGACGAGGCACTGCCTGCACGCGCCGACCGGATCCAGCAGCGGATGGTCGCAGAACCGCGGGATCTGCACGCCGATCAGCTCGGCTGCGCGAATCACCAAGGTGCCCTTGGGCACACTGACGGCAGTGCCGTCGATGGTCAGGTTCACCGTCGGCGCGGTAGGCGTATGGCGAGCCGGTTCGGTCACCGTCATCGAGCACCCACCTCGGCGGCCATCAGTGTCGAGGCGTACGGATCGAACGGGCAGCCACCCTCCAGATGCTCGACATACTCGGCGCGGAAGAATTTGAACGAGGACAGGATCGGGCTGGCGGCGCCGTCACCCAACGCGCAGAACGATTTTCCGTTGAGTGTGTCGGCGATGCTGACGAGTCTCTCGAGGTCCTCCGCCGTCCCGCTGCCCGTCTCCAACTGCTCGTAAACCTGACTGAGCCAGTAGGTGCCCTCCCGGCACGGTGTGCACTTGCCGCACGACTCGTGGGCGTAGAACTGGATCCACCGGCGCACCGCCCGCACGACACACGTCGTCTCGTCGAAGACCTGAAGCGCCTTGGTGCCGAGCATCGACCCGACACCGGCGACGCCCTCGTAATCCAGTGGCACATCCAGATGTTCGGCGGTCAGCATGGGCGTCGAGGAACCGCCTGGGGTCCAGAATTTCAACCGGTGCCCGCTGCGGACACCACCTGCATATCCGAGAAGTTCGCGCAGCGTCGTCCCCAACGGCGCTTCGAACTGCCCCGGATTCGTGACATGCCCGGAAAGCGAATACAACGTGAAGCCCGGGGCGTCCTCGGTTCCCATGGAGCGGAACCAATCGACACCGTTGAGAATGATCGACGGTACCGACGCGAGCGACTCGACGTTGTTGACCACGGTTGGGCAACCGTAGAGTCCGGCTTCGGCGGGAAACGGCGGCCGGAGACGCGGTTGGCCACGCCGTCCCTCCAGCGAGTCCAGAAGGGCGGTCTCCTCGCCGCAGATGTAAGCACCCGCGCCCGCGTGCACGATCAATTCCATGTCGAACCCCGAGCCACCGATGTCGGTGCCCAGGTACCCCGCTGCGTACGCTTCAGCCACCGCGGCGCGGAGTCGCCGCAGCGCCGGGACGACCTCACCGCGCACATAGATGAACGCGTGATGGGCGCCGATGGCGTAGGCGGCGATGACGGCGCCCTCGATGAGCAGGTGCGGGGTCGCGATCATCAGCGGAACATCCTTGCACGTACCGGGTTCCGACTCGTCGGCATTGACCACGAGGTAGTGCGGCTTGGCGTCATCCTGCGGGATGAAGGACCACTTGACGCCGGTTCGGAACCCCGCGCCACCGCGGCCGCGCAGGCCCGAGGCCTTGACGGTCTCAATGACCTCGCCCGGTTCCATTGCCAATGCCTTCTGCAGCGCGCGGTATCCGTCGTGGGCCCGGTAGGTGTCCAACGTCCAGGATTGGGGGTGGTCCCAGTACCGACTCATTACGGGGGTGAGCACCATGTCAGTCCTCGCCTTCCAAACCGCGTGTGGCCATGCCGCTTTCGTGGGCGACTCGCAGTCCGGCCAGCGTGGCCGCTGACGCGGCACCATGATCGTGGCTTTCGTGCTGCAGGCCCGCGAGAAGCCGGGCGGTCTGGCGGAAGGTGCAAAGCGGCGCCCCGCGACTGGGCAGCGGCGGCTGGCCTTCGCGTAGCGCGTCGACGAGATCTCTTGCCGAGGAGGGGGTTTGGTTGTCGAAGAATTCCCAGTTGACCATCATGACGGGT
>NZ_RARC01000069.1 GCF_003719305.1 Mycolicibacterium stellerae
AGATGTGTATAAGTGGCGGGTCGATGCCCCACTTCTACGCGGCCCAGCATCGCGAACAGGAGGTGCCACCTAGCGGACCGGACGTCAGCTGTCGGGCCGGCTACGACACCGCAGGCACTGTCGTCGTGCAGGCGCCCGACCACGAGGTGGAGAACCTCAAGCAGTTCGCCAAGGTGGCCGACGATCCGAAGAAGCGCCGAAAGCTGGTGCGCCGCAAGGTGCCCGAGGGCATGGTGCCGTGGAGCGAGTCGACCATGACGCGGTTGGTCGACGCCGTCCCCGAAGCGCTCACCAGCAACATGCGCGTGAGCACGGCGATGATCCTCGACGTCGTAGACCGTCCCGGTGACCCGTTCGCCGCGATGCGACGGCTGCTCACCGACAACCACGAGCCGCGTAAACGGCAGCTTCAGCACATCCGCGAGGCGGTCGGCATCGCCCGCTCTCTGCTGCAGGCCGGTGTCCTCGAACGGCTCGACGAGCCAGAACCCGACGGACGGCGCTACCGACTGACGGTCGACCTGCCACCCGACTTCGCCCTCAACCAGCCGCTGTCGACGTTCGCGCTTGCCGCGGTCGACGTCCTCGATCCCGCTTCGGAAACCTATGCGCTGGACGTGGTTTCGGTGATGGAGGCGACACTCGAGGACCCGCGCCAGATCCTGGCCGCACAGCTGAACAAGGCCAGGGGCGAGGCCGTGGCCGCGATGAAGGCCGAGGGCATCGAGTACGACGAGCGGATGGAGCTGCTGGACGACGTCACCTATCCCAAGCCGCTCGAGGAGTTGCTCGAGCACACCTTCGACGTGTATCTGCAGAGCAACCCGTGGGCCGCCGACGCGCGGCTGTCTCCGAAGTCCGTCGTACGCGAGATGTGGGAGCGGGCGTTCACCTTCCGGGAGTTCGTCAGCGTCTACGGACTTACCCGTTCCGAGGGTGCGGTGTTGCGTTACCTGTCGGACGCGTTCAAGGCGCTGCGGTCCGGGGTGCCCGCCGCCGCGCGCACCGAGGCCGTCACCGACATCGTCGAATGGCTCGGCGAGCTTGTCCGCCAGGTTGATTCGAGCCTGCTCGACGAGTGGGAACAACTCACCAACCCCGACCAGCCGCTGGACGCGCCGGTGACGGTGCCTGCCCGCCCGCGCCCGCTGACCGGGAACGAGCGGGCGTTCACCGCGATGGTCCGCAATGCGCTGTTCCGCCGGGTCGAGTTGTTCGCGCGGCGCCGCTCATACGACCTCGGCCAACTGGACGCGGACTCCGGCTGGACTGCGCAACGTTGGGAGGATGCCATCCGCGCGTACTTCGCCGAGCACGACGACGTGGGCATCGGCGCCGACGCAAGGGGTCCCGCCCTGTTGATCATCGACAAACAGCCCGGCACATGGCGTGTCCGACAGATCCTCGACGACCCGGCTGGCGACCGCGACTGGGGCATCGAGGTAGAGGTGGACCTGGAAGCCTCCGACGAGGAGGGTGCGGCGGTCATGCGCGTCACCGACGCTGGACGCCTGGACTAGCGTCGTTGCGGTGCACTTCCAGCTCGTCGATGTGTTCACCTCGACGCCGTATCGCGGCAACAGCCTGAGCGTCTTTCCCGACGCGGGCGGCCTCAGCGCAGGCCAGATGACTCAGATCACCGGGGAGCTGCGCCAGTTCGAGTCGATCTTCCTCAGCCCGGCCGGTTCGCAAGACCATTGGCGGGCACGCATTTTCGACCTCTTCGAAGAGCTCGACTTCGCGGGGCACCCCGTGCTCGGCGCGGCGTCGGTCCTTCATCATCAACACGGCGACGGCGAAGCGCACGGACGCTGGACGCTGGAGCTGGCCTCAGGTGCGCTGACCGTCGAGACCGAACGTCGCGGCCCGAACTCCTTCTACGCCGTCCTGCCCGACATGCGCGCCCAGTTCCTCGGCGAGCCGTCGGGCATCTCACGCGCGCAGGTCGCGTCCTGGTTCTCGCTGCTCGTCGACGATTCCGACACTCGACTGCCGCTCGAAGTGGTGTCGACCGGGCTGCGCTATCTCATCGTGCCGGTTCGCAACGGTGCGCTCGCCCGCGCTCGCATCGCCGACCGTGAGCTTGACGTCGCGCTCGCCGAGGTCGGCGCGCAGTACGCCTATCTGCTCGACGCCGAGGCGGGGGAAGGCCGGCACTGGAACAACGACGGCGTCGTCGAGGACGCGGCGACGGGCAGCGCCGCGGGGTGCGTGGCCGCCTATCTTCACCGACACGGCAGGCTGGGCGACGGTCAGAACAGCGAGCTGCGTCAGGGACGTTTCATCAACCGGCCGTCTCGGATCAGTATCTCGGCCAAGAGCATCGACGGCGGGGTTCAGGTCCGAGTGGGTGGCGAGGTCGTCGTGGTGGGATCGGGTCGGCTCGACGTGCTTCCGTCCTGAACATCGCCCCCTACATGTCCGGTGGCTGAGCCTGACGCGCCGTGTCCGGGGCGGGGTCGCCCCACCGGTCCCGGATCCTGCCCCACGGGTCGGCGTACCGCCCTGGTTGCCTGTAGTACGGGGCCCTTCGCCGCATCAGGCCCGCTAACACCGGTGCCGCCACGCCCATCGCCCTCGCCTTCCAGCGCGCTCTGGCACGGATCTCCGCGTGGGAATCCGACCAGGAATACCGCTGGAAGGACAGCACCTGCCGGGAACGCGTGGTGTCCATCCAGTCCAGCGGATACCAATCGGCGTCGTTGGCGGGATCGCCCGGACGGCCAGGAAACGCCATGGCACCCATGCCAACAGCCGCCATGCCCGTGCGTCCTATCTCGCCCTGGAGCCGCTTGTGGGAATCGTCACCGGCGATCATGAAGATCTCCCGCACGGCATCAGTGGCGACCGCCGCCGCGAACGCCGCGGCGACATCGCGAGCGTCGACGCAGTGACACCGGTTGTCGTCGGGCAGCAGCGCGCCGAGGTAGAACGAGTCGAAATCCCTGTAGTCGATCAGCGGTTCCATGGTGATGACGCCCGATAGCCGAAGGATCGACCAGTCCAAACACGATGAGCGCACGATGTTTTCGGCTTCCAGCTTGTGGCAGCCATACAGTTCAGTCGCCAAGGTCGGGGTGTCGGGGGTGAGCAGGTCTGTGAAACGGTGCGGGTTGCGGCTGCCGTACACCGCCATGCTCGATGCGTGGACGAAGCGAGGCGGCGACGGCATCGCCTCCGCGGCCTTCACCAGTGAAGCGGTCGCGTCGACGTTGACCGCCCGTGCCAGCGCGCGGTCGGCGTAACACATCGGCGGAATGCACGCCGCCAGATGAACGATCGCCGACGGTGACACGTCGGCGAGCACTGCGCTGACCTGATCGGGCTTCGTTAGGTCGACCCGGCGCACGTCCACCGCTGCAGGCAGCGACGGTTTGGCTGTGCGGTGCGCGGTAGCGATCACCCTGTATCCGTCCGCCACGAGCCGCGCCACCACGGGCCTGCCGACCAAACCGTATGCGCCCGTCACCAGAACGGAATCCCGGACGTCCATGCAGCGCTCCTTCGCCCGAGGCAGTTCCCGCCCGGGAACTTAACTCAGGAGATCCGAACTGGTTGGCGAAATCGACAACACCGCGCTAATCGTGGCCGCGTTGGCCTTTCGGCTTCTTGTCGCCGTTGCCCTTCTTGGCCGGCGGACCCTCGTTGATCTGAACCGGCGGCGGGGGCGCAGGCGGTGGGGCAAGCGATGGTGTCGGGGGCGGCGCGGGCGTCGATGTGCTGGTGCCGACCTGTTCTGGTGCCGACGGCTGCTGGCCGGG
>NZ_RARC01000007.1 GCF_003719305.1 Mycolicibacterium stellerae
GGGGGAGGTGTATAAGAGACAGCGGACGGCTTCGGCGATGGCACATCGGCGAGGAAGTCGAGCAGGCTGCCCACGGGCTCCCGCCGATAGGGCGGCTCGACGGGCGGGGTGGGCGTCGGCTCGGGCGGGGTGGACGTCGGCTCGGGCGACTCGGCGTGCCACGTGTCCGTCCGAGGCGTCCGCACCGGCTCTTGGCGCGCCACGATCGGTTCGGTGTCGTCTTCCTCGACCCCGAAGGCGACAGGCGCGACGGAAGCGACCGGAGCGACGGAAGTCACGGGCGCGGCCGGGGTGGGCGCGTTGACCGGTGCGGGCTCGTCGTGCGCCACGGTGAATTCGACGTAGTGATCGTCGTCGACGTAGGGATCGTCGTGGTCGTCGCCCCAATGGTCGTCAACCAGGTCGGGACGCTGCGGCATCGGGGCGGCCGGATTGGCGAAGCCGAGAAGGAACAGCGCCGCAACCACCCCGAAAAGCGCGACGAACGCGGGCAGCAGCAAGGACTGCGACATCGCGGCCGCAAACGGTTCGTGCAGGTAACCGGGCAACAGGGTGGCTGCACCGTCGCCGCCGGGTCCGTCGGCGGCCATCGGCAGCTCGGCGCTGATCCGCGTCGTCATGAACGCGGCCATGCCCGCACTGCCCAGCACCGAACCCACCTGCCGGGTGGCGTTGTACACACCCGAACCGGCGCCTGCCACATCCAGTGCGAGATTGCGCGTCGCAGTCGCCGCCAACGGCGACCAGATGAAAGCCATGCCGACGCCAGTCGCCGTCAGCGGCAACACGATTCGCCAGATCGGCGTGTCTGGTGTCATGTCGACCGACAACCACGTCAACGAAATCGCCAGCATCGAGAAGCCGAACCCGATGATCGGCCGGGGGTGGTACCGGTCGACGATCCTGCCGACCCACGGCGCAAGCACGCCGGACGCGATCGCCATCGGCGCCGTCAGCAGCGCCGCGCGCGTCGGCGAGAGGCCGCACACCGCCTGCGCGTAGAACATCACCGGCACGATCATCGCGGTGACGACGAAGCCGATGGTCGCGACGCCGAGGGTGGACAGGCCGAAGTCGCGGTCACCGAACATGCGCAGTGGCACCAGCGGTTCGTTGCGGTTGGCCTGTTGCCAGAACACGAACGCGGCCATGAAGCCGACACCGCAGGCAAGCGTGCCCCAGACCCACGGCGCCCAATCGTGGCTCTGCCCTTCCTGCAGGGCGAAGACGACCATGAACATTCCGATGCCGGACAGCAGCACGCCGATCGGGTCGAAACCGTGCTTCTCGGTCGCGAGTTCTGGAACAAACCAGAACGCCAGGCCCAACCCGACGATTCCGATCGGCACATTGACGAAGAAGATCCACTGCCAGCCAAGCCCGTCAACCAGAACACCGCCCGCCAACGGCCCCACCAACGTGGCGACCCCGGCGGTGGCGCCCCACACGCTCATCGCCACGCCGCGTCGCTCGGCAGCGAAGATCCGGGTGATCGTGGACAGGGTCTGCGGGGTCAGCAGCGCAGCCCCGATGCCCTGCACCACCCTGGCCGCGATGAGCATGCCGATGGTCCCAGACAGGCCACACCACAACGATGCGGCCGTGAACACGGTCAGCCCGATCAAGTAGAGGTTCTTGGGCCCGTATCGGTCGCCGAGTCGGCCCGCCAGAAGCAGAGGTACCGCGAAGCCGAGCAGGTAGGCGCTGGTCACCCAGATCACAGCGTCGTAGCCGGCGCCCAGCTTGACCATGATCGACGGGTTGGCGACCGCGACGATCGTCGCGTCGACGAGGATCATGAAGAAGCCGACCATCATCGCCCAGAGCGCGCGCCACGGGTCAGCGGCCGGCGCGGTCGCACCCGCGAACCTGCCTCGCAGCGCCGTGGTCATATCCCCACCTCGTCTCGGCTCCTACCGATGGTGTCGACTTCTGCCGCCCAACGCCAGCGCATCAGGCCCATTCATGTGGACTTTACGAAGCCTGGCAGCCGGGGCGATTCGCCCGCCCGACGCGGCGAGCAAATCCCATCAGCGTCCGCCAATCACTGGCTGACGCGACGCTGACGTGCTTCAAGATCCCTGATTCGATTAGGACGTCCTCGGACGCAGCTATGCGGCCGCGCACCCGATCAGCGATTCACTCCGCCTGAAGGGATTTGCCACGACGGTACGGGCCGATCGCGACCCCGACAACTACGCCGGATCGGCGAGCGCGCCCCCGACAACGGTGTCGTCGGCGTCGTCGGTTGTCGAAACGCCGACCGCGAGAAGCGCCAGCAGCGCGACCAGCGTGCTCACCGCCATCACCACCGACAGCGCCAACTCGTCGTTTCCGAGCACGCCGACCAGCGGAGCCACCGCGGCACCCAGGCCGAACTGCGCAGCGCCCAGCAGCGCCGCCGCGGTTCCCGCAGCGTCTGGGTGCCGCGACAGCGCGACGGCAGGCGCGTTGGGAATGACGAGGCCCATCGCGGCGAGAATCGCCCACACCGGCACCACAAAGCCGGCAAGCCCGCCGACATGCGCCGCGGAAAGCCCGACGAAGACGCCGCCGGCCAGCAGTGCGGCGGCCAGTGCCCACAGCGTGATCGTCTGCGGCGAGAACCGCCTCAGCAGCACGACGTTGAACTGCGTCGCACCGATCAACGCGACCGCGCCTGCGCCGAACACCAATGCGAAGGCCTGCTGGTCGAGTCCGTAGATGCCCTGCAGGACGAACGACGCCCCCGCGATGTAGGCGAACAGGCCGGACATCCCCAACGCGGCGACAAGCACGAGGATGACGAACCGCTTATCGCGTAGTAGTTCCACATAGGTTGCGGCGATGCCGCGCACGCGCAACGGTCTGCGGTGCGACGGTGGCAGCGTCTCGGGCAGCGCCAGCGCGGCCACTAAAAGCAGCACACCGGCCAACACCACCAGCGCGGCGAAGACCCAGTGCCAAGACCCGTGCAGCAGCACGGCCGCTCCAAGCGACGGCGCGACGACCGGCGCCACTCCGAGCACCAGCATCAGCCGAGAAAGCACGGTAGCGGCGGCGTTATCGGCGAACAGGTCACCGACGACGGCGATCGCCACCACCATGGCCGCGGCCGCCCCGGCGCCCTGCAGGACACGGGCCAGGCCAAGCACGGCCAGGCTCGGCGCGAGCACGCAGAGGAGCGACGCCGCGATGTGCAGCACGATGCCTGCCATCAGCGGGCGCCTGCGGCCGAGCGAGTCGGACAGCGGGCCGACGATCAACTGGCCAAGCGCCAATCCGGCCAGCGTGCCCGTCAGGGTGAGCTGCACAACCGATGAGGACACCGAAAGGTCGTCGGCGATCTTCGGCAGAGCGGGCAGATACATGTCGATGGTCAACGGGCCCAGCGCGACCATGACACCGAGCACCACGATCATCCGGGTGCGGCTGGGTGTCTTGACGTCCACAGCGAGGGATGTTGCCATGCAAATGGTTAGCACGCTAAATCAATATTTTCTTCCCGAGGCGGCCGCGGTGACCGGTATCACCGCGTTGACCGCGCACCTCGGGCGCGCGGCGGGCACCACCAGCCTCAGTCGTTCGTTGACCAACCGTTAACCTGAAGAAACGCCCACGCCCATCCCAGGAGGCCGCCATGAGCGCTCGGTCCAAGGACAAGAGCCAGCTCCCGGCTACCAGGACCAACACCGACGAGCATCCCGGGGCCGCCGCGCGTGCCTTGTCGGAGATCATCGAACGCGGCGCCAGGGTGCAGGGCCCAGCGGTCAAGGCTTACGTCGAGCGCATGCGGGACGGCAACCGGGACGCGACACCCGCCGAGATCGTCACCAAGCTGGAGAAGCACTACTTGGCCGCGGTGATGGCCAGCGGCGCAGCCGTCGGTTCCGCGGCGGCCTTCCCCGGCATCGGCACGCTCGTCGCGCTTTCGGCGGTGGCGGGTGAGACGGTGGTATTCCTCGAAGCGACGGCCGTGTTCGTGCTTGCCGTGGCCGAGGTGCACGGCATACCGGCCGAGCACCGCGAACGCAGGCGCGCGCTGGTGTTGGCAGTGCTGGTCGGCGAGGACAGCAAGAATGCCATCGCCGACCTCCTCGGCCCCGGCCGGACCAGCGGCGCGTGGCTCAGCGACGGCGCGGCAACACTGCCGCTGCCTGCGGTATCGCAGCTGAATTCGCGGCTGCTGCGGTTCTTCGTCAAGAGATACGCCCTCAAGCGGGGAGCGATCGCCTTCGGCAAGATGTTGCCGGTGGGCATCGGCGCGGTCGTCGGCGGCGTCGGCAACCGTTTGATGGGCAAGCGCATCATCTCCAACGCCCGCATGGCTTTCGGGTCCCCTCCTCCGCGCTGGCCGCAGAAGATCCACGTGCTGCCGTCACCGCAGCGCTGAGAACGGCTCGGCGATTAGCGCTCTTGTTGCGTCCGCGCATTCGCGAAAGCGCTAGCCTTTAGGCGGCGTAGATGCGGGGTAACCGCAGGCTGGAAGGAACACAGAGGGGCAGGTGTCCGTTCGGGCACTTGCCGAAGGCGAAGGAATCGAGGCGAGTAGCTGCCGTGAGCAGTTCAACTTCACCATTCGGACAGAACGAGTGGTTGGTCGAGGAGATGTACCGCAAGTTCCGCGAGGACCCCTCCTCGGTTGATCCGAGTTGGCATGAGTTCCTCGTCGACTACGCACCCGAATCAACGTCAGGCACGACGAGCGACACCGGCGACGGACGAACATCGGCACCTTCCGCGCCGCGCGAACCGGGGCCCGCGCCGAAGGCTGCCACCGCCAACGGCGCCCCCGCCAAGTCCGAACCCGCCAAGTCCGAACCCGCCAAGGCTGAGCCCGCCCCCGCCAAGTCCGAACCCGGCAAGGCTGAGTCCGCCCCGGCGAAGGCCGAGTCCGCGCCTGCCAAGAAGCCGGCACCGCCTGCCGTGACGCAGCCGCCGGCCGCCAAAACCGATGTGACACCAGCCAAATCCAAGCCCGCGGAAGCGAAGTCGGCCACGCCGGCCGCCGAAGGCGACGAGGCGCAGGTGCTGCGCGGCGCGGCCGCCGCTGTCGTCAAGAACATGTCGGCGTCGCTGGACGTGCCGACTGCGACGAGCGTGCGCGCCATTCCGGCCAAGCTGATGATCGACAACCGCATCGTCATCAACAACCACCTCAAGCGGACCCGCGGCGGCAAGATCTCCTTCACCCACTTGATCGGCTACGCGCTCGTGGCTGCCGTCAAGAAGTTCCCGAACATGAACCGCCACTTCAGCGAGGTGGACGGGAAGCCGAACGCGATCACCCCCGCGCACACCAACCTGGGGTTGGCGATCGACCTGCAGGGCAAGGAGGGCACCCGCCAGCTGGTGGTGGCCGCCATCAAGGGCACCGAGGCGATGCGCTTCGGTCAGTTCATCGCCGCCTACGAAGACATCGTGCGGCGCGCCCGCGACGGCAAGCTGACCGCCGAGGACTTCTCCGGCGTGACGATCTCGCTGACCAACCCCGGCACCATCGGCACCGTGCACTCGGTGCCCCGTCTGATGCGCGGCCAGGGCGCCATCATCGGCGTTGGCGCGATGGAGTACCCCGCCGAGTTCCAGGGCGCCAGCCAGGAACGGATCTCCGAACTCGGCATCGGCAAGCTGATCACGCTGACCTCCACCTACGACCACCGCATCATCCAGGGCGCGGAGTCCGGCGATTTCCTGCGCACGGTGCACGAGCTGCTGCTCTCCGACGATTTCTTCGACGAGATCTTCGTCGAGCTCGGCATCCCGTATGAGCCCGTGCGGTGGCGCACCGACAATCCCGATTCGATCGTCGACAAGAACGCACGCGTCATCGAGCTGATCGCGGCCTACCGCAACCGCGGACACCTGATGGCCGACATCGACCCGCTGCGGTTGGACAAGAGCCGGTTCCGCAACCACCCCGACCTCGACGTCACCACCCACGGGATGACGCTGTGGGACCTGGACCGGGTGTTCAAGGTCAACGGCTTCTCCGGCGCGGAGCACAAGAAGCTGCGCGATGTCCTTGGCCTGCTTCGCGACTCGTACTGCCGCCACGTCGGCGTCGAATACACCCACATCCTCGAGCCCGACCAGCAGAAGTGGCTCGAGGAGCGCATCGAGGTCAAGCACGAGAAGCCCACCGTTGCGCAGCAGAAGTACATCTTGAGCAAACTGAACGCCGCAGAAGCGTTCGAGACTTTCCTGCAGACCAAATACGTTGGGCAGAAGCGGTTCTCGCTCGAGGGCGCGGAAACCGTCATCCCGATGATGGATGCGGTGATCGACCAGGCCGCCGAGCACGGGCTCGACGAGGTGGTCATCGGCATGCCCCACCGTGGCCGGCTCAACGTGCTTGCAAACATCGTCGGCAAGCCCTACTCGCAGATCTTCAGCGAGTTCGAGGGCAACCTCAACCCGTCGCAGGCGCACGGCTCCGGTGACGTGAAGTACCACCTCGGCGCCAACGGCACCTACCTACAGATGTTCGGCGACAACGACATTGCGGTGTCGCTGGTTGCCAACCCGTCACACCTCGAGGCGGTCGACCCGGTGCTCGAGGGCATCGTGCGGGCCAAGCAGGACCTACTGGACAAGGGCGACGGGCCCGACGGTTTCACGGTCGTGCCGCTGATGCTGCACGGCGATGCGGCCTTCGCAGGACAGGGTGTCGTCGCCGAGACACTGAACCTCGCGTTGCTGCGCGGGTACCGCACCGGCGGCACGATCCACATCATCGTCAACAACCAAATCGGTTTCACCACTTCACCTTCCGACGCCAAGTCGTCGGAGTACTGCACCGACGTCGCGAAGATGATCGGTGCACCGATCTTCCACGTCAACGGTGACGATCCCGAAGCGGCGGTGTGGGTGGCACGGTTGGCGATGGACTTCCGGCAGAAGTTCAAGAAAGACGTCGTCATCGATATGCTGTGCTATCGCCGCCGCGGACACAACGAGGGTGACGACCCGTCGGTGACACAGCCGGCGATGTACGACGCCATCGACACCAAACGCGGTGTCCGAAAGACCTACACCGAATCGCTGATCGGCCGCGGCGACATCTCGATGAAAGAAGCCGAGGACGCCCTGCGCGACTACCAGGGCCAGTTGGAGCAGGTGTTCAACGAAGTCCGCGAGCTCGAGAAGCACGAGATCGAGCCGAGCGAGTCGGTGGAGAGCGACCAGATGCTCCCCGCAGGCATGAACACCGCCGTCGACAAGTCACTGCTGGCCCAGATCGGCGACGCCCACCTCGCGGTGCCCGACGGCTTCACCGTGCACTCGCGGGTCAAACCGGTGCTGGAGAAGCGCCGGGAGATGGCCTACGAAGGCAAGGTCGACTGGGCCTTCGGTGAACTGCTCGCGCTGGGCACACTGATCGCCGAGGGCAAGCTGATCCGACTGTCCGGCCAGGACACCAGGCGGGGCACGTTCACCCAGCGGCACTCGGTGGTCATCGACCGCAAGACCGGCGCCGAGTTCACCCCACTGCAGCTGCTGGCGGTCAACGCCGACGGCCAACCGACCGGCGGCAAGCTGATGGTCTACGACTCGGCGCTGTCCGAGTACGCAGCGGTGGGCTTCGAATACGGTTATTCGGTCGGCAACCCCGACGCGGTCGTGTTGTGGGAGGCGCAGTTCGGCGACTTCGTCAACGGCGCGCAGTCGATCATCGACGAGTTCATCTCCTCCGGCGAGGCCAAGTGGGGTCAGCTGTCCGACGTCGTGCTGCTGCTGCCGCACGGTCACGAGGGCCAGGGTCCCGACCACACCTCGGGCCGCATCGAGCGATTCCTTCTGCTGTTCGCCGAGGGCTCGATGACGATCGCGATGCCGTCGACTCCTGCGAACTACTTCCACCTGCTGCGCAGGCACGCGCTGGACGGCATTCACCGCCCGCTGATCGTCTTCACGCCGAAGTCGATGCTGCGTAACAAGGCCGCCGTCAGCGACATCCGCGATTTCACCGAGCAGAAATTCCGCTCGGTCATGGAGGAGCCGACCTATACCGACGGCGACGGCGACCGCGACAAGGTCAAGCGAATTCTGTTGACCAGCGGCAAGCTCTACTACGAGCTGGTGGCCCGCAAGGCCAAGGACAACCGCCACGACGTGGCGATCGTGCGCATCGAGCAGCTCGCGCCGCTGCCCAAGCGGCGGCTCAACGAGACACTCGACCGCTACCCCAACGCCGAGCAGTACTTCTGGGTGCAGGAGGAGCCTGCCAACCAGGGCGCGTGGCCGAGTTTCGGCCTGACGATGCCCGAGCTGCTGCCCGAGAAGTTGACGGGGCTCAAGCGGATATCGCGGCGCGCGATGTCGGCGCCGTCGTCCGGCTCGTCCAAGGTGCACGCCGTCGAGCAGCAGGAGATCCTCGACGAGGCGTTCAGCCCCTAACCCCTTCCCCGCGAGCGTGCGTGTCTGCACCCGACACGCCGCGAAATGGCGGCATTCTGCGCACGCTCGTGGCCGACGAGAGGCCGGATTAGCCGCTACCGGCGGTACCGATTAACCTCTTCCCGAGTTAGTTCACACCTGGGGGTGCGTGCATGAAGGGTTTCACCGACAAGGTCGCCGTCGTGACAGGCGCCGGGTCCGGCATCGGCCGGGCGCTGGCGATCGAGCTCGCGCGCTCCGGTGCAAAGCTGGCGATCAGCGACGTCGACACCGAAGGCCTCGCGGCGACCGAGGAGCGGCTGACGACCCTCGGGGCGCCGGTGAAGGCCGACCGACTCGACGTCACCGAGCGCGAGGCGTTCGAGCGGTACGCGGACGCGGTCAAGGACCACTACGGCACCGTCAACCAGGTCTACAACAACGCGGGCATCTCCTTCATGGGCAGCATCGAGGCCAGCGGATTCAAGGACATCGAACGGGTGATGGACGTCGACTACTGGGGCGTGGTCAACGGCACCAAGATCTTCCTGCCGCACCTGATCGCCTCCGGCGACGGCCACGTCATCAACGTCTCCAGCGTTTTCGGGCTGCTCGCCGTGCCAGGGCAGGGCGCCTACAACGCGGCCAAGTTCGCCGTGCGCGGCTTCACAGAAGCCCTCCGCCAGGAGATGCTCGTGGCAGGCCATCCGGTGAAGGTGACATGCGTGCATCCCGGCGGCATCAAGACCGCGATCGCCAGGAACGCCGCCGCCGTCGAGGGCGTGGATCAGGAAGAGCTGGCGAATTTCTTCGACAAGAAGCTGGCGAGTACCTCGGCGCGGAAGGCCGCCCTCGTCATCCTCGACGGCGTGCGCAAGAACAAGGCGCGGGTGCTCGTCGGCTATGACGCGAAGGCTCTCGACCTTCTCGCCCGCGTAACCGGTTCGGGATATCAGCGGGTGGTTGCGGCGGTCACGTCGCGCCAAGGACCCACCAGCAAAATGGCGTAGGCATGGCCGACTTCGCGCAGAAGGTCGCCGCGGTCACGGGTGCCGGTTCGGGCATCGGGCAGGCGTTGGCGATCGAGCTGGCGCGCCGCGGTGCAAAGCTCGCGATCAGCGACATCGATATCGAGGGGTTGGCGCGCACCGAGAAGTCGATTCGGAGCATGGGCGCGCCGGTGAAGACCGACCGCCTCGATGTCACCGAGCGCGAGGCGGTCGTCGCATACGCCGATGCCGTTCAGGCACACTTCGGTGTCGTCAACCAGATCTACAACATCGCGGGCATCGCCTTCATGGGTGATATCGAGGTGACCGAATTCAAAGACCTCGAGCGCGTGATGGACATCGATTTCTGGGGTGTCGTCAACGGCACCAAGGCTTTCCTTCCGCATCTCATCGCCTCGGGCGACGGTCACGTCGTCAACATGTCCAGCATGTACGGTCTGTTCGCCGTCCAGGGCCAGGCCGCCTACAACTCCGCGAAGTTCGCGGTGCGAGGGTTCACCGAAGCGCTCCGCCAGGAGATGCTCGTCGCAGGCCACCCGGTCAAGGTGACGTGCATCCATCCCGGCTACATCAAGACACCGCTGATTCAAAATGCCACTGCCGCAGCTGGTTTGAACATCACTGCGTTAGACCAGATCTTCCAGAAGGTGGCGGTCACCGGCCCCCAGCGGGCCGCCACGATCATCCTGAACGCGGTCGCCAAGAACAAGGCACGGGTCCTGCCGGGCGCCGACGCCAAACTGTCCGACTTCGTCGTAAGAGCAACGGGGTCGGGATACATGCGAGTGTTCGTTCCGCTGTACCGACGACTGCTTCCGCCCAGCCGGTAGCGCTCGTCGGCCGCGAGCGCGCGCAAAATGCCACTGATCCGCGGCGTGTCGTGTGCAAACACTCAGCTCGAGGTGCCGAGGTGGCCGCTGAACGGCGTCAGCGGCTGGTGGCGCCCAGCGGGTGCTCGGCCAGAAATTCGTCGGCGACGTCGGCGGGATCGTCGCCCGCGGCGAGCCGTCGGCGCATCTGCACCAGCGCCGCGGTGTCCAGGACGCCGGCCACCTCGTTGAGTGCGAGCAGTTGCATTTCGGACAGCCCGTTACGGCGATACAGCGGCACGACGTTCTCGGCGCGGATCAGCGATGTGCGATCGGCCAGCACCACCGCGTCGGCAGGGATGTCCGGATCGGCCGTCGACGTCCACGCCGCATTGACCTGACCAGTTCGCAGCGCCTCGAAAAGGGTTGCGGCGTCGGGATATCCGCGCACATTGGCCGAACATGTCCCGATCGCCGACGGGCGCGGTGCATCCGCAACCCCGCCGAGCTTGAGCCTGTCGCAGTTGCGCACCGCCGCCGTCACGTCCCGCCCGCCCCATGCGTCGACGGTAGCCTCGGTGACCGCGAGCGCCGGCTTGTCCTCCGCCGATTCGGCGTAGTCACCCGCGGCGACGCCTTCCGGCAGAGCCGACACCATGTCGCGGTAGACCTGAACCGGTGCACGCGCCTTGCCGCCGGGCACGAAGGAAACCAGCAGCCGTCCGGTGAAACCCGGCGCCACCACGACGTCGCCGGTGTCCAGCCCGGTCACCGGATCGGGCACCACTTCGACGTGCGCGGCGGTGCCGTAGGTGTGCAGCGCCGCCGCATACAGGTGAGCCAGCAGCGTCGATTCCGCGTCGTCACGAGCCCCCACGGCGATCGACTGGCCCGTGGTCGTGCCGCCACACGCCGCCACAAAAAGCAGGGCGATCAGCGAGACGACGAGCCGACGGGCGGCGATCGAGCCGATCAGACGGCTCCCACACTCGATGCCGCCGCCACCGCCGCGGCCACGGCAGGCCCGACGCGCGGGTCCAGCGGGCTCGGAACGATGTATTCACGGGAAAGGTCGTCGCCGACGACACCGAAGATCGCCTCGGCGGCAGCGACCTTCATCTGCTCGGTGATCCGCCGGGCACCTGCGTCCAACGCGCCTCGGAACACACCGGGGAAAGCCAGCACATTGTTGATCTGGTTCAGAAAGTCGCTTCGGCCGGTCGCCACCACAGCGGCATACTTGGCAGCGATCTCGGGATGGATCTCCGGATCGGGGTTGGACAGCGCGAACACGATGCCGTCGGGCGCCATCGTCGCGATCAGCTCCTCCGGCACGATGCCGCCCGAAAGTCCGAGGAACATGTCGGCGCCCTTGAGCGCTTCGACCATGCCGCCGGAGAGCCCATCGGGGTTGGTGCGCCGTGCCAAATCGGACTTAACCGGCGTCAGGTCATCGCGGTTCGGATGCAGGATGCCGCGTGAGTCCAGCACCGTCATCTCCGAAACACCGGCGGCAAGAAGGATGTTCGCGCATGCCATGCCCGCCGCGCCGACGCCCGAGATGACAACACGCAACGAGGAGATGTCGCGGTCGAGGACCTTCGTCGCGCCCATCATCGCCGCAAGCACGACGATCGCGGTGCCGTGCTGGTCGTCGTGCATCACCGGGCAGTCGAGGGCCTCGATGAGGCGCCGCTCGATCTCGAAGCAGCGTGGCGCCGAGATGTCCTCGAGGTTGACCGCGCCGAACGTCGGCCGCAGCCGGACCAGCGTCTCGACGATCTCGTCAGGGTCCTTGGTGTCCAACACGATCGGGATCGCGTCCAGATCGCCGTACGCCTTGAACAGCCCGCATTTACCCTCCATCACCGGCAGCGACGCCGACGGGCCGATATCGCCGAGGCCGAGCACGGCGCTGCCGTCGCTGACGACGGCCACCAGCCGGCTCGCCCATGTGTAGCGGGCGGCCAGCGTCTGATCGGCCGCGATCGCCCGGCTGACCTGCGCTACCCCGGGGGTGTAAGCGATCGACAAGGCGCGCTGGGTGTCCAGCGGAGATTTCAGCTCGACGGAGAGCTTGCCGGCCACGTGGGCCTCGAAGATCTCCTCGTCCGTGACGACTATCTGCGGGTTTTCTGACTTCTCCGTCACGGAATCGAGGCTAACGACGAACTGGTAGGTAACCTAATCGACTTTTAGTCAGATCAAACCGAGCTCTTTGACCGCTTTGCGCTCGTCGGCCAGTTCTGCGGTTGACTTGTCGATCCGGCCGCGGGAGAACTCGTCGATCTCCAGCCCAGCCACGATCGACCAGTCGCCGTCCTTCGTCGTCACCGGGAACGACGAGATCAAACCCTCGGGGACGCCGTAGCTGCCGTCGGAGACGACCGCCATCGAGACCCAGTCGTCCTTCGCGCTGCCCAGCAGCCAGTCGCGGGCGGCATCGGTGGTGGCCGACGCGGCCGACGCGGCCGAGGAGGCGCCGCGTGCGTCGATGATCGCCGCGCCGCGCTTGGCGACCGTCGGGATGAAGTCGTTCTCGATCCAGTCCTGGTCGTTGACGACCTCGGCGGCGTTGCGGCCGCCGACCTCGGCGTGGAACACGTCGGGGTACTGGGTGGCCGAGTGGTTGCCCCAGATCGTCATCTTCTTGATGTCGGTGACCTTCGCACCGGTCTTGCGGGCCAGCTGGCTGATCGCCCGGTTGTGGTCGAGGCGGGTCAGCGCGGAGAACCGCTCGTGCGGGATGTCGGGTGCGTTGCTCAACGCGATCAGCGCGTTGGTGTTGGCCGGGTTGCCGGTGACCCCGATACGGACATCGTCGGCGGCGACCTCGTTGAGCGCCTTGCCCTGCGCCGTGAAGATCGCACCGTTGGCCTCGAGTAGGTCACCGCGCTCCATGCCGGGCCCGCGCGGCCTGGCACCGACGAGCAGCGCGAGGTTCACGCCGTCGAAGATCTTGTTGGCGTCCGCGCCGATCTGCACACCGGCAAGCAACGGGAACGCGCAGTCGTCGAGCTCCATGACCACACCCTCGAGCGCCTTCAGCGCAGGCTCGATCTCGAGCAGTCGCAGCTCGATCGGGCGGTCCGGGCCGAGCAACGAACCGCTCGCCAAGCGGAACAGCAGGCTGTAGCCGATCTGGCCGGCGGCTCCGGTCACCGCGACCTTGAGGGGAGAAGTGCTCACGTCGAAGGCTCCTTGGGAAGACAATGGTCCGCGACGAAACTAGCGCACCGCCGTCAGCCTCAAACCGCCGGTCCACAACCGTGCGCGCGTAGCATTTGTCCGAGGCTGAATCGGGCCGCGGCGAGGAGGTGAAGCGATGCCTTCATTCCGGGGCGCATTGCCTCCCGCCCTTCGCCCCGTCCGGACCAAGCACACACATCCCGACGCCAAATCCATCCATGTCCCCGTCGCGCGGGCGATGGTCGACTGCGCTGTCTACGTCGATGGCAGGCGGCTCACCGGCAAATACACCCACGCCGCAGCGCTGAACAAGGTGCATGAGCTGGAATCCGAGGGCAAGGAAGCATTCGTGTGGATCGGCCTGCACGAGCCCGACGAGCACCAGATGCAGGCCGTCGGCGATGTATTCGGCCTGCATGAGCTGGCCGTCGAGGACGCGGTGCACGCACATCAGCGGCCCAAGCTGGAACGCTACGACAAAACCCTGTTCATGGTCCTCAAGACGGTGAACTACATCGAGCACGAGTCGGTGGCCAAGGCCAGGGAGATCGTCGAGACCGGAGAGATCATGGTCTTCGTCGGCGCCGACTTCGTGGTGACGGTCCGGCACGGGGAGCACGGCGAACTGGCCGGGGTGCGACGGCGGGTCGAGGCCTCACCCGCGCTCCTCAAGCTTGGTCCATACGCGATCATGCACGCGATCGCCGACCACGTGGTCGACAGCTACCTCGACGTCACCGATCTCATCGAGGTCGACATCGACGCGATGGAAGAAGACATCTTCTCTCCCGTGACACACACCAACATCGAATGCATCTACCTGCTCAAGCGGGAGGTCGTCGAACTGCGCAGGGCGGTCAACCCGTTCACGCTGGCACTTCAGCGTCTCGGCACCGACCACAACGACCTGATCTCGATCGAGGTCCGGCGCTACATGCGCGACGTGCTCGACCACAACATCCAGGCCTCCGATCGCATCACCAGCTACGACGAGCTGCTCAGCTCGCTGGTGCAGGCTGCGCTCGGCAAGGTGGCCATGCAGCAGAACGTCGACATGCGCAAGATCTCGGCCTGGGTGGCGATCGCCGCCGTGCCGACCGCATTGGCCGGCATCTACGGAATGAACTTCGAGCACATGCCCGAGCTTCACTGGACGTGGGGCTATCCGGCGGTGCTGGTAGTGATGTTCTGCGTGTGTTCCCTGCTGTACCGGACGTTCCGTCACAACCACTGGCTCTAGCTCGCGAACGGAATTCCGGTAGGCCTCTTCTCGGGCGGATTCAGCTCGGCGCCGACGCGGGCCGCCCCGGGTCGAGCACGTCGACGCCATCGGTCCGCCACGCCTCCCGCATCGCTTCGGCGCCCTTGAGGCGGACCCAGGCCGCCTCCGTCGGGGTGATCGGAGTCGCCGACAGCACTGTCACCGGATCGAGTGGCGCGGGTAGCGCGATATCGCCGATCTCGGAGCGGTCCAACAGGAATGCGGTGAACGGCGCACCCTCCCACAGCGGTGAGCCGAGATCGACAAGCGAATCGGGAACCAGGACCAGCCCCTCCACGGCGGGCGCGGCGGCCAGCACCGCCACGCTGCGGGCCAGTCCCGACGGCGTTGGCCCGCGCAGTGAAACCGCCACTTCCGCGCGGGGGCCGCGCACCGGGTCTGCGGCGAGCTCTGCCGGGTCGGTCATCGGTTCGCGTGAACACCCAAGCGACACATAGTGAATGACGCCGCGGCCGTCGGGTCCGAACCGCAACACATCGAAGGACTGCGTGCCAAGAAACGTCACGCTCGCGGCGTCGGGTTCCCGGTCGAAGTGCGCGCTCAGCCGGGCGCGGACCTCCGCCAGGACATCGGTCACTCCGCGCCAGGCGCGGTCTGCTCTTCGGCGTCCGAAGGCGACGATGGTGGTGGCGGCGGTGGCGGGGCAGCCTGCTCGTCGCGCGCGCCCGCAGGCGGGATGGAGAGGTTTGCTCCGGTGTCGGCGTCGAAGATCACCATTTTTGTGGTATCCAGCGCAAGCTCGATCGTCTGACCAGGCGTCACCTTCGACTCGGTGGAAACCCTTGCCACGAACTCGTTTTCGCCGATACCCGACTCGGCGGCCAGCTCCGCGAGCTGCTGCGCCCGAGCACCGGCACCCTCGGCGGTGAAATGGACGTACTTGTCTGCGCCGAGCGATTCGACGAAGTCCGCCGTCACCTCGAACGTCAACGCACGGATCCGCGCATACGTATCGATCAGCGAAGCGTCCTCGAGATGCTCGGGCCGGATACCAACGATCACGTTGGGTGGGGTGTTGTGCTTGGCGAGCAGGTCGTGCACCTCTTGGGTCAGCGTGACGTCGCCGAACGGCAGTCGGACGCCGACATCGGTCATCGTGGCCGGGAAGAAGTTCATCGCAGGCGATCCGATGAAACCCGCGACGAAAAGATTGGCCGGCCTGGCGTACAGCTCCTCGGGTGTGCCGATCTGCTGCGCCTCCCCCGCGCGAAGCACGACGACGCGATCCCCGAGCGTCATCGCTTCGGTCTGGTCGTGTGTCACGTAAACCGTTGTGGTGCCCAACCGGTTCTGCAGGCGAGCGATCTCCGAACGCATCTGCACGCGAAGCTTGGCGTCCAGATTGGACAGGGGCTCGTCCATCAGGAAGGCCTTGGGATCGCGCACGATCGCCCGGCCCATCGCGACACGCTGGCGCTGACCGCCCGACAACTGGCCAGGCTTGCGGTCCAGCAACTCGGTGAGATCGAGAATTCTCGCGGTTTCCTCGACCTTTGATGCGACTTCGGCCTTCTTCACCTTGGCCAGGGTCAACGGGAAGGCGATGTTCTGCCGGACCGTCATATGTGGGTACAGCGCGTAGGACTGGAAAACCATCGCGATATCGCGATCCTTGGGAGCCTTTTCGTTGACCCGCTCGCCGGCGATCCGAAGCTCGCCTGACGAGATCTCTTCCAGCCCCGCAATCATGTTGAGCGTGGTGGACTTTCCGCATCCAGACGGGCCGACCAGGATGATGAACTCGCCGTCGGCGATGGTCATCGACAGATCCTTCACGGCCGTGGCGCCGTCGGGGTAACTCTTTGTCACCCGATCCAACACAATCTCGGCCATCGAACTACCCCTTCACCGCACCGGACGTCAATCCAGCGACGATCCGACGCTGGAAGATTAGAACAAAGATAACGATCGGAATCGTGATCACCATGGCGCCCGCCGCGATCGACCCGGTCGGCTCCTCGAATTGCGAACTGCCGGTGAAGTTCGCGATGGCCACCGGCGCCGTGATGGCACGCTGCGTGGCCGTCAACGACAAGGCGAGCAGCAGGTCGTTCCACGCGAAGATGAACACCAGGATGGCCGCCGTGACGATTCCCGGCGCCGCCAGCGGGGCGATCACTTTGCGGAACGCCTGAGCCGGTGTCGCACCGTCCATCTTGGCCGCCTTCTCCAGATCCCACGGGATCTCGCGGAAGAACGCCGACAGCGTGTAGATGGCCAGCGGCAGCGCGAACGTGATGTAGGGGATGATCAGGCCCGGCCAAGTGTCGAAGAGGCCGATGCTGCGCCACAAGTTGAAAATCGGTGTCACCAGCGAGATTTGCGGAAACATGGCGATCAACAGCGCGACACCGACCAGCAACCGCTTACCGGGAAGCTCAGTCGGGCGACAGCGTATGCGGCCATACCGCCGATGACCACCGCGATGACGGTGGTGATGAGGCCGATCCCGATCGAGTTGATCAGCGCTGAACTGAAGGCATTGCCCGAGAAGATGCCCTTGTAGTTGTCGAAGGTGATCTCCGACGGAATCAGCTTGCCGTCCTTGACCGTTGACGTCGGCTTCAGCGACAGGCTGAGGATCCACAGCACCGGGAACAGCGCATAGATGACGACCAGGATGTTGACGACGGTCCAGCCCGTCGCCCTGCCCGCACCGACCCGTTCAGTCATCAGCGCCTCTCCTCATCCGATCCTGGGGCCGACGCGCCGAAGATCGTGATGTAGATGAACGCGATCACCGCCACGGACAGGAAGATCAGCACACTGATCGCCGAACCCAGCCCGAGGTTGAACGCCTTGAACAGGTTGTCGTAGCCCAGGATTGACACCGATCCGGTGCTGTTGGCACCTCCGGTGAGCACGTAGATGTTGTCGAAGATCCGGAACGCGTCGAGGGTGCGGAATAGCAGCGCGACCAGGATCGCCGGTTTGATCAGCGGCAGAATGATTTTGACCAGCCGTTTCCACGCACCTGCACCGTCGACCTGCGCGGCGTTCAGCAGGTCCTGCGGCACCAGCGCCAGCCCGGCGAGCAGGAGCAGCGCCATGAAGGGCGTGGTCTTCCACACTTCGGCGAGGATCACTATCGCCAGCGAGGGCAGCTGTTCAGTCAGCGGGGCGCTACCCTCCGGCAGCAGGTTGGCCAGATAACCGGTGCCGGGAGTCCACGCGTAATACCAGCTGTACGAGGCGGCTACGGTCACGATGCCGTAGGGAATGAGCACCGCGGTGCGCACGACGCCCCTGCCGAAGATGGTCCGGTGCATCACCAGCGCCAGCACCATTCCGAGCACGAACTCGATCGCCACCGATATGACGGTGATCGCCAGCGTCACGATGAACGCGGTCCACCAGTACCGGTCCGTCAGCACGGTCTGATAATTGGCGAACCCGACGAACGCCGTGTCGTCGGGCGCGGCCAGGTTGTAGCGCTGCAGGCTCAACCACACCGCATAACCGATCGGGTAGGCGGTAACAGCCAGCATCAGGATCACGGCAGGCAAGATCAACAGGTAGGCAAGGCGGCGATCGGACTTGCTGTCGTCGCTACCGCCCGCCGTTTTCGCCGGTGCCTGCACGGTGGCCGTCACGGGATCAGCCCCTTGCCGTCGATGGCCTTTTGGACCTGCTCTGTCAGCTCATCGGCCATCTTGTCCGGCTCGATGTCGGTGACCGGCGCAAGCGTGGCCGAGATGCGGGTGGACACCGCCTGGTAGACCGGTGTTGCCGGCCGCACGGCGGCGTTGGTGAGCTGCTGTCGGATGATCGCGTACTGCGGGTACTTCTTCTGGAACGCCGGATCGTCATAGAGCGACGTCCGAACCGCTGGCAGCCCGCCCTCGACCGACGTGTACCGCTGGTTCTCCACATTGCGCAGGCACCGGATTGCCTCGAACGCCTCCGCCCTGTGCTGGGTTGTGCGGGCCACCGCCAGGTTGAGCCCGCCCAGCGTCACCTTGGCGTCCTGGCCCGGTTGCACCCCTGGATACGGCGCGAACCCGAACACCTTCTTGCTGGCAACGTATGCAGCCTCGAACTGTTCGTCGCTCGGCGAGAAGGTGCCGACGTCGTTGATGCTGCCTGCCAGCGCGGGATCCTTGTCGAGCGGCAGGAAACCGACTCCGCCCTTGACGGCGTTCTCCAGCATCGAGGGCAGTACGAACGGCCAGTTCACCTCGAGCGCGGCTTTGCCCTGCTCCAGTGCCAGGCGCGCGGTGCCTTCGTCGGTCTGGGTGATCGACGGGTCCGCGCCAGGCGCGGTGGCCACGGACTTCATGATCTGCAACGCCTTGACGGTCGCTGCGCGATGCTCGGGAGTGTCGGTCAGCGTGACGGTCTTGCCGTCATCGGAAAGCACCTGGCCGCCTGCGCTTTCCAGCAGGGTGTTGAACCACACCACCAGGCCCTCATACTGCTTGGCCTGCAACGCGATCCAGCTCGGCTTGTCCTCGGCGTGCAGGCGTGTCGCCTCTCCCACCATGCCGTCCCATGTGGTCGGCGGTTCGCTCATCAAATCGGCCCGGTACCAGAGCAATTGGGTGTTGGTGGTGATCGGGGCGGCATACAGTTTGTCCTGCCACTTCGCCGTCTCCAGCGGGCCGGGCAGTGTGTTGCTGGTGGCGTCGCCCTCGGCCTGGCCGGCCGGGTCGTCGGAAAGCGGCAATGCCCAACCCGCTTCGGCGAACTCGGCTGTCCACACGACATCGAGTGCCATCAAGTCGAGTGTCTTGTCGTTGCCCGTCAGCCGCCGGGCCAGTTGCAGGCGCTGGGCGTCGGCCTCTTTCGGCAAGCTGATCTGCTGGATCGTGAAGCGGCCGGCCAACTCCTCGTTGCACCGCTTGGCGACGGCGGTGAAGGTCGCCATCTCGCTCGCCGGTGTGTAGTAGTTGATGACAATTCCGCCGCCGCCCGAACTGCATGCCGTCACCACGGATGCCGTCGTCGCGGCCGCCAATGCCGCTGCACACAGTCGACGTGCGCGCACCACCCGCCTCCAGTCCGCGGGGGAATCGCCCGCGCCAGAACCGTAGAGCCAGGTGCGCGTGATTTGCAACACTTCCTGCGGCGCGTCGGCAGCCGCAGCACGATCGTGACCTGCGGCAGCGCCCGTTTTCGACGCTAGATGGTCAAGCGCGCCAGCAGATCCCGGCCCTTCTCGGCGCCCTGCGGGTCACACAGCACGTCGTAACGGCCCGCGACGAGTTGCATCGTGGAGCTGAAATCTCTTGTGCCGCGAGCCATCGCGTATGGGATCGCCGAGGTGATCAACCCGAAGAAAACGCCGGCGACGAGGCCGGTGATGAGCGACGCCCACGGGTTCTCGCTGAAGAAGCCCAGGATCAACCCGATGAACAGGCCCAGCCAGGCACCGGTGATCACGCCGCCGCCGAGCACCTTAGGCCAGGTCAGGCGACCCGTAACCCGCTCGACCTGCATCAGGTCAACGCCGACGATCGTCACCTGCTGGACCGGGAACTCCTGATCGGAGAGGTAATCCACCGCACGTTGCGCCTCGGCGTAGGTCGGATACGAGCCGATCGGCCAGCCCTTGGGAGGCGTCGGCAGCGCGGCGGGCCCGCGTGTCGCGGATGTCGGTGCACCAGGCGTCACGCCGGGGGTTTGTCCGGGCTGGAAGGGACTGGTCATCGAACCTCATTCTCCTTTATTCGCGCCGAGATTTCTTTCGGCCACACACGCTCAACGCTCCGGCGCGGGCGATGGTGCCCAGCAGCCACTCCGACGACGGGTACCAGCACATACGCTAGGTTGACAGCATGACAAATCCGGGCGCGGAGTCCTCCGAAACGCCAGCATCCGACCCCAGTTCAGGCTCGTCGGAGCCGACATCCGGTGGCTACGAGGCACCGTCGAT
Source organism: Mycolicibacterium stellerae (assembly GCF_003719305.1). Taxonomy (GTDB): domain Bacteria; phylum Actinomycetota; class Actinomycetes; order Mycobacteriales; family Mycobacteriaceae; genus Mycobacterium; species Mycobacterium stellerae. The sequence goes on from NZ_RARC01000007.1 coordinate 20,524, forward strand.
CGAGCAGTCGCAGCAGCACGAGGAGCAGCCCGCGCCGCAGCCCGCCACGGAGCAATTCACCCCACCGGCCGCGCCCACCGAGCAGTATTTCCCGCCGGCCGCGCCCACCGAGCAGTACACCCCGCCCGGATACGCCACGCCGTCGACCGGTTACGCCCCGCCGTCGACCGGTTACCAAGCACCGCCGACCTATCAACCGCCCACCGACTATCAGCAAGGCGGCTATCCGCCACCCGGTTACCCGCCATCGCCCGCCTACCCGCCGCCGCCCAGTTACCCGACGCCGGACCCGCAGCAGCCTGGCTATCCGCCGCAGTACCCCGACCCGTCGGCCTTCGGTGGGCAGCCGGGCTACGGGGCCCCGGGCTATCCGCCTCCACCGCCGTCCTACGGCGCAGCGCCGGGCTATCCGCCGCCGCCGTCGTCGTACCAGCCGGGCGGCTACCAGGGATACGGCGCGGGCTATGGACAGCCGCCGCAGGCCGAGACCAACCAGATGGCGATCTGGTCACTGGTGGCCTCGCTGATCGGACTCCTGTGCGGGATCGGTGCAATCGTCGGGATCGTGCTGGGCGTGGTCGCGCTCAACCAGATCAAGGAGAGCCGTCAGGGCGGCCACGGGCTGGCGGTGGCGGGCATCGCCGTCGGAGTCGCATCGCTGATCATCAGCATCATCTGGACCGTGTTCGCGCTCAGCGGGTGACATGAACACGCCTCAAGACCAGCCGTTCCGCGGTGCCGAATTCCCGCCGTTGGAGCAGTCGGCACCACAGCCGGATCCGTATGCGCCCGTCGACTATCCGACGGGTTACCCGCCGTTGCCGCCGCCGGTCTACCCGCAGGGCGCCGGGTATCCGCCGCCCGGGTATCCGCCCGCGTATCCGGGATATCACCCGTATGACCCGTATCGGCCTGCCGCGCCGCTTGGCACCAACGGAAAGGCCATCGCATCGTTGGTCACCGCGCTGGCCGGCCTGATGTTCTGCGGGCTGCCGTCGATCGCGGGTCTGATCCTTGGCATCATCGCGATGCGCGAATGTCGACGCACCGGCCAGGACGGTTACGGTCTCGCGCTGGCGGGCACCATCGTCGGTGGACTGATCACCGCACTGATAGTGCTCTACTTCGTCTTCGTTATCGGAATCGCCGCATCTGGATGGCAGTGGGCGCCATAGGTTTTCACGCCTAGGTCGGGGGCTGGAAAGGCTCGGCGTTCCTCGTCATGCCTGCCGCGCGGCCCTTACCCGCAATCACCAAAGCCATCTTGCGGCTGGCCTCGTCGATCATCTCTTCGCCGAGCATCACCGCGCCGCGCGCACCGCCCTCGCGCGAGGTATGCCATTCATAGGCCTCGAGAATCAGCTCCGCGTGGTCGTAGTCGTCCTGACGGGGACTGAAAATCTCGTTGCCCGCGGCGATCTGGTCCGGGTGCAGCACCCACTTGCCGTCATAGCCCAGCGCCGCCGACCGGCCCGCCACCCGCCGGAACGCATCAACGTCGCGCACTTTCAGATACGGGCCGTCGATCGCGAGCACGCCGTTGGCGCGCGCGGCGATCAGGATCCGCATCAGCACGTGGTGATGCGCGTCGCCGACGTCATACCCCTCGGGCTGCTCGCCCACCTCGAGCGTGCGCATGTTCAGGCTGGCCGCCATATCCGCAGGGCCGAGCACCAGCGCCTGCACCCGCGGTGCCGCCGCGATCGCATCGATATTCGTCAGCCCCTGCGCGTTCTCGATCTGCGCCTCGACGCCGATCCGGCCGACCGGAAGGCCGTGCGTCGTCTCCAACTGGCTCAGCAGCAGATCGAGCGCGGTGATGTGGGATACGTCGGTGACCTTCGGCAGCACGATGACATCGAGTGACGCGCCTGCGGTGGACACCACCTCGATGGTGTCGCTGTGGGTCCACGGCGTCGTCCAGTCGTTGACCCGTACCCCGCGCAGCTGTCCGGCCCAGCCCGATTCGGCCAGTGCCCTTGCCGCCTGGGTGCGTGCCTGTCCTTTGGCTTCCGGTGCGACGGCATCCTCCAAGTCGAGGAACACCTCGTCAGCGGGCAGGGTTTTCGCCTTCTCGATCATCTTGGCGCTGCTGCCGGGAACCGAAAGGATCGTTCGGCGGGGTCGATACCGGTTTTCCACAACCACACTCTCTACCCTTTGAGTCATGGCGGCGGTGAACAGGGTCTACGTAGCCCGACTTGCGGGAATGGTGGTCTTGGGCCCCGACGGCGAGTCCATCGGTCGTGTCCGCGACGTGGTGATCAGCATCAGCATCGTCCGCCAGCAACCCAGGGTTCTCGGACTCGTCGTCGAACTGCTCACCCGCCGACGCATCTTCGTGCCCATCGGGCGGGTCACCGCGATCGATCCCAGCGCCGTCACGCTGATCACGGCCAATGTCTCGTTGCGCAAATTTTCGCAGCGGCCCGGCGAGGTGCTGGTGCTCGGCCAGGTGGTCGAGACCCGCGTCCGTGTCGACGATCCCGACCTGCCGGAACTCGACGGGGTTGACGTCGTCGTGATCGATCTGGGCATTCAGCAGTCACGGACCCGCGACTGGCTGGTCACCAAGGTCGCCGTGCGGCCGCTGGGGCGCCGGCTGGGCCGCCGCAGGAACATCGACATCGTCGACTGGCAGCGGGTGCACGGCTTGACGCCGTCTGGGCTGGCGATGCCCGGGCAGGGCGTGGCCCAGCTGCTGGAACAATTCCAGGGGCAGCGCCCGATCGAGGTGGCCGAGGCGATCCGCGAGCTGCCGGAGAAACGTCGATTCGAGTTGGTCAGAGCCCTCGACGACGAACGGCTCGCCGACGTGTTGCAGGAGCTGCCCGAAGAGGAGCAGGCCAACATGCTGCGCCAGCTGGAGCCGGAACGGGCGGCCGATGTGCTCGAGGCGATGGATCCCGACGATGCGGCCGATCTGCTTGGCACGATGACCCCTGCCGATGCCGAGCTGTTCCTGCGCCGGATGGATCCAGAGGATTCCGAAGACGTGCGTCGCCTGCTTGCTCACTCGCCCGACACCGCAGGCGGTTTGATGACCTCCGAGCCGATCGCGATCGCGCCGGACACCACCGTCGCCGAGGCGCTGGCCCGCGTGCGCGACCCCGATCTCACCCCGGCGCTGGCCTCGCTGGTCATCGTGGTGCGGCCACCGACGTCGACGCCGACCGGCCGCTACCTCGGTTGTGTTCACCTGCAGCGGCTTCTCCGTGAGCCGCCCGCCGCTCTGGTCGGCGGCATCCTCGACACCGACCTGCCCTATCTGGGCCCCGAGGACCCGCTGACTGCCGTCACCCGGTACTTCGCTGCCTACAATCTGGTCTGCGGGCCGGTGGTAGACGACGAAAACCACCTGTTGGGCGCGGTATCCGTCGATGACGTGCTCGACCATCTGCTGCCCGACGACTGGCGCGAGCGCGAGGAACCTGAAATGTCGAGCACCGAGGGCGGCACATGAGCGAAGCTTGCGAGCGAATCATCAGCCCTGAATGTGGCGGCCTCGCTTGCGAGGGCGGCACATGAGCGAACTGACTGCGCGCCAGCGTCTCGACACCCCGCGCGCGTCACCGCGCCGATTCTCGTTCACCGTCGACGCCGAGACCGTCGGCCAATTCAGTGAATCCATCGCCCGATTCCTCGGCACCGGGCGCTTCCTGCTGTGGCAGACGATCCTCGTCGCCGTCTGGATCTCCCTGAACTTGTTCGCGGTCAAGCTGCGCTGGGATCCCTACCCGTTCATCCTGCTCAACCTGGCCTTCTCGACGCAGGCCGCTTACGCGGCGCCACTGATCCTGCTGGCCCAGAACCGGCAGGAGAACCGCGACCGCGTGTCGCTGGAAGAGGATCGTCGCCGGGCCGAACAGACCAAGGCCGACACCGAGTACCTGGCGCGCGAGCTCGCCGCGCTGCGGCTGGCTGTCGGCGAGGTCGCCACCCGCGACTACCTGCGCCGCGAACTCGACGAGCTGCGCGACATCCTGAACGAATTGCGGCCGACGGGATCCGCCGACGGCGACAGCGACAGCGCTGGCACGGGCACGGGCGCCGGCAAATCCCATACCAGCGAACGTCGAGCCAAAAAGCTCAGTTAACCCAGGCCAAGCATTGTTGTAACACGCCTGCGGCCGACTAGGTATGGTGACTTGGTTCACAAGCCAACTCGAACCTAGGACAGTTGAGTGCACGTAGGGCGAGGGACCGCTCTCGCGGCAGTGCGCAGCCGCGCTGCGCGGGTGATGCGCTCACCCGCGCTGGGCATTGTCGCCATCACCCCCATCGTCTTCGCCGGAGCGGTCGGCGCCTCGCCGACGACGGCGGCACCCATTCGCGATGCCGCGGTGACACCGTTGGCGGCCGTCGCCCTGTCGAACATCGATCCGTCCGGCCCCTCGGTCGTGGCGGCCACCAAGACACCGACGGCGTTCCACATTGCCTCCACCACCAACATCTCCGGCCCGCCACCCGCTGTGGTGGTGAGTTCGCCTGGCACGCTTCGCATTCCGATGATCGCCCTGAACGCGTATCAGAACGCCGAGCGAATGATGGCCGCTTCGTACCCGGGCTGTGGTATCAGCTGGAACCTGCTCGCAGGCATCGGGCGAATCGAGTCGATGCACGCCAACGCGGGCGCAACCGATGCGTCAGGCTCCGCGGTGCGGCCCATCTACGGGCCCTCGCTGGACGGCACATTGCCCGGCAACGAGGTCATCGAGCTCAGTCGAAGCACCAACCGGGTCACCTACGCAAGGGCGATCGGTCCGATGCAGTTCCTGCCTGGCACCTGGTCGCGTTACGCCTCCGACGGCAACGGCGACGGCAAGGCCGACGTGCAGAACGTGTTCGACGCCAGCCTGGCCGCGGCCCGCTACCTGTGCAGCGGCGGGCTGAACCTGCGCGATCAGTCGCAGGTGATGACCGCAATCCTGCGCTACAACAACTCGATGGCGTACGCACAGAACGTGCTGGGCTGGGCGGCCGCCTATGCGACCGGGGTCGTGCCGGTGGACCTGCCTCCGATCACCGGGCCGATTCCGCCGATCGCCGATATGCACCTGGACAACTACCAGGGCCTTGGACCCGGCTTGCCGATGAACGTGCTCGGCCTGCCCGCCGACGATCCGCTCGCGATGGTCCCGTTGGTCAGCATGGGCCGCACCGACGTCGCAGGCCAGATGATGTTCGGGCCACTTCCTGGGCCGGCGCCGGAGGCAGGAATGCCGGGGATGCCCGGGATGACCATGCCGGGACCCGCACAGGGGCTGCCGCCGGGGATGGTGCCGCCGGAGCAGAACTGCGCGGTGTTCTGCATCGGCACCAATCCGCCTGCTGCGGTGCAGCCACAGCTGCCACCTGAGGCGCTGCCCCCTGGCGTGATCCCGCCGCCCGCTGCGCCGCCCGAGCTCGCTCCAGGCCCGGCCGCCGAACTCGCGCCACCACCGCCGCCGCCTGCCGGTGCTCCTCTGGAGCCGGTTCCCCCGCTGCTCGGTCCGCAGGGCGTGGGGCCTGCGCCTGGCCCGCCCGCCTGACCGGAGTCCCGCCCGCGCGCGAATCCGCCCGGATGACGCCGCCTACACTCGGCGGTGATGTCAGAACGTCCTGAGCTTCAGACCGCGGTCCGCGCCGCGCTTGCCAAAGTGATCGACCCCGAGTTGCGGAGGCCGATCACCGAACTCGGCATGGTCAAGAGCGTCGACGTGGACGCCGACGGCGGCGTGCATGTCGAGATCTATCTGACCACTGCGGCGTGCCCGAAGAAGGCCGAGATCTCCGAGAAGGTCACCGCGGCGGTCGCCGACGTGCCTGGCACGGGTGGCGTCAAGGTGAGCCTCGACGTGATGAACGACGAGCAGCGCACCGAACTGCGCAAGCAATTGCGCGGCGACGCCCGCGAACCCGTCATCCCGTTCGCCCAGCCCGGCTCGCTGACACGGGTGTATGCGGTGGCGTCCGGCAAGGGCGGGGTCGGTAAGTCCAGCGTGACGGTGAATCTCGCGGCGGCGATGGCGACCCGCGGGCTGTCGGTCGGCGTGCTCGACGCCGATATCTACGGGCATTCGATTCCGCGGATGATGGGCACCGACGAACGCCCCACCCAGGTCGAGTCGATGATCCTCCCGCCGATCGCCCACGACGTGCGGGTGATCTCGATCGCCCAGTTCACTTCGGGCAATACGCCGGTGGTGTGGCGCGGGCCGATGTTGCACCGAGCACTTCAGCAGTTCCTGGCCGACGTGTATTGGGGCGATCTGGATGTGCTGCTGCTCGATCTGCCGCCGGGCACAGGCGATATCGCGATCTCGGTGGCGCAGTTGATCCCCGGGGCCGAGATTCTCGTGGTGACGACACCGCAACTGGCGGCGGCCGAAGTCGCCGAACGGGCAGGCGCGATCGCGCTGCAAACCCGTCAACGCATCGTCGGCGTGGTGGAGAACATGTCGGGGCTGGTACTGCCCGACGGCACGACGATGCAGGTGTTCGGTGAGGGCGGCGGTCGCCAAGTCGCGGAGCGGCTGACGACGGCTGTCGGCGCTGACGTGCCGCTGCTCGGCCAGGTGCCGCTGGATCCCGCGCTCGTCACCGCAGGCGACTCCGGGGTACCGCTGGTGCTGAGCGCACCGGATTCGGCTGCGGGCAAGGAGTTACGGAGCATCGCCGACGCGATCTCGAGCCGCAAGCGCGGGCTCGCAGGCATGTCGCTTGGCCTCGACCCCGCCGGTCGCTGACAACATCATCCGCGAAACGACAATCCGGGCGGCCCCTACTCGAAGTTCCGCTGCTGGAATACAGTTTCGCGGATGGATTCTGAACAAGTCATCCGAATTGCGCTGACGGTCGTCACGCCGATTCTGACGGCGGGTATCGGGATCGTCGCGCTGGTGATCGGCGACTGGCGTGAACGCAGAACGCAAGCCGGACGGCGCAAGCTTTCGTTCGAAGATGCCAGCAGGCAGGTGGAGTTCGCCGCTGACTGGTTCAAGGCCAGCAAGGAGATAGCACCGCACGCCGAAGCGGAAGCCGCCGCCCGAGCGCAGGCCTGGCTCGATGAGGCGACCGAACTCATCACCGAGACCAAGCCACCGCCGCCCGAGGAAGAGAGGCGGTCGGTCACCGTCCGCCGGCTATTGCTGGCCTACCCGATGCAGCGTCGTGGCGCCCGAGTGCTGCGCGGCTTCTACTACTTTTTCCTCGGCATGGTGATTTTCCAGATTTCCGGGGCGCTGGCCGCCGCCTTCGGCAGGACGGACACACTCGGCGTTCCCAATTACTTCAGCGGTGGATTGATCTACGCCGACCTGCTCGGCATCGTCTTGTACACCCTCATCGCGATGGGCTTCCGGTTCTGGTCGCTGCGCGCCGAAGAATCACGAGCGCCCGCGCCGCGAGACCGAATGACGATCCGGCGCGCGTTGTTGTTCTATCGATTCACCGGGTCTCGGGCGAAGCTTGCCCGTTTCGTCTTCCACCTTTGGGTGCTGTTCACCATCATCGTCGTCGTGGCGACGGTGGTGAGCAGTGTCGACGACCCGAGGACGTTGCCGTCCAACCTCATCGCGATGCTCGGGTGGCTCGGCTGGGCGGCGGGCATGCGATATTGGGCCGTCTCACGCGACGAACGGGCGAGGGCCTAGGTCGCGTCGGTGTCGAACGGTGTCGCGAGCGGCTTGGTCGCAGGCGGCGGCGGCGGCGTCGGCTCCTGGGGGGCAGGCTGGACGGCGGGCTTGTTGGCTGTCTCGTCAAACCTGCCGGTGAAGATCGAATCGTCGCCGTCGAGAAGGTGTTTGGTCAACGCCGCGCGCGGCGTCATCCCGCGCAACTTTTGAAGCTCGCTCAACGGCTCGCGGAGGTCGTCGAACTCGGGGCCGAGGTCGTCACGCAGTTGCTTGGTGGCCCCGCTGACGTAGTCGCGCGCCTGGCGCAGCGTGCCGGACGTCCAGCGGATGGCGCCGGGTAGCCGCTCGGGCCCGAGGATCACCAGACCGGCGATCACCAGGACCAGCATCTCGCCCCAGCCGACGTTGGCGAACATTACGTGCTGTTGTCTGAACCGGGGTTCACGGTCAGCGTCATGTGACGACCATCGCGGACCACCTCGATCGGGGCGTCCTGACCGATCTTCAACAGCCGCACCGCGACTACGAATTCATCGGCATCGGCGACCGTACGGTCACCGACCTTGACGACCACGTCGTTCTCCAGGATGCCCGCCTTCTCTGCGGGGCCGCCCGCTTTGACGTTTGCCACCTGTGCACCCGACGCGAGATCGTTGCTCACCGAACGGGCGGTCAGCCCCAGCGTCGGGTGGGCGATCTTGCCGTCCTTGATCAGGGCGTCGACGACGTTCTTCACCTCGTTGACCGGGATCGCGAAGCCCAGACCGCTTGCGCTGTCGGACAACGACTTTCCAGCCGTGTTGATGCCGATGACGTCGGAGTTCATGTTGATCAGCGGACCACCCGAGTTGCCGTGGTTGATGGCCGCGTCGGTCTGCACGCCGTCGATGACGGTGTCGGTGTCGGAGCCGTCGCCGGAGAGCGGGACGGGCCGGTGCAGCGCGCTGATGATGCCCTGGGTGACGGTGCTGCGCAGGCCGAGTGGCGCGCCAGCCGCGATGACTTCGTCACCGACATGCAGCTTGTCCGAATTACCCAGCTTCGCCACGGTCAGGTTGTCGACGTTGTCGACCTTCAGCACGGCCAGGTCGGTTTTCGGATCGCGGCCGACGAGGTTGGCAGGCACTGACTTGCCGTCGTTGAACACCACCGACAACTTGTACTGGCTTGGGTTGGTTGCGGCCTCGGAGATCACGTGGTTGTTGGTAACGATGTAGCCGCGGCCGTCGACGACGACGCCGGACCCCTGCGCGCCTTCGTTGTCGCCGACCGCTTCGATGGTTACCACCGAATCAGCCACGGAGGCGGCGACTTTCGCGAAGCGACCTTCGGGTTGTTCGGAGTTGCCGTCGGTGTGCAGCGTCACCTTCGACGTGGTGAACGCCTCGACGACCTCGGCGGTCTTACGCCCGACCCAGCCGCCGGCCAAACCGATGACCAGGGCGACGATCGCCAGCACGGCAAGCGCGACATAGGACACTCGGCCGCCGAAGAGGACGTCGCGGACGCCGAGCTTGCCGACGTCCGCGGCGGCGGGTGCGGGTAGCGGCGTCGGCACTGCCGGGGTACCGAGCGCGGCCGCCGCATTCGGATCCCGCCACGGATCGTCGGGCTCTTCCGGCTTGTTCCTGTCCCGCTCGGCTTCCAGCGCGCCGATATCTGCGGGATGGCGTTGCAGTGAGTCGCCGCTGCCGTTCGGCCGTCCGAACGCCTCGTTGAGGACGGGATCGGGCGCCTGATTGGTCGGTGTGTACTCACCCTGATCGGGCTGGCCGTCGACGCCGACGAAGGAGCCGTCGACGCCATGGGGCCTGCCGAATGCCCGGGTGGTGGACGGGTCGACAGGTGGGCGTGAGACAGGGCGGGGCGCGACCCGGTGGCTACCTTCGGACTGGTCCTGCTTGGTCACCCGCGTATCACTCTCTGTTTGGTCGCCGCTATTCGCCGGCGCGCGTCGATGCTTGGTTTGTTTTACACACTACCGGCGCTTGCGCCGGCCGCGGATCGAGCCATCAGCAAAGTCGGTCTGGTTATCTTCGGGGGGCTGGACCTGCGCAGTGTCCTGTGGGATCTGCGACAGCAGTCCAAGTAGCGAACTGGGAATGGCGATAGGACGGGAGTCTCGCAATGCGGAGCGGGCCTGACGCTGGGCGTCCACCTCGGCGGCGCACTGCGGGCACATCGAAAGGTGGTGCGCGGCGCGCAGGTGCGCGGTCATCCGTAGTTCACCGTCGGCGAAGGCGGCGACCGCCTCGGTGGACAGGTGCTCGGTTGAGCCGAACTGACGTGGCCCTACCGGCGCATCGCTTTGCGAGGCGAACTGGGCGGGCAGCCAGGAGAACGCACGACGGAACACATGCCCTGGATCGGCCATCACCCCGCTCCTCTCGGCCCATCATCTTCGCGATAGACGGTGCTTCTTTGAATGTAGCGCGGGAAGCTGCACCCGACACCCGGGAACGGTCAGGCTGACTGGGCCGTGTCGGCCGAGTGGAGTGCCAGATAGTCCCTCAGCGCCTGTCGACCACGGTGGATCCGGCTGCGCACGGTTCCCAGCTTCACGTCGAGCGTTGCGCCGATTTCCTCGTAGGACAGACCTTCGATGTCGCACAGCACCACCGCCGCGCGGAACTCCGGCGCCAGCGAATCGAGGGCGGCCTGCAGGTCAGGGCCGAGCCGCGAGTCGTGGTAGATCTGCTCCGGGTTGGGTTCGTCGGCAGGCACCCGGTCGTAGTCCTCGGGCAGCGCTTCCATGCGGATGCGGCCACGCCTGCGGACCATGTCCAGGAACAGGTTGGTGGTGATGCGGTGCAGCCAGCCCTCGAACGTGCCGGGCTGGTAATTCTGCACGGACCGGAAGACGCGGATGAAGGTCTCCTGGGTCAGATCCTCGGCGTCGTGCTGGTTGCCCGACAACCGATAGGCCAGGCGGTACACCCGGTCGGCGTGCTGACGCACCAGTTCATCCCATGACGGCATGGTGGAGTGGTCACCGGTGGCGTCGAAGACCGCGGTGCCCTGTGGCTCTTCGGAAGGCTCAACCCACTCCCCGTCGGTGTACTGCTCGAGATGGGACATCGACACAGGGGTCAGATGGGGGGCCGTTGTGGTTGTGGTCGTCGGATCCTCCAGATCACAGCGTTCACCGCTTACCGGGAACGCGACATCGTTGGCAACACGACGATCGATTTGGTTATTCCCAGAGCGCCAGCGTCCGCCGTGTTCCATGCGGTTACCGTCCCCGACCGTCGTGTGGTTGGCATATGAGGCGACTGAACTTTCCCTGAGAAACCTGATTGTTACCCATCTCACGCTCGTTTTAACCAGGGCAAATCAAACGAGTTCCACGCGATTTCGGCGTCGTGGAGCGGGCGTGTCGCGGTGGTGGCGCAATGGCCACCGCTCTACGCTGCGGGCATGGCCGATGATCCGACGAGCCAGCCGCAGCCCAGCCGCGCCGAGTCCGTCGTCAATCACGCCGAAAATTCGATCTCCGAGGATGCCATCGTGGCCGCCGCGCGCGACCGCGCCGTCGAGACCGGGGCCGGCGCCGTCACCCCCGCCGTTGGCGCCCTGCTCAGCGTGCTGGCCAAGCTCAGCGGCGCGAAGACAGTCGTCGAGGTAGGTACCGGAGCCGGTGTCAGCGGGCTGTGGCTGCTTTCCGGAATGCGCGCCGACGGTGTGCTGACGACGATCGACGTCGAGCCCGAGCACCAGCGGCTCGCCAAGCAGGCGTTCAGCGAGGCGGGCATCGGGCCGTCGCGGACCAGACTGATCAGCGGGCGGGCCCAGGAAGTCCTCACCCGGCTGGCCGACGAGTCCTACGACCTGGTGTTCATCGATGCCGAGCCGGCCGACCAGCCCGACTTCGTGGTCGAAGGGGTGCGGTTGCTGCGGCCCGGCGGTGCGATCGTCGTGCACCGGGCGGCGCTTGGCGGGCGGGCCGGCGACGCCAAGGCCCACGATGCCGAGGTCACCGCCGTCCGTGAGGCCGCACGGCTGATCGCCGAGGACGAGCGCCTGACGCCGGTGCTGGTGCCGCTGGGCGACGGGCTGCTGGCCGCCGCGCGCGACTGGCCGTCACCCGACGACGCCTAGCTGTTCACTCGCGAGCTGGGCCCACCTTCTCCCGCGCCTTCCCTCGCGAGCAGACGCAAAAGTCCCCTTTTGGAGCGCTTTTCGGGTACTTATGCGTCTGCTCGCGAGGGAGAAGTGGCGGCATTTTTACGGAACCTTGACGGTTATCCGCTTGACGATCGGCTGAACGCGCGTTTAGCGTACTAAACATGCGTTCAGCAGACGATCTGACGGCTGTCGCAAGGATCCGCGATGCCGCGATCGACCAGGTGGGCCAGCACGGCTTCAATGTCGGGCTGCGTGCGATAGCCAAGGCGGCAGGTGTGAGCGCCGCGCTGGTCATCCACCATTTCGGATCCAAAGACGGTCTGCTGCGAGCGTGCGACGACTACATCGTCGAGCAGATTCGCCAGTCGAAATCCGAATCCCTGCGTTCTGCGGATGCGACCACCTGGTTCTCGCAGATGGCCGAGATCGAGTCGTACGCGCCGATGATGGCCTACCTGGTGCGCAGCATGCAGTCTGGTGGCGCGCTCGCCAAGACGTTCTGGCAGCGGATGATCGACAACTCCGAGGAGTATCTCGAAGAAGGCGTTCGCGCAGGCACCCTCAAACCCAGCCGCGATCCGAAAGCCAGGGCCAGGTTTCTCGGCATCAACAACGGCGGCGGCTTCCTGCTGTATCTGCAGATGCACGACAACCCAACCGATCTGCGGGCGGTGTTGCGCGACTACGCCGAGGACATGGTGCTGCCCGCGCTGGAGCTCTACTCCAACGGTTTGATGGCCGACTCGTCGATGTACGAGGCGTTTCTCGCCCAACGCGAACAAGGCATTCCGTTCACCAAATCGACTGGAGGAGGACACGATGACGACGGCGTCACTGCAACGGGCTAACACGAGCGGAACCACCCAGCCAGCTGTCGAAATCCGTGGCCTGGTCAAAACATTCGGGCAAACCAAGGCCCTCGACGGCCTCGACCTGACCGTTGCGCCGGGTGACATCAGCGGCTTTCTCGGACCTAACGGCGCGGGCAAGTCCACCACGATTCGTGTGCTGCTCGGCCTGCTGCGCGCCGAGGGCGGCACGGTGCGACTTCTCGGCGGAGACCCCTGGCGCGACGCGGTCAACCTGCACCGGCGCATCGCCTATGTGCCCGGCGACGTGACGTTGTGGCCCAACCTGACCGGCCTGCAGGCGATCGACTTCCTGGCGCGGCTGCGCGGCAAGGAGGCAGTCGACACCCGCCGGCGCGATGAGCTGATCGAGCGGTTCGAACTCGATCCGCACAAGAAGGCCCGCACCTACTCGAAGGGCAACCGGCAGAAGGTGGCCATCGTCGCGGCCTTCGCCACCAACGCCGAACTCTACATCCTCGACGAGCCCACTTCCGGCCTGGACCCGTTGATGGAGAAGGCGTTTCAGACCTGCGTCGCCGAGGTTGCCGCCCACGGCGCGGCCGTGCTGTTGTCCAGCCACATCCTTGCCGAGGTCGAGGAGTTGTGTAAAACGGTCACCATCATCCGGGCCGGCCGGGCGGTGCGGTCGGGCACGCTCGACCAGCTGCGGCACCTGATGCGGACCACAGTCAAGGTGCGCACCCACAGCGACGGCCAGAGACTTCAGTCGACGCCGTTCGTCCACGACTTCTCGATCGACGACGGCCACTACGTCTTCTCGGTCGACCGCAACGACCTGGACAACGCGATGGCGCTGCTGACCAACTTGGGGATCATCGATTTGACCGTCACGCCTGCGTCCCTGGAAGACATGTTCCTGCGCGAGTACCAGGGAGCAGGTCGATGAGCACGGCGACGCTGGCCCCGCATCCAGGAAGGCATGAAGCGCCGCCGCAGGCGTCGCGATTCACCGGTGTCGGCAGCCTGATCAGGCTGGCTCTGCGGCGTGACCGTGTGCGGCTGTCGATCTGGATCTCCACCCTGACGTTGATGATGGTGTACACGCCCAATGCCATCAAGCTCGCCTACCCCGAAGAGGCGCAGCGCGTCGCCCGGGTCAACCTGATGAAGACACCCGCCGGAATGATCTTGAGCGGCCCCATGTTCGGCGTCAACGAAACCGATCTCGGCGTGATGATGGCCAACGAGCTGATGCTCACCCTCATCATCGCAGCGTCGATCCTGTCGATTCTCACCGTGATTCGGCACACCCGCGCCGAGGAGGAAAGCGGTGCAGCCGAACTGGTGCTGTCATCCGTGGTGGGCCGCCACGCCAGGACCTATGCCGCGTTGGCCGTGGTGGGCGGCGTCAACGCGATACTCGCGGTGACCATGACGGCGGCGATGGCAGCGACCGGGTTCGGTGTCGTCGACACCGCGGCGATGTGCCTCGGAGTCACCGGTGTATCAATGGTGTTCGGCGCCGTCGCGGCGGTGACCGCACAGTTATGGCGGCAGCGACGCGCCGCAACGGGTGCGGCGATGGCCGCGCTCGCGCTTGCCGCATTGGTACGCGGGGTCGGCGACGTCATCGAGAACTCCGGCAGCGCGCTGTCCTGGTTCTCCCCCATCGCGTGGGCGCAGCAGATGCGCCCGTTCGTCGACCTGCGCTGGTGGCCGTTCGCATTGCTGGTCGTGCTCGCGGTCGGCCTCATCGTGTCGGCTTCGTTGTTGGAGAGCAGCAGGCAGTACGACGACGGCGTCGTCCCGTCCAGCGGTGAGCATCCGAACGCGCATCCCATCAGAAACGTGTTCGGCCTGCACCTGACACTGCAACGCGGTCAGACGATCGGCTGGGCCGTGGGACTGTTCCTGTCCGGCTTGGCATTCGGGTCGATGACGAAGTCGCTGCTCGATGCGGCCGAGGGTAACGAACTCCTGCAGCGCGTGCTTGCCCAGCAGGGTACGGACGGCGTGTACACCACCTTGACGCAGTTCCTTGCCGCAGGGGCCACCGCCTATGTCGTCTCCGCGGTGTTGCGCGTATGGGGCGACGAAGAGTCCGGGTTGGGCGAGGCGGTTCTGGCCGGGGCGGTGTCGCGGTGGCGGTGGCTGGTCACCGCCGTCGTAGCCACCGCCGTCGGGTCAGCGGTGCTGATGTTCTTCGCCGGTCTCGGAATGGGTCTCGGCGCGGGCATCACGATCGGCGACCCGCCGACCGTCTGGCGCCTGACGCTTGCCGCACTTGCGTTCGTCCCCGCGATGGCGGCGATGGCCGGCGTCGCCGCCCTGGCGGTCGCGCTGAAGCAGCCGTGGATCGGTTGGCTGGCAGTGACGTTCGTGGTCACCTCGCTGTACCTCGGCGCGCTGCTGCGATTGCCGCAGTGGCTGCTCGATGCGTCGCCGATCGGCCAGACAAAGGCGCCGAGTGAGTATTCGGTCATCGCGTTGACCGTCATGGTGATCGCTGCGTTAGCACTGACGTGTGTCGCAGGCGCGATCTACCGCCGTCGCGACGCCGCCTGAGGTCGCGACGCCGTCTGAAAAGGAGGAATCAGTGAAGACCACTCTTCTGATGCTCTGGTACGCAGTCTTCAGCATCGTCTTCTTCGGGGTACTGCTGTTCTGGCCCGCAGGCACGTTCGACTACTGGCAGGCTTGGGTTTTCATCGCCGTTTTCGAGGTCGGCACGATGATCCCGACGATCTATCTGGCCGTGAAGTACCCCGATGCGTTCAGACGACGCACGCGCACAGGCCCACTGGCGGAATGCCGAATGGTGCAGAAGCTCATCAATGTCGGGATCATCCTGACAACTGTGGCCGCGGGTGTCATCAGCGCTCTTGACCACCGATTCGGGTGGTCCACCGTGCCGACGGCGGTCGTCGTGGTGGGTAATGCGCTGGTCTTTGCCGGGCTTGCAGTGGCCGAAGTCGTTGTCATACAAAACAACTACGCGGCGGCGACCATCACGGTCGAAAAGGAGCAGCCGGTGGTGTCAACGGGGCTGTACAGCCTTGTCCGCCACCCGATGTACGTCGGGGCGCTGATCCTGGTCGTCGGCATGCCGCTTGCCCTCGGCTCGTATTGGGGCCTGCTGACGATGATTCCCGGCGTGCTGATCTTCGTCGCTCGCATCACCGACGAGGAGAAGGCGCTGCGCCAGGATCTCGCCGGCTACGACGAGTACATCGAGAAGGTTCACTACCGCCTGGTCCCCGGGGTGTGGTGAACCATGAAAATGCTTATCCAAGCGGCAGTTACCTCCGTTATCGGGCTGGTGGTATTCGGCCTACTGGTGTTCGTACCCGCGGGCACGTTCCACTACTGGCAGGGGTGGGCGTTCATCGCGGTGTTCGCGGCGGCAACGCTGATACCGAGCACCTATTTGGCAGTGAAGAATCCGGCGGCCCTTCGACGACGCATGCAGGCGGGCCCTGGCGCCGAGACACGGCCCCTGCAGAAAGTCATCATCGCCGTCGCGTTCTCGTCCATGGCGGCGATGATCGCGATCAGCGCGCTCGACCATCGCCTCGGCTGGTCGGCGGTGCCCGCGGCGGTGTCGGTAGTCGGACTCGTCCTCGTCGCCGTCGGCCTCACCATCGCGATGCTGGTGACGATCCAGAACGGTTATGCCGCAGCCAATATCACCGTCGAGTCCGGCCAGCAGCTGTCGTCGACGGGCTGGTACGGATTCGTCAGACACCCGATGTACTTCGGCAACGTGATCCTGATGGTCGGCAGCCCGCTGGCGCTCGGCTCGTACTGGGGCCTGTTGATCGTCGTCCCCGGCCTTGCGGTGCTGGCGCTGCGCATCAACGACGAGGAGGCCATGCTGAAGCAGGACCTGGCGGGATACCGCGAATACATGGACAAGGTCCATTACCGGCTGATGCCCTACGTGTGGTGAGGCCGCGCCGCCCGCCACACGAACAGGAACACCGCCACCACAGTGAAGCGCAGCACCGTGTTGGCGATGACCGTGGCGTTCGGCCCGGCCGCCGCCATGTAGACGAGATCGAGCACGCCGCTGGCACCGTGCAGGACGACGAACGTCGTCACGACAAGACGCAGCGCCGCCTCGTCGGTCAGCCGGGTGGCGCCGAACGACAGCACGGCGACAGCGAGTTCTGCTGCACCGACGAGGTAGACGAGCAGATACTCCTGCCGCTCCAACGTGATTCCCACCGCCGCTGGGATCGCGGTCGGGGTCACCGTCAGCACAACTGCTCCTGCGAGCGTGATCAGGCCGTGCGCCACGAACACCGCGCGCAACAGCCTCGGCGCCCGCATCGTCGTCTCGGTCATATGCCGTCCTCCCGTTTCGTCATAGCTATGACGGACCGCGGCAGCAGATTATGACTTCTGAAGAGGAGACGGCAGGTGAAAGACTTCGAGGAGCATCGCGCGCATCTTCGTGCGGTCGCCTACCGGATGCTCGGCTCGGCGCCCGAGGCCGAGGATGCCGTCCAGGAGGCCTGGCTGCGGATGGACCGCGCTGACATCGTCGACGTGCGCAACATGCGCGGCTGGCTGACCACCGTCGTCGCTCACATCTGCCTCGACATGCTGCGCGCCCGCAGCGCCAGACCCGAGCAGCCGCTCGACGAGGCCGTGGCGGGTACAGGCATCGCGACCGCCGAACCGGTCGACCCGGAACAGGAGGTGCTGCTGGCCGACTCGGTCGGCGCGGCGTTGCTCGTCGTCCTGCAGCGGCTGTCACCCGCCGAGCGGCTGGCGTTCGTCCTGCACGACATGTTCGACCTGCCGTTCGCGGAGATCGCACCGATTGTGGGCCGGTCGGAGAACACCACCGCACAGCTCGCGGCCCGCGCCCGGCGCCGAGTGCGCGGCCAGACTCCCGATGCCGCAACGGATCTGGTCGCCCAGCGCCGGCTCGTCAATGCGTTCCTGACCGCGGCCCGCGACGGTGACTTCGACTCGCTGCTCGCCGCGCTCGACGCCGACGTGGTGCTTCGGGTCGACGCCGCCGCCGCGGGCACCGCGACGACCATCCGCGGAGCGCGGGCCGTCGCCGCCAATGCGCTCGCTTTCTCGGCCAACGCCCGCTTCGCCGAGCCTGCGCTGGTAGACGGCGCGGTCGGCGTCGTCGTCGCCCCAGGAGGCAGGCTGGCGCTGGTGCTGCGGTTCGGCGTCGTCGGCGACAAGATCACCGAGATCGACATCGAGGCGGACCCGCACCGCTTGCAGGGTCTCGAATTGGCCGTCCTGGAGTGAACCCTTCTCACAAGGCGTAGGGCGGACGAATGTCGGTGGCGGCGCTTACTTTGCGAGTATGTCGAGGTTTCGGTTGTCGCCACCACTGCGCAAGAAGTGATTCTCTTGGAGCACTGTCGCGACGCACGCTACCTGTGGGATCTCGCGGTTGAGCAGCAGCAGCGTTGGCAACCAGGCCGCAAACCACATCACCTTGTGCGGCTCAACCGCCGGCTCGGTCGGGTGTGGGTGCCCAAGGTGGGCTGGGTGCGGTTTCGGCTGTCGCGCCGCGTGCCAGCGGGTGTCAAGTCCTAGACCACCACTGACATCGCGCGCCGCTTCGACACGATCCGGATCGAAGCCCTCGACGTGCGGGCGATGACTCGCTCCGCGCGAGGGACCGTCGATCAGCCGGGTGTTGGTGTTGCTCAGAAGCGCGGATTGAATCGGGCGATCAGCCGCAGCGGTTGGGGGCTTCTCGCCGCCCGGTTGCAGCACAAGGCTTACGGTCGGGTCGAGCAGATCCCGGCCGCGTACACGTCGCAACGATGCTCGGTGTGCGGGCACACCGCACCTGAAAATCGCAAGAGCCAAGCGGTCTTCGAGTGCCAAGCCTGCACAGCGGGCCGATGCAGCGCCGACGTCAACGCTGCACGCAACATCGCCGCCGGACGGGCGGTGACAGCACGGGGAGACCTCGCCAAGTGGCGGTCTACGAACCGTGAACCTCAACTCTGCACTCCTGCCGCCTAAATCAGTGGGACAGAGCTGGAATCCCCGACATCAGGCCGGGGAGGACGTCAAAATGCATATGTGGAACTGCTGACCGGCCTTGGGCTGGCCACTGCGTCGGGACTGAACGCCTACATCCCGCTGCTGGCGCTGGGCCTGCTGTCCCGGTTCACCGACCTGATCACGCTGCCGCACGGCTGGGCCTGGCTGGAGAACGGCTGGGTGATGGCCATCGTCGCGGTGCTGCTGGTCATCGAGATCGTCGCCGACAAGATCCCGGCGCTGGACAGCGTCAACGACGCGATCCAGACGTTCGTCCGCCCGACGTCCGGTGGCATCGTGTTCGGCTCGGGCACGGCCGCCCAGACTCACGCCGTCACCGATCCGGGCGCGTTCGCGCAGTCGGGCCAGTGGATCCCGATCGTCGTCGGTGTGCTGGTGGCACTTGTGGTGTCGCTGACGAAGTCGGCGGTGCGGCCCGCGGCCAACGTCGCGACCGCGGGTGTCGCGGCGCCGGTGCTGTCCACCATCGAGGACGGCATCAGCATCGGTCTGGTGTTCCTGGCGATCCTGATCCCGGTCGTGGTGCTCGTCGTGATCGCCGCGCTTGCCTGGGCGTTCTTCAAGCTCTGGCGACGACGGCGGCAGAAAGCAGCGCAGCCGAGTTAGATCCGAGTTGGACCCAGACGCCCTTCCGGCGAGCTGCTCAGGTCAGCCGACCGGCGCGGGCTCGGGATCCGGATCCGGCAGGGTCGGAAGCTTGGTCGGCGGTTTCTTGGTCGGCTTGGGGGCCGAGCCTGCGTCGACGTCGGGATCGGCGTTGACCGCCGATGGTGCGCTCGGCGTGTCGGAAGCTGCTACCGCAGGGGGAGCCCCGCAACCGCCCGGGACCCCCCCGTCCACTACGCCGCCGGAACCAAAGCAGCAACGTATGAACTCGTAGTCGCGCTCTAGGGGGGTGATGTCGCCGGCCATCTCCATGTCAATTGCGTTGTTCATGCAGTTGTCGTACTGTCCGATGTCCCATTCGGCGCTCGCCGTCGCAGGATTCGCACCGAGTGTGGCTGCCGCCGCCAGCAGCAAGGCAGGTGCCAGGCGACGGATCGCCAGTGGGACGAGGGTTTGCATGATTGCTCCTAATCTGGTCCCCGACCGTCCGGCGCACGACCGCGCGCAGTGGGTTCGACGCTATGCGCAGCAAACGTCCGAAGGAATAGGGCGTTCGCCTATGGATTTGCCATATACCGGCCCAGTTCGGCCCGCGAATGGATGCCGAGCTTGCGGTAGATGCGGGTGAGGCTGGCCTCCACCGTCTTCGGGCTGATGAACAGTGCAGCCGCGACCTCTCGCCGCGTCATGCCCGACGCGAGCAGTTCGGCCACCCGCCGCTCGGACGGCGTCAACTCGGCGGTGGGACGAGCACCGGTCTTGGCGCGGGCCAACTCGACCTGAGCCCGATCCACCCACAGCGGAGTGCCGAGCTCTTCGAATACGTCGAGCGCCTCGCGCAGCGTGGCAGCGGCGGCGTCCTTGGCTCGCCGGCGGCGCTGGATCTGACCGAGCAAGAGCAGCGACCTTGCCCGTTCGAATGGCATGGGCAACCGCTCGTGTTCTCTCAACGCACGCTCGACCGCCTTTTCGGCTGCGTCGACATCGCCCCTGGCGGCCAGCAGCATTGCCCGACACCGTGCACCCGTCGCGAGCATCCATGCCCGGTCCAGTCGGCTCCCGTTGTCCTCGATCATGCGGATCACGGGTTCGGCGTCATCGAGACGCCCAAGGTGCACCAGGGCTTCGACCGCATCCGGGACGAACCCCGCAACGAAGATCTCCGTTGAGCGTGGGGTCTTCATGATTCGGGCCAGAGCCGGTTCGAAGATCCGCAGGGCCGATTCATAGTCGCCTAGCGACACCTCGAGAAAGCCCGAAGCCGACCCGAGCCACGCGATCAGGTAGTGGGACCCGCTGTGGTTGATCGCCTCGGTGGCCTCGTCGATATGTCGACGCGCGTCGAGTTCGCGGCCTGCATACGCATCGAGAGTGGCCTGCAGCATCAGGGCCACCCCGAGCGGCAAGACCCCGTTCAGGTGCATCGCCCTTTCGAGGGCATCGGCGACCACCGCCCTGGCCGTGGCGAAGTCCGCTCGCCATATCTCGTTCAGGACGCTGGTAAACGCGACGAACATCAACTCGCTTTCCTCGCCGCGCTCGATCAAGTCCTGTCGGATGGCGAGGAACCGGTCGTGGGCGGCATCATGCTGCCCGGTCCACCCGAGCAGCGAAGCGCAGTGCACGGTGGGGCGCAGTTGCACCCAGATCGGCGGGTCGCGCCGTTCCAACGCCACCGCGCGGCTCAGCAGTTCGTTGTCAACACCGTTGCCCCGCAGAAAGTCGACGATCACGCGCATGCTGAGCGCTTGACTCAACAGCTGGTCATCCCCGAGTCCGGTCGCGTCGGCGACCGCATCGGCGATCGTGCGTGCCGCCGCCTCGAACTGTCCGCCGTTGAGCTGAGCCAGCGCCCACGGAATCAGGATTCGCACGCGCAGCGCCAGGTCGCCCAGCGCCTCGCCAAACGCCTGCTCGAGCAGCTCGGCACCTGCGACCCAGCTGCCGTCGGTAAGGCTGAGCACCGCGAGCAGCGTCAAGGCCTCTGCACGCACCGCGTCGGGCACCGACCCCGCGACGACTCGGTCTAGTTGCACGCGTGCCTGAGCGCTGTCGCCGGCAGTGAACTGGTTTCTTGCCAACAGGATTCGGCGCTGTGAGCTATCGGCACCTAGCGCAATGGCCAACTCGATGAGCTCTGCCGCCGCGGCGGGGGCTCCGCGATGCCGGGCCAGCTCGGCAGCCGTATCCAAGGACTGCAAAGTTTCCTCGTCCGGGCCGGTGGCCGCCAAGGCGAGGTGGCGGGCCCGCAGTTCAGGCTCGTCGACGACGGCGGACAGTCGCCGGTGCATCATCCGGCGCGCACCCGGGTCCGCGTCGGTGTAGACACCCCACGCCATCAGGGGGTGGGTAAAGCGGACGGCGGCACCGCGGACAGTGACGATCTCCTTGACCGCGGTCGATTCCAGCAGCTCGACGGCAATCTCGGTCGTGCTGCCGACGGCCTTGGCGACCAGCTCGACCGTCGGCGACGACACAGATGCTGCAGCAAGCAAGGCGGCGTAAGCGTCTGAATTCAGTTCCCTGATCCTGGTCCGAACCAGTTCGGAAAGTGTTGCTGGCAAGGGCATTTCAAGTGGGCCCTGCTCGTCGTCGATGGCGTGCGCCAGCTCCAGGGCGAAGAACGGATTTCCGCCGGATATCTCGTGAATGCGCACCATCGTCGGCCGGGCGAACGAACGACGAGTGGCTTGGGAAACCACCGCACGCGTCCCCGCTAAGTCAAACGGACACAACCGAACTCGGCGCAGTTGCTCCGACTCGCCGAGTCGTACAAGGGTTCCCCCACTTGAGCCGACACTATCCACACGCGCCGCGCCCAGGAACGCGACGTGTCCGCACAGCCGGCGCACGGCGAATGTCAACGCCGCCTCGCTGGACGAATCGAGCCATTGCATGTCGTCGACGGCCAACAGAACCGGCGACTGCGTGGCCAGGCGTTCCACTACAGACAGGAATCCGGCAGCTACCGCCCGCGGGTCCGTTGCACCGCCGTCCGCGTTCGCGCGCAACAACACCCTATCGAGGGCAAGCTGCTGTGGTGCGGGAAGGTCGGCCCAATGCGCGGCGTCGACTCCGGCCAACATGTCGGCCAGCGATGCGTAGGCAAGCACCGACTCCGACGCGGCCGGGCGCGTCGACAGCACTTGGAATCCCTCCTCGCGGGCCAGCTCCAGAGCCGTCGACCACACAGTGGTCTTGCCGATCCCGGACTCGCCTTCAAGTAGCAGACGGGACGGCTCGACTCGGGCCGAGGACAAGAGGTCAGCAACTGCCGAGAGTTCCACGGAACGGCCCACGACCCGCTCTTTCACTGAGCAAGTATCTCACTCTGCTACCAGGTGCACGCTCATTGCGCCGCTCGTTGGCGTCTGACTGTTGGCCTGAGCTGCCGCCGGCGCAGGTGCCGGTTTCCGGGCGGGCGCGTTCGCGCAGTCGGGCCAGTGGTTTTCGATCCCGGTCGTGGTGCTCATCGTGATCGAATCGTGTTGGAACACCATCGTTGGCATCAGCGGCCATCGACATCATTGTCCTTTGCATCATTCGGCTGGCTTGTCGAACTGTGCTCGGATCGCCTCGGCGGCTTCGGGATTAGCCTCCGCAAGCCGCTGTAGGTATGCAACCACATCGCCGACGGTGCGCAGGCCTGCAAGGTCTTCGTCTGGAATCTTGACTCCGTATTTGTCTTCGGTCTGTACCGCGATCTCGACCATTGACAGCGAGTCGATATCCAAGTCGTCTACGAATGACTTTTCGATCGTTACCTCGGAGGGTTCGATTCCCGTGACCTCCTCGATTATTTCGGCGATACCAGCGATGAGTTCGTCTTGCGTGATAGCCATGTGGAGCCTCTCTGTTCGATGGCACTGTCGGTTTCGGTGATGTGGTCGAGGGGTGTCACTTTGTGCGGCGGCGGCTCAGGGATTGACGGGCGTGGTGTGCAACAACGTGGGCCAGAACCTTCGGTTCGAGCAGTCGCTGTGGTGGGTCGATCAGATTGGCCACGCGCATGAGACGTTCGGTGATAACGATGTCGTCGACCGCGGCTTCGAGGATCTTGCGCCGACTCCATCGAACTGCTCGCTGGCGCAGCGACGTCGCGGCCCTACCGGGCGTGCGGCCGGAGGGCTGCTCGGCATTGGCGGCCCAGACGGGTTTGATCACCGCGGCAATGGATGTGTAGAACGCCTGCGGATCTACCGGATTGGCTCGACGCAGTTGAGTGCGCAGGGTGTGCGCGTGCAAGGTGGCCATGGCCATGCCTTGACCGTTGATGGGATCCAGGCAGCACAATGCGTCGCCGATGACCAGAAGCCCTTTCGGGTATCGAGTCATGCGGTCATAGCGACGCCACACGCCGCCGGGATATCGGTATGTCGACACCTCCGTCAGTGGTTGCGCGCGCCGGAGTGGCTGCTGGATATGGGCGGGCACGAAATCCTCGGCGAGGGTGAGCATTTCACCGAAATCCGTTGGTGCATACCCTAAGTCGTCGGCGCGGCTGGCGATGGTCAACGTCCATCTGTTGTTCTCGCAGGCCACCAGCCCGCCGCGTTGGGCCTTTCCCTCGGGCAGGACGAGAATCATCCGCTCCCGAAAATCGTCCTGGTCGGGGATGGCGATCTGTTGGCTGTAGTAGACGCCGTCGACGGTGAATGTCTGTTCGGAGGGTCGGGTGTAGCCGAGCCGTTCCAGGAGAAACGGTGTGCGGGTGGCGCGGCCGGTGGCGTCAATGATCAGATCGGCGTTGAGAGCCTCGGAGCCTGCAGCGTCGCGGGCGTGGACGGTGACGCCGGTGACGCGCTCCGGTTGCGCGGCGAGCAGGTCACCGACGTCTCGGCCTTCGAGGAACAACACGTTGCTGAGAGTGGCGACGCGTCGGCGCAGGTGAAACTCGAGGAAGGGTCGGCTGACCAGGTAGGTGGTCAACGCGGCAGGATCGGCGGCGGGATCGTTGCGGTTGAAGGTGTACGGGCCTATCCGGCTATAGATGCGACTCATGTCGACGTCATCGAGCACCAGGGCGCCCGCCGCGCCGAGATCGGCTAGAAACCCCGGGAGTAGTTCCTCGATGATTTGTGAGCCTCGGCTGAGCAGGCTGTGCAAGTGGCGGCCCTGGGTTACGCCGCGCCGATCAATTGGAGTGTCCGGCAGGCGATCTCGTTCGACTATCGACACAGTCGAGAAGCGTTCGGCGAGTACCGCAGCTGTTATCAATCCGCCAATGCCAGCGCCAAGGACGACAGCGTGACCGGTCATGCTCGTGCACCTCCCTTCCCGCTCGAGAAATAGCGCCGATAGCTGTTCCGTGAGGGGCCAAGCTCGGACAGAACTCCTCCGCGATTCCGAGCTGTTCGTCGTTGACCGACTCTAAGTCGGTATTAGACTATTAGTCGATGAGTATCATCGCGAAGGTGAGCGACGTCAAGGTCAGCCGACGCGAAAGATATGCCGCGTTGACCTGTGAAGCCGTGCTCGATGCCGCGAGGACGCTCTTCGTCTCCAAGGGCTTCGACGCGACATCCGTCGACGAGATCGCCCGGGCAGCGCAGGCCAGTAAGGGCGCCGTGTATCACCATTTCCACGACAAGCAGGCGATCTTCACCGCACTGTTTCGGTCCAGCCAGCAGGCGGTTACCGCCAAGGTCATCGACGCAATGTCCACCGAATCCGAAGCTCAGCCGTGGCGCACGGTTGAGACTGCGATCGGCCTGTTCCTACGCAGCTACGTCGCTGACGACGAAGCCCGCGCACTGCTCCGTCAGGTGGTCAGCGTTTTGGGTTGGGATCGGGTACGGGAACTCAACGAGCAGCAGACCCTCCCGTTCCTACGTTCGACATTGCAGAGCTTCATAGCGGACGGGTACGCGCGCCCAGTCCCGATTGAGGCCACCGTCGAACTCTTCTTCAGCATGTTCTACAACGCCGTCCTATACATCACCGATGCGACGGACCCCGAGATAGCCTCACGCGAGGCCGAGACCGTCATCTTGTGCGCACTTGAAGGACTCAAACGCCCTTTGGCAGGAGATGCCCTTCGCGTCAAAGCAGGCACCGAGGACACAGCCCCGGGCAGGTGAAGGTGGGATGTCTGATAAGTCGGGTTTTCGTGGCACCGAAGCACGGCGGCGCTATCTGGCGGTCTATGACCGCGTGCGGTCACTGAGCCCCGCCCCGGATGCTGTCCACGATGTGGCGACTGAGTTCGGTCTCGTGCGGGGGTATCAGCATGGGCCTGATGGCGGGGTTCCGCTGGTGTTATTGCATTGCTTTTGGGCCACGTCCGCAATGTGGGCGGAGCACATACCTGCCCTGGCGGGCGAATTCACGGTCTATACCGTCGACATGCTCGGCCAACCCGGCGCAAGTGTGCAGACCAAGGCGATGGTAACGGCGGATGACTGTGCTCGGTACATGAACGAGGTCCTCGACGGGCTGGCCCTGGACGGCGTGCATCTTGTCGGACACTCGTATGGGGGTTGGACGGCTGCGCAGACGGCGGCACGCAAGCCCGGCCGGTTGGCGTCGGTGACCCTCATCGAGCCGTGCAACACAGTTGCTCGATTGTCCGGGAAGTTCTGGCGCGACGGAGCCCTCCTGCTGGTTCCAGGCGCCGAACGCAAGCAGCGCACCGTGGCAGAGTTACTCGGTCACCCCGTGCGGGACAGCTTGCTCGATAGCGTGATGCAGCTGGTGATGGCAGCGGGGTCAGCGTTCGCTTCGTTCGGCACCCCGTTTCCGCGATATAGTCCCGATTCCCTGCTGCGATCGGTCGATGTGCCTGTGCAGGTTCTGTTGGCTGGAAACACTATTCACGATTCCGCGAAGGGAATCGACCGGATGCGTAGCGTTGTGCCGTCGTGGCGTTATCGACTGTGGCCGGAGGCGACACATATGTTGCCGTGTGAGGCCGTTGAGGACGTCACTGCTTGCATCCGCGACTTCGCGCAGCAACACGCCGCGGGATAGTAGGCGCAGGGTGTCAGCTTGGCGGCACCAACGATCTGAACGGCACCTTGGCGCTGATGATTTCATTCCGGCGTGCTCGGCGATCGAAGCTTGAGAATCAACTTTGTCAGGTATAACCTGACACGGTAACGTCAGGGTTATCCTGACACGCTGGGGAAGGTAGGGATAGTGAGCAAAGCAGTGGCAGCAGTGATGTACTGCTCGTTCTGCGGGCGTGAATCTCGTCAAGTCAAGAAGCTGATCAGCGGTCTTGGCGTGTACATCTGCGGCGACTGCGTTGCCAAATGCGTTGCTATTGTCGAAGATCGGCCCGACCGGGACACGCCCCCGCTGCGCGATCGTGAGGAATACTCCGATGACGAATTGCTCGACGAAATCCCGCGCGTCGCAGCTACTACGGCCAACGTCGAGGCAGATCTGCGCGCTCGCGTGAACGAGCTTCGGCAGCGTGGAGTTACTTGGTCCCGGATTGCGGCGGCATTGGGCGTCACACGCCAATCGGCATGGGAACGCTTCACTCACCCTTAGCTCGGCTCCGGGACCTCCGGCACCGATCCGGGCGCGTTCGCACAGTCGGGTCAGTGGATCCGATCAATGAGGCATTCGCCCCATGATTCGACCGCCCTCCGCCATAGAACATTGCCGGAGGAAAGGAACAATTATGAACGCCATCGGAAAAGCTACGATCGCCGGATTGGCAGCCGTTTTTGCCTTCTCGTTCCCCGCGACTTCGAGTGCAGCCCCTAGGGAATGGGATATCGGCGAGTACGACAGCTGCATCAAGAAGGTGGCCGACAGAAATGCCGCAGGCATCACCAACGACGCGCAGATGCTCGACGAGGCCAAACACTGCTGCGCAATGTCGGGTGGTGAATGGGATATTCATGCCGCAGGGCCGGCAGGCAAGTGCGTCGCTCCGCCGAAAGAACAGGCCGGCCCACGCACCCTGCCGTCAGGGGCGCCGGTTCAGACCTTCCAGCCCGCTCCCGCACCCGTCCAAGACCCTGGAGACGTCACGCAAACGTTCGCGCCGGCGTCAGTCGACTAGATCGTCGGCCGACTAGATCCAGATCCCTTTACCGACAGCGACCACACCGCCGGCGCTGATGGCGAACCGTTCGCGGTCCTTGTCCAGGTCGACACCGACCATCTCGCCGGGCCCGACGACGACGTTCTTGTCCAGGATGGCGTGGCGCACCACGGCGCCGCGGCCCACCCGGACGCCGGGCATCAGCACGCTGCCCTCCACGATCGCGCCGTCGTCGACGACCACGTTGGACGACAACACCGAATTGCGCACCGACGCCGCCGAGATGATGCTGCCCGCTCCGACGACGGACTCCTGCGCGGAGCCCCCGTTGACGAACTTGGCCGGGGCCAGGTTGTCCGACTCGCCCCTGATCGGCCAACGCTTGTTGTACAGGTTGAACACCGGGTGCACCGACACCAGGTCCATGTGGGCGTCGTAGAACGCGTCCAGCGTTCCGACGTCCCGCCAGTAGCCGTGGTCGCGCTCGGTGGCTCCCGGCACCTCGTTGCTGTTGAAGTCGTACACCGAGGCCATCCCGTCGCCCACCAACCGGGGGATGATGTCGCCGCCCATGTCGTGGTCGGAGTCGTCGTCGTCGGCG
Source organism: Mycolicibacterium stellerae (assembly GCF_003719305.1). Classification (GTDB taxonomy): domain Bacteria; phylum Actinomycetota; class Actinomycetes; order Mycobacteriales; family Mycobacteriaceae; genus Mycobacterium; species Mycobacterium stellerae. The sequence goes on from NZ_RARC01000007.1 coordinate 48,334, forward strand.
TCGGCGCGGATCGCGTCGATCAGCACCTTGGTGGTGAAGATGTAGTTGCCCATCGACGCGAACGTCTGCTCGGGATCGTCGGGGGTGCCCGGCGGGTCTGCGGGCTTTTCGACGAACTCGCGGATGCGGCCGGACTCGTCGGCGTCGATGCAGCCGAACGCGGTGGCCTCGGCCCGCGGCACCCGGATACCCGCGACCGTCGCGCCCGCCCCGCTCTCGATGTGGAACTGCACCATCTGCTCGGGGTCCATCCGATACACGTGATCTGCACCGAACACGACGATGTAGTCGGGGTCCTCGTCGTAGATCAGGTTCAGCGACTGATAGATCGCGTCGGCCGACCCGGTATACCAGCGCGGCCCGAGCCGCTGCTGCGCAGGCACCGGGGTGATGTATTCGCCAGCGAGACCGGACAACCGCCAGTTCTGCGAGATGTGCCGGTCAAGGGAGTGTGATTTGTATTGCGTGAGAACACATATGCGCAGGTATCGGGCGTTGACGAGATTAGACAACACGAAATCGATCAGCCGGTAGGCACCGCCGAAGGGAACTGCAGGCTTTGCTCGGTCCGCTGTCAGCGGATAGAGCCGCTTGCCTTCCCCGCCTGCCAGGACGATGCCGAGGACGTGGGGCAACTCCCTCATAGTGCAAACCTATCTGCAGGTTCCCACCGTGACCAGGCATTGGCACTTTTGGACCTGCAACTGTTCGTCAAAGTAATTGGCGAATACCCCAATCCGCGTTCCCCACACGGCTGCGGCGCGCGGCGACGGACACTACGGTCGTAGACATGCGGGTGGCGATGATGACGCGTGAATATCCCCCCGAGGTGTACGGCGGCGCCGGTGTCCACGTCACCGAACTCGTTGCGCAGCTACGCAGCCTGTGCGAGGTCGACGTGCACTGCATGGGCGCCCCGCGAGACGGAGCATTTGTCCACCAGCCCGATCCGGCGCTCAAGGGCGCCAACCCCGCGCTGGCGACGCTGTCGGCCGATCTGGTGATGGCCAACGCGGCTGAAAGCGCCACTGTCGTGCATTCACACACCTGGTACACCGGGCTGGCCGGGCACCTCGCGGCCCTGCTGTACGGCATCCCGCACGTGCTGACCGCGCACTCCCTCGAGCCGATGCGGCCGTGGAAGGCCGAGCAGCTCGGCGGGGGTTACCGCGTCTCGTCCTGGGTGGAACGCACCGCCGTCGAGGCGGCCGATGCGGTCATCGCAGTCAGTTCCGGCATGCGCGACGATGTGTTGCACACCTACCCGGCGTTGGATCCTAGCCGGGTGCACGTGGTGCGCAACGGAATCGACACCGAGGTGTGGTACCCGGCGGCGTCTGAGTCCGACGAGTCGGTGCTGACCGAACTGGGGGTCGACCCGGCCCGCCCGATCGTCGCGTTCGTCGGACGGATCACCCGGCAGAAGGGTGTTGCGCACCTGGTCGCGGCCGCACACAAGTTCGCGCCCGACGTGCAGCTGGTGCTGTGCGCGGGCGCGCCGGACACCCCGGAGATCGCCGCCGAGGTGACGTCCGCAGTGCAGGAGCTGTCCCGCTCCCGCACCGGCGTGTTCTGGGTGCGCGAAATGCTCCCGATTGGGAAGATCCGTGAAATTCTTTCCGCTGCAACAGTTTTCGTGTGCCCATCGGTGTATGAGCCGCTGGGAATCGTGAACCTCGAGGCGATGGCATGCGGGACGGCGGTGGTCGCATCCGATGTCGGCGGCATCCCCGAGGTGGTGGCCGACCATCAGACCGGGCTATTGGTTCATTACGACGCGAGCGACCCGGAGTTTTTCGAGACGCGGCTGGCAGACGCCGTCAACGCGTTGGTCGCCGAACCGGAGCGGGCCCGTCAGTACGGCGTGGCAGGCAGGCAGCGGTGTATCGAGGAGTTTTCCTGGGCGCACATCGCCGAGCAGACCCTGGAGATCTACCGGAAGGTCTCTAGCTAGCTGGTGACACCCTTGAGTTCGTCCCCGAGTGCCGCAGCCTCATCGGGGGTGAGTTCGACGACGAGTCGGCCACCGCCTTCTAGTGGTACCCGCATCACGATGCCGCGCCCCTCCTTGGTTGCTTCCAGAGGACCGTCGCCGGTCCGGGGCTTCATCGCCGCCATCGAGTGCTCCCTCCAACATGAGCCGGCTGCCCACCCGTCGACAGCGCCCGGCACTGAACTGCTTCTGAACTTTCCCCATTGTTCCCTATCCGCGGCGTTGCGTGTGCAAAGACCCGGTCAAGATCGCTTCTAGGGGCGGATCAGGCTGTGGCGGGAACCCAGCAGGAGGCCATGTGGTCGTCGACCATCCCGGTGGCCTGCATCAAGGCGTAGGCCGTTGTCGGGCCCACGAACTTGAACCCGCGGCGCTTCAATTCCTTGGCCATCGCCTTCGATTCGGCGGTGACGGCAGGCACCTCGGACATGTCTGCTGGGCGCGGTCGCGGCCCAGGCGCAAACGACCAGAGCAATTCACCGAGGTCGACGTCCAGGTCGGCGACAGCGCGCGCGTTGGCGATGGTCGCCTCGATCTTCGCGCGGTTACGCACGATCCCCGCGTCGTTCATCAGGCGCTCGATATCGCGGTCGGTGTAGCGCGCGACCTTGTCGATGTCGAACCGGTGGAAGGCACGCCGAAAGTTCTCCCGCTTACGCAGGATGATCAGCCACGACAGCCCACTCTGAAATGCCTCGAGGCTGACCCGTTCGAACAGCGCCTTCGACCCGTGCAGCGGCTGACCCCACTCGGTGTCGTGGTAGTCCCGGTAGAGGATGAAATCAGCTGGCGCCAAACGGGATTGGTCGATCCAACCGCAACGGGTGCGGCCGTCGTCTTCCGGCACGACCGTCACGAATCGGCCTTGTCCTCCGACGGCAGCGCATGCGCGCCGCCCTCGATCGGTTCCTCGTCGAGAATCTCGTCGTCGAGAATCTCGTCGCCGCCTGTTCGGGTCGCCTGCACGGCCGCCAGCTGGCCGCGCAGCAGGTCGAGTTCCTGCCCCAGCCGGTCGAGCACCCAGTCGACCTCACTGGTTTTGTAACCGCGCAGCGCCTGGGCGAACTTGACCGCGTCGACGTCCGCGCCGGTGACGCCCGAGGCGGGCAACACCGTCGCGGTGGTGGCGCTGGGCAGCGGCGGCAGCACCTCGCCGCGGCCGAACAGCACACTGCCCACACCGAACAGCACGATGGCCACCAGGATCAGCACCACGAGGTACAGGAGGATCAGGGTCACGCTCTCGATACTGCCTCACGGGTCCGACGGCGACGCGCAACCACCCTCCCGCTAGCGGGGTCGAAGCGAAATCATCGGCGGCCGGTCGGCCAGGGACACCTCCGATGAGCGGGGCGTGTAGTCGTTGCCGTCGGCGAAGAACTGCGTCAGGCCGACCCCCGAGTCGGGAATTCCGCAGCGCGACAGCAGGGTGGCGATGACCTGCCTGCTCATCGAGGCGAGCTCGGTCAGCGGCCGGTTGCGGTGTTCCCGCACGCCGAGGTTGACCTGCGCGATCGCGTCAAGGCCGAGCCGGTCGTACGTGTCGATCAGCAGGCCGATCTCCACGCCGTAGCCGGGGGCGAACGGCACCGAGGTCAGCAGCTCGCGGGTGCCCGCGTACTCGCCTCCCAGCGGCTGCATGACGTACATCAGCTCGGGCCGCAGCGAGGCCAGCAGGGGGCGCGCCACCAACTCGGTGACCCGGCCGCCGCCGTTGGCGTCCTCGCTGCCGCTGACCTTCAGCGGGCGTCGGTAGAACCCCTTGACCAGGTGCACACCGTCGACGGTCAGCAGCGGGCCGAGCAGTTTCGGCACGAACATCGGGTCGGGGTCGATCAGGTCGGAGTCGACGAACACGACGATGTCGCCGGTGCTCACCGCCAGCGAGCGCCACAGCACCTCGCCTTTGCCGGGCTGCGGTGCGACCTCGGGCAGCGCGACCTCGCGACTAATGACCCGCGCACCGGCCGCCAACGCGCGGATCTCGGTGTCGTCGGTGGATCCGGAGTCCAGCACGATGATCTCGTCCACCAGGCCGCCGAGCAGCGGTGTGATGGTCTCGACGACGGAGCCGACGGTCTCTTCCTCGTTGAGTGCGGGCAGTACCACCGAGATGGTGCGACCGCGCTTGGCCGCCTCCAGTTGGGCAATGGTCCACGTAGGTCGGCTGAAGCTGTGGTCGTTCAACCATTGGCCGGCGACGACGTCTGTGCCGGGAAGTTCTGGTGACAGGGTCATCGTTCGACTCCCCCTCGCTCCGGTCCTCGCTCGTCCCTCGCTGCGATCCTCACTCGGATTCGTCTCAGTGTCATGCCAGTCCCCTAACCGTGCGCGTGGGCGAACGCACGCCCTGGATCGACGCGACCATTTCGAGAACGCGCCGCGTGGGCCCGACTTCATGTACCCGGAACATCGCAGCGCCTTCCGCGGCGGCCAGCGCCGTCGCTGCGAGGGTGCCTTCCAAGCGTTCTGTCAGGTCCACACCGAGAGTTTCCCCGACGAAATCTTTATTGCTCAGCGCCATCAGGACCGGCCATCCAGTTTTTACAAGGTCTTTTACATGGCGCAACAAACTAAGGCCGTGATAAGTGTTTTTGCCGAAATCGTGAGTCGGATCGATTAACACCGCGTCTCGCGCCACTCCGGCGGCCACCGCCCGGTCGGCCGCGGCGGTCACCTCGGCGATCACATTGTCGACGACGCCGCGCTCCGATATCCCGTAATTGACCCGGAACGGACGGGTCCGCGGTGTCGCGCCGCCGGTGTGCGAGCACACCAGCCCCGCGCCGAACTCCGCAGCGACCTCGGCAAGGCCGGGGTCGTGGCCGCCCCACGTGTCGTTGATCAGGTCGGCGCCTGCTGCGCAGGCCTGTTTGGCGACGGCAGAGCGCCAGGTGTCGACGCTGATCAGCTGGTCGGGGTAGCTGTCGCGGAGCCATTCGATGAACGGCACCACCCGCGCGATTTCCTCGTCGACGCCGACGTCGTCGCCCGGCCCGGCCTTGACCCCGCCCACGTCAACGACATCGGCGCCGTCGGCGATGACGCGATGAGCTGCGGATTTGGCCGCCTCATCGGTGAAGGTGGCGCCGCGGTCGTAGAACGAATCCGGCGTGCGGTTGACGATCGCCATGATCAAGGCGCGATCGCCGGCCACCGGACGGCCGCAGAAGGTCGACTGCACGCCTACCAGGCTACGGGCCTGCGATTTCGGCGCGCTGACGTGCGCTGAGCGTCGATCAGCGCGCCGAAATCGCTACTACTTCGGCTTCTTGCCGTCCTTCACCTCGGCGAGGTAGTCGTCGTAGTACTCGACGTAGCCCTCGTCGCGGCCGGACAGCACATAGATCGGGTCCTCGATGTCGTTGGCCTCTTCGTCGCCCTCGCCCGAGTTGCCGCCGTAGCCTTCCTTGCGCAGATCCACCTTCTGGCTCTTGAACGTCGACGTGTGGGCAAGCTCCTTGACGATCCGAACGAACAGCGGCACCGCGTAGCCGGGCAGGTTGTCGTAGGCCGCCTTGGCGAGCGCCTTTCCGTCGAACTCCTGGCCTTCCTTGAGCTGCAGGGCGACCATGCCCGCCCGCCCGCCGACGTCGGGCACCTCGACGCCGAACACCGTGGCCTCCTCGACCTGCGGGTCGGTCGACACCGCGGCCTCGACCTCGGTGGTGGCGACGTTCTCGCCCTTCCAGCGGAACGTGTCGCCGAGCCGGTCGGTGAACGCCGCGTGGCCGAAGCCCTGCGAGCGCATCAGGTCGCCGGTGTTGAACCAGACGTCGCCTTCCTTGAACGCGTCGCGGACAAGCTTCTTCTCGGTGGCGTCCTTGTCGGTGTAGCCGTCGAACGGCTGGAAACTGCTGACCTTTGAGATCAGCAGCCCCGGTTCGCCGGTCTTCACCTTGCGGACCCGGCCGTTGTCGCCGCGCTTTGGCTCGCCGGTCTCCCCGTCGTATTCCACGAACGCCACCGGCGTGGGGCAGATGCCGGTGCTCTTGTCGACGTTGAGCACGTTGACGAACGCGGTGTTGCCCTCGCTTGCGGCGTAGAACTCACACACCCGGTCGATGCCGAACCGCTCGGTGAACTTGTCCCAGATCGCCGGCCGCAGTCCGTTGCCCGCGATCACCCGCACCTTGTGCTTACGGTCGGTGTCCTTTTCCGGCTGGTTGAGCAGATAGGCACAGATCTCGCCGATGTAGACGAATGCGGTTGCGTTGTAGCGGATCACGTCGTCCCAGAATTTCGACGCCGAGAACGACTTGCCGAGCGCCAGCGTGGCGCCGGAGTTCAGCACCGACGACAGCGCGACCGTCAACGCGTTGTTGTGGTAGAGCGGCAGGCAGCAGTACAGGGTGTCGTTGCTGTTGAGCCGCATCCCGAGGCCGCCGAAGCCGGCAAGCGCCCGAAGCCAGCGGTAGTGCGTCATGATGCTGGCCTTCGGCATCCCGGTGGTGCCAGAGGTGAAGATGTAGAACGCCTTGTCCTTGGCGAGCACGGCCGAGGCGGTGGCCGGGTTACCGGTCGGCGCGGTGTCCGCGAGGCGCTTGAACTCGTCGAGTTCGACCACCGCGTCGGTGTCGGCGCCACTTTCGGAGATCGGGTCGATGAAGTCGGGATCGGCGACGAGCACCTTCGCGGACAGCAGGCCGAGGCTGTGCTTTAACACGTCGCCGCGCTGGTGGTAGTTCAGCATTCCGGAGATCGCGCCGCATTTGACCGCGGCCAGCATCAGCAGCACCGGGTCGACCGAGTTGCGCAGCATGATGCCGACGACGTCGCCGTGGCCGACACCGCGCGCGGCGAGCACCGCGGCATAGCGGTTGACGGTCTCGTTGGCTTCCCGGTAGGTGAGTTCCTGATCCCCGAACGTCAGGAACAGCTTGTCGCCGTACTGGGCGGCGCGGTCCTGGAACACCTTGCCGATGGAGGTCTTGGCCGACGGCCGGGCCCCGAATCCGGTGATCACACCGCGCAGAATTATCGGCGCGTCTGCGATCAACCCTGGTACGCGGGTAGCGATGTCGAGCAGTCCAACGCTGCTACGGGTCCCAGACTTCTCGTCGGTCATGTGGCGATCCCCCTCCGGTGTCGTCTGACCGACACCCTAAATGCATGGGGGTGATCGCCATCACCTGGCCGGTGCGCAGGCAGCCAGCGCATCGTCGACGTCGTCCACCACCACGAGCCTGTCCAGCGCGTTCTGGCTGACGTACCCGCTGTCGATGAGGCCGTTCAACCAGGCGCGCAAGCCGTCGTAGTGCCCGAACGGGTCGAGCATCACCACCGGCTTGTCGTGCATACCCAGATAGCCGGCCGTCCATGCTTCGAAGAATTCCTCGAGCGTGCCGATACCGCCTGGCAACGCGATGAACGCGTCGGCCCGGTCCTCCATGACCTGCTTGCGTTCCCGCATGGTCTCGGTGACGACGAGTTCGTCGGCGTCGATGTCGGCGAGCTCGCGGTGCACGAGTGCCTTCGGGATCACCCCGATGGTGCGGCCTCCGCGCTCCCTGGCCGCGACGGCCACGGCGCCCATCGCCGATACGTTTCCCCCGCCCGACACCAAGGTCCAGCCGCGCGCGGCGATGGCGGCGCCGACCCGGCCTGCCAGCTCGAGCAGATCGGGGTGCGTTGGCCCCGACGCGCAGTAGACACAGACCGCCCATTCGCCGTAGGGATCCCGGGACACCCCGTCAACGTAGACGAGTACGGCCCGGCCGCCGCGGCCACACCCTAAACTCCGGCGGGTGGCCGTGGACTGGAAGACCGTGCCGCCCGAGCCGTCAGCGCAACACGTCGAGTCGGCGGTCGCCGACCGCGGCGGGGCCGTGATCATCGCGCCCGTCGGGGCGGGGAAGACGACGGTGGCCCGCGCGGCGAGCGAACGCATCGGCGGATCGGTCTGGGTAACCGGCACGGTGTCCGACCGCGTCGTCCCTTTCGCCGCGGTGCACGACCTGATCGAGGTTCCCGACGACGGTAAGACGGCGGCGGTGCTAAGCGCCGCCCGCGAGTCGGTGGCCGACGGCACGCTGTTGGTCGTCGACGACGCGCACCTGCTCGACCACCTCTCCGCCACTTTGGTGTACCAACTCGCGGTCAGCAGGGCGGTGCGGCTGATCGTCACCGTGGATCCCGACGAGGGTGCGCCGGATTCGATCACGGCGCTGCAACTCGACAACGTGCTGCCGCGGATCGAGCTCGACGCGCCGAATGTGGACCGCAAGCGGTTGGATGCCTCGGTGCGGGACTTCGTCGCACAGCTTCCCGCCGACGCCCGTTCCGCGCTCGAGTTCCTTGCCGTTGTCGACCCGATGCCGCTGGCCGACCTGTCGGCGCTGGCCGGCGGCGACGCGGTGGCTGCTGCGCGGGCCGCCGACGCGGTCATCGTCGTCGGCGAGGCCGTGCTGGCAGCGCATCCGCTCTATGGCGACGCGACGCGCGCGCAGATGTCCGCGGAGGGTCTGCGTGCGCGGCGAACCGCGCTGTACGAGAGGCTGTCCGCCCGGCCCCCGCGCGATGTCGTCGACCGGTTGCGGCTGGCTGTGCTGGCGCTCGACAGCGACAACCCGCAGCCGGTGTCCGTCGTGGTGGCCGCGGCGGCCGACGCGCTTCGGCTCGGCGACCTGGCGTTGAGCGAGCGGCTGGGCCAGGCGGTGCTGGCGCGCGACCCCGACCTGGACGCGCGGCTGACGTTGGCCCAGGCGTTGGCGTGGCAGGGCCGCGGCAGGGAGGCCGACGAGGTGCTCGCCGCTGTCGACGCGGCGACCCTGTCGGACACGGAGCTGATGGCGTGGGCGCTCCCCCGCGCGGCCAACCAGTTCTGGATGCTGTCGGAGCCGGAGCGGGCGACGGCGTTCCTGCAGACCACCCGCAACCGCGTCACGTCGGCTGTCGCGCGCACGACCCTGGACGCGCTGTCGGCGACCTTCGCGATGAACGCGGGCCGTCCCGGCCCGGCGATGGAGATTGCGCAGGGCGTGCTGGCCTCGCCGGACGCCGACGACACCGCCGTCGGCTGGTCGGCGGCGGCTGCGGCGCTCAGTTGCGCGCGGATGGGCCGGTTCGCCGAGGTCGACGCGCTGGCCGACCGCGCGATGGAGGCGCAGCATCCCGGGCTGCTCCGCTTCACCAGTGGGTTCGGCCAGACGACGGCGCTGGTGATGTCGGGTGAGTTGGACCGGGCTCAGGAGCTCGCGCAGCAGCTGACCGATTTCGCGCAGATGCAGCAGCCGGGGCGGGCGATCGGCGAGATTCTTGTCGCCGATGTGCTGATCGCGCGCGGCGAGTCAGTCGCCGCGGCGAAGTTGTTGCGCGGGGCGGCGGAGGCCTTGGCGCCGACCGGGTATTCGTGGGGGCCGTTGGCGTGGATGCTGCTGGCGCAGGCGCTCGGCCACCAAGACGAGATGGGTGAGGCTGCGAAGGCGTTGTCCAGGGCGGAGTCTCGACACGGGCTGAAATCGATGCTGTTCGCCCCGGAGCTGCTTTTGGCCAAGGCGTGGACGACGGCGGCGCGTCGTGACCCGGCCGGGGCGCGGTCGTCGGCCCGCGATGCGGGGCGGGCGGCCGAGCGCGGCGGCCAGTCGGCGATCGCGATACGCGCATTCCATGATGCGGTGCGGCTCGGCGACATCCGCGCTGGCGACGCGATCGCCCGGGACACCGCGGGTGTCGACTGTGTGGTCGGCGCGCTCGCGCTGCGGCATGCCCGCGCTTTCGTCGCGCGCGACGCGGATGAATTGGCCGCGGTTTCGGGCGCGTTCGCCGACATCGGGATGATGGGCGCCGCAGCCGACGCCTCGAAGCAGGCCGCCGCCGCCCTGCGCTCGTAGTGATTTCGGCGCGCTGGCACACCCTCAGCGTCGATTAGCGCGCCGAAATCACAACCGCAGAGTGCGCTCGACGCGAATATTGGCGAGAAAGCTGGTGTCGTGGCTGGCGACGACGAACGCACCGCGATAGGCATTCAGCGCGGACTCGAGCGCAGCGACGCTGGCGAGATCGAGATTGTTGGTCGGCTCGTCGAGCAACAACAGCTGAGGTGCGGACTCGGCGAACAGCACACACGCGAGGGTGGCACGCAGCCGCTCACCGCCGGACAGCGCCGCGACGGGAAGGTGAATCCTGTTGCCGCGGAACAGGAATTGCGCCAGCAGATGCATGCGTCGCGTCTCGCTCAGATTCGGCGCATATGCGATGAGGTTCTCCAGCACGCTGCGGGTCTGGTCGAGCAGGTCGAGCCGCTGCGACAGGTAGGCCGTCCGCCCGTCGGTCCGCCCGACGGTGCCCGCGTCGGGCTGGAGGTCTCCGGACACGACGCGCAGCAGCGTCGTCTTGCCTGCGCCGTTCGGCCCCGTGAGCGCGATGCGCTCGGGCCCGCGAATGGAGACGTCGAACCCGTCACCGAACAACGGACGGCCCCCTCGGGTCATCCGTAATCCGGTGCCCGTGAACATGTTGCGGCCGGCGGGGACTGCAGTGTCGGGCAGGTCGAGCACGATCGACGGGTCGTCGCGCAGCGCGCGTTCGGCGTCGTCGAGCCGGGTTCTGGCGTCGTCGACCCGCGCCGCGCTGACGCCCTCGATGCGCCCGGCGGACTCCTGTGCCCTGCGCTTCATCGCGCCCGCGATGATCTTCGGTAATCCGGCGTCTTTCACGTTGCGCGTCGCGGTGCTCGACCGCCGCGCTGCGCGTTCGCGGGCCTGCTGCATCTGCCGCTTCTCGCGTTTCACCTGTTGTTCGGCGTTGCGGACGTTGCTCTCGGCGACTCGTCGCGCCTCGCGCACCTTTTCCTGATAGTCGGTGAAATTGCCGCCGTAGAAGGTGATTTCACCTCCGCGTAGTTCGGCGATGCGGTTCATTCGGTCGAGCAGCATCCGGTCGTGGCTGACCAGCAGCAGGCACCCTTTGTAGTCGTCCAGCGCGCTGTAGAGCCTTGCGCGGGCGTCGGCGTCGAGGTTGTTGGTCGGTTCGTCGAGCAGCAGCACGTCGGGTCGCTTCAATAGTTCGGCGGCCAGGCCGAGCGAGACCACCTCACCGCCACTCAGCGACCCCAGTCGTCGATCGAGCGCGATGTGTCCGAGGCCGAGCCGGTCGAGCTGGGCGCGAGTGCGTTCTTCGACGTCCCAGTCGTCGCCGATGGCGGCGAACACCTCGTCACGGGCATCGCCGCCCGCCAGCGCCGTCAGCGCCTCGAGTGCGGGTGCGACGCCGAGCACCTCGGCCACCGAGCGGCCGGCTTCCAGCGGCAGTGTCTGCGGCAGATATCCCAGCGACCCCTCGACGGTCACCGAACCCGCCGACGGCCGGTACTCCCCGGCGATCAGCTTCAGCAGCGTGCTCTTGCCTGCCCCGTTAGGCGCCACCAGACCAGTAGGCCCGTCGTCCACGGTGAAGGACAATGCGTCGAACAGTGGCGTCTCGCCAGGCCACGAGAAGGACAGGTTTGAACAGGTAATGGAACTTTCAGACATGTGGGAGCTCTTCGTGACCGCACGGGGAAGGACGACAGCATCGACCCGGAAGTCACTTCCGGGGGCGTCAGCTCACATGCTCTCAGGCTAGCCGCGGCGTCAAGGGAGTTAAGTATCGGCGCAGCATCTCGGTTGCCGCGGTGATCTGCCCCACCTCGACGCGCTCGTCGACGCGATGCGCGAGGTTGGGGTCGCCGGGCCCGAAGTTGACGGCGGGCACCCCCAGAGCCGCGAACCGCGCCACGTCCGTCCAGCCGTATTTCGCGCGCACCTGCCCACCGGCGGCCTCGACCAGCGCCGCGGCGGCGGGTTTGGTCAGCCCGGGCAGTGCACCGGATGCCGCGTCGGTCTGCTCGATCTGCACATCGAGGCCGTCGAGCACGTCACGCACGTGTTGACCGGCCTGCTCGATGCTGCGGTCAGGGGCGAAGCGGAAGTTGATGGTGACCGACGCCGCGTCGGGAATGACGTTGCCCGCGACGCCGCCGTCGATGCGCACCGCCGACAGCCCTTCGCGATAGACACACCCGTCGATGTCGACGCTGCGCGCCTGGTACTTCGACAGTCGGTCCAGCACCGCGCCGAGCTTGTGAATGGCGTTGTCGCCCAACCACGATCGCGCCGAATGCGCCCGGGTGCCGCCGGCGGTGACGACGACGCGCAGCGTGCCCTGACAGCCCGCCTCGATGTATCCGCCGGACGGCTCACCGAGGATTGCGACATCAGCGTGCAGCCAGTCGGGCAACTCGCGCTCGATTCGGCCCAAACTGTTTGCAGAGGCCTCGATTTCCTCGCAGTCGTACATGACCAGCGTGATGTCGTGTGCCGGATCGTCGACCGTGGCGGCCAGGTGCAGGAACACCGCATCGCCGGACTTCATATCCGAGGTGCCGCAGCCGTGCAGCTCGCCGTCGACGCGGCGGCTGGGCACATTGTCGGCGATGGGCACGGTGTCCAGATGTCCGGCCAGGATGACCCGCGACGGCAGGCCACGGTTGGTGCGCGCCAGCACGGTGTTGCCGGTGCGGACGATCTCGAACCCGGTGGTCTGCTCGCGAAGCGCGGCCTCGACCTCGTCGGCGATGCGCGCCTCGTCCCGCGACTCGCTGGGAATGTCCACCAGCGCCGCGGTCAGCTCGATCGGATCACCACGTAGGTCCAGCACAACTCACCAGGTTAGCGGGTCGCCTTCTCCTGGCGAGTCCTGGCGAGCAGACGCAAAAGTCCGCAATTGACGGCGTGTCGGGGCACTTTTGCGTCTGCTCGCGCAGGAAAGGCATCCAGTACCGTGTACCAGCGTGACTGCAGCTTCAGGCGTCGGCGTGGCGACCATCTCCGCCGACGGGACCGTCCTCGACACCTGGTTCCCGGCCCCCGAGCTGGCAGGCGACGGCCCGTCGGGCACGGTGCGGCTGTCGGTGGCCGAGGTTCCGCCCGAGCTGGCGGAGCTGGCGGGTCGCGACGATGACCGTGACGTCGACGTCGTCGTGGTGCGCACGGTGATCGCGTCGCTGGACGACAAGCCGGCCGACACCTACGACGCCTACCTGCGCCTGCACCTGCTGTCCCATCGGCTGATCCAGCCGCACGGCGCGAACGTCGACGGGATTTTCGGCGTCCTGGCGAACGTCGTGTGGACCAACTTCGGGCCGTGCGCGGTGGACGGATTCGAGCTCGTGCGGGCGCGGCTGCGGCGGCGCGGCGCGGTCACGGTGTACGGCATCGACAAGTTCCCGCGGATGGTCGACTACGTCGCGCCCACCGGTGTCCGCATCGCCGACGCGGACCGGGTGCGGTTGGGTGCGCACCTCGCCGCGGGCACGACCGTCATGCATGAGGGCTTCGTCAACTTCAACGCGGGCACGTTGGGCGCCTCGATGGTCGAGGGCCGGATCTCGGCGGGGGTGGTCGTCGACGACGGCTCCGACGTCGGTGGCGGCGCGTCGATCATGGGCACGCTGTCCGGCGGCGGCACCGAGGTGATCGCGGTGGGCAAGCGCTGCCTGCTCGGCGCCAACTCCGGTCTTGGCATCTCGCTGGGCGACGACTGCGTCGTCGAAGCTGGCCTGTATGTGACGGCAGGCACGAAGGTGCAGACCGCCGACGGTCAGACGGTCAAGGCCCGCGAGCTGTCGGGGGCGAACAATCTTCTGTTCCGCAGGAATTCGCTGAGCGGGGCCGTCGAGGTGGTCAAGCGCGACGGCACGGGCATCACGCTCAACGATGCCTTGCACGCCAACTGATTCAGCATTCGACGACGTTGAGCGCCAGGCCGCCGCGCGCGGTCTCCTTGTATTTGTCCTTCATGTCGGCGCCGGTTTCGCGCATCGTCTTGACGGCCTTGTCCAGCGACACCTGATGCGTTCCGTCGCCGCTGAGCGCGATTCGGGCGGCGGTGATCGCCTTGACCGCGCCGACGGCGTTGCGTTCGATGCACGGGATCTGGACGAGGCCGCCGACCGGATCGCAGGTCAGCCCGAGGTTGTGTTCGATGCCGATCTCGGCGGCGTTCTCCACCTGCCGCGGCGACCCGCCGAGCAGTTCGGTGAGCGCGCCCGCCGCCATCGAGCAGGCCGAGCCGACTTCGCCCTGGCAGCCCACTTCGGCGCCGCTGATGGACGCGTTCTCCTTGATGATGCTGCCGATGCCCGCCGCGACGAGAAGGAATCGCACGGTGGCGTCATCGTCGGCGCCGGCGACGAAGTCGTGGAAGTACTGCAGCACGGCCGGGATGATGCCCGCGGCGCCGTTGGTCGGCGCGGTGACCACCCGCCCGCCCGCGGCGTTCTCCTCGTTGACCGCGATGGCGTACAGGTTGACGCGGTCCATCGCGATCAACGGGTCGCTTGAATGATCTGCGCCGGAAAGCTTTTCGGCCAGTTGCGGAGCGCGACGACGCACCTTGAGTCCCCCTGGCAGTACACCCGGCGTGTTGATGCCCGCCTGGATGCACTCCTGCATCACCGACCAGATCTTGAGCAGTTCGGTGCGAACGTGATCTTCTGTGTGCCAAGCCATTTCGTTTGCCATGACGATATCGCTGATACGCAGACCGGTCTCGGCCGCATGAGCCAGCAGCTCGTCACCAGTGCTGAACGGGTACCGCACCGGCGTCGGGTCGGCGACCACGACGGGCTCGTCCTCGTCGGAGACCTGGGTATCGTCCAGGACGAAGCCCCCGCCGATGGAGTAAAAGGTGCGTTCCGCCAACACCGCATTGCTGTCATCGAATGCTCGAAACATCATGGCGTTGGCGTGAAATCGGGCCTGCTTGTTTCGGTGCAGGACGATGTCGTCGGCCAGGCTGAACGCGACGGGATGCTCGCCGAGCAAAGCCAGCTCTCCGGTGTCGGTGATGGCCGCTATCCGCTCGGGGGTGCGGTCGGGGTCGACCCTGTCGGGCCGCTCGCCCATCAAACCGAGCGCGACCGCCGGGATGCTCCCGTGGCCCTTGCCCGTCGCACCGAGGGAGCCGAACAGTTCGACGGTGACCCGCGTCGTCGAGTCGAGTTTCCCGTCGCGCGCCAAACCGCGGGCGAACCTGTCGGCGGCGATCATCGGGCCGACGGTGTGTGAACTCGACGGTCCGATACCGATCTTGAACAGATCGAAGACGCTGAGGGCCATGGTCAGGGTCGAATCTTGGTGCTAGTTGGATCATAGATCGGCTTAAGGGACACCGATATCGGATAGAGCTGACCACCGACGTTGACCTGGTAGCTGCCCGCCTTCACCCAGGCGGCGTCGATGACGGAGTCGTCGGCCGCACGCACGTAGGCCAGACCTACGCAGCCGCCGACCGTCTCACCCCACGCAGCCGAGGTGACCTGACCGGCGACCGCCCCGTCTCGTAGTATCAGTTCACCGCCCCACAACATGGCGTCGGGTGCGTCGACACTGAAGCCGACGAGCTTGCGGCGCGGGCCATCGGCCTTGGCCTTCTCGACGGCCGCGCGGCCAAGGAACTCGATGTCGGCTTTCAGCTTGCAGGCGAACACCAGCCCGGCCTCGACGGGGTTTTCGCTGGGCGTCAGTTCGCGCCCGAATGCGCGGTAGCCCTTCTCCAGCCGCATCGATTCGATGGCGTAGTAGCCGCCGCGGCCGACTCCCAACCGTTGCCCCGCCTGCATCAGGTCCTCGTACACACCGACGGCGAACTCGGCGGGTACGTAGAGTTCCCAACCCAATTCGCCGACGTATGTGATGCGCGTCGCCCGCACGGTCGCGTACCCCAGCGGGATCTGCCTGCTGGTACCGAACGGGAACGCATCGTCGGACAGGTCGGCGGTGGTCAGCGTGGACAGTAGGGCACGCGAATTCGGTCCCATGACACCGAATACCGCGTACGCCGACGTCACGTCGACCAGCGACGCGCGGGCGCCCGTCGGCAGGTTTTTCCGGATATGGTCCTTGTCGCGTTCGGTGGTGGCGGCGCTGCTGACGATGAAGTACTCGTCGGCGCCGGTGCGAGTCACCGTGACGTCGGACTCGTATGTGCCGCGCTCGTTCAGCATTCCGGTGTAGACGGCCCTGTCGACCTCTCCCCCGACGTCGGCGGTGCACAGCCACTGCAACGCCAGTTCGGCGTCGGGCCCCACCAGCAAGTATTTGGAGAACGAGGTCTGGTCGAACACCGTCACCGCGGTTCGGGTGTTGACCTGTTCGGCCGCGGACCATTTCAGCCAGTTCGGCTTGTCCCACGTGTACTCGATCGTGGGATCGGCTCCGGCAGGGGCGAAGAAGTTGGCGCGCTCCCAGCCCATCCGGCTGCCGAAGTTGGCGTTGGCGGCCTCCAGCAGATGATGCACCGGTGATCGCCGGAATGGCCGGGCGGTCTTCATCTCCCGGTTGGGCCAGGGGATTTCGTAGTGCAGGCCGAGCACCTCGGCGACCCGGTCGTGCAGCCAGCGGTTGTTGCCGTTGAACGGTGCGAAGCGGCGGATGTCGACGCCGGTGAGGTCGCTGGTGGGGGAACCGTTGACGATCCACTCCGCCAGCGCCCGGCCGGCACCGCCCGCGGTGGCGATGCCCACCGAGTTGAATCCGGCGCCGACGAAGAAGTTGTCGAGTTCGGGTGCCTCGCCGAGGATGAACTGATTGTCGGGGGTGAAGCTCTCCGGGCCGTTGTAGAACTTCTTGATGCCGGTCACCTCGAGCGCGGGAATGCGCAGCAGGGCGTTGTTCATCAGGACCTCGAAGTGGTCCCAATCCTCGTCCAGCAGCTGGAATTCGAACGGATACGGGATGTCGTCGGGAGACACCCACGGCTTGGCCTCCGGCTCGAAGCCGCCGATGACGAGGCCGCCGACCTCTTCCTTGAAATACGTGTAACCGTCGGGGTCACGCAGGATCGGCAGGTCGGGGTGCACACCCTCGATGTTCTCGGTGACGACGTAGAAATGCTCGGCCGAGTGCAGCGGGACGTTGACACCCGCCATCGCGCCGACCTGCTTGGCCCATTGCCCGGCGCAGTTGACGACGATCTCAGCCTCGATGTCACCCTTGTCGGTGCGCACACCGGCGGCCCGCCCGTCGCGGATGAGAATGCCGGTGGCTCTGGTCTTTTCGATGACGCGGGTGCCGCGCATCCGCGCTCCTTTGGCGAGTGCGAACGTCAGATCGGTAGGGTTGGCTTTGCCGTCGGCGGGCAGCCAGATCGCGCCTGCCAGGTCGTCGACCCTCATCACGGGGTAATGCTCGAGCGCCTGCTCGGGGCTCAGCAGTTCGCATTCCATGTTGAATGCGTCGGCGTTCGCGGCGGTGCGGCGCAACTGGACCATCCGGTCTTCGGAGCGGGCGACGGTCACGCCGCCGCACTGCTTGTACCCGGCGGACAGTCCGGTCTCTCCCTCGAGTTCGGCGTAGAGCTGGGTGGAGTACTGCACCAGCCGCGTCGCACTCTCCGACGCCCGCAGCTGGCCGACCAGACCGGCGGCGTGCCAGGTTGTGCCGCTGGACAGTTGGCCCTGCTCCAGCAGCACGACATCGGTAAGCCCGAGCTTGGTCAGGTGGTAGGCGACGCTGGTGCCGATGACGCCGCCGCCGATGATGACGACACGGGCCCGGTCGGGCAGCTCGACGGCCATCAGTCGTCGGCCCGCACATCGTCGAGCAGCCTGGCCAGGTTGGGGCCGTTGAACTCGGCCACCGCGCCCTCATAGCGTTCCATCGCCCATTCCCAGAAGTCGAATTCGATTGCGCTGGAACCGTTCTGTATGCAGCCCCACAGCGTCCAACCGTACTTGCCGACAACACCTTGCAGGTGGGCCCGCGCGATCTTGTGGCGCAGCCGCCGCCCATAGTAGGCGGTGACGTAATCGTCGAGCTGGTCGGTGGACATACCTGTCTCGCACCAGGTATTGCCCAGCTCGAAACACGGGTCGTTGTTACCCGAATACTCGTAATCGATCAGCCACATCCTGTCGCCGTCTTCGATGAAGTTCCCTGCCAGCAGGTCGTTGTTACACGGGACGGTGGTCTGGTCCGTTGCCCTCAGCACACGCGCAATCTCGTCAAAGGTGTCCGCATGGTCGAGGTAGTCTCGTGGCAGCCGGAACCCGTTGTCCATCACGGTCTTCAAGTAGGTCGGCTGCCTTTCGAACATGTCGAACCGGCCCTGGAACCGCGGGCCTGAGTGCAGGGCGCGCACCGCGGACGCCGCCTTGGCCACGATCTCGGGTCGCTGGAAATCCTCGTTGCACAGGGTCTGCCCCTCGAGATAGCTCAGCAGCAGGATCCCGACATCGGGCCGGTAGTCGATCACCTGTGCGCCGACGCCTGCCTCCGCGGCGGCCTTGGTGTTGTAATGCTCGCGGTCGCGGTCGATGCCCAGCATGTTGGTGGCGGTATCGGTGCAGCGGGCCACGTAGATGCCGTCGGGCGTGGTTACCTTGACGTTGCGGTTGGTCAGGCCGCCCGACAGTTCCTGGAGCTGCCGCGGCCGTCCTGCCAGGACGGGGATCGACTCGAACAGCTCGTCGAGCTGGGCGTCGGTGAGCGGTGGCGACATCGATTCACTCTATGCCGCCTGCGCAGCCCGGTCAGGCGAAAAGCGGGCCACTCGATCCGCGCGAGCGAGGCGCAAATGTACAGAATTTATCGGCGTGTCGCGTACAAACACGGGCGCTCGCGGTGCGACGTCAGTCGTCGGGAGCCAGGATGCAGAATTCGTTGCCTTCGGGGTCGGCCAGCACCACCCAGGACTGCTCGCCCTGGCCGATGTCGACGTGTCTGGCGCCCATCGCGATCACCCGGTCGACCTCGGCCTGCTGGTCGTCGGGCCGGAAATCCAAGTGGATGCGGTTCTTGACGACCTTCTCGTCGGGCACCGCGATGAAGATCCAGTCCGGGCCCGCTCCAGGTGGCGGGTGAAGCCGTACGTCGCCGTCGCCGTCCAACTCGTGCGGCCAACCCAGCACCTGCGCCCACCACTCGCCGAGCGCGGTGGCGTCGTTGGCGTCGATGCAGATCTCGTCAAAAGCTAGAGACATTGGTCGACTCCCGCTCGCTCCGGTCCTCGCTCGTTCCTCGCTGCGATCCTCACTCGCGTTCGTCTCCAACCCATCCCGCCAGCTCCTTCTTGAGCAATTTGCCCATCGCGTTGCGCGGCAGGCTGTCCACGACGCGGACCTCCCTGGGTCGCTTGTGCACCGAAAGCTGTTCTGCGACATAACTTATCAATGCCTCGGGCTCGGCGTCACCGACGATGAACGCGATGATGCGTTGGCCCAAGTCGTCATCGGGTACTCCGATGACCGCAGCCTCGGCTACACCGCGATGCGCGAGCAGAACCGTCTCGATCTCGCCCGCACCGACCCTGAATCCGCCGGTCTTGATCATGTCCACCGACTCGCGGCCGACGATGCGGTGCATACCATCGCCGTCGATCACCGCCGCGTCGCCGGTGCGGTACCAGCCGTCAGCGTCGAAAGCCTCGGCGGTGGCCTCGGCCCTGTTGAGGTAGCCGTCGAAAATCGTCGGAGTCTGAACCTGCAGTCGCCCAATGGTTTCGCCGTCATGCGCACAGGGTGCACCGTCGTCGTCCACCAGCCTGGTCTGCACGCCGCGCAACGGCAGCCCGACCCAGCCGGGCCGTCGTTCACCGTCAGCACGGGTACTCACGGTGATCAAGGTTTCGCTTGCGCCGTACCGCTCAACGGGGGGGTGGCCGGTGAGCTCGGCGAGTTTGTCGAAGACCGGCACCGGCAGCGCCGCGCTACCTGACACCAACAGCCGGGCCGAGGACAATGCTCTCGCCGTGTCGGGGTCGTCGACGACTCGCGACCACACCGTCGGCACCCCGAAGTACAGCGATCCCCGAGCGGCCGCATACTCGGTCGGCTTGGGTTTTCCGGTGTGTACAAAGCGATTTCCGATTCGCAATGACCCCAACAGGCCGAGTACTAGGCCGTGAATGTGGAACAGCGGCAGGCCGTGCACCAAGGTGTCGTCCGGCGTCCACTGCCACGCCTCTGCCAGCGCGTCGATGTCGGCGGCGATGGCACGGCGACTCACCAGAACGCCCTTCGGCGGACCCGTGGTTCCGGAGGTGTACATGATCAGTGCGGTGGCCTCCGGAGCAGGCTCTTGATAGCGGTGCCACGAACGCGCGTGCAACCGCACCGGGATGTGCGGCAGGCCCTCCGGCTCGTCCGGCCGCTCTCCCAGCCACACCTGCGCACCGGAGTCGGTGAGGATGTGTCGCCGCTCAGCCGTGCCGACATCCGCGGGCACAGGAACGACGGGCACCCCGGCAATCAGGCAGCCGGTGACGGCCAGCACGGTGGCGGCGGTCGGCTTGGCCAGCACGGCTACCCGCTGCGCGCCACCGACGCGTTCGGCCACCGACGTCGCGGCGCCGACGAGGTCGCTACGGCTGAGCACGCCGCCGTCGATGCGGACCGCGTCGCCGATGTCGGCACCGCCCGCGACCGCGGCGGGATTCAGCGAGGTCAGCAACACGTCAGCGAGGCTACCCCGGCCGATCCCCGAGTCACTTCGTCTCCCCCACCCTCCGGGTGTGGGCCCGGCCCACCGAGTCCGGCTCGGCATACTTGGCGTGTGGATGAGATCCAGCGTGTCGCGTCTCGCGAGGTGTATCGCAACGACTGGATGACGGTACGGGAGGACCAGGTGCGTCGGCCGGACGGCTCGAACGGCATCTACGGCGTCATCGACAAGCCGACGTATGCGTTGATCATCGCCACCGACCACGACCGCTTCCGGATGGTCGAGCAGTTCCGGTATCCGCTCGGCCTGCGTCGTTGGGAGTTCCCACAGGGCACCGCGCCGGGGCGGGCCGATGTCGACCCCACCGAGCTGGCGCATCGTGAGCTGCGCGAGGAGACCGGGCTGCGCGCCGAATCGATGGTCCCGATCGGGCTGCTCGACGTTGCCGCAGGCATGAGCAGTCAGCGCGGCAGGGTGTTTGTCGCCACCGGCATCACAGAGGGCGACCACGATCGCGAGCACACCGAGCAGGACATGCACAGCGAATGGTTCAGCCGCTCCGACGTCGAACAGATGATGTTAAGAGGTGAAATCACCGACGCTCAGTCGCTGGCGGCATGGACACTGTTCCTGTTGACCGAGTAAAGAGGAGATGCCGTGACAGCCGCCCTCATCACCGGTGCATCTACCGGCATAGGCCGTGAACTGGCGCGGCTTTTCGCCGCGGACGGCGTCGATGTGGTCGTGGTGTCGAGCGAGCGAAGCGTCGCCGAGCTCACCGCGGTGGCAGACGAATTGCGGTCGGCCCACGGTGTGCGGGTGGACACCATCACGATGGATCTCGCCAAGCCGGGCGCGGGCGCCGAACTGGTGGCCCGCGTCGACGAGCTTGGTGTGGACGTCGAGTACCTGGTGAACAATGCAGGCGTCGGCATCCTTGGCCTCACTGTGCAGGACTCCGATCCAGACGCGGTGTCGCGGATGGTTCAGCTGAATGTGGTCACCACAACCGACCTGACCCTGCTGTACGCGGGTCGGATGGTGCAGGCGGGTCGCGGGGCGATCCTGAACGTCGGCTCGATCGCGGCCTACGTCATCCCGCACGGCCTGGAGGCGGGATACGCCGCCAGCAAGGCGTTCGTCAGAAGCTTCTCCGAGTGTGTGGCCGACGATCTGCGCGGCACCGGCGTGACATGCACACATCTGGCGCCCGGACCCACCCGCACCCAGTTCATGGACACCGCCGGACTTGGCGACACGTCGCGGCTGGACAGGTACTTCATGGACGCGGCGCCGGTGGCCAAGGCGGGCTACGCCGCGATGCGGGCCGGACGCGTCAACGTGATACCGGGGGTCGGCACGAAGATCATGCGGGCGATGTCTGCGCTCTCGCCGTCACGCCGCCTAACCGCCGAGTTGTCGGGCAGCTTCGTCAGCAGGCACTGACCTGTGATGAACTAGCGGTGCCACCAAATACGAGATGGGGCGAGACGATGGATGACGAACAAGCCATCCGCGACCTGTTCACAGGTTGGGTCGAGGCGGTACAGTCACAGGAGCTCGAAGGTGTTGTGGCCGATCATGATCCGAAGATCGTGATGTTCGACGTGCCGCCGCCGTACGACGGTGTGCGTGGCATCGAGGAGTACCGCAAGTCGTGGCCGCCGTTCTTCGAGTGGCTGCGCCAGGGCGCCCAATTCCAGCTGTTGGAGCTCCACGTCACCGCGGGCGCCGACGTGGCGTTCGCATATGCGCTGTTGCGGTGCGGCACACAGGATCACTTCGACGCGAACCCCGACAACCGGTTGCGCATCACCGTCGGGCTGCGCAAGCTCGACGGGCGCTGGGTCGTTGCGCACGAACATCATTCGTTCCCGATGACGGACACGGCTTCCTAATCCGCGGGATTGCCCGGCGCGGCGACTACGCTATGCCTCTCGTGGGGGCAGGGCGATGTCGAGTCGGGACGGCGCTGATCGCTGCCACTCTTGTCGCTGCCAACGCCTGCGCAGCACCGGTCGCCGGTGCCGCAGGCCAGGTGTGGAACGGGAAGTACTCGCTGTTGCGCTACGCAGGCGAGAAGACGGGCACCAGCCTGGCTGCCCGCCAACCCGAACCGGACTTCAGCAACATCTACACCTTTGTCACCGAGTGCTCTCGCGAGTGCGTCTCCACTGTGGTCGACGGCCCCAAGCCGGCCAACCCGACTCTCCCGCTGCCGCCCCGCTACACCTGGAACGGCTCCACATGGGTGCACGTCTACGAGTGGCAGTGGGACTGCTATATGGGCGAAGGCGTTCCGAAGGTGTGGAACCCGGCGAGGTCGGTGGCCTACTACACGCCGCAGTCGGACGGGACGTTGAGGGGCAGCTGGCGCACCGACATCTACGGCGGCCCGTGCGACGGCTCCGTCATCATGGACGTCGCAGCGTTTCCGGCCGGCTGACCGCTCATTCGTCCGGGCAGGTCACGTCGCACATACACCGTCGTGAACCCGATGGCGGGGCCTGCGGCATCCGGGTTGTGCACTCCGGTGACGCTGCATTCCGACAACGGCTCGGTAATCGAGCCGTTCCGCATCACGTTGTGGCCCTGACTCTTCAGGCTGGCCACCACATCGTTCGCTGACCCGGAGCCGGTAGGCGCCGCCGTCGCGGACGACGCGCTGAGCATTGCGGCCGTCAAGACCCGGCAGCGCCACCCACAATCACACATGTCTTCATGCATGTGAATAGGGCAGCGGGTTACGACCACGCGCACCACACCGGCGAGCCTGCGACAGATCGCAATTTCACGCATACCCGCGATTTGTGCGCAGTCTCGCCGTCGTCAGTGACGCCGCTCAGCCAGTGCACGAAGGAAGAACGTCAGGTTCGCGGGCCGTTCGGCGATGCGGCGGACGAAGTAGCCGTACCACTGCGTGCCGAACGGGACATAGATCCGGACGTGATTGCCCGCGTCGGCCAGCCGTCGCTGTTCGGCATCTCGGATTCCGAAGAGCATCTGGTATTCGAAATCGTCCACGCCGCGGTTGTTGTCGCGAACCATTGCCGGCACGGCGTCGATGATCTGCGGATCGTGCGAGGCGACCATCGGGTAGCCCGACCCTGCCATCAACGCCTGCAGGCAGCGAAGGTAGGAGTCGGTGACATCCTCGTGGTCGCGGTAGGCCACCGATGCCGGCTCGTCGTAGGCACCCTTGCACAACCGGATCCGCGCGCCGGAGGCGGCGAACTCCTCGCAGTCGCCAAGCGTGCGCTTCAGGTACGCCTGCAAAACGGTGCCGAGCCAAGGAAACTCGGCGCGAAGGTCACGCACGATGGACAGCGTCGAGTCGGTGGTCGTGTGGTCCTCGGCGTCGACCGTCACCCAGGCGCCGACGTTCTGGGCCCTCTCGCAGATCGTGTGGGCGTTGTCCCTGGCGATCTTCTCGCCGTCCCGGGGCAGGGCCTGACCGAGCGCAGACAGCTTCAGCGACACCTCCAGCGGACGCACAGACGTGCTTGGCGTCTCGTGGCGCGTGCCGAGCGTATCGAGCAGACCCAGATATGCCTGCACCGTCGTGTCGGCATCCTCGACCGCGGTGGTGTCCTCACCCAGATAGTCGATGCTGACCATGCGGCCGCTATCCCGCAGTTGCGCAACCGATTTCAATACGTCGTCGATCGACTCTCCGGGCACGAAGCGGTGCACGACGTCGCGGGTGATCGGTAGCCGCTCGGCGGTACGCCGCAGTCCGTCGGATCGGCTGGCAGCCAGAATCGCCGGGCGCGCGACGCGTTGAAAGACGCGATGAGCGCTTGTGCGAAGAGCAGACTCCACAACGACATCTCCTCAACCCATGTGTGGATAGTTGTGATCGGTGGGCGGAACGAACGTCTCCTTGATGGAGCGGGCGGACGTCCATCGCAGCAGGTTCAGCGCCGAGCCGGCCTTGTCGTTGGTGCCCGACGCCCGGGACCCGCCGAACGGCTGCTGGCCGACGACGGCGCCCGTCGGCTTGTCGTTGACGTAGAAGTTGCCCGCGGCGAAGCGCAGCCGGTTCTGGGCCTGCAGCACCGCGTTGCGGTCGTCGGCGATGATCGCTCCGGTCAGCGCGTACTTCGCTCCGCTGTCGACGACGCCGAGCATCTGCTCGTATTCCGAATCGGGGTAGACGTACACCGACAGGATCGGCCCGAAGTATTCGGTGGAGAACGACTCGTCGCCGGGGTCGTCGGAAAGTAGCACCGTCGGCCGGACGAAATAGCCTTCGCTGTCCTCGTATTCGCCACCGACGGCGACGGTGACGCCCGCGGCACCCTTGGCGCGCTCGATGGCCTTGACGTTCTTGGCGAACGCGCGGTCGTCGATGAGCGCGCCACCGTAGTTGGAGAGGTCGGCGACGTCGCCGTAGCCCAATGCCTCTGTGGCACCGAGGAAGTCGTCGCCCATCGATTGCCACAGCGAGCGGGGTATGAACGCCCGCGAGGCCGCCGAGCACTTCTGTCCCTGGTAGTCGAAGGCGCCGCGGATGAGAGCGGTGCGCAGCACGTCGGGCCGTGCCGACGGATGCGCGAGCACGAAGTCCTTGCCGCCCGTCTCACCGACCAGCCGTGGATAGGTGTGGTAGCGGTCGATGTTCGTGCCGACCTCTCGCCACAGGTGCTGGAATGTCGCAGTGGAGCCGGTGAAGTGGATGCCTGCCAGCCGCGGATCGGTTAGTGCCACATCGGAAACGGCGATCCCGTCGCCTGTGACCATGTTGATCACGCCCGGCGGCAGGCCTGCGGCCTCCATCAGCTGCATGGTCAGGTAGGCGGCGAACGTCTGCGTCGGCGACGGCTTCCACACCACGGTGTTACCCATCAGCGCGGCCGCGCTCGGAAGGTTGCCTGCGATCGCGGTGAAGTTGAAGGGCGTGATGGCGTATACGAAGCCCTCCAGCGGCCGGTAGTCGCTGCGGTTCCATACCCCACGGGCGCTGACCGGCTGCTGCGCCATGATCTCTTGCGCGAAGCCGACATTGAACCGCCAGAAGTCGATCAGCTCGCAGGCGGCGTCGATCTCGGCCTGATAGGCAGACTTCGACTGGCCGAGCATTGTTGCCGCACAAAGCTTCTCGCGCCAAGGGCCGGCCAGCAGGTCGGCAGCGCGCAGAAAGACCGCGGCACGCTCGTCGAACGGGGTGTTCGCCCAGGCGTCCTTGGCGGCCATTGCAGCGTCGATAGCGGCCGTCGCGTCGGAGTGCTCGGCGTTGGTGAAGGTGCCCAGTTTGGCGGCGTGCCGATGCGGCTGCACGACGTCGACGCGCTCGCCGCTGCCCATCCGGTGCGTGCCGCCGATGACGTGCGGCAGATCGATCGGGTCAGCGTCGGCCAGTTCGGCGAGCGCGGTGAGCAGGCGCGTGCGTTCGGGACTGTTCGGTGCGTATTCGAGAACCGGCTCGTTAACCGGCCTCGGAACCTCGGTGACGGCATCCATGCAGTAAGGATCCCCTTTTCGAGCATCGTTAACCGATGGCTGATCGAACAACACCGTCGGGGACTTATAGTCGAATCGGACAAAAGGGGGTTGGCGATGGCGGAGCGCGAGGGACTGTCACTCGGCCAGCTGCTGCTCACCCTCGACCGGACGATGGTGACGCTGGTCGAGGCGCCGCGCGGGCTGGACATGCCGGTGGGGTCGGTTGCGCTCGTCGACGTCGACGACATCCGGCTCGGTTTGGCCCTCGGCGCCGGCTCTGCCGACCTGTTCTTCCTGCTCGGGGTGTCCGACGCGGAGGCGGTCGGTTGGATCGCGCAACAGGCCAACGGGGCGGTGCCCGCCGCGATCTTCGTCAAGCAGCCGTCCCCCGCCGCGGCGAAACTGGCGGCGGAACTCGGCAGCGCGGTGGTCGCCGTCGAACCCCGCGCCCGCTGGGAATTGCTCTACAAGCTGGTCAACCATGCGTTCGAACACCACGGCAACCGTGGCGACCCGCGCAGCGACTCCGGCACCGACCTGTTCGGGTTGGCACAGTCGATCGCCGAGCGCACCCACGGGATGATCAGCATCGAGGACGACCAGTCACACGTGCTGGCCTATTCGGCGTCCAACGCCGAGGCCGACGAACTGCGCAGGTTGACCATCCTGGGCCGCGCCGGTCCGCCCGAGCATCTGGAATGGATCGGGCAGTGGGGCATCTTCGACGCCCTGCAGGCCAGCGGCGAGGTCGTCCGCGTCGCCGAACGTCCCGAGCTCGGCCTGCGCCCCCGGCTCGCCGTGGCCATCCACCTGCCCGCCACCGACGCGCGACGACCTCCCGGCTTCGCGGGCACGATCTGGCTGCAGCAGGGCTCTGCGCCGCTTGCCGACGACGTGGAGGAGGTGCTGCGCGGCGGGGCCGTGTTGGCTGCACGCATCATGGCGCGGCTGGCGGCTGCGCCGTCCACGCACACGGTGCTGGTGGGAGACCTGCTCGGGCTTGGTGAGGGCCCCGCCGACGTCGGCGCGATCGCCCGCGAGTTGGGTATCGCCGCCGACGGCCGCGCTGCGCTTGTCGGCTTCCGCGGCGAGGGAGCCGCGGTACCGTCCAACGTGATCGCGTTGAGCGCGAGCGCTTTTCGCGCCGATGCGCAGGTCGCCTCTTCCGGCGATCGTGTGTACGTGCTGTTGCCGAAGATCGGGGCGACGTCGTCGGTGACGTCGTGGGTGCGGGGCATGGTCGCCGCGTTGCGCCGCGAGCTGGGAACGACGATGCGGGCGGTGATCGCCGCGCCGCTGGCCGGGCTGGCCGGTGCTGCCGCAGCCCGCGCCGAGGTGGACCGGGTATTCGACAGCGCCGACCGCCACCCCACCGCCATCGATCAAGTCACGTCGTTGGACGAGGCGCACACCACGGTGCTGCTCGACGAGATCGTCGCGCACGTGGCAGGCAGGCAACGGCTCATCGATCCGCGCGTCCGCGAACTGCGCGAGCAGGATCCGATGCTCGCCGACACGCTGGCCGCCTATCTGGACGGGTTCGGCGATATCTCCGCTGTGGCACATCGACTGCATGTGCACCCGAATACGGTGCGCTACCGCGTGCGTCGGATCGAGAAGCTGTTGTCGACGTCGTTGGACGATCCCGACGACCGCCTCGTTCTCGCGCTCGGCCTGCGGGCGACCGAGCGCTCACCCCAATAGCGCTCACCCCAATATGCCGAGCAGACGCAAAAGTCCCCGAAATGCCGCGTTTTGGGGACCTTTTGCGTCTGCTCGCCGGGGAACTAGCCCGTCAGCGCGCCGGTCACCAGTTCGTCGAAACGCTCGATGGCCTCGTCGCCGTCGGCGTCAAGGCCACGCAGCGGGCCTTGGTCAGCCAGGTATCTCTGCGCGTAGAGCCGGGCCACGAGAGTCTTTCGGTCTGTTCGGTTTTCGGCCAGCTCCCACGCCGCCTGCTCTGTCAAAAGGGCACCGGCATACACGTCACCCATGAACTTCGCGAGCGGGAACAGCCTGGCTTCGGCGACCGCACCGCCGAGCTTGCTCCACGCGGTGATAGCCGCATCGAGGTCCTCGACACGACGAGCGACAAGTGCGGTGGTGTCGTCGGCGTCGGACACCGACACCGCATCGTGCAGACGTTGCAGAAGCGGTTCGTGCGCCTGCGCGCGCTCGATCCCGCGCTTCACGTCCAGACAGAGGATGTTGTCTGGGCCTTCCCAGATGGTGTTCACCTGCGCGTCGCGCAGTAGCCGTGCCACCGGCCATGTCTCGATATAGCCGTTGCCGCCGTGGATTTCGATCGCATCCGATGCCATGGTGATGCCGAGCCTGCAGACCTTCAGCTTGGTGACGGGTACGGCGATGCGCTGACGGACCCGCCGCGGCTGCCGGTGGTTGGCGGCCCCGGTGCCGTCGAAGACGAGCGCTTGGGCGGCTTCGACGTCGACGATCATCTCGGCCAGTTTGCGCCGCATCAACGGCTTGTCGATGAGCGCGTCGCCGAAGGCCTGCCTACGCTGGGCGTAGCACAACGATTCGACCAAGGCGCGTCGCGCATTTCCGAGCGCGAAGAGCGCGATGCCGAGGCGTGCGGCATTCGTCAGCTCCATCATCCGGCCAAGGCCCTTGCCGTCGGATGGACCCGCGTCGTCACTGGCTTGGCCGGACAGAAGAAACGCTTCGGCGTCGACGAACTCGATCTCACCCGACGCGACCGAGCGGGTACCGAGCTTGTCCTTCAGCCTGCGCACGCGGACACCGTTGCGGGACCCGTCGCGGCGCGTCCGCAACACGAGGAACGTCGCGACGCCCCGGCTGGAGTCGGGTGCTCCCTCGGGCTTGGCGAGCACGACGAACGCCTCGCCGTTGCAGTTCGACGCGAACCACTTGAATCCGTTGAGCAGCCACGCGTCTCCGTTGCGCGTTGCCGTCGTCTCGAGTGCGCCGAGATCAGATCCGCCGGTCCGTTCGGTCAGCAGCTGGGCGGTCTGCCCCTCCCACTCACCCGACTCGAACTTGGCCAGCACGTGGTCGCGCACATCGGCCGGGGCGTACGCCGCCACCAGAGCCTTCACCATGCCGCCGCCGGTGCCCAGCGCGCAGCCCATCCCGATATCGGCCTGGTTGAGCAGATAGTTCGACGCGAACAGTGGCAGCGACGAGCTCATGCCTGCGCCACGGGCGTCGTTGCGCAGCGCCTTCTGGGCATCCAGCACGGCTCGGCGGGATTCGTCGAACGAGGTCGGCATGATCACCCGGCTGACGTCGTGGCCCCACCGGTCGTAGCGTTCGAGCCGGGGCGGGTTGCGGTCGGTCTCCTCCGCCCACCGCGAGACCGGGCCAGACATCAGCGCGCCGATACGCGTCAGGTGCGGCGTGGCGACCGCGAGCTCATCGGGCTGTAGGTAGTAGGCCATCGCGGCTTGCAGGGTGGGATCGGTGGTGTACCAGTTCAGGCCCGTCGCACCCTGGTAGTCCTCGGTGCGGTAGCGCGCGGACTTCTCCGGCGTCGTGAACGGCAGCCGGTCGACAGCCTCGACGTCGTAATCGCTCATGACGCGACGGTATTGCAGGTTCGGCGTCCTGCGCGGGCAGACGGTGTAACTAGGCGGCAAGCCGCTCGACGGCGGCGTCGATCCGTTCGTCGGTGGCGGTCAACGCGATTCGAACGTGCCGGCTGCCGCGCGGTCCGTAGAACTCGCCTGGGGCGACGAGGATCCCTCGCTGCGCAAGCCATCCGACCGTGTCACGACACGGCTCACCCCGCGTCGCCCAGATGTACAACCCGGCTTCGGAGTGGTCAACGTCGAAACCGGCGGACTTCACGGCGGGCAGCAGCGCATCGCGACGTCGCGCGTAGCGCTCCCGCTGATCGCGTTCGTGTGCGTCGTCGTCGAGCGCGGCGACCATGGCGCCCTGCACGGGCGTCGGCATCATCATCCCCGCGTGCTTGCGAACGGCCAGCAATTCGGCGATCAAGCCGCGATCGCCTGCGACGAAGCCGGCACGGTAACCCGCCAGCGAGGACGTCTTGGAAAGCGAGTGAATCGCCAGCAGGCCCGTGTGGTCGCCGTCGCAGACCGAGGGATGCAGCAGCGAGACAGGTGCGGCATCCCAGCCAAGGCCCAGGTAGCACTCATCCGACGCGACGATCGCGCCGCGTTCGCGCGCCCAGCCGACGACCTTCCTGAGGTGGTCGGCGCCAAGGACGGCACCGGTGGGGTTGCTTGGCGAGTTGAGATAGATCAACGCCGGTGATCGAGGACCGATCTGGGTCAGCGAGTCGGCCAGCAGCACCTGCGCCCCGGCCAACTTCGCGCCGACTTCATAAGTCGGGTAAGCCAATTCGGGCACGACGACGACATCGTCGGGTCCAAGGCCGAGTAGCGTCGGCAGCCACGCGATGAGCTCCTTGGTGCCGATCGCGGGCAGCACGGCGTCGTCGGCCAGGTTCGTCACGCCGTAGCGGCGACTCAATGCTGCGACGGCCGACGCGCGAAGCGCAGGTGTGCCAGCGGTGGTCGGATAACCCGGCGCGGCGCTGGCGGCCGCCAACGCATCGCGGATGACGGGCGCGACCGGATCAACCGGCGTGCCAACGGACAGGTCGACGATCCCGTCGGGATGCGAGCGAGCCAGCGTCGTCGCGTCGGCGAGCGTGTCCCAGGGAAATACCGGCAGCCCCGCAGAGATGCCGCGGCGGACCACGTCGGGTCTAGCCGTTATCAGTCCTCACCCTGAGGCGGTAGGTCCTTGACCGACTGCGGATCGTTGTCGGTCTGGCCGACTTTCGACGCTCCGCCGGGTGACCCGAGCTCGGCGAAGAAGTCCGCGTTGATCTGGGTGTACCCGCTCCACTGATCCGGCACGTCGTCTTCGTAATAGATGGCCTCGACGGGGCAGACCGGCTCGCATGCGCCGCAATCCACACATTCGTCGGGGTGGATGTACAGCATGCGGGCGCCCTCGTAGATGCAGTCAACAGGGCACTCCTCGATACATGCCTTGTCTTTGATGTCGACGCAGGGTTCGGCGATGGTGTACGTCACTGAGTACTCCTCAAGTCCTCTCGATCAACCTGATCAATGGGGCTGCCTGTGTACAGGGCATGGGTGAAAATTCGCTCCAGTATCCGATGCGGATGCGTGGAGGTCTACCTCAGCCTGCCCTAACTTTTTGCGCCCACCCATGGGGGTGGACGCGTGGTTACTGATACTAGACGTTGCATATACACGTGCCTAGTCGGCACACCCCTATGCGCACGGGTGCAGTGCAACAAGTTGCATATGGATCGCGCCGCTTCTAGGCTGCCGTCGTGGCGCTTCCGCACGCGATCCTTGTCTCGCTGTCCGAGCAGTCCGGCTCGGGCTATGAACTGGCGCGCCGCTTCGACCGTTCGATCGGGTTCTTCTGGAGCGCCACCCATCAACAGATCTACCGCACGCTGCGCGCGATGGAGGACGACGGCTGGGTGCAGGCCACCTCCGTTGTGCAACACGGCAGGCCCGACAAGAAGGTGTACACCGTGGCCGACGCCGGCCGAGCCGAGTTGGCCCGCTGGATCGCCGAGCCATTGACGGGCCGGGGCAGTTCGGTGACCGACAACCGCACGCGGGACCTGGCCGTCAAGATTCGCGCGGCCGCATACGGCGACGTAGCCGCGCTGTGCGTGCAGGTCGGCGCACTTCGCGCCGAGCGTGCCGAGTTGCTCGACACCTACCGGGGATTCGAGAAGCGCCAATTCCCCGATCCTGGCGCACTCAGCGGCAGTGCTCTGCATCAATACCTGGTGCTGCGCGGCGGCATTCGGGCCGAAGAGAGTGCCATCGAATGGCTGGACGAAGTGACGGCGACTCTGGGGAAGAACACATGACCAACCCGTACCCAACTTTGTTGTCGCCGTTGGACCTTGGGTTCACCACATTGCGCAACCGGGTGGTGATGGGGTCGATGCACACCGGCCTGGAGGATCGCGCCGGTGACACTGACCGGCTCGCCGCGTACTTCGCCGAGCGGGCCCGCGGCGGCGTCGGCCTGATCATCACCGGCGGATACGCACCGAACCGCACCGGCTGGCTGCTGCCGTTCGCATCGCAGTTGGTGTCGTCGTCGGAGGCGCGTCGTCATCGCCGCATCACCGATGCCGTACACGACGAGGGCGGCAAGATCCTGTTGCAGATCCTGCATGCCGGACGCTATGCCTACCATCCGTTTTCGGTCAGCGCGTCGGGCATCAAGGCACCGCTCAATCCGTTCAAGCCGCGCGCGCTGAGAAACGTCGACGGCACCGTTGGCGACTTCGCCCATTGCGCGGAGCTGGCCCGCGAGGCCGGCTATGACGGCGTCGAGATCATGGGCAGCGAAGGCTACCTGGTCAACCAGTTCCTCGCCCCCCGCACCAACAGGCGGACCGACAGGTGGGGTGGTTCGGCCGAGAATCGCAGGCGCTTTCCGGTGGAAATCGTGCGCCGCAGCCGCGCGGCAGTCGGGTCGGACTTCATCATCTGCTACCGAATGTCGATGGCCGACTACGTGGACGACGGCCAGAGCTGGGATGAAATCATCGCGTTGGCAACGGAAGTCGAGGCGGCCGGGGCGACGATGATCAACTCCGGGTTCGGCTGGCATGAGGCGCGGGTCCCGACGATCGTCACCTCGGTACCCAACAGCGCGTTCGTCGACATCAGCAGCGCGGTGGCCGAACACGTCGAAATCCCGGTGGTGGCATCGAACCGCATCAACATGCCGCAGGCGGCCGAGCAGATCCTCGCCGACACCCACGTGCAGCTGATTTCGATGGCGCGACCGCTGCTGTCGGATCCGGACTGGGTCGCCAAGGCGCAGCACGACGTCGCCGACGAGATCAACACCTGCATCTCCTGCAATCAGGCGTGCCTGGACCACGCATTCGTCCACAAGAAGGTGTCGTGTCTGCTCAACCCGCGTGCCGGGCGGGAGACGGACCTGGTGCTCTCGCCGACTCGCCGCACCCGCCGCGTCGCCGTGGTCGGCGCGGGCCCCGCCGGGTTGGCCGCAGCGGTGACCGCCGCCGAACGTGGCCACGACGTCACGCTGTTCGAGGCAGGCGATGTCATCGGCGGCCAATTCGACATGGCCAGAAGGATTCCCGGCAAGGAGGAGTTCAGCGAGACGATCCGGTATTTCACGCGGATGCTCGCCAAGCACGGTGTCGACGTGCGCCTGCGCACCCGGGCCGGCGTCGACGAACTGACCGGATACGACGAAGTGGTGCTGGCGACCGGCGTGGCGCCGCGAATGCCAGACATCCCCGGCATCGACCACCCGATGGTGCTGTCGTACGCCGAGGCGATCATGGGCAAGCCGGTCGGAAAGACGGTGGCCGTCGTCGGCGCGGGCGGTATCGGCTTCGACGTCAGCGAGTTCCTGGTCACAGACGAGTCCTCGACGCGCAACCTCAAGGAGTGGAAGGCGGAGTGGGGTGCGGCCGACCCGCAGGAGGCGCGCGGCGCGTTGACGACGCCCATCCCCTCGCCCGCCGCACGCGAGGTGTATCTGTTGCAACGCACCAAGGGCGCCCAAGGTCGGCGACTCGGAAAGACATCGGGCTGGGTGCACCGGGCGTCGTTGAAGGCCAAGGGCGTCACGCAGCTATCCGGTGTGAACTACGAGCGCATCGACGACGACGGCCTGCACATCAGCTTCGGCCCGGATCACGAGCGCGGGCAGGTGCTCGAGGTGGACAACGTGGTGATCTGCGCGGGCCAGGAATCGGTGCGAGAGCTGGAGGACGGGTTGCGCCGCAACGGGATCGACCCGCACATCATCGGCGGCGCGGACGTGGCGGCGGAGCTCGATGCCAAGCGTGCGATCAAACAGGGCACCGAACTCGCCGCCCGCCTCTAGCTCATCCCCTTGCACCGCGAGCGTGCGTGTCTGCACACGACACGCCGCAGATCAGCGTCATTCCGTGCACGTTCGCGGGGCGTTTTGTGCACGCTCACGCGGCGATGCGTCAGACCTGCTTGAGCGCTTCGATCTCGAGGGTGATGGTGACCTTGTCGCCGACGACTGTGCCGCCGGTCTCCAGAGGCATGTCAACCTCGATACCGAAGTCCTTGCGGTTCAGCACGACCGACGCCGTGAAGCCGGCGACCTCGCCGTGGCCCATGCCGGGGTTGGTCCCGTTGAACTCGAGGTCGAGGCTGACGGGCTTGGTGATGCCCCTGAGGGTGAAATCGCCGTCGAGCACGTACTTGTCGCCGCTCTCGCGTACACCGGTCGAGACGAAGGTGGCGGTCGGATAGTTCTCGGCGTCGAAGTAGTCGGCGGCCTTCAAGTGGGCGTCGCGCTGCTCGTTGCGCGTGTCGACGGAGTCGACGGCGATCTCAGCAGTCACCGACGGGGTGCCGTCCTCGGCGACGACGACCGCGCCGGAGAACGTCGTGAAGTGCCCTCGCACCTTGCTCACCAGGAGGTGGCGCACCGAGAACGCGATCGACGAGTGGACGGGGTCGATCGCCCAGGTGCCTACGCTGAGCTTGGTCGTAGCGGTGGCTGCGGTCATGTGACTCTCCTCAAGTGTTGGCGCCGGCCTTTCCGACACCTCGAAGAGAGTAAACGGACCTTAGTCCGCTTCTATTCCCCACCCCACACCGCGCGCGCACCCGCGTCGCCGATCAGCACGATGCCAACGGTGGCCCACCCGCCCACCACAACCGCGAGGACTGCGGCGATCACCGCCAACGCCCGCTTGGGCTCCGCCGATCGTGACTCGATCCGGTGCTGAACCGCCTGGACGACGGCAACCACCAGCAGTCCGATCGCGAAGTAGATCGCCCATTCCGCGCGTTGCTCGTGAGTCTCCAAAATCGCCGAATGCTCGGGTGACTGGTTGTACAGCCACTCACCGGCCGACACCGTCAACGGCGTCAAAACAACGACCGCGGCGGCAAGCGCGAGGTTCAGCCACACCAGTCGCCGTCGTGCTGCTGGCCACAGGGCGCACAGAATCTCAAGCAGTGCGAGGAGCGGTGCGAGCACCACGATCGTGTGGTTGAGGAGGGCATGGGCAGGCAATCCGAACAACGTCGTCAAGGCGCGCTCCTGGGGCTGAGGTTGGCGGCTGTCACTTCGTATACGTGCCGAGCTTGGCACCCGGTTCACCTCAAAGGCGGGATTTCGGCCTTGATTCGCGCTACGCCGCAGGTCCTACGCCGCGAGCGGCGCGTAGGTGGTGGTGCGCTGACGGGCGGGGCGGCCGATACCCTCGGCGATCGCGGTCAGCTCCTCGACGGACTTCGCCGAGCCGAACTCCGAACCGGCCATCCGGGAGATGGTCTCCTCCATCAACGTGCCGCCCAGATCGTTGGCGCCGCCATTGAGCATCACCTGCGTGCGCTCCACGCCGAGCTTGACCCAGCTGGTCTGGATGTGAGAGATCCTGCCGTGCAGCATGATTCGTGCCAGCGCGTGGACGGCACGGTTGTCGCGATGCGTCGGGCCTGGCCGTGCCCCGCCCGCCAGATACAGCGGAGAGGACTGGTGCACGAACGGCAGCGGCACGAACTCGGTGAACCCGCCTGTGCGGTCCTGGATATCGCGCAGCACGCGCAGATGCCCGACCCAATGCTTAGGCGTGTCGACGTGGCCGTACATCATCGTCGAACTCGACCGCAGCCCGACTTCATGCGCGGTCGTGACGACCTCGATCCACATCGACGTGGGCAGCTTGCCCTTGGTCAGCACCCAGCGGACCTCGTCGTCGAGGATCTCGGCGGCGGTGCCGG
This sequence comes from Mycolicibacterium stellerae, assembly GCF_003719305.1. Taxonomy (GTDB): domain Bacteria; phylum Actinomycetota; class Actinomycetes; order Mycobacteriales; family Mycobacteriaceae; genus Mycobacterium; species Mycobacterium stellerae. The sequence goes on from NZ_RARC01000007.1 coordinate 83,967, forward strand.
GGATGGTGTCGAGCCCGGCCTCGCGCAGGCTGATCAGCCACTCCCGGATGGACAGCCCGCTCTTGGTGACACCGTTGGCGATCTCCATCGGAGAGAACGCGTGCACGTGCATCGACGGCACCCGTTTCTTCACCGCGCGCACGAGGTCGGCGTATCCCGTGACCGGCAACTCGGGGTCGATGCCGCCCTGCATGCAGACCTCCGTCGCACCTGCGACGTGGGCCTCCCACGCCCGATCGGCCACCTCGTCGGTCGACAGCGAGTAGGCGTCGGCGTCGCCCTTCCGTTGGGCGAACGCGCAGAACCGGCATCCGGTGTAGCAGATGTTGGTGAAATTGATATTCCGGTTCACGACGAACGTGACGTCGTCACCGACGGTCTCGCGGCGCAGCGAATCCGCCAGCGCAGCAACGGCTTCCAGTGCCGGGCCGTCGGCGGTGGCCAAAGCAAGGTAATCGTCGTCGGTGAGCCCGGCCGGGTCGCGTTCGGCCGCACGCAACGCCGAGGCGACGTCGGTGTCGATGCGCTCCGGAGCGCGGGCCGCCAGCTCTCCCACCTTCTCCCGGATGGACTCCCAGTCACCGAAGGCGCTGTTCAAGTCGCTGCGGGTGGCCGTCAGCCGCCCCTCGGCATCGATCGCCGAATGCAAATCGGTCCTGCCGAGCGACTCGGTCGCTTCGTCGGGCTCCTGCCAGGCCCGCCCAACAGGGTTGACGTCCCTCGCGAAACCGGTGTCGGGATCGGCAAGCGCGGCGACGTGGCCCTGCACCCGCGGGTCGATCCACGCCGCGCCGGCCTGAACGTAGGGCGGCTGGGCGGTCAGCCGCTGCACCAAGTCGTAGCCCGCTTCGGCGGTGACAGCGGCGAGTTCGTCGAGAGCCGGCCATGGCCGTTCGGGGTTGACGTGATCGGGGGTCAACGGCGAAACGCCGCCCCAGTCGTCGACGCCTGCGCCGATCAGAGCGAGACACTCATCGCGCGAGACCAGGTTCGGCGGCGCCTGGATGCGCATCTTGGGGCCGAGCACCAAGCGGGACACGGCGACCGTCGCCAGGAAGTCGTCGATACCGGTGTCGGGCGTCGCAGCCATCGCGGTGTGATCCTTGGCGCGGAAGTTCTGCACGATGACTTCTTGGACGTGGCCGAACGCTTTGTGCGACTTGCGGATCGCGTGCATCGTCTCGGCGCGCTCGGTCAGCGTCTCGCCGATGCCGACCAGTAGGCCGGTGGTGAAAGGAATCGACAGTCGACCGGCATCGTCGAGCGTGCGCAGCCGAACCTCGGGATCCTTGTCCGGGCTGCCGTAGTGGGCGAGCCCTTTCGTCTCGAACAGCCGCCGCGACGTGGTCTCCAGCATCATGCCCATCGACGGCGCGACCGGCTTGAGCCGCGAGAGCTCCGACCAGCTCATCACACCCGGATTCAGGTGCGGGAGAAGGCCCGTCTCCTCCAGGACGCGGATCGCCATCGCACGCACGTAGTCCAGTGTGGAGTCGTAGCCGCGCTCGTCGAGCCACTGCCGCGCTTCGTCCCATCGCGTCTCGGGCCGGTCGCCGAGCGTGAAAAGCGCTTCCTTGCAACCGAGTTCGGCACCACGCCGGGCGACGTCGAGGATCTCGTCGGGCTCCATGAACATGCCGAGGCCCTGGGCGCGCAGCTTGCCGGGGACGGTGACGAAGGTGCAGTAGTGGCAGGTGTCACGGCACAGGTGGGTGACCGGGATGAACACTTTGCGGGAGTAGCTGACCGGCAACCGACCGTTGGGCCCACGCCGATCCGACGACGTCAGCCCGGCATCGCGCACTCGCGCGGCGCTGGCGCTGAGATCGGCCAGGTCGTCACCGCGGGCGGTCATCGCGATGGCGGCCTCGTCGACGTTCAGCGCCACCCCGTCGCGGGCGCGCCGAAGTACCCGCCGCAAAGCGGCGGTGCTGGGGGCGCCAGAAATGGATGGGACCACCGGGCTGGGCAGATCGGTGCCGTGCTGGGGGTTCAGAGCCACTCCCGTGTAACCCCACGTTCGTCGATGATCATCCGCGCGTCTCACATTCTGAAACATGGGCGCCTGGCATATCGCCACAGTAGTCCGCGCATCGGTCTGCGTGTCGGCAGCCTTCGCGACTGTGGAGGCCGACGCGGGTAAGGCGGCCATTCGGCTACGCCCACGTGAGCGTCCGCGTAGGTTCGTCCCGGTCGGGGCAGGAACTGGGAGGATTCTGATGACGATCTCCGCGCGATCAATTCTGATGGCCGGGGTCGCGACGCTCACAGTCACCGCCATCGCCGCCGCCCCGTCGATACAACCAGCGGCCCCGCCGCGCTCAGAGCCCGCGGGCGCAGTTCAGCTGTCGGCAAAGACACAACCACTGATCGACCGTGCCGAGTTGACCGCCTGGCTGGCGGCGGCCCAGAGGCGATCGCGGCCGTCGAGCGTCTCGACCGCCCTGGTCGATCAGCAGGCTGCCCCGACCGCGGCGCTCTTCTCGTTCCCCGGTCTAGGCAACGCAATCATCAACGCCTACAACTTCATCGAGCCCATCGTCGCCTATGGCGTGCAATGGGCTCAGTATTTGGTCGGCTGGATCCCATTCGGCTACCTCATCGGCGACCAGATCGGCATCTTCTACTTCAACCTAATCGAACCGATCGCCGAGACGATCACCTACAACATCGCCTACTGGATCGGCGGCTCGAAAAGCTTCCTCCAAGCCCTCAACGACGGCATCCTCGACTCCGCCAATGCCGGCATCGGCTTTCTGAACGCCGAGATCCGCTGGGGGTGGGGCTTCCTGCCGCCCCTCCCATTCGGGCCCCCGCAGATCCCATACCTACCGTGGTTCGGACTTCTGCAGACGCAGACGGCAGGCGTCGCGACGGCGGGCTTGACCCCCGAGGTGGGTGCGACGAACGCTGCCAGCGATTTGGTCGACGCGATCTACGTCCCCGTCCGCAACGGCATCGACTACGGCATCGACGTGTTGCGAGCCGTGCTCGCCCCAATCCCGCTGGCCAATATCGCGGGCGATCAGGTGAGCATCCTGAACTCGCTGATCAACACCGGGATCAATGAGATCAACTATTTCGCGGGGTTCCCGTTGATCCCGACGGCGGCCGCACAGACACGCGAACTGGACCGTACGACCGAGGTCAGCACCGTCCCGTCGATCGTCAAAAGCCAACCAATCGAGAGCAACGGGTTGCGCGCCGGGCTGATCGAACGCCGGACGGATGACGCGACGAACGTCGGCGCGGCCGCGGAGGAGGCGGGCAATGGCGTGGTCCGGGCTCCCGGTGCGATCCGCGGTGCCGTGACCAAGGCTGTGAGCGACGCGACCAACACTCTGCGGCCGGGCAAGCCCGACAAGTCCGTGGCCGGTGTCGCCAACGCTTCGACCAGCGTGGTGAAGAGCTTGGCCGATACCGCGAGAAAGGTTGTGAAGCAGGCGCGAGAGGCCGCGAAGGACGCCGGCGACGCGGTCAAGAATCGACCTGCTCCGGCCGCCGACGAGTAGCGGCTAGCGCGGTTGGTTGCGCCGGTACAACAGCATCAACGGCGGAATCGCACCCACCGCGATCAGCAGCAGCAATTGCCACTGGGCGGCGTACACCGCGTCGTCGCCGGGACCCGGCAACGTCATCGCCGCGACCGTCGCAAGCCAGGTCCACAGCGGCAGGGCCGCCAGCCGCGGCGCCGACGTCCATTGAAGCGCGACCCACACCAGCGCGGCGTTGAGCAGACCGCTGATCAACGCGCTGATGGGGAACGGAACCGGGCCGATGCGGATCGAGAGGAAGAACGCGGCAACTACAGCCGAGATGACGCCGTTGACACCGAGCAACGTGAGGACGACGGCACGCAGTGCCCGAGTGTCGTCGGGCGGCGGGGTCAGGTCGGGATGCTGTCGAGCACCGATGTGATCGAACCGATCACCCACTGGTAGCTGTCCAGACGGTCCTGCCAGTGCTGCAGGTTGGGGTCCAGATCCTGATCCATGACTGTCCTTTGTCTCTGCCGCGGGTTGGTCGAAGCTTAGCGCGTCTAGCCCGGTTATCCGAGATCCAATCCGGCGAGCAGATCGGTTTCCCAACCGCGGTCGTCGCGGTCTCCGGGTTCGCCGGCCACGAGTATGTAGTGCTCCTCAGCGAGGATGGGCAATGCAATGTTGTTGGAGAGCGCGCCGCAACGACCGTTCGGCGCGACGGTGACCTGGGTGGCGTGCGCACGGAGCGCCGCCACCTTGGCGGGAAGTTGTTCACTTGCATCGACGACGGCGTCGATCTTGTCGTCGGGATAACCGAACGGGATGAGGTCGATCGTCACGCGCACCCATCCGTCGGGTAGCCCGTCGAGGCTGTCGAGGCCGGCGCCCATCGCGCTCGTTGAGGTGACCGTCCAATAGAACTTGGGCACCTTCCACGGCGCGCCCGGGTAATCGTCACCCGCTGCTGCGACGACGGCTTCGGTGGTGACTCGGTGGGCCTGGATGTGATCGGGATGGCCGTAGCCGCCGTTGGGGTCGTAGGTAACGACCACGTGGGGACGCAGCCTGCGAATGATGGCGACGAGTTCGCCGACCGCCTCGCGCATGTCTGCATCCACGAACCGCTGATGGTGGCGCGGGTTGGTGCCCTCCATGCCGGAGTCGCGCCAGCGTCCGGGCCCGCCAAGGAAATTGGGTTCTTTGATGCCAAGAGCTGAGAGCGCCTTTGTCAGCTCGCTGATGCGGTACCCGCCAAGCTGGTCGGCGGCGTCAACCGCGAGTTGGGCGTAGCGCTCGCCGATGACCTCGCCCTCTTCGCCGAGAGTGCAGGTGACGACGTGGACGTCGGCGCCGTTGGCGATGTAGTGGGCGATGGTGCCGCCAGTCGTGAGGGTTTCGTCATCCGGGTGCGCGTGGACGAAGAGCAGGCGAGGAGCTTCAGGCGCAGGCATCGAACCGAACATACCGCCGTATACCGATCCGGGGCGCTGGGCGGGATCTCAGCCGTCGGGCACACAGGTCATTGCCAGGATCCGGCCATGGCGGGTTGCGAGCGACTCATGTTAAGGCGGAAGTGAGCAGTACAGAGCATTTTTCTCGCATGGCCAGTTATTATTGTTCCACGTGGCGGCGCCATGTCGATTGGTTGCTGAGGCCGTAACTGCCGCGGCTGGCCGCCGCGAGGTTGTTAGACAACTCAGCAAATGCGTCGCACAGCGCGGATCTCGAGATGCGCTCAGCGCAAATACGGTTTTTCGTATGCCCAGCGACTCCGCCAGCTAATTCCGCGTGATCTTGAAGGGCTAGCTACCTAGCGACACTAACGACGATTGCGGGTGGTTGCCAGTTTCCGCGCGACCTCCCCTTGGCCTCTCAGGTGTCGGCGCCTTTTGCCGACGGGATCGCGCCGCGCATTCCATGTGGCTAGGGTTAATTACCCTGATCAAACTATGTAGTTGCCGACGCAATAAATCCGCCCGGACCCAAGATTCAGCTGAGAATTGTGTAATAGATTGGTCACTAGCAGCTCGCAGATAGTTTGCGGAATTGTTGGCGGTCCGCGAGATCGCCGGCGCTGCCTGGACGTAGAAGGCGAAGCCCCGCACTTAGGTGCGGGTGGCGGAGGGGGAGCCGCCGATGCCTTCTCTATCGGCCCCGCTGTCGAAGGTGCCCACACCACAGACAGCGGGGCCGGTCCACGTCTGAGGTCGGTTCGCGAGATTGCCGCCAGCACCACGCCCCTTGAAGGTAGCTACCGAGGACGAAGGCCGTTGTCGGTCATCGGCGTGTCGAGCGAGTCTCCCGTAATCTGCTCGTGATCATGAAAATTGACATCGCCGTTAGTTAACGGCACGTTTCGCGCGCGTCCGATCGTCGGATGTAACTGTGGTGTTGCGCACGAGCCGGGTGGTTCCATTGGGCTCCAGCCGGGGCCTCGATCGGCCGAGTTCGCCAGAGGGTATGCACGGTATTGCGGCAAACTACACGATGCAAGAACTTGCTGTTAGCGATGATTGGCGCGCCGTTATGGCTAATAAGCTGTTGCTGAGCACACTTTTCCGGCAGAACCAGGTGGGCATACGATCCGCATCCTTGTTCGATAATTTGCCGACCTAACCAACTATCGAATACCTCGCCGCATACAGCTAATCAATAGCCGTAAGCGGACTTATTGCATATGCAAATACCGCGCTGCCCGTTGGCCCTGAACCTGAGAATTACGTGAATTTTCCGACATAGATTCCTGAGTGCTGCATCACAGTCGATGGCCAGGAGGTCTCATGCAACTCGCACTTCGCCCGTACGTCACCACCGGGGTGGCCCTCGTCGGGGCCAGCGTGCTCGTCGCCGCCCCGATCTCCGTGACACCACCTGACATCCAGATGTCGAATCCAACGGTGCAGGTCGAGCGGGCGGTGCAGCTGACTGCCAATGAGATTGAGAATGCGGTCAACAAGCTGGTGTTCGCCGCAACCGAGGCGGGGGTGTCCATCGCCCAACTCACGACGCCCCTGGTCGCGCAGATCCTCGGAGTCTCGGAGACGGAAGCGGCGATCTTCCTCGCGCTCGGGACAATCGGACTGTTTGGCCCGTTGATCAGCGGAACGGGCGCAATCGGGACTGCGCTCCAAGACATCGTCGACTCCGACGGACTCGAGGAACTCCTCAACAACCTCATTGGTGCTCCCGGCACGATCGCCGACGGCTTCGTCAACGGAGGGTACGGACCGAACCTCGTATCCCTATTGGGATTAGGGTTACCGACGACGGCCTATACGCTACTGGCCGGGGGACTCATCAACCCGGGCGATGTGGAAGATCTCCTGACCTATTTCGCTCCTGGTACATATGTCGCGTCCGGCGCCATCCCCACGCTGCAGAGTCTCGTCGATCAGCTGTTCGGTCTTTTCAGCACCACTTCGATGAGTGCTGAGAGCGTCAGCGCCCTGGCGGCACCCGCCCCCGACTCGACCATCGAAGATGGCATCAACTCGTTGCTCTACACGCTTACCGGGGCGACGTTGTCAGTGGTTGAGCTCGGGGCGCCCCTGGTCGCGAAGATCCTCGGTGTGTCGGAAGCCGACGCGGAAGCCTTCCTGGGGCTCGCCACCGTCGGATTGCTCGGTCCGGCGATCAGCGGCACAGGAGCCGTCGGAACCGCGCTTCAAAACATCGTCAACTCCGACGGCATAGGAGAACTAGTAACCAACCTGATTGGTGCGCCCGGTACGGTCGCCGACGGCGTTGTCAACGGAGGCTACGGGCCCAATCTGCTGTCGCTTCTGCCGGCCCTCCAAGCGATCCCTGGGGCAAACGAGGCCTTCGCACCGGGACTCATCCAGAACCCAGGTTTCATTTATGGCCTACTACCCGGGGGAATCGGCTTGAAGCCGAACGCCACCGGACTGTCCCTTCTGCCTCCCGGCACCATCGCGGTGTTGCAAGGGCTTGTCGAACAGGTCTTTGGTGCATTGCCCTCGGCTGCGAGCGCGAATACAGCCGCTCTGCGGACTTCTGAAGGAACCGAGTCCACCGGTGAAGATCAGAGCAACCTCACACTGACCGAGAACAAGGGCGTGGAAGGCGGCGCTGCGGCTGAAGGCCCAGAAGTCACACCGAAGAAGCACCGCCCGCGCGTCGAGCTGAACGTCTTCAAGCTCAACCCGCTCGATCAGAACAACAACAGTAAGGACGCTGACGGAGCTGCGGCGGACAACAAAGACGCCGCGACTACAACCACCGCCAAGCATGAGCTCGGTTTCGGCAAGACGCCGGTCCGCGATCTGGTCAAGAAGGTCCTCGGCGGCGGAAACGACGATGACGACAAGGACAGCGCTGCGGAACCCGCTAAGACAGCGGCTGAGTAGCGGCTGCTCGAAGATCAATGCCCACCTCATGACGGGGTGGGCATTGGTTTCTCGTCGAATTCTGCAGCCGGGCTGTGCTTTATCGAAATAACCGACCCGCCTGCAGAACTCGCGGACGTGGGCTTAGATTCACAGTGTGACTCGCCGCAACCTTGAGTTCTGTTGCGGCATCATCGTCATCGGGCTCTTGGCCGGAGTCGCCGGTTTGTGCACGACGCTGCTGCTGCGCTTCGTCGAGCACCTGACCTACCACTATACGTTCGGCATGCTGCTGGCCGGAGTCACGGACAGCAGCCCGGTGCGACGAGCTGTCGGCCCGATGATCGGTGGGGCGCTTGCCGGGTTCGGCTGGTGGATGCTGCGCCGGCGCACCGAGGTGCCGCCGCTGACGGAGACAATCCTTAACCACGGGCCGATTCCACGACTCACGATGACGATCGACGCCGCACTTCAAGTCTTGATCGTCGGCTCGGGCGCCTCTCTTGGCCGTGAGGGTGCACCCCGCCAATTCGCCGCTGCCCTTGGCGATCTCGGCACCTCCCGGTGGGCTCTGACCCCACGAGACCGCGAAATCCTGCTCGCTTGCGGCGCCGGCGCCGGTTTGGCCGCGGTCTACAGTGTGCCGGTCGGCGGAGCTCTCTTCGCCACCGCCATCATCCTGAAGACTTGGCACCCGCGGGCCGTCGGCACGGCGCTGATCACCTCCAGCCTTGCGGTAGCGGTCGCTTCGCCGGTCACTCATGAGTCCGCGCCGCTAGACTGGCCCGATCCCCAACTGTCCTATCTGCTGGCAGCTTTCGCGGTCGTACTCGCGCCGCTGGCCCTTGGCGTAGGGCTGGCCTTCAACCGAATCATGGCTCGCGCACGGCCCGCCACCGTCACGAAGTCTTGGGTTCTGATACCGGCGATCGCCGCGGCGGGACTACTCATTGGCATCTGTTCGATCCGATACGCGGAGCTGCCGGGTAACGGGAAGAGCATCCTGACGGTCAGCCTCAACAGCGGCATGACGTTGGGCGTGGCCGTCGTCATTCTTTTCCTCAAACCACTTCTCACGGCTGTCTTCCTGCGTGCCGGCGCTGTCGGCGGCATGCTCACCCCCGCGCTGGCCACCGGCGCGGCGATGGGATCCGTTGTGGCATTGGCGATCAACACCTGGACCGAACATCACGTCAGCGTTCCGGCCGTCTCGTTAACGTGCGCGGCCGGAGTCCTCGCGATTACCCAGCGGGCGCCGATATGGGCGGCGATTTTCGTGTGGGAGCTAGCAAGGCCGCCATGGTGGTTACTCGTCCCCTTCCTGGTCGCAGCAGTCGCGGCCCACTCGTTCCGACTCTTGATCGAGCGGAGTCGCGCCGCTAGGACGCCGGTGAACACCGCTGGCCTCAACCCCTGACGGGCCGATGTGCATGCAAACCTATTGCGGCTTCTTGGCCCAGATGCCGGCATCGCCGACGATCCCGACAGGCACCGCACCCGACAGGCTGACATTCTGCACCCGCGGACCGGCCGCAACGATCGTCGTGTCTTGCAGGATCGGCAGCACCGTCGACATGTTCCACAGCCGAGGCTCGACCGCATCGATCACCTCGCCGATGTTCTCGGTACCCCGTAGCGCCGCATCGATTTTCGGCTGAATGCTTCGGTCGCAGATGCCGGTGAGGTTGGACGGCGCCTGAATGAGCTCATCGGACTCCGGAGCTGGACTCGGTGTCGTCGGCGTCGCCGTCGTGGTGCCGGGCGTCGGCGGTGGACTTGGAGGGCTGGACATCGACGAGGTCGGCGACGTCGGGGGCCCACCCGTCGTCGTCGTCACCGGTGTCGCCTCAAGTGCAGGGCAGCCGTACCGTGACGACAGGGCGGTGGCGAGGTCGCCGCCGGCTTGGTGCCAGCCGACGATCGCGTCAACCCGGTCCTGGGCGAGGGCATCGCCGTAGAGCGCAACGGGATCCATGGCAAGAACCGACGCCTCGATACCGACGTTTCGTAGTTGGTCTGCGGCCGTGTTGGCGACCGCGACCGAAGTCGGATCGTTGGTCGCCACGCCTATCACCAACGACAGCGCCACGCCGTCTTTCGTGATGCGCCCGCGGTCGTCATCGGGCACTGGCGTTCCCGGCGTCGGCGTCGGCGGTGTATCGACTGGCACCAGTTGGTAACCGCTGGCTCCCAACAAGTTGAGGGCAGCCGCCTGGGTCAACGCAGGCGGCGCCGTCGGCGTATAACCGGGATCCGACGGTGAGCGCACCTGCGCCTGTGCCAGCGTCACGGTGTTGTCGCTGCCGGCACCGACAGACGCCAGCAGATCGACGTCGAGTAGACCCAGAATCGCCTTGCGCACTTGGACATCCGCGAGTTTCGGCTGCTGTGCCCGCAGCGTCATCTGCATGACCCGCGGCGTGACGATCCGCGACGTGCGCACATCGGGAATGGCCGACAGCTGCGCGAACGCCGCAGCGCCGCCGTGCACCTGGGCGACCTGTGTGTCGCCGTTGCGAATCGAATCCGCCAACGCCGCCGTCGCGCCTGCGCGTCGGAACAGAAGCTGGTCGGGCTTCGCCGGCTCGGCCCAGTACCGGTCGTTGCGCGCCAGCAGGATTTCCTCGCGCTGCGGATCGATGTTCTCCACGCGGAACTGGCCGCCGGTGACGGGCAGCGCCCGAGTCAAGCCCGATGCGAAGCCACCCGGAACGTCCTTGACGATGTGCGCGGGCAGGATGTCGTTGAACATCTCCCGCCACGCCGGGTACGGCTGCGAGAACGTCACCACCGCCGTCTTCCCGCCCTCGATCGACTGGACGCCGGTGACGAGGTCGTAGCCCGCGGGGTCGACGACACCGGGCTGGCTGACCATCTGCCGCCAGAGATACCAGTAGTCGTCGGCGGCGATCGGCGCGTTGTCGGTCCATTGCGCTTCCGGCCGGATCTTGTAGGTGACGGTGAACGGGTCGTCGTTCGTCACCTCTGCCGATACCAACAGCGTGTTGTCCAGCTCCCAGCGCGAGCCCGTCGGCGATGCCGGGTCCGAGACAGGCCGGAATGAACTCGGCAGGACCAACGAGCTGATGGCCGCATTCACCGGCGACTGGTCGGACAGAAGATGCGAATTGAAGCCGGGGCCGATCGTGTCGATGGCCATGATGATCTGCGTGGCCTTCGGTGGCGGTGGAGCCGCGGTTTCCGTGGTGTCCGTGCTCTGCGGTGCAGGTGGCGGGCTGACGGTGCAGCCGCCGACGAGCAGTACCGATGCGGTGATCAGTGCGCTGCGCGTGATCCAGTCACGTAAGCAGGCGGTCGGCACGCCCAACAGGGTATCGACAGGCCTCGAATAGTCCGATTCGAGAGCCGGGCCGCTGAGTCCACCGGGGCCAGGCGGCCCCGTGACGAGCACACTAACCGCGGGCTTTTGCCCTGGACCGGCTGCGCGCCCTGGTGGTCGCATCTAGTTCGACCTTGCGCACCCGCACCGCCTCGGGGGTGACCTCGACGCACTCGTCCGTCGCGCAGAACTCCATGGCGCGCTCAAGGTCAAGTTCGATCGGCTTGGCGAGTGTCTCGAAGACATCCGCCGTCGACGACCGCATGTTGGTCAGCTTCTTCTCTCGGGTGACGTTGATGTCGAGATCCTCCGGACGCGGATTGATCCCGACGACCTGTCCCGCGTAGGTGTCCTCGCCCGGCTCCACGAAGAACGTGCCGCGGTCGGCGAGCTGAGTCAGCGCGAACGGCGTGATGGTTCCGGTCCGGTCGGACACCAACGAACCCGTGTGCCGCGACCTGATCTCGCCCGCCCACGGCCGGTAGCCGTCGAACACCGCGTTGGCGATGCCGGTGCCGCGCGTCTCGGTGAGGAAGTCGGTGCGGAAACCGATCAGCCCGCGGCTTGGCACGATGAAATCCATTCGGACCCACCCCGCCGCGTGGTTGGTCATCTCTTCCATGCGGCCCTTGCGCGCGGCCATCAACTGGGTGATCGCGCCGACGTACTCCTCAGGGCAGTCGATGGTCATGGCTTCGAACGGCTCATGCAGCTTTCCGTCGATCGTGCGGGTGACGACCTGCGGCTTGCCGACCGTCAGCTCGAATCCCTCGCGGCGCATCTGCTCGACGAGCACGGCCAGCGCCAGCTCGCCCCGCCCCTGCACCTCCCACGCGTCGGGCCGGTCGATGTCGACGACCTTGACCGACACGTTGCCGACGAGCTCGGAGTCCAGCCGCGACTTCACCATCCGGGCGGTGAGCTTGTGCCCCTTCACCTTGCCCGCAAGCGGTGAGGTGTTCGTCCCGACCGTCACCGAGATGGCGGGCTCGTCGACGGTGATCCGCGGCAGCGCATGCGCGTGCTCGGTGTCGGCGAGGGTGTCGCCGATCATGATCTCGGGCAGACCCGCAACGGCGACGATGTCGCCGGCGATGGCCTCGTCCGTCGATGTCCGGTCGACGCCTTCGGTGACCAGAAGTTCGGTGATCTTGGCGTTCGTGATGACCGGGTGACCGTCGACTTCGCGCATCCACGCGACCTGCTGGCCCTTCTTGATCCGACCCTTGTAGATGCGGATCAGCGCGAGCCTGCCCAGGAACGCCGATGCGTCGAGGTTGGTCACCAATGCCTGCAGCGGCGCCTCGGGGTCGCCCTGCGGGGGCGGGATGTGTTCCAGAAGCACGTTGAACAGGGGGTCGAGGTTCTCCCCATCGGGATTTTCGCCGTTGGCGGGCTCGGTGGTGCTAGCAATGCCTGCCCGGCCCGACGCGTACAGCGTGGGCAGTCCGAGCGCGGCCTCGGCGGCCTTCTGGGCCTCGTCGTCGAGGTCGGAGGCGACGTCCAGCAGCAAGTCGTGGCTTTCGGAGACGACTTCGGCGATCCGAGCGTCGGGGCGGTCGGTCTTGTTGACCACCAGGATCACCGGCAGGTGGGCGGCGAGCGCCTTGCGAAGCACGAACCGCGTCTGCGGCAGCGGCCCCTCCGACGCGTCGACCAGCAACAGCACGCCGTCGACCATGGACAGCCCGCGTTCGACCTCGCCGCCGAAGTCGGCGTGACCCGGGGTGTCGATGACGTTGATGACCGTCATGCTGCCGTCGGGGTTCCTGCGATGCACGGCGGTGTTCTTCGCCAGGATCGTGATGCCCTTTTCCTTCTCCAGATCACCGGAGTCCATTAGGCGCTCGATTGCATCGTCACCCCGATGCGTCAGCGCACCCGACTGACGCAGCATCGCGTCGACGAGGGTCGTTTTCCCATGGTCGACGTGTGCCACGATGGCGACATTCCGGAAATCCACCTCCAAATCATCCCAGTGCAGTGGGCCGATCACGAAAACGAGAGATTCCCGTCACTTTGAAGCCGAGCCAGCTTGCCGACCTGAAACCGAAGAAAAAGTGCTGTCGCAGCAAGCCACGCTGCAAAAAATGCCCGGTCGTGGTGCATCAGGTGCGCAAGGCGCAGCGCAATGGAATCCACGGTAAGCACTTGGCGAAGGTGTTCAAACGGGCGCGAAAGTCCTGATCGTCCCAGGGTCCAGGCGTACCGTTGTGTTCTCCGGCAGCTGAGTGCGAAGGTGGCGAAAATGTCGGTTTACGAGGTATTGACCATCGCTTTGATCGCGGTGCTGGCGATCGCAACGACAGCGGCCATTTATCTGGGGCTCCTGAATTGGATCGGCGCCTTCTTCGTCGTCCGGTGCGCTTCGTGCCACCATCTGACGTTCTCTTCGGCGAAGACGGCGCAGAAGTCCTGCCCGCACTGCCGCCACCCGGTGCTCACGCATCCGCTTTATGCCCTGCACCATCCCCGGGACCTCAGCCAGGTCCGCGTGGTGGGCGATCGCCTTCACTACTGAACCCGTCGTCGCCCCGCCGAAACTGCTCACAGATCGCGAAAATCTACGACATCGCGATCTCCCCGCAATCTCGCGTTAGGGGTACGACAGAAGCATCATCACCCTGCCGTCGGGAGACCGTTCGGGGAAGGCGTCCTCGTCGAAGCCGTAGTACTCCTGCTGGTCCTCGGTGATGGCATCGATCACCTTGCCCTGCGCCTCGAGCTTCCCGTTCTCCGTGTCTTTCATCATGCCGACGAAGTCAGGAACCGACAGCGACTCGGCCAGCAGCAAAGCTTCGCCGCCAGAAGGCAATTCGACCAAGACCCCGGCACCGGCGAAGTTGTTGCCGCCGCGACCCGTCCCTCGTGGCGCCCAATACACCGCGTCCGTGAGCATCGGCCCCTCGATGCGGCGATACTCCCCCGCGAACTTGGTGTCGTCGACGGTCACGACGGGCAGCGTGGCAATCGTGCGCTTCTCCTGAAAAAACATCCAGCCCAATGGAATACACACAATCGCGTACACCATCACCATGAGCATCAGGACGGGCTTCCATGCGATTTCCCACGCGAGTTTGCGCTGTGACATCTCTTTCTCCACGGCTCGGTCGTCGACCTGGCGACGACCGAATCGGAAGACGTACCAAGCCAATACGCGCGCCAGCGCCATCAACGCCAGAATGATCAGCCCGACGATGCCCGCGACCCGCCAATAGAACGTGCTGTCTCCGTGGTTGGCCGTGGCCAGAAACATGACCGCCGGGATCGGAGCGGTAAGCAACAGCAGCAGCGAATACGACGGGTGACTCGTCAGGTAGTCGTAGCTCGTCGTCCACCGCCGATTCTGGCCGTAGACGGTCAAGCCGCCGACTTCGGCATGCACCACCGGCGTCCACGAGCCGTGCACCACCCGCGGGCGGATCAGACCCCTGACAAAGAAGAACCCGCAAACCAGCGATACCACCAGCGCGCCCCAGAACACCCCGGGTATGGACTCACCGGTTCCTGGCACGCCGAACCCACCGCGGATATCGATGACCTTGGCGATGAAGAACATCAGCGGCAACGCGAAGAACAGTTCGACCAGCCAAATCTGGATCAGTTGCGGGATACGGGAGCCGATCCGGTCGAACGCCAGGACGCCTCGCCAGATGAACCGCAGCACACCCATGGGTGGGAAGAATAATGTGTGCCGAACGCCGAAGGGGCAAACATGAACCGAGCGGCACCGCGAGACGGAATCCGAGCAGCGAAGTGCGAGTGGACACGTGCCGGGATTCCGTTTCGCGAAGTAGCCCGGCCGGGCTCAGCCGCCGCGCAGCGCCAGCGTCAGTGCTCCCAGCCAGGCGCGGTCGGCAGGCACCCATGGCAGGCCGGCCAATTCGTCGGCCTTCACCCATCGCAGCGCCCGATGATCGTTGCGCCGCAGCGTGCCACCGGTCTGCGTGACGCGATAGGCGCGCAACGTCATCGTCTGACTCAGCGCGACGTCATCGCCCAACCGCTCGCCGACGGTCACCTCGACACCGAGCTCCTCGTGAAGTTCACGGGCAAGCCCGTCGGCGTCGCTCTCCCCCGGCGCGACCTTCCCGCCCGGCAGCTCCCACAGACCGGCCAGGTCGGGCGGCCGGTCACGCTGCGCCACCAGCAGCGCGGCACCCGCGATGAGCGCGCCCGCGACGACGATCTGGTTTGGCATCGCGGCTGACGGTATACGGTCGAAAGATGGCTGTGTTATCCGACGATCAAGTAGACGCCGCACTTCCCGACCTCGACGGCTGGGAACGCAAGGACGGCGCGCTACGCAGGTCGATCAAGTTCCCCGCCTTCCTCGAGGGCATCGACGCCGTACGTCGCGTTGGCGAACGCGCCGAGCAGAGGGACCATCATCCCGACATCGATATCCGATGGCGGACAGTGACTTTCGCCCTCGTCACGCATTCCGAGGGCGGCATCACCGATAAGGATGTGGAGATGGCCCGGGAGATCGACGGGATCTTAGAAAAGTAGGCCGGGTAGAGGCGATCCACGCCAGCGTCACCAACGTCGCCACGATGTAGATCAACCCTGCCCAGGCCAGATACCACGGCCTGCTGATCACCCAGATCGTCGGTTGGGCGAAGCTGAGCAGCCACGGCACGCCGACGATCGTCAGCACCAACCAGCCCCAGCCGAGGATCTGCGCGCCCAGTCGTTCCCGCAGCGGGCCGTGCAGCAGCCAGATCATCAACGGAAGCACCCAAACCCAGTGGTGCGTCCACGAAATCGGCGACAACAGCAGTCCGAACAGTTGCACGACGACGATCGCGCCCAGCCGGTCGTCGGCGCCGCCCAGCGCGCGCCACGCCAGGACCGCCAGCACCGCGGTGACGGCGATCGCCACCACCACGACCGGTCCGTAGCCGGCGTCGTGGCCCAGGATTCGCGAGATTCCGCCGCGCCACGACTGGTTGAACGACGTGCCGATCGGGCCGACGCGGCTGGCGTCGCCGAGCAGTTCGGTGAAGTAGTAACGGGTTTGGTCGCCCACCACCAGTGCCGACACTCCGACCGTCGCGAAGAACACCACCGCCGAGAACACCACGGTTCCCCAGCGGCGCGCACCCAGAAAGTAGAGCCCGCTGACCGCAGGCGTCAGCTTCACACCGGCCGCGAGCCCGACAAGGAGCCCGGACAGCCACCATCGCGTGCTGTACACCGCGTACAGCACGGCGAGCACCAGCAGCACATTGATCTGCCCGTAGTCGAAGGTGCTGCGCAGTGGTTCGAGCCAGATGCCGACGGCGGTCCACGCCATCGCGACGCGTCTGCCCTTCGCGAAGTCGTCGTCGACCGAAAGCAACCGTTGGCTGACCCGCACCACGCCGTAGAGCGCGGCGACGATGCCCAGCTGCCACGCGAGCGCGACGAGCCCGAACGGTAACAGGTGCATTGGATAGAAGACGACGGCCGCGAAAGGCGGGTAGGTGAAGGGCAGCGGGAAGTCCGGCGTCTGGTCGGCGTAGACGTAGTCGTAGAGAGTCCCCGGGTGGTCCAATGTGCCTGCGCCGCCGACGTATACGTGAAGGTCGACGAAGTTCGCGCCGTTGGGCGCCAGGTAGGTCCACGCCAGCCGGGCCGCGATGCTGACCAGCAGCAGCCACGGTGCCGCGGCCGCCAATCGCGCTGGCAGCCGCGGGACTGACTTCGCTCCTGCGTCTATCCGACCGACTCTAGCGACCGGTAACCGTATGCCTTCGTCTCAGTAACGGTTGCATAAATGCCACTCGTGTCACTTGAGTCACACCAGTAACAAACTAGCTTCGGCTTCAGGCCTTCGCCGTCCAACGATTGGGAGAACCATGTACCGCACCAGGAAACTGCTCGTCTCGACCATGATCGCCGCCGCGGGCGCGGCCTCAGCGCTTGCGCTCAGCGCAACGGCCTCCGCCGACCCCGTGCCTGCTCCACCGGTGAACCCCGGCACACAGCTGCTGGCCTCGCTGGGCACCATGGGTTCCGCCGCGCCGCAGCTGATGCAGACCCTCGCGACCGCCATGTCCGGCACCGCCGCCCCTGCCGCAGCTCCGGCGACGCCTCCCCCCGGCGCCACCGCGTCACTGACCCTGCCCGAGGTGCCCGCGCTGCCGACCGCCGCGGCTCCTGCCGCCACTCCTGCTGCTGCCGTCGCAGGCCCGGCCGCCGCTCCGGTCAACGCGCTCTCGTCGCTCACCTCGGCGCTTCCCGCGCCGCTGTCGAACACAGCTGGGCTGGCCCAGTTGCTTCCGACCGGACTTTCGCTCCCAGGCCTTAGCGCGCCTGCGGCGACCGCGACGGCACCCGCAGCCGCCGCACCGCTGGCCGCCGCCGTGCCTCTTGCGGCAGCACCTCTGGCACCCCTGGCCGCCGCACCCGCAGCAGCCGCACCCGCGGCCGCGGCACCCGCAGCAGCCGGCCTCGTCCCCGCCGGAGTCCTCAGCGCCCTGCCGTGACCCCGTAACACAGCCACACACCTTCGAGCCTTGGGAGAACCATGTCACCGACCCGCAAGCTGTTCGCCAACGCCGCCGTCGCGGTCGGCTCGTCGGCAGCGCTGCTATTGGGCGTGACCGGGACCGCCAACGCTGAACCCCCCGCACCGCTGCCGATCGATGCCATGCAGGCACCGGGTATGCCTGCGGTGGAGGGCCTCAGCCCGGCGATTCAACAGGCTGCTTCCGATCCGTACAACGCCGTCTCGACGCTGATGGCGGCCGCGGCAGCGTTCACCGGCAACTCGGCGGCACCCACCGACTCGAAGAATGTGGCAACGGCGGTCAACAGTTTCGTTGCGCAACCGGCCGCCGCGCACGTGCCGGCACCGGGTGCGGTGCCGGGCGCGGAGGCGCATCTGCCGGCGGGCGTCGACCCGGCCAATGCCGTCGGGCCGGCGCCTGAGGCAGTTCCGGCACCTGACGTCGAGGCGGTGCCCGCACCTGCTCCCGAGGCTGCGCCCGCACCAGCGCCGACACCGGACGGTGCGCCGCCTGCTCCCGAGGCCGCCGCCAATCCGCAGTTCGGTCCGGATGCGCCGACGACGCAGGACTTCCTGTATCCGTCGATCAGCAATGGGTGTTTGAAGGACGGTGGCAACGTGTTGGCGACGGCCATCTCGGTGGCCGGGCCCGCCAAGATTCCGGCGCCGGGCCCCGCGGCAGGCCAAACGGCCTACGTGTTCACCGCGATCGGAACCCCCGGTCCGGCAGCAGAGCAGAAGCTGCCGCTGAACGTCACCTGGGTCAACCTCACCACCGGCAAGTCGGGCAGCGCCACGCTCAAGCCGAGGTCGGACATCAACCCCGAAGGCCCGACGACGCTGTCGGTCATCGCCGACACCGGTTCGGGCAGCATCATGTCGACGATCTTCGGCCAGGTGACGACCACCGAGAAGCAGTGCCAATTCATGCCCACCATCGGCTCGACGGTGGTGCCGTAGCGCCGCGTGCGACCTGGGGGCACCACCCCGCGCTCGCGGAGCGAAGCAGGTCAGTAGGCCATGAAGAGGATGGCGTCCCGGTCGTATTCGCGGCCGGGATGCGCCTCGGAGAGGTGCTTCTGCGCCTTCTCGACGAGATCGTCCTCATCCGATCCGGTGATCGACTCGCCGCAGGGGCAGTTCAGGTGTGTCTTCATTCCTCCAGAATCCCACAGTCAAGATGTTGGGCATGGAGTTATACGACGTCATGCGCACCACGGGTGCAGTCCGCCGATTCACCGATGAGCCGCTGCCCGACGAAGTGCTGGTACGAATCCTCGACAACGCCCGGTTCGCCCCGAGCGGGGGCAACCGACAGGGCACCCGGGTGATCGTGGTCAGGGACAGGACGACCCGCAAGGCGATCGTCGACCTCAGCGTGACGGGCGCACAGCGTTACCTCGCGCAGACCAAGAACGGCGAGGGTCCGTGGAACCCCTTGCAGCCCATGAAGGTCTCCCCCGAAGAAGTGGCCGCCACGGCGGTGCCTCCCTACCTGGGTGCGCCGGTGCTGACGGCTGGGGCGGTGCTCGTGGTCTGTGTCGACCTCAACGTCTGCGCGGCGTTCGATCAGCACCTCGACCGTATCGGCGTCATCCCTGGCGCGTCTGTATACCCGTTCGTCTGGAATATCCTGCTGGCCGCGCGCAACGAGGGCTACGGCGGCGTGCTGACGACCATGGCGGTGGCCGAGGAACCACGCGTCAAGGAGCTGCTCGGCATACCGGACGACTACGCGATCGCCGCACTGCTTCCGATCGGCAAACCGGTCAAACAGGTCAAAAAGCTTACCCGCAAGCCGGTTTCGGAGTTCGCGACAAAGGAACGGTTCGACGGCACGCTGCTCTAGCGGCTACTTCTTGGCCGACTTGGCGGGTCCCTTCGCCTGGTCGCTGCGCTCCTGCCCCATCGCGGCCTTCATCTTCTTCTTGTACGACCGCACCTTCTCCAGCGAGCCGGCGTCGACGATGTCGGCCACCGAAAGGTGCGAGCCGGCCTTACCGTAGTCACCCGCGGCCTGGCGCCAGCCCTTCGGCGTTACGCCGTACTGCTTGCCCAGCAACGCGAGAAAGATTCGCGCCTTCTGATCGCCGAATCCGGGCAGTTCCTTCAGTCGCTGCAACACTTCGGCGCCGTCGGGTTCGCCCGCGGCCCAAACGCCGGCAGCGTCGCCGCCGTAACGGTCGACGACGATCTGAGCCAGCGCCTGTATCCGTTTTGCCATCGAGCCCGGAAACCGGTGGACGGCAGGGCGTTCCGAACACAGCGCAGCGAACTTTTCCGGGTCGTAGTCGGCGATCTCGCGGGCGTCCACGCCGCCCATGCGGTCCGCGATCTTTTTGGGGCCGGCGAACGCCACCTCGAGCGGGATCTGCTGGTCGAGCAACATACCGACGAGCAACGCAAACGGATTGGACTCCAGCAGGGCATCGGCCGCCGGATCCTGGGCAAGCTGCAGGGTGGGCACCGGATGAGTTTAAGGCGTGTCAAACGGAGTCAATAAGTGTCCAAACCGCCGCAGGTGCGGACGGGTAGTGACAATTCAAGGCTGTGCATCGGTGGACTGTGCGAACGTGTATACACGGCAACCGGTGTTAGATCCGTGGGGGACGAAAAATGAGACGTGTGGTGGGACCTCTACTTGCGGCGGTGGTAACCGCCCTCACCTTGGCCACCGCGGCGAACGCGGTACCGGACCAGGGCACGCCGGCTTTCGACGAATACATGCAAGGCCTCGATCGCAACGGCTACCACCTGAATCCAGACACCGCATGGCGCGTCGCTCACCAAGCATGTGAGGGCGGCATACCGGGATATATCGGCTTGGAAATGGCTGCTCAGGGGGTTATCGGCCCCGGAGCGCAGGAGCGGGTGATGGACGTGGCCCGGAAGTACGCCTGCCCGGTTCAGTAGCGCATCTTTTCGGATCGGCCTTGACATGGTCGCCCTGTGAGAGAGGTGGCGCGTCGACCCCCGCTTCACGCCTTGAATATCTCTTGACTTGCTGAATCGGCGGTTTCGTGGCGCCACCCGACGGGAACCCTTCCCTGTGAGCCAGGTCTCAGTATGCTGTCACTCACACAATTTCAGATCGAGGTCAGGAGTCCGCCTTGTCCGATACCGACCTTCCATCCGCAACGGCAACCTCCGCGAGCGGTCCTAATTTCGTCGCTGTACAGGCCAGTCCGGAGTTTCAGGACCTTCGACGTAGGTTGCGCCGCTTCGTCTTTCCGATGAGCGCGCTATTCCTGATGTGGTACTTCGCCTACGTGATGCTCGGCGCGTTCGCCCACGACTTCATGGCCACCAAGGTGTGGGGCAACATCAACGTCGGCCTGCTCATCGGCCTCGGCCAGTTCCTCTCCACCTTCGTCATCACCGCCATCTACGTCGTGTGGGCCAATCGCGAACTCGATCCGCACGCCGAAGCCATCCGCGCCGAACTCGAAAGTGGTGCAGCATGACCATCGACGTCCTCGCCGCCGAAGACGCCACCATCGGAAACCCCGCCGTCAACATCGGCATCTTCGCGCTGTTCGTTGCCGTAACGCTCTACATCGTGATCCGCGCCAGCAAGAAGAACGCCACCGCAGCCGAGTTCTTCACCGCGGGGCGCTCGTTCACCGGGCCGCAGAACGGCGTCGCGATCTCCGGTGACTACCTGTCCGCCGCCAGCTTCCTCGGCATCGCAGGCGCCATCGCGGTTTACGGATACGACGGCTTCCTGTACTCCATTGGCTTCCTCGTCGCCTGGCTTGTCGCGCTGCTTCTTGTTGCCGAATTGCTGCGCAACGCAGGCAAATTCACCATGGCTGACGTGCTGAGCTTCCGGCTGAAGCAACGCCCCGTGCGGCTCGCCGCGGCGACCACCACTCTGGTCGTGTGCCTGTTCTACCTGCTGGCGCAGATGGCCGGCGCCGGCGGGTTAGTGGCCCTGCTACTCAACGTCACCAGCGATATCGGCCAAGCGTTGGTCATCGCGGTCGTCGGGGTGTTGATGATCGTCTACGTGTTGATCGGAGGGATGAAGGGCACCACCTGGGTGCAGATCATCAAGGCCGTCCTGCTGATCGGCGGCGCTGCGCTGATGACGGTGTGGGTGCTGGCCAAGTTCGGTTTGAACTTCTCCGAAATGCTTGGTACGGCGCAATCCGCCGTGTCGGGCTCGTCCACCGAAGCTGTCGCTAAGCGCGACATCCTCGCACCAGGCGCGCAGTACGGCGCGAGCCTGACGTCGCAATTGAACTTCCTCTCGCTGGCGCTGGCGCTGGTGCTCGGCACCGCCGGCCTGCCACACGTGCTGATGCGCTTCTACACGGTGCCCACCGCCAAGGAGGCCCGTCGCTCGGTGGTGTGGGCGATCGCCCTCATCGGTGCGTTCTACCTGTTCACGTTGGCGCTGGGCTACGGCGCCGCCGCACTCGTCGGGCCCGACGCCATCCTGGCGGCCCCCGGTGCGCAGAACTCGGCCGCGCCGTTGCTGGCATTCGAGCTTGGCGGGTCGATCCTGCTCGGCATCATCTCGTCGGTGGCGTTTGCGACGATCCTCGCGGTCGTCGCCGGCCTCACTATCACCGCGGCAACGTCGTTCGCGCACGACATCTATGCCAGCGTGTTGAAGAGCCACCAGGTCACCGAGGACGAGCAGGTGCGGGTGTCACGCATCACGGTCGTGGTGCTTGGCGTCCTCGCGATCGGGCTTGGCATCTTGGCCGCCGAGCAGAACATCGCGTTTCTGGTGGCGCTGGCGTTCGCGGTCGCCGCCGCCGCCAACCTGCCGACGATCCTGTACTCGCTGTACTGGCAACGGTTCAACACCCGCGGTGCGTTGTGGAGCATGTACGGCGGGCTGATCTCAACGATCGTGCTGATCATCTTCTCGCCCGCGGTGTCGGGCGCCAAGACCGCGATGCTGCCGAATGTGGACTTCGCCTGGTTCCCGTTGGCCAACCCCGGCATCGTGTCGATCCCGCTCGCATTCATCCTGGGTATCGTCGGCACGCTGAGCTCGTCGGATCGTGGCGACCCCGAGGTGAACGCGGAGTTCGAGGTGCGAACGTTGACCGGCTTCGGCGCCGAGAAGGCGGTCACTGCGCACTAGCGCTAGCGTCATCGGAATAAGGCACCCCGCCTTTGCCGCTGACTCCCTAGTGCTGGAGACCTTGCCCCGACACCGCTTCGCGTTCCCGCTGCTCGCGTACGCATTCGCGGCGATCATGGCAGGCACGACGCTGCCGACGCCGATCTACGCGCTCTACGGCGAGCAGCTGCACTTCTCCGTGCTGACCACCACGGTCATCTACGCCACCTATGCGGGCGGGGTGTTGTTCGCGCTCGTGGTGTTCGGGCGATGGTCGGACGCAATCGGGCGGCGGCCGGTGTTGTTGGCGGGTGTGGCGTTCGCGGTTGCCAGCGGCGTGGTCTTCCTGTTCGCCGATTCCGTCGCTGTTCTGCTCATCGGTCGAGTGCTGTCCGGTTTCTCGGCGGGTCTGTTCGCGGGCACCGCGACGGCAGCGGTCATCGAGGCCGCACCGCCTCGCTGGCGTACCCGCGCGGCGTCCGTCGCGACCGTCTCCAACATCGGCGCGCTCGGTATCGGCCCGCTGTTGTCGGGTCTGTTGGTCCAATACGCACCCGAGCCTCTGCGGCTGAGCTTTGCGGTGCATATCGTGCTCGCGCTGCTGGCGGCGGCGGCCGTGGCATACGCGCCGGAAACGTCGCCGCGCGGCGGGTCCATCGGATTCCAGCGGGTCTCGGTGCCAGCCGAGGTGCGACCAGTGTTTGTCATCGCGGCGCTCGCGGCGTTCGCCGGGTTCGCGGTGACAGGATTGTTCACCGCGGTGGCACCGTCGTTCCTCGCCGACGTGATCGGCATCGGCAACCATGCGCTCGCGGGGCTCATCGTTTCGTCGATCTTCTTCGCATCGGCGGTGGGCCAGCTGATATCCACCAACGTCCGCCCGCAGCGGGCCGTCGCTGTCGGTTGCGGAATCCTGGTCATCGGGATGGTGACTCTTGCTCTGGCGCTGCACTTTTCGTCGTTGATCGCCTTGGTCGCGGCCGCGGTGGTGTCGGGGATCGGCCAGGGCATGAGCTTCAGCAGGGGGCTCGCGGCCATCGTGGAGCTCACGCCGCCGCACTGCCGCGCCGAGGTCAGCTCGACGTACTTCGTCGTGGCCTACATAGCGATTTCGCTGCCGGTCGTCGGCGAGGGCCTGGCGTCGCAAGCCTGGGGTCTGCGGACCTCCGGTGTGACCTTTGCCGTGCTGGTCGCGACCCTGGCCACTGCCTGCCTGGCGGCGATCCTGGTACGCGAGGCACTCGACGCACGGCGAGCGACCTCCGTCTGAGCCGCCATGCCGGTGCCCATGAGACCGTCGCACCGACATTCACGGCCGACGGCAGTGTGCGGCCAGTCCGCGCGTCCTACCCTGGCGCTGAACCCGTAGGAGGGAGAAGGTCAGCGTGGTCAGGGCGTCCCGTAGCGACGGTCCAGTCATTGACATCCATTGCCACCGAGAATGTGCACCCGCAGCCGAGATCATGGCGGACGCCGCGCGTGCAGCCGGGAAGGTGGCTCTCGGCCACGGCAACCCCATCACCCAGGCGGTGAACCGGCGCCAGCTCGAGACGATCAAACCGAAAATGGACATGCTCGATGTCCGAATCGCCGACATGGACCGCATGGGCGTCGACGTCCAGGCGGTGGCCGTCGCGGTTTACCAGTACTACTACTGGGCCGACCCCGAACTGGGGGCGAAAGTCGCGCGCCTGACGAACGAGGAGTTCGTCGAGGCGACATCGACGTATCCGGGACGGTTCCAGCCGCTGGGCACCGTGCCATTGCAGGACACCGACGCCGCCATCCAGGAATTGCGCTATCTCGCAACCGATCTCGGTATGCGGGGCATCGAAATTGGCACCCACGTCGAAGGCGAGGAGATCTCCAGTCGGCGCCTCGATCCGTTCTGGGCAGAGGTGGAGGCGCTCGGGCTCGTGGTCATCATCCACACCCAGGGCGCTACCCATGCGCAGCGGTTGGAGGACCACAACTTCGTCAACATCGTCGGCCACGCATTCGAGGCCACGCTCGCCACCGCACATCTCATCTTCAACGGTGTCATCGAACGCCACCCGGGCCTCAAGATCCTGGTGGTGCACGGCGGTGGCTACCTGCCCGCCTACGCGGGACGCATGGATCACGGTTGGCGCGCGCGCGAGGATGTGCGTGAGGATGTCCCTGCACCGCCGACGACTTACCTGCGCAGATTCTTCTTCGACACCATGGTGTTCGAGCCCGGCCAGCTGGAGTACCTGGTCGATCTCTACGGCGCCGACCATGTGCTGCTGGGCACCGACTACCCATACGACATGGGCGACGACGATCCGCTCGCGTTCCTCGGTGCGGCCGAGGGCTTCGACCAGGCGCAGGTCGACCTGATCGCGGGCGGTAACGCCGCACGGCTGCTGGGGCTGCCATGACCGAAGCGCTGCGGGCGCACGGCACGGTGGGTCTGGCGGTTATCGGCTGCGGCACCGTAGGGCGGATCCGCGCCGTACTCGCCCGCGAATATCCGGGCATCGGCTGGCTCGGCCTGTGCGACGTCGACGAACCGACGCTGAAGACCATTGCCGACGATGTGCGGGCCGACTTCGCCACCACCGACCTCAGCGAATTGCTTGCCAGGCCCGAAGTCGGGGCGATCATCGTCGCGACCGACGAGCGGGTACACGTCGAGCCGATCCTTCGTTCCGTCGAGCTCGGCGTGCCGATGTTCATCGAGAAGCCGCTCGCGACGGATCCGGTTGACTCCGCGCGGGTACTCGAGGCGATCGAGGACGCGGGCGTCGACGCCGTCGTCGGCTACACCCAACGCTTCCGTCGGCGGTTTCAAACTGTCAAGCAGCGCCTGCGTGATGGTCAGATCGGGGACGTCACAACGGTTATCACCCGTGCGTTTATGAACCGCATGGTGCCCGAGGCGACACTGCGAAAGGTGGACGACACGACCGGGCTGACACCGATGGTGGTGTCCGGCACGCACAGCCTCGATATGTGCATGTGGCTGATGGAGGGGCGCACCCCGGTCGAGGTGTACGCCCGTTCCACCGACCGCACACTCGGACCGATCGGCACGAAAGACGGCACGTCGGGCATCTTCACGATGGACGACGGTGTCGTGTTCAGCATGAACATCAACTGGGCTCTGCCGACGGTATGGCCAGGTGCCGTATACGGGTTGGAGATCGGGATCGTCGGTACGCGCGGTGTGATCGACGTCGAGGACACGCACCGCGATGTCATCCTCGCCTCGGAAATCGGTCAGCCTGCCGGGTACAACAGCCGAGGGTTTGCGCCGCCCACCCCGCGACACGTGGACTTCATCGGCAGTTATCCGCCCGGCGACGTGTCGAACGGCATGCTCTGGGGGCCCATGCGGGAAGAGACCACGACGTGGTTTGCCCGAATATGCCGCGGGATCGAGACGCCGCATGCGACGGCGGCGGACGGTCACGCCAACCTGATCAACACCATGGCGATGGACTTATCGGCCCGTACAGGACAACCGATATCTCTTCCCATCAGCCCCGACGAGCTGATCGCCGGGCTCACCCCCTAGCGAAGAGGATGGACATGCGACAGATCAATCTCGGCATCATCGGCACCGGCTGGTGTGGCGGAATTCGTGCCGTCGCCGCGTCGCGTAACCCGTTGGTTGGCGATTTGCATCTGGCGGAGATCGATCCGGTCCGGCTTGACGAGATTGCCGCGCAGACTAATCCGACGACCGCGACTGCGAACTGGGAGGACATTGTCGGCAACCCGGACATCGATGCCGTCATCGTGTCGGCGACACCGGAGGATCTGCACCATCCGATGACCAAGGCGGCGCTCGAAGCAGGTAAGCACGTGCTGCTGGAGAAGCCGATCGCGCTGACCCTCGATGAGGCCGACGAGCTCATCGGCATGGCGGATGCGAACTCGCTGAAATTCACCATCGGCTACTCGCAGCGCTTCAATCCCAAGCCGGCGATGATCAAGCGGGCAATCAACGACGGCAAGCTCGGCGAGGTGACGAGCATCCTGCTGAGCCGCCACATCACCCGCACGCTCGGCGCGAAGATCAGCTCGCGCACCAAACTCTCCCCCGCCGCAATGGAAGCCACCCACGACCTCGACTTCGCGTTCTGGTGTCTCGAGCCGCGACGCCCTGTGCGGGTGTACTCCCAAAATGCCTGGGGCGTCCGCCAGTCCACGCACGGCGCACCCGACACGCAGTACATCGTCGTCACGATGGACGACGGCGTCGTCGTGACGGTCGGCGCCGGAATGTCGCTGCCGCCGCACTACCCGAACGCATCGACGATCTGGATCGAGGTGATCGGGACCGACGGGGCGGTCCTCGCCGATGCCAGCCACCGCGACATCGTGCTCAACACGGTCGCCGACGGAATCCAGTTCCCGCTCTCGACCATGCCCGGAGAGTACATCGACCACATCTATGAAGGCCCGATGGAAAGGGAGACAACACATTTCATCGAGGCGGTTGCGCTGGACCGTCCGGTGATGGTCGACCCGCAGCTGGCCCGCGTCACGATGGAGGTCTACGTGGCAGCGGATCTGTCCGCCGAGCTGAATCAGGTCGTCGAGCTTCCGCTGAGCCGAGAACAGATCGGCCTGGCCCTTGCGGAGGCATACGTCGACCGTGGGTGACTGGTGGCCCGAGCTTGCGCCTCGCATCGAACAATCGCGGGTGCCACGCCACCGCGGCCTTACCGTCGACGCGCACACCCATCTGTCCGTTCAGCCGGCGGCGACACTGGCTAAGCCGTTCTTCCGGCCGGAGTTCGAACCGCGATCAACGCACTCGTCGGCCGAGACGATACGCTACAACGCCGAGTACCGGGCCAGTGAGCACAACACCGCCCAATTCGAGGACGCCGAACAACGGCTGTCCGATATGGACGCCCAAGGCGTCGACATGCAGGTGCTCTCGGTACCGCCGACCGAGTACTTCTACTGGCTGCCCGAGGCGGAGGCGTTGCGCGCCAACCGGCTTCAGCACGAACGGTTCGCCGACGTCGTCGCACAGTGGCCCGGTCGCTTCGCCGCCGTCGCCAACGTGCCGATGGACCACCCGATGCTGGCCGTCGAAGTGCTGCGCGAAGCCCGACGAGACTTCGGCTTCGGCGGCGTCGAGATCAGCGCCGACGTACTCGGTCGTGATCTCGACAACCGACGCTTCGACCCGGTGTGGGAAACGGTCGTGGAACTCGACATGACGGTGATCCTGCACCCGCAGGGCTTCACCCACGGACAGCGGTTCACCGACTACTACCTCGTCAACGTCATGTGCATGCCGCTGGCGTCCACGCTCGCCGTCACCCGGATGATCCTCGGCGGCGTCTGGACCCGTCATCCCGCCCTGCGCGTGATGGTCGTGCACGGCGGCGGATACCTGCCGTTCTACATCGCACGCACCGACCACGCATGGCGGGTGCGGCCCGAACTGCGCCACCACCTCGACGTGCCGCCCAGCGAGGTTCTGCGTTCGATCTTCGTCGACACCAACGTTTTCGACCCGCGTATGGTCGAGAAGCTGGTCGCCGACCTGGGCGCCGACCATGTGCTGATGGGCACCGACTATCCCTTCGACATGGGCACGGTCGATCCGCTCGGATTTTTGGCTTCCGCCGAATTGCGCGACGACGAGCGCGATCTCGTGATGGGCGCAAACGCCGCCCGGCTGTTCGACATCAAGGTGTCGCCATGACGACACGCCAGGCCCCCGCCGCGTTGATCGAGCTCGCGTCGGCGATCCTGCGGGCCAGCGAGGTCCTGCCCAAACACGCCGACATCACCGCGTCGCGCCTGGTCGACGCCGATGTACGGGGACGTTCGGGGCACGGGCTCATCCGCCTGCGACCGTATGTCGACCGTATCCGCTCCGGTGGCATCAACATTCGGCCCGATATCGCGGTACTGCACGAGACGTCCGTCTCCGCCCAGGTGGACGGCGACAACGGCCTCGGGCAGGTCGTGATGACGAAGGCGACAGAACTGGCGATCGCCAAGGCGTCCACATCGGGTCTGGCCTGGGTCGGCACCGTGCACTCCAACCATGCGGGCGCGGCGGGCCTCTATGCCGAGCAGGCCGCCGATGCGGGGCTTGTCGGACTGTACTTCGCGGTGGCCAACGCCAACGGCATGCCGCCTTGGGGTGGCACCGAGCCGCTACTGGGCACCAACCCGATCGCGATCGCCATGCCCACCAACCGGACTCCGTTCGTTCTCGACATCGCCACCACCGCTACATCACACGGGACCATCAAGGTGCACGCCCGCGACGGCCGGCCGCTCCCGGAAGGCTGGGTGGTCGACAGGGAAGGGCGGCCGATCACCGACGCAGCCCGCGCCGGTGAGGGCTTCCTGTTGCCGATGGGCGGATACAAGGGTTCCGGCCTGACGATCGCGATCGGCCTGCTCGCCGGGGTGCTCAACGGTGCCGCGTTCGGCGCCGACGTCGTCGACCATCGTCGGGACCAGGTGACGCCGACCAATACCGGCCAGTCGATCCTGGTCTTGCGGCCTGACCTCTTCCGGCCGAACGCCGAGGTGCTCGCCGATCTGACCCGGCAGCTGGATGCATTGCGCGATACGGGCGGCAGCGACGGACGGCGCGTGCGTCTGCCGGGCGACGAAGCCGCGAGGGTCCGAGCGCAGAACCAGTCAGGCGGCGTCCCGCTGTCGGAATCGCTGGCGACCGAATTGCACGAACTCGCCGGGGAACTCGGCGTCGAATCGCCCTTCACGAAGGCAGAAACGCGATGAAGCTCGTCACCTTCCAGTCACGCGGCAGCGGGCCCGCCATCGGAATACTCGACGGCGGCGAGATCATTCCGCTCGCGGCCGACGCGGGACTACCCGCCACCATGGTGGAGTTCGCCGCCCTCGGTGCCGACGGCGTCGAGCGGGCTGCGGCACTGCAGGCCACCGCGCCGCGCATCCCACTCGACGGCAGTCGTCTGCTCGCGCCGATCCGGCCGCGCAACAACATCATGTGCGTCGGCAAGAACTACCACGAGCATGCCCGCGAGTTCGCGGGCAGCGGCTTCGACGCGTCGGCGAAGCAGACGGTCCCCGACGCGCCGGTGATCTTCACGAAGGCGCTCTCGGCGATCGTCGGCCCCGACGATGCCGTCGGGGTGAGCGACGACGCCACCGGCACAAGCGATTACGAGGGCGAGCTCGGAGTCGTGATCGGTCCCGGTGGGCATCACGTGTCCGAGCCCGCCGCGGCCAGCCATGTCTATGGGTACACGATTGTCAACGACGTCACGATTCGCGATCTGCAGAAGCGACATGTGCAGTTCTTCGTCGGCAAAAGTGCAGCGACCTACTGCCCGATCGGCCCGGTCCTCGTCACGGCCGACGAAATTGTCGATGTCGGGTTGCTGCGGGTTCAGACCCGAATCAACGGTGAGCTGCGTCAGGACGCGCCCGTCAAGGACCTGATCTTCGACATCCCGAGGCTGATCGCGTCGATATCGGCGGCGGTGCGGCTGGAAGCAGGCGACGTCATCTCCACTGGCACCCCCGCAGGTGTCGGCATCGGGTTCACTCCGCCACGCTTCCTGTCAGCGGGCGATGTCATGGCGGTGACGATCGACGGCATCGGCACTTTGACCAACCCCTGTCGTTGACTCTGCGGTGAGGGCGCGAATTCTCGCGAAATCGAGCCCTGTGCGCAAACTCAACGCACGCAGCTAGCTGACGGCCAGCGCTCCGAGGTTCTCGAAGGTCTTGAACACGTCGGCCTTCATCAGCGCGACCTCACTGTCGGCGACATCGCGCGGGAACGGAAGCGTGACTTCGATGTCGTCGGCGAGCCGGCCGCCCTTGGCGAATATCAGGATTCGGTTGGACAGCTCGACGGCCTCGCCCACATCGTGGGTGACAAACACGACGGTCTTACCCGTCTCGGCCCAAATCGTATGCAGCTCTTTGCGCAACGTACGGGCCGTGATCGCGTCGAGGTGGCTGAACGGCTCGTCCATGAACAGCACGTCGGGCTCCGTCGAGAACGCCCGGGCGATGCCGACGCGCTGCTGCATACCGCCGGACAACTCGCCCGGATACTTTCCGCCCTTGTCGCCCAGCTGCACCATCTCGAGATAGTGCTGGCAGCGCTGCCGGGTGGCCTCGTTGCGTTCCTTCTGCACGAACAGCATGTTGTCCATCACCGAACGCCACGGCAGCAGACGCGCCGCCTGAAACACATAGCCTGCCCTTGCCGGCTTGCCGTCCTCGGTGATGTTCACCCTGCCGCTGGTGGGCACGTCGATGCCGGACAGGATGTTCAGCAGCGTCGACTTCCCGCATCCGGATGGCCCGACGATGGAGACGAACGCGTGCCCGCTGATGCTCAGATTTACGTTCTCCAGTGCGACGACCTTGTCGGCACCCAGACCGAACTCCTTGTGCAGGTTGTCGATCGTGATGTCAGCCATGCGATTTCACTCCTCAGTCTTCGGGTGGTTCCAGGTCGTCGTCAAATTGGGGTCGTCCCGATGTCACCATCGAGATGCTGCCGAGCGCGGCACCGGTCGCAGTCGCCCCGGTCGCGGCGGCTCCAATCGTCGCCTTGGTCGGTGCGTCGAACTGCTGCTCGACGACCTCGACGTCATCCAACGATGGACGCCACTTGAACAGCTTCTTGGACAGCTGATCGAACATGAACTTCTCGAAGATCAACGCGAAGATCACGAATAGCAGCGCGTAGCCGATGACACCGTAGGCGCGGTGCGCGTCGTACCAGAACTTGATCGTCCACCCGGCACCGTCCTGCCCGCCGAACACCTCGGCGACGACCAGGCCCTTCCAGCCGAGCGCGAAGCAGTACCGCGCCGCGGCGAACAGGAACGGAAGCAACGACGGGATCAACACGTGGCGAATCACGCGCTGCCGCGGAACGCCGAATGCCCGGGCCATGTCGAACAGGTCGGTCGGCGTGTTCTTCACGCCCTCGCGCACGTTCATGATCACGAACGGGATGCCGGTCAGCACGACGGTGATGATGGGCCCGGTATCGCCGAACCCGAACGCCAGGCTGCAGAACAGCGCCCACGCCAGATTGGGCATCGCGAGGATTGCGACCACCCAGTCGTTCAGGAAGGCGTCGACGGCCTTGGACAGTCCCATCGCGATGCCGATGATCGTACCGAGGATCATCGCGATCACCATGCCGATGGCCAAGCGCTGCAGGGAGATCCCGAACGTCACATACATGTTGTGCGGAGCCAGCGTGTGCCCGGTGATCTCGTCCCACATGAAGCCAAGCACCTGCCACGGCGTTGGCAGCACGTCGACGGCGAACGGCCAGATCGTTGTCACCAGCTTGATCGACAAAAGCCAGATGACCAGACAGACGACCGGGAACAGCAGTCTGCCGGTCAGCGAGCTGCGAGTCAGCCACCGCCATGCGCGGGCCGGTGTCATCGTCGGGGTGCTCATGACTTGAGCTCCCCTCGCCACGCGAAGAACCGGCGCTCGATGGTCTCCAGCACCACCTTGTCAAGGAACAACGCCAGCACGTAGAACGCCAGAATCCAGGTCAGGAACTCGTCGAGCCGGAAAAGCTGTGTGGCCGTTCTCATCTCGAAGCCGATGCCCTTGGAGGCGGCGAACACCTCGGTCAACACCGTGACCTTCCACGCGATGGAGAAGCCGAAGCGGATGCCGGTGAAGATGAAAGGCGCTAGGTGCGGCAGGACGATTTGGCGGTTGCGTCGAACAACGCCGACGTCGAACGACTTCGCCATGTCTATCAGGTCCTTGGGCAACGACTTGATGCCTTCGGACACGTTGACCGTGATAATCGCGAACGTCGTCAACACGATCGCCAGGATCGGGCCCGCGTAGCGGTTGCCGAAGATGATGGCGGTGATCAGCGCCCAGATCAGGCCCGGCGTCGTCACACCGATGGTCACTGCGTCGCGGAAGAACCCGTTGAGGAAGCGGTTCTGCATCAGGATGCCGATACCGATGCCGACGATGAACGCGATCGTGAACCCGACCGCGATGCGGGCCAGCGTGGTGGCGAAGGCGCCGGGCACTTCGCCTGTGGCCCAGAGTTTTCCGAAGGTTTCGAAGACGGTGGACGGACCCGGCAGCAGCCGCTCGTCCATGACCCGACCGGAGGCGAGCTCCCAGATGCCGAGGAAGAACACGTAGCCGGCGATCCGCCAGCCCCACCTCGTCATGCGGTCTTTGCGCTTGGCCGCGCGGACGAGGTCCTCCTCACTGGTGCGCTTGGCCGCCGCTGGCGGGGTCTCCAAGGTCGTCGTCACAATGACCTTTCATCTGTCGATGGTGCCGGGGCCGGCATCGCCGACCCCGGCCAGGTGATCACTGGGGGTTGATGGCCTCGAACCGGGGCGTCGGCGCGTCCGCTGCGAGGTAATTCGCGTTCTCGGGGTTGAGGTCCTTCTGCAGATCCCAGATCTCGGTCTCGTTGCCGATCCAGTCCTGCTCGAGTGCGACCTTGTCGACGAACCAGTCGTTGTCACCGGACACGAAGTCGATCATGTAGTTGACGTCGTCCTCGGACTCGACCGAGAAGTGCTGCGGATACTTGCGGACGGTCTCTGCCTTCTGTTCCTTCCACATGTCGACGCCCGTCTGCCACAGGTCGACGAACTTCGCGGCGAGGTCCTTGTGGGCGTCATACCACTTCTCGGTGGCGACGAAGTTGTTGCCCGAGACGTGCAGCTTGCCGTCGCTGTTCGGCGCGAACTCCTTGTACAGCTGGAACGGCAGCTTGCCGTCGTACATGATCTCCAGCTCACGCTTGCGCAGCTGCGGGATCGCGGCCTCGGGAATCACAGCGGCCGCCTCGCAGTCGCCGCGCAGCAGGTTCGTCGGGTTCACGAAGTGGTCGTTGACGACGAGCTCGAAGTCGCCGCCGCCCACCCGATAGTCCAGGTTGTGCATCTCCTTGGCCAGGATGGTCCAGAACGCGGTGTTCGACGTCGGCCCGGACACACAGATCTTGCTGCCCTTGGGGATGTCGGCCAGCGTCTTGTACGGATCGCCTGCCCGCTTGAGCAGCG
The DNA here is from genome assembly GCF_003719305.1 of Mycolicibacterium stellerae. GTDB lineage: Bacteria > Actinomycetota > Actinomycetes > Mycobacteriales > Mycobacteriaceae > Mycobacterium > Mycobacterium stellerae. The sequence continues at coordinate 117,744 of NZ_RARC01000007.1, forward strand.
GGACCCGCTGGTAGTTGTATTTGCCGAAGGTCACCGTCTTGATGCCCGTCTCGGCCTCGAGCACCGGCGTCTCCTGGGTGGCCATCGAGACGATGTCGCCGTGACCGCCTGCGAAGTAGGTGAACTCGTCCCACGTCGAGCTGGTCTCGATCTTGACGTTGTTCTCCGCTTCCCACTTGGCCGTCGTGCCCGAGTCCTTCAGCAGATCCCACACCGGGTCAGGCGCGAACGCGAACTTGATGACCTGGGGCTCGCCCTCGGCACCCTGATCGGCCGACTTACTACACCCCACCCCGAGCGTCAGCGCCAAGGCGGCTGCCGCGGCGACGCACATTGTCTTCTTGACCTTCACGATGGCCCTCTCCTTGTGCACGTCCACCCGTGGATGGATCACGACTGTGATGCGTACCACTGCTGAGTACAGTGCCAGCCCGCCCGACGTCCTATGTCGTCGCCCGTGAATTTCGATCCCGAAGGCTGTCGCGCCCTGTGACGCCTCCCGTCACCACCCCGTCGCAGTGACGAATCGCGTGATCGAAGCGGCCGGGAATTCGCGGTGCACGCCACTGACCGGTCGACCCTCGCGGCCTTGACTGACCTGATGCGACTCGGCTACTTCTCCATGCCCCTGCACCCCGCCGGCCGGAACTGGTCGGAGACGCTCCGCGAGGACCGGGAGGCGGTGCTGCTGGCCGACCGCCTGGGATACCACGACGCGTTCATCGGCGAACACCTGACCGACCGACACGAGAACATCACCAACAGCCTGGTCTTCCTTGCCACGCTGATCTCGGAGACGAGGCAGATCAAGCTGGGCACGGGCACCACGAACCTCTCGCAGCAGCATCCCGTGCTGGTCGCGGCGAACTCCGCGATGTTCGACCACCTCGCCGACGGCAGGTTCATCCTCGGCATCAGCCCCGGCGCGCTCCCGTCGGACGCCGAAGCCCTGGGGATTCTCGACCAGGACCGCAACGAAATGTTCGCCGAGTCCATCGACGTCATCACCGCAATCTGGGAGAGCGAGCCCCCGTATTCGCTTGTCCGCCAGGGGGGCCGGTTCAACGTCACGACAGAGAAGACACTCGATCTCGAGCTCGGCGTTGGCATCCTGCCCAAGCCGCTGCAGCAGCCGCGCCCCGAGATCGTCGGCACCGTCGTCGCACCCTTCTCCAAGGGCGTCATCGCGATGGGCACCCGGAACTTCCATCCACTTTCGGCGAATTTCCTTCTGCCGCAATGGGTTGCCACGCACTGGCCCAACTATGTCCAAGGCAAGGAGTCGGTGGGTGAGGTCGCCGACACCGCCGACTGGCGGGTGGCCCGCACGGTGTTCGTCAACGACGACGAGGCGGTCGCCGAGGCATACGGTCGCACCGACGACCGCAGCCCCTACCGGTTCTACTACGACAAGATGCTGACCAAGATGCGCAAGATAGGCCGCCTCGAGCTGTTCAAGACAGACCGCGAACAACCCGACGAGGAGGTCACCCTCGACGGCGTCGTCGACCAGCTGGTCATCACAGGCACCCCGGACTCGGTCGCCGACCAGCTGCTGGCCTTCCGCGAGCAGACCGGCGAATTCGGTGAACTCGTGTACGCCGGGCTGGACTGGGTGGATCCCGATCTTGCGCGCCGGTCCATGGAGCTGATGGCCGAACAGGTCATGCCGCGGGTCAATGCCGGCTGAGCTGGCCACCGGCGCCGAACGGTTACCTCTGCCGTCCACGCTGACGGCAGACCAGCAGTATGCAATGGACAAGGTCGCAGCGGGGCCGCGTGGCGAGCTGATCGCGCCGTTTGTTCCGCTGCTACGGGCGCCGGAGTTGATGACGCGGTTGCAGCTGGTCGGCGAGTACCTGCGCTTCGGGTCCGGGCTCCCCGACCACCTGACCGAGCTGGTGATCCTGGTGGTTGCGCGGCGCTGGGATCAGGACTACGAGTGGGGCCATCACGTGCCGCTGGCCCGCGCGGCAGGCCTCGACGAGGACACCATCGCATCGGTTCGCGACGGCGGGACTTTCACCGGGCCCGACGACGTACGTACGGTCTGGCGACTGATCAGCGAGCTCGAATATCGCCGCGGCGTCAGCGATTCGACGTTCGAAGCCGCCCTGGATGCCGTCGGCGACGACGGTGTCGTCGAGGTGATCGCCACGGCCGGCTACTACACGACGTTGGCCATGACCATGAACGCCGCCCGCACACCCGTGCCTGCCGACTACGAACGCCTACCACCCCGAGGAACATGAGCGCACCTGTCGTCTTCCTGCATCCGTTGGGCGCCGACGCACGATTCTGGGACCCGGTGCGCGCCGAGCTCGGGTCGCTGACCACAGTCGCGTTCGACCTGCCCGGGCACGGCTCGGCACCACCGTCACCCGCCGGTGCGGGGATCGACGCCTATTCGGCACCCGTTGCGCTGCAGATCGCGGCACTGGGTGAGCCCGTCAATATCGTCGGCATGTCACTCGGCGGCCTGGTGGCCCAACAGCTCGGCACGGCACACCCCCATCTCGTCGCGTCCGTCGTTCTCGCCGACACCGTGCCGGTATACCCCGAGCCGTTCCGCCGGACCTGGCGTGAGCGCGCCAAGACCGCCCGCGAGAACGGACTCTCGTCGCTTGTGCAGCCGATGGTCGAGATGTGGTTCACCGCCGAGCTGTCCGGTCGTGACGACCCGCGAGTTGAACAGGCGCGACGCACGTTTGCGGCCACCGACCCGGAGGGCTACGCGCGCACCTGCGAGGTGCTCGCCGACGTCGACCTCCGCGAGGGGGTGACCTCGCTGGCGGTGCCTGCGGTGGTGGTCTGCGGAGACGACGACGCCCCGGCGTTCCGTGACGCGGCTCAATGGCTGGCCGACGCCACGCGCGGGACGGTGCACTGGCTGCCCGGCCGTCATGCCTGCGCGGTCGAAGAGCCAGAGCGGTTCGCCGCGCTGGTGGCTACGACGGCGGCATAGCCGGCACCTGCTCGATACCCGACAGCAGCCGGATCAAGCGCGCCGCGACCTGAAGCTCGGTCCGCCGTTCGTTGAGGGTGTGGCCCAGCAGTTCCTCGGCCTTGTGCAGTCGGTTGCGGACGGTGTGTTCATGCAGCTGCAAGTGCTCGGCGGCGGCGACATGGGAACCGAATCGAAACGACGCCTCTAGCGTCTCGCGCAGCCGCGCCGCCTCGACGGTGTCACCGGCCAGGGGGCCGAGTTCACGCTCGACGAATTGACGGGCTTGCTCGGGGTCGCGCATGAGCAGTATTTCCAGGCCGACGTCGCCGTGATGGACCACCGACGGAGCCCCCGGCCGATCCCATGCCGCCCGGATCCGCTCGGCGTCCATCGCTTCGGCCAGCGTGGTGCGGAAACCGTCGATGCCGGGCTGCGCGCCGCCCACCGCGGCAGGCACGCCTGCTTCCGTCAGGACGCCGTCGAGCGCGTCGAGCACGGCACGTTTCCACTCCCCGATCCGGCCCAGCCACACCACCGTCGAGCTGAGGGTCAGCGGATAGACGAGTGAGTGCTGGCAGCTGACCGCGTTGCGCAGGCCGACCGCCAGTTGGGTCGCCGCGCCTTCGGCGACGGTCGGCAGCAGCACCGCGATGTGCCTGCTCGTGAGGTCATAAGACAGGATGGCGGAGTCGGAACCGGACAGCACACCGTTCTCGTCACGCAGGATGTCTTTGACCAGGCTGCGGCGCATATGGGCGCGAGATCTGTTGAGCGCCTCATAGTCTCGCGTGTACGTCTCTGCTACCTGGGACGCGACGAAGTCCTGATATCCGAGGATCGTCTGGGTGAGCAGCTGCTGGGCCATGGCCGCCTCGTCGCGGTCGACGTCACCGTCCTTGATGGCCTTGCGCAGATGACCGCTCCACGCCTCCCACATGGTGAAGAAGCTGATGCGGTAGGACCGCTGCATCGACTTCTGCGGAATACGAAGCTGCGCTTGAACTTTGGCGAAGGACAACACCGTTTCGAGGTAGACGTCTTCGAGTGCGATCTCGCCGGCGATGACCGAGCGCAGGCAGCGGGCGTTGGCGCTGGTGCTCGCCGTCAGGTATTCGCGGAACTCGTCGTCGTGCGCCTGGTTCGGGAAGGCAATGGACAGACAGCGGCCGATGATGACCTCGACCAGGTCTTCGACGTCAAAGTCGTTGGCAAGCGCCTGCACCCACGGCGGCAGCGGCCGGTCGTCGTGCCACAGGTCCAGCGGGGCGGGCATGCGCACGTCATCGGACTCCGTGGCATGACCGTTGTCGATGGTCAGTGACATCGCGATGCACCTCGATCAGGTTGTGTGCGCGATCCTAGTCCGATGACGGGTACCCGTTGTGGGGAAACCTCATCCGACCACCTCGACCGAACCGCTTAGCGCTGACCTGGTGATCGCTTCGAAGGTTCGGGCGTTGGCGACCATCTCCTCAAGCGGAATCGGGTACGGCTCGTCACCCGCAACGGCCTTGGCGAACGACTCGATGTTCTCGCGGACCGAACCGTGCGGCGGGAAGAAGGACGTACGGGCGGGCTCGCCGCGCACTTGCCGGGTGACGTCCCAGCCCCGCGAGTCCTCCGGATGGTTGCGGTCGCGGATCTCCACCCAGCCCTCCGACCCAAGCAGCGTGATGCGGCCGACGAACGGCGTTGCCAGGATCGCCGTGATCAGTGCCGTCTGCCCCTTTTCAAACGCCAGGGTGATCGCGAGGGTGTCGCCGTTGGCGAAGCTCGTGGCCTGCGTCGAGAGCCTCGCCCACACCTCGGTCGGTCGCCCGAAGATGCTGATAGCCAGGTCGACGAGGTGGATACCGGTCGCCGACAGCGGCCCGACAGGCGCCTCGACAGCGGAGAGTCGCCAGTTGTCGGCGGGCAGATCGAGGAATTTGTCCTGGCTGAAGTTGCCCTCGAAGACCAGAGGAGTGCCCAGCTGGCCGTCGACGACCGCGTGCCGCAACTCGACGACGGCGGGCTCGAAGCGCCGTTCGTGCCCGATGCCCAGCTGAAGGCCCGCCGCCGTGATCGCGTCGACCGCGCGCTGGGCATCGTCTCCCGAGGCGCTGAGCGGCTTCTCGCAGAACACGTGCTTGCCGCGCGCGGCCGCGGCGATGATCTGCTCGGTGTGGAATTTGTGTGGGGTGCACAGGATCACGGCTTCGACGGCATCGTCGTTCAACACGGCGTCGATGTCGGGATGAACAACGTCGAGCAGACCGGCGATCTCGTCACGCACATTCGGGTCGAGGTCGACACCCGCGACGATCTCGATATAGGGGCTCCCGTCGAGGTCGCGCACGATCTTGCGGCCCCACCATCCCAGTCCGACGACCGCTGCTTTGATCACGCAATCAGTCAATTGCGGGCGCCGCGGCGATGCATTGTCTGCAGACGTGAACTTCGCGTCCGTGTGTGTCGCAATCCGTGAGTGTTTGCCGCCGAACGCCGACGTTCAATTGACGTAGCAACGGCAACTACGGGAGATCTGTCATGACACAGGAATACGTGCACGCCGCTGAGTCGGTCGACACGGACCTGTTCCGACACGTCGTCGGCCACCTGGCCAGTGGCGTAACCGTCGTGACGACCAGAGACGACGGCCGCGACCACGGCATGACCGCAAGCTCGGTGACATCGCTTTCGATGGACCCGCCGATGATGCTGGCGTGCGTGAACAACGCCGTGCCGACCGCGGCGGCGATCGAGCGCAGTGGCCGGTTCACGGTGAATGTGCTGGGCCAGGCGCACGGCGATCTGGCATACCAGTTCGCCACCCCGCGGCCGGACAAGTTCGCGGGCGTCACCGTCGAGCGCGGCGCGGGCGACGTTCCGATGCTCGCCGAGGCGATCGCGTCGATTGAGTGCGAGGTCACCGAGAAAGTGGCAGGCGGGAGCCATTCGGTGTTCCTCGGTCATGTCACAGCGGCCACCGCACGCGAGGGCGCACCGCTGACGTACTTCCGCGGCGGGTTCGGCCGTTTCGAGTTCGAGCGCAACGACCGCGCCTACGAGCGGGCCAGGGACATGGTGCTCAGCCGCGTGTTCGCCGCGGGACAGGTGATCACCGTCGACGAGCTCGCCGAGCATTTGGACGGCGACCGGGCCCGCGCCTTCTACGCGCTGACTCGGCTGGCGGGTGACGGGCTGGTGCGGCGCGATCCCGACCGCGGCTACGTCATCACGCCGTTCGACGTGCGCACGTCGGACGACACCTTCGAGGCCCGGCTGGCCATCGAGTTGGGCGTCATCGATCGCGTTGCGGGCCAATGTGATCCGGCTCTGCTCGCCGAAGCCCGACGGCACCTGGACTCGATGTCCCGACATCTGGTCGACGACCACTTCGAGGACTTCCACGCGTACCTTGACGCGAACTACGCGTTCCACGAGGCGATCGTCGCGCTGTCGGGCAACCCGCTGCTGATCGCGGCGTTCGGCTCGCTGAGCGTCAAGAACGTGATGGCGCGCAGTTTCGGCACGACGGCGCAGTCGTCGCACGCATTCCTCGCGGTGCAGCGTGATCTGCTCGTCGCGCTCGAGAACGGCGACGCCGACGGAGCCCGAACGGCGGCGAAGGCCTACTGCGAACTGGCCAAGGCACGGGCCCGTCAACTGCTGGCGCTGACCGGCGGACAGGTCTGATGACCGACCGGGTTGGCGTGATCCTGCGGCCGGCGCAGATCCCGGCCCGTCAACGCGGCGGCGGCGCAAGCACCATTCCGCTGGTGTCGCAGCGGGTCGGATCGACCGGTTTCCTCAACGGCATCACCAGGTTCGAGCCGGGCGCAGCGATCGCGGAGCACTTCCACAACTGTGATGAGAGCGTCATGTTGCTGCGGGGAAAGGCCATCGCCCACATCGACGGGGTCGCACACCGGGTCGGCGTCGGCGACACGTCGTTCATCCCCTCAGGGGTCCACCATTACTTCGAGAACGCGTCGGCCACCGAGGAGATGCAAATCTTCTGGACCTACGCATCCGTCGACGCGACCCGAACCATCGTCGCCACCGGCGTCACCACCCGCATCGACGAGGAGCACGGAACCGCGGTCAGCGGCTGAATTTGAGTGCTTCTACTCAGACATCGGAGCGCAGGTCGGGCCTAGATTTGCGGCATGGCCGTGACCGCTTGGTTCCCCTGCCCGGCTGAGGTCGAGGCGAACACTCCCGCGACGCGGGACCGTGCCATCGACGTCATCAGGATCGTGTCGTTGGTCGGCGTGGTCGTTGGACACACCGTCATGGCGACGAGCATCATCCGCGACGACGTGTTCATCTGGAGCAACCTGCTCACCGCCTCCGTCATCTTTCAGGCGCTGACCTGGGTGTTCCAGATCATGCCGCTGTTCTTCTTCGCCGGGGTCGCCGCCTGTGTCGACTCTTGGCACCCCGCGGCGAGCTGGGGCGACTGGCTGATGCGCCGCTGCACGCGGCTGTACCGGCCGGTGTTCTACTACCTGGCGTTCTGGATCTCCGCGCTGGCGATACTGCGCTACTTCCTGCCCGAACACGTCTACGACCCGGTCGCGGGGATCTCGATCCAGCTGCTGTGGTTCCTGGGCGCCTATGTGCTTGTGCTGGCTGCCGTGCCGCTACTTGCGCGCATCACCACGACCGGTCGCCTGATCGGCGCGGTCGCAGGCACGTACGCGTTCATTGCGGTCGTCGACGCTATCCGGATCAACACCGACGCGCCCACGGCATTGGGTTATCTCAACCTGGTCGCCTGGTTGATCCCTGGCATGCTCGGCGTCGCCTACCGTCGGCACCTTGTCGCAGGCCGCTCGGCGCTGGCACTCGGCGGTGTGATGCTGGCCGTCAACCTCGCGCTGATGTGGGTCGGCCCCTACGAACTCAGCCTGGTGGGCATCGAAACCCAACAGCTGAAGAACATGACGCCACCGTCGCTGCTGCTGGCCGGCCACGCAATCATGATGTGCGCGTTCGCGATTGCCGCAGTGCCTGCGATCGGGCGGTGGGCGAGGCGGCCCCGGGTCTGGTGGCTGACCGCCATCGGTAACTCCGGGGCGATGACGCTGTATCTGTGGCACATCCCTGCGCTGCTTTTCATGCACCTGGTGTTCGACTACCTCGGCCATCCGCGCTACGAGGCGGGCGCTCCCGGCTTCGTTGCGCTGAGCATCCTGCAGCTGGCCGTCATGGCCGTCCTCGTCGCGACGGCGTTCGTCGCGCTGCGCCCGTTGGAGAACAACCCGCTTCCGCTGTGGGCCGGCGGCTGTGTGGCCGCTGCGGGTCCGCGCAGTGCGGCGGTCGGCGTCCTGCTGTGCGTCGCGGGTGCGGCGACGCTGGCGTCGGTCGGCTGGGGCCTCAAGGGACCGGGGCTCTACTGCGTGGCGGTGATGCTGGCGGCGCTGATCGGTGCCCGGCTTTTGGCCTGTGACCGGCCGGTCGCCGCTCAGCGGGTCTGCGCGGCCAGCCTGCCCGCGAGCACCAGGTAGGTGGCGCCGAAGCTGCGGCGCACCCACGCCACGACGCGGGGGCGACTGAACACCTTCGTGCGGACCGCGGCCGCGAACACCCCGTAGAGGCTGAACACCACCAGCGTCACCCCCATGAAGACCGCGCTCAGGTACACCATGCGCGATACCGCACCCGCACTGCCGGCGGGCACGAACTGTGGCAGAAACGCGAAGAAGAAGATCGTCAGCTTGGGGTTGAGGGTGTTGACCAGAATCCCCGACACGATCACCCGCCACGGCGAAGGCTTCCCGGCTTCGGTGTCGATCGCGAATATCGACTTGTCGCGGAACGTCTTCCACGCCAGGTACAGCAGGTAGGCCACGCCGAGCCACTTGATGATCGAGAAGGCCACCGCGCTGGCGTGCATGATCGCGGCAAGACCCGCGACCGCCGCGAACATGTGCGGGACGATGCCGAGCGTGCAGGCAAAAGCCGCCACCAGGCTGGCCTGCCAACCGCGCGAGACCCCCGCCGCCAGCGTGTAGAGCACGCCTGCGCCCGGCGTCGCCACGACGATGAGCGTGGTCAGCAGGAACTCCGGAGTCACGTCATTCCTCCTGCTCCCCGCGTCCTGTCCGGTTAACCGCTCTTGCGGCGGAATTCCCGACGGCTCTCCAGCGGGCCGTGTGCCTTGGGTTGCTTGTTGCCGCCGTCTCTGTGCTCGGCGCCGCTGGCTGACTTCGCGTTCTTGCGTTCCAGCGCCTCCCGGAACTTCTTCTTCGTGTCGTCTTCCGGTTCTTTAGCCATAGCCGCAGCTTAGCGTGGCGACTCAGGCGCCGTCGCGGACTTTCCTGCCGCCGAACGCGCATGCTTTCCGGCGGCTCAGCGCATGCCCGGCGGCATGCCGTACAGGTGCGAGATCGGCAGGGTCAGCACGACCCGGCGGTCGTCGACCATGGCGCGTCGGTAGTCGTCCCAGTCGGGGTGCTCACCGGCAATGTTGCGGTACAAGGCAATCAGCGCTTCGACGGTGTCGTCGTGCTCAGAGGCGGCAGGCGGGGTGAGGATCGCGTTACCCTCGGCCACCGCGTACGACCAACCGTCGTCGCAGCTGACGTGCAGCGACGCCCGCGGATCCCGGCGCAGGTTGCGGGTCTTGGCCCGCGGTTCGGTGATCGATGACGAAACGGTGAGGTTTCGCGGATCGAAGTGGTAGGAGACGTTGGACAGTTGCGGCCTGCCGTCCCGTTTGATGGTCGCAAGGACGCCCAGCGAGTTGTTGCTGATCACCGCGAGCAGCTTGTCGTCGAACACCTGGCGGACCATTCCCCGAGCCTACGTCGGCCACCGGCGGGACCGACCCCGATTCGCAGCGCGTACCTACTATGGGTGAATGACCACGTTCGCCGCCTTCCTACGCGGAGTGAACGTCGGCGGGGTCAACCTGAAGATGGCCCAGGTCGCCGCCGCGTTGGAGCAAGCCGGTTTCACAAACGTCAAGACGATCCTCGCCAGCGGTAACGTGTTGCTGGAGAGCCGATCTGGCGTCGATGCAGTTCGTAAGAAGGCCGAGAAGGCGTTGCGCGACGAATTCGGTTACGACGCCTGGGTGCTGGCCTACGACCTGGACACCGTGCGGACGATATCCGACAAGTTCCCGTTCGAGCGCGAAGTCGATGGACACCACAGCTATGTCACGTTCGTCACCGACGCCGACGTGCTCGACGAACTGGCTGCGCTCGCCAAGGACGCCGGTCCGGACGAGAAGATCAAGCGGGGTAAGGGTGTCATCTACTGGCAGGTGCCCAACAAGGGCACCCTGGACACCACGATCGGCAAGACGATGGGCAAGAAGCGCTATAAGTCGTCGACGACGACCCGCAACCTGCGAACGCTCGACAGGCTGCTCAAATGAGCAAGGCAGACGGCTCCGCTCTGACCGGGGTCTCCGAGACGGCGCTGCTGACGCTGCTGGTGCGGGCCACCGAAGCGCGCAGGCCGGACTCCGTCATCGACGACCCGATGGCGATCAAACTGGTCGACTCGATCGACTTCGACTTCGGCAAGTTCGGTTTCACCCGACGCCAGGACATGGCGCTGCGGGCGCTGACCTTCGACCAGTACACCCGGGGCTACCTCGTCGACCATCCATCGGCGACGGTCGTGGCGCTCGCCGAGGGTCTGCAGACCAGCTTCTACCGGCTCGACGCCGCAGGTGTCGGCGACCAGTTCCGTTGGCTCACTGTCGATCTGCCACCGATCATCGAGCTCCGCGACAGGCTGTTGCCGCACTCAGATCGGGTGGCGATGATTGCGCAGTCCGCGTTGGACTTCAGCTGGATGGATCGGGTGGACCCCACCGACGGGGTTTTCATCACGACCGAGGGCCTGCTGATGTATCTGCAGCCAGAGGAGGCCCTTGGCCTGATCGCCGAATGTGCCAAGCGATTCCCCGGCGGCCAGATGATGTTCGACCTTCCGCCGGTGTTCTTCGCCTGGTGGATTCGCGGCGGCTCACGGGTGTCGCTGCGCTACCGGGTGCCGCCGATGCCGTTCGTGCTGTCCCCCTCGGATATCGCAAACCTGGTGAACACAGTGCCCGGCATCCGCGCCGTGCATGATCTACCGATGGTGCCGGGCCGCGGCAAACTGATCAACGGGTTGATGTGGACTCTGCAGCGAGTCCCGCTTCTCGACCCCCTCCGGCCGGTCGTCACCCTGCTCGAGTTCGGTTAGCCGAACGCGGCCTCGACGTACTTCAGCGCCTCGCCCTTCGCGATGCCCAGAGCCTTCGCCGCTGTCGCGTAGGTGTGCGCGGCGGTCGCCATCGCGGCGTCGGCCGGATCTGTACGAGCGACGAAAGTGCCGAAGCGTCCACGTGTTTCGAGAATTCCGGCCGACTCCAGCTCGCGATAGGCGCGGGCGACGGTGTTGACTGCCATGCTCAGCTCCGACGCGAGTTCGCGCACTGTCGGCAGTCGTGTTCCCGGTGTCAGCCTGCCATTTCGAATCCCCTCGATGATCTGACTCCTGAGCTGGTCGAACAGCGGTTTAGCACCGCGCGGATCAGCCTGAACCCATTCCCCCAAATCGGTCACGTGCTCAGTATTGCCCATAGGCGTTACTTTGGTCAGGTGCAATTGACGGTCCTCAGCGGAGCGGGTATCTCCGCCGAGAGCGGGGTTCCAACGTTTCGGGACGTCGAGACGGGGCTGTGGGCGAAGGTCGACCCGTACGAGATTTCCAGCGCCCAGGGCTGGAGCAGGCATCCGGAGAAGGTCTGGGCCTGGTATCTCTGGCGGCACAACCTCATGCAGGGCGTCGAACCCAACAGCGGGCACCGCGCCGTCGCGGCGTGGCAGGACCACGCGGAGGTGCATGTCGTCACCCAGAATGTCGATAACCTGCACGAACGTGCCGGCAGCGAGCGGGTCTACCACCTGCACGGCAGCCTCTTCGAGTTTCGTTGCGACCGTTGCCAACGGGAGTACGTCGGCCGGCTGCCCGATATGCCGGAGCCGGTCGAGACGATGCCGCCGCCCGAGTGTCAGTGCGGCGGCCTGATCAGGCCCAACGTGGTGTGGTTCGGGGAGCCGCTGCCCGACACCGCGTGGCAGAAGTCCGTCGACGCGGTCAACAACGCCGACGTCGTCATCGTGGTGGGCACGTCGTCGATCGTCTACCCCGCCGCCGGGCTGCCTGAGCTGGCGCTGGCCAACGGCATCCCGGTGATAGAGGTCAATCCCGAGCGCACACCGCTATCGGATGCCGCGACGGTCACGGTGCGGGAGTCCGCCGCGGGTGCGTTGCCCACCCTGCTGCAACGCCTGCCGTCGCTTCTCGGGTAATTGCGATTCGGCGCGGCAATCGACGCTGAGCGCACGCCAGCGCGCCGAAATCACGAGGCGACGGGCTTGGTTGCGCGACCGATGGTGTACTCCGCCACCGGCGTGGGAAACCACGCGGGCAGGGCGGGCTCGTTCCGGCTGCGGTCCACCTCGAAGCCGGCGCCGACGATCGACGCCTTCGTGTCGCGATGGGTGTGGCAGTTGCCCATCATGCGGGGCCACACGGTGGCGTCGGCAACCTTCTGCAGCCGCCCACGGAAGCCGCCGCTTCCGACGTGCTCGAGGAAGCGCAGCTCCCCGCCCGGGCGCAGAAGCGAAAACAGCTGCCGCAGAACGGTATCCGGATCTTCTATCGAGCAGAGCACCAACGAGCACACGACCGCGTCGAACGGCTCCCCGTCGGTACCGCCAAGGTATTTCTCGACGGTGCCTGCGCTCACGGTGACCGGGACAGGCGCCTTCTCCGCCGCCGCCCGCGCATGTGGCTCCAGCCGTCGCTCGGGCTCGACCGCCACCACCTCGGTCACCGTCGCCGGGTAGTAGGCGAAGTTCGTCCCCGTGCCGGCACCCACTTCCAACACCCGACCGGACAGGCCGGCCAAGTTCTCCGTCCGCAGGCGCTGAATCTCCTCGGTCTCGTGGCTGGACAGAAACGTCCACAGTCGCGCGAAGAATGGATTGTCGGTGGTGTCACTGGATTCGGTCACGACTTCCTTTCCGGCTGTTGGCGATTCAGCAGCCAGTCGACGGTCTGCTGAGGTGTCGCGTCGTCATCTTCGACGAGGCCGAGCACGACATGACCCAGGCACGCCGCCGACAACGTCTGGTCGGCGAATTCCTCGACATCGCCCCACGGCAGATACGGCTTCGAGATCAGCAGTGACGCAACGCCATGCGCGGCGGTCAGCAGCTGCAGGGCGGCCATCGTCGGATCGCCGGCCCGAAAGATACCCTCCTCGATCAACAACTCCACCGAGTGACGCAGGTGCTGAAACGCCGAGCTGTTCAGCGTCATGTCGATGTCGCTGCCTGGCCTACCCTCGCCCATCGTGGCGATGCGGTACAGCTCGGGCGTCTGCATGGCGAATCGGACATAGGCCAGGCCCTGGGCGCGCAGCACCTCGACCGTCGACGGCTGATCTGCGGATACCCGCTGCATCTCCTCGTCGAGCTTCTCGAAATATCGTGCGCACACCGCGTCCAGCAGCGCGTCCTTGTCGGCGAAGTGCAGGTAGATCGAGGGCGGTGTCACCCCGACCCGCTGCGCCACCGACCGGATCGGCACCGCCTTGGCGTGCCCGGTCTCCAGCAGCAACTCGGTGGTGGCGTCGAGGATTTCGTCTCGCAACTGCTCACCGGAGCCGCGGGGGGCGCGCCGTCGCTTCAGGGGCTGCAGGGACATCGTCACCCAGTGTCCGTCACCGTGACCGCCGCCCGCTCGCGTTTCTCCGCCTGCGGAATGAGATCGTCGGTTGACTCACTGATGCCGATGCGTTCGTGCAGTTTCGCCAGCGGTTTGGGCGCCCACCAGTTCCAGCCTCCCAGCAGGTGCATGAAGGCAGGCACCAGCAACATCCGCACGAGCGTCGCGTCGACCAGGATCGCCAGCGTCAGCCCGACCCCGAACATCCGCATGAACGACACCTGGGCGGCCATCAGGGCAGCGAACGAGATCGACATCACCACCGCCGCCGCCGTGACGACGCGGCCGGTGCGCGCCAGACCGAGCGCCACCGCCTCGTCGTTGTCGGCGCGGGTCTTGCCGGGCAGCGAAAGCCAGTACTCCCTGATCCGGCTGACGAGGAACACCTCGTAGTCCATGGACAGTCCGAATGCGATGCAGAACAACAGCACCGGCATGTTGGCTACCAGCGTGCCGGTCGGCGTGGTGCCAAGGGCGCCGAGGTGGCCCGCCTGGAATATCCATACCAGCGCACCGAACGCTGCCGTCAACGACAACACGTTGAGCACCAACGCTTTCAGTGGCAGGAGCACGCTGCCCGTCAGCAGGAACAGCAGCACGAACGTGATGGCGGCGATTGCCGCGAGCACGAGCGGGAGCCGCTCGGTGATGCCACTCGAGCTGTCCTGGTTGATCTGCGCGACGCCGGTCAGTTCCACCGACTTTCCGCCGGGCGTGCTCACCGCGTGCAGCCGGTCGAGCTGAGCCTCGGAGGCGTCGGAGAACAGCGGGGCATCGCCGACCACGGTGAGGAACGCACTGCCGTCCTTTAGACCCGTTGCCGCCGAGGGCGGCCCGGCCCGCCGACCCTCGACGAAGGCCCCGGTCGGAGACGATACCGACGACACGTCGGGGACCAGGGATAGGTCGGCGGCGTAGCGACCGAGGTCCTGGGGCGTGATCCCGCTGGCGTCGGGGATGACGACGGTGGTGTTGCGCGCCGAGTCGACGGCGAAGTCGTTGCGCATCTGGTCGCCGACCTCGCGAGCCGACAACGACTCGGGCAGCACGCGGTCGTCGGGGAAGCCCCACTTGGCACCGAGGAACGGCGCGCCGAGCAGAAGCAGTAACACGACTATCGCGAGGCCGATCGGAATCGACCGGCGCATAACGAATTTGGTGGAGCGATACCAGAAGTTCTTCTCGACCGGCTTCGGCGTCGGTTCAGGTCGCCCGAGTATGCGGCGGAGCAGACGACGCATATCGAGCGCGTCGAGCCGGTCACCGAGGAGCACGATCGCGGCGGGGGCCACCACAACCGCGGCGACGGCGGCGAACGTCACCACCGCGATTCCGGCGTACGCAAACGATTTGAGGAAGTACATCGGGAACAGCACCATCGCGATCATCGACAGCGCAACCGTCAGCGCCGAGAACAGCACGGTCCGCCCGGCGGTGGCCATGGTTCGTATCAACGCCTGGTCACGCTGCGATCCGGCGGCGAGTTCGTCGCGATACCGGCTGACGATCAACAGCGTGTAGTCGATCGCGAGGGCAAGCCCCATGGCGACGCTCAGATTGAGTGCGAATATCGACACTTCGGTGACGTAGGTGATCGCACGCAGCACCGCCATCGACCCGAGGATCGCGAATGTGCCGACGGCCAGTGGCAACGCCGCGGTGAGCAGGCCGCCGAAAACCCATACCAGCACAAGAAAACTGAGCGGAATCGCAATGGATTCCATCAGCAGCAGGTCCTTTTCGGTCTGGCCGTTGATCTGCACGTAGATCATCGCCTCGCCGCCGGCGCGGACGGTGACGCCGTCGCGGTCATGCACCAGGCGCTCGCTGAGCTCCTTGGTGTATTTCTGCGCGTTGGTCTCCCCGCCGGTGACGCCTGCGACGATCAGCCCGGTCTTGCCGTCCTTGCTGACCAGCGCGGGCGCGGCCGGCGCGGGTGCGGTCCACGCCGAGGTCACGTCGACCACGTGCGGCGACGCCTGCAGCTGGGAGGCGATGTCGGTGCCGACCGCCCGCGCCTCGGGACTGCGCGCGCCGCCTTCGGATGTCACGCTGATGACCAGATCCATGTCGCCCTGGCCGAATTTGTTGACGAGCAACTGCGCGGCCTTGGCGGACTCCGACGTCGGGTCCTGGAATCCGCCCGCGGACAGGCTATTGGTGACCGGTATGCCGAAGATGCCCGTCGCCACCATCACCAGCAGCGCGATGACGATGATCCGCTTGGGAGCCCTGATGGCCATCCGTGCGATCTGTTGCAGCACTTTTGCGCCCTCTCCAACCAGTCCAGCAGTGGCTATCATCAGTAAGTTATCAACGGTAAGTTAGCTCCGTCAAGGCGACCTTGGTGTGGTAGCCCCGACCCATGCCGTGGAATCGTTCCGAGTTCTTACGGCGCGATGACTTTCCGGCCCCTGGACGGTCGGTAGTGCATGACGAACGCATTCACAGGAACCTCACAGGGCCCTAGGCTCGGCGGCATGGCGACCACCGAAACCACCGAAACGACCGAAACGACGACCTCACCGGCCGATGTCGGCCTGCTTATCCTTCGCGTCGGTGTCGGCGCCGCGATGATCCAGGCCGGCCTCATCAAGGCGCTCGACTTCGGCGCGACCGCGGGATTCATGGAGGCGGGCGGCTGGAGTCTGCCGACGATCGGTGCCCTGATGGTGACCGTCGCGGAGACGCTGGGCGGGATCGGGCTCATCCTCGGTGTCCTCACGCCCCTGGCCGCGTGCGCCGTCGTCGGCGCGATGATCTGCGCCTGGGCCGTCAACGTGTCGCAGGGCGCCTTCTGGTCGGAGCCGTTCAATGTGCCGTTCCTGGTGTTCATCGGCGCGGCCACGCTGCTGTTCACCGGCGCAGGCGCTTATTCGGTTGACGCCCGCGTGTTCAACAGGTTGCGGTGGTCGCCCCGGATCCGGGTCGGACTGCTCGTCTTGGCGTTCGCGGTGGCGATCCTCACGTGGGTCGTGCTGAATGGCACAAATCCCATCCACTTCAGCTCGCCGGCATAATCCCAGGTCAGCTACTCGCGAGTAACTTGGCACCCTACCCGGCGGTAAGAATTGCCACGATATTGCGAATCGTGACTCAAAGAACTCTTAATGGTGACCCATACGCTCAGTGTTATGTGGATCGACGACACCAGTGCTGATGTCATCAAGGTTGATTTCGAGGCGCTCTACCACGGCGATGTCCTGGTTGAGGGCGACACCTCCGAACAGCTTGACGGCGATCAGCAGCTGCCCTACGCAGTCTGAGGCAACGCGCTCGCACTGAGCGCGTTGACCCCGTCAGACAGTTTGCCCCGTACGGGGCCTTCGTTGATCCTTCGCTGATCCCAAAATCTCGCGCGATCGCTTATGCGACGTTTTCCTTCGCCGGCGACTCGACCATGTCGGCCAACCGCTCGGTGATAAGTTCCTCGGCGTCGCCAACGATGCGTGACACCAACTCGTCGCATGTCGGGATGTCATTGATCAATCCCATCGATGTGCCCACCGACCAGATACCGGCGTCCAGATCGCCGATCTCGTAGACCTTGACCCCACGCGAGCCCGCAACCAGGTCCTTGACGTCCTCGAACTGGCCACCGTTGTTGAGAATCGCAACCACCTCACGCGACACCGCATTGCTTGCGACGCGCGCAGTGTTGCGCAGCGGCCGGAAGATCATCTCGGTGTCGAGCTCGGTGCCCGCCACGATCGCTTCCTTGACTTTCTGATGAATCGCCGACTCCACCGTGCACATGAACCGCGACCCCATGTTGATGCCGTCGGCGCCCAGCGCAAGCGCGGCCACCAAACCACGGCCGTCGGCGAACCCGCCCGAGGCGATCATCGGGATGTCGATCTTGGCCGCCGCCGCGGGGATCAGCACAAGACCGGGGATGTCGTCTTCGCCGGGGTGGCCCGCACACTCGAAACCGTCGATGCTGATGCCGTCCACACCCAGGCTCTGCGCTTTCACCGCATGCCGCACCGACGTGCACTTGTGCAGCACCTTGATGCCGTTCTCATGGAACATCGGCAGGTGCGGCGCCGGGTTGGACCCGGCGGTCTCCACGATCTTGATGCCCGCCTCGACGATCACCCGCCGGTACTCGTCATACGGCGGCGGGTTGATCGTCGGCAGGATCGTCAAGTTCACACCGAACGGCTTGTCGGTCAGATCGCGACACCTGGCGATCTCGGCGGCCAGATCCGCAGGCGTCGGCTGCGTCAGCGCAGTGATGAAACCCAACGCACCCGCATTCGCCACGGCCGCAACCAGTTCGGCGCGGCCGACCCACTGCATACCGCCCTGTACGACCGGGTGCTCGACCCCGAACGTCTCGGTGAACTTCGTCCTGATCGTCATCGGTGCTCTCTCCTCTTCGCGCAACCGCTCATCGCGGAGCCATCCTGATCGCGCCGTCGAGGCGAATCACCTCACCGTTGAGCATCGGGTTCTCCACGATGTGCACGGCCAGCGCGCCGTACTCGTCGGGGTCACCGAGGCGGGCCGGATGGGGCACCTGCTTACCCAGCGAGGCCTGCGCCTCCTCCGGGAGCGAGCCAAGCAGCGGCGTCTTGAACAGACCCGGCGCGATGGTGACCACCCGGATCAGATCGCGGGACAGGTCGCGGGCGATCGGCAACGTCATGCCGACGACGCCGCCCTTGGAGGCCGAATATGCGGCCTGGCCGATCTGACCCTCGAATGCGGCGACGGAGGCGGTGTTGACGATGACGCCGCGCTCACCGTTGATCGGTTCGGTCTTGGCGATGCGCTCGGCGGCCAGCCGCAGCACGTTGAAGGTGCCGATCAGGTTGACCTCGATGACCTTCTTGAACGCGTCGAGCGGGAACGGGCCGTCCTTGCCCAGCGTCTTGGCCGCATTGCCGATGCCCGCGCAGTTGACGTTGATGCGCAGCGGGCCCATCTTCTCGGCGGCGTCGAGCGCGTTGGCGACGGCGTCGGGATCGGTGACGTTGGTTTCGACGAACTGGGCGCGATCGCCGAGTTCGGCCACTGCGTCGCCACCCCTCAGGTCGATGACGACCACCGATGCGCCCCTGTCCAGCAGTCGCTTGGTGGTCGCCAGGCCGAGCCCGGAGGCTCCGCCGGTGACAACGGCTACGGCGTCCTTGATCTCCACTTAGTGCGTTCCTTCCTATCGATTTCTTCTGGCGAGCAGACGCAAAAGTCCCCTCTCCACGGCGTGTCGCGGCACTTTTGCGTCTGCTCGCGCGGAAAAAGTTGCTTCTATTTCCAGTCGCGCAGAACGGATTCGATGTCGGTACCCGGCTCGCCGAGCGGCTTCGGGGTGGACGGCGCGCTGCGGGAGAACCGCGGCGCCGGAGACGGCAGCAACACGTCGCCGTCGAGATAGAACGTATCGCGTTCGGTGTTGTGCGGCTCGTTCTGTACCTCTGCGAAGGACAGCACGGGCGTGGCGCATGCGTCGCTGTCGGCGAACACCTTGGCCCAGTGGTCGCGATCTTTGGAGGCGAACACCTCGGTGAAGCGGGCGCGCAGTTCGGGCCACCGGCTGACGTCCTGCTGGCCGGGCAGATCCTCGCCGTCGAGGCCGAGACCCTTGAGCAGCTCCGCGTAGAACTGGGGCTCGATCGACCCGATCGACATGTAGCGGCCGTCGGCGCATTCGTAGGTGTCGTAGTAGGGCGCCCCGCTGTCGAGCATGTTGGCCCCACGCTCGTCGGACCACATTCCGCCCGCGCGCATCCCCCACATCATCGTCATCAAGATGTTGGAGCCGTCGACCATCGCGGCGTCCACCACCTGGCCCTTGCCGGAGGTCTGCCGCTCCCACAGAGCCGCGAGGATGCCGACGATCAGGAACATCGAGCCGCCGCCGAAGTCGCCCGTCAGGTTCAGCGGCGGCACCGGGCGTCCGCCCTTGTGACCGATGGAGTGCAGCAGGCCGTTGAGCGATATGTAGTTGATGTCGTGGCCGGCCTGCTGGCTGCGCGGACCGGTCTGACCCCAGCCGGTCATCCGCGCGTACACCAACCGCTCGTTGACCTTCGCGCAGTCCTCGGGTCCCAGGCCCAGTCGCTCGGTGACGCCGGGCCGGTAGCCCTCGATCAGCACGTCGGCCTTGGCGATCAACGCGAGCACCTGCTCGCGGCCTTCGTCGGACTTCAGGTTGGCCGCGACCGCGCGCCTGTTGCGGTTCATGGCCTCGTGGCTGCCCTTCGGCACGCCTCCGGTCCCGCCGGGGCGCTCGACGCGCACGACGTCGGCGCCGAGATCGGCGAGGATCATCGCCGCATGCGGTCCGGGGCCGATGCCGGCCAGTTCGACGATTCGCAATCCCTGCAGTGGTCCCGCCATTGAGAACCCACCTCCCGTAGTTGACCGCGACATAGCTTACTTGTATAACCAAGTGGACCCGCCGCTGGCCTGTGTGGGCTACGGCTCCTCGATCTAAGGTTCAGCAATGACTTCCCTCGACTCGAGCACCGGAGCGTATGTGAGCGTCGACGGCCTTGAAGTCAGTCTCGGCGACGGAGTGCTGTCGCTGACGCTGAACCGGCCGGACAGCCTCAACTCGCTGACCGCGACGATGCTGAACGGCATTGCCGACGCGTTGGACACGGCGGCCACCGACCCGCAGGTCAAAGTTGTGCGGCTGACCGGCGCGGGTCGCGGGTTCAGCTCGGGTGCGGGGATCGGCGCAGAGGACCAGGCCAAGAAGGCAGGCGGGTTGACCGTGCTGGACGCGGCCAACCGGGCGATCCGCGCCGTCGTGGCACTGCCCCGCCCTGTCGTCTGTGTCGTGCAAGGCCCCGCGGCGGGTGTCGGCGCGTCGCTGACGCTGGCATGCGACGTCGTAATCGCCTCGGACAAGGGCTATTTCATGCTCGCCTTCACCAAGATCGGCCTGATGCCCGACGGCGGCGCTTCGGCTCTGGTCGCAGCGGCCGTCGGCCGGATCCGCGCGATGCGGATGGCGCTGCTGGCAGACAAGATCCACGCCGCCGAGGCGTTGCAGGCGGGCCTGGTGACCGCGGTGTATCCGGCCGACGAACTCGACGCGGAGGTGGACAAGGTGATTGCGACCCTGGTGCGCGGGCCGGTCGTCGCGCTGGCGAAGACGAAGGACGCCATCAACGCCGCGACGCTGACCGAGCTCGAGGGCGCGCTGGAGCGCGAACACTCCGGCCAGGCCGCGCTGCTGCGGGGCACGGACTACCGCGAGGGCATCAAGGCCTTCCAGGAACGTCGCGCGGCCAACTTCACCGACTCGTAGCGACAACGAACTACGCCCAAACCAACGTTTGGGCGCATTTGTGCGAGTGCGTGGCGCCATATCGTCGATCTCGGCGCACAGGAAATTCGGTGGACGCCGTCCTACCCGGTCAGCGACCATCGACGGTGTGAGCACGCAAATCGATATTGAGAAGCCGGTGGTCGACGCCGGCCGATGGCGTGTGCTCGCACCATTCAAGTCCCGCGAATACCGCCTGCTGATCACCGCGGTATCGCTGTCGATCTTCGCCGACGGCATGTTCGCGGTGGTGTTGGCCCTTCAGGTGATCGAGCTCGACAACAATCCCGTGTCGTTGTCGATCGTGACGACCTGCTGGGGCGCGGCCTTCGTCGCATTCGTTCTGGTCGGCGGGATCACCGCGGACCGAATCAAACAGCGCACGATCATCATTGCCACCGAGTCCGTCAACGTGATCGCGTCGTCGGCTGTCGCGGTGCTGGGGCTGGTCGGTGTGCTGGAGGTCTGGCATCTCGCGGTCGCCTCAGCGGCGATGGGCGCCGCGGCGGGGTTCTTCTTTCCCGCGTACAGCGCGATTCTGCCGAGGATCCTGCCTGCCGACCAGCTGCTGGCGGCAAACGGAGTCGAAGGCGTAGTGCGGCCGGTGTTCCAGCGCGCTGTCGGCCCTGCGGTCGCCGGGCTCGTGGTGGGCGCATCGTTCCCCGCGCTGGGCGCCACCACCGTGGCGGTGTTGTTCGCCATCGGGCTGGTGCTGCTGGTGGCAACCCGGCCGACGACGAAAACACTTGCTGCAGAGCCTGATCACGAGCGGCCACACGTGCTGCGCGATCTGCGGGACGGCTTCGCGTTCATGCTCCACACGCCGTGGCTGTTGTGGACGCTGTTGTTCGCGAGCATGTTCGTGCTGGTGGTGCTGGGACCGATCGAGGTACTGCTTCCGTTCATCGCCAAAGACCGGTTCCACGACGGCGCCAAGACATACGGCTTCATCCTGGCGTTCTTCGGGATGGGCAGCGCGCTTGGCGCGCTCGGGGTGTCATCGAGACGGCTTCCCCGTCGCTACCTGTCGGTGATGATGGCGATGTGGAGCCTCGGCTCCGTCCCGCTGGTGATCGTCGGCTTCACCTCGTCGTTCCCGCTGATGGCCGTCGCGACGTTCATCATCGGCGTCACCGACGGCGCCGGCATGGTCATCTGGGGCACGCTGTTGCAGCGGCGAGTACCGAGAGAGATGCTCGGCCGGGTGTCGAGCCTGGACTTCTTTGTCTCGCTTGCGTTTATGCCGGTGTCATTCGCGATCGTCGGCCCGCTGTCGAAGGTCGTCTCGATGGAGACGATCTTCCTGGTGGCCGGGCTCGCACCCGTGGTGTTCGCCGCCGTCGCGATGCTGGCGGCCCGGATGCGCCGCGACGAGCTGGCGAACCCGTTGCGCTAGACGCCGAACACCGGCGGAAGTACGAGCACCATCGTCAATCCCCACACCATGTGGGTGAGGATCGGTGCGAGAACTCCGCCGGTGGCTCGGCGCTCGAACGCGCACACCGAGCCGAGCACCAACGCAGCGAACCCCAGCATCGGGTTGCGGGTCGCGACCAATATCGCAACCGTGTAGATGATCGTGGAAATGATTGCGGGATGGTGCTTTTCCAGGGCGGTATAGAGCGCGCCCCGGAAGAACAGCTCCTCGGCAACGGCGTTGAGCAGGATGCTGAACACCATCAGCCACAGTGTCTGGTAGTTCGCGAACTCCAGGACCTTGGTCACATAGCTTGAGAGCGTGGGGATTTCGCGGGCCCCCAACGCACCGACCACGAAGGCGGCGCCGACGGCAACGCCGACCACCGTTCCGGTGATAATGGGCCGTTGATTGCGGCCGAAGAACCGCACATGGCCCAGATGCAGCGGGCCAGACGCGAGCGCGCCGACCGTCCATACTGCCGCCAGGACAAGGGTGAGCCAGTAGAAGGAGGCGTCGCCGGGCTGCAGCCCCAGCGAGTAACCGAGCAACGCACCGCCGATCACCACCACGAACGCGACCGCAATTCGGCGTCGCTTCACGACAATTGGAGACTCGTGGACCGGGGTGGCGACCCTGGTGATGTTGTCCTTCACCTCCTGAAGGAAGGGAGGATGGGACTGCGCAGGTTCTGTCGTGGTCGGTTCTGTCATCCCAAGTGCGCCTTCGGTGTGAGGTTGATCAGGGTGTCGATTCCGGTCCGCAGCGCTGCGGCGACGGGGCCTGGTACGGCGTTGATGAGCCCGAGGAACGGGCGGGCCATCGGCGGGGTGACCGAACTCGCCAACCGCCGCAGCCGCAGCGTGTCGCCGCCTGCCCATCCCGGGTCGGTGTCGGCGAGATGATGTTGATCGGTGAGCGCGTTGACGGGTTGCGGCTTGCCGTTCGGCAGGGAGCGCATGATGGCGTCGTCGATGCCGACGAGCCCGCCTGGCGGGTCGGAGACCAGGTCGCGCAGACCGTCGGATGCCGTCATCGGGTGGTCAAGTGACGCAACCAGATCGGCGGCGAGTCCGCCGGGCACCGGCAACACGGCGGCGGTCAGCATCGATGCCAAGCCGGTATCCACTCCACGGATCGGCACACTAGCCCGCCACTTGCGGGTCGCGCGGCCATATGCGGCCAACAGGTCGCGATAGGTGGTGGTTTCCGGGCCCGAGATGTCGTATGCGCCCGCAGGCACCCGGTCTGCATCGGCGGCGATCGCCAGGTAGTAGAGAACGTCGGTGATGGAGATCGGGTCCATCGGGTTGTTCATCCACTCCGTCGAGGGGATCACGACGAAGCGATCACCGACGTAGCGCAGCATCTCGAACGACGTGGAACCCGCTCCGATGATCATCGCGGCACCCAGCCAGACCACCTCGGGTCCGCCCTGGATGCTCAACGCGGCGGCGACCTCCGCCCGGCTGGTCAGGTGCTCGGACAGGTCGCCTTCCTCCGGCACGAAACCACCGAGATAGACGATGCGGCCAACGCCTGCCTCCTTCGCGGCCTCCGCGACATTGGTCGCGGCCGCGTTGTCAGCATCACGAAAGTCGGGCTGGCCGATGCCGTGCACCAGGTAGTAGACGACGTCGACCGGACCCGCCTCGGCGAACGCCGCGTGCGCCGACGCAGGATCGTGTGCGTCCATTGCGACAGCCGTGACGTCACCGTTCCAGCCGAAATCGGCCAGCCGATCGACGTTGCGCGACGAGGCGACGACGTCGTGGCCTTGGGACAGCAGTTCGGTGACGAGCCGGGATCCGACATAGCCGGTGGCCCCGGTGACCAGGATGCGCATTGGTTTCACCGTACGGTCTTACCCGGACTCAGCCGACGGGAACCGGAACGGTCAGTCGAGCGCGGCGCGGTGCAGATCGATCAACCGTTGGTAAACCTCCGCGTTGTAACGGTTGTTGGCGATCTCGGCGTCGCTGAGTTCGCGCCGAACGGCACCCGGCACGCCGGTGACGAGCGATCGCGGCGGCACCACGACGCCCTGTGGCACCAACGCGGAGGCCGCGATCAACGAGCCCTTGCCGATGCGTGCGCCGTTGAGGATGACGGCGCCGATGCCGATGAGCGCGTCGTCCTCGACTTCGCAGCCGTGCAACACAGCGTTGTGGCCGACGCTGACGCCTGCGCCGACCTTGACGGGGAACTCCGAGTCGACGTGGATGGTGACGCCGTCCTGGATGTTGGTGCCGAACCCGATCTCGATGGGTTCGGCCTCGGCCCGCAGCGTCGCGCCGTACCAGACGCTGGCCCTGGCGGCGAGGCTGACCTGCCCGATAAGGGTTGCGTTCGGCGCGACCCAGCTCTCGGCGTGCAATTTCGGCGCGCGTCCGCGAATGGGGACGATCAGCGGCTCAGCCATGCGCGCCATCGTCGCACCCACCCTTTGCGCGCAAACCGACGTTTCGCAGAAAAAGTGCGAGTAACCGCCGCCAAAACGTAGATCTCGGCGCGACTAGTGACGGGTCAGGCGCCTTGGTAGACCTTGCGATAGCTCGACGGGGACATGCCAACGCCGCGACGCAGGTGATGTCGCAGATTGCCGCCGGTGCCAAGACCCGACAGCCTGGCGACCTCGT
Source organism: Mycolicibacterium stellerae (assembly GCF_003719305.1). Lineage (GTDB taxonomy): Bacteria > Actinomycetota > Actinomycetes > Mycobacteriales > Mycobacteriaceae > Mycobacterium > Mycobacterium stellerae. The sequence continues at coordinate 142,757 of NZ_RARC01000007.1, forward strand.
CGATCGGCAGGTCACGGGACTCCAGCAATTCGCGGGCGCGGTCGACGCGTCTGCTCCGAATCCAGGCACCCGGCGACTCGCCGGTCTCTTCGCGGAAACGGCGGTTGAATGTGCGCGCGCTCATCTTCGCGTGCCGCGCCAGCCGTTTCACCGTCAGCTCGCCGTCGAGGTGACCCAGTGCCCATTCGCGTGTCGACGCGGTCGAGTAATGATCCGGCGTCGGCACGTGGCGATCGATGAACTGCGCCTGACCGCCTTCCCGCCACGGCGGCACCACGCAGTATCTTGCGACGGCATTGGCCACTTGTGCGCCGTGGTCACGCCGAATGATGTGCAGGCACAGGTCGATTCCCGCCGCTAGTCCCGCGGACGTCAGGACGTCTCCGTCATCGACGAACAACACGTTCTCATCGACGAGCACCTCGGGATGCATGCGGCGCATCGCATCGGCGAACTTCCAGTGGGTGGTGGCAGGCCGCCCGTCGAGTAAGCCGGCCGCGGCGAGAATGAAGGCGCCGGTGCAGATCGACACGAGCCGGGTGCCGGCACGAATCAGTGCCAGCGCGGCGGAAACCTCGCTCGGGAGTACGCCGTCGATGCGGGCGGGCGGATATCGAGTTCCGGGGATCACCACGGTGTCGGCGGTGGCGAGCGCGGCGGCGCCTGCGCTCGGCACGATGTCGAATCCCGATGTGGCTGCCACCCGATCGCCGGTCAGTCCGCAGGTGACCACCTCGTAGAGCGCATTGCCGTCGGCGTCGGTGGCGCTGGAGAACAGGGTCGGCGCGATCGCCGCGTCGAAGCCGACCACGGGCGGCAGCAGCAGGACGACGACACGATGCACGCGGTCAATATTGGCACGTTTTTGATGACTGTTGTCGTTCTTGCCACTATGTGCAGGCCGGGCCCATCGGACACAGTGTTCTGGTGACGCTCGCCGCCGCAGACAAACGCACGCCCGTCGGCCGGATCCACTGGGCCTGGGTGGTGGCCGCCGTCAGCTTCATCGCGATCCTCGGGGCCGCGGGGTTCCGCTCGGTCCCCGGGGTGATGATGACGCCGCTGCACCACGAGTTCGGCTGGTCGCACGGCACGGTCGGACTGGCGATGTCGGTCAACATGACGCTGTTCGGCCTGACGGCGCCCTTCGCCGCCGCCCTGATGGACCGGTTCGGCGTGCGTCCCGTCCTCTCGGCGGCGCTGACGCTCGTCGCGGCCGGATCGGCGCTGAGCGTGTTCATGACGGCCAGCTGGCAGCTGGTGCTGTTGTGGGGGGTGCTGGTCGGTGTCGGCACCGGGTCGATCTCGATGGGCTTCGTCGCGACGGTAGCGACCCGATGGTTCGATGCACGACGCGGGCTGGTCACCGGCGTGCTCACCGCGGCGAGTGCGACGGGCCAGCTGATCTTCCTGCCGGTCGTTGCGCAGGTCACCGAACACCACGGGTGGCGCTGGGCGTCTCTCATCGTCGCCGCGGCCGCGCTTGCCGTGGTGCCATTGGTCCTGGTGTTCATGCGTAACTACCCGCAGGACAAGGGCTTGACCGCCTACGGCGCCACCGAAGCGGCCGAGCCCGCGGCGGTGCCTGCGTCAAGTTTCCGCAGCGCGTTCGACGGCCTGCTCCTCGGCGCGAGGGTGCCCGCCTTCTGGCTGCTGGCCGGCAGCTTCGCGATCTGCGGCATGACCACAAACGGGCTGATCGGGACGCACTTCATACCCGCCGCCAACGACCACGGCATGCCGACCACCGTCGCGGCGGGGCTGCTGGCCACGGTCGGCATCCTCGACGTCGCAGGCACCGTGTTCTCCGGCTGGCTCACCGACCGTGTGGATCCGCGGTTGCTGCTGGTCATCTACTACACCGGCCGTGGGGTGTCCCTGCTGTTGCTGCCGTCGCTGCTTTCCCCGCATGCCGAACCCAGCACTTGGGTCTTCGTGATCTTCTACGGCCTGGACTGGGTGGCCACCGTCCCTCCGACGATCGTGCTGTGCCGCAATTACTTCGGCGCGAGCACACCCGTGGTGTTCGGCTGGGTCTTCGCGTCGCATCAACTCGGCGCCGCGATCGCTGCGGCAGGGGCCGGCAAACTGCGTGATCTGCAGGGCGATTACGACCTCGCGTTCTACCTCGCCGCGGGCCTCTGCATCGTTGCAGCGGCGCTCTGTGCGAATGTTCGCAAAGCGCAGGTCAGCACCCCTGCGACATGACTTCTCGGTGATCTTGACTTTGGCAAAGACTGCTCGGGGCACCTAACATGCCTAGCGACTGACGAGCTGAGGAGCCGATAGTGAAGACTCGCACCAGCAAGGCAACGGGCGCAGCGGCGGCAATCGTCGCGATCGCGGCGTCGATACCGCTGGCAATCAACGCATACGCCGACCCCGAACCGGCGCCGCAGCCTGCAGTGGAGATCCCCGACCCGCAGGGCAACTGTGACCCGTTCAAGGCGGCAGTGCCCAACTGGAAGGGGCTGAACGACGTGCCGGTCAGCAAGGCGCTGGCCAGCATCCCCGATATCAGCACCTTCAACTCGGCGGTGTCCGGCGGGCTGAATCCCCAGGTCAACATCACCTCGGTGCTGGACAACGGGCCGTACGTGGTGTTCGCACCGACCAACGACGCGTTCGCCGCGCTCGAGCCCGCCCAGCTCGAGGCGCTGAAGACCGATCCGGCCGCACTGACCAAGCTGGACTACTACCACGTATTCCTTGGCCTGCTGGGACCCGAAGACGTGCACGGGCAGCGTCCCACCCAGGAGGGCGCCGAAATCAAGGTCGAAGGCAAGAACGGCGACATCAAGGTCAACGACACCGCCAAGGTGATCTGTGGTGGCATTCAGGCCGAGAACGCGCGCATCTACATCATCGACAAGGTGCTGGATCCCGCGAGTCCGCCCGAGCCGCTGACTCCGACCCTGAGTAGCTCGTCGTCGACGACCACGACGACGACGACCACGTCGGAGATGCCCAATGCCGAGGTGGTTCCAGGGGCCGAGGCGCCGGCCGGATAACGGCTCGCGCGCCTACCTGGCTTTCCACACGGGTTGGCGCTTCTCGGCGAACGCCAGGGGTCCTTCCCTGGCATCCTCCGAACGGATGAGCGTCCCGATCTCGCGCATGGTCCTGCCCCAGCCGGGCTCGTCGCCGGTGATGACGTCGTCGTCGACGCCCATTGCCACCCGCTTGCTGGCCCATACGGCCAACGGGGCATTGACGGTGATCCGCTCGGCGAGCGCAAGCGCGGCGTCGACGGCGGTGCCGTCGGGCACGACCTGATTGATCAGGCCCCACTTGAGCGCGTCGGCCGAACTCATCGGCTCTCCGGTGAGGATCAGCTCCATCGCGACCTTGCGCGGCAGGTGGTCCACGATGCGGAAGACGCCACCGGCGGCGGCGATGAGCCCGCGCTTCACCTCGGGCAGGCCGAACTTCGCGCGTTCCTCGGCCACCACGAGATCGCTTGCGAGGGCGAGTTCAGAGCCGCCGCCCAGAGCGGTGCCGTTCACCGCCGCGACGGTCGGCTTGTCGATGTAGTGGTGGACGTAGCCCGCGAAGCCCCACTCGCTGTGGTCGGGGTGGAAGAGGTTCTCGCGTCGAGATATGGCCTTGAGATCGGCTCCGGCACAGAAGGATTCACCGGCGCCGGTGATGACGACCGCGCGCACATCCGGGTCGTCCTGCGCTTCCTGTAATGCGTCACCGACGGCGACGCTGAGGGCGCTGTTGACGGCGTTGCGCGCCTCGGGCCGGTTCAGGGTGATGACCATGACGTTGCCCCGCCGCTCGGTGAGAGCGGCGGGAGCAGGAGCGTCTGTCACAACAACTCGACGATGGTGGCGTTGGCCTGGCCGCCGCCCTCACACATGGTCTGCAGGCCGTACTGAATTCCCTTGTCCCGCATGTGGTACAGCATGGTCGTCATGATGCGGGCGCCCGATCCGCCGAGCGGGTGGCCAAGTGCGATCGCGCCACCGTTGGGGTTGAGCTTCTTCTCGTCGGCGCCGATGTCCTTCAGCCACGCCAGCGGCACCGGCGCGAAGGCCTCGTTGACCTCGAAGACGCCTATCTCCTCGACCTTCAGCCCGGACTTCTTGAGCGCCTTCTGCGTTGCGGGGATCGGGGCGGTCAGCATGATCACCGGGTCCGCGCCCGCGAGGGTCGCCGTGTGCACCCTGGCGAGTGGCTTGAGCCCCAACGACTTCGCCTTCTCCGCCGACATGATCAACAACGCGGCAGAGCCGTCGGAGATCTGGCTGGAGTTCCCGGCATGGATCACACCGTCCTCCTTGAACGCAGGCTTGAGCGTCGCCATCTTCTCGATGGTGGTGCCGCGTCGGATGCCCTCGTCCTTGAGCACCGGGTTGCCGTCCTGGTCCTTGATGGCGACGATCTGGTCGTCGAATGCACCGGAATCCTGTGCCGCGGCGGCCTTCTCGTGGGAGCCGAGCGAGAACTCGTCGACCGCGGTGCGGTCGAAGCCCCACTGCTCGGCGATCATCTCGGCACCGATGCCCTGGTTCGGGGTCCGCTCGTAGCGGTCCTTGAAGCCTTGGGGGTACGGGTTTCCGCCGCCTGCCAGCGACGCACCCATCGGCGTGCGCGACATGGACTCGACGCCACCGGCGACGACGGCGTCGTAGTGCCCGGCCACCACTCCGGCAGCCGCGAAGTGGATGGACTGCTGGCTCGAACCGCACTGGCGATCGATGGTCACGCCGGCGACACTCTCCGGCCAGCCTGCGGTCAGCAGCGCGGTGCGGCCGATGTCGAGCGCCTGCTCGCCTGCCTGCATGACGCAGCCCCAGATGACGTCGTCGACGATGCCGGGGTCGATACCGGTGCGCTCGGCGAGGCCGTTGAGAACCTGCGCGGACAGTTCGGCCGGGTGCACGCCCGAAAGACCGCCGTTGCGCTTGCCGACCGGTGACCGTACGGCCTCGACGATTACGGCTTCTGCCATCACACTTCTCCTTCGAAGATTTTCCTGTGTTCTCCCACGACGTCCATTCTCGAACGTAGAGGAACAAGGTTTACTAGGTCAACCTACTGGTTGGTAGATCACCCCACCTCCGCGGCCCACTTCATGTGGCCCTCGAAGCCCAGGTCGTCGGCCATCTTGCGATAGCGGTCGCGGTAGTCGCGGAACGCCGCCGTCTCGGCCTTGTCGTCAGGTCACGGCGACGAGGTACTCGCCGCGGTAGCGCAGCGTTCCGTCGTCAGCCTCATTCACCTCGTCGACCCAGCGCAGATAGGTCTCGCGGACGATCTCGTCGCCGACGTCGGCGCGCAAGGCGACAAGGGGTGGAAAGCGGGTCAGCATGAAATCGGCGTAGCTCGCGGCCGACGGCTCGTCGAACTCAACGTCATGCCGCTCGAATTCAACGCCGTCGCCGAGCAGTTCGCGCACGTGGTCTTCGGTACCCCACAGCAGAGGCGATTGGAAACCCGGCGGCGGCGGCGCCGAGATCTCGCCGAGCCGCTGGAACATGGCGCCGATGCTGCCCTCGGGCGTCCAACAGGCAATCGCGATACAGCCGTCTTTCCGGCTGACACGGCGTAACTCATCCGCTGTTCGCCTGTGATCAGGCGCGAACATGTGCCCGATCGCAGAGATGACCCGGTCGAAGCTGTCATCGTTGAATGGGAGCGACTGCGCGTCCCCTTCGAGCCACTCGATGTCGACGTTCGCCTCGGCTCCCAGCTCGCGGGCGACCGCGATGAGATGCGGCGAAAAGTCCAAGCCGGTGACTCGTGCACCCAGCTCTGCCGCCGCGATACTTGCATTGCCCGTTCCACATGCGACGTCAAGGACCGTCATCCCGGACTCGACGTGCGCACGCCGTACGAGGACATCGGCGATGGAGGTGACCTTCTGCGCCACTGCCTGGTAGTCCCCAGCTCCCCACATGTCGTCGGTCATGGCGTCAAGCCTTCGCCGGTTGCCGCCGATAAGCCAGTGGGCGGTTTCAAGTCCCAAGTCCCCTACTCGCAACATGGTTTACTGAGTTGTATACCTGGCTGCTACGGCCAGGCGGACCTCGGATCAGGAGTAGTGGTGGCTCGCAGTACACCGTTGGCGCCGATGATCGGGCCCGACGCGGTCTCATCCGCAGCCGGTGCGCCGATCCGGTCGCCGAAGACGGCCGAGCTGGTGGCCGGGACACTGCGCCGCATGGTGGTCGACGGCCAACTGAAGGAAGGCGACTACCTGCCCAACGAGGCCGAGCTGATGACGCACTTCGGTGTCAGCAGGCCGACGCTGCGCGAGGCGGTGCGGGTGTTGGAGTCCGAGCGTTTGGTCGAGGTGCGCCGCGGATCGCGCACCGGCGCGCGCGTTCGGGTGCCCGGCCCCGAGATCGTCGCCCGTCCCGCCGGCCTTTTACTCGAGCTGTCGGGCGCGACGATCTCAGACGTGATGACGGCGCGCTCCGGGATCGAGCCGATGGCGGTCCGACTGCTCACCGAAGCAGGCAGCGCGGAGGCCTTCGACGAGCTCGACCACATGCTCGACGAGGCTATCCCGGCGGGCTGGCAGTCCGGGCGCCTTGCCGAGACGACGGGTGAGTTCCACCGCAGGCTCGTCGAACTCTCCGGCAACGCAACGCTTGGCATGATCGCGGGCATGCTGCACGAGATCACGGTGCGGCACACAGCGTTCGTCTTCAAGGAGCGCAGGCCCGTCTCGAAGGCCGACTACGAGAAGGTGATGCGGTCGTACCGGCGGCTGATGGAGTTCATGCGGTCCGGCGACGGCGCGGCCGCAGAGGCGCATTGGCGCAGACACCTCGACACGACGCGCAACCTGCTGCTGAAGGGGCTCGAGACCGTCAAGGTCCGCGACGTCGTGGGCTGACTCGCCGCCGCATGCCCTCCCCGAGACTGCTGGGAGATCGCGCTACTGCGCAGAATCGCGATCTGCCCGCAGGCTCGGTGCGTCGGCGGACCATTCGACGTGCACGGGTATGTCGTCGGTCCACGGTTGACCCGTCACCATGTCGGCGACGTTGACGTAGCCCCGCTCGAATTCGCCCGTCGCCGCGTCCACCAATCGGTATTGCTGGCGCTGCCGATGAAACGGTTGCGCGTCGAGCAGGATGACGCGCACCTCGCCCGGCTCGAAACCGCAGCGCTCCTGCATGGCTTCGATCAACTGCTCGTTGTGCATGTGGCCGTCGCCGAAATTCCAGCCGACCGCGGTGCTGCACAACCGCTCGCCCTCGGTGATGACGTACTCGTCCTCGTTGCGTCCCGCCAACGCATTGTGCACAAGGGTCAGAAGCGCCTTGCCGTGAGAGTTGAACCCGCGGAACGCGTATCCCTTATACAGGAATATCTGCGCTTGTTCCTCGCTGCCGTAGAACTTCTCGAGCTGAGAGGCGGGCATGCTGGCGATCGCGACCAGACCGCGGTCGATCTTCTCGTTGGCCGACGGCTTGATGCACCACCACGACGTGTCCCAGTTACCTGCGTAGTAGCGCATGCCCGGCAGGAACGAGATCTTGCGCGGGAAGAGGTTGCCAAGCACGACGATCGTTGCGAGCAGCGCGAAGAGCAATACGGGAAGCGGTGTGGTCATATCCGACAGCCCCACCTCGGCATGGCCGACGAACAACGCCAGCACCGAGAACATCATGAAGACGTTCCACTCCAGCGGCACGCCCATCGGGATCGCCGACAGGATGCCGAAGTGGAAGCAGAGCATCACGAATGCGGCGATCGCCGTCGGCCAGCCGCCGTGGGAGAACAGCAGCGCCAACGGCACCAGCATCTCGATCGCCGTGCTGAAATGCGCGATGAATCGCGACAGCCGGCCTGGCCGCAGATCGTCGGGGAACTGTTCGAAGAACTTCCGTTTCAGCCACTTGGTTCGGATCAGCGGGTTGTTCGACATCATCGTCGAGATCACAAACGGGAAGTGCTTGTTGAGCTTTGACGTCGCGGCCCCCATCCAGATCGCGACGCACACCAGCTTGGCGGCGATGATCATGTCGACCCCGTAGCCGGCGAACAGGAACGCCACCGCGAACGAGCCGTACACCTCGCCGCGCGCGGCCAGGAAGATCACCTTGTCCCGCAGCCCGAGTACCGCCAGCAGACCGAGAATTGTCCAGATCTGCCACAGCGGCACCACGCCGATCTGGGTGCCGAGCGCGGGAATGGGCCCCGAGCCGTCGGAGAACAGCGCGACGAGAAGCATCACCAGCAGCGCCCCGTACAGCGCGACATCCACCGGCGTGCGCGCCGTGCCCTTTGTCAGCGGCACCCGGCTCGGCCATGGCGGCAGCCGAATGGTGTTGGGCCGCAACCAGTACAGGATCGACCCCAACGGCGGGAAGAACCGGTTGTTCAGCGGCCCGAAGCCGCACCCGAGGCCGACGACCTCGAACAACATGGTGTAGAGCACGACCTTTTCGAAAACGATCGGCTCGGTCCACCACTGCGCGACGTTGGTGAAGCCGTCGACACCCTTGGTGGCAAGCGCGAACAGCCAGCCGCCGAGGATGTAGAGCAGGATCTTGAACACGTAGAACAGGTGCATGACGACCGGCGTGCCGAAGCCGACCTCGGCCCAGTGCCTGGCCATCGGGCGGATCTTTTCGGAGCGGGTTCCCTTACTCCACTCGGCGAAGTCGACGACGGGCATGTCGGGCTGAAGGAATCCCATGGCCACACAGACTAGAACGTGTTCTAGCTCGGTACTAGGGGGTTCGGCTCACTCAGCGCGAGCAGACGTAAAAGTGCCCGTCGGACCGGCGTGTCGCGAACTTTTACGTCTGCTCGCGCAGGGGGTCGAGTCGGATAGGGCGCTCAGCCTGACAGTGCCGCGTCCAGTCGCGCGACGTATTCGTCGACGTCCCCGATGGCCGACTCGGCGGCATGCACGCTGACGGCCACGGTGTCCCCGATGCCGTGCACCCCGTGGGTGAGACCCATCATCGGCGACAACGCCGGGTAGCCGGCGGTGACCACAACGGGTGCACCGCCGAACTGCAGGTCCGCCGGTCCCCGGTTGACGCTGGAGACGACGGTGTTTCCGGTCACCGTCGGCGACCGCACGGTCGGGTCGAACTGTGCAACGCCCCAGCGCAACAACGGAGCGGGCGTGACAGCGAACGCGCGGCTGGCCGCCCGCATCGCCGGGTGCTCGGCGCGTCGGCGGCGGTCGGCGAACTCGGCGGCGATCCGCGTCGCGCGCTCGTCGAAACCCAGCTCAGGGTACAGGCCGACAGAGACATTGCCGAAATGGTTATTTGCCTCTCGCGCAGTGGTTTTCGCCATCGGTACCTCGGCACCGAGCGTCGACGGATCATCGCCAAGCCCGCGCAGATGAGCCGACAGCGCGGTGGACACCGCACACAGCACGCCGATCGTCACAGTCGGGCCGGGCAGTTGGTCGCGGTGCCGGACCACGGTGCGCACGCTGCGCACACCGGACGGTCGGGTGTTGCTCCGCAACGCGGGTCGCGACGGGGCCTGTGCTGGCACCAAACCCGCCGCGGTGTCCCCGACCAGGCGGCGGTGCGTCCGTGCGGCGAGCAGGCCGCGCCACGGAAGCTTGACGCCGCGCACCCGCGGCGCCGTCACCGGCGCAATGTCGACTGTGCGGCCGAACAGCCGCGCCGCCATCGCCGATGACCGCACCCCGTCGGCGAGCACATGCGAGATCTGCAGCACGGCGACCGTTCCCACCCCCGTGGCGCCGGGCACACCGTCCACCGAGGTGAACACGTGCATCCGCCACGCATACATCCGCGGATCGAGGTGGTCATCGGCGAGCCTGCTGATTGCGGCCAAACAGCCCGCCCAGCTGTTGTCATCGATTTCGTGGACCGTGAACTGGCCTTCGTCCACGTCGCGGCTCACCCATGCCGGATAGGTCATGGCGTTGCCTTCGCGAACCCGAAGCCGAAGCTCCGCACAGTCACTTGCCCGGCAGCGGATGACGTCGATGGCGTGTTCGAGATCGGTGGGCACGCCCGCGAACCCGTACACCAGGAACTGGTCGTTGGGAATCTTGGCCGACATCCAGTAGGTCTGCGCATCGACCGCTGCAAGCCGGCGCACCGTCATGCCCTCCAGTCAGAATCGACCGATGTAGTCGACGATGTGGCGCCCCACCACATCCGGCTGCTCGAGTTGCAGGAAGTGCCCCGCACCCTCGACCACGAAGGCGCCTCCGCCCGGCGGGAGTATCCGTTCGACCCACGCGACGTAATCCGGTGCCATGCAACCGTCGTCGTCGCCGTGCAGGTAGAGGATGGGCATCTCGGGTGGCTTCATGAACAGCGGCTGCAGATCCGCATACTCTGCGGGCGGCTTGCTACCGCGAAAGTTCTGGCGGTACATGCTGATTGCGGCGCGCCAGTTGTCGGGCGCTCCGATGGCGTCTTCGACAAGCCGGACGTCCTCCGCCTCGTCATAGCCCGGCGACCACTGCCGCCACAGCGTCGGCACCACCCGCGACGCGGAAAGCTCAGGAAGCCAGGGCAATTGGAAGTACATGATGTACCAGCTGCGCAGCAGCTGCCGGGGGATCTGGGCCAATAGGCGGAGTTGGTCGGGCGCTCGCCCCCATGGTCGATAAGCGGCGAGCGGCGGCATCGACATGATCACCGACTTGGCGAACGGGCTGTCCGGCATTGCGGCGAGCCCGGCGGCCGTCATCGCGCCCCAGTCATGGCCGATCACCACGTCGCGTCCGGTCGGGCCTGCTGCATCCAGCACATGCAGCGCGTCGTCCATCAACGCGCCGACGTGGTAGCTGTCGTCCGCGGAGACCGTCGACGGTGCGTAGCCGCGCATGAACGGCGCCACCACCCGCCAGCCCGCGTCCACTAGCAGCGGCGTGACTTTGCGCCAGCCCCAGGCGGTGTCGGGAAAACCGTGGAGGCACAACGCGATCGGGGCGTCGGGCGGCCCCCAGGTCAATGCGCGCAGCTTTACCGAGGGGGTCGCGATGTCGATCCAATCCGGCTCCCTCATGTCGGCGGGCTACACCGGTTCGAATTTCGAGATCAGCCAGCGGTCGCCGACCTTGTCCAGCGTGATGCGCACGCTGGACGCGGTATCGGTGGGTACGCCGTTGCCGATGGTCACGGTCTGGTTGACGAACAGCAAGACGACCGCCTCACCGGGATCGGCCGAAACCGAGGCCGCGCCGGGCACACTGGCGACCGCCGCGATCTGCTTCTCCTTGGCACCGGGTATCACGACGTTCTTGGTCAGGTCGGCGTACTCGCCACGGAACTCGCCGGTGAGTCGGTCCTGCGCCGCGGTCAGTTGCTGTTCGACCGTGTCGGGTTTGTACGACAGCAGGGCCACCGTGCTGTCCTTGGCGGCCTGCACCGACTGTTCACGGGCAACGTCGCTGTCGCGCACGCCCGAGTCCAGAAATTTCAACACCCCGGCGCCAATCGCCAGCAAGAACGCGAGCGCAGGCAGCAAGGCGAACGCCACGATGCGCGACCGATCGAGCTGCCGTTTCGGCTTGGCCGGTTCGGAAACTTCTGGTTCCTCTGCCGCCTCAACTTCTGGTTCCTCTGCCGCCTCCGGCTCATCGACCGCCGAGTCCTTCGCCGGCGATTCCGTCGTGGTGTCGGTATCGGCTTCGACCTCGAGCCTCGCCGCGGCTTCCTCGACGGTCTCGTCGCTCAAGTTCTTGTTCTCGGTCACGATACGAACCTCACGTTGGCCACCTTGGCTTCGTCACCGACTTTCTGCACCGTGATCCGCATCCGCCAGGCACGCGGCTCCTGTTCGGCCGCACCCGCATTGGACGTCTTGACGGTGACGGCGACCAGCACCTCTGCTCCGTCGTCCGTCTCCGATTCGACGCCCGCCTCGGCGATGGTGCCGACGGATTTAGACTTCGCCTGCTTCACGACCTCTTTGAAGGGTTGGGCACGCGCCTGGAAGTCGTCGTAGAACGTCCCCGTTGAGGAGTCCAGTACGCGCTGCACGTCCTCGTCGGCGTGTTCGAAGTCGATCGTGGTCAGGTTCAACGCGGCCTGACGCCCCACCTGAAGGAACAGGCTGCGCTCGTCGGCCGCCTTTCGGGATTCGTACGCGCGGAAGCCCAGCCACCCGCACAGCCCGGCCAGCGCGACCACCGCAACGAGCCCCAGGATCGTGGCGAGCCGGACATGCGACATCTTGGCCTTGGCGGTCGCCGGCTGTTCCTCGCCTGCCCCCTCCTCAGCGTCCTCGCCGGATCCCTCGCCGGACTCGTCGGCGACGGATTCGGTCGAAGTATCGGCTTCGGCTTCGTCCTCCCTGGTTTCCTCGCTCAGTTCCCCGTCGGGGGCAGCAGCATCGTCTGCCATGTTTGCTCCTCTGTGGCGCCACGTGCCAAGTCGGCTTGTGTGTACACATGCCCGTCCGGTCCAACGTACGTGCCGGATGCTGGATCATATTCGGCGGCCGCTATTGGCGGCGGCACCGGGCTGGGCGGAGGAGGCGGTTCTGCAGGTGACTCGCCGGGCGGCACGTGCGGTACCGACTGCCCGGACAGTGTCGCGTTGGGGTCACCTTTCCAGTTGTAGCCGTCGTTGAGCGGCACGTAGTACTCGTCGCTCTCGCACTGCTGCCACGTCGGCGCACGTTTGCCAGGGACTGCCACGCACGGCAGGTTGCGGGCGCCTCGCACGTTGAACGGCCCGTCCTGCGGGACTCGGCAGTACAAGTCTCCGGCAGGCCGATCGGGGTAATCCTCGAAGGTGGGCACTCGCTGCTGCTGGGCGGGCAGGAAGCCGGTCGTGCACGGTGGTGGCAGCTGCTGCGGCGGCAACGGTATCGGCGCCGGAAGCGCGGGAATCACCAGGTTCAGGTTGAAGACCAAGGCATCGCCCTTGTAGTCCTGCTTCGTGTTCCGCTTGTGCACGCCGACGGCCTGCGTGACCGCGGTGCCCTGGGGCAGCAGCACAAGCAGCTGCTCGAGGCTCGGCTGGTAGGTGACGGCCACCTCGCCGATGCTGACCAGGTTGGCTAGCACGATCGGCAGCGTGGGCTGCAGCCGGTCGATCAACGCCCGCGTCTCCTCGGCAGCCCCTGGGCCCTTGTCCAGAATCCCGGCCACGGCCGGGTCCTGGCTCTGCAGCTGGCCGGTGATGGAGGCCAGGTTCGCTGCCCATGCCTGGATCGAGTCCGCGGTGTCGGTCTGGCTGTCCAGCACCGGTTGGGACTGGTCGATGAGGGTGGTCAGCGAGTCGAGGTTCTTGCGCGCGTCGATGGCCAACGTGGTGCTGCCGGTGACCAACCTGCGTAGCTCCGGTCCGAGCCCGCCGACGGCGATATAGGCCTCGTCGACCACCGTCTTCAGGTTGTCGCGCGGGATCGCCTCCAGACCGCGGTTGGTCATGTCCAGCACCGTGTTGATATCCGTCGGGACGGTTGCGCGGTCGCGCGGGATCACATCGCCGTCCTTCAAATCCGGACCATTACCGCTGCGTGGGATCAACTGGACGAACTGCTCGCCGACGGAGGACACGCTGTGTATTTCGACGTCGACGTCGGCGGGGATTCTGGTGTCCGACTTCAGCGACAACACGGCCGCGACACCTGAGTCGGTGAGCGAAACGCTGTCCACGATCCCCACCTCGACACCGCGATAGGTGACGTTGCTCCTGGGATACAGCCCGCCGGTCTCGGGTAATTCGACGGTTATCCGGTACTCCCCGACGCCCAGCATCGCCGGCAGCCGCATGTAGCCGAACACCATGATCGCCAGTGCCGTGGTCGCTATCACGGCGAAGATCGCCATCTGGATGAGGATCTGTCGGGTCAGGATCATGTCACGGCCCCTGGTCCAAACGGTATGGAGCGATCAGGGGGTTGCCTGCGCCGTTCGGCGGGGCGCTCGCCATGCACGGGCTGGGGAACTGGCCGATCGTTCGGCCCCACTGCAGCTCCAACCAGGTCAGATCGCACTCCCAGCGCGTTCCGGTGAAGAAACTGGAATCGAGCCGGCTCAACGTCAGGTCGACGATCAACGTGAGGTTCGCATAGTCGCCGCGCATCCAGTTGGTAAGTGTCTCCTTCGGGAAGGGGAACGTCGGCAGGAAACTCAGCGCACGGGTGAGCGCGGGTCCGGCATTGGCCAGTGACTCCAGCACCGGCCCGAGATCCTTGAGCTCCTGGACAAGTGCTTCCTTGGTCTGGTCGACGGAATCGGCCGCCAACGCGCTGAACTTTCCGAGCTGCACCAACGCCTCGGACAGGTTGTCGCGCTGATCTCTCAGCACGGCCAGAGCATCGGGGATTGTCCGTAATGCCTTGTCCACCACGGGCTTTTGTTCGGCGAACTGGCCGATGAGGTCGTTGACGCCTTGCGTGGCGGCAATGATGTCGTCCTTCTGGTCATCGAGGTAGCCGACGGCCTTGTCCAGCTGCTCGATGAGACTGCGCAGGTCATTCTCGCGACCGGTGAAAGCGGTGCTCAACGCCTCGGTGATGTCCTGGATGTTGCCTATTCCACCGCCATTGAGAAGCAGCGCAACCGCCGCCAGCGCCCGCTCGGTGGTCGGATATGCCCCCGACGAGGACAACGGGATGACCGAGCCGTCGTGCAGCCTGCCCTCAGGCGAGACGTCCGTCGGTGCCGCCAATTCGATGTGCTCGGAGCCGAGGAGGCTGGTTTGGCCGAGCTTGGCGGTGGCGTTGGCGGGCAGTTCGACGTCAGCGTTGAGCTCCATCGTCACCAGCGCGTGCCAGTCCTGACGTTCGATCCTCTTGACGGTGCCGACGTTCACGTCACCGACGCGGACGCGGGAATTCGGTTCGATGTTGTCCACGTCGGGCATCTGGGCCGTAATTGTGAATGCACCGGGGCCCGCGCCCTGGACACCCGGCAGGGGAATGGAGTTCAGCCCGCGCCAGTCGGAGCAACCCGACACCGCCGCAGCCAGCACCGCCACGCCGGCCAGCATGCGTATCACCCTGTCCCGCTTCATGGTCCAGCTCCGGCGGGCACCATCATCCCCTGCAGGCCGTCGCTGGGGTTCGTCACAGCCGGTGCCTCTGCCGCCAGCGGTGGCCCGGTTGGCACATCGGCAACCGGCGCCGCTTGCGCACCCTCCGGCGGAATCGACTGCGGTGGAACGTAATCGGGCCGCATCCAGTCCTCACTGTAGGTGAGCTCATTCGGCCGGGTGGTGCCACCGACGAAGACGTTCTGCGCAAGAGGCAGGAAGTTGTATTGGCGGTTCTTGACGATCGGCGCCAGGTATTGCACGCACAGCTTCGCCGACTGCTCGGCGCCCAGACGTGACGCCGCCTGGATAGCGCCGCACAGGAAGGAGATTGGATTGGCGAAGTTGTTGAGCATTGGCACGCTGCTCACCGCACCCTGCGCGGGCTGCCAGATGTTCACATAGTTCTGCAACGTGTTGGGCGCCACGTGCAGGAACTGCTTGACGTCGCCGAGGCTGTCGGTCAGCGCCTGGGTCACCCCCGCCAACTTGTCCGAAGTGGTGCCAAGCGCTTCGCGATTCTCGGCCACGAACGTCTGGACCTCTCCGACGACGTTGTTGAGATCGCTGACCGCGTTGGCGACCTCGTCTGGATCGTTGGCAAGCAAGCCGGTGACCGATGCCAAGTTCTGGTTGAGCTGGCGCATCAAGTCGGTACTGTCCTGCAGCGCCGAAACCAGGATCGCCAGATTCTTGACGGTGGAGAAGATGTCGGAGCTGTGATCGCCCAGCGCCGAAAACGCTTGCGACAGCTTGATAACGGTGTCGCGGATGTTCGCGCCCTGCCCGCGCAGGTTGTCGGCGGCGGTGTTGATGACCGAACCCAACGGGCTGACCCCGCCGGGCTCGGTGGGTTGCAGCGAGTCGGCCAGCTTCTCCAACTGCTGGCGGACCTCGTCCCACTCGACGGGAACTGCGGTGCGTTCCCGCGGGATCACCGCGTTGTCGGGCAGCGCAGGCCCCTCGGTGTAGACGGGCGTGAGCTGAATCGCACGCGAGGTCACCAGCGTCGGCGACAGGATCGCGGCGTTCGCATCTGCGGGCACCTTGTACTTGCTGTCGTACCAGAACGCGATCCTGACTCGCTCGGGCTGCGGCTCGATGGTCGTGATCTTGCCGACGGTCACCCCGAGAATGCGAACGTCGTCGCCGGGGTAGATGCCGTTGCTGTTTTCGAAGTACGCGACGACGTTGGTGCGGTTGATGGTGTCCGTCGTTCGCATCAGCACCACCACCCCGGCGATCAGCAGCGCGACCAGCCCGACCGACAGCCCGATTCTGAGTTTGCGGTTCACGGACCCACCTCCGCAGACACGAGCGGCGGAACTTCGTTGGGCGCAGGCACGTAGACGCGGGTCGGGCTCGGCAGAGGCGTGGAGGCCACCCCGGCAGGGGCCACCGCGGGCGGTCCCGGTGGCGGACCGCCAGGGGGCGGAGCAGGCAGTGGCTCGCGGTAGGGATAGCAGCCAGTGGGGCCGGGCAGCGGCAAGCCGGGCGGACCGCAGCCCTGATCGCCGGGGTTACCGGTGATCGCATCGGGCAGGGTCAGATGCGGTTCACCGCCCTGGCCCGTCCGCGGAAAGGGCACGGGCAGGGCCGGTGTGCCCGGCTGGCCAACCTGCGGGTCGCTGCGCTCCGAGGGAAGCAGCACATTCGGATCAAGCCCGAGGTCGGAGAACGCGGCGTCGATGAACGGCTGCAGGAACTGCCCGGGAAGCAGGTTGGCGACGTACGTCTTGAAGAACGGCCCCGACGCCACCGATTCACCGAGCGACATCGAATACTGGCCAAGCAGTTTGATCGACCTCTGTAGACGTTCCTTACGGTTGTCGAGGATCGTCAGCACACCATTGAGCTTGTCCAGAGCCGGTCGCATGGTGTCCCGGTTATCCGCGATGAACCCCTGCAACTGCCGGCTGAGAGCCGACACGTTGCCCGCGATCTGATCGACTGCGGCGCTTTGGCCCTCCAACTCGGCCAGCAGCGCGTTCGTGTTGCCGATGAGGCTGACCACCTGGTCGCTGCGTTCGGCCAGCACCGTCGATGCCTTGTTGGCGTTGGTCAGCAGGCCACGCAGGTCGGCGTCGCGTTCGTTGAGGGTCTCGGAGAACCGTGCCACGCCTTCGACGGCGATGCGCAGCTGCGGCGGGGTGTCGGCGAACGTATCCGACAGCACCCTCAGCGAATCCGACAGCTGGTTGGTGTTCAGTCCGCTGATCGTCATCGCCAAATCGCCGAGCGCATCGGGCAGTTGATACGGCGACGTGGTCCGGTCGAGCGGTA
This sequence comes from Mycolicibacterium stellerae, assembly GCF_003719305.1. Classification (GTDB taxonomy): domain Bacteria; phylum Actinomycetota; class Actinomycetes; order Mycobacteriales; family Mycobacteriaceae; genus Mycobacterium; species Mycobacterium stellerae. The sequence continues at coordinate 160,006 of NZ_RARC01000007.1, forward strand.
TGGTGCCCTCCTGCTGGCCGGTGCCGCGGGAGGTGACCTCGAGCATCTTGGTGCCCAGCAAGCCCCTGGTCTTGATCGCAGCCTCGGTGCGGTCACCAAGGCGGATCTTGCGGTCCACGGTGAACTTGATCAGCACCCGGGGCCCGTCAAGCTCGATGGACTTCACCTTGCCGACGGTGAAACCCGACACCTGGACGTCGTCGTCGGTGGTCAGACCGCCGACCTCGGCGAAGTACCCGGAATACTCCCTACCCTGAAAGATCGGCAGCTTGTCGTATTGCACCGCACCGATCACGATGCCGATGGTCAACGCCAGCCCGATCGCGCCGATGACGTACGGGTTGCGTTCGCTGAAAGGCTTCACTTCGGCGCGCACCTCCCAGTGGACTGGCCGGCGACCTTGACGTACACCGGTTGACCGCCCTTTCCGTTGAGTTTGAGGACGATGTCGCAGAGGTAGAAGCTGAAGAAGTCGCCGTAGATGCCTTGCCGCGCAAGCGCTTGATACGCGTCGGGCAGGGTGTTGATCAGGTTGTCGAAGTACTCGTGGTCGGCGACCACGATGCCTGCGGCCCTGTCGGTCTCCCGAATCGTTTTAGCGAACGGCGGACGCGCCTGCGCCAGTAGATCGGTGATGCTTGCGGCGGCGGCATTGGTGTACGCCAGGCCGTTGCTGATCTCCTGCTTGCGGGATGCCAGCCCCTGCACCAGTCCTGACAGTGCGTCGACGGCCTTTGCGAACTGGTCGTTCTGGTCACCGAGCGATCCCAGCACCACGTTCAGGTTGACGATCACCTCCCCGATCAGCTGATCCCGGTCGGCCAACGTGGTGGTCAGAGCCGCCGTCTGGGCAAGAAAGGAATTGATGGTCCCGCCCTGGCCCTGCAGCGCTTGAATCAACTGGCCCGACAACGCATTCACCTGCTCGGGATCAAGCGCCCGGAACAGCGGCCGGAACCCACCGATCAGCGCGTCCAGGTCAAGCGCGGGCGAGGTGCGGGCCATCGGAATCGTGCCACCGGGCCGCAGCTTGATCGTGCTGCCCGCACCTTCCTCCAGCCCCAGATAGCGCCCGCCGATCAGGTCGTCGTAGCGGATGACGGCCCTGCTGCCCTCCGTCAACACCACCGAACGATCCGCGGTGAAGTCGACCAACGCGGTGGTATCTGGTTGGATCTCAACGCCTTTGACCTGGCCGACCTCGACCCCGGCGATGCGGACGAAGTCGCCTTTCTCGAGCCCGGTCACGTTGGTGAACTCGGCCCGGTAGCCGTTGGTCTCCTCCCCGAACCGCAGGTTCCCGAACACCGCGTACACCCCGAACACGCCGAACAGGCAGACGACCAAGAACACGCCAAGACGCAGTGCGTCGTGACGAAGCCTGGTATTCATCGCCGGTTACCTTTCTGGGCTGACGGTCGGATGATCACGGTGACGGTGCCGCCTCCCGCGGCAACGGGATCGGCGGTAGCGGTGTCGGCTGCATCTGCGCAGGCGCGGGAACCACGAACGACTCGGAGCCCGGGGTCTGGCCGGGATCCCGGGGTGCGCCGGGCGGCGGTGCCGGGGGTAGTCCAGGCCAGAGCGGCGTACCGTCCGGCGCGTAGAGGTCTGCACCGTAGGCCGGGGCGCCCGGATACGGGATCGGTCCCGGTGCCGGACCACCGAAGAGATTGCGGATGCTCGGCGGCTCGGGCACCGCGCGGGTGACCGGCAGGTAGTTGGCATAGGCGGGGAACCCGATGCCGGGGTTGGGGCGCCAGTCCATGCCGGTGCCGAACCCGGTGTTGGTAACGAGATTGCGCACCGGCCAGTTCTGCGCGACGTCGGGAAGCGAGCCGCACGACGGTTTGCCGCCCGGCCCGCCCTTGGCGCCGACGACCGGCAGGTTGTCCGGATAGTGGTACGGGTCGTCTCCGAGCGACAGCGTGGTGTCCAGCACCAGTGATCGCCCGTTGCCGCCTGGCGCCTCGTAGCCGCCGGTGTCCAGCAGGGTCTTGGCGCCAACGAGCAGACAGGTGTATTCCGGGTTGTACTTGTACAGCAGGTTCGTCGTCGGCTCGAGGACGTTGACGGCCTTGATGAGATTGGCTTGATTGGGCGCCAACAGTTCGATGCCGGCATTGGACAGCCCGATGGTGGCCATCAGCAGCGCATCCAGTTCCGTGGCGTTGTTGGTGACTGTCACGCTCGTCGTGCTTGCCGCGTTGAGTGTGGCCAGGATGTCTTGCGCTGCAGCACTATAGGCGTCGTTGAACCGTTTGAGCGCTCGAAAGTCCTCGCGGATGGTCTCGTTGCGCGGATTCAGTTCGAGCAGAACCTGGTTGGCGTCGGTGGTGGCCTGTCCGATCCGCTCGCCTTGGCCGCGTACGCCCTCGGCGAGCGCGGAGAGCGTGCTGTTGAGTTTGGCCGGGTCGATCTGGTCGAGCACCTTGACGACGTTCTGGAACGTGGTGTTGGCCTCGACGGTGACATTGCGTGACTTCAGCACCTGACCGGCCGCCAGCCGCTGCGAACTGGGATCGCTGGGGTACACCAGGTCGACGAACTTGGCGCCGAACACCGTCGTTGCCCGGATCTGGGCCTCGACGTTCGCGGGAATGTATTTGATTTTGTCCGCGTCGATCTCCAGCGTCAGCGCCACCGGTTGGCTGCCACCCTTGATCGCGGAGACCCTCCCGACCTGCACTCCGCGCAGTTTGACCCTCGCGTTCGTCTCCATCACCAGGCCGGAGCGCTCGGAGGTCAACGTGACCGGGACGACGGACTTCAAGGTGCCCATGAACAAGGCGTACGTCAGCCAGGTCAAGAGGGCGAAGATCACCAGCAGGATCAGTGTGTGCCAGGCGGGGTGCAGACCGGTATCTCGTTCGTCCACGGCGCTAACCCGCCAGGTTGAAGTTGCCGGACTGGCCGTACACGGCCAGCGAGATCATGACGAGGACGAAAGCCGAGAAGATCAGCGAGGTACGCACCGCACGCCCCACCGCTTCGCCGACCCCGGCAGGGCCGCCCCTCGCGGTGAAGCCGTAATAGGTGTGTATCAGCATGATCACCACCGCCAAGGCGATGCTCTGTACGAACGACCAAATCAAGTCGGTCGGGTTCAGGAACGTTCTGAAGTAGTGGTCGTACACGCCAGTCGACTGGCCGTAGAGGACGGTGGTCCCGAAACGCGCCGCCCAGAACGACGCAAGAACGCCTATGCAGTACAACGGGATCACCACGAGCAGGCCTGCCACGACGCGCGTGGAGGCCAGGTAGGCGACGCTGCGGATACCCATCACCTCGAGCGCGTCGATCTCCTCGTTGATCCGCATGGCGCCAAGCTGTGCAGTCGCCCCGGCACCGATGGTGGCCGACAGTGCGATCGCGGTGGTGGCCGGCGCGATCAGTCGGACGTTGAAGAAGGCCGACGCGAACCCGGTCAGGGCCTCGACGCCGATCTCGGAGAAGTCGCTGTAGCCCTGAACCGCAACCAGAGCGCCGGTGGTCACCGTGAGGAAGCCGACGATCGCGACGGTTCCTCCGATGATGATCAGCGCGCCTGCCCCCAGCCCCATCTGCGCGATCATCCGGATCAGTTCGACCCGGTAGTCGGTGAACGCATAGTGGATCGAGGCAATTGTTCGGCCGTAGAACTTCGTCTGCTGCCCGATCCGGTTCCAGGGGTCGGCTATGCGGCGAAACTGGCCCTTCAGCCAAGGGAACTGCGAGTGGGGCCGCGAGATCGTCACATCGTCACCTTTATCGCGACCGCCGTTGCGACGATGTTGATGGCGAACAGCGCCATGAAGGTGAACACCACGGTCTCGTTGACCGCGATGCCGACACCGGCCGGACCACCGCCGACGGATATGCCTTTGTAACAGGCGATCATTCCGGCGGAGAGCCCGAACAGGGCGGCCTTGATCAGGGCGATCGTCACGTCGGTGCCACCGATGATCAAGGTCAGGCCGGAGGCGAAGGCGCCCGGTGAGACGTGCTGGATGTAGACGGTGAAGAAGTAGGCGCCGGAGATGCCGACGAGGATCACCGTCGCGGCCAACGCCAGCGATACGATGGTGGCGGCCAGCACGCGTGGAACGACAAGCGCCTGAATGGGATTCACGCCCATCACTCGCAGTGCGTCGAGCTCCTCACGAATGGTCCGCGCGCCCAGGTCGGCGCACATGGCGGTGGCGCCGGCGCCGGCGACCACCAAGACCGTGACGATCGGCCCGATCTGACGCACCGTGCCAAGCGCGGCACCGGTTCCGGAGAAATCGGAGGCACCGATCTCGGTCAGCAGGATGTTTTCGATGAAGGTCAACAGGACTGTGTAGGGAATCGTCAACATCAGCGTCGGTACGATCGACACCCGCGCGACAAACCAAGCCTGCGAGATGAATTCGCGCCACGCAAAGGGCGGCTTGAACATCAACACGAACGTGTCGAGCGCCATCGCGTAGAAGCCGCCAAATGCGCGCACCGGCTTGGCAATTACGGTGGACGCGACCATCAGCGGCCCCCGTTCCGCATGCACCTCACCGACATCGGCTGCCGACCTTCCGACTTCAGCCTCGACTCTTCGGGGCTGTTGGCTGGAATTTACACACGGCGGGCAGCAGAGATTCGCTTATCAGCGATTTGAGGACGTTAGTCCTTTTTCACGCGTTGGCGCTGGCCTCTTCGAGTTCGGCGACGACGATCTTGCGCATACCGAGCATCGCTTTGGTGGCGGCGGTCGCACGGGCCGGGTCCGGGTCGTTGATCAGCTCGAACAACCGGTCGGGCACAATTTGCCAGCTCAGCCCGAAGCGGTCCTTGAGCCAGCCGCACTGCGACTCCTCACCGCCGTCGACCAGTCGATTCCAGTAGTAATCGACTTCGGCCTGGTCCTTGCAGTGGACCATGAACGACACCGCTTCGGAGAACTGGAAGTGCGGTCCGCCATTGATACCGATGAACCGCGTGCCGTCCAGCACGAAGAAGCCCGACAGCACATCGCCCGGGTCGCCGGGTCCTGCTCCGGTTGTTCGGTGGAGTTCCTCGATCGACGAGTTCGGGAAGATCGAGGTGTAGAACTCGGCGGCTGCCTCGAGGTCGTTGTCGAACCAGAGCGACGGGGTGATGGCCGGCATCGGGGTGTTCCTTTCTCTGTATGTGCAGTGCTACCCCCATGCAGACTCCGCGGCCCGCCGAAACTCATCTAATGTGGCCGGTCGGCCAGGGCGTCGACCTCCTGCCGCAGCGTCGCCAGGAACGGGGGCGCCCGGCAAATCTGGCTGCACTGCGCCGTTTGGTCACCAGCCGGATATGGGCGATTCTCCGCTGGGTAACGTGAGCGCGGGGACAAGGCCCGAGAGGACGTCCGTGAGCGCTGGGCAAAGCGAATTGCAAACGGTGAAGTTTCGGGGTGCCGACGGGCTGACGCTGATCGCCGACGAGTGGAACAACGGAGGCGACGGGCCGTCGGTGCTCTTCCTGCACGGCGGCGGACAGAACCGGTACTCATGGAAGAACACCTGCCAGATCCTGGCCGACGAGGGTTTGCACGTGATCGCGCTGGACTCGCGCGGCCATGGCGACAGCGACCGCTCCCCCGACGCCAATTACTCGGTGGATGCGCTATGTGCCGACACCCGCGCGGTGATCGACCAGATCGGGCGTCCGGTCATCCTGATCGGTGCCAGCATGGGCGGAATGACCGGCATCCTTGCCGCCCATGAGGCGGGCCCGGAGCAGGTGACGAAGCTCGTGCTCGTCGATGTGGTTCCTCGGTACGAGAAGGACGGCAGCGCACGCATCCGCGATTTCATGGCCAGCGGTCTGCACGGCTTCGAGTCGCTCGAACATGCCGCCGAAGCCGTGGCCTCCTATCTGCCGCACCGCAAGAAACCGCGCAGCCCCGAGGGCCTGAAGAAGAACCTGCGCTTCCGCGACGGGCGCTGGTTCTGGCATTGGGACCCAGCGTTCTTGACCAAGCCCGTCGACGATTCGTTCGTCCGCGAAGAGAAGCTCGAGCAGGCAGCCATCGATCTGAAGATTCCGATTCTGCTGATCCGCGGGGGCCTTTCCGACGTGGTCAGCGAGGAAGGCGTGAAGCACTTCCTCGATACCGTGCCGCGCGCCGAGTTCGCCGAGTTGTCGGACGCCGGGCACACCGCAGCGGGCGACGACAACGACGCGTTCAGTGAAGTCGTGGTGCAGTTCGTCAACCGGTGAGCACTCCACGCCGCACAGTCGGCTTCAACTTCCTCGAAGAACCTGAGCTGCCCGGCCCTCAGGTGACCGAAGCGCGGGCCGAGCAGATCGTCGCGCAGCACTACGGGATGACCGCGCGGGCCAAATTATTGGGCAGCAACCAGGACTGCAACTTCATCATCTATGACTCAGACGACGACGTCCTCGGCGTGCTCAAGGTCGCCAACCCCGCCTTCAACGCAACGGAATTGGAGGCCCAGGATGCGGCGGCCGAACTGATCGCCGAGGCAGAACCATCGCTGCGGGTGGCCGCGCCGCTGCCCAACGTCGCCGGCGAGAAGTGCACGGTGATAACGGGATTGCTGGATAAGACCGCCTACGTCCGGCTGCTGAGGTATCTGCCGGGCGGCACTCTGCTCGAGTCCGGCTACCTTCCGCCTGCCGCTGTCGCGAGTCTCGGCGAGGTGGCGGGCCGCGTCAGTCGTGCGCTGGCCTGGTTCACCCATCCGGGCCTGGACCGGGCCTTGCAGTGGGACCTGCGGTATGGCGCCGACGTTGTGGCGCAACTGCTTTCCCACGTCGCCGACCCGTGGCAGCGGGCGAAGGTCTCCGAAGCCGCGGCAAGCGCCTGGTCACGGATATCCCCGCTGGCCGAGCGGCTGCCGCGACAGGCGACACATCTCGATCTGACGGACGCCAACGTCGTCGTGACTCGCGGCGTGGGCACAGCGGCGCACCCTGACGGCATCATCGACTTCGGCGACCTGTCGCACACCTGGGCGGTGTCGGAGTTGGCGATCGCGGTGTCGTCGGTGCTCGGCCACGTCGGCAGTGATCCGACCTCGATCCTTCCTGGAGTGCGGGCATTTCACGCCATCCGGCCGTTGACCGTCGAGGAGGCCGAGGTCCTGTGGCCGCTGCTTGTGCTGCGCACAGCGGTGCTGATTGTCAGCGGGGCACAACAGGCCGCGCTTGACCCCGACAACGCCTACGTCACCGAGCAGACCGACGGCGAGATACGGATGTTCGAGCAGGCGTCATCGATCCCGGTCGACGTGATGACCGCGCTGATCAAGGCCGACCTCGGGCTGGCGGGCAAGCCGGGCGATGTGCACGTCGACACCGCGCTCATCGACGGCGTCGATCCGGCCGGAGTGGTGACCCTCGACCTGTCGGCGCAGGCCGATGCGTTCGATTCGGCGTTCGTTCCCGGCGGCTGGCTGCGCACCGATGTCGAGAGCGAACTCGCAAGGGCCGCAGTCGCTGACGGCGCCTCGCTGGTGGTCACCCGCTTCGGCCAGCCGCGGCTGAGCCGGGCCACGCCGCTGAGCCAGGACAGTCCCGACGTGGTGCCGACCGGTATCAGCCTCTGGCCCGCCGCGGACGCCCGCGCCGTCGCGCCGTGGGATGGCGAAGTCGTCGACTGCGGCGGTGTGGACAGCGTCACGCTTCGCGGCGGCGAGTACGAGCTGACCCTGTCCGGCGTCGCCCCGCTGCCTGCGCCGGGAACGCTACTGCGCGCCGGTGACCCGCTCGCCGACGCCGCGTCGGGCCGGTGGGCCGAAGTCGGCGTGCGGCCTGTCGGCGCGCCATCCGCGCCGCGGCTGACGACCGCCGAATTGTCGAGGGGCTGGCTGGCGCTCAGCCGCGATCCGCGCCAGGTCCTCGGTCTGCCCGCCGTGGCCGAATCGCATCGCGCCGATGATCTGCTGGCTCGACGCGACGAAAGCTTCGCGCAGGTACAGGAGCACTACTACGCCAAACCGCCTCAGATCGAACGGGGTTGGCGGCACCACCTGATGTCCACGGCGGGCCGGTCCTACCTCGATATGGTCAACAACGTCACCGTGCTGGGCCACGCCCATCCGCGGATCGCCGAAACCGCGGCCCGGCAGCTGCGGAGGCTGAACACGAACTCGCGCTTCAACTACGAGGCGGTGGTCGAGTTCAGTGAGCGGCTGGCCGCGATGCTGCCCGAACCGCTGGACACCGTGTTCCTGGTGAATTCCGGTTCGGAGGCAAGCGATTTGGCGTTGCGCCTGGCGATGGCCGCCACCGGCAGACGCGATGTCGTGGCAGTACGCGAGGCATACCACGGGTGGACGTATGCCACCGACGCCATCTCCACATCGATGGCCGATAATCCGAATGCCCTTGCCACCCGCCCGGATTGGGTGCATACGGTGGAATCGCCGAACAGCTTCCGGGGAAAGTTCCGCGGCGCCGACGCGATCCGGTACGCAGCCGAGGCGGTGGCGCAGATCGAGGGCCTGATCGCCGGCGGCCGCGCGCCCGCTGCGTTCATCGCCGAACCGGTGTACGGCAACGCGGGCGGCATGGCGCTGCCCGACCACTACCTGGAGCAGGTCTATGCCGCGGTGCGGGCCTGCGGCGGCCTGGCCATCGCGGACGAGGTGCAGGTCGCCTACGGCAGGCTGGGCAACTGGTTCTGGGGTTTCCAACAGCAGAACGTCGTCCCCGACATCGTCTCGGTCGCCAAATCGACCGGCAACGGGTATCCGCTCGGCGCGGTGATCACCAGCAAGGAGATCGCTGACAGGTTTTCCAGCCAGGGTTATTTCTTCTCGTCCACCGGCGGCAGCCCGCTGTCCTGCGCGATCGGAATCACCGTCCTCGATGCGCTCCGGGACGAGGGGCTGCAGCAGAACGCCGCGCGGGTGGGCGCCCACCTGAAGACGAGATTGCAGGCGCTGAAGGACAAACACTCGATGATCGGCACCGTGCACGGCGTCGGGTTGTATCTGGGCGTGGAGATGGTCCGCGACAGGGACACCCTCGAACCGGCGGTCGAGGAGACGGCGGCGATCTGCGACCGGATGCTCGAACTCGGTGTGGTGATACAGCCGACGGGCGATCAGATGAACATCCTCAAGACCAAGCCGCCGCTGTGTATCGACACCGAAGCCGCCGACTTCTATGTCGACGCGCTGGATCGCGTGCTCACCGAAGGCTTCTAGTTTCCCTCGCGGGCCCACGCGCGAGCGGGCCCACGCGCGAGCAGACGCAAAAGTACCCGAAAGGCTCTGAAAATTGGGCTATTTGCGTCTGCTCGCGCCGGATCGCGCCGGCTCTGGGTTCTCGTCCGATGCCGCTCGGGTGGGCTCGGTGCGCCTCACCGCAGGCTTTGTGCGCATCACTGCAGGACGTAACCGCTGCGGCATCGCACGCAGCGCGGCGCCGAGAAGCAGGACGACGCCCACCGCTATCGCGACGATCACGACAACCGGGAGGCCCGGGACGGTTCCCTCGACGAGCATGTAGATGCCGAAGACGAGGAACGACGCCGCCGCGACGATTTGAATGAGCCGCGCTGGCAGATGCTTGCCCGCGATCGCCCCGACCAGGATGGCCAGCGCGTCGGCGGCGACCATGCCGAGCGTCGAACCGATCCACACGCCCACCCAGTCGTTGTCCGCCGCGAGGGTTACTGTCGCGAGCATCGTCTTGTCGCCGAGTTCGGCAAGAAGGAACGCCGACGTGACGGCGAAGAACGCGGGTGCGGTGGACCGCTGGGCCCTGGTGGCCTCGTCATCGCTGAGGCGGTCGCCTCGCAGCGTCCACAGCCCGAAGAGAACGAACGCCGCCCCGGCCAGGATGCCGAGTAGATGCGTCGGCAGTGCAGCACCGAGGTAGTGGCCGACCGCGACCGAAATGAGGTGGATCGCAGTGGTCGCGACGGTGATCCCAGCAAGGACCACCCACCAGCGATGACGCAGCGCGAACGTCATCGCCATCAGCTGGGACTTGTCCCCGAGCTCTGCGACGAAGATCACGGCGAAGCTCAACAGCAAGGCGGCGAACACGTACCACTCCCTGTTCGGTGCGGCTGCCGCTCGGAAGAAAGTCATCCTCCGGCCGACAACCAATACGGTCTATCCGGCCGAAGGTCTCGCCCACCGGCCGTTGGCCGGTCCGGGTAACCGGGCTGTGCGGTGTGACCGCGACGCCAGTATGTCGATTACCTGATTGGGGGCTACTCCCCTTCGCTATTAGCCATGCTACGCACACCTGCCTGCGCGCGCAATTCGGTTATAGCGGGATCGCCTGTCGCACAATAAATTTGAGCTACCGGCAATTAGAGTTCGGGTACCCTGATCCAGCCACAAGCGTGACCGCAACGTCGATGTTGGGCACCGTCAATCCGCTGCTGCCGGACCTTTCCGGATGATCGCGGCCAGTTCCTCGCGGGAATTGGCGCCGACGCGCTGACATGCGCGGTACAGGTGTCCCTCGACGCTGCGGACCGACATGTAGAGCTTCTTTGCGATGTCTTTGTTCGACATGCCCGCGACCGCCAATTCGACGATCTCGCGCTGCCGTTCGGTCAGCGGATGACCGGTCGGGCTTCGCAATGCGGGCGTGCTGAGACCGCCGCATTCGTCGGACAGCCCCTGCGCGATCGCGGCGGCATACAGCCGGCGTCTGCGCTGTTGGCTCTGCGAGAAGGCCACCGCCGCTTGCGCTGCCGCATCCGCGGCAGCCGCTCGATCGCCCAGCGCCCGGTAGTCATTCGACGCCAAAAGCAGGCCCTCGCCATCCTTGGCTGCAAGTGATTCGGCATGGCGCGCAACGGCATCGGCCAACGGCAGAGACAACTCGCCTGCGAGCTCACGCGCCCGGTCCGACATTGAGGGATCGCCCCATTGCGCTGCCACCTGCAGGCAGAGCAGTTCATGGGTCAGCTGACCGCGGTCGCGTGCCTTCGCCGCGGCGTCGCGAACGGCCGTCACTGCGTCGGACAGGTATCCGCCTGCCGCGAGCGCCCATCCGGTCGCGATGGCCAGGGCGGTGTGCATGTACACATAGGCATCCGGCACGTTCGCCCGCGCCTCTTCCAGTGCTGCGTTCGCTTCCGCCGCCTCGCCGAGTTTGGCGTGCGCCTCCGTCAGCGCGAAGCAGGTCGCGGGCCGCAAACCCGTTGTGATGCCGTGATGCTCGACGCCGGCCAGTGCTTCGTGCAGGAGTTTGACGGCGCCTGGCAGCTCCCCGCGCATCAGGTCGGACTGGCCGAGCAGAAATACCAGGTTGGCGTAGGCCAGTCCGGGAACGTCGTTCACGGAGTCGGCCATCTGCTTGGCGACCTTCGCACAGTCGTCGATGCGGCCGGTCAGCCTGCAGGCGCGCGCGAAGACGCCACCGAACCAGAACCGCAGGGGTGCCGTCTGGAAGGACGTCGACGCACGGTCGAGCGCCCGGTCGGCGACGGCCGCCAGCTCGTCGCCCCGGCCCAGAGCCCCGAGCGCCATCACCAACGCGAACGACGCCATCATCGCGTGGAAATCTCCGAGCTGCTCCGAATTCAGTGCAGCGGAGGCCTTTTCGGCTGCCAACTGGCAACGGCCGTACACCGCGTCGACACACGCCTCCACCGCCGCCCGCGATTCGGCTTGAGTCGGCGACTCCGGGCCTGCGGCAAGACCCTCGAGGATGGCCGCGGCGTCAGTGGGCCTGCCGAGTATCCAGATCAGGTTGGCGGCACGCACGGTCGACCATCGGTGCGCGTCCTCGTGGCCGTCGGCGGTGATCTCCTTGAGCAACTTCTCGGCGTCGTCGCCGCGACCATGCAACACCAGGTTCATCACCTGAACGCCGGGCGCTTCGCTCGCCCCCGCCGATACCGCGGCGTCGGCGAACCGGTCCGCCATATCGAGATCCAGCAGCGTCATCGCGAAGCGCGCGGCGTCGACGAAGAGTTCAGGATCGGGGGGCAGATCCGACTCGAGCGTGAGCAGGGCGCGCCGCACGGTCGACTGCATGTCGGCGTCGGGCTTCTTGGCGAGTCCCTGGGCCAGCTTGCCCCGAATTCGAGACAGATACATTTCGCCCGCGCTGGCCCGTCGGAGTTCCCCGAAGAGGGGATGCGCCAATCGCGCCATGCGCTCGTTGCCCGAGCGCTCGACGGTGACCAGTCGCATCTGCTCGGCGGCCTCCAGATCGGCGCGATCGGCCACTTCGCACAGCACATCGACGGCCAGCGGCTCGCATTGCGACAACGTGTCGACCACGAGCGCCAGCCCGTCGGACAGCTCACCCAATTGGCGGCCGACCATGTCGGTGATGTTCTGGGACACCGCAACCCGTTCGTCCCACATCCACACCCCTGCGACCTGCCGCATCCGCCCTGCCGCCACCTGATCGGTCACCAGCTGGCGAAGGAACAGGGCGTTGCCGCCGGTCAATCGCCAGAACCGCTGCGCGCTGCGGGCGTCCACCGCTCCGCCCAGAGTCGACTCGATCAGGCTGCGCGTTCCCGCCTCCGACAGGGGTGCGAGATCAAGCCGGGCCAGCAGGCCGTCCTTCCATAACGCCGTGACGGCGTCCGGTTCGGCCTCGCCGGTGCGCACGGTGACGACCAGCCGTGGCCCGCGCGTCTGGGCAAGCTGGTGCACGACGTGCGCCGACAAACCGTCGAGCAGGTGCGCGTCGTCCACACCGATGAGCACCTTGCCCTGACGTTGTTGGGCGACAAAGGAATTGATGAGGCGGCCCACGTCGGGCATCGAACCCGGAGCCGTCTCCGCGATGGATCCGGTGAACGCGCCGAGCGGCAGTGGTCGGGCCGACTCCGTGCCGGTGATCCAGTTCGTGCGCTCGCCCGCGGCCTGTGCGCGTGCCAGCACCTCTCGAGCGAGTCTGGTCTTGCCGACGCCTGCCGCGCCGCAGATGACGACACCGCAGTAGTTGCCCGTCCCGCTCAGCGCACGACGAATCACGCCTAGTTCGCTGTCGCGCCCTGTCAGCAGATCGCCGGTCATTTCGCTGCCTCCGCGCCGGCCATGCATCCCTCCGCCGGTCATGGACTGTTTTACGCGCTAAGCATAGGGCTCCGTCGCTGGCGGGGCCGGTAATTGACGACGCAAATAGCGGGTTCGCTCAATCCCGCTCGGCGATGCCCAGTTCGGACGTGAAATACGACCGCGCAATGTGCTTGGCTTCGCGCGACGGAACGGCTCGCACCACCATCTGCGCGCCGAGCCCGTCGATCATGGTCAACAGCCGCCGTGCCGCGACGTCGGCGTCTGCCGCGTGAAACTCACCGGAGCCGACGCCGAGGCGAACGATGTCCGCGAGGATCTCGAGCCACGCGTCGGTCAGAGTGTTGGCTTCGGCGGCCAACGCGGCGTTGCGCCGACCCAGGCTCCACGCGTCGAGCCACAGCGCGCTGGCGTCCTCGCTTGACTCGTCGAGCACGTAGTCCATCAGCGCGTCCATCTTGGCGGTCGCCGTCTCGGCGGCGGCAACTCGGGTCCTCGCGTCGGCCAGATCGGCCACCGCGGCCGTCGTGAACGCCGCGGTGATGAGCTGTTCAGCCGACGAGAAATAGTGACTGACCAGGCCAGGCGTCACGTTGAGATCGCTGGCGACGCGACGCAGGGTCACCGCCGACAGTCCCTCGGCGGCGCTGATCTCGACGGCCTTGGCCAGCAGCTCGCCATGCCGCTCGGCGGGCAGCTTGCGCTTGGCGTCCCGCGTTTCGACGCTCAAGTCCCATCCTCCTATTGACGAATCCCGATTCTTATTGAACACTACATCAACACTATTGAGCTACCCGTCAACAAGTCGAATCGAGCAGCCCATGACCGCAACACTGCCTGCGCCCGCCGCCGAGCCCACCGAGGACCGCGTCGGCGCGATCGAAGCCGCAGGCGTCGAATACCTGCCCGAAGAGGCCCGCGACTCCGGGCCGCGCAACCTGTCGGCGGTGTTTCTCGGCGCCAACCTGACCTGGACGAACGTCGTCTTCGGCGCCTTCGCGATCCTGTTCGGCCTGAGCTTCTGGCAGACCGTCGCCTCGATGGCCGTCGGCACCGCGCTCGGCACTCTGGCAGTGCTGCCCACCGCGATCATCGGGCCCCGCACCGGCACCAACATGACCGTCTCCAGCGGGGCCTTCTTCGGCATCCGCGGCCGGTTCATCGGATCCGGTCTTGCCCTGGCGATCGCCCTCGCCTTCGCAGCGGTCACGGTGTGGACCAGTGGCGACGCCCTCGTCGCCGCCGGGCACCGCCTGCTCGGCACGCCGGACAGCGACCTCGTGCACGCTGTCGCATACGCTGCAGTCGCGGCGTTGATGGTGACCGTCGCGCTCTACGGCCACGCCACTATCGTCGCCATCCAGAAGATCGTGGTGCCCGTCGTCGGCGGATTGATGATCCTCGGGGTATTCGCGTTCGCAGGCGGCTTCGACCCCAGCACGTCGGGCGGCGAGTACGCATTGGGCGGCTTCTGGCAGACCTGGGCGCTGTCGGCGGTGCTCTTCGCCGCCGCGCCGATCTCCTACGGGCCGACCATCGGCGACTACACCCGGCGCATCTCGTCCATCCGGTTCAGCGACAGGCAGATCTGCACGGCGTTGGGCATCGGGATGTTCATCGGGGTGCTGCTGCCCAGCCTGTTCGGCGCGTTCACCGCGCTGGCGTTCGCGAACCCGACCGACTCCTACATCGACGACCTCGTCGCAGCGTCGCCCGCCTGGTACGTCCTGCCCATCGTGGTGATCTCGTTGTTCGGCGGCATGAGCCAGGGCGTGCTGTGCGTCTACGCCAGCGGCCTCGATCTCGAGGGGCTGGCGCCACGGATGAAGCGGACGCAGACCACGATCATCACCGCCGCCGTCGCCATCGCCCTGCTGTATGTCGGCGTGTTCGTGTTCGACGCGATCGACTCGGTGACCGCCATGACGGTGGCGCTCAATGCCGTCATCACGCCGTGGGTGGCGATCCTGGCGATCGGCGCCCTGCGCACGAAAGCCTATGACCCCGTTGACCTTCAGGCGTTCGCGGATGGCCGACGCGACGGCCGGTACTGGTTCGTCGGCGGCTGGAACATGCCTGCGGTCGTCGCATGGGTGGTCGGTGCCACGTTCGGGCTGCTGACGGTGAACACCACGCTGTATGTCGGACCGCTTGCCGATATCGCCGGCGGCGTCGACCTGAGCACGATCGGCTCGGCCGCCCTGGCGGCGTTGATTTACCTCGCCTCCCCCTCCCCCGCGAGCAGACGCAAAAGTCCCCCAATCGAGGGCATTTAGGGGCACTTTGCGTCTGCTCGCCGGGAGAACTCTCGCCGGGAGAACTACGCCAACAGCGGCACGTCGGCGTTGCGGGCATCGGTGAGTATCTCGAACATCGCCCGCCGGGTAGCGACCAGCTCCCGGCGGGCACTCCCGCTGCCGGACAGTCGAATACGACAGGTCGCAAGCGCGGAGTTGTAACAGAACTTCGAGTCGCCGTCGGTATCGGTGTAGGTCAGCCCGATCACGTCGGGCGGCTCGGCGGTGATCTCGCCGTCCACCGTCACATCGTCCACGCGGGCCCCGAAGGACCAGCTGAACGGCAGGTACTCGGCGCGCGTATGGCGGGTCGCCAGCACCGAGCGCACTGCCACCTCTCGCCCGTCGTGCCGGAGCACCAGAAGCGTGGCGGCAGGCAAGGAAATGGGACCGACCGCGGCGTGCGCGGTCACGATCTCCAGGCTCGATCCGGGCGCCCCGTCGAATCCGCACACCTGACCGAATGCATAGGCGGGTGTGTGGCGGCGGCCCCAGTTGTGGTTGACGCTCCCGGTCCAGCCGTCCACCTTCAGGTGGACGTCGTCGAGTTCGACGCTGCCGTCGAACCGTGCGAGTGGATGGCGAACCATCGTCTTGGCCGTCGGGAACTTGGCCTTGTACCCGCGGTCGGTGAGTAGTTTGACCGCCGCCTCATCGCCCGGCGTGATCCGCAGGTCCCACCGCGCCGACCGGCCCGCGCCGTCCACCGACCCACGTGCCGACCGGTCGTCGATGGATGTCGCGCCGATGCGCGCGGTCCAGGTGTCGTACTGGTAGTCGGACTGGTCGATCGGAAATGGCTGCTTGAGCGCCCGATTGCCTGCCCCGTCGGGGTCGAACACCATCACCCACGAGTCGGCGACCGGCGCCCCCGACGTCGGCAGCAGCAGCGTCGAACGCAGCCATATCGCCTGCGCACGACCGGGATCATTGGCGCGGATGAATCTGCTCTCGTAGTAGGGCGGGTGCGGCTTCACAGGACCAGCATCCAATACTTGAGCGGTGACAAGTACGGAGATCGCCACCTACGTGCTGGCGGTCGTGGCCGCAGCCGAGGCCGTCGTGATCGTCGTGCTGGGCGTGCAGCTCAACCGCGCCCGACGCGAGGCCGACGAACTGCGCAGCCGCGTCGACACCCGCAACGCGCTGCTGTCCGGCGGCCGGGAGGCCGTCAAGACGATGTGGCAGACGGCCAACATCATCCGCAAGGAGGGGTTCGGCGCCGCGGTTGCCTCCTCGATCGAGGACCTCGCCGACTGGGCCGAGGTGGAGCGGCCCGACCTGGCAAGGCTGGCGCCTGACGGCAAAGTCGCGATCCTGTTCTCCGATATCGAGGAGTCCACGGCGCTCAACGAGCGCATCGGCGACCGAGCCTGGGTCCGCCTGATCGGCAGGCACGACAAGTTGGTCCGCCGGTATGTGAAGAGTCACTGCGGCCACGTGGTGAAGAGTCAGGGCGACGGGTTCATGATCGCCTTCGCCGAACCGGAACAGGCGGTGCGGTGCGGCATGGACGTACAACGGGCACTTCGGCGGCGCCCCAACGGGATCCGGGTGCGCATCGGCATCCATACGGGCAAGTCGGTGCGGCGGGGCGACGACCTGTTCGGCAGGAACGTCGCGATGGCCGCGCGGGTGGCTGCGCAGGCCGACGGCGGCCAGACTCTGGTCAGCGAACCGGTTCGCGAGGCCGTCGCCTGCGATGACATCTCATTCGACGACGGCAACGATGTCGAGCTCAAGGGGTTCTCGGGCAGACACCGCCTGTATGCGGTCACCTAGGGCGCGGTCTGCGCCTCGATTTCCCACGCCAGCTTCTCGCCGAGGCGAGTCAAGTCCAGCAGGCAGCACCATTCCCACATCGCGGTTTCGTCGTACCTATCGACGTAGAAGGCGCGAATACGACTCAACGCCACCTCCAACGAGCAATTCCACGGCACCAGGCCATCTGCGTTCTTCTCGATCTGCCCGATCACCGCCAGTTCCTCTTCCACCAACTCGGCGATCAATTGCAGAGTTCGCTGCTGAACCACCTCGATCGGCACATCAGGGCTGACCTCTTTGACACGCCAGTGGATCTGACCCAGTTCGACCCAATCAATCGTGCCGTAAAGGAGGACCTCCCGCGCAGCATCCAGCAGGGGCCAACCGAATTGCTTGACAGCGCTATCCGGCGACCTCTCCTTCTTCGTGACCGGAACTGCGTTCGCCGCAAGTCGGCCCGCCTCGGTCAGCTGCAACCAGGTTTCCTGTGTGCCGTCGAGTAGGTCGTTGTGGGGATCCGACCGCTTCACAAACCCCGACTCGGTGCGGTCCCCCACGACCGCGAGCCCGTCGCGGAGCAACGCGCGCACCAACTCCGACGTCACCTCCCCGATGGCCTCCGGCGACCGATCGGGATCCTCCCGATATGCGAGATTGCGCACCGCCTTCAACCCAAACAGGCCCCTCTGCGTCCGGAAAAGCACTTCATCACGTAGCCATGACACGGCCCCAACGCTACCGGTGCTTGTACCGGCCCCTCGCGGCAATTCTGCGCGCTCAACACCCGCTGGCCTGCCTTAGATTGGGTGAATGGCGTCAATCCACGTCGATCCTGCGGCGCTGCGCGACGCGGCTGCCAAAATTGACGCCGTCGCGGCAACATTCACCGGGACGGGCGCACCTTCGTTCGCCGTGAAAAGTCCGCAGTCAACGACGGCCGCTGTCAAAGCCGCCCTTGACGCTGCCGCGGAGGCCGAGCGGGCCATCGCGACCCGTTTGCGCTCGACCGGGAGTGCCATGTCCGCCAGCGGAACTGCCTTTGCCACAGCCGAACGCGCGTCCACAGCCGCCCTCGTAGCCGTACCGGACGCCCGGTAGACATGGCCGCCACAACCGGCGGCGCGATGCTGCGTTTATCGGAGATCCAGTCGTGGGACACCGAACACCTCACCGCGGCCGCGGGGTGGTGGGATGCGACCGCTTCCCGCTGGGAAGACAGGCTCTCCGAAGTCGTGCGCCACTCATACACGCCGGGCGGGAGCATCTGGGAAGGCGCCGCGGCCACCGCCGCCCAGGAACGCGCACTGGCCGATCGCACGACGGTGAGTGCCACCGCTCACCACCTTCGCGCGACGTCGGCAGCTGCGCGTGCGGGCGCCGAAGCGCTCGCATCGGCGCGCCAGCAGACACTGGCCGCGGTGAATGCGGCGCGGGCGGCTGGTTTCCACGTTGGCGACGACCTCAGCGTCTCCTACGACGACGACGGGACGCCCGCTTCTGAGGCGAAGCGCGCGCAGGCCACGTCAATGGCACGCCAGATCTGGCACAGCGCAGAACAACTCGCCGCGACGGATCATCGGGTTGCAGAACAGATCAAGAAATCGTCCGACGGTGTTCAGAGCCTTGACTTCGGGATCGGCGGCGGTCCTCCGTTGACTCCCGTCGATGGAAAAGGACCGCACAACGCCGATGACGTCTTCAAGATTGTCGACCCGCTTCCTCCCGGTAAGCGGCCGCACGTTCGTGAGCTGCCAACGTCCGATCAAATCCGAGCGCTCTACGACTGGCTGACGCAAAACGGTGCACCAGCCGCACCGAGCACGTACAACGGCGTCGAAAGCGTTCTCGATGACGGCACGCGAATCAGCCTGCGGGAAGAAAGCCGGTCAGAGGGCACGACCGTCGACATTAATTTCGGTGACGGGCGGGCGCCCATGAAAGTCCATCTGCCCAGAGACGGTGAAGAGCCGCAGCCCGCCCCCGAATCCGGAAACCCCGGCTTCTGGGAAACGGTCGGTGGGATCGGTGTCGCAATACTCGGCGGAATCGGATGGGTTGGCCAACATGCTGCCCACCCATTCAGCTGAACGAGCCGAAACTATTGCGACGCCGAATCATCCGGGCATCCGCTGTTGCCCGCCAGCACCCACCGGCACCACGATCGGTGTAGCTGCAAGGACACCGCACGAACCGGACAGTTCAGGTACACGACCATGAGGAGTACAAGCGCGATGCGCGAGCTGCTCGTCATCGATCCCGCGAAGACCGTCGCACTCACGATCTACCTACAGCGCGACTTCCTGGACCCATCGGTCGCGAGGGCACCCGCCGCCGCCCACATCGCCGAGCGGGTGGTCGCAAATATCGCGACGATGCTCCAAATGTGCCGTGAATCGGGCATTCCCGTTGTGGACTGCTATGTCAGCCGTCGCCCCCAGGAGGCGGCTCTCGGTGGACACCATGCGCCGTACTCAGCCGCGGGTTCCGCCCGATGCTCATCGAGGAGTGTGTCCGCCAGCATGCGCGGCGACGACCGTCACCAAATGGCGCTCGAACTGATGGCAGGCGGCGTGGCGGGGTGCTTACCATGGGGCAGTTGCACGAGAAACTCGCCCTCGCACACGCAGCCACCGCGACCGCCTGAGCGGGCGTCAGCCCTTCTTTTCCGACTCCGCCAATCGTTCGTTCAACTTCGCCCGAATGTCTTCGGGTGTGTAGGCGTTGCGGCGCCGCTGATCGCGTGCGACCAGCGCACCGCCGGCCACCACACCGGCGACACCGGCCAGTCCAACCCACTTCCAGATGCTGTGCATGACCGCCAGTGTGCCTAAGCTGCGGCTGTGGATGCGAACACGGTCACCCTCGCGCGCGCCCTCGACGAGACCCGCACCGGGGATATCTGGCTGTTCCGGGGCGATTCGAAGCCGGATCGGGCGATCCAGACGATGACCAATGCGCCGGTCAACCACGTCGGGATGACCGTCGCGATCGACGACATGCCGCCGCTGATGTGGCACGCCGAACTCGGTGACAAGCTCCTCGATATGTGGACGGGCACCAACCACCGCGGTGTTCAGCTCAATGACGCACGGGCGGCCGTCGAACGCTGGATCAACAATTACGGCCAGCGCTGCTGGTTGCGCCAGCTCACCCCCGACGCCACCCGTGAGCAGGAGGACCAGGTGCTCCGCGTCATCGCACGCATGGACGGCACACCGTTCCCAAGCACGGCACGGCTCACCGGCCGGTGGTTTCGCGGCCGGGTTCCGACAGCGGCCGACTGGACCAGGGGTATCCCGTTCTTGGACAATAGGGTTCGCGAATCTGCTCGACGCAGGAAGGCCGAAGAACGCCAGGTCGGGTTGGAGACTGCGTACTGCGCAGAGACCGTCGCGATCACCTACGAGGAGATGGGGCTGCTGACGACCGAGAAGCACTCCAGCTGGTTCGACCCTGGCAAGTTCTGGAGCGGCGATCTGCTGCCGCTGACAGAGGGATTCAAACTCAGCGACGAGATCGCCGTGGTACTCGGTTAATCACTGATAGCTTCCAGGCATGCGCCTGACGAATGCTTTCTTCGCCAACCACGCCGAAGTGGTCGACGACATGCTCAACGTGACCGGCGGGTGTTGGAATTCAACGACCGTCGCCGACGGTTCGACGGCCTTTGCCACCCGTTGCGTCGTCTTCTGCGAGGTCACCCGGCAGGACCGGGGTAAGGAATTCGTCCTGCACATCGACGCGGCAGGCCCGTCGGGTCAGGAATGGACGCCTGCACGATCCTCGACTTTCACAGTGCCCAGCAAGATCGCGTTCATGGTGACGCCGACGATCACGCTGCCGGTCGAGCCCAACGGCGGGATGCACGTCTACACCGTCCGCCTCGAAGATCACCCGGAGCAGATCACGCTGCCGCTGCACGTTCAAGTGGTGGCCGGCAGCGCGTTCCCCAGTCACTGAATTGCCGAATCGAGTACCCGGCGCGTCCGCCCATGCCGCTTCACTACGTGGATCCGACCAAGAAGCACGGCCACTTGTACCGGGCCATGGAGGGCTGGAGCCGTTCTCGTCCCGGGCAGTTCGTAGCGCGCCGCCTTTTCCCTCGCATCGACCCGTGGTTGTTCCGTGTGACCGGCGGTCGCTATCCGTGGATCCTCGGCACGATGTCGACCGCCCCCTTGGTCAGCACGGGCGCCAAATCGGGTCTAGGGCGTGAGCATCAACTCACCTACTTCCACGACGGACCTGACCCGATCCTGATCGCCTCCAATTACGGCGGAACGCAGCACCCCCAGTGGTACTACAACCTCAAGGCCAATCCGCAATGCGAATTCGGCGACGAGCCCTTCATCGCAGAGGAAGTCACGGAATCCGCTGAACACGCCCGCCTGTTTGGACTGGCCGAACAGGTTTACAGCGGTTACGGCGACTACCGGGGGAAGGCGGCAGCCGTCGGGCGCACAGTTCCCGTCTTCCGGTTGATATCGCGCTAGCCGGTCCTACAGTCGCGCGAAGCAGGGGTTCGCGTCCTCTTTGGGGATCGACGCGTTCTGGCTGGAGAACTTGCCGACGACTCCGGTGTCGGTGACTTCGACGCTGTCGGCGTGGATTCCGAGCGGATAATTGTCGTTCAGTTTCTTCGTCAGATCGTTCAACGCCGTCTGCACCGCGTCCTTCGGCAGCGGCCCGGTGACGTCCAGTACCTCGAGGTTGAGATCGCCGTCGGTGACAACGGGTTTGGCCGTGACGCTGTTCTCACCGGCGTCCACGATGATCGTGCCTGCGGCCGGGTCGGTGCGCACACCGGTGATCAAGCTCCCAACAGCGGGAAGGTTGGCTGCCAGCGTGTCCTTGATACCTGCGGACTTCCACGCGAGCGTCGCGGTCAGCGACCCAATGGTGCCCTTGGAGTCCCCGGTATCCCGCAGTCGTACATCTGAGACGGTCACGTCGGCGGTCATCCCGTCCGCGTCTTGAACGCGCTTCCCGGCGGTGGTGACGGAGATGTTGGTGTAGTGGCCGGTGATGTGCTGCCAGAGAAACGGCGGGTTGACGCCGTAGGAGATGGTGACGCCGTCTTGCACAACGCATTCCGCGACGTCGACAAGGACGCCGTCGGCTCGGTGGCGGGCGTAGAGCTCGCCACCCGCCAGTCCGCCTGCCACCAGAGCGACGATGATGACCGCGATCAGGATGATTGACTGCCGGTTGAAAAATCCCCTCCCGCGCCGCTTCTTGGCATCCGGTGGTTGCGCATCAGGCGGCGGAGCGGGTTGTGAGCCGCCCGGAGGCGGCGGGGGCGGTGCTGCGCCTGGCGGCGGTTGACCACCGCGCAGTGGTGGCGGCGGCCGGGTGCCGGTAGGCGGCGGTGGCCGGGTGCCGGCTGGCGGCGGCGGCGAACGGAATTTTTCTGTGGGTGCTGCATCGGGAGGCTGCCTGCGCGCACGGATCTGCTCGGTAGGCGGTTCGGGTGCTCGATCCGGGCGCGGGATCCTCCGCGTTGCGGGGTCCTGGTGCGGGTTTCCCCTGCCTTGCCGACCGGGCCCCCCGGGGCGTTGCGGCGGCGGCGTGGTCACCTGCGCGATTCTGCCTTATCGAGCCGGATACATCGTGCCAATCCCGACGAGTACCGAAGTACCCATGTTGAGACGTCCGACGGCCTCTACCGTCGGATCGACAGTCCAGTCGCAGCCGGAGCAGCAGAGGAGGGCTCATGACAGGCCTGATCGCGCCGATCATCACCATCGCGGTGATGGCGTTGTTCGTGGCGGCATGGGTGTTCTACCTTCGCCGCGTCCGGCAGGGCCGCGCCGACCCCGTCGTCGATCCCAGCTGGCCCAGCAATTTGAGGCCCATGCCCCGACGCTTGCACGACCCGGCGAGCCAAGACCCGGAACACAGCCTGTACATCGAAACCAACGAACCTGCGCTGAGGCGTCGCGAGGCCGATTCGGACTGAGCCTCCCGGCCTACGACACGCCGACCTTCAACACGCCCGAGCGCGCCAGCAGCCGCCATAATTCGGCCTGTGCCGTCCAGGAGTCCGACCCGCTCGAAGCGGTACGCGCGCCGCCGCAGGCGCCGCATCGCGTCGAAGGTGCACGAACTCACCGATTCGCAATGGGACGCACTGAAAGTGGCGTGGAGCGGCTGCGCATACTGCGGTGCCACGGCGACACCGCTGCAGAAGGACTGCGTGCTGCCCATTTCGCGCGGCGGACGCTACGAGGTCAACAACGTCGTACCCTGCTGCCGCTCGTGCAACACCAGCAAATGCAACGCCGAAGTGACAAGCTGGATGCGGCGCAAGAAGCTGGACGAACGGGCATTCCTGTTGCGGCAGGCCGAAATCAGCGCGTCGCTCGCGACGCAAACGACGGAAGATGTCGCGCAGGCCGAGTGTGACGACGACGTGCCGGCCTGAGATCGCCGGTGTCTGCCTTCCGTAGGCGTGGTTCACGCGATAACGGATTACATAACGTCCGCATGTCATCGCGACGCTGTGTCGCGGGACCCGACCACGTCGCGCTCAAACCATCCCCCTCGCGGCCCATGCGGCGGCAGTGACGGTGAACGGCCCATTGCCAAGACGTTCGCGAGCCACCGATTCCAGACGTGCACGGCCATCGCCATCGAGTCGCTGAACATAGTCACCCGCAGGGCCGACACCGTAGGTGTAGGGCTGCCACCACTGCTCGAAGGTCGGATGCACGACATCGACGACGATCGAATCCTCTGCGACATCACGGAGGCCGGCGCTCTCGAACAGTTCAGTCAGGTGCCCCGCGTGCGCGCCGGACAGCAGCGCTTCGTCCTCGGCGTCAGGGTCGATCACGTGAACCGCGTTCCAGAACGGCGCCAGTGCGCCGGTGGGCCCATCCCACACGCAGGCGGCAACGACGCCGCCGGATTGAGTGACGCGCCGCATCTGCCTGACACCGCCCACCGGATCGGTCATGAAGTGCACCACCAATTGCGCGAGCGCAGCGTCGAAAGCCGCTGTCTGGTAGGGCAATTCCTCGGCGGTGCTCTGCCGCACGTCGAGATCCGGGAAGCGGGCACGGATCGCGTCGACGAACGGCGGTGAAGGATCAATAGCCGATACCTCCGCCCCCAGCGAGAGCAAGTGCGCCGTCAGCGCGCCGGGCCCACAACCCACGTCGAGTACTTTGTCGCCCTCGCCGACCCCGGCGAATGCCGCGAAGACTTCCGCGAGAGGCTCGGCATATCGGCCCATGAATCGGGTGTAGGCGTCCGGTGCGACGTCAAAACTCACCAACAAATGCTACGTCTTGGTCGCGAATGGCCTGCTTGTCGATCACCGACCACACTTCCACGATCCGCCGATCGTCGAACCTGTAGAAGACGTGTTCGGGGAACGAGACCTCCCGACCTGGCGGCTCGAATCCCAAAAACGCGTGCCGCGGGTTGCACCGAAAGTAGAGGCGGCACGCCACAATGTGATCATCGGCGAGAAGCAGTTCGGCGTGAAACTGCAGATCCGGGATCGCGTGGACGTCGGCTTCCAACATCGCCCGGTAGTCGGCAAGGGTCATGCGTTTCCCGTTGTAGGACAGTTCGTCGGCGACGTACTCGCCGAGCCTCGGCCATTGCCGCTCGTTCAAGCATTCCAAGTAGCCGCGATAGGCAGTCAGCAGAACGTGTTCAGTCATCACATCCCTCTTCGCTTGGTTAGACGTTGAACGGGACTCGACCCTATTGCGTCATCGGTAAACGTCACCACGATGCGCAATGTGAACAACGCCGACCACGACACATGCGAAGACCTGACTAGAGCACCGAAACTCGCCCCGCCGAGCCGAGTACCGCCCCTCCAACTGACCGCGAAGTGGTCTGCCTGCTCGTTGCGGGTCCTCTGCGAGCGGTCCTCGAATGAACTCCCAGCACGCCTGAGTCGGGCTGGCATGTCGATCACCGTTTGCCTATTGGGAGCCGCCGGCTTCGGCGCTGTCACCGAGTTCTTCTCGGCGTTCACATTTCGAGGGTGGGTCTGCTACGCCTGATCAACCCGAAGCCGACTTCGTCCTAGACGTTGAAGCGGAACTCGACGACGTCACCGTCTATGCGCCCTACTCCGGACCTTCCAACAAGTGGGCGTAGGGGTCACTGGCGGCACCGACGGACTCAGGCATCGGATAGTAGGTCTTGATGAGCAGATTCCCGTCATCGTCCCACGCGAACGTCTCGATGCTGTAAGCCATTTGAACGTTGGGCTCCGCGCCAAAGTGATTCTCGCAGACCCACGCCATCTCGTTGCCGTTCACCTGGACGGTGATCATCTTGATCTTGAGGATCGACTGGAACATGTCGAACGCCTCCGAGGTCGCGGCGGCGAAGCCATGCTTCTCCTCCGTACCGACCGGGTCGAACATCCGGACCTCGCCCGGGCAGATCGTTCGCCACGAGGCCACCCACTCGTCTTTCTTCCCCGCGTTCCACAACTCGGCGTGCTTCGCTGCGTGCGCCAGGCGAGCCTTGCGGGTCGGGACACCACTCATGACTTCGCCTCCAATGGCGCACATCAGGCAGAAAACATTGACTGGTCTATGAAATCACGTCCGCGTCCGGCTTCTGCACCTGGGATGTTCCGCGCGCTAAGCAGCGGTTACTGCTTCGTCCTAGACGTTGAAGCGGAACTCGACGACGTCACCGTCGGCCATCACGTAGTCCTTGCCCTCCATCCGGACCTTGCCCGCCGCCTTGGCCGCGGCCATCGACCCGGCCGCCATCAAGTCGTCGTAGGAGACGATCTCGGCCTTGATGAATCCCTTTTCGAAGTCGGTGTGAATGACCCCGGCGGCTTTGGGCGCGGTGTCGCCCTGATGGATCGTCCACGCCCGTGATTCCTTGGGCCCGGCCGTGAGGAACGTCTGCAGCCGCAGTGTGTGAAAGCCGGCCCGGGCCAGTGCGTCGAGGCCGCGCTCGGTCTGACCGATCGAC
Source organism: Mycolicibacterium stellerae (assembly GCF_003719305.1). Classification (GTDB taxonomy): domain Bacteria; phylum Actinomycetota; class Actinomycetes; order Mycobacteriales; family Mycobacteriaceae; genus Mycobacterium; species Mycobacterium stellerae. The sequence continues at coordinate 185,990 of NZ_RARC01000007.1, forward strand.
TCAAGTAGTTCGGCGGCCGACTCGTCGTCGAGCTCCTGCAGCTCGGCCTCGATCTTCGCGTCGAGGAACACCGCGTCGGCCGGGGCGACCATCTCCCGCAGCGCGGCGACGCGGTCGGCATCGGTGAGCACGTCTTCGTCGGCGTTGAACACGTAGAGGAACGGCTTGGTCGTCAACAGGTTCAGCTCGCGCAACAACGCGGTGTCGATCGACTTGCCCGCGGCGAACAGCGTCTTGTCGCCGTTGAGGATCTCCTGGGCGGCCAGCGCGGCCTCGTACCCGGGCCGACGCTCCTTGTGCGTGCGGGCTTCCTTCTCGAGCCGCGGCAGGGCCCGCTCCAGCGTTTGCAGATCGGCCAGAATTAGCTCGGTCTCGATGATCTCGATGTCGGACTTCGGGTCGACCCGGCCGTCGACGTGGGCGACGTCGTCGTCGGTGAAGACCCGCACCACTTGGCAGATCGCGTCGCTTTCGCGGATGTTGGCGAGGAATTTGTTGCCAAGACCTGCGCCCTCCGAGGCGCCCTTGACAATGCCGGCGATGTCGACGAACGTGACCGGCGCATGCACGATCTTTTCAGATTCAAACATTTTCGCGAGCTCGTCCAGCCGCGCATCCGGCAGCGGCACGACCCCCTCATTCGGCTCGATCGTCGCGAAGGGGTAATTGGCAGCCAGCACGTTGTTGCGTGTCAGGGCGTTGAAGAGCGTTGACTTACCCACATTCGGCAGACCAACGATTCCTAGGTTCAAGCTCACAGAGAGCCAAGTCTAGGAGACAGCCTCGGGCGCGCCCGCGAGCGCTGTCAGCCACTTCCAGCCGAAGCCGGTACGGTCAACATGTGCCAGGACAGCGCGCGAGGTCTGCGGTAGCGGCCGAGCATCGCTCCATGATCCCCACGATTCCGGGTGTGCCGTCGTGGGGTGCGCTGCTGATCGCGGTCACCTTCACCGCAATCGGCTTCGCGTTCGACGCCGGTGCCGGCGGCAAAGAGTTGACGCTCGTCTTTGCTGTCGCCTACGCCGTCGGTTGCGTAGCCGCCGTGGTGGCAGTGCGGCAGTCCGGCGTCTTCACCGCGGTCATCCAGCCCCCGTTGATCCTGTTCGTCTCCGTGCCCGGCGCATACTTCCTGTTTCACGGCGCCACGATGGACGGCGTCAAGGATCTGCTCATCAACTGCGGCTACCCCTTGATCGAGCGCTTCCCGCTGATGTTCTTCACCACGGCCATGGTGCTGCTGGTCGGGCTGGTCCGCTGGTATGTGGGCATGTCGCGGCGTCGTTCGGCGCCCGTGGAAACCGCTGCGACCGAAGGCCCGCTCTCGGCGGTGACATCCAAGATCGCGGGGCTTCTCACGCGCGACGCCGATACAGAGGACGCCGCCGATGAGGTGCCTGCATCGCGGCGCGACAGGCAGCACTCGATCGACCGCAGCGCCAGGACTGCGAAGTCGGCTGCGGCCGCCACCCGGACACGCAGCGGGCGGCCGGTCAAGCGCACGCAGCCGTCGCGCTCGCGACATAACCGGCCGCCGGAGACCGAGATCATCGAGCCCGTGGCCGAGCGCCCGCGTCGGCCGCGCACCGCCCGGCGGAGCACAGAGCCGACGGTGCCCCCTGTCGAGCCGCGGCGTCGTTCCCGTTCGTCGTCGACGCGCGAACCCCGCAAACAACCGCCGCCGACCGAGCGCCGGTCGTCGTATCAGCGACCCGATCGGCACAGCCGGTTCGACGGCTTCGAACCGTTTGAACCGCATGGAACGAACGGGGCCAACGGCTCGAATGGATCCAGCGGAACCAACGGATCGCGCAACGGCAGCCATCACCCGATCTCTCGGGTGCGGTACCGCGGCGCCGATGACGGTGAGCAACGTTCGCAGTATCGGGCCCGCCCGCGCACCTCGAGGCCCAAGCACCGGGCCGATGCCTGGGAGTACGACGTCTAGCTGCCTGCCCTCAGCGGCGGGCTGGGCGGATCTCGCGCGGCAGCGCGAAGACCAGCGTCTCATTGGCGGTGGTGACCGGCTGCACCGTGTCGAAGCCATATTCGGCGAGCCGGTCCAAAACGCCGCGGACAAGGATCTCGGGGACCGACGCGCCTGAGGTGACGCCGACGGAGGTGACGCCGTCCAGCCAGGCCGGGTCGATGTCGTCGGCGTAGTCGACCAGGTAGGACGCATCGGAGCCTGCGCCCAGCGCCACCTCGACCAGCCGCACCGAGTTCGACGAATTGCGCGAGCCGACGACGATCACCAGCTGGCATTCCGGCGCCATCGCCTTCACCGCGACCTGGCGGTTCTGGGTGGCGTAGCAGATGTCATCGCTCGGCGGATCCTGCAGCGTCGGGAAACGCTCCCGTAGCCGCCGCACGGTCTCCATCGTCTCGTCGACGCTCAACGTCGTCTGTGACAGCCAGATCACTTTGTTCAAGTCGCGGACCGTGACGGCATCGACGGCCTCCGGGCCGTCGACGAGCTGCACATGGTCGGGCGCCTCACCTGCAGTTCCGACAACCTCTTCGTGGCCTTCGTGACCAATCAGCAGAATGTCGAAGTCGTCGCGCGCGAAGCGTTTTGCCTCGTTGTGCACCTTGGTCACCAGCGGGCACGTCGCATCGATGACCTGGAGCTTTCGCTCGGCGGCCGTGGTGTGCACCGTGGGGGCGACGCCGTGGGCGGAGAACACCACGATCGCGCCTTCGGGGACCTCGTCGGTTTCCTCGACGAAGATCGCGCCGGCCTTGGCCAGCGTGTCCACCACGTGCCGGTTGTGCACGATCTCGTGTCGGACGTACACCGGAGCGCCGTGCTTTTCCAGCGCCCGCTCGACGGTCTCCACGGCGCGATCCACGCCCGCGCAGTACCCGCGGGGCTCGGCCAGCAGTACCCGCTTGCCTGCCACGCCGCTCGACGCCGAGCTCGAAGCGCCCGGAATCCCCATGTCGATAGTTGGCGGCATGGGTCCCAGGGTACTGACCCTCGCTGCCGGGAGTGAACCCCGAGGTGATGTCGGCATAACCTCACATCAGCTGCGTTGGCGTCGGATGCCGCAGAACTTTGACATCGGCGATCGACGGATTCAACGCGCAGCGCTTCGCTTTGACATCAACGATGGTTGAGGCAGGCTAGTGCCATGGCTACTGCACCGTATGGGGTCCGTCTGCTGGTAGGAGCGGCGGTAACGGCTTTCGAGGAAACACGCAGGCTTCCGCAGACCATCCTCACCTATCCGATGACCGTCGCCAGCCAGGTCGCACATCTCGTGATGAAGGTGCAGCAGGACGTGGCCGATCTGGTCAACAGGGGTGACGAGACGCTGGAGAGCCTGTTCCCGCCAAAGGATGAGCAGCCCGAATGGGCGACGTTCGACGAGGACGTCAGCGACGAGGCGCCTGCGCCGTCGGTCCTGGACGGTGAACGGCTCACCGAGGGCAGGTTCGCGCTGTTCACCGGCGGTGAACCGGATACCCAGGTCGACGGCTCACCGACCCCCGCGGCAAGCGGCCAGCCGGAGGTCGTCAAGCGCCTGGACTACGAGACGCTGACGCTGGCCCAGTTGCGCGCGCGGCTGTCCTCGCTGCGTGTCGCCGACCTGGAAGAACTGCTGAGCTACGAGGAATCCACCAAGTCCCGCGCCCCGTTCCAGACCCTGCTGGCCAACAGGATCACCCGCGCGACGGCCAAGTGAGCGCTGACGACCGAGGCCAGTCCGCGGACAATCCATACCCCGTCCGCACCGTCGCGATGATGGTGAAGGACTGGATCGAGAAGCTCGGAACCGTCTGGGTCGAGGGGCAGATCGCGCAGCTCTCCCTTCGACCGAACACAAGCACGGCGTTCATCACGCTGCGTGACCCCGCAGCCGATATGTCGCTTTCGGTGACCTGCCCACGTGACCTGGTGATGAATGCCCCGGTCAAGCTCTCCGAGGGCACCCAGGTGATCATGCTGGGAAGGCCGAATTTCTTCGTAGGCCGCGGCACGTTCTCGTTGCGGGTCAACCAGATTCGCGCAGTCGGTGTCGGTGAACTGCTCGCTCGGATCGATCGGCTGCGCAAGCTACTCGACGCCGAAGGGCTGTTCGATACACGGCTGAAGCGGCCGATTCCCTTCCTGCCCAATACCATTGGCCTGATCACCGGGCGTGCCAGCGCCGCAGAACGAGACGTCATGACGGTCGCCGCAGGACGCTGGCCCGCCGTCCGCTTCGCGGTCCGCAACACGGCCGTTCAGGGTTCGAACGCCGTGCCCCAAATCGTCGAGGCCTTGCGCGAACTGGACGCCGACCCGGCCGTCGACGTCATCGTCGTCGCTCGCGGTGGCGGCAGCGTCGAAGACCTGTTGCCGTTCTCCGACGAGACGCTGTGCCGTGCGATTTCGGCGTGCACCACGCCAGTGGTCAGCGCCGTCGGGCACGAACCCGACAACCCGCTGTGCGACCTCGTCGCCGACGTGCGGGCGGCCACGCCGACCGACGCCGCCAAACGCATCGTTCCCGACACCGCCGCCGAGCAGGCGCTGGTGCTGGATCTCCGCAGGCGTAGCGCGCAGGCGCTGCGCAACTGGGTACATCGCGAGCAACATCACCTGAGCCAGCTGCGCAGCAGGCCGGTGCTGGCCCAGCCGCTGGCCGCGCTGACCACGCGGGCCGACGAGATTCACCGCGCCAGGGCGGCCGCTCGTCGCGATATCAGACGGCTGGTGACCGCCGAGTCGGAGCGCGTCGGCCATCTGTCGGCCCGGCTGTCGACGCTGGGACCTGCCGCGACCCTGGCCCGTGGCTACGCGGTGGTGCAGGCGGTGACGGCCGTGGGCGAAGCCGCGGTGGTGCACACCGTGGCCGACGCGCCCGCCGGGACGCGGCTGCGAGTACGGGTGTCCGATGGGGCCGTAATGGCGGTCAGCGAAGGAAGTCAATGAAGCCTATTAGTCAATTGGGCTACGAAGAAGCCCGCGATGAACTGATCGAGGTCGTACGTCAGTTGGAGCAGGGCGGGCTGGACCTTGATTCATCGCTGAAACTCTGGGAAAGAGGCGAAGAGCTGGCACGGAGATGCGACGAGCACTTAGCTGGAGCCCGCAGGAAGATCGAGGATGCGCTCGCCGCCGCCAACGACGACGAAAGTTGACAACAAAAACGTTTTTGGCCCTGGGGGTCGAAACTGGAACACGTTTCATTTATGCTTTCGGGCATGGGTGATTCAACGCTGACGACTGATCTTGGCCGTGTGCTTGTCACCGGCGGATCCGGCTTCGTCGGGGCTAACCTGGTAGCGGAACTGCTCGAGCGGGGCCACCAGGTGCGCTCGTTCGACCGCGCGCCGTCCCCGCTGCCCGAGCATCCGCGGCTGCAGGTCGTCGAAGGCGACATCTGCGACAGGGACACCGTCACGGCCGCCGTCGACGGCATCGACACCGTCATCCACACCGCGGCGATCATCGATCTGATGGGCGGCTCATCGGTCACCGAGGAGTACCGTCAGCGCAGTTTCGCGGTGAACGTCGGCGGCACGGAGAACCTGGTGGTCGCCGCCCAGGCGGCCGGGGTGAAACGGTTCGTCTACACCGCGTCCAACAGCGTGGTGATGGGCGGCAAGCGAATCTCGGGCGGCGACGAAACCCTGCCCTACACCGAGCGTTTCAACGACCTCTACACCGAAACCAAGGTGGCCGCCGAGCGTTTCGTGTTGTCGCAGAACGGCTTTCGCGGGATGCTGACCTGCTCGATTCGACCCAGCGGAATCTGGGGCCGTGGCGACCAGACCATGTTCCGCAAACTGTTCGACAGTGTGCTCGCCGGACACGTCAAGGTCCTGGTCGGCGGCAAGCACGCCAAGCTCGATAACTCCTACGTGCACAACCTGATTCACGGGTTCATCCTGGCCGGCGAGCACTTGGTGCCCGGCGGGACCGCACCGGGACAGGCGTATTTCATCAACGACGGTGAGCCGATCAACATGTTCGAGTTCTCCCGCCCCGTCGTTGAGGCATGCGGGCAGCGTTGGCCCCGGCTGCGCATCTCGGGTGCATTCGTGCGCTGGCTCATGACGATCTGGCAGTGGCTGCACTTCCGTGTCGGGTTGCCCAAGCCGCCGTTCGAACCGCTCGCGGTCGAGCGCCTCTACCTCGACAACTACTTCTCGATCGCCAAGGCGGAGCGCGATCTCGGCTACCGCCCGCTCTTCAGCACTGAGCAGGCGATGCGCGAGTGCCTGCCCTACTACGTCGAGCTGTTCGACCGGATGAAGGCGGATACGCAGGAAGTGCCTGTGAAGGCGGTCAGTACGGGCAGCCCGGCGGGCTGACCACCTCAGCTCATCAGGTGGACGGGGTGCCTCGTTACGGCCTCGATCCGTGATCCTGCCCGGTGCAGCAGATCCGTGCCAAGCGAGATCAGCGCTCTAGCCGCAGCGATCTCCTCGCCGATCATCGGCTGACTGAGGTCCCTGGGATTGCGGTAGGCATCACCGATCGCGGTCAACGTCTCGCCATCACCGAGGTGAGCGCGGACGGTCGCATGTGTATGCGTGTCACTCTCGTCGAACTCGATGTCGAGGTGCCAAGAGTCGTCCAGAGATTTGTCGTGCATGGTGTCACCTTCCCGCGTCCCGCCTACAGAGTGCTACGACTCTCGGCTGCGCACCGGAAAATGGCAGGCTTTGCTACCGCCGGGCGCTACAACCTGGCCGCCGGATCGGGTTCTGCGGCAAACCGGTCTACCAGATGTCGCAGCACCGCTACGCTCATCGCCCCGGTTGCGTTGCTGACTGCGCTCAGGACGCGCCCGACGGCGGCGCCGGGCACCGCGGGCGGCACGACGAACAGCACCGCATTCCGCGCATGCGTGCCCATCAGGTAGATCGTGTCGTTGGCGACCAACGTGTACGGGTCGACAGTGGTCAGCGCGGTGCCACGAATGATTCGCGAGGGTGCTGCGGGCCAGAGGCTCGGGTCGTAGACCACCCGCCGGACCGGGCCGATCGACATCCCGAGGACAGCGACGAGGTCGGGTAGTTCGGATCGCAGATCGCAGCTTTGCGGCCACCACGCGCCGTCCACGGCACCCGGAATCGCCGCGCGGTCGCAAAACGCAAGCCTGGCGGGACTCGGCGAGGGGGAGGCGATCGGCACCATGGTGCGGTGCTCCCGTCAGCTAGGTGAGCAATCGCAGACGGTGACCAGCGAACCGGAGACGCGAGGAACCTACGACTTGCTAACGATAACAGCGCAGAAAAAATCGCCGGGTGGCGATTATGACGGTTTGGCAATTATTGAGTGCGAGGAAGCCGAAGCCACCAAACAACCGAGACTGCAGGCATAAAGTCCAACCCGCACAGTTGATTCGGCCGGGGCTCGAAGAGGGGGCGCATATGTCTGACGGCAAAGTTCCTAAAGACGTTCCAACAGGCTGCCCCCGCATCCACCGGCCACTTCCGGTGTCGAACAGGCGATCGAAAAGTTGCACGAATTCCGAGCGAAGGACTAAACCATGCCTAACTCCAAACCGAATATTCTCGTCATCTGGGGTGACGACATCGGAATCTCCAACTTGAGCTGCTACAGCCGCGGAATGATGGGCTACTTCACGCCCAACATCGACCGGATCGCCGACGAGGGAATGCTTTTCACCGATTCCTATGGCGAGCAGAGCTGCACCGCTGGCCGGTCGTCGTTCATCACCGGCCAGAGCGTCTACCGCACCGGAATGAGCAAGGTGGGGATGCCCGGGGTCGACATCGGGCTGCAGAAGGAAGATCCGACGATCGCCGAACTGCTCAAGCCGATGGGTTACGCCACGGGTCAATTCGGCAAGAACCACCTCGGCGACCTGAACAAGTACCTGCCGACAGCTCACGGCTTCGACGAGTTCTTCGGCAACCTGTATCACCTCAACGCCGAAGAGGAGCCGGAGAACGCCGACTACCCCACCGAGGAGGAAGCGCCGTTGCTGCGCCGGGCATTGTTGCCCCGCGGGGTGATTCACTCGTGGGCCACCGACAAGGATACCGGCGAGGTCGACGACCGCTACGGACCGGTTGGCAAACAGCGCATCGAGGACACCGGACCGCTGACCAAGAAGCGGATGGAGACGATCGACGACGAGACCACCGGCGCGTGCATCGACTTCATCCGACGCCAACACGAGGCGGACACGCCCTTCTTCGTATGGATGAACATGACCCACATGCATTTCCGTACGCACACCAAGCCGGAGAGCCTTGGTCAGTCCGGCCGGTGGCAGTCGCCCTACCACGACACCATGATCGACCACGACCGCAACGTCGGACAGCTGCTCGACCTGGTCGACGAGCTCGGCATTGCCGAGGACACCATCGTCGTCTACTCCACCGACAACGGCCCACACGCCAACAGCTGGCCCGACGGTGCCACCACCCCGTTCCGCAGTGAAAAGGCGACCAACTGGGAAGGCGCCTTCCGGATACCGGAGATGATCCGCTGGCCGGGAAAGATCAAGCCGCGTTCGGTCTCCAACGAGATTGTGCAGCACCATGATTGGCTGCCAACCTTTCTTGCCGCGGCCGGCGACCAGGACATCGTCGACAAGCTGAAAGCCGGCCACAAGATCGGCGATATGACATACAAGGTGCACATCGACGGCTACAACCTGGTGCCCTACCTGACCGGTGAGGTCGACAAGAGCCCGCGCCGAGGCATGATCTACTTCTCCGACGACTGCGACGTTCTCGGCATCCGCGCCGAGAATTGGAAGGTGGTTTTCCAGGAGCAGCGCTGTCAGGGCACACTCCAGATCTGGTTCGAACCATTCACTCCGCTGCGGGCACCGAAGCTGTTCAATCTTCGGACGGACCCGTTCGAACGTGCCGACATCACGTCGAACACCTACTGGGACTGGGTGATCGACCGGATCTATCTGGTGCTCTACGGTTCGGCGATCGCGACGCAGTTCCTGGAGACGTTCAAGGAGTTCCCGCCGCGGCAAACCCCCGCATCGTTCACGATCGACAACGCGGTCGAGGAACTCGAGCATTTCCTCTCCACCCGCGGTGGCTGAACGTGGCAGAACTCGCCTCCTGGGTCGAAGGGCTGACGAAGTCAGCGATCGTCGACTTCGTCGGTCGCGTCACATCGGCTGACGGGCCGGATCACGTCGCGCCAGAAGAACGTGTCGCGGTCTTCGACAACGACGGCACGCTGTGGTGCGAGAAGCCGATGTACATCCAGCTCGACTTCATCGTCCGCAGGCTCAGCGAGAAGGCGGCGGCCGATCCGTCGTTGGCTGCACAGCAGCCCTACCGGTCGGCGGCGACCGGTGACCTCGCCTGGTTCGGCGGCGCCATCACCAAGCACTACCAAGGCGACGACTCGGACCTGAAAGTCCTTGCAGGCGCGGTGATGTCCCTGCATGAGTCGATGAGTGTCGAAGACCACGCAGCACTGGTCAGCAAGTTCTACTCGGAGGCGAAGCACCCGACGCTGGGGCGCCCGTACCAGGACTGCACGTACACACCGATGGTCGAGCTACTTCGTTACCTGGAGGCCAACGACTTCACCTGCTACATCGTCTCCGGCGGTGGCCGCGACTTCATGCGCCCGATCACCAGCACGATCTACGGGATCCCGCCCGAACGCGTCGTCGGCAGTTCACAGGGGCTGAAGTTCGACGGCGCGGATGGCCATGGCGACCTGTTGATCCAACCCGCTTTGGACGTCTTCGACGACGGACCGGAGAAGCCGGTTCGGGTCTGGAACCGCATCGGTCGACGGCCAATCTTGTCGGCGGGCAACTCCAACGGCGACGACGAGATGCTGATGTACTCCGGCAGACCCGGTGCCGCGTCGCTCCGGTTGCTCGTGCTGCACGACGACGCGGAGCGCGAATTCGACTACACCGCAGGCGCGGAGCGTGCACTGGACCACGCCAAGCAGTTCGGCTGGACGGTCGTCAGCATGAAGAGCGACTGGGCGACAATCTTCAGTGACTGATCACACTGCGCCCAAACCGACGTTTGGGCGAGAAAGTGCGAGTGGGCGCCGCCATTTCGTCGATCTCGGCGAAGACATGGTGCGGATTCCAGCGCAGACCGTCGTCGTCGGGTCCGACAAGCACTATCCGGAAGAGGCGCCCGCGAAGTCCGTCAGCGTCAGCGAGTTCTCGATCCAGGCCCACCAGGTGACCAATGCCCAGTTCGCCGAGTTCGTCGACGCCACAGGCTATGTCACCGTCGCCGAGCGGCCGTTGAACGCGGCAGACTACCCCGACGCACCCGCAGCGAACCTGCAGCCGGGGTCGATGGTGTTCATGCGTACGCAAGGACCGGTCGACCTTCGACATCTGAGCCGGTGGTGGGTGTGGACGCCCGGCGCATCGTGGCGGCACCCCGTCGGGGCGCACTCATCGATAGCGAAGCGCGCCGACCATCCGGTGGTGCACGTCGCCTACGAAGACGCCGAGACCTATGCGCGGTGGGCGGCTCTCGCACTGCCGACCGAGGCGGAGTGGGAGGTCGCGGCGCGCGGCGGCCTCGAGGCAGCGACGTACACGTGGGGCGACGAGCCCGAGCAGCCCGGCCTGCGGCGGGCCAACTACTGGCACGGCGATTTCCCTTGGCGTCCCGATCCGGGCTACGGACGCACCGCGCCCGTCGGCAGCTTCCCGCCCAACGACTACGGCCTTTTCGACATGGCGGGCAACGTGTGGGAGTGGACCACCGACTGGTATGCCGACACTCGAGAAGGCGACCCGTGCTGCGAGGCGGGCAGCTTCGACCCGCAACTACCGCAATTCCGGGTGCCGCGCAAGGTCATCAAGGGCGGATCGTTCCTCTGCGCCGACAACTACTGCCTGCGATACCGGCCCGCCGCCCGCCGGCCTCAGATGATTGATACGGGCATGAGCCATATCGGCTTCCGCTGCGTAACGCGATCAGCACCTGTGAAGATGTAAGCGTGAAGGACGGAGGCGTTCACTACGCCCGCAACGGCTCGGTGCGGCTTGCGTATCGGGTGCTCGGTGAGGGCGAAACCACACTGGTTTGGATACCCGGCTGGATCAGCAATGCCGACATCCTGACCGCGCCTGACATGCCATTCCAAGCATTCCTCGAAGCGCTGAGCCGCGGCAACAGGTTGGTCGCGTGGGACAAGCGCGGCACCGGACTTTCGGATCCGGTGACCCACGCCCCTCCCCTGGACGAGAGGATGGACGACCTCCACGCGGTGTTGGACGCAGTCGGCGCAGATTCCGCTGCGCTGTTCGGTGTCTCCGAGGGCGGGCCGATGAGCATTCTCTTCGCGGCGACCTACCCCGAGCGCGTCGATTCGCTTTCGTTGTACGGCACCATGGCACGCTTCACTCCCGAGTTGCCGGATCACCCATGGGGTTACACCAGCGACCGGAGGACCGAGATCCTCGAGGAGATCGAAAACCATTGGGGTGAAGGAGCGCTGGCCGATCTGTTCTTCGGCGAGATCGCGAAGATGCCGGGTTTTCTCGAGTTCTACGGGCGGATTCAGCGGTTCGGAGCAAGCCCCGCGATGTGCCGCATGCTCTGGGATGGGCTGTTGGACATCGACGTCAGGGGTGTGCTCGGCTCGGTGCACACGCCGACCCTCGTGCTGAGCCGCGCCGACGACCGTATGGCCCCCATCGACGGTGCGCGCGCTCTGGCGTCGGCGATGCCCAACGCCCGCTTCCTCGAACTGCCGAACGGGCCGCACGGGTTGATGGACGACGTATTGGCGGACGCGGTGGTGAATTTCGCCCTCGGCAAGCCTGCCGACGAATCGGGCGAACGGGTGCTGTCGACGGTGTTGTTCTCCGACATCGTCGGCTCCACGGAGCAGGTCAGCGCGGTTGGCGATGCGCAATGGCGTCGCCAGCTCGATGCACACGACAAGCTCGCCGACTGGCTCGTCGACAAGTACGGCGGCCGCCGCGTCAAACATACCGGCGACGGGATGTTCGCCTTATTCGACGGCCCGACAAGGGCGGCGCGCTGCGCGCTCGAGATGGTTCCGGCTCTCGCCGTGCGGGGCACCAACATCCGCGTCGGTGTGCACACCGGGGAATGCGAACGGCGCGGCGACGAGTGGAGCGGGTTGGCCGTCCACGTCGGCGCGCGTATCGGTGCGATGGCAGGCACCGGCGAAGTTCTCGCCAGTCGAACCGTCCGCGATCTGTCCGCTGGCTCGGGGTTGCGGTTCGACGCGCTCGGCGCGCAGAAGCTCAAAGGCATCGCCGACGAAGTCGAAGTCTTCCGGGTGTCGTGACCGTCAGGACTCCACGGCCTTCTTGATCGCGGCGAGGGTGGCGGGGATGCCGCTCCTGGCCGCCTCGCTTCGCTGCTCGATCTGGGCGTCGGCCTCGGCGCCGTACCGGTCGTGGAAACCCGCGATGCCCGCGGGCAGGAACTCCCACGACTCGGTGAGCCTTGTGCCGTCGCCCTCTGGCTCGAACGCGTACTCCCAGTGCACCCAGCCGTTGTTGACCTGCCAGGCGAACTTGCGCCCCGGTTCGGCGGCCACCACCTGGCTTCGCGTCTCCCATGTCCGCTCCGGGGTCTCGTTGCGGCCGGTGAACCACGCGCCCACTTGCGGGCCGCCGCCTCCCTCGTCCCACCAGCAGGCCTTGCAGATCGGGCTCCACTCGCCCGTCCGGGTCACATCGGAGACCAGCGCGTAGAGCTCGTCCGGAGGCACCGATACGGATATCGAATCAGAGAACGTCAACTCGGTCACGCCTGCGAGTCTGCCACCTCGCGGCTATTGCGCTTTGCGCGCCCGAGTGTGAAGTTAGAACGCGTTCCACCGCCGTCGAAAGGCCAACCGGATGAGCAACAGTAGCGAGCGGATCGCCGTCGTCATCGGCGCGGCGTCCGGGATCGGCTGGGCGAGCGCACGCGCCCTCGCGGCCGACGGCTGCCGGGTGACGCTCGCGGACCGCAACGGCGACGGTGCCCGCGCCAGGGCGAACGAACTGGGCGACCCGCACACGGCCGCGGAGGTCGACGTCACCGACGAGGCGTCGGTGCAACGCCTCTTCGACCAAGTCGGTCCGCTCGACGTCGTCGTCAACTGCGCCGGCTTCGGCAGCCTGGGACTGATCACCGACCTGGCGGTCGACGAGTTTCGCTCCGTCATCGACGTCTGCCTCAACGGCGGTTTCATCGTCGCCAAGTACGCGGGGCGCAAGCTCCGCGAAGGCGGCTCGCTGGTGTCGATCAGCTCGCTCAACGGCAGGCAGGCGGCGGTGGGCATGAGTGCCTACTGCTCGGCCAAGGCCGGCCTGTCGATGCTCACCCAGGTCGCTGCGCTGGAGATGGGACCGCGGGGCATCCGCGTCAACGCGATCTCCCCCGGGTTCGTCGACACCCCGCTCACCGAGGGCTCTTACCTGGTGCCCGGCCTCGTCGAGGACTACCTCGAGAACACTGCGCTCGGCCGTGCGGGTAAGCCCGAGGAGATCGCCGACGCGGTGGTGTTCCTCTGCTCGCCGAAATCATCGTGGCTGACCGGTGAAGTGCTCGACCTCAACGGCGGCGCGCACCTCAAGCGCTATCCCGACGTGCTCGGCCATGTCATGAAACTTGCGGAGGCCCAGTGAGTTTCACCGGAAAGCAGGCGATCGTCACCGGTGCCGGATCCGGCATCGGGGCGGCGTTGTGTCGCGCGCTCGTCGCGGCAGGCGCCGACGTGGTCTGCACCGACATCGACGGCGAAGCCGCGCAGCGGACGGCCTCGGCCCTCGGCGACGGGGCCCGCTCGGCCCGCCTCGATGTCACCGATGCCGCAGCGGTACAGGCGACCGTCGACGATGTCGTCGCCCGCACCGGCCGCCTCGACCTGATGTTCAACAACGCGGGCATCGTCTGGGGCGGCGACACCGAACTGCTGACCCTCGACCAGTGGAACGCGATCATCGACGTGAACGTGCGAGGGGTCGTGCATGGCGTCGCCGCCGCCTACCCGCAGATGATCAAGCAGGGCCACGGCCACATCGTCAACACGGCCTCGATGGCCGGGCTCACCGCGGCGGGTCAGATCACCAGCTACGTGATGACCAAGCACGCCATCGTCGGACTGTCGCTGGCGCTGCGCTCGGAGGCCGCCGCCCACGGCGTCGGCGTGCTGGTGGTCTGCCCGTCCGCCATCGAGACCCCGCTTCTGGAGAAGGGTGCCATCGGCGGATTCGACGGCCGCAACTACTTCCTGCAGGGCCACGCAGGCAAGGCCGCCTACCCCGCCGACCGCCTGGCGCAGGACACGTTGAAGGCGATCGAACGCAACAAAGCCCTACTGGTGAAGCCGCGCAGCGCGCACGGCCAGTGGTTGTTCGCGCGGCTCGCGCCGGGGTTGATGCAGCGCGCGTCGATTCGCTTCATCGCGAGCCAACGCGCCCACCAGGCCCAGGCGCGCTCCGACAAACGCTAGCGCAAACCGGGTTTCCCGCGGCCGGACTGGTTACGGTAGGCCGGTGGCCGCCATGAAGACCGAGTTCACGCTGACGCAGAAGCGTGCCCTGGCGGTCGCGACGGTCATCGCCGTCCTGTTCGGCGCCTACTTCCTGCGCAAGTACTTCATCCTCATCGTGGTCGCCGCGGTGGTCGTGTACCTGTTCAACCCGCTGTACAACCGGCTGACCAAGAAAATGGGCACCGGGTTGTCGGCGACGCTCACCCTGCTGGCGGTGTTCGCAAGCGTCATCGTGCCGGTCGGACTGATCGGACTGCTGGCCGTCGTCCAGATCACCGAGATGGTCCGCAGCGTCGCGGCGTGGGTCGAGCGGACCGACCTGTCCACCCTCGGCGACAAGACGTTGATCGGCGTCAACGAACTGCTGGAACGGGTGCCGTTCGCCGACGTCACGGTGACCCCGGAAATGATTCGGAAGGCGATGACGACCGTCGCCCAGAACGCCGGACAGTATCTGCTGCACCTGTTGCAGGGTGCCGCGGGCGGCGTCGTCGGCGCGATCACCGCGGCGATCCTGTTTATCTACGTGTTCATCTCACTGCTGACGAACAAGGATGCGGTGCAACGGCTGATCCGCCAGCTCAATCCGCTCGGCGAAGAAGCCACCGACCTGTATCTCGCGAAGATGGGCGCGATGGTCGGCGGCACGGTAAAGGGGCAGTTCATCATCGCGGTCTGCCAGGGCGTCGCGGGTGCGATCTCGATCTATATCGCAGGCTTCCACGACGGCTTCTTCATCTTCGCCGTCATCTTGAGTGCGCTGTCGGTGATACCGCTCGGCAGCGGCATCATCACGATTCCCTTCGGCGTAGGAATGATGCTGTTCGGCAACGTATTCGGCGGCGTCTTCGTCATCTTGTTCCACATCATCGTGGTGACGAACATCGACAACTTCCTGCGACCGATCCTCGTGCCGCGCGAGGCCCGCCTCGACTCGGCGCTGATGCTGCTTTCGGTGTTCGCCGGAATCGCGATGTTCGGCGCGTTGGGCATCGTCCTCGGCCCGGTGCTGATGATCGTCATCGTGACGACGATCAGCGTCTACCTGGCCGTGTACAAGGGCGTACCACTTCAGACTCATGACGACGACGACACCGGACGGTCGAAGAAGAACAACCGGGTGATGGGATGGTTGACGCGCAGAGCGCGGCGCGCAGCACCGGAGGTGCCAGATCCCGAAGAGCCAGGCCCGGAGGCGGATGCGCCCGCACCCGAGCCGGACGCGGCTAAACCAGCCTCTCCCTGAGGAATTCGACGACACGCTTGCGCGCCTCGTAGGCGGGGTGACCCTCTTCTTCGCGCAGCTCCAGCGTCAGCACCGAGTGCGCCCTCTTGCCGAATCCGTGCTCGTTGCCCTTCTTCGAGTCGATCTCGATGACCTCGAAGGCGTCACCAAGCCGCTGCTTGAGCGTCTTGAACCGAGCTCCCGGCGACAACGGGTCCTCGCTGAACCGCAGCCCGAGCGCGCACAAGCCCTCATCGACGACTCGCTGTTCGACGATCTTCAACTCGGCTTCCGACAGACCCGGATCGCGCCGGTGCTTGGCCGTCAGGCCTATCGGCAGCGACGGCTGGCTGAGCACCGGGGCCAGCACACTGTCGTCCACAGCGGCCGCCAACGCGAAGCCCCCACTCCAGCACTCACCGATCACCCCGACGCCCTTACCCGGTGTTTTGTCGTTGAGGTCGCGCGCCAATGCCCGAAGGTATTGGGCAACGGGTCGATCGGCGTTCGTTGCGAAGGCCGCGAATTCCTTTGCCACACAACCGCGCAGCATCACCGGCACCATGCCCGGCCGGACGGGAGGTGCGCCCGGCGTGCCGTACAGCGACGGACAGGCGACGGTGAATCCGTTGTCCACCAGATGATTGCCAAGGGCCAGCACTCCGGGATGAATGCCGGGCATCTCCGGAATCAGCACCACTCCTGGGCCATCGCCCTTGCGGTACACGTCGTGGGTATAGCCCGCGGCGGTGAAGGGTGCCGCGGTCCAGCCGCTCAAATCGGCTTCCGGAGCCGCCTGGCCGGCGACATTGGGGTCCGGAGCCGCCTGGGCCGCGACATTGGGGTCCGGAGCCGCCTGGGCCGCGACATTGGGGTCCGGAGCCGCCTGGGCCGCGACATTGGGGTCCGGAGCCGCCTGGGCCGCGACATTGGGGTCCGGTGCGGTCATCGCGGCTCCTATTTCGCTTTCGCGGTCAGTGGCGGCTGCTTCTGCACCGCCGCCGACAGCGTACGGTACTCATCGGTACCGCCGGCCCCCCTGATCGCGATCTGCGCCGGTCCGGTCGGGCCGTTCAGCCGCGTCGTCCACACCGGCTCAACACCGTCGCCACCGTCGTAGACCACCCACCGCACGCCGTCGACATCCTGCGTTCCGGTCGGCGCCATGTCGGAGTCGATGGAGCCGACCAGCTTCTCCTCGTCGGCATTGCTCTGTGTCAACGCCATGTACATCCCGGTCGGGGTGAGGTATCCGACGGTCGAGGAAACCGCGCGGCCCGCCTGCCCTGACGGGTCCGTCCGGCCGGCCTCGATCCCGGCGCGGCTGCCGGAGTTGGCGCGCCAGCCGTCGGGTAGCGCAGGCACCCGGATCGGGATCCGCAGCGCGTCGGCGTCGGCCTTCAGTGCCGCAGGGGCGTCGTAGTCGGGTGCAGGTCCAGCGCCTGGACCGCCGGGCGCAAACGAGCACATCCCGACGATGCCCGCGAGGACGACGCACGCCACGACCAGCGGCACCAGGGACCAGAACATGTCCCGACCGTCCTGCAGCAACCGCGGCTTCGCGGGTCTGGGCGCGGGTTGCGGCTCGGAGGTCACAAGGGCCAGTATCCCAGCTCCCACCGGCCGACCCGCCAATGGGAGAATCGAGAGCCATGAGCCCAGCACGCGGAGAAGCCCCCGACCGCAACCTTGCCCTCGAGCTCGTTCGAGTCACTGAAGCGGGCGCGATGGCGGCAGGACGCTGGGTGGGCCGCGGCGATAAGGAGGGCGGTGACGGCGCCGCCGTCGACGCCATGCGTGAGCTGGTCAATTCGGTGTCCATGCGCGGCGTCGTGGTGATCGGCGAAGGCGAGAAGGACAACGCGCCGATGCTTTACAACGGCGAGGAGGTCGGCAACGGCGACGGCCCCCTGTGCGACTTCGCCGTCGACCCGATCGACGGGACCACGCTGATGGCCAAGGGCATCGCCAACGCGATCTCGGTACTCGCGGTCTCCGAGCGCGGAACCATGTACGACCCGTCGGCGGTGTTCTACATGAACAAGATCGCCGTCGGACCTGACGCCGTCGACGTCATCGACATCACGGTCCCCATCGGCGAGAACATCCGCCGGGTCGCCAAGGCCAAGAATGTCTCGGTGTCCGACCTGACCGTGTGCATCCTCGACCGGCCGCGGCACAGGCAGCTGATCGAAGACGTTCGAGCCGCGGGCGCCCGTTGCCGGCTGATCTCCGACGGCGACGTCGCAGGCGCGATCTCGGCGTGCAGGCCGAACACCAGCACCGACCTGCTCATCGGAATCGGCGGCACACCCGAGGGCATCATCGCCGCCGCAGCCATCCGGTGCATGGGCGGGGCGATCCAGGGCCAGCTCGCGCCGAAGGACGACGAAGAACGTCAGAAGGCGATCGACCGCGGCTACGACCTGGATCGAATACTGCACACCGAGGATCTGGTGTCGGGAGAGAACGTGTTCTTCTGCGCGACCGGCGTCACCGACGGTGACCTCCTCAAGGGCGTTCACTATTACGGCGGCGGCTGCACAACCCAGTCGATCGTCATGCGCTCGAAGTCGGGCACGGTGCGGATGATCGAGGCCTACCACCGGCTGTCGAAGCTAAACGAATACTCCGCAATCGATTTCACCGGCGATAGCAACGCTTACCAGCCGCTGCCGTAACTCACTGACCGATAAAGCAAAGGATCAACTGTGAGCGTCGACTCAGCTCGTTCCGAAGACGTCGAGTACCGCATCGAGCACGACACCATGGGTGAGGTGCGGGTGCCCGTCAACGCGCTGTGGCGTGCACAGACGCAACGCGCGGTGGAGAACTTCCCGATCTCCGGCCGAGGTCTGGAGCGCACCCAGATCCGTGCGCTCGGCCTGCTCAAGGGTGCTTGTGCACAGGTGAACAAGGACCTCGGCCTGCTCGCCCCGGAGAAGGCCGACGCGATCATCGCCGCCGCCGCCGAAATCGCCGACGGCCGCCATGACGATCAGTTCCCCATCGACGTGTTCCAAACCGGCTCAGGCACAAGCTCGAACATGAACACCAACGAGGTGATCGCCGGGATCGCCGCGCGCGGCGGCGTGTCGGTGCACCCCAACGACGACGTGAACATGTCGCAGTCGTCCAACGACACGTTCCCGACCGCGACACATATCGCTGCCACGGAAGCCGCTGTGCGCCATCTGATTCCGGCGCTGGAAGTCCTGCACGAGTCTCTTGCGGGCAAGGCTCGGCAGTGGCGCGTCGTGGTGAAGTCGGGCCGTACGCACCTGATGGACGCCGTGCCGGTCACGTTGGGTCAGGAGTTCAGCGGCTACGCGCGTCAGATCGAGGCCGGCATCGAACGGGTGAAGGCCACGCTGCCGCGACTCGGCGAACTCGCGATCGGCGGCACAGCGGTCGGAACGGGCCTCAATGCCCCCGACGACTTCGACGAGCGCGTGGTCGCGGTGCTGAAGGAACAGACCGGGCTGGCCGAATTGCGAGTCGCGACAAATCATTTCGAGGCACAGGCGGCGCGTGACGGGCTTGTCGAGGCGTCCGGCGCACTCCGCACGATCGCCGTTTCGCTGACCAAGATCGCCAACGACATCCGGTGGATGGGCTCGGGCCCGCTGACCGGTCTCGGCGAGATTCACCTGCCGGACCTTCAGCCGGGCAGCTCGATCATGCCGGGCAAGGTCAACCCCGTCCTCCCCGAGGCCGTCACGCAGGTGGCCGCGCAGGTGATCGGCAACGACGCGGCGATCGCATGGGGTGGCGGCAACGGCGCGTTCGAACTCAACGTGTACATCCCGATGATGGCGCGCAACACGCTCGAGTCGTTCAAGATCCTGACGAACGTCTCCACCCTGTTCGCCAAGCGCTGCATCGACGGCCTGGTCGCCAACGAAGAGCGGCTGCGCGAGCTCGCCGAGTCCTCACCGTCGATCGTGACCCCGCTGAACTCCGCGATCGGCTACGAGGAGGCCGCAGCGGTGGCCAAGCAGGCGCTCAAGGAGAAGAAGACCATCCGGCAGACGGTCATCGACCGCGGGCTCATCGGCGACAAGCTGTCCGAGGCGGAACTCGACAAGCGGCTCGACGTGCTGGCGATGGCCAAGGTGAAAGACGGCGACTAACGCGAGGAGCCGTGGGCCAGCGGCGACTCCCTTGCACGGGCCGTCTCGCGGGTTTTCTCGCGGGCCGAGAGCCAGCGGATACCTGCCCACGCGGTGGCGCTGTGCACGACGAGGCTCAGCGTCACCGTCACGACGACCACCTGTGTGATGAGAGGCGCCTGTTCGATCTCACCGCGCTCGACCATCAGCAGCCCAAGCACGAGGGTCCCGATGCCGCGCGGGCCGAACCAGCCGATGAACATCCGCTCGTGCACGGGGACGTCGCTGCGAATCAACGCGGCATGTACTGCGACGAGCCGCACCACGAACAACGCGACGACCGCGAACACCACCACCCGCCAGTCGGCGTCACGCCATCCGACAATCACCGCATAGCCACCGAACATCGCGAACACCATGAGCTCCAGGAGCTGACCGGCAGCGTCGGATACCTGGGTGTCGGGCTTCACGCCAGCCCGCCGTTCGGCGAACGCGAACGCCAGACCGCCTGCGAATGCCGCGACGAAACCGCTGCCGTGAAAGCGTTCTCCCGCCGCGAAGCACACCAGCGCGATCGCGAGTGTGGCCAACTGCGCCCAGGTGTCGCTCATCCATTCGCGGCGACGCGACCTGGCGATGATCCACCCGCCCAGCGCCCCGATGGCCACGCCGACGACTACGGACACCACTTCTGTGCGCACCAGGAACAAGCCCCACTTGGAGAAGTCGGGTTTGGTGTGGTCCGATGCCAGCGCCAGCGCCGCCAACATCGCCGCGAGAGCGAACCCGTCGTAGAAGCCGCTTTCGGTGGACAGCGCGTGCCGGATCCGTTCGGGAATGCGCTCGTCGTCGAGCAGTGCATCGATCAGCGCGACCTCGGTCGGGGCGACGATCGCCGCCAGACACACCGCCTCCCACAGCGGCATGACGGGAAGAACCAGCAGTGCGGTCAGCGTTCCGAGGCCGAGCGCAAGGGGAATTCCGATGACAAGCAAGCGGAACGTGACGCCCCGGCGGCGCACCACCCCGCCGAGGTCGAGTTCGGCTGCCTGGTTGAACAGGATCACCGTCAGCGCCAACTGCGCGACGACGGTGAAGGTAGCGGTGTCCGTGCCGCCCTCGATCAGGTTGAGCACGAACGGCCCCAACACGATTCCGAACAGAACGAAGATCAGCGCGGGCGCGGTGTACCACTTCTTGACCAGACCAGACACCACCGCATAGCACAGCACCAGCAGGGTGAGCACGAACACGGTGTCGCTGCTCACGGCGGTCAGGCTCCGTTGTTGGGTCCGCCGGAGTTGGCGCCCGGGATGTCGGTGATCGGGAAGTTCGGCATCGGCGGCGGGGATGGCGTATTGGGCAGCGACGGGATCTCGTCGGCCGCGATCTCCTGAAGAACGTTGGCGGGTGGGCCGTTGTCGCGCGCGCCGTATGTGCTTCCCGGCTCACGCGGTCCGAGCAGTTGGCTGACCGTCACCAGGTGGTAACCGTTGGCCTTGAGCACGGGGATGAACTGGTAGACCAGATCGACCGTGCTGGAGTAGGTGTCATGGAACAGCACGACTGATCCGGGCTTGATCTGCGTCATCAGCATGTAGCGGGTCGCCGCGATGTTCGCGTCGTTGATCCAGTCGAAAGGGATGACGTCCCAGTTGATGTCGGCCAAGCCAAACTTCTTGGCCTCCGCAAGCACCTGATCGTTGATCACGCCGCCTGCGGTGCGGACCAGCTTGGGTCGCTGGCCCGTCGCCGCCTCGATGGCGTCGCTGGCCCTGCTGAACTGTGCGGGGACGTCCTGCGGTGGAATGGTGGTCATATTGGGGTGTTCCCAGGTATGGCTGCCGATTTCCATGCCGGCGTCCGCGATGCGCTTGGCCCCGGCGGGGTTGGCGGCCACCTTGTTGCCGATCAGGAAGAACGTCGCCTTCGCGTCGTTGTCCTTCAGGATCTGCAACAGCCGGTCGGTGTAGGGCCCAGGCCCGTCGTCGAACGTCAACGCAACGCATTTGACTTGCGTGCAGTCGACGTCGCCGGGGGTCTCGCGCTTGGCGTGGCCGGTGAGCAGCGAGACCACGACGATGGCGACCGCTGCGACGACGCCGAGCACCACAAGGCCGTACTGCCAGGCCCGGCTGTCTCGTCGCTTCGGCACGGCCGCAGCTTACCGGCGGTCGCTGAGTGATTTCGGCGCGGTCACGTGTGCTGAGCGTATGTGAGCGCGCCGAAATCGCCCGGTTACGGGAGCGCCCCGGGGCTGATCTCCTCCAGCATCTCGGTCACCAGCGCGGCGATCGGCGAGCGCTCGCTGCGCAACAGCGTGATGTGGGCGAACAGCGGGTGGCCCTTGAGCTTCTCGATCACCGCCGCGACACCGTCGTGCCTGCCGACGCGCAGGTTGTCGCGCTGGGCCACGTCGTGGGTGAGCACCACCCGCGATCCGGCGCCCAGCCGGGACAGCACCGTCAACAGCACGTTGCGCTCCAGCGACTGCGCCTCGTCGACGATCACGAAGGAGTCGTGCAGGGAGCGGCCGCGGATATGGGTGAGCGGCAGCACCTCGAGCATGCCGCGCGACAGCACCTCTTCGAGCACCGCGGGGCTGGCAAGCCCTTCGAGGGTGTCGAAGACGGCCTGCGCCCACGGCCCCATCTTCTCGCTCTCGCTGCCGGGCAGATAGCCGAGATCCTGCCCGCCGACCGCGTACAGCGGCCGGAACACGACGACCTTGCGCTGGGTGCGCCGTTCGAGCACCGCTTCCAATCCCGCACACAGTGCCAGCGCGGACTTACCGGTGCCCGCCTTGCCGCCAAGGGACACGATGCCGACGGACTCGTCGAGCAGCAGGTCGAGTCCAACCCGTTGTTCGGCGGAGCGACCGCGCAACCCGAAGACCTCGCGGTCACCGCGAACCAGTTGCACCCGCTTGTCCGGATTGACCCGGCCCAATGCGTGAGAGTTCGCTCCGAGCAGCCGGATTCCCGTGTGGCACGGGAGATCTCGTGCCGACTCCAGGTCGATCTCGCCCTCGGCGAACAGCGTGTCGATGTCCTCGCTTGACACGTCGATCTCGGCCATCCCGGTCCAGCCGGACGTGACGACGTCCTGAGCGTGGTACTCGTCGGCGGGCAGACCGACCGCTCCGGCCTTGACGCGAAGCGGAATGTCCTTGCTCACCAACGTGACCCGCTTACCCTCTGCGGCGAGATTGGCCGCGCACGTCAGGATCCGCGAGTCGTTGGTATCGGTCCGGAAGCCGGCGGGCAGCACCGACGGGTCGCTGTGGTTCAGCTCGACATGCAGCGTCCCGCCCTGGGTACCAACGGGAATCGGCTGATCGAGCCGGCCGTGCTCGAGCCGGAGATCATCGAACAGGCGCAACGCCTGCCGGGCAAACCAACCCAACTCGTGATGATGGCGTTTAGCCTCCAGCTCGCTGATGACGACCAGCGGGACGACCACTTCGTGCTCGGCGAACCGTGTACAGGCCCATGGGTCGGACAGCAACACGGATGTGTCGAGAACGTAAGTCCGGACGGAGGAATCGGTCACGTAACGCTCCTTGAGCAATCGGCCGACTCCTCAACGACCCAGGGTCGCATCGTCGTCGACCGGAGCCCGCGCGGCCCCGCACGAACCTCTCGGCGGAAACTGCGGCACCAGGGCCGGGACCGGCCCTCTCGAGTTGAGTCGATCGGTACCGCCCGGATAGCAGAGCATGTCGCTAGCCATCGGAAACGACGCTACTCCCGAGAACGCGAGCGTGACGTGCAGGCGCGCCGGGTTAACAGCCCAGCAACTTAGACGTTGACTGACCGACGCAATTGCGGGTCGTCGGCAAGGCCCCACGCGGTGATGCGGTCGGAGATCACCTGGCGCAGCGTGGCCTCGTCGAAGATGCCCGCATCTGCGACGTTCTTGCGCTTGTCCGCATAGGCGTCGATGTCGGCGCCGACCACACGGAGGTCGGCGGCGCGTCGTGCGATCGCATTGATCGTGTCTTCGCGGGCGTATCCCAGGCAATGGTCGACGAGGTTGTGGAAGAACTCCTCGTGCCGCTCCTCGTCCTTGGCGATGCGGGCCATCAGACCGTTGAGCACCGGCTCGGTGATCTGCGCCTGCAGGTTGCGGCAATAGACCGCGTACGCGCGCTCGTGGAATGCCATGAACACCAGCCGCTCGATCTGGCTGTAGCTCTCGGCGCGGTAGCCCTTCATGACGTGCTCGACACGCACGTCCTCATTGGCGCTGGGATCGATCTCACGGGTGACCACCAGGTAGTTGCGCAGCGCGATGGCGTGCAGATGCTCCTCGGCGGTCCACCGGCCCAGCCAGCGGCCCCACTTGTCCTCGAGGATGAAGCTGAAGACGAACTCGCGGTGGTAGCCGGCGAGGTTGTCCTTCTCGATCAGCAGGATCTCGAGTGCGTCCGTGATGTGCTTGGGCAGCGTGACCTGCGACGGGTCCCAGTCCTGGCCACCGAGGAACGCGAAGTTCTCGCCCTGCTCGAACGGCACGTAGTCGTGCGCGAACCAGATGTCCTCGGACTCCAGATGACGGGTCAAGTTCTGCTCGACGACCGGCTCGAGTTCGGTGGTGAGCGTATTAGGGACAGGTTTCTGCGCCATGAAAGTAACTGTAACCCACGTTCACACCTTTTTGAAATCAGGCCGACTCGTGTCGTGTTACAGCGTCAAACCCGGGTAGAGCGGGTTGGCGGCCAGCAGTTCGGCGGCCGCTGCGTGCACGCGATCGGCGGTGCCGTCGGCCAGCTTGTACTTGGCCTTGGATGGTCCCGATGACGCGGCCGCCGCCTCGGTGTTGGTCAGCACGTCGACGATCAGCTCGGCCACCCGGTCGAATTCGGCGGGACCGAAGCCGCGGGTGGTCAGCGCGGGTGTGCCGAGCCGGATACCGCTGGAGTACCAGGCGCCGTTCGGGTCGTTGGGGATCGAGTTGCGGTTGGTGACGACGCCCGAGTCCAGCAGCGCAGACTCCGCCTGCCGCCCGGTCACCCCGAACGACTGCACGTCGAGCAGCACGATGTGGTTGTCGGTTCCGCCGGTGACGAGCGTCGCACCGCGTTTGAGGAAGCCCTCGGCGAGCGCCTTGGCGTTGTCGGCGACCCGCTGTGCGTACGTCTGGAACGACGGCTGGCGCGCCTCGGCCAGCGCGACGGCCTTGGCCGCCATCACGTGCGAGAGCGGGCCGCCGAGCACCATCGGGCAGCCCTTGTCGACGGCGTCGGCGTACTCCGGCGTCGCGAGCACCAGCCCGCCGCGCGGGCCGCGCAGCGACTTGTGCGTGGTGGTCGTGGTGACGTGGGCGTGCGGCACCGGGTCCTCGTCGCCGGTGAACACCTTCCCAGCGACCAGACCCGCGAAGTGGGCCATGTCCACCATCAGCGTTGCGCCCACCTCATCGGCGATTTCGCGGAGCTTGGCGAAGTTGATACGCCGCGGGTATGCCGAGTAGCCGCCGACCAACACAAGCGGCTTGAACTCGCGGGCGGCCTCGGCAAGCGCGTCATAGTCCAGCAGACCGGTCGTCGGGTCGGTGCCGTAGCTGCGCTGGTAGAACATCTTGCCGCTGATGTTGGGCCGGAATCCGTGGGTGAGATGCCCGCCGGCGTCCAGCGACATACCCATCAGCTTCTGGTTTCCGAGCTTGGCGCGCAGCTGCTCCCAGTCCGCCTCGGACAGGTCGTTGACGTTCTTGACGCCGGCCTCGGCCAGGCCGGGCGCCTCGACGCGGGTGGCCAGGATGGCCCAGTACGCGACGAGGTTGGCGTCGATGCCGGAGTGCGGCTGGACGTAGGCGTGTGGCGAACCGAACAGCTGCTCGGCGTGCTCGACGGCCACCGACTCGACGGTGTCGACGTTCTGGCAGCCGGCGTAGAAGCGGTGCCCGATGGTGCCCTCGGCGTACTTGTCGGAGAGCCAGGTGCCCATGGTCAGCAGCACCGCGGGCGAGGCATAGTTCTCGCTTGCGATCAGCTTGAGCGAATCGCGTTGGTCGACAAGCTCTTTGCGCGTCGCGGCAGCGATGCGCGGTTCGACAGATTCGATGATCTGCAGGATGTCGCGATACGCGGTGCTGGCGGTGTCGGCGTACTCGGCGCCGGGAGCGGGTGCGGTCACGGACGGATCTGCGGTCATGGTATCCAGCGTAATCGGAGCGACAACAGGAGGACCCGGAGGCTGCCTACGCGCGCCGAACCTCACCAGTCGCAGGAACCTCAGGAATGCTCATCGGCCACTGAGCTGGGGATGGCGGAAGTGCCCGCCTCGCAGCGAAACAGTCGCTCATACGGAATCGGTTTCAGCAGTAGCGAATCTTTCGCTGTGAGGCGGGCACGACGAGTTGTGCCGCCCGGCGTGACTCGTGGGGCCAGGGTGACGGCCCGCCGCGGTCAGGCGGCGCGCAGGGCCGACGGGATCAGCGGCTCGTCGAGCAGCCTGCCGAACCGTTCGGTGAGGCTGACGCCTGCGGGCCGGTCGTCCAGCCAGCCCCGCAGAAGCCGGTAGCCCTCGACATAGGTGCTGGTGTAGGCCCGCCACAGCGGCGAAGACAGAAACCGCAACGTCTGCCTTGCCCGCTCGTCGCTGACCAACAGCCAACGCTTCAGGAATGCCACCACGTCGTCGACGTCGCGGTGTTCGTCGTGCAGCATCAGCGCGGCGTCCTGCCTGACATCGGCCAGCGCCGCGGTCGCATCCGAAACCGTCGCCGCGCGCTCCCCGTCGAATCGAAGGCCCAGATCGGCGTAGATCTCGCCGGCCCATGTACCCCAGCTCGAACCGATCGCGGCGTGGAGCGCCAAGTCGGCCAGCCCCTCGGCCATCAGGCACTGCGGAGTGTTGACCAGAAACAGCGTCTGCTCGGCATGGCCGCGTTTGGCGACCAGACCGGCCTCCTTGCGGCAGTGCTCGGTGTGGTGGCCGGGATAGGACTCGTGGGCAACCAGCCGCGGCAGGTTCGACATCTGCTGGCGCAGGTCGGCATTCACCGCGACGGTCGAGCGGTAGTCGCCGAGGTAGTAGTTGAACCCCGACCACGGCTTGTCGGTCACCACTTCGTAGTTGATGGTTTCGCTGTCCGGCAGCGGGAAATCGGCGCGCACCCGGTCGCGCAGGGCGCTGGAGAACGCGTGGATGCACTCCTCGAGGCGCTCCGGCGGGATCTCCTCGGCACGGCGGTAGGCAGCCATCCGCTCGGCCAGTGGCCCCGTGCCGCCGAGTGCCTGGTCGAGGCGGGCGTGCGCGTCCGCGTAGCGGTCCGGATCGCCCTTGCCGATCTGGACGTCGAAATAGGCGTCGACCTCGTCGACGAATCCGACGGTCTGCCCGGCGAATTTCTTTCCGGCACAGGCCAGCGCGCGCAGATGGGCGCCGAGGTAATCGGCGCGTGCGTCGTCAAAACCCGCCTGGCCGTCGGTGCGCGGCACATTCGGCAGCTCGGCGAGCAGCCGGTCGGCCTGTCTGGCCAGGTCAGCGGGGTCAGGCGCCGGTTCGGATGCGACCGCCTCCCGCAGCGCGGGGTCGCCGGTGAAGGAGTCGACGTAGCCTTCCTCGATCCGGTCGAACCTCAGACCGAGCAGTAGATATTCGCGGATGAGGGTGCCGGACTCCATGGCAACCACGCTAACTGCAAGACTGATCCCATGCCGCGGCTGAGCGAGCCGAGCCCCTACGTGGAGTTCGACCGGAGTCAATGGCGGGCGCTGCGCATGTCGACGCCGCTGAAGCTGGCCGAGGAAGAGCTCGTCAAGCTGCGCGGCCTCGGTGAAAAGATCGACCTGCTCGAGGTCGAAGAGGTCTACCTGCCACTCGCCCGGTTGATCCACCTACAGGTTGCGGCGCGCCAGCGGCTGTTCGCCGCCACCGCCGAGTTCCTCGGCGAGCCGCAGCAGAATCCCGACCGCCCGGTGCCGTTCATCATCGGCGTCGCGGGCAGTGTGGCGGTGGGTAAGTCGACGACCGCCCGTGTGCTGCAGGCACTGCTGGCCCGCTGGGAGCACCATCCCCGCGTCGACCTCGTCACCACCGACGGCTTCCTGTACTCGAACACGGAACTGACGCGCCGAAACATGATGCACCGCAAAGGTTTCCCGGAAAGTTATGACCGCAGGGCGTTGATGCGGTTCGTCACCGCGGTGAAGTCAGGCTCCGATTACGCCTGCGCCCCCGTGTATTCGCATCTGCTCTATGACATCGTGCCCCGTGAGAAGCAGATCATCCGGCATCCGGACATCCTGATTCTGGAAGGGCTCAACGTCCTGCAAACCGGTCCGGCGCTGATGGTTTCGGACCTGTTCGACTTCTCGGTCTACGTCGACGCCCGCATCGAGGACATCGAACAGTGGTACATATCCCGGTTCCTGTCGATGCGGGCGGGCGCGTTCGCCGACCCCGCGTCGCACTTCCACCACTACTCGACGCTGACCGACGATCAGGCGGTCTTCGCGGCCAGCGATATCTGGCACTCGATCAACCGCCCGAACCTTATCGAGAACATCCTGCCCACGCGGCCGCGCGCCACCCTGGTGCTGCGCAAGGACGCCGACCACTCCATCAACCGGCTGCGGTTGCGCAAGTTGTAAGCGCGAGCAGACGCAAAAGTCCCCAAACACTCGGCGTGTCGGGGACTTTTGCGTTCCCTACCTGCGGTGTGGGCCCAGCTCGGCAGAAGAACGTCAGCGCTTCATGCGTCGCACACCCTGGTACTGCAGCTCGGCGAACACCAGCGTGTACACACCGGTGGCGAGCGTCAGCACGATGCCGGTGATGGTCAACGGGAAGACGTCAGCGAGCACGAACACCACGCTGGCGACCGTGAACAGCAGGTTGCCGATGGCCAGCATCAGGCCGACGCGTCGCACCGACGGCAGCTGGGCGAGCGCAAGCACCACAACGCCGTAGGCGATGAAGAAGGCGCTCATCGAATACTCGAACGCCGTACTGGTGCCGGATATCTCGGCCAGCCAGCCCGCGAGTGGAAGCCCGGCGACACCGGCGAGCCCGGTCAGTACTGCGTCGGCGCGCATCGCGAAGCGCAGCAGCGAGTCCGTCGACTCCTTGAATCTCGGTGTGGTGATGGCGGTCATCCTGATTCCTTTCTTTGGTGGGATTACCTTCAGCCGGTGCCGGAGTCGACGCCGCAACCTCTGTCAGCGGCGACTCCGGACCGGGTTGGAAGGGAGTCACGCCAGACGGCGCACTCCGAGGTACTGGGCGTAGGCGAATGCCAGCGTCGCGACGGTGAACGCGATTGTCGACGCCACCCCGAACGCGGTCAGCGGCAGCCACCCCGCCATGAGCACGATGGCAACGACGACGGTGAATGCGATGTTCCCGACGAGCACGCCGACGCCGACACGGCGGACGTCCGGCACACCGGCGGAGACATACAGCGCGAGGCCGTAGCCGACGAGCGCCGCGCCTGCGATCCATTCCGATGTGGCCGACAGACCTGACAGCCGCGACAGCGGATCGGCGGCCATGGCGATGAGCAATCCGAGCGCCCCGCACAGGGTGGCGTCGGCGCGCAGGGCGAAACGCAGCAGTGAATCCGTGCTGTCCCGGACGGGCCGGGCGGTGATGGCGGTCATGGCACTGATGTTGCGCAGATGCCACTGCCAGATCGACGCCAGACGCTGCCAGCTACTGCCAACCGCAGGTCAGAACGGTTTCCTCGTCGTCGCCCCCCACCGCCTCGAGGCGTTAGAAGTCTTGTGCGGTCACCAAATTGCCGCGCAGATCGGCGGCGATCAGCCGGGCGGCGGCGTTCTGCCAGTTGTGCAGCGACCGCTGTGGCACCTCGGTGACAAACCACTGCCAGGCCTGGCGGGCGACGGGATCCAACCCGGCAGCGGTGGCGTTCTGCGCGTACGCCCGCACACCGACGACGTACGGGAAGTACAGCGCGTTGTAGTGGCGCCACTGCTCGGTGGTGCCGAAGTCGCCGCCGTCGCGGGGCTTTAGCCGGGCGATGCGGTCGGCCAGCAGGGCCTTGAGCTCGTTGGCGCGTTCCAGCGGCTGATCGGGAGCGCCGCGGGCGGCCAGCCGTTCGTCGATGCCCGGCAGGGCGGTCAGCGGGCTGGCGACGAGCTTGGACAGGTCGCCGTAGTGGCCGAGCGCGCGGCGGGTGAGCCGGACGAAGGTCTCGTCGTCGACGTCGGAAAGCGGGTTCGTCGACCGCAGCGGCAGCGCTGCCTCAGTGCGGCGCAACGTCGCGCGGTCGGCGCGCAGACCCGGCGAGCGGGAGAACGCCAGCCGGTCCAGCAGGCCGGCCAGCGGGTCGGCAAGCACGTTGATCGCGATCGCTATCGCGACACTGGTGAAAAGAAGCACGGTCAACGCCGTCTGCTCCCCCGTCAACACCAGTCCGACCAACGCCTGCCCGCCGAACAGCACGACCACGACGCCGGTCGCGACGAACGAGCGCAGCATGTCGCCGCGCAGCGCCTGGCCTTCGTCGAACGCGTCCCACATCGCGACCGCGACTCCGAGCAGCACGACGTCGCAACCCGTCGACGCGAGGGCGAGCCAGCTGGGCACGAGGCCAAGCGGGATGACGAGGATCGCGTTGCCGAGGGCGAAGAACAGCGTCGCGACCACGACGTAGCCAACCACCGGCCGCGGCTGCCACGGGCCGAACACCGCCCTCAGCATCGCGCCGAGTGACGAAAGCGAGATGACGGCGAACATCACCCAGTGGCCGAGCCGAACCGGCCCGTCGACGTTGCCCGCCATGGCCGCGCCGAAGAACGCCGCCGCGGCCACCGCGGCGATCAGGGCGATCTCGCCTGCGCGGCTGCGCCAGGTGTCGGACGGCCTGGACAGTTCGAGCAGCACAGCGAACCACGCGATCCCCGGCACCGCGACCAGATAGATTTCGATGCTGCTGAGTCCGTGCAGACCGCTGACCACCCGCACGGCGTCGAGCGCCACCACCGCCGCGAAACTCGTCAGGCCGATAGCGGCCAGCACGAGCACCGGCTTACGCGGATCACGGGCCAGCAGGTACAGGCCCAGCCACCAGCTGAGCGAGAAGACCAACGCCGAAAGCGCCGCCATGGGTCAAGTGTGGCATGGCGATCAGTGCCTGTAGAGGTTGAGCCGATCAGCGGCCGTAGCGGCGGTGCCGCGCGGTGTAATCGCGCAGCGCGCGCAGGAAATCCACCCGCCGGAACTCCGGCCAGTAGGCCTCCGTGAACCACATCTCCGAGTACGCGCTCTGCCACAGCAGGAATCCCGACAGCCGCTGCTCCCCCGATGTGCGGATCACCAGATCCGGATCGGGCTGACCGGACGTGTACAGGTTCTCCGAGATCGCCTCCGCGGTGACCGCCTCGATCAGCTGGTCACCGCTTACGCCGTTGGCGAGTTCCTTGCCGAGAAGCGCCCGCACCGCGTCGACGATCTCCTGCCGTCCGCCGTAGCCGACGGCGACGTTGACATGGAAGGTCCCGGCGGTCGCTTCCGACGCCGTCGACTCCACCGCGTCGCGCAGCCGCCGCGCCGGCTCTTCGCCGAGCAGTTCGAGGTCGCCGACCGTGCGCACGCTCCACTTGTTCGCGGGGGCACAGATCTCCTCCACCACATCGGTGATGATCTCGATCAGGGACGACAGCTCGTCCGGTTCCCGCTGCAGGTTCTCCGTCGAGAGCAGGTAGACGGTGGCCATCTCGATGCCCGCATCCTGACACCAGCGCAACATCTCGGCAATCTTGTCCGCGCCCACCCGATAGCCGTAACTGACGTCATCGTGACCAGCATCACGGGCCCATCGCCGGTTACCGTCACAGAGAACCGCGATATGGCGGGGCAGTTCGGTTTTCGATGCCGCGAGACCCTGCCGCAACCGCATCTCATAGAGCCGATACACCGGCTCCTTGAGACGAGCGGGAATGATCTCCACGAAAATCAAGACTACTGTGGCGAACGGGAATCACCGAGCGGCCAATGGAGGTGACGTGACCGCCTCGATCGACACCGACGAACCGGATCGCACCCACCGTCGTGGTGATGGCGCAGAAGACTTTCCCGAGGCGGTCGTCGACCGCGTCGCACAGGCCATCGGCAGGCCGCGGGCGCGGGGCTGGATCCACGTCTACGCGGCCGTCGTCGCGCTCATCGCAGGCGCGACGCTGGTATCGGTGTCCTGGGCGATGGTCGGGACCAGGGCCGGGCTCGCGACACTGATCTACACGTTCACGATCGTGGCCATGTTCGCCGTCAGCGGTGCATACCACCGGATCACCTGGAAGTCGGCGACGCTCCGTAAATGGATGAAGCGCGCCGACCACTCGATGATCTTCGTGTTCATCGCGGGCAGCTACACACCGTTCGCCCTGCTCGCGCTGCCGTCGGAGAAGGGCATGGTGCTCTTCTGGATCGTCTGGAGCGGCGCCATAGCGGGCGTGCTGCTCAAGATGTTCTGGCCGTCTGCGCCGCGCTGGGTGGGCGTGCCGCTGTACCTCCTGTTGGGCTGGGTTGCGGCGTGGTTCGTCGGACCGATCCTGCACGGGGCGGGGGTGGCGGCGCTGGTCCTGCTGATCGTCGGCGGCGCGCTCTACAGCATCGGCGGCGTGCTGTACGGCCTGAAATGGCCCAACCCGTGGCCCGAGACGTTCGGGCATCACGAGTTCTTCCACGCGTGCACCGCGGTGGCCGCTCTCCTGCACTACATCGCGATGTGGTTCGCCGTCTTCAGCGGCTAGCCAATCTGCGATTTCGGCGCGCTCACGTACGCTCAGCGTCGATCAGCGCGCCGAAATCACTCATGCGGGCTTGAGGTTCTCCGGGCCCCAGTAGGCCTTCATCGACGCGATCTTGCCGTCGTCGTTGAACGTCATCGTGCTGATGATCTCGATCTGCATCCGATTTCCGCCAAGCTCGAGGGTGAGCGCCCAATAGAACGCGGCCTCCTGCCCCAGCGACCGCAGCGTGTACAGCTCGGCCGCGTTGTCGCCGGTAGGGATCGCCGAGTAGAACCCGCGGATCGCCTCGCGGCCGATGTGCACCTCTCCGCCGACCGGATCCTCGACGGTGCCGTCGCCGGCGTAGAGGTCGACGATGTCGTCGGTGCGACCTTCCGCTGCCAGTTCGAGGTAGCGCTTGACGGTCTTGGCGTTGCCTTCGGGCGTCGACATGCGCCGAACGCTACACGGCCACACCAAGAGCGGACGCGAGATCCCCGACGGTGGTGACCGGCAGGTCGCACACCCGGCCGCGGCACACGTAGGCGGCGTCAGCACCGTCGACCCGATCGCGATCGGTCAGCAGCTCCGAGGAGTTCACCGCGCCACCGACGACCACCGCGCCTCCGGGAGCCAGCTCGCGGGCCGCGCGGAGCAATGGCGAGTCGGAACCACTTGTGGCGACCGCGATTTGGATGGGGCCACGCACGGCAGCCTCGGCAACGGCCAACCAGTGTCCGGCCGAGCGCGGCAATCGCGCGAGCACCGGAGTCGCCGACGACAACGACTCCGCGGCGGCCGACGCGTACCGGTCGGCGCGGGACGCGGGCACCAAATGCGCGGCGGTGAGCAGCGCTTCGGCGATCGATGAGGCACCCGACGGCGTCGCTCCGTCCAGCGGATCGGCCGGCCGCACCAGCAGTTGCTCGGCGTCGTCAGCGGTGTCGAACCACCGGCCGGGACGCTCGGGGTCGGCGAAGTGCTCCAGTGCCGTGTCGAGCAACCCGATTGCGGCGTCCAGCCATTGTGCGCCGCCGACGATCTGGTGCAGGGTGAGCAGCCCGGTCGCCAGAGTCGCGTAGTCCTCGAGGATTGCGGCGCTGTCGCCGACGCGTCCGCCGAGGCTCGCACGGCGCAGCCTGCCGTCGACGATGTGTAGGTCGAGCACCGTCCGCGCGCATCGCGTCGCGGCGTCGAGGAACTCGGCCTCATCGAGTGCGACACCCGCCTCGACGAGTGCAGTGATCGCCCACCCGTTCCACGCCGTGATGACCTTGTCGTCGCGGCCAGGCTGCGGCCGGGTCAACCGGGCGGCCAGCAGGGCGGTCCTGATGCGGTCGAACCGTTCGATGTCGTCGGGGTCCGCCGGTAATTGCAGCACCGAGCTGCCGTGTTCGAACGTGCCCGCCTCGGTCACACCGAAAAGTGCTGCCGCCCAACGTCCGTCGTCACCGCCGAGCAGCTCGGTCAGCTGGGCGGGCGTCCACGCGTAGGTCAGCCCTTCGATTCCGTCGGCGTCGGCGTCGAGCGAGGAGATGAACATCCCGTCGGCGCTCAGCTCGTCGATCAAGAAGCGCGCCGTCTCGCGGGTGACCTTGCGCGCCAGCGGGTTTCCCGTGCGCCGCGACCAATGCGCGTAGGCCCGCAGCAGCAATGCATTGTCGTAGAGCATCTTCTCGAAGTGCGGCACCACCCACGAGGCGTCAACGCTATAGCGGGCGAATCCACCGGCCAGCTGGTCGTAGATGCCGCCGCGGGCCATCGCGATAGCGGTGCGTTCGACGGTCGCCAGCGGCGCAGGCTCGCCGGTGCGTTCGTGGCTGCGCAGCAGTGCCTCGAGCAGCGCCGACGGCGGGAACTTGGGCGCTCCGCCAAATCCACCCCTGACCGTGTCCTCGTCAGCCAGCACCGCGGCGACAGCGTGGTCGCACAGCGCGGGCGCCACCTCGGGGCCACCGCCGGGCAACCCGGATGCCATCGACCGCAACTCGGTGATGATCTGGTCGGACGCCTGCTCGACGTCGTCGCGCCGGCCCTGCCACGTGTCGCTGACAGCCGCGAGCAACTGCAGGAAGTTCGGCTTCGGGTAGTAGGTGCCGCAGAAGAACGGCCTGCCGTCGGGGGTCAGGAAACAGGTCATCGGCCAGCCGCCCTGACCGGTCAGCGCCACGGTCGCGTTCATGTACACCGCGTCGATGTCGGGTCGCTCCTCGCGGTCCACCTTGATGCACACGTAGCCCGCGTTCATCGCGGCCGCCACATCGTCGTCCTCGAACGACTCGTGCGCCATCACATGGCACCAGTGGCATGCGGCGTAGCCGATCGACAGCAGGATCGGCACGTCCCGCGCGGCCGCCTCGGCCAACGCTTCGGGGGTCCACTGGCGCCAGTGCACCGGGTTGTCGGCGTGCTGCCGCAGGTACGGGCTTGTCGCCTCGCCGAGGGTGTTACCAGTGCTCATTCTCGACTCACGCTCGTCCCCTGCCCTGCGGGCCTGGGCCCGCCGGTCCTCACTCGCGTTCGCCTTCGGGGAGGCCCACTAGGACGCCTTGCTGCCCGCATCCGGTTCGACGGTTCCTTCGTCGACGACCTGATCCGGCTCCGGGTTCTCGCGGTCGAACGACTCCGGTAGCCGCTTGAGGCGCCGATTCATCGACCGCACCAACAGGAAGGTCCCGATCATCAGCAGCACGACGACCAGCAGGCCGAACGGGCTGGCCTTGCCGAAATCCGGTCCGGTGTCCTTGGGTGCCTCGTCGGCCAGCAGGCCGGCGATCATCACCAACGTGTCAGTCATCGTCGTCCATGATGCCTGTGAACAGATCGGTCTCGGGCAGGCTGACCGGCACCCGGGACCTGGCCAGCTCGAATTCCTCCGTCGGCCACAGCCGCTGCTGCCATTCGATGGGTGCGGCGAAGAAGTCGCCTGCCGGATCGATCTGGGTGGCGTGGGCGCGCAGCGCATCGTCGCGCTGGGAGAAGTACTCCGAGCACTCGACGCGGGTCGTCACCCGGCCCGCGAACACGTCGATCTCCGGATCCCAGTGCTTGAGCCATTTGTCGAACGGTCCCGACTGGCCGTGCTTGGCGAACTCCTCCTGCAACAGCTGCATGCGCTGGCGCAGGAAGCCGTGGTTGTAGTACAGCTTCTTGACCGCCCACGGCTGCCCCGCGTCGGGATAAAGCCGGTGGTCGGACGCGGCTTCGTATGCGGCAACCGATACCCGATGACAGGCGATGTGGTCAGGATGCGGATATCCGCCGTTCTCGTCGTAGGTGGTCATCACATGCGGCTTGAAGTCGCGGATCACCTTCACCAGCGCCTCGGTCGGGATGTGCAACGGTTCGAGCGCGAAGCAGCCTTCCGGCAGCGGCGGCGGCGGGTCACCCTCGGGCAGGCCGGAGTCGACGAAACCCAACCAGTGGTGCTCGACGCCGAGGATCTCGGCGGCCTTGCGCATTTCGTCGATCCGGATCTCGTGGATCCGGCCGTGCACCTCGGGCAGGTCCATCGCCGGGTTGAGGATGTCACCGCGCTCGCCACCGGTCAGGGTCACCACCATCACCCGCGCGCCTTCGGCGGCGTAGCGGGCTGTGGTGGCGGCACCCTTGCTGGACTCGTCGTCCGGGTGGGCATGCACCGCCATCAAACGCATCTGCTTCAAGTGGTTCCTCATCACGTCGACACGTTTCAACCGTTTTCGGTAGCCCTATAGTTCCAGTCCTAGTACTTGTATCCGACCGACGGGCCACTGAACCCTTGATTGATCGTCCCCCAGCCCGTTACGGGCGGCAGCGCATGTCACGCCGATCACGTCGCTGGTGGGCGATCGGCCTGACCGCGCTGGTCCTGGTCGCCGGGGTGGTGATCGCGATCGTGGCATCGCAGCGTCTCGGCAGCGGCGACGTGCAGGGTGAGCTGGGCGGATACCGGCTGATCGACGACGAGACGCTGTCGGTGACGATCAAGGTCACCCGCGCCGACCCGTCGCGTCCGGTGGTCTGCATCGTGCGGGCCCGCGCCATCGACGGCAGCGAGACCGGACGCCGGGAGGTGCTCGTGCCGCCGTCGTCGCAGGACACCGTGACCGTCACCACCACCGTGAAGTCCACCCGGCCGCCGGTGGTCGGCGATGTGTACGGGTGCGGGACGGACGTGCCCGCCTATCTGGTGGCGTCCTGATACCGGCGTCTGGCCTGCCACGCAACAAACCACAAGAAGCGATTGTGTGAAAACCGGCTGACGTGGCGGTGGTAACATGGCCCGATACACGGTTCCTGCTGGGACCGTGTATTGCTGCTTTTGCGCACGGATTGAGCGCTGGCCACTGTGGCAATACATATGACAGCTCCCAGCAGACGAGACACGGACTTCACACGCGAAAAACGCGAGACGAAGACAGGAGCGCGAAGACATGACCGACACTCAGGTCACCTGGTTGACCCAGGAGGCGCACGACCGGCTGAAGGCTGAGCTGGACCAACTCATCTCCCACCGACCGATCATCGCCGCGGAGATCAACGACCGCCGCGAAGAGGGCGACCTGCGGGAAAACGGCGGCTATCACGCCGCACGCGAGGAGCAGGGCCAGGAAGAGGCCCGGATCCGCCAGTTGCAGGAGCTGCTGAACAACGCCAAGGTCGGCGAGGCGCCCAAGCAGTCCGGTATCGCCCTCCCCGGCTCGGTCGTGACGGTGTTCTACGACGACGACAAGTCCGATAAAGAGACCTTCCTGATCGCCACCCGCCAGGAGGGTGTCAGCGACGGCAAGCTCGAGGTCTACTCGCCCGCCTCGCCGCTCGGCAGCGCGCTGATCGACGCCAAGGAAGGCGAGAGCCGGACCTACACGGTGCCCAACGGCAACACCGTCAAGGTCACGCTGGTCAAGGCCGAGCCCTATCACTCCTGACGCAAACGCGTCCGAGCCAGCCAGCTAAAGTCCGTCCGTGGCGCAGATCGCCGAGGACATGTTCTTACTGCTGTTGGACAACGCCGACGCGCAGCCCGGTCTCGACCGGTCCCGACGCGGTCGTGTGCTGTCGGGCGCGGTGCTGTTGGACTTGGCCCTGCTGTGCCGGGTCCGTCCTTCGATGAACGGTGAGGCCGTCGCGCCGGGGCGGTTGGTGGCCCTGGCCGGGCCGATGCCGCTGGACCCCATCATGGACCCGGCGTTCGAGTTGCTTGCACGGCGGCCGCTCACTCCCGCCGCCGCGGTGTCCAAGCTGCGTCGCGGGGTGCAGGACAACATCGCCGGGTTTCTCGAGCACACCGGGCAGATCCGACGTGTTCAGTTGCAGAGCAAGCGATTCCACCATCCGCCCTCGTGGCCGGTGGTCAACCGTGAGCGGGTGACACAGGCCCGCGCAGCGCTGCTGTCGGCGCTGTTCGACAAGGAGCCACCGACACCGCAGACGGCGGCGATCATCTCGCTACTGCACGCCGTTGACGGCCTCGGCGCCCTGCTGAGCCTCAATGACCGCGGCTGGCGATGGGTCCACATGCGCGCCAGCGAAATCGCCGGCGGCGGTTGGGTCGACGAGTCCGAGGCCGCGCTGCCCGAGATGAACCTTGCGGTCACCGCGTCGGCGGTGCGGCCCGCGCTAACCTAGCGCCTGTTCCAGATCTGCGAGCAGGTCCGCCGCGTCTTCGATACCCACCGAAAGTCGAACCAGATCGGCAGGCACCTCGAGTTGCGAACCCGCAGTCGACGCGTGCGTCATCGCACCCGGGTGCTCGATCAGCGACTCCACGCCACCGAGCGACTCCGCCAATATGAAAACCTCTGTCCGCGAGCAGAACTCACGCGCGGCGTCCATCCCCCCACGTAGCCGGACCGACACCATGCCACCGAATGCACTCATCTGCTTGGCGGCCACCTCGTGTCCTGGATGGCTCGGCAGGCCCGGGTACAGCACGCTCTCGACGGCGGGATGGTTTTGCAGGAACTCGGCGACCAGTGCGGCGTTCTCGCTGTGCCGCTGCATCCGCAACACCAATGTCTTCAGTCCGCGCATGGTCAGATAGGCGTCGAACGGACCAGGAACCGCACCCGCGCCGTTCTGAAGGAACCCGAACGCCTCGTCGAGTTGTTGGTCGCTGGTGAGCAGCGCGCCGCCGACGACGTCGGAGTGCCCCCCGATGTACTTGGTCGTCGAGTGCAACACGATGTCGGCGCCCAGCACCAGCGGCTGCTGCAGGGCGGGCGAGGCAAAGGTGTTGTCCACCAACACCTTTATGTTCGACGGGGCGGCGATCCGGGCGATGGCGCTGATGTCGGCGATGGACAGCAGCGGGTTCGTCGGCGTCTCGACGATGACCAGTTTGGTCCTCGGTGTGATGGCGTCGCGCACCGCGTCGAGGTCTGAAAGGGCCGCCGCCGTGTAGTCGATACCCCACTGGGTGAAGACCTTGTCGATGAGCCGGAAGGTGCCGCCGTAGGCGTCGTCGGGCATCACGACGTGGTCGCCTGGCCGCAGTATCGCGCGCAATGCGCAGTCGGTGGCGGCCATCCCCGAGCTGAACGCGCGCCCGAACGTCGCCTCCTCGACCGCGGCCAGCGACGCCTCGAGCGCCGCACGGGTCGGGTTGCCGGTGCGGGCGTACTCGAAGCCGCCCCGCAGCCCGCCGACCCCGTCCTGGGCGAAGGTCGAACTGGCGTAGATCGGCGCGTTGACGGCGCCGGTCTGCGGGTCGGGACGGAATCCCGCGTGGATCGCTTTGGTGGCCAGACCCTGCCACCTGCTGTGCTCGCTCATCACGGCCCAGCGTAACGAGGGGCGCCGCGCGGGATATCGTCAGCCGATGGAACAGTTCCGCCGCGGCGACCTCGTGTTCGACGTGATCGACGCCGGACCCGCCGACGGGCCGGTCGTCGTGCTTCTCCACGGCTTCCCCGAGAGCAACGCGATGTACCAGCCGGTGATCGACCGGCTGGTAGCGCAGGGCTACCGCTGCCTGGCACCCCTGCAGCGCGGCTACTCCCCCGGCGCTCGGCCGAAGCGCAGGCGGGACTACCGCGACTCCGAGCTGGTCGGCGATATCCTCACGCTGATCGACGCCAGCGGCGCACAACGGGTGCACCTCGTCGGTCATGACTGGGGCGCGGCCGTCGCCTGGTATGTCGCCCAACGGTTTCCCGAGCGCCTGATCACTCTGACGGCGTTGTCGGTACCGCACCCGGCGGCGTTCCTGAAGGCCGTCGCGACCAGCCGTCAGGCGGCGTCGTCTTGGTACATGCTGTTCTTCCAGCTGCCGTGGCTACCGGAGCGGCTACTGCTGAGCAAACGGGCGATGGCAGGGTTCATGGCGTCCAGATCGGCGCCCGAGCTCGCCGAAGCCGAGGTGACCGCGATACGGCAGCCAGGCACGCTCACGGCCGCGCTCAACTGGTACCGCGCGATGCCGTTCGGCAACCCCACGGAGACCGCCAGGAAGGTGACCGTTCCGACGATGTACGTCTGGAGCGACGACGACATCGCGTTGAAGGAGAAGGGCGCCCGGCTGTGCGCCGACTACGTCGTCGCCGAGTACCGCTTCGAGGTCCTCGCGGGCGCGTCGCACTGGCTTCTCGACGAGCAGCCTGAAACGGTGGCCGGCCTACTTCTGGAATGGCTCGGCACGCATTCCGGCGCTCGAGCATGACTTGAGCGCATGAACGGCCACACGTCCGTGTCGCCGTTTACCAAGGTGTAGACATGGACCATGAGCGCTACGGCCCGCATCGATGACCTGCTCGACCTCGACGCCCTGCTGACTCCAGAGGACAAGGAGCTGCGGGAGACCGTCCGCCGGTTCGGTGAACAGCGGTTGCGCCCGCACATCGCCGAATGGTTCGAGGCCGGCGAAGTTCCCGTCCGGGAATTGGCTGCCGACCTGGGCAAGCTAGGCATCCTGGGCATGCATTTGGAGGGTTACGGCTGCGGCGGCTCGACCGCAACGGCCTACGGTCTGGTCTGCCAGGAGCTCGAGGCGGTCGACAGCGGTTTGCGCAGCTTGGTGTCGGTGCAGGGCTCGCTGGCGATGTTCGCCATCCATCGGCACGGTAGCGAAGAACAGCGCGAGCAGTGGCTGCCCGCGATGGCCACCGGCGACGCGATCGGGTGCTTCGGTCTGACCGAGCCCGACTTCGGCTCCAATCCCGGCGGTATGCGCACCACGGCAAAGCGGGACGGCTCGGACTGGATTCTCAACGGGTCGAAGATGTGGATCACCAACGGCTCGGTCGCCGACGTCGCGGTGGTGTGGGCCCGCGCCGAGGAAGGTGTGCTCGGCTTCCTCGTGCCCAACGAGACGAAGGGATTCGCCGCCACCGATATGAAACGAAAGCTGTCACTGCGGGCGTCGGTGACCTCGGAGCTGCACCTCGACGATGTGCGGCTGCCCGCCGAGGCGCAGCTGCCGGAGGCGCGGGGCTTGTCGGGTCCGCTGGCCTGTCTCTCGGAAGCCAGATTCGGCATCGTGTTCGGCAGCGTGGGAGCCGCACGGGACTGCCTGGAGACGACGATCGACTACGTCGGCACCCGCGAGGTCTTCGACAAGCCGCTGGCGGGATACCAACTGACACAGGCCAAGATCGCCGACATGGCGGTCGAACTGGGCAAGGCGCAACTGCTTGCGTTGCACCTCGGAAAGCTGAAAGACGAGGGAAGAATCCGCCCAGAACAGGTCAGCTTCGGCAAGCTGAACAACTGCCGCGAAGCGATCAAGATCGCGCGGCAGTGCCGAACCCTCTTGGGCGCCAACGGAATCACGCTGGAGTACCCGGTGATGCGGCACGCCAACAACCTCGAGTCGGTGCTGACCTACGAAGGCACGGCCGAGGTGCACCAGCTGGTCATCGGAGAGGCGCTGACGGGTGTCAGCGCCTTCCGATGAACCAAGCTACGGGGTGAGCGGTGCGACCTGTCCGCCGCTGAGCCGCCGCCAAGCGTAGACCAGGATCAACGCCGCGACGGGAACGGCGACGATAAGGCCGACACCACACAGCAGCGCACCGACGAATGCGGTCGCGACCATGGCCAGCCACGTCACGAACACATTGCCGAAGTTCGCTTTGCTGAGGTCGAAACTCGTCTTCACCGCATCGACCGGTGACAGGTTGCGGTCGAGCAGGGCGACGACGGTGAAGACCAGCATGATGCTGGCGATCACGCCCGGGATGATGCACAGGAAGAACCCGATCGTCGTGATGACGCCGACGATCAATCCCGCGACGATGACCTGGCCGATGTTGCGAGGCCGGAAGAACGAGCCGACCGACACCTGCTGACCGTTGGCGATGTCGAGCACGCCACCGATGTAGCCGGACTGGATTGCGGCGCCGACGATCAGCGACACGAACCAGCCGACGATCGAGATGAGAATCCCGCCGAGACCCATGGACGTACTGCTCCACGAGTACGAGAAGCCGCTCCCGCTTGAGCTGTAATCACTCACGCCGGGGCTGACCGCCGCCTGCAGGAGGTTCACGATCACCTGCAGGACGATGAGGATCAGGCCGTAGACGATCGTCGCGATGATGAGCGGGCCCGCGTTCTTGGTGAACTTGTTCCACGCCCAGGAGAACGCCTCACCGACGTTATACGGTTGTGCGCCACCGTATCCCGGCGGACCCACAGGCGGGTAACCTCCGGGGGCCTGCGAATATCCCGGTGTCCCCTGGGGTGGAGGCGGATATCCGCCTTGCTGGGATGGCGGCGGATAACCACTCGGCGGCGGCGGCGGTGGATAGCCACCCTGCTGTGGCGGCGGGTAACCACCCGGTGGAGGCGGTGGATAGCCACCCTGTTGCCCTGGCGGCGGATAACCGCCCTGTCCCGGCGGCGGATAACCACCTTGTCCCGGCGGCGGGTAGCCGCCGGGCGGAGGTGGCGGTGGAGGATTGTTCATCGAACCTTCCGTAGTTGAGAGTGAGCCCTCTACAGGGCGACGGCGATGGTCGACATGATCTTGTCGGCTAATGTCTGGCGCTTCTGGTCCCATAGCGGGAACAAGTAGCCGATGTAGCAGATGATGGCGTCAACGACATGCGCGATCTGCCGCACTATTGACATGCCGAAACCAATTGGCTGGCCGGTCTTTTCGCTGACAATCTTGAATTTCATGATGGACTTGCCGATGCTCGATCCGGTAGTGCCCTGGCGGTAGCCATAGTTCCAGATCACATAGGCGAGAACGATCAAGCCCGCAAGACCGATCGACACCTGACCGATCGTCGATGCGCCGGTAGCGCAGAACTCACCGAGTTCGTATTCCGAAGTGTCGGTGATGCAGGCGGTCTCGCGGGTACCGATCAGCAGAAGCCAGCCGATGCCGTACACGATGAGGGCTGGGATGTAATCGATGAACCACGCCAATACCCGTGTACCCCAAGGCGTATACGACTCTTTCGGCAATGCTCCAGCTGGTCCGGCCTGTGGCGGGAATCCGCCGTACTGCGGCGGCGGGAAGCCTCCACCCTGCGGGGGTGGCGGCGGGTATCCA
>NZ_RARC01000070.1 GCF_003719305.1 Mycolicibacterium stellerae
GGCAATCGGCTCGGTATCACCCTTCTCGGCGATCTCCAGACGTGCCGTGAGCTCATCAATCCGATGAAGTGCCTCGGTGATGATCGCCCGGCGATCCGACGGCGCACCAGCCATCGCGCTCAATTCACCTTCTCCGAAATTTCGACCCCGGCAAGTTCCTGGTCGGCATCGCCGATCGTCGCCAGGTGTTCGGCGAGCTCTTCAACGGTCGGGAAGTCAAACACGACAGACTGGTCCAATACCTCGCCGAGGGTCTCGGCGAGTGCCCGCTGCAGCAACACGCTCATCAGCGAATCCATCCCGAGCTCGAAGAAATCTGCCGAGGCGTTCAGCGACTGCCCCGCAGGAAGTCCCATCACGGCGGCGACCAGCATGCCGACGTGGTCCCGCAGCAGCTGCCTGCGCTTGTCGGACCCGCAGACCCGCCAGACGTCCTTGATCTCACCGGCGATGGGCCCGTCGGTGTCCTCGGCGGAATCCCCTGCTTCGGCGGGGTGCTCGGCGGAGGTCGTGTCGCCGAATTCGACGATGCCGCCCCAGATATCGGGATGCTGCAGCGCCAGCATGCGGCCCAGCCCCCACAGGATCGCCTGGGCGGGATTGTCCTGGTCGTCCGGGACGACCTCACGAACCAGCACGAACAGCCGCGGTGGCGATGCCATGGTGGCCAGGGCCGCGGTCAGCCGTCTCGCCGCGCTGAACAGCATATAGCCGGACTCGGCGTCGAATTGCGATGCCGAAATGTCCGGCGCGTACAGCACATTGGTGACGCTGCCGAGGGAATCCAGCAACGCTGGCCCCGTCGATTCGTCCCCGAGCAACGTGGTCGGAGTGACATCGACGGCGAGGTCGTGACCCAGCGTGCGAACAATCTCTACGCCGAACGATTCATCTGCGAACAGCAGCCATGACCCGGTGTCGGCGGTCACCACATCACCCAATGAGCGCACCGGCCACGCCAAATCAGATCCCCAGTCGTCCTTCGACCGATTACGACGCTTCGACGACGAGGCGCTCAGCCAGTGGCTCTTGTGGTGCCAGGGGGTGACAGGCAAGACAGGATGAGGTTCGGGTGGGTGTGGCGTCGCCGGGGGCGAAATGGTGTGCGCCGCATTGAGGTTGGTATGGAAGGCCTGGGTGTCGTGCACATCGCGCAGCAGAGTGGGGACGTGGTGGTGGTGAACACCAGCCAGCGTTTCCGTGATCGCGTGGGCCAGCAGTGGATGGGGGCTCACTTCGATGAAGGTGGCGTGGCTCTCCCCCGCCGCCGCGACGGCCTGGCTGAATCGGACCGGCTGACGCACGTTGGCCACCCAGTAGTCGGCGT
This sequence comes from Mycolicibacterium stellerae, assembly GCF_003719305.1. Classification (GTDB taxonomy): domain Bacteria; phylum Actinomycetota; class Actinomycetes; order Mycobacteriales; family Mycobacteriaceae; genus Mycobacterium; species Mycobacterium stellerae. Next base: position 1,328 of record NZ_RARC01000070.1, read on the forward strand.
CAAGGTCGGTCGCACCGTCTGCCGCCGTCGAGATAAACGGAATCGTGGGTTTCTTGGGCGCGAGATCGGCCAGCGCCGAACGCAGTTCGGACAGGATTGGATCGATGGTGGGGTGGTGCGACGCGACATCGACTTCGATGCGTCGAGCCAGTCGCGTCTGCCCGGCCACCTTCGCGATCAGGCCATCGACGTCGGCGGGCGGACCCGCGATGACGGTCTGGCCCGGCGATGCGAAGACCGCAAGCGTGACGTCCGGCTGGTCGGCGATCAACTCCGCGGTGGCGTCGGCGTCCAGTTCGAGCAGCGCCATCGCGCCCTGGCCGGCGAGCCGCGACATCAACCGCGACCGGGTTGCGATGATCCTCAGCCCCTCGGCCGGAGTCAGCGCGCCCGCAACGACGGCGGCAGCGACTTCGCCCATGGAATGGCCGATCACCGCGTCGGGGTTGATTCCGTAGGACCGCCACAGCTGGGTGAGCGCCAGCTGCAGAGCCGTCAGTACCGGCTGAATGCGCTCGATTCCGACCAGCGGCTGACCGTCGGTAAGAACCTTCTGCAGGGAGAAGCCGACGTGCTCGACGAACGCGGGTTCCAACTCGGCGATTGCTTCGGCGAAGGCCGGCTCGTCGGCAAGCAGTTGTCGGCCCATCCCGGCCCACTGCGAGCCTTGACCGGAGTACACGAACACCGTTCCTGGCCTGCAGGGACCTGCGTGGGGCCCGACTACACCGACGGCGGCTTCGCCATCGGCGAGTGCCTGTAGCCCGGCGAGGGCTTCTGCGCGGTCGCGGGCGCAGACGGTGGCGAACCTGGGTTGCCGGGCCCGGTGATGGTTGAGCGTGTGGGCCACATCGCCCAGCCCGACGTTTGCGCCCGGACCGGTCATCCACTGCACAAGCGCCCCCGCTGTCGAGGCGATCCGCTCCGGGGTCTTGGCCGATACCACCAACGTCGTCACCGGTGGATCCGGTTCCCACCGCACGGGTTCGGGAGCGGGTGCCTGCTCGATGATGATGTGAGCGTTGGTTCCGCTGACGCCGAAAGAGGACACACCGGCGCGACGTGCCCGGCCCGTCACTGGCCATTCCGTCGGCTGTGCGGCGATGGCGAATTTTGTTGCGCCTTCGCCGGCGTGGGGTGTGAGGGTGGTGAAGTTGAGGTGTTTGGGGATGTGGCCGTGTTTGACACTGAGCACCGTCTTGATGAAACCGGTGATGCCTGCGGCCGATTCGAGG
>NZ_RARC01000071.1 GCF_003719305.1 Mycolicibacterium stellerae
CGCTGAAGTTCGCGATGTTCATGCTCGCCGAGTACGTCAACATGACCACCGTGTCGGCGTTGGCCACCACGATGTTCCTCGGCGGCTGGCACGCGCCGTGGCCGATCAGCCTGTGGGACGGCGCCAACACCGGCTGGTGGCCCCTACTTTGGTTCACCGCCAAAGTATGGGCATTCCTGTTCGGCTACTTCTGGCTACGCGCCACCCTGCCCCGACTGCGCTACGACCAATTCATGGCACTGAGTTGGAAAGTGCTGATCCCGATCTCGCTGCTATGGCTGATGATCGTCGCCATCGCACGAGGCCTGAAATCTGCCCTCGGCATATCCCCATGGGCGACGGCCGCTGCCGGGCTCTGTCTCGTAATTGCCGTCGTCGTGGTTGCGGTGCGGGCGTTGTCGAACCGTGAGGCCACCAACACCATTCGCCCGATCCGGGAGACCACGTACGTCAATCCGATGGCCGCCGGCTATCCGGTTCCGCCGCTCCCGGGCCAGCGCGTGGTTGACCCGATGATCGTCATTCGACGGGAAGACATCGATGCCTAAATTGCTGGACGCCCTATCAGGTTTCCGGGTCACGTTTTCCACGATGTTCAAGAAGCCGATCACCGAGGAGTACCCGGAGAAGCCAGGGCCGGTCGCCAAGCGCTATCACGGCCGCCACCAACTCAACCGCTACCCCGACGGGCTGGAGAAGTGCATCGGGTGTGAGTTGTGCGCGTGGGCCTGCCCGGCCGACGCGATCTACGTCGAAGGCGACAACAACACCCCCGACGAACGCTTCTCCCCCGGCGAACGCTACGGCCGCGTCTACCAAATCAACTACCTACGCTGCATCGGCTGCGGACTGTGCATCGAAGCCTGCCCCACCCGCGCACTGACCATGACCAACGAATACGAGATGGCCGACGACAACCGCGCCGACCTCATCTGGGGCAAAGACAAACTGCTCGCCCCGGCCCCGGAGACACACCGATGACCGGCGAAGGCGCGTTGTTCTGCGTGCTCGGTGTCGTCGCAGTAATCGGCGCACTCGGAGTTGTGACCGCGGCCAAGGCCGTCTACTCCGCGATGTTCCTCGCGATGACGATGATCGCGCTCGCCGTGTTCTACATCGCGCAGGACGCCCTGTTCCTCGGCATCGTGCAGGTGGTCGTCTACACCGGCGCGGTGATGATGCTTTTCCTGTTCGTGCTGATGCTCATCGGCGTCGACTCTGCCGAATCGATGACGGAAACCATTCGCGGGCAACGCGTTGCAGCGATCACGGTGGGTCTCGGCTTCGGGTTTCTACTCATCGCAGGTATCGGCAACGTGTCGGCGATCGGCTTCACCGGCTTGGCGGAGGCCAACAGCGGCGGGAACGTCGAGGGGTTGGCGGCGTTGATCTTCACCCGCTACCTGTGGGCGTTCGAACTGACGAGCGCACTGCTCATCACCGCGGCGGTGGGCGCGATGGTCCTTGCCTTTCGGGAGCGCTCGAAGCGGCGGAAGACACAGCGTGAACTCGCCACCGAGCGGTTCCGGCCGGGCGCGCATCCCACCACGCTGCCCAATCCGGGTGTCTTCGCCCATCACAACGCCGTCAACACTCTGGCGCTGCTCCCGGACGGTTCACCCGCGCCCGATTCGGTAGCACCGGTGTTGCGGCCACGCGCCGTAGAGATGCGACCGGCGAACTCGTCGAGGCGGTCGCATCTTCGGCCGATCACACCGCTCTGCGATATCGGCGCCGACTGGGTTGACGACTGGGTGCACAGCACAACCGGGGACGGACACGGATGAACCCCACGAGCTGTGTGTATTTGTCGGCGTTGTTGTTCACGATTGGTGCGGCGGGGGTTTTGTTGCGCCGCAACGCCATCGTGATGTTCATGTGTGTCGAGTTGATGCTCAATGCGGCCAATCTGGCGTTCGTGGCGTTCTC
>NZ_RARC01000072.1 GCF_003719305.1 Mycolicibacterium stellerae
CGCTGAAGTTCGCGATGTTCATGCTCGCCGAGTACGTCAACATGACCACCGTGTCGGCGTTGGCCACCACGATGTTCCTCGGCGGCTGGCACGCGCCGTGGCCGATCAGCCTGTGGGACGGCGCCAATTCCGGCTGGTGGCCCCTACTTTGGTTCACCGCCAAAGTATGGGCATTCCTGTTCGGCTACTTCTGGCTACGCGCCACCCTGCCCCGACTGCGCTACGACCAATTCATGGCCCTCGGCTGGAAGATTCTCATCCCGATCTCGCTGGTGTGGATCGCGATCGTGGCCACCACCCGCAGCCTGCGCAACGATGGACACGCCGCGTTGGCAACAGGCCTGCTTGCCGCAGGCACTGTAGCCGTTCTCCTCGTCGTCGTGCTGCTGTGGAAAACAGTGCGGGCCAGAAATGTTCGCAGAATCCCGGTGCAGGCGGTCAACACGGGCGTCTTCCCCGCACCGCCGCTGCCCCCAGCCAAGGAGAAAGCCGATGCCTAAGTTCCTCGACGCCATTGCGGGCTTCGCGGTCACGTTTTCCACGATGTTCAAGAAGCCGATCACCGAGGAGTACCCGGAGAAGCCAGGGCCGGTCGCCAAGCGCTATCACGGCCGCCACCAACTCAACCGCTACCCCGACGGGCTCGAGAAGTGCATCGGGTGTGAGTTGTGCGCGTGGGCCTGCCCGGCCGACGCGATCTACGTCGAAGGCGACAACAACACCCCCGACGAACGCTTCTCCCCCGGCGAACGCTACGGCCGCGTCTACCAAATCAACTACCTACGCTGCATCGGCTGCGGACTGTGCATCGAAGCCTGCCCCACCCGCGCACTGACCATGACCAACGAATACGAGATGGCCGACGACAACCGCGCCGACCTCATCTGGGGCAAAGACAAACTGCTCGCCCCGATGCAGCCGGGAATGGTGCAGGCGCCGCACCCGATGCAGCCAGGCAGTACAGACGAGGACTACTACCTGGGCAATATCAAGCCCCTCACCGAGGAAGCACGGTGAACGTCGAATTCATCGCGCTGGCCACCGATTCCACGGGTCGTACCTCCACGGCCGAAGCCGTGGTGTTCTGGGTGCTCGGCGCTGTCGCCGTGCTGAGTGCGCTCGCGATGGTGGCCGCGCCGAAGGCGGTCTACTCGGCGATAAACCTGGCGACGGTGATGATTTCGCTCGCTGTGCTCTACATCGCGCAGGACGCCCTGTTCCTCGGCATCGTGCAGGTGGTCGTCTACACCGGCGCGGTGATGATGCTTTTCCTGTTCGTGCTGATGCTCATCGGCGTCGACTCATCCGAGTCTCTTGTGGAGACCATTCGCGGGCAACGTGTTTCGGCGATCGTCATCGGTGTCGGCTTCGGCATCCTGCTGATCGCCGGAATCGGCAATCTGTCGGTGGCAGGCTTCACCGGGCTGGCGGAGGCCAACAGTGGCGGGAACGTCGAGGGGTTGGCGGCGTTGATCTTCACCCGCTACCTGTGGGCGTTCGAACTCACGAGTGCACTGCTCATCACCGCCGCGCTCGGCGCGATGGTGCTCGCGCACAAGGAGCGGTTCGAGCGCGCCAAGACCCAGCGCGAACTGGCCGAGGCGCGGTTCCAGCCAGGCGGGCATGCGACTTCGATGCCGGGCCCAGGCGTGTTCGCACGACACAACGCCGTGGACCTTCAGGCGCGGCTACCCGACGGCTCGGGTTCGGAGCTTTCGGTCGCCGCGATCCTGCAACACAGGAACGTTGAAGACCCCCTCGCACGCGAGGAGCGTTGATGAACCCCGATAACTATCTGTATTTGTCGGCGTTGTTGTTCACGATTGGTGCGGCGGGGGTTTTGTTGCGCCGCAACGCCATCGTGATGTTCATGTGTGTCGAGTTGATGCTCAATGCGGCCAATCTGGCGTTCGTGGCGTTCTC
>NZ_RARC01000073.1 GCF_003719305.1 Mycolicibacterium stellerae
GAAGGTGCAAAGCGGCGCCCCGCGACTGGGCAGCGGCGGCTGGCCTTCGCGTAGCGCGTCGACGAGATCTCTTGCCGAGGAGGGGGTTTGGTTGTCGAAGAATTCCCAGTTGACCATCATGACGGGTGCGTAGTCGCATGCGGCGTTGCATTCGATGTGTTCGAGGGTGACGCGGCCGTCGTCGGTGGTCTGGCCTGCGTGGATGCCGAGGTGGTCCTGCAGTGCGTCGAGGATCGCGTCGCCGCCCATGATCGCGCACAGGGTGTTGGTGCAGACGCCGACCAGGTACTCGCCGGTGGGGGTGCGCCGGTACATCGAGTAGAACGTGGCCACCGCGGTCACCTCGGCCTCGGTCAGGTCGAGCTGCCTGGCGCAGAACGCGAGGCCGGCCTTGGTGAGACAGCCGTCTTCGGCCTGCACCAGATGCAGCAGCGGCAGCAGCGCCGACCGAGAACGCGGGTATTTGGCGATGATGCCTTCGGCGTCGGCCGCCAGCCTGGCGGTCACGTCGGCCGGGTAAGCCGCCTCGCCGGCGATCGGCGGGCCCGCCTCGTCGGGCCGCTGACCCAGCTCGATGAACACCGAGGATCCGTTGGGAGAGCTCATTAGCGGTCCACGCCTCCCATGACTGGGTCGATGGAGGCGACGGCGGAGATGGCGTCGGCGACCATGGCGCCTTCGCAGGTGGCGCCGACGGCTTGCAGGTTGGTGAAGGAGGGGTCGCGGTAGTGCACTCGGTAGGGTCTGGTGCCGCCGTCGGAGACCATGTGCACGCCGAGTTCGCCGCGTGGTGATTCCACGGCGACGTAGACCTGTCCGGGTGGGACCCGGATGCCTTCGGTGACGAGTTTGAAGTGGTGGATCAGGCCTTCCATGGAGTGGCCCATGATTTTGGCGATGTGTTCGGGTGAGTTGCCCAGCCCGTCGGGTCCCAGTTTCAGGTCGGCGGGCCAGGCCAGTTTCTTGTCGGTCAGCATCACCGGGCCTGGTGTGGTTTCGAGGCGCTCGACGCATTGGGTGATGATTTTCAGTGATTCGTGGAGTTCTTTGACCCTGATCAGGTAGCGGCCGTAGGCGTCGCAGCCGTCGTCGGTGATGACGTCGAAGTCGTAGGTTTCATACCCGCAGTAGGGTTGGGATTTGCGCAGGTCGTGGGGGAGGCCGGTGGCGCGCAGGACCGGGCCGGTGACGCCGAGGGCCATGCAGCCGGTCAGGTCGAGGTAGCCGATGTTTTGGGTGCGGGCCTTCCAGATGTAGTTCTCGCTTAGGAGGTCGGAGAGGTCTTTGAGCCGTTTGGGCATCAGGGTGAGCATGTCGCGGATCTGGGGCAGGGCTTCTTCGGGTAGGTCGGTGGCCAGCCCGCCGGGGCGGATGTAGGCGTTGTTCATCCGCAGCCCGGTGATGGTTTCGAAGATCGACAGGATCTGTTCGCGTTCGCGGAACCCGTAGAACATCGCACCCATGGAGCCCAGTTCCATCCCGCCGGTGGCCAGCGCGACCAGGTGGGACGAGATGCGGTTGAGTTCCATCATCATCACCCGGATGATGCTGGCGCGTTGGGGGATGTCGTCGGTGACCCCGAGCAGTTTCTCCACTCCGAGGCAGTACACGGTTTCGTTGAACAGTGGTGAGAGGTAGTCCATTCGGGTGACGAACGTGACGCCCTGGGTCCAGGTGCGGTATTCCAGGTTCTTCTCGATGCCGGTGTGTAGGTAGCCGATGCCGCAGCGGGCCGACACGATCGTCTCGCCTTCGATCTCCAGGATCAGCCGCAGCACCCCGTGGGTGGACGGGTGCTGGGGACCCATGTTCACCACAATCCGCTCACCGG
>NZ_RARC01000074.1 GCF_003719305.1 Mycolicibacterium stellerae
CCAGGCGGGTAGGGCGTGGTGTGCTTCGTGGGCGCCGACGACGGGTTGGAGCCAGTGCGCCAGGGTGCCGCCGATGGCGAACAGGGCGCCGGATGCCACTGAGCCGACGGCGAGCAGGATCATCGGCCAGGTCATCACTTTCGGTGATTCGTGGGGTTGGGTGACTGTGGCTTTCCCCCCGGCTTCGCCGCCCCCGGGGTCTTTCCACCGCGGTTGACCGAAGAAGGTCATGAGCATGACGCGGGTCATGTAGAAGGCGGTGATGCCTGCGCCGAGGATGGTTGCGGTGCCCAGGATGGCGCCTTTGGCGCCGCCGGCGCCTAGGGCGGCTTCGATGATGCCGTCTTTGGAGAAGAAGCCCGCCAGTGGTGGGATGCCGATGATGGCCAGGTAGCCCAGCCCGAAGGTGGCGAAGGTGATCGGCAGCAGTGTGCGCAGGCCGCCGTAGTGGCGCATGTTCACTTCGTCGTCCATGGCGTGCATGACCGAGCCTGCGCCCAGGAACAGGCCGGCTTTGAAGAAGCCGTGGGTGAGCAGGTGCATGATCGCCACGGCGTAGCCGGCGGGGCCCAGCCCGGCGGCGAGCACCATGTAGCCGATCTGGCTCATGGTGGATGCGGCGAGCGCTTTTTTGATGTCGTCTTTGGCGCAGCCGATGATCGCGCCGAACAGCAGGGTGACCGCCCCGACGATGACCACCCCCAGTTGTGCGCCGGGGGCGAGGTCGAACACCGGACCTGAGCGCACGATCAGGTAGACCCCGGCGGTGACCATGGTGGCGGCGTGGATGAGTGCGGAGACCGGGGTGGGGCCTTCCATGGCGTCACCCAGCCAGGACTGCAAAGGGACCTGCGCGGACTTACCGCACGCGGCCAGCAGCAGCAGCAGCCCGATCGCGTCCAGCGTGCCCTCACCGAGTTGGGGTGCGGCGGTGAACACGCCCTGGAAGCTGATGGAGCCGATGGAGGCGAACATCACCATCAGCGCCACCGCCAGGCCGATGTCGCCGACCCGGTTGACGACGAAGGCTTTCTTGGCCGCGGTGGCCGCCGACGGTTTGTGTTGCCAGAACCCGATCAGCAGGTAGGACGCCAGCCCGACCCCTTCCCAGCCCATGTAGAGGCCCAGGTAGTTGTCGGCGAGCACCAGCAGCAGCATCGCTGACAGGAACAGGTTGAGGTAGCCGAAGAACCGGCGGCGGCCGGGGTCGTGGGCCATGTAGCCGATCGAGTAGATGTGGATCAGCGACCCGACACCGGTGATCAGCAGCACGAAACACATCGACAGCTGATCGAGCTGCAGCCCGAAGTCCACGCGCAGCTCACCGACGGGCACCCAGGAGAACAGCGTTTCGTGGATGGCTCGTTCTTCGCCGGGGCGGGTTGTCATGTCGGTGAACAGCGCCGCGCCCACGGCGAATGAGCCCAGCGAGGCCGCGCAGCCCAGCAGGTGTCCCCACGGGTCAGACCGCTTGCCCGCTAGTAGCAGTATCGCTGCTCCTGTCAGGGGCAGGGCGATCAGAAGCCAAACCGGAAGCGTCATCGCGGCCTTAGTTTTTCAGCAGGCTGGCGTCGTCGACCGAGGCCGAGCGGCGGGTACGGAAGATGGTCATGATGATGGCAAGCCCGACCACGACCTCACAGGCGGCGACGACCATGGTGAAAAACGCCACCACCTGACCGTCGAGGTGCCCATGCATCCGGGAGAACGCCACGAACGCCAGATTGGCCGCATTGAGCATCAACTCGACACACATGAACATCACGATGGCGTTGCGGCGCAACAAAACCCCCGCCGCACCAATCGTGAACAACAACGCCGACAAATACA
>NZ_RARC01000075.1 GCF_003719305.1 Mycolicibacterium stellerae
CCTCGAATCGGCCGCAGGCATCACCGGTTTCATCAAGACGGTGCTCAGTGTCAAACACGGCCACATCCCCAAACACCTCAACTTCACCACCCTCACACCCCACGCCGGCGAAGGCGCAACAAAATTCACCATCGCGACCGACGGGATGCCGTGGCCCAGCTCGGGTCCGCGGCGGGCGGGAATCTCGTCCTTCGGTGCCAGCGGGACCAACGCTCACATTGTGCTCGAACAGGCCCCCGATCCGGAACCCGTTGAACAGCAGACGGATCCACCGGTGACGACGTTGGTGGTATCGGCCAAGACCCCGGAGCGGATCGCCTCGACAGCGCGAGCGCTTGCGGAGTGGATGGTTGGTGCGGGTGTCGGGCTGGCCGATGTGGCCCACACGCTCAACCATCACCGGGCCCGGCAACCCAAGTTCGCCACCGTCTGCGCCCGCGACCGCGCCCAGGCCGTCGCCGGACTACAGGCACTCGCCGATGGCAGACCCGCCGACGGTGTGGTGCGTGCGCATGAGGGACCGTGCCGGCCGGGCACGGTGTTCGTGTACCCGGGACAGGGTCAGCAATGGGCCGGGATGGGTCGCCAGTTGTTGACCGACGAACCGGTCTTCGCCGAAGCGATCGCCGAATTGGAGCCGCTGTTCGTCGAGCATGTCGGGTTTTCTCTGCAGCAGGTCATCGCCGATGGCGAACCGGTCAGCGGGGACGCCCGATCGCAGCCGGTGATCATGGGGTTGCAGCTGGCCCTGACCCGGCTGTGGCGGTCCTACGGAGTCAACCCCGACGCGGTGATCGGCCATTCGATGGGCGAGGTGACGGCCGCGGTGGTGGCGGGCGCCTTGACGGTGGCCCAAGGGCTGCGACTGATCACGATCCGGTCGCAGTTGATGTCGCGGCTGGCCGGCCAGGGCGCCGTCGCACTCCTCGAGCTCGACGCCAAGGCCACCACGGCGTTGATCGCCGACTACCCCCAGGTGAGCCTGGCGGTCTATTCCTCCCCACGCCAAACCGTGATCGCCGGCCCGCCCGCCGACGTCGATGCGCTGATCGACATCGTCACCGCCCAGGACCGCTTCGCCCGCCGGGTGAACATGGAAGTCGCCTCGCACAACGCCCTGATGGATCCGATCCTGCGCGAACTACGTTCGGCGCTAGCCGATCTCACACCCAACACACCCACCATTCCGTTCATCTCGACCGTCACCGAGGGGGCCACCGTCCTCGACGCCGACTACTGGGTGGCCAACGTGCGCCAAGCCGTGCGGTTCAGCCAGGCCATCGCCGCGGCAGGACAGACCCATGGCACCTTCGTCGAGATCAGTGCCCACCCGACCATGTCGCACGCCATCACCGAAACCCTCGGCGAAGTCCACCACCACAGCGTGGGAACCCTATTGCGCGACGCCGACGACACCATCAGCTTCCACACGGTGAAAAACGAGAATAAGACCGACGGCCTGAACGCTCAGACGTTCTGCCTGGTGAAGTCCGCATGAGCAACACGCACATCGGCGCGCATCCGATAATCCCTCGGTTCATCCGGCTCTTCTCGGTGC
>NZ_RARC01000076.1 GCF_003719305.1 Mycolicibacterium stellerae
ACGATTTCGCATTGGATCGATAACAAGGCCTATCCGGGTAATGGTGGGTTGACGGCGCCGGTGACGAACCCGGCGACTGGTGAGGTGACTGGTCGGGTGGTTTTGGGCGGTGTGGAGGATGCCCGTGCGGTGATCGCCGCGGCGGCGGCGGCGTTTCCCGGGTGGCGCGACACGTCGTTGGCTAAGCGCACGCAGATTTTGTTCGCGTTTCGTGAGTTGCTCAACGCGCGTAAGGGTGAGTTGGCCCAGATCATCACCGCCGAGCACGGCAAGGTGGTCTCTGATGCGTTGGGTGAGGTGAGCCGCGGCCAGGAGGTCGTGGAGTTCGCCTGCGGGATCCCCCATCTGCTCAAGGGCGGGTTCACCGAGAACGCCTCGACGAAGGTCGACGTGTATTCGATCCGCCAGCCGCTGGGACCCGTCGCGGTGATCAGCCCGTTCAACTTCCCGGCGATGGTGCCGATGTGGTTCTTCCCGATCGCGATCGCCACCGGTAACACCGTGGTGCTCAAACCCTCGGAGAAAGACCCCTCGGCGTCGATCTGGCTGGCGCAGTTGTGGGCCGAGGCCGGTCTGCCGCCGGGGGTGTTCAACGTGTTGCAGGGCGATAAGACCGTCGTCGACGAGCTGCTGACCAACCCCGCGATCAAGTCGGTGTCCTTCGTGGGCTCCACCCCGATCGCCCAATACGTCTACACCACCGGCACCGCGGCCGGTAAACGGGTGCAGGCCCTGGGCGGGGCCAAGAACCACGCGGTGATCCTGCCCGACGCCGACCTGGACCTGGCCGCCGACGCGATGGTCAACGCCGGGTTCGGCTCGGCGGGGGAACGCTGCATGGCGATCTCGGCCGCGGTGGCCGTCGGCCCGATCGCCGACGACCTGGTCGCCAAGATCGCCGCACGCGCGGCCACCATCAAAACCGGCGACGGCACCGGCGACGCCGACATGGGACCGCTGGTCACCAAGGCCCACCGCGACAAGGTCGCGTCCTACATCGACGCCGGGGAGGCCGACGGCGCCAAGATCGTCGTCGACGGCCGCGACGTACACGCCGACGGTGGCCAGGACGGGTTCTGGTTGGGGCCCACCCTGATCGATCACGTCACCCCCCAAATGAGCGTCTACACCGACGAGATCTTCGGCCCCGTGCTCTCAGTGCTGCGCGTGGAGACCTACGACCAGGCCCTGGAGCTGATCAACGCCAACCCCTACGGCAACGGCACCGCCATCTTCACCAACGACGGCGGCGCCGCGCGACGCTTCCAAAACGAGGTCGAAGTCGGCATGATCGGCATCAATGTGCCCATCCCCGTCCCGATGGCCTACTACAGCTTCGGCGGCTGGAAAGCCTCCCTGTTCGGCGACACCCACGCCCACGGCGCCGACGGCGTGCACTTCTTCACCCGCGGCAAAGCCATCACCCAACGCTGGCTCGACCCCAGCCACGGCGGCCTAGAACTCGGCTTCCCCCAAAACAAGTGAGTG
>NZ_RARC01000077.1 GCF_003719305.1 Mycolicibacterium stellerae
GCGGCTTTGGCTTTGGCGGTGGTGTGGGCGCGGGTGTGTCGGCGTTTGGGCATCATCGCCCCGCGGCCTTGGGCCGGTTCGACCTCTGGTGGTTGGCCGGTCCAGAGGGTGGCGGTGGGCGCGCACAGTTGCGGGAACAGGTGTCGGCTGCCCGGGTAGGTGGTGTAGGTGTGGCCGGTGGGTGCAGTCCAGATGACAGTCCCGTCGGGCAGTTGACGATCCCGCCAGCCTTTCGGCCCGTTCCAGAACGTTTTCAGAAGATGGTGAAAACGGCACAGGCACTTCAGGTTTGACGGATGGGTCGGCCCGACCGGGTAGGCCACGGTGTGGTCGATGTCGCAGAACTGGGCGGGTTTGTCGCAGCCGGGGAACCGGCAGGTCAGATCCCGGCAGCGGACGAACTCACCCATCTGGCGGCTGGGGGTATAACGCGATTCGGGTGCGGTGCTGTCGCCGGGGTGGCGCACCGGGCGGATCGTGGCGCGTTCCACAATCGCGCCCAACAACGCGGTGGGCAGGATCCCGGCGCCGAACACGTATGCCGGCGGCGCCGAACACGCCGCGGGCGCCGCGGTGACGTCGTGGCCATTATGGGCCGATTCGGGGGCATCACCGCCAGGCTCGTCGGCCGCGTTGACAGGGCCCGCGGGAGCGGCAGTTTCAGCCTCAGCGGGCGTCTGGGCCGTGGTGGCCACGTCGACGGATTTCTGGTCGGCGACGGCGTAGACGATCGCGTTTTTGGCCGGCCGGTCACCGGCGGGGCCGCCGCAGTCGGGCTGCCCGCAGCCGCACACCATCGCGGTGTGGGTGACCGCGGCGGTCAGGGCGTCAGCGCGCCGGTGGTTGATGCTGCGTGGGTCGGCCTCACACACGCTGCGCGCCAACTCTTCCACGCTGTGTTCGATCAGCGCGGCGTTGGCGGAATGCAGCCGGGCCCACATGCTGGTGGTGCCCGCCACATCGGCGGGCGATCCGAACTCCACGGGGGGGTCTGACTGCGATTGGCGGCTGCGCCGCAGCGCGCCGGGATCATGCTCGTCGACCAACGCGTCGATCGCGTCCTGGGTTTTGGCGATCGACAACCCACCCCAGCGGGTGATCCGCTCGGCCAGGGCGCCATCCACTTTGGTCATCGCCTCGGCGTCGTCGATCAGGTAGGTGCGCCACACGATGGTGCGCACCAACAGATCCGAGATCAACCCCTGCTCAAACAGTGCGCCGACCTGGGGCAGGCGGTCGCGCAGCGCGACCCCGCGGTGGGTTTGGTGTAGCGCCATGGCGTGGCTGACGTTGACCGCGGCGGCCATCTCGGCGACCGCAGACGCTTGGGCGTCGACCCACCACAGTTCGCGTTGCCCGGCGGGCAGCCCGGTGCGGCGGGCGAACA
>NZ_RARC01000078.1 GCF_003719305.1 Mycolicibacterium stellerae
CGGCGTTAGGCGGCCGCTTGGGCGAGTAGGGCGTTGAGCCGGTCGGCGGGTGTGTCGAGGTCGAGCGTGGGTCGTGGTCTTTTGTTGAGGGTGTCCTGGATGTGTTTGAGGTCTGCGGCGGTGTGTACGCGGAGGTCGGTGCCCTTCTCGAACCAGAACCGCAGCAGCCGGTTGGTGTTCTCGTTGCTGCCCCGCTGCCATGGTGAATGTGGATCGCAGAAATAGACCGGGGCCTGCAGCTGCAGTGCAATGTCGGCCCAGTCGGCCATCTCGCTGCCGCGGTCCCAGGTGATCGTGCGGCGCAGATGGGCCGGCAGCTCGCTCATCGCGGCAATCATCGCGGCGGCCACCGATTCGGCGGTGTGATCGGTGGGCAGGTGCAGCAGGATGGTAAACCGGGTGCTGCGCTCGACCAGCGTGCCGATCGCACTCGTGCCCCGGCTGCCCAGGATCAGATCGCCCTCCCAGTGCCCGGGAACGGCGCGGTCGGCGGCCTCGGCGGGACGCTTGCTGATGGTGATCACGTCGTTGAACTTCCCGCGACGTTCGGTGCGGCCGCGGGGCTTGCGCGCCGCCCGCTTGGTTGACAGGCACTTGTGCAGGTCGGCACGCAGCTGGCCACGGGTCTGCACGTAGAGGCTGGTGTAGATGGTTTCGTGGCTCACCTGCATGAGCTTGTCATCGGGGTGATCGTGGGCCAACACCTCAGCGATCAGCTTTGGGCTCCACCCGTCGTCCATCCACGCCTCGATCTGCGCGCACAACCGGGTGTCGTTGAGCTTGAATTGCTTGGGCCGCTTGGCATTCTGGGTAGCACGGGCATGGGCCAGACCCGCGTGATAATCCCCGTCGGGACTACGGTTGCGTTTGATCTCACGACAGATGACCGATCGGTCACGGCCGAATCCTCGGGCGATCTCGGCCTGGCTGAGTCCCCGGTCCAGACCCCGCATCAGCTCGACCCGCTCGTCATAACTGAATCGGTGACCGCGCCCGCCGCGCCGATCGCGATCGCCCGAATCGGCCAAACCCAGATCGCCCTTACCCCTGTGCAGTTTCATCGCTCCAGCGTCGCGCCACCACACCCAAGCCGTGTTGTAGAACACGCCGAGGTCGCTTGCCGCACCCCGGATCGACTGACCCCCACACACCTGATCAAAAAACTCTCGACGAACTGACTTCGAAAACCGATATCCCTTCGGCACGACAACCTCCTCAAAATCAATGGATGTTGTCTTGACCGTATGAATCTGCC
>NZ_RARC01000079.1 GCF_003719305.1 Mycolicibacterium stellerae
CCGACGAAACCGACGTCGAGAAGGCGCTGGATGCCGCGCACGCCGCGGCTCCGGCCTGGGGCAAGACGTCGCCGGCCGAGCGTGCGGTGATCCTGAACAAGATCGCCGATCGCATCGAGGAGAACCTCGAAGCGATCGCCGTCGCCGAATCCTGGGACAACGGCAAGCCCGTCCGCGAGACGTTGGCTGCCGATATTCCGTTGGCGGTGGATCATTTTCGGTATTTCGCGGGTGCGATCCGCGCCCAGGAGGGGTCGCTGAGCCAGATCGATGAGGACACCGTGGCCTATCACTTCCACGAGCCACTCGGTGTGGTGGGCCAGATCATTCCGTGGAACTTCCCGATCCTGATGGCGACCTGGAAGTTGGCGCCTGCGTTGGCTGCGGGCAATGCGGTGGTGCTCAAGCCCGCCGAGCAGACCCCGGCGTCGATCCTGTATTTGATGAGCCTGATCGGTGATTTGTTGCCTGCGGGGGTGCTCAACGTGGTCAACGGGTTTGGCGCCGAGGCGGGTAAGCCGCTGGCGTCGTCGAATCGGATCGCCAAGATCGCGTTCACCGGGGAGACCACGACGGGTCGGCTGATCATGCAGTACGCGTCGCAGAACCTGATCCCGGTCACGCTGGAGCTCGGGGGGAAGAGCCCCAACATCTTCTTTTCCGATGTGATGGCTGCTGGTGATGACTTTCAGGACAAGGCGTTGGAGGGGTTCACGATGTTTGCCCTCAACCAGGGTGAGGTGTGCACTTGTCCGTCGCGCAGCCTGATTCAGGCCGACATCTATGACGAGTTCTTGGAGCTGGCCGCCATCCGCACCAAGGCGGTGCGCCAGGGTGATCCGCTGGATACCGAGACGATGATCGGTTCCCAGGCGTCCAACGACCAGTTGGAGAAGGTGTTGTCCTACATCGAGATCGGCAAGGATGAGGGTGCGCGGGTGGTCACCGGCGGGGAGCGCGCCGAGCTCGGTGGTGATCTCAGCGGTGGCTATTACGTGCAGCCCACCATCTTCGAGGGCAACAACACGATGCGGATCTTCCAGGAGGAGATTTTTGGGCCGGTGGTGGCGGTGACATCGTTCAGCGATTACGACGACGCGATCTCGCAGGCCAACGACACCCTCTACGGGTTGGGTGCCGGTGTGTGGAGCCGTGACGGCAACGTCGCTTATCGGGCGGGCCGTGACATCAAGGCCGGCCGGGTGTGGACGAATTGCTATCACGCCTATCCCGCGCA
>NZ_RARC01000008.1 GCF_003719305.1 Mycolicibacterium stellerae
TACACACCGCCGCAGACCTCAAACACATCCAGGACACCCTCAACAAAAGACCACGACCCACGCTCGACCTCGACACACCCGCCGACCGGCTCAACGCCCTACTCGCCCAAGCGGCCGCCTAACGCCGATGCACTAACCACTTGACTTTGAGGGCCCCAAATTCGCGGTGGCTTCACGTTCGGCGGCCCGCCCACGCCGACGGTCCTCCTAGCCGAAGTGCACGCCCTGGGCCAGCGGCAGCTCAGAGCTGTAGTTGACGGTGTTTGTCGCCCTGCGCATGTAGGTCTTCCACGCATCAGAACCGGACTCACGGCCGCCGCCGGTCTGCTTCTCGCCGCCGAACGCGCCACCGATCTCGGCGCCGGAGGTGCCGATGTTGACGTTGGCGATGCCGCAGTCGGAGCCGTCGGCGGACATGAAGCGCTCGGCCTCGCGCACATCGAGTGTGAAGATCGCCGACGAAAGACCCTGCGGCACGGCATTGTTCAACTCGATCGCCTCATCGAGCTCGTCGTAGGTGAGCACGTAGAGGATCGGCGCGAACGTCTCGGAGTGCATCAACTCGGTCTGTGCGGGCATCCGCACCACCGCGGGCCGCACATAATAGGAGCCCTCGCCGAGGTCGACATGTTCGCCGCCGAACACCTCACCGCCCTCTGCCCGCGCCCGCTCCAGCGCGCCGACCATGTCGCGGTAGGCCGTCTCGTGGATGAGCGGCCCGACGAGGGTGAGATCGGCCGCCGGATCGCCCACCGGCAGTTGCCGATACGCCGACACGATCCGCTCGACGAGGGAGTCGGCGATCGAGGAGTGCACGATCAACCGGCGCAGCGTCGTGCAGCGTTGGCCCGCGGTGCCCGCCGCGGAGAACACGATGCCGCGAACGGCCAGGTCCAGATCTGCCGACGGCGTGACGATCGCGGCGTTGTTGCCGCCGAGTTCCAACAGCACGCGGCCGAACCGCTGCGCCACCCGGGGACCGACCTGCTGACCCATCCGCACCGATCCGGTCGCGCTCACCAGCGCCACCCGCGGGTCGTCGACCAGGAGTTCGCCGACTGCGGCCCCGCCCATGATCAGCCGGGTCACCGCCCGCGGCGCGCCGACGTCGTCGGCGGCCCGCTCGGCCAGCGCCTGGCAGGCCAGCGCGGTCAGAGGTGTGAGCTCTGAGGGCTTCCACACCAGGGTGTCACCGCAGACCAGCGCGATCGCGGCGTTCCATGACCACACCGCAACCGGGAAGTTGAAGGCGGTGATGACGCCGACGACGCCGAGCGGATGCCACGTTTCCATCAGCCGGTGCCCGGGCCGCTCGGAGGCGATGGTCTTGCCGTACAGCTGTCGCGACAGCCCGACGGCGAACTCGCAGATGTCGATCATCTCCTGCACCTCGCCGAGGGCCTCGGAGGTGATCTTGCCGGCCTCGATGGTGACCAGTGCTGCGAGATCGTCCTTGTGCTCGACGAGCAGCTGGCCGAGCCTCGCCACCAGCGCGCCACGCACCGGGGCCGGCGTCGTGCGCCACGTCGTGAACGCCTGCGCGGCTTCGGCGATGGCGGCGTCTGCCTGCTCCGGTGTGGTCTCGGCGACGGTGAACAGCACGTCGCCGGTGATGGGCGTGCTGGCGTGCACCCCGTGGGCGCCCGGCTCACCCAGTTCGACGCGCGAACCGATCGCCCGCAGCGCGTCGCTGGCCTTCGCGCGAAGGGCTTCCGCTTCTGGAAGGCGGGTTAAAGCTTCTGATGTCTGAACACTGGTCAATGTGATGCGACTTTCTCGTAGAGCTCGTATGGGTCATGGATGTGATGGCCGATCTGTCCGGCCATCCAGCCGGCTGTGTAGTCCCAGTCTCGATCTTCCTCGCCGTCGGCAATCTGTGCGTCGGTATCGAGGTTTGACCGGAATATCCCGGCCGCCGATGCGGGCAGGAAATCCTCGTAGACAACGGGTTTCGACGGGTCGCCACCGTGGTAGTACGCGAGACCGGCCGACGCCATGTGCTCATGGGAGGCGGGGAAGTAGTCACCCCACACCCTGGCCGGATCCGCGGTGGCCATGGCCGCGTCGAAACGTCGGCGCCCCTTCGGCGTGAGGGCGACCCCGCGCGACTCGACCTCCCCGAACCGCACGCGCAGCGTGCCGTCAACAACCGATCCGTCGGAATCCAAGAAACGGCGCGGCTCGGCAAGCGCCCGAAACGACGTCTGCCGCAACAGCACGTCGGGGACCCCCCATCGCGGCGGGCCCTGAATCGCGTCGGTCATGGTGATGCCGCGGGCGGCCATCCGTCGGTACAGCGCGTCGATGTCGAGGACACGCGGGGTGAGGTGGTTGATGTGTGTTGTCGTGACGCCCGCGATGTCGGCGGCGACGGCGGACACGGCGGTCAGCTCGTCATACCAGCCGCGGTCGATCGGTGCACGCGACAGCGCGAAGGCGGCAACCGCTTCGGCGACGAATGTGTCGGCGCGATCGGGCTCCGCGCCACCCGCTTCGGCGATGCGCCTGGCCTCGGTGATCAACGCGGGGCTAAACAGCCGGCGCTCGGCCAGGAACCGCTCGACGCGGCGGCGCAGTGCAGGGGAGAAGAACCGCGTGTCGGCGGTCGCCAGCATCGACGTGAATACCCGGAACGGGTTGTGCTCCAACTGGTCCGCGTCGATCGGGCGGAACGCGGTGGACACCACGGGGACCGGCGGCGTGGCTTCGCGCAGATCGTAGAACCCGACCGGATACATGCCGAACGCCGCGAACAGGTCGGCGACATCGGCGAGCTCGCGCGGACTGCCGACGCGGATCGCGCCGTGACGTTCGGCGGTCACCCGCTGCGAGCCACCGAGTTCGCGATTCACCTCCGCGCTGACGTCGAGGAGTGTGGTGTACGCGGGCACCTCCGCGCCGTACATGCGAGAAAGCGCGGCGGCGAATTTCGCGCGCAGCTGCCAGGTTTCGACTGCTCGGGTCATTGCGACCACCGGAAGGGATACAGTGCGGCCATGAGCGAACCGCTCGACGAGATCGATCGGATACTGGTCCGTGAACTCGTCGCGGACGGTCGCGCCACGTTGGCGCAGCTTGCGGCGACCGCTGGATTGTCGGTGTCCGCCGTCCAGTCCCGGGTGCGACGACTCGAGTCGCGGGGCGTAGTGACGGGGTACTCGGCCCGGATCAACCCCGAGGCCGTCGGACACATGCTGTCGGCGTTTGTGGCCATCTCTCCTATCGATCCTTCTCAACCCGATGATGCGCCCGCCCGTCTCGAGCACATCGAGGCCATCGAGTCGTGTCACTCGGTGGCGGGCGAGGAAAGCTATGTCCTCTTGGTGCGTGTCGAGTCGGCGCGGGCACTTGAAGATCTGTTGCAGCAGATCCGGACGGCGGCCAATGTGCGCACTCGAAGCACGATCATCCTACAGACTTTTTACGCTGGACGCGACCACATCCCGTAATAGTTCCGGTCAGATGGTAGTTGGACCGTAAAAAAGTTGGTAGGATCGCTTTTATGACCGCCGTGATGACCCCTGCCCAAAAGACAGCCGCCGTCCCCGCGATCGGCCCAGCCGACGTGCGCGAGGTGCTTGGCCGCAGCATCCTCGCCGACGGTCTGGACTTCGTCCTCGATATCGAGCGCTCGACCGGCTCGATCCTGGTCGACGCCCGCACCGGCGAGCGCTACCTCGACATGTTCACCTTCTTCGCGTCGTCGGCGCTGGGCATGAACCATCCGGCGCTGGCCGACGATGAGGCGTTTCGCGCCGAGCTGGCGGCGGCCGCGGTGAACAAGCCGAGCAACTCCGACGTGTACAGCGTGCCGATGGCACGCTTCGTCGACACCTTCGCTCGTGTGCTCGGCGACCCCGCGCTGCCGCACCTGTTCTTCGTCGATGGCGGCGCACTGGCCGTGGAGAACGCGCTGAAGGTGGCGTTCGACTGGAAGAGCAGGCTCAACGAGGCGCGCGGCATCGACCCCGAACTCGGCACCAAGGTGCTTCATCTGCGCGGCGCCTTCCACGGCCGCAGCGGATACACGCTGTCGCTGACGAACACCGACCCGAACAAGGTCGCGCGGTTCCCGAAGTTCGATTGGCCGCGCATCGACGCCCCGTTCGTCCGGCCCGACTTAGACATGGACGCGGTCGAGGCCGAGTCGCTGCGGCAGGCGCGGGCGACTTTCGAAGCCAACCCCCATGACATCGCCTGCTTCATCGCCGAGCCGATCCAGGGTGAGGGCGGTGACCGGCATTTCCGCCCGCAGTTCTTCGCGGCGATGCGCGAACTGTGCGACGAGTTCGACGCGCTGCTGATCTTCGACGAGGTCCAGACCGGCTGCGGATTGACCGGAACCGCCTGGGTTTACCAGCAATTGGGTGTGATGCCGGATGTGGTCGCGTTCGGTAAAAAGACCCAGGTGTGCGGCCTGATGGCGGGCGGTCGCGTCGACGAGGTCGCCGACAACGTGTTCGCTGTCAGTTCGCGAATCAACTCGACGTGGGGCGGCAACCTGGTGGACATGGTTCGCTCGCGCCGCATCCTCGAGGTCATCGAGTCCGACGGGTTGATGGCGCATGCCGACGAGGCGGGCCGTTATCTGCACGCAAGGCTGTTGGAGTTGGCGGCCGACTTCCCCGAGCTGGTGCACGATGTCCGCGGCCGAGGCCTGATGCGGGCATTCAGCCTGCCGTCTGCGCAGCAGCGCGACGAGCTGATCGGCAAGCTGTGGGATCGCAATGTCGTGATGCTCGCCAGCGGCCCCGACAGCGTCCGGTTCCGGCCTGCGCTGACGGTGTCCTACCGCGAGATCGACGAGGCCGTCGCCGCCGTACGGGACGCGCTCAGCTAGGCGCGGCGGGCGTCGAAGGCTCGGTGAGCCTGCGGACGATCGACCGCAGCCTGGGCAGCTCCGATCCGCCGACGAGCTCGCACCCGTGCAGCTCCGCGAGTTTGACTGCGGCAGGCGTGAATTCGTGGTTGGTGACAACCATGGTCTTCGTGCAGCCATGCATGGGCGCACCCGCGACGACCTCTTGGACTGCGCCGGCCCCGACCGGCCGTGACTGTCGCTTGCACTGCACCGCAACACGATCGGGCCGATTTCCGACGATGAGGTCGACGCCCCAGTCGCCGGTCACCGCGGTCATCATCACCGGGACGCCGCAGCCTCGGGCGATCCGCGCGACATGGTCTTCGAACTCCATGCCCGTCATCGCCGACCCCGCGGCCGCCTCTCGCGGACCGGGGGTGAAGGCGCCCTTGACGGTGGCCAGCAGGAACCGTGGGGTGGCGGCGAGCAGTACCGGTGCGACGAGCCCGATGACGACACTGCCGGGGATGCTCACGCCGAGTAGGTAAGCGGCCGCACCCGCTGCGGCCCCGACGGCCACATACGCCTTCGTTCTGGTGCGCACCACGAGGCGAATGGTAGGTCCGCGGGCCGACAAGCAGCGGTTGTGGATGACCGGTTGGCGCGTCGTCGTCGGAAACCAGGTTTAACCGCGATTAGCCAGGGGAATCAATGATCCGTGTACAGCGCCACCGATGACCTGCGTCGCAGCGGCCCGGATGCCCGCGAGGGTGTTCGCGATGCCGTCCGGTTCAGCGTCGGCGTCGCGGTTGCCGCAGCCGTGTTCCTGGCAGTCGCCGCGGTATGGGCCGGTACCTGTGGTGGATCGACCTTCGACGCGGTTGCCTGTGGTGCCCCGCAACTCACCCTTTTCGCCATCGGTGCCCCGCTCATCCTGCTCGGCGGCGGACTGTGGGCGTTCCTGCGCACCTTTCAGGCCCGACGGCAGGACGCCGTCGCGTGGCCGTGGCATGCGGCGGGCTGGGTTCTGATGGCCGTGATGCTGTTGGTCTTCGCCACCAGCGTGCCGTCCATCGCCATGCCTTATTGGTGATGTCGGATTTGGTGTCATTGGGGCCAGGTAGTCCTACCGTGGATATATCCCTGCAAACGGGCAGAGATATGGCGGAAGGAGAAGCCATGAAAAGCCCTAAAGATCCCGTCGACCATTCCAGGACGACCCGGCCGCACGCAGGCGAATCGATGACGGATACCAAGAACATGCCGGGGTTGATCGTCATCGGCGTCGCCTTGGTGTGCTTCGTCGGCGCCTTGGCGGCCTTCGCGACAAGTCACCACGACACCGGCCTTGCGTTCGCATCGATGGCCGCGGCAGGCCTTGTCATCGGCATGCTGTGGTTGGTCGTCGAGCACCGTCGGGTCCGCGGCATCGAAGAGCGTTGGTACGCAGAACATCCCGACGTCCACCGGCAGCGACCCAGCAGCTAGTCGACAGGAGACAACAGAAATCCCAGCCGGTTTTCCGACTGGGACTTCTGTGCGAGCGCTAGCTCTTACTGATTGGCCTCTTGGCGCTTCTGGGCTGCCTTCGCGCTACCGCGGGCTGCCTCGGCTTCGGCTTCCTTCTTGGCGACATCCTGCTGGGCGTCGGCCTTGTCCTGCTGGGCCTTGCCCTCATTGATCATGTCGTCACGGCCGGTCACGGTTCCCACCGCTTCCTTGGCCTTACCCTTGACGTCTTCGACGGCGCCCTTGACAGCTTCCTGCGGACCACTGTTCTTCTCAGTCATAATTCACCTTTCCGCTAAACGGATCTGCTTGGGGTTTTGCCCTCTTATGGGCTCACACAGGGATCTTTCCCGCGTACTAAGTGGGTGCCCGATCGGCCGAAAAGCTAAACAGTGACCAGCGTCGCCCTACTTGCCTCGCGCGACTTTCCGGATCAGGCGTGCGGTGCTTTCCTCTAGGATCGCCTGCCGCTCACCGGGCGTCGTTGCGCGGTCGGCCCGGCGCGCGCCGGCCGCGATCGTCATTTCCTTCTCGTACCCTTCGACAACCCGCGGATCGACGTAGGAACTTCTGGCCACCGCAGGAGTGTTGCCGAGTTCGTCGGCGACCTCCTTCATCACCGCGGACTCGACGCGCTTGATCACCGTCTTGTTCACCGGCGGATCGGTGTCGACGAACGCCGCGGCCGCCAGCACGGTGCCGTGCCAGGTGCGCAGATCCTTGACCGTGAACTCGTCGCCGACGAGTTCCTTGAACCGCGAGTTGAGATCGTCGGCGCGGACGTCGATCCAGCCCGAGGTGTCCTGGCAGACCAGCAGACGTTCGGTGCGCTCTGGGCGGCGAAGTAGCGCCCGAACCGACCGCACCACCTCGGCGTCGTCGATGACGAGGGTTCGGCGGACGCCGCTTTTGGCGGGGAAGTCGAATTCGACGGCCCCGCGCTGCAGCCCTACGTGCTCACACAGCAGGGTGGCGATCCCGTACGAATTGTTCTCCTCGGCGTACTGCTCACCGCCCGCCCGGAAATACCCGAGGTCGAGAAGTTGCAGCGCCAGGGCGAGCACTCGGTCGCGTTGCAGGCCGCGCTTACGGAGGTCCGCGTTGATCTGCCGACGCATGTCGGGCAGCGCTTTGGACATCTCCAGCACCCGGTCGAACTTCTCCTCGGCCCGGTCTTCCTGCCACTGCTCGTGGTAGAGGTACTGGCGACGACCGGCCACGTCGGTGCCGACGGCTTGTATGTGGCCGTGCGCGTGCGGGCTGATCCAGACGTTCTTCCAGGCAGGCGGGATGGCCAGGTCCCTGATCCGCGTCATGGTGGCTTCGTCGGTGAGCGCCTTACCCTCTTGATCGTGATAGGAGAATCCGCGGCCGCGCCGCACCCGGTGCAGACCGGGTCCGCTCACTACGCTGCGGCGCAACCGCATGGCAACCCGCCGTTACAAACGCACTCAGGCTGGGTATCAAACATCGATGTCATTGCATCATCGGCGCGAGGATGAGGAATACCACGGCGTAAACCATCGCCGCGGTCACGATCAGTGCGGCGAGCACGAGTCCCGCCGTCACCAAGATGCGCCGGGGCGTTCGCGACGACCGAATGTCGTTCATCCCGGGGTATTACCCAGCCGAGAGCCGGGTCACACGTTGCTGGTAGTCGGGTGCATCAGTGATTAGCTGGGACACCACTTGGAGTAGTGTCGGGTCGACATTGCCGGGAGGTCAGATGGCCGACGTCGAAAAGAACAACAACGGACACCAAAACGGTGACCGTTCAGTCGAGGTTCGCGTTTCAGCACAGCTGGAGAACCTCGCCGTCGTGCGCACCGTCGTCGCCGCCATCGGCACCTTCGAAGATCTCGACTTCGATGCGGTGTCCGACCTGAGGCTGGCCGTCGACGAGGCGTGTACGCGGCTGATCCGTTCGGCGGTGCCGCATTCCACTCTGGTGGTGGTCGTCAATCCTCGCGAGACCGAGGTGGTGGTCGAGGCGTCCACCACGTGCAAGACCCAGGACATTCTGACGCCCGGCAGCTTCAGCTGGCACGTGCTGAGTTCGCTCACCGATGAGGTGAAGACGTTCCAGGACGGCCAGGGTGCCGAAGAGGGTCAGGTGTTCGGAATTTCCATGACGACGAGGCGAGCGAGTTCGCTCAGGTGAGTCGGCAGTCCTCCCAGGGTTCGTCATCACGGCAGAACTCTGAATACGCGGATGTCGCAGACATGTTCCGCGAGTTGCAGGGGCTGACGGAGGATTCGGCGAAGTTCAGCCGCCAACGGGACCGCATCGTGGAGCGATGCCTGCCGCTGGCCGACCACATCGCGCGCCGTTTCGACGGCCGCGGCGAGCCGCGCGACGACCTCGTTCAGGTCGCCAGGGTTGGTTTGGTCAACGCCGTGATCCGGTTCAACGTCGATGCGGGCTCGGACTTCGTTTCGTTCGCGGTGCCGACGATCATGGGTGAGGTCCGCAGGCACTTCCGCGACAACAGCTGGTCGGTGAAGGTGCCGCGCAGGCTCAAGGAACTCCACCTGCGGCTCGGCGCGGCGACGGCCGACCTTTCGCAGCGACTAGGCCGTGCGCCGACGCCATCGGAACTCGCCGCCGAACTGGACATGGACCGCGACGAGGTCGTCGAAGGGCTGGTCGCGGGCAGCTCCTACAACACGCTGTCGATCGACAGCGGTGGCGGAAGCGGCAACGAGGACGCGCCTGCAATCGCCGACACGCTTGGCGACGTCGATCTCAGCCTGGATCAAATCGAGAACCGAGAAGCGTTGCGGCCCTTGCTGGAAGCGCTGCCGGAGCGCGAGCGAACTGTGCTGGTACTCAGGTTCTTCGAGTCGCTCACCCAGACTCAGATCGCCGAGCGCGTCGGCATCTCACAGATGCATGTGTCGCGGCTACTGGCGAAATCCCTGACCAGGCTCCGAGACCAGCTGCAGTAGCCGACGCTGCTCGGCGCATAGTCGCGCCAGCCCGGCGGGCATGGTGGCCGCGATGGGCAGGGTGGAATCGGGGTCGCAGATCCTCATCAATCGGCTGACCGCATTGCTGGGCACCAGAACCCACTCGACACCCGCACCCGCGCAACGCACGTTCAGCGTGTGCAACGCGGAGAAGCCGGCGGTGCCGAAGAAGTCGACGCCGGTCAGGTCGAGGGCAAGGCGATGCGTTCGCTGGGCACCGCGCAGCGCGTAGTCGACGAATTCCTGAGCGTTGGACGCGTCAAGATCACCCTGGGCGGTGATGACCGCGACCGACGGCTCGAGCCACCGTGTGGTGAACGTGGCGGTGCTGCTCTGCGTGCGGTCGATGGGACGAGAGGTAGTTATGGCAGTAGACATTTTCCTGTGACTCCATCAGTCGAAATTTCGGACTGTGGTTCGCGTCAAAAGTTCAAGGCCCTGGATCCTCAAAGCCCATCGGTGCAAGAGCAACATCGGTGCCTGCACGTCGATGACGTATCCCGTGGCTGTGAACTCAACCTGCTTTGACCCTACGCCCCATCGCGGCCGATGATCAATCTTGATTGATCTGATTTTGATAAAGCCTGGTCAGCACGGCGAGTCGGCTAGAGACTGGTGAGATGGCCGACCATGCCGCCGGAGTGGTCCTCGCAGCGGGGGCCGGCACTCGATACGGCATGCCCAAGGTGCTCGCCGATGACGGAAAGTGGTTGCGCTCAGCGGTTTTGGCACTACATGACGGCGGCTGCGACGACGTCGTTGTGGTCCTGGGTGCGGCGATCGTCGACGTACCTGCGCCTGCGCGTCCCGTGGTCGCGGGCGACTGGGCGGAGGGGATGAGCGCCTCGCTCCGGGCAGGCATAGCGGCACTGGAGCACGGGTCGGCCCGCCACGCCGTCCTGATGACCGTCGACACCCCCGACATCGGCGCCGCGGTCGTGGCGCGCGTGCTGCGCGCGGCGCGCGGGGCGCCCTCGGGAATCGCTCGGGCCGGGTACGGCCGGCGGCCAGGGCATCCGGTGGTCATCGGGCGTGCGCACTGGCCGGCGCTGGTCGCCACGTTGCACGGTGACGAGGGGGCGCGCTCGTTTCTTTCTTCGCGCAGCGATGTGGTGTGGGTGGACTGCGCCGACCTGGCGACTGGTGCCGATATCGACGTCAATCCCGGACCGTGATGCCAAGCGCCTGGCCCGCGAAACGGCGGATGGCCTGCTCGGCCGCCTGGATCGCATCGGCGTCATCACCGACGCAGGACATCGTGGCGGTGTCCGGGTCGAGTGTCACCTCGGCCACCACGTCGCCTGAGATCGGTTCACACACGTCCCAGTGGTAGCCGGTTTCGGACGGTACACCGCGCAGATACCAAGCGCCGGCATTGATTTCCACCGGTTCCACGAGGCTGATAGTAGACGTGTTGGTCAGGTGATCGTGAGATTGCTGATGGCGGGCACCGGGCTGTCGTCGCGTTCGCGATGTGCGCTGACCGAGATTCCGCCCGCCGTCTCATGCGGGCGATCGGTTTGCACCGGCACCGTCGCCACGATGTTGTCGTCGATGGTGACCACCACCTGATCCGGTGTCACCGAGATCACGGCGTGGTAGGTAGTCGCCGACGGCAACTCGCCGGACCCGACGTCAGTTGGCGAATAGTAGCCCTGGGTGACTTGGTATGCGGAACTGCTAACGCTGAGCTGGACCTCGTCGCGTGAATCACCCACCAGCACAGTGAGACCCGTCGTGGTGCCGTCTCCGGAGTATTCGAACGTGCCGATGTCGGCGGACACCGTGTAGTTGGTCCACATCGAGCTTCGGTAGCGCGCATATTGCAGCGACAAGTCCTGGCCCGGCCCCGGATCGAGCACCAGCCGGCCGTCGTCGATCGTGACTTCGGTGGCCTGCTGTTCCGAGGTCATCCACTGCTCTGTGTCCAGGAGTGGTTGTGCCGCAGCGGGTTCCAACGGACTGGCAGAGATCAGTCGGTCCGCCAGCGTGTCCGGCGTGACGTCGGCGGTGACGTCCATCCGCGCGATGTTGCCCTGGGCGCGTTGGTCGCTGGTGGTGACGCTGGTCGCGTCTGCCTGGTCGAGCATGCCGGCGTCGTAGAGCGAGGTGACGAGGTTCTTCAGTATCCCGGTTCCCGCGGGGTCGTCATCGTGAGCCGAGAAAGGGAAGGC
This sequence comes from Mycolicibacterium stellerae, assembly GCF_003719305.1. Classification (GTDB taxonomy): domain Bacteria; phylum Actinomycetota; class Actinomycetes; order Mycobacteriales; family Mycobacteriaceae; genus Mycobacterium; species Mycobacterium stellerae. The sequence goes on from NZ_RARC01000008.1 coordinate 11,455, forward strand.
GAACAGGGACGGCTCCGGAAGGCCGTGGACGAGAAATTGGTGTTTGCATTCGCTCAGGTCGCCGAGTACCCGCGCTTGGTACTCCTCTTGCGTCTCAACTCGGTGCTGGTCCGGCAGGTACTGCATGGTGGTCAGGAATGGTTCCATTCCGCCGCTGGCATCCGATGGGACCCGCACATGGCCTAGATGGGTGTGGGCCTCGAGGTCCCACCGGCCGCTGGCCGAAAGTTCGGCGAGTTCAGACCACGTCAGGTAGTAGGGGGCGTGGGTGCCGACGAAGCCGGTGATGATGAACGCCGCGGCGTGTTGGTTGTTGCGGGCAAGAATCGGGTCCGCGTACTTCCATACGCCGCGGGCGCCGTCGTCGAATGTGATCATCACGCTGTGCGGCGGTAGCGGTTCGCCGCGTACCCACGCGCGGATCTGGGCACTGGTCAGCGTGGTCCAACCCGCATCGTGGATGAGTTGCATTTGCGCGGCGAACGATTCCGGGCTGACGGTGTATTTGTCGCCGCGGTAGTCGATATCGTGATACGTCAGGATGATCGGCGCGGCCTGGCTGCCGGTGCTGGCTGCGGCAAGACGGGCTGTCAGGGCGGGATCGCCTGCGGGCGCCGTGATTTCGACCTGCTCGACGATGTTGTCGTGCACCGCGGCCAGGGTCGCGGCGTGTTGCCACTGCCACGTGCCGGGGAGCAGCAGGTATCCGACGACCACGGCGACGAACGGTAACCCCCGCAGGGCAGGATGCAGACGCGCAAAGCGGCGGGTTCCTTTTGACTTGCGACCAAGGCCTGAATGGCGACCGCGGCTCATCGCGTCCCCCATTTGGAGTCGCGGATCGTGGCCATCGCGTAGGGGAGTTGCAAGACCAGTACGACGGTGTAAAACATGGTGAAGAAAATTCCGAGATACCAATGCTTTTCGGGTTGGTTGAGTCGGTAGTACAGACCGTAGATGAGTGCCATCGCGGCCACGCCACCGAAGTACCAGTACGGCAACTCGCTGATGAAGTGCGGCTGGACCACCAGCGCGCGCAGTACGACCTGCGGGGCCATCAGCGGCAGAGCGAGGCTAAGGGTGAACATCAGCACCGCCACCGGGTTCTTCCGAATCATGGCCTTGGCCGCCCGCGGCGCTTCCCGCAGCCAGCTCTTCTTCCAGCGCAGCTGTTGACGCAGGAATTGCTTGAGTTGCTCCGGCACGTTGGTGTAGGCCTGCGCGTCTGGTGCATAGAGCACCCGCCAATGTGGCAGCAGGAAGTTCGTCAAGCTGCGGTCGTCGCCGAATGTGCTCGGCTGCCCGAGGAATCGCTGGTTGAGCCACGCGTCGAGGACGGGCGCCACCGCCGAGGTGCGATACCCGGAGAAACAGCCCGAGCAGCACGTGACCGCTCCAAACAACGCCTCAGCCGACTTGTAGATGCGGAACGCGATGTAGTACTGCATCGCCTGCATTCGCGTCAGGAGGTTGACGCTCTTGTTGGCGACGTCGGTGTGGCCGGCCACCGCGCCCACCGCCGGGTCGGCGAAGTAGCGGATGAGTCGCTTGACGGCGCTGAAGCTCACCTGCGAGTCGGAGTCGATGAACACCAGGATCTCAGCGTCGCCTGCGGCCGCGATACCCGTGGCCATGGCATGACGCTTGCCCCGGTTCACTTCGGCGGGGATCACCACCATTTCCGGGTGGGTGACTGCGACCTCCTCGATCCGCTCAAGGGTGTCGTCGGTGGATTTGTCGTCGACGACGACGACACGCAGGCGTTCGGCCGGATAGTCGACGTTCAGGCAGGCAAGCAGTGTGCGGGCGATGTCGGGTTCGTTGTAGGCGGGCACGATGATCGCCACTGTCGGGCAGTACGTCGCGCCGAAGCTTCCGCGGGGCACGCGGTACAGCCACGCCAGCCCGAACCGCGAGAAGATGAACGTCGTCACCACGATGCTGTACGCGGCCCAGACGGGATCCCGACGGAGGTTGCTCAGGCTGTCGACCTTTTGGATGCAGATGGTGATGACGATCGTGACGATCGCGATGAGAAGTATTGCGCGCAGGGTCTTCTCAGAGGTGACGCGCGGTGCGGGGGGCAGCGCGTGGCGCGGCGGTCCAGACCTTGGGCGCGCGACCGCGTGGTCCCTCTCGCGGGTGGGTGCAAGCAGTGTCATCGGCGGCGTTCAGAGGACATGGCGGTCGGCAAGGTGCGACATGCGATACGTGGTGTCGAGAACCGCAGCCGCATCGGCCAGCCATTCGTGCTGCTCTGCCGGATGGATGGTGTGCACGATGACCAGATCCCAAGCTTCGTCGGCGGGGTCGGCGTGATGTACCAGCTCATGCCCGTCCGGGGTGCGGATCAGCTGAATCTCGGCGTCGGTGTAGGAGACGCGCGCGCCTTCGCCGATCAGTCGGTCGATGATGACCAGAGCAGGTGATTCCCGGACGTCGGCGACACCGGGTTTGTATGCCACACCGACAACGAGTACGCGTGCATTCCGCAACGCGACGCCCCGATCGGCGAGAACTCGGCGGCCCTCGTCGACCACTTCCATCGGTCGGTGGGAGATCGCGGTCATCGCGGACTCCATCACCGGCAGCGAGGTCCGCCGGGCTCGAAGCTGCCACAGCAGGTAGTGCGGGTCGCAGGGGATGCAGTGGCCGCCGACTCCCGGACCCGGATAGAAGGGCATGTAGCCGTAGGGCTTGGTGGCTGCCGCCCCGATGACCTCCATGACGTCGAGGTTCAGTTCGTTTGCGGCAGCGGCGAATTCGTTGGCCAGCGCGATGTTGACGGCACGAAACGAGTTCTCCACGAGCTTGGTCATCTCGGCCGCCTCGGGCGATGAGACGATGTGCAGGACGCCTGCGGTGCGGCCAAGTGTCTCGGCGGCTTTCGCGCTGCATTGCGCCGTGACCCCGCCGACGACCCGCGGTGTCAGTTCGGGTCGGTGAGCGGCCACGCCTGGGTCGATGCGCTCCGGGCTGAAGGCCACGAACACGTCGCGGCCCACTTCGAAGCCACGGGCTTGCAGCGGGGTCACCAGCATGTCGCGGGTGCAACCCGGGTAGGTGGTGGATGTCAGCACGATCAGCTGACCTAATCTGGCCTGGCGGACCACGGTGTCGCAGGCGTCGCGCAATGCGGCCAGATCCGGCGTTGTGTGGTGGTCGACGGGAGTAGGGACGCAGATCAGGACGACGTCGGCCGCCGCCAGGCTCGTCGGCTCGGTCGTCAGCGTCATCAGGTTCTCGCGAAGCGCGTCGCGCAGCCGGCTGAGATCTCGCGGCAGAAGGTCGACTCGGCCCGACTCGATTGCGGCAAGGCGGGCTGCGCTGATATCGAAGCCGAGCAAGTCGACGTCGTCGCCAGCGAGCGACAGCGCTGTCGGAAGTCCTACATATCCGAGACCCACCACGGCGACGGTGGAGGTGGCTCGTGGTGATCTGTTCTGTCGGGCCGGGCGGCCAGTCTTCTTGGCCGCTGCCAGCTTCGTTTCAACCGGCATGAGCGGGGCTCCTCATCGACTCGCGCTCGCGGGACGGCCAGCGGGAGTGGGTAGTTCGTCTCGATAGTTTGCTAAATCTGCAGTTACGTGTACGAAAATAACAGACCTCGCGTTCGCCAACCCACAATTGTGATGTAGTTCACGCGGCTACTGAATGTTGCCAGTATTGCACTAGCGCGTAGAGTTCTTGTTAAAGAACCACGAAAACCACGATATTTAGCTCTACTGACTTATGCATTTAAGTTTTGCCAAAAATGCATCTTCGTGCCCATCTGAGATCTAGCACTCACGATGGTGCGCACCCAGTCGTCTGGCGGAGATCAGAGACATTAGTCGCTACAATCAATCCATCATCGGCAGTACGGTCCGGCTGGCCGCTCACACAGTGTTTGGAGGCGCGCACATGACTCTGGGGCGTGCTGCGTCCGTGCTGGCGGCCTTGGTGGCCGTCCAGGGTTGTTCAGTTGCGGTCGCGAGCCCCGCGCACATCGCGGAAACGTTCGCCGGTCCCGATGAGCTGATCGCGGCAGAGGGCACGCCGGGCAGTGATGATGCCAGCTGGGACGTCACCAGCGGGACGTTGTTCCGGGCGGGCGGCAACGGGTGGACGGGACACCCCGATGCCGGCGGCACCCCGGAATCCACCGGCTCGGCAGTCTTCCGCATGGTCTCGGAGGATCGCCGCTTCGCGGATCTGGACATGTCGGTCACGCTGCGCGTCGACGCGCTTGTCGAAACCTCGCGGACGCCGGCCCAGGACTACGACGGAGCGCACATCTGGGTGAGGTACCGATCGGACCGAGAGCTGTATGCGGTCAGCGTCGATCGCCGGGACGCGACGATGATCATCAAGAAGAAGTGCCCCGGTGGCGATTCGAACGGCGGCACCTACTACGACCTCAGCCCGTCGTTGCCCGACGTGCCGATTCCGCAGGGCCAGTGGCAGCACGTCGCTGTGTCGGTCCGGGACCTGCCGGATGGATCGGTACACATCACGGCCGCGCGCGACGGTGTACCCATCGAGGCGACCGACGACGGCATCGGTTGTCCGGCGCTGCGTGGTGGCGGGGGTGTGGGCATCCGCGGCGATAACGCAGAGCTTCGGTTCGCCAACATCATCGTCGACCAGGGCAGCTGAGGGCGCGGCCGGCGGAGTCCGCGTCGATAACAAGCGCAGGCATTGATTTACACCGGTTCGGCGGGGGTAATAGGAGGCATGAAGATCGCAGTGATCGGGGCCAGTGGCCTGATCGGAACCCAGCTCGTCGAACGGCTGACCGCCGAAGGCCACGAAGTCGTTGCCGCCTCCCGCAACACCGGCGTCGACGTTCTCACCGAGGAAGGTCTCGCCGACGCTCTCGATGGTGCCGATGTGCTGGTCGACGTGCTCAATTCGCCGTCGTTCGAGGACGACGCCGTGATGTCCTTCTTCACCACGTCGACGACCAACTTGGTGGCAGCGGCGAAGAAGGCCGGGGTCGGGCACTACGTCGCGCTGTCGATCGTCGGGCTCGACGGACTGCCCGACAGCGGATATCTGCGTGCCAAGGTCGCGCAGGAGAAAATCGTCGCCGGCTCGGGTCTGCCGTACACGCTCGTGCGGGCCACGCAGTTCGAGGAGTTCACCGACCAGATCACCGATTCGCTGGCCGTTGGCGACGAGGTGCGTGTTCCCGACGCGATGATCCAGCCGATCCCGGGTTGGAAGGTGGCGTCCGTCGTTTCGCGCGCTGCCGTCGCCGCCCCGCTCAGCGGCTACGTGAATATCGGTGGGCCACAGAAGATCTCGTTCGAACAGATGGCCCGCGACTCGCTGGCGCGCCGCGGCGGCACGAAGTCCGTCGTCGTCGACGAGAAGGCCAAGTACTTCGGCACCACGCTGGAGGAGCGCAGCCTGGTGACGCCGGACTGACGGTAAAGAATTGGCCCCGCCTCTGAGTGCTTTCGCCTTCAGAAGCGGGGCCAATCCACCCCCTGACCGGTTCGGCTTCTCCGTTGGGGAACGGATCCAGCCGGGTCCCGGTCCTTACTGCCCCCTCCCCACATCTGTTGATGTCGTCGGCACGACGATTGCCTCGCCGAGACACCAGCAAATACCAGGAGCTGCAAAATCTTCTCCTTCAGCAAGAAGACTTCCGCTCGTGGGCAAAGCATAAGCGATAAATGACGATGGTGCCACATAAAGGTCAATGTCTGACCAGAAACCATTTTGACCAGCTTGTACCCGACCGGAAGAGGTGCACGTCAATAATTTGCAAGAGATCCAACAGCTGTAGTATGGCAACTATTGCGGCGCCATTCCAGCGCGAGAGCATCGATAAATCTGGCTGCCATCGGCTACTGGAATCTAGACTCGGCTAATTTGCTGAAATGCAGAGGTCGGGATATAGGCACAGCATGAGCTGGGTTATGTACCTGACTAATGGGCTTGCTGCGTTCGAACGCCACGGGACGGCACAATGGGTGCACAATCAGCCCGGGGTCGCCGAGTTGTCGCGATACAGGCAACGAAATGGCAGGCGCACGCCGGTTTCCCGACCGTGCGCCTGCCAGGACCTACTTGATCTCGGCGAGCACCGTGCCCTGGGTGATCGCGGCACCCGCCTCGACCGCGAGGCCGGTGATGGTGCCGTCCTTGTGGGCGGTGACAGGGTTCTCCATCTTCATCGCCTCGAGCACGACCACCAGATCGCCCGCGGCGACCTCCTGGCCCTCCTCGACGGCGACCTTGACGACGGTGCCCTGCATCGGGGCGGTCACCGCATCGCCGGACGCGGCGGCACCCCCGTGCGCCCCGCGCTTGCGGGCCTTCGGCTTCTTGCGCACAACACCGGGCGCGGCAGCGCCGCCGCCGTTGCCGATGGCCAGATCGCCGGGCAGCGACACCTCCAGCCTGCGGCCGCCGACCTCGACGACGACCGTCTGCCGCGGAATGGTGTCGGACTCCTCGATCGGGTCACCGCCGGTGAACGGCTCCACGGTGTTGTCCCACTCGGTCTCGATCCAGCGGGTGTGCACGGTGAACCCGTTGTCGTCGCCGATGAACGCCGGGTCGGACACGACCGCACGGTGGAACGGAATGACGGTGGCCAGGCCCTCGACGGTGAATTCGTCGAGCGCCCTGCGGGACCGCTCCAGGGCCTCCTGCCGGGTGGCGCCGGTGACGATCAGCTTGGCCAGCATCGAGTCGAACTGGCCGCCGATCACCGAACCGGTTTCCACGCCGGAGTCCAGCCGCACACCGGGGCCGGTCGGCGGGTCGAACTTGGTGACCGGGCCGGGGGCGGGCAGGAAGCCGCGGCCCGCGTCTTCGCCGTTGATGCGGAACTCGATCGAGTGGCCGCGTGGCGTCGGGTCTTCGGTGATGTCGAGGGTCTCGCCGTTGGCGATGCGGAACTGCTGGCGGACCAGGTCGATGCCGGAGGTCTCCTCAGTGACCGGGTGTTCCACCTGAAGACGGGTGTTGACCTCGAGGAACGAGATCAGGCCGTCCTGGCCGACCAGGTATTCGACGGTGCCCGCGCCGTAGTAGTGGGCTTCCTTGCAGATGCGCTTGGCGGACTCGTGGATCTCCTTGCGCTGCGCGTCGGTCAGGAACGGCGCCGGCGCCTCCTCGACGAGCTTCTGGAAGCGGCGCTGCAGCGAGCAGTCACGGGTGCCTGCGACGACGACGTTGCCGTGCTGGTCGGCGATGACCTGGGCCTCGACGTGGCGCGGCTTGTCCAGGTAGCGCTCGACGAAGCACTCGCCGCGGCCGAACGCCGCGACGGCCTCGCGGGTGGCCGACTCGAACAGTTCGGGGATCTCCTCGATGGTGCGGGCCACCTTCATGCCGCGGCCGCCGCCGCCGAACGCCGCCTTGATGGCCACCGGCACGCCGTACTCCTCGGCGAACGCGACGACTTCGTCGGCGTCCTTGACGGGGTCCGGGGTGCCCGGCACCAACGGCGCCTGGGCGCGGGCCGCGATGTGGCGGGCGGTGACCTTGTCGCCGAGGTCGCGGATGGACTGCGGGCTCGGGCCGATCCAGATCAGCTCCGCGTCGATCACCGCCTGCGCGAAATCGGCGTTCTCCGAAAGGAATCCGTAGCCCGGGTGAATGGCGTTGGCGCCGGACTTCGACGCTGCGTCGAGCAGCTTGCCGAAGTCGAGGTAGGACTCCGCGGAGGTCTGGCCGCCGAGCGCGAAGGCTTCGTCGGCGAGCCGGACGTGTGGGGCGTCGGCGTCGGGCTCGGCGTACACGGCCACCGCAGGGATTCCGGCGTCCTTGGCCGCGCGGATCACCCGGACGGCGATCTCACCGCGATTGGCTACCAGCACCTTCTGGATGCGTGAGCTGGCGTGACTTGGCACTGCGCCTCCTGATCGGCAGATATCTAAGAATCGTCTTTAAGAATGTATCCCGCGTAGCTTAAGCGCCCACGCTGTGCCGCCCCCAATTGACCCTGAATAGCCGACGGCGAGCTGACGCGGCACTGCGACGAAGGGCGGTCGGCGGCCGCATGAGCGCACACTTTTGTACGTTTTCTGCGGGGATTTCCGTACCGGGTTGAGCGCTCGCGGCGATCTCGTCGTGGGCGTTAGCGGAGGTGCTTCTTGATCCTGGCCAGCATCGCCGACATGCCGCGCAGCCGCAGCGGGCTGATCAATGCGGCCAGCCCTAGGTCGGTGTAGAAGTCGTCGGGCACGGCAAGGATGTCGTCGGCCGACTGTTGGTCGAGGCCCTGGGCCAGGATGGATGCGAATCCCCGTGTGGTCGGCGCCTCGGGTGGCGCGCTGAAATACAAGCGCACGTGGTCCCGGTCCTCCGTGTCGACATGCAGGAACAGCGGCGACTGGCATTCGGGCACCGGTTCCATCGCCGCCTCTTCGAGGTCGGCGGGCAGTGCAGGGAGCTCACCGGCGAACTCCAGCAGCAGCTGCAGTTTGTCCTGGCCGGCCACTTCTTGGAAATCCGACACCACTTCGGCCAGTGGCGCTGGCATGGTCATGGCGCGTCGCCGGGCTCTTCCCCAACGGCGACGGGCACGCGCACGGCATTGCCCCATTCGGTCCATGAGCCGTCGTAATTGCGCACACCTGGAAGGCCGAGCAGATGGGTCAGCACGAACCAGGTGTGGCTGGACCGCTCGCCGATGCGGCAGTACACGACGGTCTTGTCCTGCGGCGTCAGGAAGCCGTACAGCTCTTCGAGATCTTTGCGGCTGCGGAATCGGCCGCTGTCCTGGGCGGCCTTGGCCCACGGGATGGAGCGTGCGGTCGGGATGTGGCCCCCGCGCAGCGCACCTTCCTCGGGGTAGTCCGGCATGTGGGTGCGTTCGCCGGTGTACTCGAGCGGCGAACGGACGTCGATCAGCGGCTGTTTGCCGAGGATGCCGAGCACATCGTCCTTGAACGCCCTGATCGGCGTGTCGTTGCGCTCGACGACGGGGTAGCCGGTGGTCGGCTTGTTCGGCACGTCGAGGTTGGTGTCCCGGCCGTCGGAGATCCACAGGTCGCGGCCGCCGTCGAGCAGGCGGACGTCGGGATGGCCGAAGAGGGTGAACACCCACAACGCGTAGGCCGCCCACCAGTTGCTCTTGTCGCCGTAGATGACGACCGTGTCGTCGCGGGAGATGCCCTTGCGGTTCATCAACTCCGCGAACTGCTCACCGTTGATGTAGTCGCGGACATGCGGGTCGTTGAGGTCGATGTGCCAGTCGATCTTCACCGCGCCGGGAATGTGTCCGGTGTCGTAGAGCAGCACGTCTTCGTCGGACTCGACGACGGCCAGGCCCGGCCTGCCGAGGTTGCCTGACAGCCAGTCGGAAGTGACGAGCCGTTCCGGGTGGGCGTAGGCGGCGAGGGCGGGGTCGGGATCGGGAGGAAGTGGCACCCCACGAGCCTACAGCGGGTTGTCAGACCAGAGATCGGCGATCGACAGCCCCGCGCGGGCGAACAATCGGCGCATCGTTGGCAGCGAAAGGCCCACCACATTCGAGGGATCGCCGTCGATGCCGTCGACGAACCAGCCGCCCAACCCGTCGATCGTGAAGGCGCCCGCCACCCGCAATGACTCCCCGCTGGCCAGATACGCCGTCAGGTCCGCATCTGTCGGGTGAGCGAACCTGACTGTGGTGGAGCCGAATTCGACCCCGCGGTGTGTTTCGGCACCGTCGTACAGCCGGATCGCGCAGTGCCCGGTGTACAGCACGCCCGAGCGGCCGGACATGGTGGCCCACTGCCGTCGCGCTTCGGCGCCGGAACCCGGCTTACCTCGCAGCCCACCGTCGATGAACAGCATCGAATCACAGCCGATGACAACACAATCCGTGCTCAGTTCCGGATCGAGATCGACGATGACCTGCTCGGCCTTTGCGGCTGCCAGTGCGTTGGCGACGTCACCCGGTGCGGCGTCGGGGCGCTGCGCGGCGATGACGGCATCCTCGTCGACGCCGGAGACAACGACAACGGGATCGATTCCGGCCTGGCGCAAAACGTTCAGCCTGCCGGGTGAGGCCGATGCGAGAACGACCCGCGTCACGGCTTCCGATGCATCCGGTCGAGATCTTCACAAGGTTCGCCTTCGGCCATGGCTCAAACGTAATGGTTCGACCCAAGTAGGCGGGCCCGATGGCTCGCGTCGCGCGTTTTGCCGCATTGCCCCGTACGGTCACGGTATGTCTGCCAAACACCGTCGACCCTCGAGGGCGCGCGTGTGGCGGCGTCGGATGTGGCTGGCGGGTAGCACCGGTGTGGTGGTGATAGTCGCGGTCGTCGCGGTCGTCGGCAACCGGCAGTTCAAGCACGCGAGCGAGGATCCGCTCACGCACGCTGACGCCGTGGTGGTTCTCGCCGGCGAACATGACGGCCGCGAAGCCTATGGGGTTCAGTTGGCCGAAAAGATCGGCGCGCCAACGGTATTGATGTCGGACCCATATCCGTCTGAAGACGCCGCGATGAAACCGTGGTGCGGTAAGCGCCGCGGTGAAGTGCGGGTGATCTGCGATCGCCCGTCGCTGTTGACGACACGCGGTGAGGCGATGATGGCCCGAAAATACGGCCGAGAACTGGGCTGGCGCCGCATCGTGGTGGTCAGTTGGCGGTTCCATCTCCCACGAGCACGGTTCATCTTCGGGCAGTGCTATTCGGACGATCCCGCCCAGGTCGTCATGCAGGCGGTGCCGAGGTCGTATAGCCAGTCGTTCGCCTACTGGGAAACCACCTACGCCTATCAGTACGCGGGCTTCGCCAAGGCCGCCCTGGAAGGGCTTTGCCCGCGCTGATCAGACGAATTTGTTCATGATGTGAAGCGCTCCCCGAACGAAGATCAGTCCCACAGCGGCGAACGCGACCCCACAGGCGACGTTCGCGGCGAGCGACAACGACGCGCGCTTCAAATACGTTGTGACATCAGCGCGGGAGCGGATCGCCGAAGGTGAGTTGATAGCCAATGTCATCGATCCCGCCGCGGCGACTCCGCCGAAGGCAAATGCTTTCGCCCATTCTGGCTTTGGCCAGTGCATGGATAGTCCGGTCAGGATGCCCGCGAGCGCGCATACCGCCATTACTGCCGGCGATACGGCGGGACCGGGTCGATCGATGCTGCGGTGCGCCGGCCGCCGCAGGGTGACAGCGGCTCCGGCCATCGCGCCGCCCGCCAGTGCGACGAAGTTGACGAAGCTGAGTGTCGGCGACATCTACTCGACGTCTCGGCGTTGAATTGCGACCGCCAGCAGGACCCCTGCCGCCAGTCCGGCGATGGCGCACAACGGAACCGCGGCGATGTACGCAACGCAAACACGAGGGGTCGCCGAGATCGCGATGATTACCAGAATGCCGATACTCGAGGCTGTTCCGACGAATGCGCCAACGGCGGTCCTTGCCAGCTGAAACCGGTCGCCAACCGATATCAGTCCCCACACGAAGAGCCCCGAAATGGTTAGCGCCAACGTGGGAACAAATTGCGCCTCGGCGGGCCAGAAGGACAGCGTTGCGAAGCGCGCTGCCGCTCCACATGCCGCCCCGCCCAGCACTGCCGGAGCCCGGCGGGAAGTCCGCTGCGGCGTCGTGTGCTGCATCGGCCAAAGCTAGCCGCCGCCGGCCGAATGCGCCCGCTCGGCGATAAGCGAAGCACCTTCTACTGACGGGATATCCGCTTGGACCTGCACCACGCGCGTCATCGGCGCATGTGTGTCCGCTCAACCATCGTCACCAGCTGCCAGCTGGTGGGTGCGTAGCGCAGCTTGTCGACCGGATGGCCCCACAGGTTGAGTTCCTGCGGGCCCGCTTCGACGCGCCCACCCGTGGCGGCGCTGAGCACCGCTACCAACGCGGCGACTTCCTCTGTGCTGGGCTCGCCCTTGACCACGTTGATCTCGTCGACCGCCTGCGACGGCGGGTCGTCGATGGTCATCTCACGCGGGTCGCTGACCTCGGTGATGTGGGTTTCGTCGTGGCTCACAGTCGTCCGATCGTTCGCTCGCTCACAGGGGGTCCGATCGTTCGCTCGCTCACAGTGGAATGTTCCCGTGCTTCTTGGGCGGTGTCTGGGTGATCTTGCGTTCCAGCAGCCGCAGTGCGGTGGCGACGTAGCCCCGGGTGTGCGACGGCGGGATGACCGCGTCGACATAGCCCCGCTCGGCGGCGATGTACGGGTTCACCAGGGTGTCCTCGTAGTCCTGCTGAAGCTCCAGGCGCAGCGCGTCGACGTCCTTGCCCTCCTTCGCGGCCTCCTTGAGCTGCCCCCGGTAGACGAAGCCGACCGCGCCGGATGCACCCATGACGGCGATCTGGGCCGTCGGCCAAGCGACGTTGACGTCGGCGCCCATCTCCTTGGAGCCCATGACGCAGTAGGCGCCGCCGTAGGCCTTGCGGGTGATCACGGTGATCTTGGCGACCGTGGCCTCGCCGTAGGCGTAGAGCAGCTTGGCGCCGCGCCGGATGATGCCGTTGTATTCCTGCTCGGTGCCGGGCAGGAAGCCGGGCACGTCGACAAGCATGACGATCGGGATGTTGAAGCAGTCGCAGGTCCGGATGAACCGGGCGGCCTTCTCCGAGGCGTTGATGTCCAGGCAGCCGGCGAACTGGGTGGGCTGGTTGGCCACGATGCCGACCGGACGGCCGTCGACGCGGCCGAACCCGACCAGGATGTTGGTCGCATAGCCCTGCTGCACCTCGAGGAACTCGTCGTCGTCGAGGAGGCGGGTGATCACCTCGTGCATGTCGTACGGCTGGTTCGGGGAGTCCGGGATCAGCGTGTCCAGCTCGAGGTCCTCTTCGTTGAGGGTGTCCTCGATCGCGCCCTGCGGGACCTCGGCCGGATACCGCGGGGGATCGGAGTAGTTGTTGCTCGGCAGGTAGGACAGCAGGTCGCGGACGTAGTCGAAGGCGTCCTGCTCGCCGGAGGCGACGTAGTGCGCGAGGCCCGACTTGGCCATGTGGGTGTGTGCGCCGCCGAGTTCCTCCATCGTCACCTCTTCGCCGGTGACGGTCTTGATCACGTCAGGGCCGGTGATGAACATCTGGCTGGTCTGGTCGACCATCACGACGAAGTCGGTCAGCGCGGGGGAGTAGACGTGGCCGCCCGCGGCGGCGCCCATGATCAGCGAGATCTGCGGGATGACGCCCGATGCCTTGATGTTGTTGTGAAAGATGTTGCTGTACAAGCCAAGTGAGACGACGCCTTCTTGGATGCGGGCGCCGGCACCGTCGTTGATGCCGATGAGCGGGCGGCCGGTCTTGAGCGCCAGGTCTTGCACCTTGACGATCTTCTCGCCGTACACCTCGCCGAGGCTGCCGCCGAATACAGTTGCGTCCTGGCTGAAGATGCAGACGTCGCGGCCGTCGATGGTGCCGTAGCCGGTGACCACGCCATCGCCCAGCGGGCGGTTCTCGGCCAGGCCGAAGTTGACGCTGCGGTGCCGCGCCAGGGCGTCGAGCTCGACGAAGGAGTCCTCGTCGAGCAGGGCCAGGATGCGCTCGCGGGCGGTCAGCTTGCCCTTGGCGTGGACTTTCTCCACCGCCTTTTCACCGACCGGGTGCAGCGTCTCTTCCGCGCGCTTTCGCAGGTCGGCCAGCTTGCCAGCCGTGGTGTGGATGTCGATCGTGTGCTCGGCGGATGGCTCGGCGGTGTGGTCCGCGGTGTCCTTGGTACTGCTCGTCATGGGTGTCGATGCTATCGGGTGCGTGGGCGGCCGGCCCCGTGGTGGTGTGCAAGCGGGCAGACAGCAGAATGGCATCAGATTCAACACAGCGCTATGACAGGGCTGTCTGTTGTGTCGCCGAAGTACATAGCTGGCGCGGATCGCGTACCACACGAACTTGAATCTCGATGGCGTTCTGGTCGCAGCAGTCTTGTGCTGGCATCGAGTTCGCCGAATTGCTGCGCTCGGAGTCGAAGGGGTGGGTGGTCATTCGATCCCGACGCCATAAGGCGTGATCGTCAACCTTCGTCTGGTGACCGATGACCGCCTCCACGGCTCTCGAGCGTCTTGTCAAGGGTCTGGCGTCCCCGGTGAGCGCGTCGTCAACGAAACGCATCACCTCGTGAACCGGGAAACCGCAGCTCACGGCTTGGTCGCGCCCCGAAAAGACCCGGGATCATGAGATGAGGCAGCGATCCGAAGGTAGCAACGAATCTTTGCTGGAGCTTGTCGCCAAGCCAACTGCGGATGCTCCGCAGACTGCTGTGGCACATCAGTTTCAGAAAGATCCTCCGCCGTACGCAGCGGTGGTGATCAATAATCTTTATGTCAGCAAACGCGATTACTATCTGACGAAACACATTTGGCACTCCGCCGGTGCTCGTGATTCCACGTGCAGGAATTATCGTCACGGTTCGGGTCACTAATAACGTGCTCGCTGACGAGTTGCCGGACTACGTTGTGGCTATCCATGGCTCCCCGTCGATGTGCGGAGCGGTGCAAACGTGTCGCGGGTTTCTGTTCTCGGGGCGACAACGGTGCAGCTGACGGACGCCACTGCCGGGGGGGAGCAATCGACGCTATTCACTGGTGTCGAACAGAGTCGCCGAATCCTCAACGCACAGCTGACAATAGAGCGAGGCTGCTCTCGAGTCGCTCTTCGTACTCACCGAATGCCGACGTCACCGTGCGCACCGGGTGCCCCATTCGACTGTTGCTGTACACCGCACCCCCGTAGTGTTGGTTCCCGAGTGCCTGGGATGTGTCAAGGCGCCCGACTGTTGAGACCTCACTTTGGTTTGCTCCTACTCTCATTGGTGAACTGCGACTACTCTCATTAATGAGCTGCGTCGAAATCGCAAAAGGTATACTTCCCGCAGATCGCGACGTCGGATGACGGAGCACGGGGGCAGGGGCACGCAGTAATCAAGGGGGGGCATTGAATCTGCAGGACTTCGCAAAGCTGCTGCGTTCTCGGTGGATTACCGTGGGCGTCACGATGGTGGTCGCCGTTTTGGGGGCCGTCGCAGTGACTTTGCTAACGACACCGCTGTACCAAGCGTCGACGAGGCTATTCGTATCGACCACGGCCGGCTCATCATTATCCGATGTGTACCAGGGTAATCGCTTCTCCCAAGAACGCGTGGTCTCCTATGCCGAGCTGCTTACGGGCGAGACGCTGGCTCAGCGCACTATCGACAAACTCGGCCTGGGTATGAGTGCAAAAGCGCTTAAAGAGAACATCAAGGCGACTGCGAAACCCGATACCGTCTTGATAGATGTGGCGGTGCTCGACGAATCACCCGTCCGCGCTCGTGACATTGCCAACACCTTGGCCGACGAGTTCGTCGTCATGGTACGCGAATTGGAAACTCCGGAGGACGGAACGCCGCCCGATGCTCGCGTTGTCGTCGAGCAACGCGCGTCGATTCCCGACCGCCCGGTGATTCCGAAGGTCGCTCGCAATATTGCTGCCGGTGTGGCGCTGGGCTTGTTGTTGGGAGTAGGCCTTGCAGTACTACGCGATCGGTTCGACAACACAGTCAAGGACGGAAAGACTTTCGAGGAGATCACTGGCGTCGGATTGGTCGGCAGCATTCCGCTCGACAAGGAGCGCAGGAAGGAAGCAGCGATATCTTTCGGTAGCGAGAACTCGGGGATCGCCGAAGCATTTCGCAAACTCCGGACCAACTTGCAGTTCCTCGCAGTCGATAATCCGCCGCGCCTGATCGTCGTCACCAGTTCTATGCCGGGCGAGGGCAAATCCACTACGGCGATAAATATTTCACTGGCGTTGGCAGAAGCCGACCACAACGTAGTGCTCGTCGATGGCGACATGCGACGCCCCATGTTGCACAAGTACCTCGACTTGGTCGGGTCCGCAGGATTCAGCACCGTGCTTAGTGGCGCAGCATCACTTTCCGAGGTGCTGCAGAAGACACGTTTCCCAGGCTTGACCGTCCTCACCTCGGGAACCGTCCCGCCGAATCCGAGCGAACTACTTGGGTCGTTGGCAGCCCAAAAGGTGCTTGGCGAAATGCGTGCGCAATTCGACTATGTCATCGTGGATTCGTCACCGCTGCTTGCGGTCACCGATGCCGCGATTCTGGCGGCCAATTCCGATGGTGTGCTCATCATGGCCCGATTCAAGCAAACCAAGCGGGAGCAACTTGCACACGCGATCGGAAATCTTCAGGATGTGGGCGCTGCACTGCTCGGGGCGGTATTCACGATGACGCCCACCCGCGGACATGCGTCCTACAACTACAGCTACAGTTACTACGGCGATGACAACGCGCGGCGACAACCGCCGAATCCTGCACGGCCTAGCGGGGAGGTCACGCAGCCGGCCGGCGGAAGGCGTAGGGCGGCTGAATGAGCGTGCATTGGCGGTCGAGTTGCGCGGCGCGGGGGCAGGACGTTACCGGCCCCGTCGCGAATCGTGACGCCAGTGCGGGGCCTGCGAAGGATGGCTGAGATCAGCCCGCCCCGCGTGTCGGCGGTTATCCGCGCTCACAACGAAGGCGAGCACATCGGCCGACTGCTTAAGGGATTCGAGCAGCAAACCGTCAAACTCGATGAGATCATCCTGGTCGATTCGGGCTCTACGGATGACACTGTCGCGATCGCCGAGGCCGCCGGTTGCACCATCGTGAATATCGCCAAGAGCGAATTCTCCTTCGGTCGGGCGCTCAATAGGGGCTGCGCCGCCGCGAATGGCGACATCCTGCTGTTCGCCTCGGCCCATGTCTACCCGGTGTACAACACGCACGTCGAGCACATCGTCAGCGCGTTTGACCGCGACAACGTCGCTATAGCCTACGGACGCCAGATCGGAGACGAGCGAACCAAGTTTTCCGAATCACGGGTGATGCTGAAATGGTTTCCCAATCAAAACATCTGGGACCAGGGCCATCCGTTCAGCAATAATGCCAACGCGGCGGTACTGAAGTCGGTATGGCAGGAATCTCCCTATGACGAGACACTCACCGGCCTTGAGGATCTCGACTTTGCCAAGAAGGCCCTCGACAGAGGGTACAAGATCGCATATGTCGCGGATGCGCCGGTGGTCCACGTGCACGAAGAGACTTGGAGCACGATCCGGAACAGATACAGGCGTGAAGCAATGGCCTACGCTCGCATCGTCGAAGGGTCGCAGATGTCACTGGCGAACGCCCTCGAGCTTGCTTTGTCGAACATCGCCGGTGACTACCGGGAGGCGGTCAAGGCCAACCGCCTACGCAGCAACGTCTTGAGCATCCCGCAGTTCCGATTCGCACAGTTCATTGGTGCGTGGCAGGGTTTCCGCGCCCCCAACCATGTGTCGGAGCGATTGCTGCAGCGCTTCTATTACCCGCCGGAGTCCCAGCAGAGCTACGACCTCCCGCCTGCGCCCGGCCGCAAGATCATGTATTCCGAAGACGCGTAGATAACGGTAGTAGAGACTGATGACCCGCAATGTCGCGATCGTCCCGATGCGTCACAACAGTGAGCGCGTTCCGGGGAAGAACTACCGCCCACTAGCGGGAGTTCCGCTCTACCACCACGTCGTTCGTATGTTGAGTTCGGTCGCCGGAATCGACCTGATCGTGATTGACACCGACAGCGAATTCATCATTCAGGACTGCGCCGATAACTTCCCGCACGTACAGGTGCTTCTGCGCCCGGTCCATTTGCGTGATGGCGCGATCGCCATGAACGACGTGCTGCTCAACACGCTCGATCAAGTCGAGGCCGACATCGTGCTACAGACACACTCGACGAACCCATTTCTCAAGGCCGACACGGTATCTGCCGCACTTGAACTCTTCGCTAGGCCCGACCGTCAATTCGACTCCGTATTCAGCGTGACGCGCCTGCAGGCGCGCCTCTGGGACGCCGATACCCGCCCAGTCAATCACGATCCGTCCGTCTTGCTTCGAACACAAGATCTTGCACCGCTGTTCATTGAGAATTCGTGCTTCTTCATATTTACTCCTAGCTTGCTGAGGGAGCGTGGCACTCGCATCGGGGAACGTCCATTCATGGTCGAGATTGCGCCGCTGGAGGCGGTCGACATCGATATAGAAGAGGATTTCTCCCTGGCGGCGGCCATTGCAGAGCGCGGCGGGATCACTCTATGAGCGAGCCGCTGATTCTTGTGACCTGCCGGCAGATGCAGGTCGAACTCCCGCGATACCGCGAACGCATCGAGAACCTCGGATACGACGTCGTAGCGCCGGAACTTGCTGGGCGGCAACAGTTTACCGCCTCCGAACTGCTCGACTACAGCCATCGCCTGGTGGGTATCATTGCCGGCGATGACGAGCTCAATCGTGAGTTCTTCGACGGAGCCGCCAAACTCAAGACGGTGATCCGCTGGGGGATCGGCATGGATTCCGTCGACCACGACGCCGCCCGACAACACGGTGTGACCGTTCGCAATACCCCGGGCGTCTTCAGCCACGAAGTCGCTGACTCGGCGTTCGGCTACATTCTGAACCTCGTGCGGGGCTACATCGACGTGGACGCTGCCGTCCGCCGGGGGGAGTGGCCCAAGCTCGAAGGAATAACACTTGCCGGGGCACGGCTGGGAATTGTGGGCTTCGGCGCGATCGGACGCGAGGTCGCCAAGCGCGGACAGGGTTTCGGCATGGACGTCGTCGCGTTCGACCCCTACGTCGACGGGGCGTCGGCGGACGTATCAATCGTCGATATTGACCAGCTGCTGAAAACGAGTCGCTTCATCGTTCTCGCCTGTCCGCTTACCCCCGAGACATTCCATCTCATCAACGCCGAGCGCCTAGCCTTGGCGCGCTCGGACGCATATCTGATCAATGTGGCGAGGGGTCCGGTTGTCTTGGAAGCGGACCTGATCGGTGCCCTCAAGAGCGGGCGGCTTGCTGGTGCTGCGCTCGACGTCTTCGAAGTCGAGCCTCTGCCGCTGGACAGCGAATTCCGGACACTGCCGAATGTCGTGCTTGGAGCACACAATGCGTCGAACACCCGTGAGGGCGTGGTACGGGCGAGCAACGCTGCAGTCGACTTCCTCATCGAGGAGCTCGCGCGATGAGCCGCGCGGTCATCGTCACGGGGGCTGCCGGCGGGATCGGCGCGGCGCTGTGCGAACGGGTGCGCAAAGACGGATACATTGCGATCGGGATCGACCGCTACGCTGCGCCGGCGGCCGATATCGACCTCCAGCACGACCTGAGCAAGTCCGAGCAGCTCGTGGACGTTGGTCGGGAACTGGCCAGGGACTACGACCTGAAGGCCCTCGTGCACAACGGCGCGGTTCAGCCCATCGCACGGGCAGGCGAGACATCCCTCGATGAATGGGTAAATGCTTTGCGGGTCAACGTCATCGCCGTCGACGCGCTGACGTCGGGCACCCGCGAGAACCTCGCCGCCAATCAGGGTTCAGTTGTGGTCATAAGCAGTGTGCACGGGCGCGCGACAACGGGCGGGATCACGGCCTACGCCACGACCAAGGCGGCGCTGGAGGGCTGGGTCCGCTCGGCCGCGATGGACCTCGGACCCGACATCCGTGTCAACGCCGTCTGTCCGGGAGCAATCGACACCGCGAAGCTCCGTGAGGGTTTCGCACGCTGGGGAGAGTCGATGGAAGCGCGCAAAGCGGTGTTGCGCGAGCGAACAGCGCTGGGCCGGATTGGCGAGCCGAGCGAAGTCGCAGGGGCTGTCTCATTTTTGATCGGTGACGACGCCCGCTTCGTCACCGGCACCGTTCTTGTCGTTGACGGTGGAGCAACTGCACGTCTCGGTACCGAGTAACGGTGCCCGCGCCCGGGTCGAACGTGCGCCGAAATTCACGGGGATGTAGGTGTGAATCCGTCTTAGACGGGCGGCAAAGCCGTTGCCGTCATTCACGGTTGGGCTAGGCATGGGACAACTTGGGCGAACCGGACGGGCAGTAGCGACTTACATGCTCCTTGCTACGTTGCAGC
Organism: Mycolicibacterium stellerae; assembly: GCF_003719305.1. Classification (GTDB taxonomy): domain Bacteria; phylum Actinomycetota; class Actinomycetes; order Mycobacteriales; family Mycobacteriaceae; genus Mycobacterium; species Mycobacterium stellerae. Next base: position 31,303 of record NZ_RARC01000008.1, read on the forward strand.
GTGGTATTTCGTTCCTGATTCTCCCGTTCCTTTCACATGCGATGTCGCCCGTGGAGTTCGGCGCTGCCTCCACGCTGACGGCGACGGCACTGCTAGTAACTGCTGTCGTCGGTGCACCGCTGATACAGCTGGTAATCCGTGCGGCGGCTCGAGGCGACGAAGACGGGCCCGCCCTGCTTCGTATCGCCGGCATATATTGCTACTTCGTGTTGCCCATCGCGGTGGCGGTTGCGGGTGCGCTAGTAGCACTGTTTGTGCCCGAGGTGCTCGGGGTGAACGGCACAATTTGGGGGATCGAACTTCTCGCGATCGGCTTTCAACCCGCCGCGTCTATTTATGCCCTATGGGTGGCGCAGGCACGTGAGGATCTCGCCAGATTCGCGTGGCTTTCCTCAACGACGGTTCTAGCGACAGCAGCGTCGAAGATCGTGCTCGTCGTCATACTCGAGTTGGGCGTGCTCGGATGGGTCCTCTCCGACTTGATCAGTGCAGTCCTTTCGGCGATCGTGGCGGTATTGCTTGTGCGGCTGCCGCATGCACGGATTACTAGTGACCATGCTCGGGCAGTTCTGAGATTCGCCCTGCCTCTTATCCCCCACAGTGCATCAATTTGGGCGTTGAATAGTCTGAGTCGTCCCGCAATGGCTGCGGTTTCCTCTCTGGAACAGGTTGGGTTGCTGGCATTCGGCTTGAATCTCGCGTCGGTTGCCGGGCTAGTGTTGGGAGAAATCAACCGCGCTGTGCTCCCCCGCTACTCGCGTGAGAATTTCCGGGCCCCATCCCACGAAACTCTTGCCCCCGTCAGGTGGCAACTCGTCAGCGCATTCGTTATCCCCGCAATTATCGGCTCCACTGTGGCGGTCGCTGGCCCACTCATCATCGCCGATGCGTACTGGCCGTCTTTCCCCCTGACGGGAACATTGCTCATCAGTCAAGCGGCGTATGGCCTCTACCTCATACCAATGAACTACCTGACGCAAACAGCAGGGCTACCGAAGTACAGTCCCCTTGCATCAGGTGGAGGCGCAGTACTCATCCTCGTCGCGATTCTGCTATTGGGTCATAAGTATGGCGCTGCCGGGGTCGCCTATATAACCGTCGTAGGTTACGTGATAATGGCGGTCCTGGCCTTGATGCTTGTCAGAGGCCTGAGATTGGACATTGCGTGGAATTCGTGGCTGACAGATTGGCCAGCAATTCTTTTTGGTGCGTTAGCACTAATTTGCGGCATCGTCGCGCTTTCGGAGCCCGTGGGCTCAAGCGCCGTATGGATTTTCGTAGGGACGTCGCTGGTTTCTGCGCTGGGCGCGATCATCTTGACCGCGCGTGGAAAGCACTCCCTGACATAGATAACATGGGTACACTTGCACAAGCCGCCTGGACGATGTCCTAATGACATGACGGACTCTATGTCTCGTCGGAAGGAGAACCCGATGGCCTCCCGACGAGTTGCGACCGCAACCACGTTTGCCGCTCCTGAAATCCGGCTTGACCCGCTAGCTGTTCGTCGGCGTGTCGACTAAGCGTTTGTTAGCGCCACTTGCCATGCGAGGTCGGTTTTCGGCTCGCGTAATTGTCCCCGCAGATGGTACCGAACCGGACTGGATCGTCCTGCTGCTCCCGACTGCCATCGCGATTCGAGTGTTCAGCGCTGAAGGCTCGCTGCTGATCATCGGATTCTTTCTTGCCGCAGCCTACATCCGTAGATTCGACGCCAAATTCCAGCTCAATGCCGGTCCCTTAGTTCTGCTGTTCCTGTCGTGCGCAATTGTTTTCAGCAGGCCGGCGGGCATTGGGCCGCTGCTCAACCTACTTCTTGTCTTCGCGCTTGTTGTCCGCCTCGTAACCACGGTTGATGCCCGGAGAATCATTGCCTCGCTGATTGATGGTTGCGGACTGTACTTGTTCGCCAACGTCTGCTTTTACGCAGCGGGGTTGCAGTCACCGTCGACGGACTTTCGGCTAGGTGGTCTGGTCGAGTCAACAGGCTTTGTGCGTATTGTGTATCCCCTGACGTCTTCCATAAATTCCCCGCCAATAATCGCCGCTGTTTACATCGCATCTTCGATCTTCCTCATAAGACAACCAGGGTCGGTTCGACGCTCTTTTCGACTGATGTTTTTTGTGGCCGCAATCATCGTGCTGGTCGGCTCCGGAAGCCGAGGGGCACTGGCAAGCGCTGTAGCCTTGTCGCTACTCGTATTGTGCCTCCCTGTCGTCACCCGGTGGTTGGTGCAAGCAACAACATTGCTGGCTGCAGTTTCCGCCCTTGTTCTGCCGAGCATCATTGTCTCGATACAGTTTATCGTTACGCCGCTCATGTCATTGGCGCCCGGTCGAATAAGTGACGCAAGATCAATTGCGACGCTCGAGAGCCGCGAATATGTATGGGATCATTCGATCAGGTATTGGAATGACTGGGTGAACGACGTGCCCCACCTGCTATTCGGGTATGGCGTTAATGGTCAGTATCGATCAGGTGCCTCTTTTAGCTACAGTGAGGCGTTAGCATCGCTGATCAGACACTCCGAGCTTGCGTACGTCCATAATTCCTTTCTTCAGCAAGTGTTTGACGGGGGAGTTATTGGATGGCTCCTTTTCGTGCTGGCCACATATTGGGCTGGCACACGTTTCGCCCGTCGACGACGTGATTGGGGGGTTACCGCGATAGTTGCGATGGCCGTCTTACTTCTGGGCGCGATGACTGAGGCGACGATGGCGCCTGGCGTGGCTCAGGAGAGCTTCTGGGTGTTTTTGGTTCTTGTTGGCATTGCCTGTCAAGCGAGCGGCACGCGAGCCGTCGACGGCAGTTCCGAACGCCAAGATGCCACGACCTCCCAGGACTTGAAGGACTCGGCCAGCGCCGAGCTGAAGCGGACGCTGACGCCAGTCCGCGCTGGCGACGTCCGTGCCACAACCAGACAGGGCCGGGACTAACAACATGCCGTTCGTATACAACCCGTGGCGGCAGTCCAAATCTTCGCGCCGTCAGCGCGTCATAGCGCGAGCAGTCAAGCCCCTGACACGCTTGGGCTTGGCGGCGGGCTTCTTGAACATCGATTATTCGTACGTTCATGGCGATCCTGGTCGCCTCACACTTGGGCAGCGGTGCTCTATAATGAATACATTGTTCAATACGGTCTCGGGAGAAATCCGCATCGGCGACGACACATTGTTCTCACACAATTGCATGGTTTTGACCGGTACTCACCGCTTTCACGGGGGCCAGAGAGTCAGCTTATCGGACTATGATGCCCTGGCTGAGGTTCCTTTATCCGGGCGCGACGTAGTCATCGGTCGGGGATGCTTCATCGGGGCCGGATCCATCATAATTGGGCAGGTGACCATCGGTGACAATGCACGCATAGGTGCGGGCTCTGTCGTTACCCGCAACATTCCTGCCGGCGCTTTCGCAGCCGGCGTTCCGGCCCAAGTGCGATTTGTCGATGTCCCGGATGAAGTGCCCGCACTCGATCGTTCCGACGAGGAATCCGATTCCGATGCCTAATTTCATTAGAAGACAAACGGCTAAGTCTCTCCTGCATGATGACCCTCTTGCGGCCTGAGTCGGGCTAGTTCGGTGCACATCGTGTGTGTTGATCTCGGCCCGTGCATTGGCGAGTTTCCTGCCGTTCAGGTTTGGGTACCGATGAGTATTCGCAGGCGATTTCGTGCGTCGCGCTGAGCGGTTCACATATCCGGTGGCAGTCCACGGGGAAGGGCCTTTCTGGGATTCACGCAGCAATAGGCTCATGTGCATGGACGTCCTGGCGGGCACCATCGTGGCCATCGATTCTTTCGGTGGCCCGCACCGCTATCCGGTGCCCAGTCGTGCCGCGACAGTGATCAGGCACCGGACGAACTCGGGGTTCGTCATCGCCACAGAGCACGGCGTCGTTGTCGCCGATGACGGACTGACCTCCTTCGAAACTGTCGCCGAGGTGATCCAGAACACGGCGATGAGGACCAACGACGGTGGTTGCGACCCGTTCGGGGGATTCGTCATCGGCACGATGTCCTACAACGAGCAACCCGACAGTGGGGCCGTTTACCGTGTGACTTCAAATGGCCAGGTGTGCAAGATATTGGCGCCAGTGTCGATCTCAAACGGAGTGCAATGGTCTGCTGACGGCTCACGGGTCTATTACATCGATACTCCAACTCGTCGGGTGGACGTGTTCGATGTCGATCCCCGTACCGGCGTATGGTCAGGTCGTCGTCCGCACATCCGGATCGATGGCATGCCCGGATTTCCCGATGGCATGGCGATCGACGAAGAAGAGGGACTCTGGATTGCGATGTGGGGCGCAGGAACAGTTCTTCGCTATGACAACTCGGGTCGGCACATCGACACCATTGCCGTCCCCGGCGTTACCATGGTCAGCTCGTGTGCGTTCGGCGGCAAGTCGCGAGATATCCTCTATATCACTACATCTCGCAAGGACTTACCTCCGGGAAGGGAGCCAAACGCTGGCGCGGTGTTCGCGATGCAGACAGCGGTTCGGGGCGCGGTTCCGGCGGAATTTCCCAGATAGTCATGAGGCTCACTTCACAACCGGCGAACTGCCGTAGCGTCCGCACACGATATGCAACCTATCGGCGGCTTTATAGACTGCGCGCCTGGCACGGGCGGCCGAACTATAGATTGAACGAACGTTCGCACTAAGCGCTCAAGCAGATCGGAGAAGTGGTGCCGACAGTTGCCATCATCGGAACGCGGGGTTACCCCAGTTACTATGGCGGCTTCGAGACGGCAATCCGCAAGCTGGCGCCTTATTTGGCCAACCAGGGTTGGGATGTCACGGTGTATGGCCGTCGCGACGCCACGCGACCGGACGACCGCGATGCCGATTCTCGCGTGGCAACTCGTGTAACTAAAGGCCTGGAAACCAAGAGCTTGAGCACGCTCTCGTACGGGTTCACGTCGACCCTCGACACCGCGTCGCGCAGGCCTGACGTCGCACTTGTAATGAACGTGGCCAACGGCTACTTCCTTCCGCTGCTGAAGGCACGCGGCGTTCCGACGCTTGTAAACGTCGACGGGGTCGAGTGGGAGCGGGCGAAATGGAGCCCGCTGGCGAGGCGAGTCTTCCGTCGTGGCGCCAACTTTACGGCGAAATGGGCCACTGATCTTGTTTTCGATTCGCTGGCGATCGAAAAGTATTGGCATGACACCTTCTCCGTTGGAGGGAGGTTCATCCCCTACGGTGGTGATGTGCCACCGGCGTTGCCTGTGCCGCAAGGGCTGGCGCATCGAAGTTACGTGCTGATGGTTGCAAGGCTGGTTCCGGAAAACAGCGTGCCCCAGTTCTTTCAGGCGATACCAGCGATCGCCGTAAATCATCCGGTGGTAATCGTCGGAAGCTCTGGGTATGGCGGCGAGTGGGACGAAGCCGCAAGGAAATTGGCCAATCACCCAGGAGTAACGTGGCTCGGCCAGGTGAGTAACGACGATCTGCTACTCGCACTTTGGCAGCACGCCGGCGTCTACTTTCACGGCCATAGCGTCGGTGGCACCAACCCGGCACTGGTACAGGCGATGGCGGCAGGAGCTCCCGTCCTAGCTCGAGACACCGTCTATAACCGCGAGGTTTTGGGGCCAGAAGGAGAATTCGTCGCTGCCGATCCGGCAGAAATCGTCGAAACGGTCCATCAATTGATGGCCGATGAAACGAAGCGCGACAAAGCCGCCGAAGCAAACATCCGGCGCGCAAAACAGCACTACTCCTGGACGAAAGTTTGCGCCGATTACGAGCGCGCTCTGCGCGACCTCTTACGGCGCTGAGCTTGGTTCTCTCCATGGGCTGTCGCTGCAACATTTACGGGCGGAAACCACTAACGCGGCCTCGAAGCGAGGCCGCGGGCCCCGAATGTCGGTGACTCCCAGTAACTCTGCGCCCGTAAGGTCGAGTTAGCCAATACACGCATACTCCGATACTGGTTTCGCCACGGCAGTTTCGCCCGCGGTGCTCTCTAGACGACGTGTTCTTCGATGCCGCGCCGCGTGCGCTGGACCGCACAGGAGGGGGCAACTGGTAACAGGGCCCGATCCGGCGATCCTTTCGCCCGGCTACGATGACCATCCATCTATACCGCGATCGCTCTTAAAGGCGCGGCCACGTCGGTGCGCACGTAGTACGCCGAAGCGGCTATGAGGCTCGGCTTAGGGCGCACACCTCGACCACACCCAAGAATCATCAAGTGAAAACGCTGTGGCTAACCCACACCGCGAATCGTGAGCCAAGTCAGGCTAGAGTTACGGCCTCGGAGTTATCTAGGGGGGCCGCGCGTTGCCAGATATTGAGACGGTATTCGAACAGCTTGGTAGTATGCTCGACACGCGGCCCGGCATCAGAGATTCGTACGAGCAGCGTATCGCCACAAAGCCGAAGGTATTAGATATAGGCGGCCGTAACCATTCATCAAATAGTGCTCGGCGACTACGCTTGTTGGGGGCGGGACCATCAACCAGAATCATAGCGACTGACGTCATACCCGATTACGAGCCCGATCTTCTCGACGACATCACTAATACGACGATTCAACCTAACTCTTTTGACGGCGTCTACTGTGATGCCGTTCTTGAGCATGTGACTGATTATCAGATGGCAATTACGAATATTCATTCGATCTTGCGACCCGGCGGCGAGGCTTTCCTATACGTACCTTTCTTCTTCCAGTTCCATGACATAATGGATTACCACCGTTTTACAATTACCGAACTTGCGCGGATGGTCAGTGGCTTCAGCGAAGCTAAGATCTTCGTGCCCGGAAACGGGACTGACGTCGGCTACGGCTGGGTCGTATGGGATGTGATCAGTTATGGAAAGATACGGTCGCTGCCACGGCTCCACTCTGCGCTGGCTTCGATAGTCAATCGAGCACTGGAACTCGCAGTACGCGTATGGTATCGGCGAAAAGCGCGACCGTTCACGCTCGACCAGGCAATCTTCTTTGCCGTAAACCTGAACTACAACCATGGATTCTGCGCATGGGTTCGAAAGTGAGGGTTCCCACGTCCTATAATCACACGGTGCCGTTCAAGAGCCGATTCAATAAACTCATCCGTCAGGTAGCGCTGAGATATAGCGTTCGTAACCGTCACCGGAAGGCCGACCAAATTCTCACATGGCTACGTGAGCGGGATGTCAAAGATGTTCTGCTCGTTGGCACGTTGGGGGACAAGCGCGCCAGTCTCAGTGATCTGTCTAATGCTGATATCGTAGAGCGCAGAATTGCTGATTGCTTCGAAATAAAGATGAGCATTGACATCGAGCCAGCGGTTACAAACTACCCCTTTATGGTTGCTGACGCCCGTGACATGCCGTTTCCAGACGACTACGTTGATTTCGCACTCGCGAACGCGGTGATAGAGCACGTCGGCCAGGAACAGGACCAGCGGAGGATGATAAACGAGATGACGCGGGTTGCTCGCGCCTGGGTTGTCACTACGCCTAACAAATGGTTCCCGGTTGAGTCGCACACATCGGCAGTTTTTCTCCACTGGTTTCCCTCATGGCGAAAGCGACACGAAGTGAACTTCACACGACTCTTGTCGCGGCGGCAGTTTCGTGCGCTCCTGCCGGCCGGCACAGAGGTGTCCGGCGCGCCATGGAGCCCCACATTCCTTGCTCGCTACTCGGAAGGTGACGGCGGCCGCAGCCTCTGATTCCGTGTAGCCTGACTACGGAATCGTTGGGAAATTTAACGTCTGCGCGAAAATGCTGTGCAAATTCCAGTTCACCGGATATTTCGTTATGGACTCGAATACATATCGTATGCGGCCGGTCAGGTGCGGCGGACCGCTCGCTCAGCCCGGCGCGACAAGTCTTCAGCTAGTTTGGGCGGATAGGGCAGTGCTGCTCGGGGTATCAACCGTATCGACGAAGAGGGTATGGGTTTGTTAGTCTCGCGCCGAACCGCGCTATTCACCGCGAGCCGGGCATTAGCGGCGATGGCAATTCCAATCTTGGGCGTTAGGGATGCCCCTCACGCTGAGGCGTCTCCATTCCCTGACACCGATCGTCCCGCGGAGATGCCTGGGCGGCCAACGTATTACGTATCAGCATCCGGAAATGACAGCGCGGACGGGCTTAGTCCTGAGTCGGCTTGGGCGACAATTGAGAAAGTGAACTCGTCGCTACCTACAGACGGATCTGTCGTACGATTCCGGCAGGGGGATACTTTCTTCGGCGAGCTGTCACCGCCGTTCGGTTGTGAGGTCGGATCGTACGGAGAAGGCGCCAAGCCGATTCTGACGATGTTCAAGGTATTGAACCGCTCGGACGGTTGGACCGAGCACGCTCAAGGAATCTGGAAGATCGACCTTGGATCGCCCGCTACGCATGACGGCTACAACACAACCCCTGATGCGAATATTGGTTACCTTGTCGTAAATGGCGCCGTGATGCCGACATCCAAGCCTTCGCTTGCTGAGCTGAGCAGCCCCTGGGACTTCAGCTGCGATCTCAACGAGAACATTCTGTTCGTGGCAGCATCAACTAACCCCACCCTCTTGGCCGGCGATATCAAGGCCGCACCGAATGGCCGGACGGGGCGAGGTATCTTGTGCTCCGCTGGCTCAAACGACATTCACGATGTGCATGTCACGGGTACTGGCGGTTGCGGCATTGGAGGTGCCGCCGCAGATGTCCATATTTTCAACTGCTTGATTGACTACATTGGTGGATCCAGACTGCGCGATGGCACGAATAATCGCTACGGAAATGGAATCGACTGCTGGGTCAATGTAAAAAGATGGCTTATCGAGGCCAATGAAATCGCTCAAGTATATGACGTGGCGTGGAGCCCGCAAGGCCGTGCGGGTACCGACGGCAGTTGGGAAGATATCACCTTTCGCAATAATCATATCCATGATTGCAACCAGTCGTTCGAATTCTGGTCGAGGGGTAGTGCCTCCGCCGGTGGATTCAAACGAATTATCGTCGAAGGAAACGTGTGCGAGAGAGCGGGTTATTCAGTGTTTTCCGATGTTCGGCCGAACCAGGAAACACGAGTCCACCTGCTCACCTATCGTTGGGATACTCCAGCCGACATCACTATTCAGAACAATATCTTTGATGGCGCCTACGGTGCGTACAGTTACCATCACTACGAGCCTGTTGGTTACACGACACGCAACAACACAATCCGTTTGAGGGCTGATCAAAAGATGCAGTATCAGCGGCCCGAAACCGCAGAGCAAGCTGCAGCCTGGCAAGTGGCGACGGGTCGCGAGGTTGGCTCGGTCGTCGTAATCGAATGACAAGCATTTGCGCGGGTCCAACACTCACTCGGTGCTGCGGCTAGTCCAGCGAATATCTAGCTTACCGCCTTACCGTCGTTGTCATTCACAACACCATCGGGTAAGCGCAGCACCTGGATGCAGTCGGAAAGACCCAAGTCGAGACGCCCTAGGCTCAATGTCCTGGAGACCAGGCCTAATGCCGCAAATGACAAGTCCAACAACCGACTTCGCGAGCGTAGGCCGACCTGTACAGGGCCTTCGTACACCTCTTCGTAGACCAACTGGAAGCCGTGCTTGGCAGCCCATTTCCGGAGCCTTCCCGGTGCGATGCTCGCTCGGAAGACGGTGGGAAACTGGTCCCACTCGTCCGCACTTCGTCGGTCGCCAACAACGAAGCGGTAGAACAGGGCATGCACCGTGTAGGGCGTGAATTTGGTCACCAATCCCTTCAATGACCAGAGATTTGGGAACGCCAGAACCAAGGCGCCGCCAGGGTTCAACGCCGCGGTCATGCGTTCCAGCGCCTTGATCGGCTCCGGCAGATGCTCAATTACGTCCCAACAAAGTATTAGGTCGAACCCAGGCGCAGGTGGTGTGAAACTCTGCAGGTCACCCAGGATCTTCTCATCCAGCGCCGTATTGCGGTCGAGTTGTCGTTGCTCAATGTCAATGCCGACGAGCGTGCGTCCAGTCGGTAATTGAATTCGGCTCAGCGAACCGCATCCGGCCTCGAGAACACGCGGTCGGTCTTCGCCGGCCAATAGTTGATCTACGGCTTTTTGCACGCGCTGCTGTGGGTCGCCGTGACGGCCTCGCAATTGCATAGGGAGTGTCAAAGCAGTCGCCATCCTCTCATAGGTAACACGGGGTAATCACAACCCGAGTGTGATGTTCGATAATTCGCTGCCCGATGAACGGGTATCCAGTCAAGATCGAGGTAATCTTGCATATCTCTTCTGTAAGGTCGGTGTCCATGATTGGTGGAGCATTCGAAACTGGAAGGAGCGCTCCTCGGCTTCGCTGAGGCGCGTTTCCAACCAGTCTCCGTGAACTTCCTTTACATATCGGATCTCATCGCCCTTCGGTATTCTGTCGGCAAAGAACGCCGGATGTGAATCGCGAATGGACTGCATGAGCTCTGGATATGTATGTCGGCCAGAGTTCGCCCAAAAGCCGGTGTCTGTGGGCGCTCGTCCATCGAACCCCCACAGACGCACATCCTGGCTCAATGTGCACGCCAACGGAAGTAACAGCGCGTTCAGCACGTTCCCAACCGCAGGAAGCACAAAATGCTTTGTGAGATCCACCGTAATATCAGTATGTTCACCCCACGGAATCGGTACCAACAACGATTCGACAGCCTCAAACTCGGAACGCACGACGACGTCGAAGGTGGCCGGATATACGAACAGTGTGCGCCCGTCTGATTCCTTGAGGCGACGTAACGCGTCAGCCCGGAATGCGCGTGCGTGTGGAGTGTGGCCGAAATGGTATATGGCATCGCCGGCGGTGAGAAACGCCGGCGCCAGATGGTGCCACAACTCTGGATCTCGAACGATCGTGTTACACACAACGACTGTGCCATCGTCAAACGAGTGTTCGACGGCAGATCCCAGCGAGGGCCCGGTGCCGAAGACATAGACGGGCCGCGGGCCGTCAGCTTTCAGACCTTGAACGTGACTGACGAACGTTTTGCGAGCGGTCGCGGCCTCTCTGCGGGGGACGCCCCCACTGATTGCGGCGGCAAGGTCCATCAGCGCCCATCCGTCAGTAGGATTGGTCTCGTAGTCAAGATCGGCAATCCACCGTACGTATCGACGTGCTACAGCTGGGATTGCGTTGGCGTCCGCGGCAGCGACAGCGGTACTGCGGAGGTAAGCGAACGGTGAAGCCGTTCTCACACTCCGTATGTCGAGATGGTCATCTAGGTGCGTGAGTAGGAACTGTAGGCGAGCCTCGACCTCGCGAGCTTTCGATGGCGCTGCGTCTCCGGTTACGAGTAAGACGTCGGCCCGGCGGATTGGTCTTCTGAGTACATCCACCGTCGAATTCAAGCTTCTTCTCAGGGCCCACAGCGCCCGTCGGTGCAACGGAAACGAGTAGCTAATCATCGGCTGGATGCGAAGTCCGCCGTGGCGAAACCTCGGCTTTTCGTCGTCGCGTCGATAGGGGCGACGGCCAGCCTTCTATCGAGGCCGCGATCCTCCTTGAGACGTTTTTCATTGTCAGCTTCTGCAAGCACCGATCGATAATCCAAGCCGCACACGGGGTTTGCGGTTGACCAGTCGCTCTGGCGACGTCCGCACCTCCCGACAAGGTCGACATGCTCAGCACTGCGCGAGTCGACGTCTGCTACTTCGTGATCATTGCCGATGATGAGACCACTCCTGGACCCGGTGATAGATGTGCTTGGCTGTTTCGCTGCGGCTGATTAGCCCTCGAGGCCCGCGCGGAGCTCGAGTGATTACAAGAACATCGTGCGTTGCAAACTCCGACGTTTTGACGAGCAGAAGATGTCGATCCTGGAAACTTTTGCGAAGAATGCCACGATAGAATTCGGCATGACCCGCAAAAGAAAAAAACACTTTGTTGAAGCCGATCGCGAAAGGCACCAGCCCTCCACTTCCACTCAAATACCTCAGCGTGCCAGTTGCCACTCCTGGCCAGTATTGATTGAAGACGTCGTCGGCCACGACGATGCCGCCTGGCGCAGTGGTTGACTCCGCCAGCATCATATCGGAGAAGACGATTTGATCCGTATGTCCGCCATCGACGCTGAACAAACGAATCTGCGCGCGCGCGAGCTTGCTGAGCTCATCGGACAGCAGGTGGGTGGAGTCGCCCTGATGGATTACGACATTATCCAAAGACGACCAACGCCGGACATTCTTCTGAAACGTGGCGAGATCACCCTTCCCCGAATGATCGATGTTGCGGAGCTGATCGTCAAACAGGTCGATAGCAACGGAGTATTCTTCGCTGCGCTGCAGAAGGCTCAAGCCAATAAAGAGTCTACCGTGATGGACGCCAACCTCGGCGACAGCTCCCGATACGTTCTGCGAACGTTGGGCTGAGTTGAGGACTCTCAGGATAGACAGCACCTCAGGCTCGAGCCAGCCGGCGACGAACCTGTGGCCGAGCCATTTGTAGATCTCGAATCCCTTGTTCACTCAGAAACCCGCCCCCGAACCACGACCGATCGCCCCCATGTTTTAGCGAGCATATCCCGAAGCGGCGTAGTGAGAGCCTTTGCCTAGCGGGTCGACGGCGAGACGATCGAGCATCGGGCGATGCTGGGCAAATGTGCGACCGTGCGCGACGCCGTGAAGGATCGGACAAATGCCGCACATACGTCATTCAGCAAACACTCGGTACATTACGGACACTGCCGCCATGATGCCGTGCGACGGCCAGGGCGTCTCGCGAGCCTGCCTCGACTCGGCGGCCGCCCCAACCGGAGCGGCCGCCGGCTTCATCTTCGAGGAATGATCGCTAAATGACCCGCTCGGCCGGCGCATCGGGGCCTGCCGTCAGCGGTGAGCTGGCATAACGGAGCTCGCGACCGCGCGGGGCGCCGACCTGCTGCACTCGACCTCGGAGAGCTCCGGTCTGCTCCAAGCGCCGTCGACCCGTCTCACCCTGAGGCCGAGAAGCTGCGCGACGAGAACCGCGCAGATTGGCAGAAATGCAGCAATTCAATGTTTCCAGCAAGGCTCCGACAGTTCTGGAAAACATCTAACACGATGTCCGGCAAAATCTGACTTGCGAAATTATCGCTGAATGGCCAGCGGTTGGATCGGAAGGTGGTTATACTCCGGAGGACGTGCTGGTGGTTAACTAGGTTGGCCGTGGGGGCCAGTAACAGCACTGGGGAGTGCCGGGGGGGCCAATGAAATTCATTTTGCGTGCGACGACCGTACTTACGGGAGTGGCAATGTCAGTTTCCGCTATTAGTGGCACTGTCGCGTGGGCGGATCCGCTCGTTGGCAAGACTTATTCTGACGCGGCGTCGACTATTGGGGGCTGGAAGGGTACGGCGGTCATCGCGACGATGAGCGGTAGTCAAGTGGAAACAGACGACTGCGTTGTACTTAGTTGGCAGAAGTCAATTTTCCGCGACGCTAGTGGCGTTGGGCGAAGTGGAGAGTACCTGCTAAATCTCGATTGTAACCAACCTCTTGCCTCCCCCGGCCACCCAGGTGCGTCCGCCATGAGCACGCAGGGGCGCGAGGCAAAAAAGGATGAGGCAACCGCGAAGTACATTGCATCGGATTCATCAGTTTGCGATAAAGATGAAAACACCGTGAAGTGGTGCACCGATCTGTGCAATAAGACTGGATTATGTGAATACGGAGCGTAACGTTCGGAAGGCTTTCCTTTTCTGTCTGGCGCCGCGAACACAACCATTGGATTCGCCGTCAAGATGGCGCTAAGCATTTTCGGGATATCGGTTCGCTTCTAACGGACGCGGCTCGGAATCCCCGTGGCCGGAACAGGCCTGGCCGATATCACGCGCCGTCCCCGCCTACGTCGGGGGGCCGCGACGACCCGCTTCAGCCGCGATGAGTGATCCGTGGCTGGAACGCCGGCCAGACGCGGTCTTCAAGTCTCGCCAGAATCGACGGGCGGGCTCAGGTCAGCCGACCACTGTGTCACGGATCCACAACCTTGGCCGAATTCTCGGGTGCGCTTCCTCGGCGCCGTCTGCGATCTGTGAGCACGGTGCGGTATAACTCATCGAAACGGCGCGAGACGGCGTCGACATTGAACTCGCGTTCGACTCGATTGCGCGCATGCGATCCGAATCGACCGCGCGCTTCGGCATCGTTTATGACCTTCGCCAAGGCGCAGGAAAACTCGCTCACGCTGCCCGGGGCTACCAACACACCTTCAGACTCATCTAGCATTTCCGGAATGCCCCCGGCAGTGGTGGATACTACGCAGATGCCTCTTGCCATTGCTTCGAGTATGACCATCGGCTGCCCTTCGTTTAACGATGGGAGGGCCAGTACGTGCGTTCGTGCTAATAACTGCTGAACTTCCGTCGCAGACAGCCAGCCGGCAATGTGAACGGTGTCCCCAATCCCAAGAGAACGAATTTGATTATTGGCACGGTCGATTTCTCCCCATCCACCTATCGTTAGCTTTGCCGGTTTCACGTCTCTCGCGGCGATCATCCCTGCCCATGCGTCGAGCAATACGGACGTGCCCTTTCTTTCGCAGAGCTCTCCTAGAAATACTACTTGTACTTCTTTGGCACTTATTTGATCAACTTTTACGTTGGCTCGGATCGCATTGGGTACGACCTCTATATGTGCTTTCGGTGCCACGTCCTGGAGGCGCTGAGCCCAAACATTTCCGAGGGCAATAACGACATCGGTGCGCTCCAGGGTTGCCCGGATCAGCCACTGAAGAGGTCTAGACTGATTTGCGAAATATTCATGAAACTCGCCGCCATGCATGTGTAGGAGAACCGGAATCCTAAATATGGCCGACACCCAGGTCAACAGTCCTTTCCGGACGAAGCTTCCGCGCTCCGAGGTATGTAAGTGGATAATGTCAGGCCGCTTGATGAGGAGCTGAACGATAAATCGCGCAGACCCAACTATGAAAATGCCGAGACGCTTTAACTTCGTACCATCGCAGTGTGTAGCGACATGCCGAATGTCCCATTCTGTCCATAAAGCCGTGTCACGCATATTACGCACAAAAGTCGCGATTCCACCGTAGGTAGTAAGGCTCGACGATACCCAAAGTGCGCGTCTCTTTTTATCGATCGAATATTTCCTTCGAATTCGGCTGCCAGCTAGTAGGGGTTGCACCTGTGCGGCTCCTGAATCGTCCTATTCATTAATGTTGTCACCCCGAGCACGCTTCGTGACATCATCGAAGATCTCAAGAAGTCTTCGCGCGGCAATTGCGGAATCGTAATGGCTCCGATAATGCTCAAGCGCCATTTTCGATTGAATATCCAGTTGTGCAGTATCGGCGAGGGCGTCAATAGCGACTGCCAATCCTTCGATGTCATCGATGCCCGTGATGCTCATACCGGGGGGTTGATACTCCGGCAGGGCTCCGGCGCTTGATACGAGGGTCGGAACGCCAAGCTGCAAAGACAGAACCTGTACCCCGCTCTGTGAGGCGGCACGGCTGTGAATTATCGATCCTTTGGAGGCAGCGAGTTCAGCTATTACTTCACGGTAGAGGTAGGAACCCCGATGCCAGCGAGCGTGGGGCGGTAAAGGCTGGGTAATTTCCCCATCTCCGAAGAGCACTAATTCATCGCCACGCCAACAGGACCTTTGCGTATGGGCTTCCCAGGCGGCGAAGACGACCCCATGATTTTTATAAGGGCGTTGCCTGCCGATCAGTAGAAAGTTCCTGCGCTTCTCGGCAGCGACAAACTCTGGAACGAGGCTCGCCTCGAGATCGCTTGTTAGCGGCGCCAGGTATACCGGGTGACCAGCCGTGCTCGTCGGAGCGATGCGATTTGCTACGTAATTGCTAAACACTACGGTGGCGTACGCCTTCGCGTCCCAGCGTTCGAAGAACAGACGGTTCCACCACGGCGCCCTGTGCGTCGGATCGTGCGGTGTCGCATCATGTAAGAGCCGTACCCGCGGAGCGAGTTGTCCGAAGGCGCGCCACCGCGGATCCCGCAGGAATTCTGTAACAACGACATCGGGCTGAAACCGTCTGGCGTCATCGAATGCCGCCAAGAACGGCAGCCATCCAGCAGTCGGAACCGGACGACCTAACAACTCCACTTCATACTCACGCGGCGAATCCGATTCTGGATGAAGGGCCGCCGTGACGAGCATAACCTCAGCACCTAGCGCCCTAAGTTGCTCGGCATGTACGCGAGCCAAAGGGCGAAGCCAGGGACAGAGCCACAATATGCGCATCAGGTTCTGTTCCTTGAGCATGCTGGTGGCGGATTCCGCAGCGCGCGACCAGCGGCAGCCGCCGCCGTCGGAGTGACGCGGAACCGCAGTTCAGGGTCAGATAACATTTGCCCAGCGGCTTCGGTTTCGACGTGGCGCGTCCGCCCGCGAGGCAACAGCGACAAATCGATTGCTGTCGACAGTGCAGACGACTCCAAGCCGCGATACTTCAAACTTCCCCCGAATGCGGATAACGTACAGCTTATTGCATACTATACACATTTGCTTCGATATACATCACATCGCGGTATCTGTCGGCCAGCTAGCCGGCGACGAAATCGCTAACCTGATCCTACTTACCCGCTATCAAGAAAACGTTACCGTGAAAGAGTAGGGCTCTGAGAATAATTTGGGGTGGCCTAGTGTTGCCGAATAGTCGTTCCAGCGCACTCAGGTAGTTATACAGCAAGCGAGAACGGATAACAGCCGGAATCCTCTTCCGGACTACTGTGGGCGGAATGTAGACCGCAGATATGTTTTCGAATCCAGCCCCTCGGGCTGCCGTTCCAAGCTCGCGATGTGTATATTCCTTCAAATGCATAAATTGAGGTCGATCGAGGCAAAACACTCGCGACAAATCGGCAGGTCCAAAAAAAGCGTGAGGTGTCTCCAGGATATACTTGCCACCGGGCTTTAGCAGGGTGTATGCACCTTCGAAATGACGAGCAACATCCTCGGGGTGAAAATGCTCGATTACTTGTGTTGAAAGCACGAAGTCGTAGCTAGATTCCGGCTCGTACGCATCGAGGTGGATACCGTCCGTACTGTGCCACGCAACGCCTCCATCATCGCGAATACCTCGATGGCCGGTGATTTCGGTAGCGACGCAGGGACGCCCATGCTCTGTCAGGTAGTGGGCTAGCAAGCCGACACCGGATCCTATTTCTATAACTTGTGAACCTGGCGGGATTAATTTGAGAAAGTGCCCGAGCTGGACATCGATACTGTGCCGATCGACTGGAGAAGCCTCGGCTAACCATGGCAATTCTCGATATAATTGGTCATAGCTGCTTGCCCAGATTTCGCAACGAGTCTCCGGCTTTGAGTTAGAAAGTAACTGCTTCAGCTTATGCTCAAGTGTTGTATGCTGTTCGACCATGTCTCGAGTCACGGTGACGCCCGTGGGAATCGAATAATTCCTTCGATATCGCTGAACCACTTCATCAGTAATCGGCGGAAATGGCCAATCATCGGTCGAACCGGTCATGGCGTGACCACATCTAAGTAGGTCCCAGAGGATTGCCGTTGCAAGGTTCGACATTGCGTTGAGCGGGCAATTGGCTTCCCAAATGCGATACTCGTGCAGATATATGAATGATGAGCGAGAACGCCAGAGAGCGGTGCTGAGTTGTTGTCCGCGGATGTCTTGTTAATAATATCTCCCCCTCAGACTAGCCGACGGTGTACGGAACTCGAACGGGTGTTCCGGCTTGCGACAGTACGCTCAAGAGTAGCGCGAGGCTCCGCCGCCGCGCCGGTTGAATAGGTTTGCGGGCAATCAGCGCTCCCATCGGGTTAGAAGATGTAGCACGGTGGTGTGACATGACATGACGTACGAAATCACAGCCGAATTCCGGGCACTTCCGGTGACAAGCCGCCGCCGACATCAGCGTCCCCTGTCCAGTAGATCTAACAAATAACTGCCGTAACCGGACTTCACTAAGCCCTCGGCACGAGTTCGCAGCTCCTCATCGGTGAGATATCCCTGCCGCCAACCGATTTCCTCGGGCACGCCGATCTTCAGGCCGGTACGCCGCTCGATCGTGCGTACATAGTCGGCGCCGTCGGCCATTTGATCGAACGTCCCGGTGTCCAGCCATGCAGTTCCGCGCGGGAGTACCTCCACGTGCAATTTGCCCTGCTCCAGGTACGTGCGGTTGACATCGGTGATCTCGTATTCGCCGCGCACGCTGGGAGTCAGATCCCGCGCTATTGCGACCACGTCGTTGTCGTAGAAGTACAAACCTGGTACCGCATAATTGCTCTTTGGCTTCTCCGGCTTCTCTTCCAGCGATACCGCCAATCCGCTTCCGTCGAACTCGATCACGCCGTATGCGCCGGGTTCGGCCACCCAGTAGGCAAAGATCGCACCACCGTCAATAGTGGTGAAGCGACTAAGTTGGGTTCCCAGTCCAGGCCCGTACAGCAGGTTGTCACCAAGGACGAGTGCGACTTTCTCTCCGCCTATGAACTTGGCTCCTATAGTGAACGCCTGCGCGAGCCCGTCGGGACACGGTTGTTGCGCGTACGTAATTGACACGCCGAACCGCGACCCGTTACCCATCAGCCGCTCGAAACTACAAGCGTCATGCGGCGTCGTGATTAGCAAAATGTCCCGAATACCAGCCAACATCAGTGTGGACAATGGGTAGTACACCATCGGCTTGTCGTACACCGGGATCAGCTGTTTGGAAATCCCGAGCGTGATCGGATGCAGACGTGTCCCAGCGCCCCCCGCCAAAATAATCCCCCTCACAGGGCCATCGTGGCACAGACCTCGGAGACTTGCTGTGACGATTGAGCCAACAGGATAATCACGGGGCGTGACGATTGCTGATAAACTTCCCTTTCTGCTCGAACAGGTTTGCCCACAGCCGACCGCACCTCAAGTTCCTTGCCTAAGACATGAGGGATGATGTGGGGTCTGTCAACTACATAGGTGCACCGGGGTGCGGCCAGCCCCGATAACACACTGGAAATGTGTGCGGTTCGAGTGCGCTTCCTCCTCCAACGGGGTGAGTCACCTGAATTCACCGTCAAGACAAGGAGTTTGCCCTGCACATATTGTTCGTTTGCACTGGGAACATCTGCCGATCACCCACGGCGGAGCGACTGGCCGCCGCGCACGGCGCCCGGCTCCAGATCCCAGCCTTCAGCGTGTCCAGCGCGGGGACCCGTGCAGTTATTGCGCATCCGATTCACCAGGATGCGGGCGATGTGCTGGAAAGGCTAGGCGGTGACATATCCAACTTCGCCGCCCGGCAACTCACCCCTAGGATTGCTTCAGACGCCGATCTTGTTCTCACTATGACGAGGGCGCATCTCGACTCGGTCCTCGAACTCGCCCCGCGACAGCTGCATCGGACCTTCACGCTGACCGAAGCCTCTCGGCTCGCAGCAGAGTGCAAACCACGCAACGTCGCAGAGTTGGCGTCCCTCCGCCCACAGTTAGTCGCGCACGAGATACCCGAGATTCCAGACCCGAACGGCCAAGGCGCAGAGTTCTTTTCGATGGTTGGATCGCGGATTGACGCTCTCTTGCCGCCTATACTCGAACTTTGCCTGCGCTCTTCGGCAACTGTGGCCGATTAGGCCGGCTCCCAGAACATTTATCGCCAAAGGCGATGGCGGGAACGCGCTCGGAAGTGAAGCGACGCGGGGCCAATGCGCGTGGAGCGGGAAGAGCGGCGAGCCATGCAAGTTCGCCAAAAGCCGAGGCTGCAGTTACAACCCTCAGTGTTAAGAATAGTGGGCCAGCAGTGGTCCCCGACTATCGATAGTGCTTGCACCGGCAAGCGTCTCCGACTCCGCGGGGGCAACCCCGGCGGAGGCCGCCTTGCCGAGCGCCAAGTCGCGACTGGTTCCCTCAGCGGCCACAACTCGTGCATCCACAGAAGCAAGATTTACCATGGTGCGCTATTTTACCTACCGTTTGCGAGCGAAGTCCTCGATTCACTTGAGAAGTCTGCAGCTGGTGGGATAAAGTGCCTGCTAGGGGAATTAATTATCTGGGGGGATATATGACGGCGGTTAATGAGCGTTTGGATGCTCCAGCAAATATTGCTCCGATTCCAAGCAAACTACCCGTATGGCAGCGGGGGTACGCCCGGCGCCTGGTTGTGCTCGATTTTGCCGGCGTAATCCTGTCGGTCAGTCTCGCGCAGTGGCTGCGCTTCGGCGTGCTACCGGGAACAGTGGGTTCTTACAAGTATCTGTACACCGCGGTGTCAGCCGCTATCGCGGTCAGCTGGATGCTGGCGCTCTCCATCAATAGGTCGCGGTCCCCGCGCATTATTGGATCGGGAGCTGAGGAATACCGGCGTGTCTGGATGGCGACGCTCGTAGTATTCGGCGGGGTCGCGATTGTTTCCATGTTGTTCAAGCTCGAGATCGCCCGTGGCTATCTGATGATCGCGCTGCCCACCGGGCTGGTTATCCTGCTCCTGCTCAGACGAGCGGCGCGCCGCACCGTAAGCAGAGCCCGCCAAAAGCACGGGAAGTGCATCACACGAGTGCTCGTCGTGGGTAGCGCTTCTGCAGTGCGCGACCTCACTAAATCCCTTGCGCGCGAGCCGTCGTCCGAATACGAGGTGGTCGGGGCCTGCATTCCTGGGCCGATCGTGCGGACCAAGATCGATGTGCCCGGCGTGGGGTCCATTCCGACGTTCGGTGACGAGTCGAACGTCGTCGGCGCGGTGACGGCCACTAACAGCCATGCTGTGGCCGTCACGGCCACTGAGCGACTGGACGGACGGGGAATTCGCGACTTGTCGTGGGAGCTGGAAAAACTGGATATCGATCTGCTCGTCTCACCGGGTGTCATAGACGTCGCAGGCCCACGACTGATGATGCGGCCCGTCTGTGGCCTGCCGCTGATTCACGTTGAGAAACCGCAGTACAACGGTGCCAAGAAGTTCCAGAAGCGTCTATTTGACGTGGTTTTCTCGGGCCTGGCTCTACTCTTCGGACTTCCCGTGCTGATCTGCGTCGCCGTTGCCGTCAAGTTGACGAGCAAGGGCCCGGTTTTCTACCGCTCGGAGCGCATCGGTTTGGATGGGGAGCCATTCGAAATGATCAAGTTCCGCACGATGGTCGATGGTGCGGACGCGATGGTCGAAAAGCTCATCGAGCAGAACGAAAGCAAGGGCGGAGTGCTGTTCAAGATCCGCAACGACCCCAGGGTCACGCCGATCGGCACCTTCCTGCGCAAGTACAGCATCGATGAGCTGCCACAATTCATCAACGTGCTTATGCGGGACATGAGTGTGGTCGGACCCCGGCCGCCGCTGGCAGGTGAGGTCAAGACCTACGACGACCACGCGAAGCGCCGACTCCTGGTGCGTCCCGGCATCACCGGTCTGTGGCAGGTCAGCGGGCGGTCCGACTTGTCCTGGGACGACTCCGTTCGGCTCGATCTCTTCTATGTTGAGAACTGGTCGATGATCGCCGACTTACAGATCGCCGTGAAAACCGTCCGGGCGATGATCGCCCACTCCGGCGCATACTGATCGAGCGAAATCACCGCTGACCGGATAATGTGCCGCTGCGGTGTCCGATTGCGCGTCCTTCAATGTCTGGCGTCTGCGCAACGCAGTCGACCCCATCGAAAACCGCATCCGAATCGACTTCGTCAAGGAATCGCTTTTCCTAACGCCTCGGTGCGGCTTAAGAGTTTAACGTTCTCTCATATCACTACGCTGTGCCTGGAACAGAAATGGCGCTACTGCTCTTTCGCTGCGCATTCGGGCACCGACACAACTGGAACGGGATTGTCCACGAGCGGTTGGATCGGAACCCTGGCGGCACCTGGAGATGTCGGCTCTGTGAGCTCGAAACGCAATACGATTGTGCGCCCAGGCTCCATTACCACCTGCGAATTGAAGACCGGGTGACCGCGCTCCTCGCCTGACGCAACGGTGAGAAGGTCACCGTCGATAGTGGCGTTTGTTATTTGTGCGTTCTTGGTGGCGATAAGAGAAACCCACGCCGCGTTGGTACCGAGCGGCGCGTTGAATGGGAGCTCCGACAGCTTGGCCATGTAGTCCGGCAACCCGGTAGGTGGCGCATTGTTCGTCAATCGCACAGTGACGGTGGACTTCCTCGTCTCGCCATCGCAGGCACCAGCCGAATACTCAATTTGCCTAGTCAGGTAGTAATCGAGCTTGTTTCCACCGATGTTGTTGACCACCACCGCCGCGTACGGCGCCGGATCGTCCGGAACCACATGTGCTAACGGTGTCTCCTCAACGACTTTCTGTTCGGCCGGTGTCGAACTCCACAACGCGATGCGCCCTTCACTGACACCTTTGCCAAGGGCGTCCAGTAACGTCCGCGGCGCCTTGACCTCTCCCGTCACCTTCTTCACGACCTCGCTGGCCATGTCCTGGAGCCACTGCTTGCGCGCGTCATTGTCATTGGCAAAACGGATATAGGCCGTCGACTCCGTCAGCTCGACCACGTTGTCCGCTGTGACGGTCTCGCCGTCCCGCATGGTCACAGGCCCGATCGCGCCAAGGATGTAACTCAACGCAACCGGGTCGATCGCAATGGCTCCGTCCACCGTTGTTCCCGACTGCTGCCGCCACATCGATCGCCAGATCTCGGCTGCGTACGGAAAGTGGGAACTCATATTGCTGTTCCGGAAGTCGGTCGAAGGATTGGTGAATCCCCACTGTTCGTCGAAATCCTGGTCGAAATCGATCGGGGTGAACTGCTTATCCAGCGCGGAGTTCCGTCCCAGCGTCTCCACCTCGGCGTCACCGTTGTCGAACCGGAGAATGCCGAATGCGCCCATCAGCCCACCCGTGCCACGGGCCTCGGCGTTGGTCTGGAATCCCATGAAATAGGCTCGCGGGCCGTCTGCGCCCATCATCGACGGCGCGATGCGCGCCGCCAGCGCGGTATTTTCGATCACCCCGGCAAGGTCCGAGGTCTGCGCCTGAAGCTGCTGACGAGCGTCACGCAGGGTGGAGAGATAGTGGGGGTCGGAGATCGACTCTGCCTGAAAAACGAGTTTGGTGGCCGCCGAGGATATTTCACTCAGCTTGGGTTCTGTTTCGCGCAGCAATTCAACGTCCACGCGGCCGTCCTTGAGCAAGCGATCCGGCGACATCACCTGCCCGATTTGCACGCTGGGTTGCAGGACATCGGCCACCGCAACCAGCACAACATCTGCTATCTGTTGACCGGTTTTCAGCGGGCCGCCCAGCCACGGTACGGCTGAGGCAATGTTCCAAGGCACAGAGTCGGTGTGGGCCTGCGCCGCCTCGGCGTTTGACTGTGCCTTGTCCGCCCAGTCAGCCGCTTCCTCATCGTCCCCTTCGAGGAGGGCATCCTTTGACTTCTGGATGTTCTGACGCGCCTCTTCCAGATTCGACTTCGCTTGAACCGCCTCATAGCCGAGCCAGGCCGCGAAAGCGACGACAAGCAAGAGGAACCCCGCGATGATGGCGAGACGGGAGCGAGGCGGAGTCATCCGCCTCCCATCGTTTTGAGAAGAATCCTTGCCGACGTTGGACGCTTCAGGCCGCGCAGAACGGCGATTTTCTGAATTTGCGCCTCGTCGGAAGGGATGTCGCGAGAATATTGGCACCCGGAACGCGTCCTCTGTGACGAAAATAGGCCCTTCGTGACTGGAGTCGATCGCCAGCCACGAAAGGCCAATCTTCTAATTATTGGGGTTGCTGCTCACCTCGTAGGGCGGGCTAGATGCCGCGGGTACCGTAGGGTCCGAAAATAAGTCGGATGAGGAAGCGGATGAACCGGAAAATGTATTTCCCGGGGAACCATCCACTTCGAGTCTGCTGAGCCGCCTGAAGATCGCGTGAACCGCCCCGACCGTCAAACAGCCACCAACCCGGGGCCGTCGGTGCGCCGCCGAATCCCAGCACGCCTGGGCTCGCCGGTGCTGGCAGAGTGGCTGGACTGGCCGGCAACGGCATCGTTACCGGGCTGATCGGAGCGGGCGCGAGGGGTGCCGCCTGCGCCGCTGGAATAGATATGAGACTCGCGCCAGTTGCGATTGCGCAGCCTGCGACTCCCACCCGAACTTTTGTACCGAATGTTGTCATGTTCCGGTTCCCCTCCCTAAAAACAATCTGTGGCTTAGCGTACACCGCTCTCAGGTAATCAACAACAGAAACAATTGTTAATTTCAGTTTGCAAGGATTGGGATAGCCAAAGCTGCCTACGCAATTTCGTTCCCCTCGCTAACGAGCCCATCAGTGCACGTCTGCCCTGTTGAGGCATAGATTGGTACAAACAATCGGAGACGCTTGCATCCAAAGTCACAGCCCCACGCCGATGTTGCTGGCGTTTACTCTGTAGGCGATGAATCACGATCAAATGAGGCAGAACCTGAGAATCACAGATTTGCAACGTTCGCTGGTCGACCAGCAGAAGGTGTGGCGCCATATATATGTAGTCGAGGAGACCGGCTCCACCAACGCCGATCTGTTGGCGCGTGCGGCGAACGGCAAGGACATCGACGGTGTGGTGCTGCTCGCCGAGTACCAGCGTGCGGGCCGCGGTAGGCACGGCAGAAGCTGGTCGGCACCCCCGCGTTCCCAGATCGCCATGTCGGTGGGCATTAACACCAGTGGGGTCCCCAGCGCAGCGTGGGGTTGGCTTCCTCTACTTACCGGTGTCGCGGTGGTGGACGCCGTCTTGGAGGTCTGCGGCATCACCGCGGGTCTCAAGTGGCCCAACGACGTCCTCGTCGGCACCGGGAAGCTGGCAGGCATCCTCGCCGAGGTGGCCGCACCTGAGCCGGTCGTGGTCGTCGGCCTGGGCCTGAACGTGACCATGACAGCCGAAGAGGCGCCTGATCCCGTCGCCACCAGCCTGGCCATGCTGGGCGTCGACGCTCCCGACCGCACCATCCTGGCCCAGGCCGTCCTCGAGCACCTGGCCACCCGTGTCGCCGCCTGGCGAAGCGCAGGGGGCGCCGACGCCGCGCTGAAGGCCGACTATCGATCGCGCAGCGTCACGATCGGTCGCCGCGTCCGGGCCAGCCTGCCTGGCGACAGGGCGGTCGAGGGCACGGCGGTAGACATCGACGACCTTGGACGCCTTCAGATCGATACCGGCACCGAAATATTCACCGTCTCCGCCGGTGACATCACCCATTTGCGGCCGGTCTAGCCGTAGAGTTCCACCGTGGGCTACCCCGAGAATGTGCTGGCCGCTGACGAGCAAGTCGTGCTGCATCGGCATCCACACTGGAAACGACTGATCCTGCCGGTGCTCATCCTGCTCGTGGCCACCGCCGCAGCAACCTTCGTCGCGGGTTACGTCAACACCCTCAGTTGGGACGCCAACGCCAAGAAGATCATCTTCCTTGTCATCTGGGTGATCTGGCTGGTGCTCGCCTGCTGGGCCACGCTGTGGCCCTTCCTGAACTGGCTGACGACACACTTCGTGATCACCGACCGCAGGGTGATGTTCCGGCACGGACTGGTCACCCGCACGGGCATCGACATCCCGCTGGCACGGATCAACAGTGTCGAGTTCCGGCACGGGCTGATCGACCGGATGGTGCGCACCGGCACCTTGATCATCGAGTCGGCCTCACAGGACCCGTTGGAGTTCAACGACATTCCGCAAGTGGAGCGCGTCCACTCGCTGCTATATCACGAAGTCTTCGACACGCTCGGCGGCGAGGAGTCCGACAGTCGGTCTCCGGGAAGGCGCTGACGCCGCCGCGTCGGCTGCAGCGGGGTCACGTTCGACGGATCATGCTCGCGGTGTTCGTGCGCGTCCTCCATCGCCTCGGCGATGCCGCCCGCGGTGAGCGTGGACTCGACGGCCTTGTCCGGGGCGCGGTCGAACTCGTCGGGGAAGACCCAGCGCCGGAACGCCCAGAACCGGAACCCCATCTGCAGCAAATTGCCGACGACGTACGCGGAGACGAAGTCGGCGATGTTCTCGGTGGTCAGCGAAACGTCGGGCACGCGCAGGTGCAGTACGTAGCTGGAGAACCACAGCGGGGCCATGCAGATCACCACGCCTATACCGCTGAAGCCGAAGAACAGCAGCGCCTCGTGGTGGCGTTCGCGGCCGCCGCGGTTCTGGAAGCTCCATTCCCTGTTGAGGATGTAGGAGGCGATCACCGCGACGATGCCTGCGATGATCTTCGCCGTGACAGGCTTGGGCTCCAGCACCGTCAGCTTCAGCGTGTAAAAGACCGCCGAGTCGATGACGAAGGTGGTCGCGCCGACTATGGCGAACTTGATGAGCTCGTGGTGCCGTTCAAAGTACGGCCGGATCGGGCGCGGCAGCCGCGCGATCGTGGCGTCGGTGAAGGACACGACAAGCGAGTGTACGGAAACAACGCACCCGACGCTTACCCGTGCAGGTCACGGCGGCGCACGCCATGACACCATGAACGCTGTGCCGGTACCCAAGGTGACCATGATCGGCGGCGGACAGCTGGCCAGGATGACCCATCAGTCAGCTATTGCCCTGGGTCAAGCGCTGCGTGTGCTCGCCGTCACACCCGATGACCCCGCGGCGCAGGTCACGCCCGATGTGGTGATCGGTTCGCACACCGACCTCGACGCACTCCGTCGTGCGGCCGAAGGCGCCCAGGCATTCACCTTCGACCACGAACACGTGCCGACCGATCTGCTGGAGAAGCTGGTCGCCGAGGGCGTCAACGTGGCACCGCCACCCGAGGCGCTGATCCACGCCCAGGACAAGCTGGTGATGCGACGGCGGCTGGAGGCCATCGGGGCGCCGATTCCGCGCTACGCCGAGGTGACCGACCCCGCCGAGCTGGATGCGTTCGCCCTGGGCCAACCGATCGTGCTCAAGACCGTCCGTGGCGGCTACGACGGTCGCGGGGTGCTGCTGGCCCGCGATCTCGACGAGGCGCGCGACTTCGCGGCGCGCAATCTCGCCGAGGGAATCGCGGTTCTGGCGGAGGAGCGCGTCGATATGCGGCGGGAGCTTGCCGCGCTGGTGGCCCGGTCGCCGTTCGGCCAGGGCGCCGCGTGGCCGGTGGTGGAGACCGTGCAGCGCGACGGCATCTGCGTCGAGGTGATCGCGCCAGCACAGGATCTCGATAGCGAGACCGCAAGCGCGGCAGGGCAGCTGGCGTTGCGGTTGGCCGCCGAACTGGGCGTGGTCGGGCTGCTGGCTGTCGAGCTGTTCGAGACCGTCGACGGCGCACTGGTCGTCAACGAGCTGGCGATGCGACCGCACAACTCCGGGCACTGGACGATGGACGGCTCGCGCACCAGTCAGTTCGAGCAGCACCTGCGCGCGGTGCTCGACTACCCGCTCGGCGACACCACACCGCTCGCACCGGTGACGGTGATGGCCAATGTTCTTGGCGCAGAAGACAAATCAGACATGGGCATGGACGAACGACTGCACCATCTGTTCGGCCGGATCCCCGACGCCAAGGTGCACCTCTACGGCAAAGAGGAGCGCCCAGGCCGCAAGATCGGGCACGTCAACGTCGTCGGCGACGACGTGGCGAAGCTTCGTGAACGGGCCACCCGGGCGGCACACTGGTTGTCGCACGCGGAATGGACCGACGGATGGGACGAACACGCATGAATGCACCGGCACGGGTCGGCGTGATCATGGGCAGCGACAGCGACTGGCCGGTGATGGAAGCGGCCGCACATGCGTTGGCGGAGTTCGACATTCCCTTCGAGGTCGGCGTGGTGTCAGCGCACCGCACACCCGAACGCATGCTCGACTATGCGCGCACGGCGGCCGACCGCGGCATCGAGGTGATCATCGCAGGCGCAGGCGGTGCGGCCCACCTGCCCGGGATGGTCGCGTCGGCCACGCCGTTGCCGGTGATCGGCGTCCCGGTGCCGCTGGCCCACCTTGACGGCCTCGATTCGCTGCTGTCCATCGTGCAGATGCCTGCGGGCGTTCCGGTGGCGACGGTGTCTATCGGCGGAGCCCGGAATGCCGGGCTGTTGGCGGTCCGCATCCTCGGCGCTGCTGATTCGGCGTTGCGTGGGCGGATGGTTGCGTTCCAGCAGGACCTGGAAGGCTTGGTGTTGCAAAAAGACGACGCGTTACGCCGGCGGCTGATGGGGGATTCGGAATAGCGGCGGCTACAAAGCCCGCGGGTCGACATCGTCTGACTGCTTGCGCGAAACGTATTTCGGCATCGGGATGTGGCCGGTCTGGGCGGCGTGTGTGCCGGCTTCCACGACCGAAGAACCACGGAACCAACGCGGCTTGCCGTGCCATCCGCAGTCGCATGCAGCAATGCGTCGGAAGGGACGCCCATCGACAGATATCTGCATGAATTGGTGTGCAAGGGGAGCCTGCATAGGTAGCAAAACTAACCGGCGTACATGGGAGTGTGCAATGACCGTCCTGAAACTGTCCTGAGAACTTGGCCGTATTGTGACACTGCGGTGTCCCGGGCGAGATTGCCGTTTGCCTACGCGCGGTTTCCTCGTGCAGGCGCGATCACGGTAAAATTACCGGTGAGTAGCAAGGAGTTCTCATGGGTGGTAACCCCGATTTCGACGTGTTCAAGCTGCCCGACGAGCACAACGAACTGCGCGAGGTGTTGCGCAACCTGTGCGAGAAGGAGATCGCGCCGTACGCCGCCGACGTCGACGAAAATTCGCGCTTCCCCGAGGAGGCCCTCAAGGTCCTCAGCCAGTCGGGTTTCTCGGCTATCCACGTGCCCGAGGAGTACGGCGGACAGGGCGCGGACTCCGTGGCCACCTGCATCGTCATCGAAGAGGTAGCCCGAGTTGATGCGTCTGCCTCCCTGATCCCTGCGGTGAACAAGCTGGGCACCATGGGCCTGATTCTCAGCGGGTCTGACGAGCTGAAGAAGCAGGTACTGCCTGCCGTCGGGTCCGGTGAGGCGATGGCTTCCTACGCGTTGTCGGAGCGGGAGGCCGGTAGCGATGCGGCCGCGATGCGTACGCGCGCGAAGCAGGACGGCGACTCGTGGATCCTCAACGGCACCAAGGCGTGGATCACCAACGGCGGCAAGTCCACGTGGTACACCGTGATGGCGTCCAGCGATCCGGACAAGGGTGCCAACGGCATCTCGGCGTTCATGGTGCACCGCGACGACGAGGGCTTCACCGTCGGGCCCAAGGAGCGCAAGCTCGGCATCAAGGGGTCACCGACCACCGAGCTGTACTTCGAGAACTGCCGGATTCCCGGTGACCGAATCATCGGGGAGCCCGGCAGCGGGTTCAAGACCGCGCTGAAGACCCTCGATCACACCCGGCCGACGATCGGGGCGCAGGCCGTCGGTATCGCCCAGGGCGCGCTGGACGCGGCAATCGCATACACCAAGGACCGCAAGCAGTTCGGCAAGTCGATCAGCGACTTCCAGGGTGTGCAGTTCATGATCGCCGACATGGCGATGAAGGTGGAAGCGGCGCGGCTGATGGTCTATACCGCTGCGGCGCGCGCTGAGCGCGGCGAGCCGGCGCTGGGGTTCATCTCCTCGGCGTCGAAGTGCTTTGCCTCCGATGTCGCGATGGAGGTCACCACCGACGCCGTGCAGCTGTTCGGCGGTGCGGGCTACACCCAGGATTTCCCCGTCGAGCGGATGATGCGCGACGCCAAGATCACCCAGATCTACGAAGGCACCAACCAGATTCAGCGCGTCGTGATGTCGCGGGCGTTGTTGAAGTAGGAGTCGCAGGTCAGGCGTGGCTGCTGCCGTTGGAGCCCTGACGGCGTGTCGGCCTGGCTTCATCGGAATCGTTGTCGGCACGGACGTCGGAGTCGGCATCGGCGTCGGCATCGGAGTCAATCGATTCGATCGTCATCGACGCTTCTTGTTGTTGCTCGCATGCCCTGTGCAGGGCATTGAATCCACAAACGAACGACACCATCGCCGCCAGCGCCCACGCGTTGCCGATCGCCCATTCCCAGCCCGTTCTTGTGGCGGCCCCGACCAGCCAGAAGACCGCGATCGCCACAGCCGGATATCCGGCGACGATGTAAAACCGGGCGTCGGCGCTCGCCGACCAGCACGGATGGCGCCGCGTGCGGAGATGCCACACCGTGAGCCCCACCATCGTGAGGATGGCAGCGACGGTGGAACTCATGGCGATTCCCCGCTTCTAGAGCGCGTGACGCGCTGTTCGTAGCCAGTATTGCACGCTTCGGTATGACAGTTCAGTGAACACACAGGTGTAGTTCGCAGCCCTGGCCCACGGATGGCTCTTGGGGATTTGCTGAATTTACGGCTCAGCTAATTTTCGTAGAAGATCCAGCCGGCCATGCCACCCTCCAGGTGGTAGGTGTTATGGCAGTGGGTGATCCACTTCCCCGGGTTGACGGTGTCGAAATCCACCTCGACGGTATTCCTGGGCGCCACCAGCACGGTGTCCTTGCGTGCGCGCGGACCGTCGCGACCCACCACCTCAAACGTGTGCCCGTGCAGGTGAATCGGGTGGAACATCATGGACTCGTTGATCATTCGCATCCGTACCCGTTGGTCGGGTTTCACGCCGATGCCGTCGGCCGTCGGATCGTAGAGCCTGCCGTTGAACGGCCAGGTATAGCCGGCGCCCGGCCCGCTCAGCCGCGCCTCGATCACCTGGTCGGGCGTGCGAGCCGGCAACGTCACCTCAGGAGTCGGCGACAGGGTCGCGGTGTCGAGCACCAGCTCCTTGCGCACCGCGGCGACGAAGTCGTCGACCTTCGCAGCGCTCGGCGCTCCACCGACGCGGATGTTGAGCTGGGCATGTCCCTGCTTGCCCTCTGGCACGGCGACCACCGGAACCGACGCGTTGACGGTGAACACGGCGTCGACGCGCTCACCCATGCCGAGGATGACCGACTTCGTCTTGATGGGCATCACCGGATAGCCGTCGGTGGCGATGACGTTCAGGTCGGTGTCCGGCACGGCAACGCGGAACGCGGTGTCGGATCCGGCGTTGATGACCCGCAGCCGGACGCGCTGTCCGGCGCGATAGTCGCGCACCTCGGGGTCGGCGGGGACGCGGCCGTTGACGACGAAGTACGGATAGGTGACGTCGCCGCCGTCGGCGCCGAGCGGCGTCGTCGGGCTCACACCGGGCCCGCCGGGCTCCATCGGCTTCATCCCGTTCTTGCGCAGGTTCTCAAGCACCTGGTCCGGGTTAGTTCCGGTGCCGTCGATCCAGTCGTCCAGCACGACGACCAATTCCTCGTCGTAGTCGGCCTTTTCGGCCGGATCCTCGATGATCAACGGGCCGTAGAGACCGCGGTCCAACTGCGTGCCGACATGCGAGTGATACCAGTACGTTCCCGCGTCGGGCACCATGAACTCGTAGGTGAAGTCTCCGCCCGACGGGATCGGCGACTGCGTCAGCGGCGGAACGCCGTCCATGTCGTTGACGATCGCCAGCCCGTGCCAGTGCACGCTGGTGTCGGCGGGCAGCTTGTTCGTCACCGCAACGCGCAGCGTTTCACCCTTGCGGATGCGTATCTCGTTCCCAGGGACCCGCCCGTTGTATGCCCACGTCCGCACCGACACACCGCCGAGGTCGATATCGGTCTCGGCGGGCTCGAATTTCAGGTCGACGGCCGGCGCGGGCGGCGGCGACGCCCTGGGCGATGCGATCGGCGCCTCGGCCGCTCGCGACGAGCACCCCGCCGCCACCCCGGCGGCCGCCGTCAGCACCAGGAAGTTTCGCCGGTTGATCATGAAGCTGAGCGTGGCACTTCCGTGCCGGCGATGTGCCGAGACTGCGGACAGATTGTCGAAACCGCCGGCAGCGCGATCTGCCGGCTGGCTCGATGCTAGATAGCTTTAGCTGCCCGACCCGCCGAACGGCTTCGCCTTGTCGACCGGCACGGCCATCGAGGTCTGTTCCGTCGCGGAGTACGCGACGGTCGCAGTATCGCCAAGGGTCATCCCCGGTGCCGACACCACCGCCGGAGCGGCTGGGCTGGCGCCGCCCGTCAAGACACTCACAACGCCCATGGCAACCATGGCGCCGCCACCCACCAGAGCCGCGTACGTCTTTACCCTTTTCCCGGGTCGCCGAATGACAGGCATTTCATTTCCCCAATCACTTATTTGTGCGGAGCGAGGCCACAAGCACTGCTCCGTTAAGAAGCCACCAAACTCGCGCCGAGGAAAATGTGAGAGACCTCCTAAGCGGACTTTCAGGAGACTCTGCTCTGATCGACAGAGTCCAGAATCAGCCGCGGGTCGTCTTCTCCGTTTGCCTGCGCCGATCCAGCTGGGTCGGATCCGGATTGGCGACCTGCACCAACGACCCGCCTGCGGTGAAAATCGCGAGCAGGTTGTCGGTTAGCTCGTCGGCGCTGTCCCAGCGTCGGGT
The DNA here is from genome assembly GCF_003719305.1 of Mycolicibacterium stellerae. Taxonomy (GTDB): domain Bacteria; phylum Actinomycetota; class Actinomycetes; order Mycobacteriales; family Mycobacteriaceae; genus Mycobacterium; species Mycobacterium stellerae. The sequence goes on from NZ_RARC01000008.1 coordinate 63,501, forward strand.
CGAAAGAACCCTGTCATCTGCTTTCAGGTTCTGCGCGGCGGCGGAATCGGCTGCGGCGGCGAGGAGCTCGTCGGCCGAACGGCCGTCCAGCGCCGGGCCCGGCTGTCGCTCGGGGACGACCTGGTCGCCGTGCACGCGCACCGACGTCGCATAGTCGGTGATCCCGACCGGCAGGTCGGCGACGGGCTTGCCGAAGGGGTCGAGGGACAGCACGGCGATCTCACCCGGCCCGACGGCGGCCTCGGCCTCGGCCAACCGGTCCGCCGTGCACAGCGCGACGTCGGCCTCGCCGGGACCGAGCACGACCTCGGCCCCGATGTACCAGACGCCGAGCAGCACCGCCGCGGTCTGCCAGTGTGCGGGCAACAGCACGGCGATCCGGCTGCCGGGTCCTGCGCCCAGTTCGTCGCGAAGCAGGTTGGCGGTCTTGGCCGCCCAGTTGAGCAGAGTGACCGTCGACAGCTCGATCCGCTCTCCTGTCGCGTCGTCGTAGTAGGTGATCCGCGGGCCGACGGGATCCCGGTTGAGAAGCGGGTCGAGCAGGGCGGAGCTGAGATTCGTCAATTCACGCAGTCCGGGTTGTCCGAACCCGCGGTGATGATCGGCGACGGGGCAGGGGGAGCGTCCTCGCCTGTCGAGTCGCTGGCCGCCGGGTCGACGGTCTCCAGCGTCGGGTCGGTGCCGTCAAGTCCGGAGCCGGGGCCGGTGTAGTCGTTGCCCAGCACCACCCGCACCGTCCCCGGCTGAACCGTCGGGTCGGCGGTCACTGGCAGGCCACCCAGATCCTTCGAAACCGCTTGTGCGCCAAGGTCATCGACCGCGTTGGCTAGCACCTGGCTGGTCGCCAGGACGCCCTCGTCGTGGTTGCCGACCGGCCCTTGCGCGAAACCCTTCTCGGTCAGCACCGTCGACACCGATGCCGCAAGCCCGTTGATGTCGGTGGCGTTGACCACCTCGGCGGCGGTCTTGCTCGGCGTGTATGCGAGCTCCTCGGTCTTGCCCGCGTCCTGGTCCTGCAACAGCCCGTCGACCCACTTGTGCACTTCGCTGGGATCGACGCGGACGACGCTCTGCATCCCGTCGTCGCTCCAGCCGTTCTCGTCCAGCACCGGGATGGTCGCGAACGCGACATTGCCCGCCGCCAGCTTCTGCAGCTGTTCGGCGAACTGCATGACATCCCAGCCGTCGGACAGCACCACCGACCGCTGCACCGCTTCCTGCAGGCGGTTGAGGGTGGCGGGGCTGGACAGTGTCTTGCCCGAGATCACCTGGTGGGCAAGGGAAGCCATCACCACCTGCTGACGCACCACCCGGTCGAGATCGCCGCGCGGCAGGTCGTGGCGCTGCCGCACGAAGCTCAGTGCCTGCGGGCCATCCAGCTTCTGCCAGCCGGCGGGGAAGTCGGCACCCGAAAGTGGTTCGTACACAGCATCTTTCAGGCAGACATTGACGCCGCCGAGCGCGTCGGTGATCAGCGCGAAGCCGAGCAGACCGATCTCGGCGTAGTGGTCGACGGTGACGCCGGTGAGGTTGGCGACGGTCTTGATCAGCGCCTCGCGGCCCGCCTCGTTGGCTTCCGGCTCCGCGACCGCTGGGTCGACGCCCTGGTCCTCGACCAGCTGCTTCATCTTCTCCAGGTGGACCGACCCGTAGACGCCGTTGATCTTCATCTTGCCGATGCCGGGCGCCTCGACGTACGAGTCGCGCGGGATCGAGATGGCGGTCGCCGACTTCCCGTTGTTGGGGATGCGGATCAGGATGATCGTGTCGGTGTTCGTCGACTCGTCGTCGCCCGCCCGCAGGGCGGCCAGCTCCTCCTGAGACAGCGGGTTGCCGTGCGCGTCGGTGCGGCTGTCCAGCCCGACCAGCAGGATGTCGATGGCGCCGTCCTCGCCGCCACCGCCGAGGGCGGCCGACGAGATGTGGTTGATGCCGGATTCGAAGGACCGGATCTTGCTCCACGCCACGCCGGTCACGATGACGACCGTCGCTGCCACGATGACAGCGATGGTCCGCAAAACCCGGGATGGCATCAGCCCAGGTTACTTGGGTTCGGGCCGCAGATCCGGTAGCCGCTTTCGGCGTGCCAGACTCAGCTGGTGGGTAATCGGATCGTTATCACGGGTGCTGGCGGGCAGGTCGGGCGCTATTTATCGGCCGAAGCCGGGCGGCGAAGCCTCGACGTGCTGGCCTTGACCTCGGCGCAATGGGACATCACCGACGCCGACGCGGCGCGACGTTTCGTTGCGCCCGGCGATGTTGTGGTGAACTGCGCGGCCTTCACCGCGGTCGACGCCGCCGAGAGCGATCCCGAGCGCGCGCACGCCGTCAATGCGGCCGGGCCGGGCATCGTCGCGCGTGCGTGCGCTGCCGTTGGCGCGCGGATGATCCACATCTCGACCGACTACGTGTTCAGCGGGTCGTTCGACGGCGCGCCCCGGCCCTATGACGTCGACGACGCCACCGGGCCGCTCAGCGTCTACGGCAAGACCAAGCTGGCCGGCGAGCACGCGGTGCACGCGGCGCTGCCGGATGCCCATGTGGTGCGGACGGCGTGGGTGTACACCGGCGTCGGGTCCGACTTCGTCGCGGTAATGCGGAAGCTAGCGGCGGGTGACGGCCCGATCAACGTGGTCGTCGACCAGATCGGGTCGCCGACCTACGTCGCGGACCTCGGCTCAGCGCTGTTGGAGATCGTCGGGCGACCGACGGTGCCGCCGCTGCTGCACGTCGCCAACGACGGCGCCGCCAGCCGGTTCGAGCAGGCGCGCGCGGTGTTCGAGGACGTTGGAGCCGATCCTGACCGGGTGCGACCCGTGTCGAGCGAGGACGCGCCGCGGCCCGCAGCGCGGCCACCGTATTCGGCGCTTTCGAGCCGCGCTGCTGCGGTGGCGGGCTTGACGCCGCTGCGGCCGTGGCGGGACGCGTTGGCCGAGGCGATCAGAAATTAACCGTCCCGATACCCTCGACGCCGTGAGCGACGAATTGGTAGCTGTCGCGTGAGCGACGAGTTGACGGTCGTCGCGTGAGCGACGAATTGACAGTGGTGACGGTGACGTATTCGCCGGGACCCCACCTCGGCCGGTTCCTCGCGACGCTTTCGCACGCCACCGAACGGCCGGTGAGGGTGATCATGGCCGACAACGGGTCGACCGACGGCAGCCCCGAGGAGGCGCTGGAACGGTTCCCCAACACCCGGCTTCTGCGCACCGGCGGGAACCTCGGCTACGGCACGGCGGTGAACCGGGCCGTCGCGGAGCTCCGCAACGATTCCGCTGACCTCGACCTGTTCGTCGTCGCCAACCCGGACGTGCAGTGGGGCCCCGGCAGCATCGACGCGCTGCTGGAGGCGGCGGGGCGCTGGCCGAGGGCGGCCTCGCTTGGCCCGCTGATCCGCGATCCCGACGGCTCGGTCTACCCGTCGGCGCGGCACCAGCCGAGCATCATCCGCGGCGGCATGCACGCCGTGATCGGTCCGGTGTGGCGGTCCAACCCGTGGACGGCGGCCTATCGCCAGGACCGGCTCGAGCCCAGCGAACGCCCGGTCGGCTGGCTGTCTGGATCCTGTCTGTTGCTGCGCGGCGCCGCCTTCGATCAGGTCGGCGGCTTCGACGAGCGCTACTTCATGTATATGGAAGACGTCGACCTGGGAGATCGGCTCGGCAAGGCCGGCTGGCAGAACGTATACGTTCCTTCTGCGGAGGTTTTGCACGACAAGGGCCACTCCACTGGCCGCGACCCCGCCCGCAACTTGGCCGCACACCACAGGAGCACCTACACTTTCCTCTCTGACCGGCACAACAAGCCGTGGCAGGCGCCGCTGAGGTGGACGATGAGAGGCGCGCTCGAAGTGCGCTCGCGACTGGCAGTCAGAAGCAGTCGACGGAAGGTGAGAGGACGGCATTAGCGTGGCGGATTCCGTCAACCCCGCGGCTGTGGACGCCGTCATCCTTGTCGGCGGGCAGGGCACCCGGTTGCGGCCGCTGACGCTGTCGGCACCCAAGCCGATGCTGCCCACCGCAGGCCTGCCGTTCCTGACCCATCTGTTGTCCCGGATCGCGGCGGCGGGCATCGAGCATGTCGTGCTCGGCACCTCCTATAAGGCAGCCGTGTTCGAGTCGGAGTTCGGGGACGGCTCCAAGCTGGGCCTTCAGATCGAATATGTCGTCGAAGACGAGCCGTTGGGCACCGGCGGCGGGATCGCCAACGTCGCACACAAGCTGCGGCACGACACCGTGATGGTCTTCAACGGCGACGTGCTTTCGGGTGCCGACCTCGGCGCCCTGCTCGCCACCCATCACGACCACGGCGCCGATGTGACGTTGCATCTCGTCCGCGTCGGCGATCCGAGGGCGTTCGGTTGCGTGCCCACCAACGCCGACGGGGTCGTCACCGCGTTCCTGGAGAAGACCGAGGATCCGCCGACCGACCAGATCAATGCGGGCTGCTATGTGTTCAAGCGCGAGATCATCGACCGGCTGCCGAAGGGCAGGGCACTGTCGGTGGAACGCGAGGTGTTCCCGCAGCTGCTGGCCGACGGTTTCAAGGTGTGCGCGTACGTCGACTCCACGTACTGGCGCGATATGGGAACGCCGGAGGACTTCGTCCGCGGCTCGTCCGACCTGGTTCGCGGCATCGCGCCGTCGCCCGCACTGCAGGGCCATCGGGGGGAGTCGCTGGTGCACGACGGCGCCGCGGTGGCTCCCGGTGCGCTGTTGATCGGCGGGACCGTCGTCGGAAGGGGCGCCGAAATCGGTCCCGGCGCACGACTCGACGGCGCGGTGATCTTCGACGGGGTCCGGGTCGAGGCGGGTTCGGTGATCGAGCGGTCCATCATCGGGTTCGGTGCCCGCATCGGGCCTCGCGCGCTGATCCGCGACGGCGTCATCGGCGACGGGGCCGATATCGGCGCGCGCTGCGAACTGCTGCGCGGTGCGCGGGTGTGGCCAGGGGTGTCCATCCCCGACGGTGGCATCCGCTACTCGACCGACGTCTGATTGCGTCGGGGCCTCGATTTTGCACGGAGGGCTGTGCTACTGCGTGGACCACGACCGTCAGCGCAAATTCGGGCGATAGCCGCGACGGCTGAATGCTTCCCCGACGCGGTGCAGGATGTAGCCCCTGGTGTGCTCGGCGACCACATGGATGTCGATCCAGCCCTGCCCGTCGATCAGCTCAGCCCTGCCGATGTCGTGGACATACCGGCCGCGGTCGGTGAAATGGTATTGACCGTCGTAGTCGAGACCGACCTTCGGCTCGTCATATCCCATGTCGATGAATGCCTCGTTGAAGCCATCGGTCACCCGAATCTGCGTTCGCGGCGGCGGGTTTCCAGCGTCGATGAGCAGCAGCCTTAGCCAGGTTTCCCTGGGGGATTGCGCTCCGCCGTCCACCAATGCGAGAGCTTTTCTCGCACGGGGCAGACCGCGGGCCCGCTGATAGCGCTCGCCGAGCAGCAGTACATCGGAAGCCTTGACGTCGGTGGCGTTCGCAAGGGCGTCGAGGTGTCTCACTGCGATATCGCGTGGCATGTGCCTGGCGATGTCCCATGCCGTCCGCTGAAGCGATGTCACCGTCAAGCCCGCGATCTCGACGATCTCGTGGTCCTCGATCAGCTCGTTGCGAACGATGATTCCCGGAGGAGGCCGGCCGCAACGCCAGATCATCTCGACGGGCGTATCGTCGTCGACCCACTTCGCCCCGTGAAGGGCCGCGGCGGCCCGCCCCGAGATCACCCCGTCACGTCTCGACCAGAGCCAGGCGCCGATGGTGTTGCTTCGCAGGGAGTTCGCTGCCTCCTTCGGCGCATAGACGTCGGGGAACAGCGCGCGGTAATTCCATCTCAATCGCGCGCGGGTCAACCCGCCGCCTGCCAGCGCCTCACTACCTTTGAAGACTTCGACCACACCGTGATGTTGAAGAGCGGACCCGACAAATGAAGCGCCGGCGGTCGGTTTTGCGGCTAGGGCTGTGGATAACGTGGCATCACAGCCCTGTCTGCAAAATCGGCGCTATCGCCGACGTGACGCGGCAGCCGCCAGCTGCGCGAGCCCGAAGTCGGTGTCGTCGGGCAGTACGTCCAGCTGCCACCAGCGCAGATCCAAAGACTCGTCGCTGCAGACGATTTCGGCGTCCGGTGGGGCATGGGCGATGAACTGCAGGTCGAGGTGACGGGTCGGCACGCCCAGCGAGCAGACCACCGGATGCACGTGCAGCGCAGCGATACCGGTGTCCATCCTCAGCCCGCCGATACCGGACTCCTCGGCCGCTTCGCGCAGCGCGGCCGCGACGATGTCGGGGTCGCCGTCCTCGCAGTGCCCGCCTAGTTGAAGCCAACGGCCGAACCGCGGATGCAGGGTCAGCAGGACCCGTGTCCCGGTGTGGTCGAGCACCAGCGCTGAGGCGGTGACATGGCCGGGCACGCATTCCCTCTTGCAGGCATCCTCGCGGCCGAGCACGAACGACAACACCGCATGCCGCAGCGCGTCCTGCGCGGGGTCGGGCGCCGCCCACGTGGTTAGCGCCTCGATTGTGGACTCCCGCAAGGTCATCCATGCTCCTGGTGTGCGCGGGTCACTTGCGCACCAGCAGGCCGTCGGTCGATGCCGGCTCGCGTGGGCCCAGCGGTTCGGCGGGGTAGCCGATCGCGATGGCGCCCAACGGTTCCCATTCGTCGGGCAGGCTCAGCTCGGAGCGGACCAAATCCGCGGCGAAGATCGTCGAACCGATCCAGCAGCTGCCCACCCCGCGGACGGCCAGTGCGACAAGAAGCGCCTGAACGGCCGCCCCGACCGCGACGGTGAACATGGTGTGTTCGGCGGCGGTACGTGCGGCGTCCGGGTAGCTGTGCGCACCGTCGGGGACCAGAAACGGGATCACCAGTTCGGGTGCGTCGTAGAGGATCTGGCCGCGGCCAACCCGACGTTCGACGGCGTCGGCCGCCTTGCCGTCGCCCGCGAGATCGGCTCGCCACCTGTCCTTCATCAGGTCCAGCAGGGCGATCTTGGCTGTTGGGTCGGCCATCCACACGAACCGCACCGGGCGGGTGTGGTGCGGGGCGGGCGCGGTCAACGCCTCGGCGACCGCGGCTTCGATGAGGTCGGGTGCGACGGGCTCCGCGCTGAACCGCCGAACCGAGCGGCGCAACAGCTGCGCCTGCCCGCGACCCAACGCGAGCGCCTCCTGCGTGCCCAGCCAGAAAAGATCCTCTTCGCCGGGTCGCAGCAGCGCGCGGGCATTGGATCCGTTGTCGCGCGGTGTCAGCCCGCGCACCACGGCGACCGGGATCCCGGTCAGCTTGCCCTTCACCAGATCGGCGGCGGCGGCGATCTCGTCGGCGACCGCGACCTCGGTGACGACGAGCTCGTTGCCGTGTACGTCCTGCGCCCCCGCATACCCGTGCAACACCGTCAGACCCGCTGCGCCGATGGCGGCGTCGATCTGGCCGTTGCGCCAGGCGCGGCCCATCGTGTCGGTGACGACCACGCCGACGGTCACGCCGAGCCGGTCGCGCAGCCCCGCGCGCAGCGCAGCGGCGCTGCCGTCGGGGTCGACGGGCAGCAGGGCGAGTTCGGTTGAGCCGACGTTGGAGCCGTCAACGCCCGCGGCGGCCTGCACGATACCGAGGTTGTTCTCGGTGATCAGCGTCTTACCCTTGCGGGCAAGCACCCGCACTGCCTCCTCGTCGATCAACTTGCGCCGCAGCGCATCCCGCTGTTCAGGATCCTGCGGCGCTGGCACGATACGGCCTTCGCATTTTGACATCACCTTGCTGGTGACGACGACGACGTCGTCATCGCGAAGCCACGGTGCGGCGGCGGCCACTGCGGCGGCGAGGTCGTCGCCGGGGCGGAACTCGGGCAGGCCGGTCACCGGAAGCAGCTCGATAGCGGCGGCCGAACCGTGCTCGGTCATGGCTTCAATCCCGCGAGATCCAAGCCGGCGCAGACCATTTCGGCCGTCGTCGCCGGATCCTTCATCAGAAGCGGCACCGACCGCACGTCGACACCGGCGATCTCGGCGGTGTCACCCTCGTGCACCAGCCAGCCGTCCAGAATGCCGACGCCCGAACGCGGCCCGTAGTACCCGCCGACCGCCTCCGACGTGCTGGCCACCCCGATCACAGAAAGGCATTCATCTGCCATGCCGCGCAACGGTTTTCCCGCCACAATAGGGGAGTAGCCGATGACGCGCGCCGATGTCGACCGCAGTGCTCCGCGGATTCCCGGTATGGCAAGGATCGAGCCGATGCTGACCACCGGGTTGGACGGTGCAACCAGCACCACGTCCGCCGAAGCGATCGCGTCGGTGACCCCTGGCCCCGCCGTGGCTTTGTCGGTTCCGACGAAAGCGAAGCTGTGTGTCGGCACCTGCGCCCGGTACCGCACCCACCATTCCTGGAAGTGGATCGCCTTTCGTTCACCGGTCTCGGGATCGGTGATGACGACATGTGTTTCGCTGCGGTCATCGGAGGCGGGCAGCAGGGTCGCGCCGGGGGACCAGCGCTTGCACAACGCCTCTGTCACCTCCGACAGCGGGTAGCCGGCCCGCAGCATCTGGCTGCGCACCAGATGGGTGGCCAGGTCGCGGTCGCCGAGCCCGAACCAGTCCGGTTGCACTCCGTAGGCGGCGAGTTCCTCCTTGGCATGCCAGGTTTCGTTGCGGTGGCCCCAGCCGCGTTCGGGGTCGATACCGCCGCCGAGGGTGTACATGCAGGTGTCGAGGTCTGGGCAGATTCGCACGCCGAACATCCATGCGTCGTCGCCGACATTGACAACCGCGGACAGCGAATGATCTTGTGACTGGCCGCCAGCGAACTGGCCAAGGCCGAGCAAGTGCTGCACGCCCAGCAGGAATCGCGCGCCGCCGACTCCGCCGACCAGAACGGTGACCTTCACAACGACCGAGAGTAGGCGTTCGGTCACGAAGTGGTCTCGGCAGCCAGGCGATATGAGGCTGTGACAGACACGCCGGAGCAGCGACGCGCCGAAATCAGATAACGAGATGGTATGAAAATCGGTTCTAGCGCTTGACCCCGGCAGCTAACAAGTGTGTAATCACATCAGTGTCATTTTTCGGTTGGCCGGCCGGTTCCGGTGTCGCAGACCGAGATTCGATCACATGTTCGAATTGGGATCGCCGCACATTTCGATCGTGGGGCTCATAGCGGATCAGTGAGACTTAAGTGTGAGGAGGGGAAGATGTCTTTTGAGCAGGTCGATTTCGGTCAGCATGCAGCATTCGACAGTCGGGTAATTGGCTCCGTAGGCAATATCCCGCACACCAATACCGGGCCTGCGTCGTACGAAGCGTTGGGTCGTCCCCAATTGAGTCTGGTGCCTGAGCGTCCAGAACTCGACGCGATAGCGCCGGCAACTTCAGACGACGAATGGCAGGAGCGCGCGCTGTGCGCGCAAACGGATCCAGAGGCGTTCTTCCCCGAGAAGGGCGGCTCGACTCGGGAGGCCAAGCGCATCTGCTTGGGTTGCGAGGTTCGCGACGCCTGCCTCGATTACGCCCTGGCCCATGACGAGCGCTTCGGCATCTGGGGCGGCCTCTCCGAGCGGGAGCGCCGTCGCCTCAAGCGCGGCATCATCTGACGCTCTTCGCGCAAGCGCTCATGGCAATTTGAACGATCGCATCACTCGTCGTCGATCGAAGGGTCGATGACCGAAGGCTCGACGCCCAGATATGTGGCGACCTGGGCCACCAGCACCTCATGCAACAGCTCGGCGAGTTCGACGGTGTCCTTCGCCCGTCGCTCGATCGGCTTGCGGAACAACACGATTCGCGCTCGAGTAGAATTCCCGCGGACATCGACGCCCGCCGGAATCAGCCGGGCCAGCGCGATCGGACCGTCGGCCACCACCTCCGGCGGCCACTGCACACTTTCGGGGTCCTTGGGTGCTATCCGCGGGATCTCGTCGACGGCGACGTCGAGTGCAGTCACCCGGTCCTGCCACCGCCGCTCGATCGGCTCGTAGGCCTCGAGCACCGCCATGTCGAACCGCTCGGCCCGGCTGCGCCAGCCGGGCACGGTAGAGGGAAGCAACGGACCGCGCATCTCACGGCCTCGGCGTGATCGCTCGGCCACCCGAGAACTGTAACGGTTGGAAGTCGGGCCGCCGACCGCTGCGTGTCCGGCACCGCCGCGGGTTTCTCCCGCGATAGCCTCTCGTTCGTGAATGTTCCCCGTCGCTGCTGCCGGCCCGGGTGCCCGCACTATGCCGTCGCGACGCTGACGTTCGTCTACTCCGATTCCACCGCGGTGGTTGGCCCGCTGGCCACGGTCTCGGAGCCGCATTCATGGGACCTGTGCGTGAGCCACGCCGGCCGGATCACCGCCCCCCGCGGTTGGGAGCTGGTCCGCCACGCCGGGCCGTTGCCGACCCATCCGGACGAGGACGATCTGATCGCTCTCGCCGAGGCGGTCCGCGAGGGCCGCGAGGCGCCCGTCGGCGGTATGGTGGCCGGCTTCACCGATCCCGTCACCGGCGTCCACGGCGGCGCGCTGATGGCGCCGCCCGCCCCTCGTCCCGAGTCGAACGGCCGCAAGCGCGGCCACCTGCGGGTGTTACCCGACCCGGCCGAGTAACAGTGAAGTAGTCGCGGCCGCGACCGATAGGCTGACGCTATGTCCCGATCGGCCGCGGCAGTCCACCACGTAATCAAGGCGTATGACGTGCGTGGACTCGTCGGCGAGGAGATCGACGAGGGCTTTGTCGCCGATGTCGGAGCGGCCTTCGCGCGGATGGTGCGCGACGAGGGCGCCCGGCAGGTGACGATCGGATACGACATGCGGGCCAGCTCGCCGACGCTGGCCGCCGCGTTCGCCGACGGCGTAACGTCCCAAGGCCTTGACGTCGTGCGGATCGGGCTGGCCTCAACGGATCAGCTCTATTTCGCTTCCGGAATGTTGGACTGCCCCGGCGCGATGTTCACCGCCAGCCACAACCCCGCTGCCTACAACGGCATAAAGCTGTGCCGCGCAGGCGCCAAGCCCGTCGGCAAGGACACCGGGCTGACGACCATCAGCGACGACGTCATCGCGGGCGTGCCCACTTTCGACGGGCCGCCAGGCTCCATCACCGACCGCGACGTGCTCGCCGACTACGGCGAGTTCCTGCGCTCGCTTGTCGATCTGTCCGGCCTGCGGCCGTTGCGGGTCGCCGTCGACGCCGGGAACGGGATGGCAGGCCACACCACACCCGCCGTACTCGGCCCGCTGTCCTCGCTTGAGCTGCTGCCGCTGTACTTCGAACTCGACGGCACCTTCCCCAACCACGAGGCCAACCCGCTGAACCCGGACAACCTCGTCGACCTGCAAAACCACGTGATCGCCACCGGCGCCGACATCGGGCTCGCATTCGACGGCGACGCCGACCGGTGTTTCGTGGTCGACGAATCCGGGCATCCGATTTCGCCGTCAGCGGTGACAGCCCTCGTCGCCGCACGCGAATTGAACAGGGAGATCGGCGCAACGGTGATTCACAACCTGATCACCTCACGGGCGGTGCCCGAACTGGTCATCGAGCGGGGTGGCACCCCGGTGCGATCCCGCGTCGGCCATTCATACATCAAGGGCTTGATGGCCGAAACCGGTGCGATCTTCGGCGGGGAACACTCGGCGCACTACTACTTCCGCGACTTCTGGGGCGCAGACTCCGGGATGCTGGCCGCCCTTCACGTGTTGGCGGCGCTCGGCGAGCAGCGCAGGCCGTTGTCGGAACTGATGGCCGACTATCAGCGCTACGAAGCCTCGGGCGAAATCAACTTCACCGTCGTCGACGCGCACGCATGCGTCGACTCGGTACTGAAATCCTTTTCAGACCGCATCAAATCGATCGACCACCTCGACGGGGTGACCGTCGATCTGGGCGACGGCAACTGGTTCAACCTGCGCACCTCCAACACCGAACCGCTTCTGCGGCTCAACGTGGAAGGGCGCAGCACCGAAGACGTCGACGAGGTCGTCGGGCAGGTGGCCGCCGAAATCGCGGCACAAACGACGGCGCCGGCAGAGACTCAAACATGATCGCGCCTGCCACTATCGACTTCGACGATGCCGAGGGCCTGCTGGCCGCCGACCGGGGTGGGCTGCTACGCGGGGCTTCGATGGCCGGTGCCCAGGTGCGCGCGACCGCCGCAGCGGTCGCCGAGGGCGCGCTCGAGTCCGTCGCCGGCGACCCTCCGCGCACGTTGATCTGGGTCGCGGGTCGCGGCAACGCCGAGACGGCCGGCTCGATTCTGGCTGCGGCGCTTGGCGGTTCGGCCGCGGCGCCGATCGTCGTCTGCGCAGAGGCGCCGCCGTGGATCGGTGCATTGGACCTTCTCGTCGTCGCGGGCGACGATCCCGGTGACCCCGCACTGGTCGGCGCGGCGGCGACCGCGGTGCGACGCGGCGCCAGGGTGGTCGTGGTGGCGCCATACGACGGTCCGCTGCGCGACGCCACCGCGGGGCGCGCGGCCGTGCTCGAGCCAAGGCTGTGGGTTCCCGACGACTTCGGTCTGGCCCGGTATCTGGCCGCGGGCCTCGCGGTCCTCTATGCGGTCGACCCGAGCCTGAGCACCGATCTCGGTGCGCTCGCCGACGAACTCGACGCAGAGGCGTTGCGCAACAGCGCAGGACGCGAACTGTTCACCAATCCCGCCAAGACGTTGGCCGACCGGATGACCGGGCGCGCCGTCGTGCTCACCGGCGACAATGCGGCCACGCTCGCCATCGCCCGTCACGCAGGCGCGGTCTTGCTGCGGATCGCGCTCCAGGCGGTCGCCTCCGTCGGGCTTGCCGACGTCATCGTCGCCCTACGCACAGGGCTGGGCGCTGCGTCCAACGCCGACCGGGAAGCCGCCCTGTTTCACGACGACGAGATCGACGGCCCACTGCCGGAGCGCGCCAGGGTGATCGCGCTGACACTGCAAGCCGAGCGTGCGGTGGTGACGGCACGGGTCGCCGGACTCGACGACATCGACATCGTCGGCGCCGAAGACGTGCCCGACGTTGCCGACGCACCGGTAAAGGCGGGGCGTCCCGAGCAGCAATTGGCGGTGTTGGCCGTCCGGTTCGAGATGGCGGCCACCTACCTGCGACTGGTTCGAGGTTAGGCGCGTGAACCTGTTACGAGGAGCGCTGCGGACGTATGCATGGGGTTCGCGGACAGCCATTGCCGAATTCACCGGAAAGCCAAGTCCCACGGCCCATCCGGAGGCTGAGTTGTGGTTCGGCGCGCACCCCGCCGACCCGGCGTGGCTGGAGACCGACTCCGGTGAGCACTCGCTGCTGGATGCCGTGCGCTCCGATCCGGAAGGACAGCTTGGCGGTGCGGTTCGACATCGCTTCGGCGACACGTTGCCGTTCCTGATGAAGGTGCTTGCCGCCGACGAACCGTTGTCCCTGCAGGCCCATCCGAGCGCCGAGCAGGCCGCAGAGGGCTTCGCGCGGGAGGATCGGCTCGGCATCCCGGTGTCCTCGCCGATCCGCAACTACCGCGATCGCAGCCACAAGCCGGAACTGCTGGTGGCGCTGAGCACCTTCGAGGTGCTCGCCGGCTTCCGGCCCGCCGCGAAATCGGTGGAATTGATACGGGCGCTTGCGGTTTCCGACCTGGATCCGTTCGTGAACCTGCTGGCCGGCCAGCCGGACGCGGACGGTCTGCGGGCGCTGTTCACCACCTGGATCACCGCGCCGCAACCGGATCTCGACCTGCTGGTGCCCGCCGTGATCGACGGTGCGATCAACTACGTCCGCTCCGGGAAGAAGGAGTTCGCGGCGGAGGCCAGGACCGTGCTCGAGTTGGGGGAGCGGTACCCCGGCGACGCGGGTGTGCTTGCCTCGCTGCTGCTGAACCGGCTGACCTTGCGCCCGGGCGAGGGGATCTACATGCCCGCAGGCAACCTGCACACGTACCTGCACGGTGTCGGTATCGAGGTAATGGCCAACTCCGACAACGTCCTTCGCGGTGGCCTGACGCCCAAACACGTCGACGTCCCCGAGCTGCTGCGGGTGCTGGATTTCACGCCGGCCAATGAGGCGGTGTTGCGCCCGAAGATGTCGCAGGACGGGATGGAAACGGTCTACGAGACCGCGGCGCCGGAGTTCTCGGTGTCGGTGTTGGGCATCGACGGAGACCGTCTCGGCCACCAGGTGGACGCGCCGTCGCGCCACGACGGGCCGCAGATCCTGTTGTGCAGCGAGGGTTCGGCGGTGCTGCACGCCAAGGCGGGCGAGGTGACTTTGGAGCGGGGTGGCGCGGCGTGGGTGGCGGCCGACGACGGGCCCATCAGGCTCGTCGCCCAGCGTCCGACCAAGCTGTTCCGCGCGACCGTGGGCATCTAGTGTCCGCCGAGGGCAGCGCGAGAGCGATCCTGGCGGCCCTGATCGCCAACGCGGGTATCGCCGTCGCGAAGTTCGTCGGCTTTCTGATCACCGGCAGCTCGTCGATGCTGGCCGAGTCGGTGCACTCGGTCGCCGACACCAGCAATCAGGGTCTGCTGCTGCTTGGGCAGCGCCAGTCGCGAAGGGCGGCGGACCCGCTGCACCAGTTCGGATACGGCCGTAGCCGGTACTTCTACTCGTTCGTGGTGGCGCTTGTCCTGTTCACGCTCGGGTCGGTATTCGCCCTCTACGAGGGATACCACAAGATCTCGCACCCGTCGGAGCTCACCTCGCCGATCGTGGCGATCGTGATCCTGGCTGTCGCAATCCTGTTGGAGGGCTACAGCTTTCGCACCGCAGTAAAGGAGTCGCGACCGCTGAAGGGATCCGGCAGTTGGTGGCGGTTCATCCGCAACTCGCGCAACCCGGAGCTTCCGGTCGTCCTGCTTGAGGATTCGGGCGCGCTCGTCGGCCTGGTGTTCGCGCTGACCGGTGTCGGGCTGACGATGCTGACGTCAGATCCCGTGTGGGACGGCGTCGGCACCATCGGGATCGGCGTGCTGCTCGGCGTCATCGCCGTCGTCCTGATGATCGAGATGCACAGCCTGCTGATCGGCGAGGGCGCCACCCGGGAAGAGGATCGGGCGATCCGGGCGGCGCTCGAGCAGACCGACAACATCGACCGCCTGATCCACCTGCGTACGCAATACCTGGGCCCCGAGGAATTGCTGGTCGGTGCGAAGATCGCGCTCGCGCCGTCGACCGACTTGGCCACCGTGGCCGCCACCATCAACGCGGCAGAAGCGGCGATCCGTGCGGCGGTGCCCGCCGTGCAGGTCATCTACCTGGAACCAGATCTCGATCGTGCGCTCGCCGGCTCCTAGCCGCCCGCTTCTCGGCGAGCAACAAGCGCATGTTGTGCCCGATGGTCCGGGCGACCAACTTCCCCGACGGGACCATGTAGAGGCTGTCCAGCAGGCTGAACCGGCGTAGAAACCATTCGGCGAGAACGGGATCCGTCTCGGCCGCGCCGAGGAACTGGTCGAACAGCTCACCCACCGGCCGGTACCACCACGGCATCCTTCCCGCGGCTCCGTGCAGTACCAGGTCCCCGATCGCGTTCATCGTCCACACCGGATACGTCGACTTCGCTGTCGCCGCGTTGAATTCGCGGGCGAGGTCCGTGTCTGGCGACTCCAGCGCCCGTTGCAGATGGCCCGCCTGCAGCGAGGTCATCGTCATGCCCTGCCCGTATGTCGGATTGAAGCTGGCGACGGCGTCGCCGAACGGCAGGATGCCCGCCGGGAAACGGTCCAGCTTGTGGTACCGGCGCCACCGGCTGGCCGGGAATTTGTGGAACGTGACATCGCCGATGGGCTGCGCCTTGCGGACGGCCGCCGCGATGTGCGGGGGAACGATTTCGTCGGCCAGCGCGCACATCTCGGCGAAATCATGCGGCGGCTCGGCGTTGGCCACACCGAAGGTGGTCAGGCCCCAAGTGCCGTCCTCGTAACACAGCATGCCCAGCCCGCGCGTCTGGTTGCGGGATGCGCCAGAAACCACCACCTTCTCGGCGATCAGTCCGTCCGGAATGCGCAGCTGATGGGTGGCGTAGCTGATCCCGACATCGACACTGCCCTCGGGAGGACGGTCGAATCCCCACTGCTCCAACCAGACTGGAAGGCGGGTCCCGCGGCCTGCGGCGTCGACGACGAGATCGGCAGGTATGTCGTCACCGGCGTCCAGCCGGACCCCGGACACCCGCTGCCGCGCCGCGTCGTACGTCGGCTCGGCCACCCCGGCCGAGACCAGCTCGACGTTGGGAATGGCCGTGGCCTTACGGCGGATCTGCCACTCCAGGTGCGGGCGGCTGGGCACATAGGCGGTGAACTCGTCGCGCAGCACACGAGACGTACCGAGGACATGGCCTGCCCCGCCGAAGTGAATGCAGTCCGGCCGGTTCTGCAGGATCGGCACACCGCAGGCGACCATGTCGTCGAGCAGGCCGGGGAAGTGGCGTTCGAGTTCCTTGGCGCCGCGCGCCAACAACAGGTGCACGTGCCTGCCCTGCGGCACGGCCCTGCGGTTGGCGGCATCGGAGGGCAGTGCGTCGCGTTCGTAGACCGTGACCCGGTCATAAAAGTCCGACAGCACACGCGCCGCGCACATGCCGGCGATGCTCGCCCCGATGACGACAGCGTGGTTCCCACTCCGCCCCATGGGCGCCGATGGTAGTGGGTACTCAACGTGCGCCGATCTACCTTCGGATCGGCGTCACGAAAGGGTAAGGCGTATGGATCGCGTATTGCTTGGCAAGCGAACGAAGTCCGTAGAGCAGTCCATCGAAGACACCGACGAGCCGGGAACCCGGTTGCGCAAGGACCTGACCTGGTGGGACTTGATCGTCTTCGGGGTGTCGGTGGTGATCGGCGCTGGCATCTTCACCATCACCGCGTCCACCGCGGGCGGCATCGCCGGGCCTGCGATATCGATCTCGTTCATCCTCGCCGCGATCGCCTGCGGGCTCGCGGCCCTGTGCTACGCCGAGTTCGCCTCCACGGTTCCCGTCGCGGGCAGCGCCTACACCTTCTCCTACGCCAGCTTCGGCGAGGTGGTGGCCTGGATCATCGGCTGGGACCTGGTGCTCGAGTTCGCGGTCGGCGCCGCGACCGTCGCCAAGAGCTGGTCGACGTATCTGGGTGAGGTGTTCGGTTTTGCAGGCGGTGAGATTGCACTGGGGCCGCTGACCATCGACTGGGGCGCGGTCGTCATCGTCGCGATCGTCACCACGTTGCTGGCGCTTGGCACCAAGCTGTCGTCGAACGTCAGCGCCGTCATCACCCTGATCAAGGTGGCCGTCGTCCTTGTCGTCATCGTCGTCGGGGCGTTCTACATCAAGATGTCGAACTACACCCCGTTCGTTCCGCCTGCGGAACCCGGCGGAGGCGCGGGAGAGCAGTCGTTGTTCTCGCTGCTCACCGGGGCGGGTAGCAGCAACTACGGCTGGTACGGCCTGTTGGCGGGTGCATCGATCGTGTTCTTCGCGTTCATCGGGTTCGACGTCGTCGCGACCACTGCGGAGGAGACGAAGGATCCGCAGCGCGATGTGCCCCGCGGCATCTTCGGGACGCTGGCGATCGTCACCGTGCTCTATGTCGCGGTGGCCGCGGTGCTGACCGGAATGGTCAAATACACCGAGCTTGCGAAGGCGGGCGAGGACGCCAACCTCGCGACGGCGTTCAGCCTCAACGGCATCGACTGGGCCGCCACCCTGATCAGCGTCGGCGCGCTGGCCGGGCTGACGACGGTCGTCATGGTGTTGATCCTCGGTCAGATCCGGGTGCTGTTCGCCATGTCGCGCGACCGGCTGCTGCCGCATCAGCTGGCCCAGACCGGCTCGCACGGCACCCCGGTGAGGCTGACCATCATCGTGGGCGTCGTCGTGGCGGCCGCGGCGGCCTTCTTCCCGATCACCAAGCTCGAAGAGATGGTCAACGTCGGGACGCTGTTCGCGTTCGTCCTGGTCTCGGCGGGTGTCATCATCCTTCGGCGTAGCCGCCCCGACCTGCACCGCGCGTTCCGGGTGCCGCTGGTGCCGTGGCTGCCGATCGCCGCGATCGTCGCCTGCCTGTGGCTGATGCTGAACCTGACGGCGCTGACCTGGATCCGCTTCCTGATCTGGATGGCGCTCGGCATGGCCGTTTACATGCTGTACGGCCGCCGCCACTCGGCGCTCGCGCAGCGGGACGCCGCGGCTTCGGCGTGACTGGTTGCGGCCACGAGCGCACCTAAACCGCCGAAATCATGGAAGGCGAGTTTACAAAGTAAGCGTCTGTGTCTAGACAGCGTACAAAAGTCGTCCTATAGTCAAGTGCATGAATCGAGGCAACGTCGCACTTTCACAAACCGAAATCGACCAGTGGCGGGATAAGAAACGGCATCTGTGGCTGATGGGGCTGATCGCCCCGACCGCGTTGTTCGTGATGATGCCGCTGGTGTGGGCGTTCAACCAGTGGGGTTGGCATGTCGCGGCCCAGGTGCCGTTCTGGATCGGGCCGATTCTGCTCTACATCCTGTTGCCCGCGCTCGACCTGCGGTTCGGGCCTGACGGCCAGAACCCGCCCGACGAAGTGATGGAGCGGTTGGAGAACGACAAGTACTACCGCTACTGCACCTACATCTACATCCCGTTCCAGTACGCCAGCGTCATCTTCGGCGCCTATCTGTTCACCGCGTCCGACCTCAGCTGGCTGGGGTTTGACGGTGGGCTCGGCTGGCCGGCCAAGATCGGGCTCGCCCTGTCGGTCGGGGTCCTCGGCGGGGTCGGCATCAACACCGCCCACGAGATGGGCCACAAGAAGGACGAGCTGGAGCGCTGGCTGAGCAAGATCACGCTGGCCCAAACCTGCTACGGCCACTTCTACATCGAGCACAACCGCGGCCATCACGTCCGCGTCGCCACCCCGGAGGATCCCGCGTCGGCCCGGTTCGGTGAGACGTTCTGGGAGTTCCTGCCGCGCAGCGTGTGGGGCAGCGCGAAGTCGTCGTGGGAGCTGGAGGCCAAGCGGCTGCGGCGGGCGGGCAAGAGCCCGTGGCACTGGTCCAACGACGTGCTCAACGCGTGGGCGATGTCGATCGTGCTGTACGGCGTCCTGATCGCCGTGTTCGGTCTCGCGCTCATCCCGTATGTCGTCATCTCAGCGGTGTTCGGCTTCACGCTGCTGGAGACCGTCAACTACCTGGAGCACTACGGGCTGCTGCGGCAGAAGCTCGAGAGCGGCCGCTACGAGCGCTGCGCGCCGGTGCACAGCTGGAACTCCGACCACATCGTCACCAACCTGTTCCTGTACCACCTGCAGCGGCACAGCGATCACCACGCCAACCCGACCAGGCGCTATCAGACGCTGCGCAGCATGGAAGGTGCGCCCAACCTGCCCAGCGGCTACGCGTCGATGATCGGCCTGACGTACTTCCCGCCGCTGTGGCGCAAGGTGATGGATCACCGGGTGCTCGCGCACTACGACGGCGACATCACCCGGGTGAATATGTCGCCGCGCATGCGGGACAAGATGCTGGCCCGCTACGGCGCGGGGGTGCCGCAGTGAGCACCTATCGCTGCCCCGGTTGCGACTACACCTACGACGAGTCGAAAGGTGCTCCGCGCGAGGGGTTTCCGGCGGGAACGGGATGGAGCGAGATACCCGACGACTGGACCTGCCCCGACTGTGCGGTCCGCGAGAAGGTGGACTTCGAACCGGCTCGAGTTCATTGACACTGCGCTGAGGGCGCAAAAGTGCGAGAGAACCACCCCTCACCGCAGAGTCGACGCAAGCAGCAACCCAAGACGCGAGCAAGCAACCCAACCAGGAAGGAAATCTCATGAACGACTACAAGCTGTTCGTCTGCGTGCAGTGCGGCTTCGAGTACGACGAGGAGAAGGGTTGGCCGGAGGACGGAATCGCCCCCGGCACCAGGTGGGACGACATCCCCGACGACTGGAGCTGCCCGGACTGCGGCGCGGCCAAGTCCGATTTCGAGATGGTCGAGGTCGCCCGCTCTTGAGCGTTACCGTTGCGGCTGTGAACGAGGGTCGGACCGCGCAGCGCATCCCCTACGCCGAGGCGTCGAGGGTGCTGCTGCGCGATTCGATTCTGGACGGCATGCGCGACCTGCTTCTGACCCGGGACTGGTCGTCGATCACCTTGTCGGCGGTCGCGAGCGCGGCAGGCATCAGCAGGCAGACCATCTACAACGAGTTCGGCTCGCGGCAGGGCCTGGCGCAGGGCTACGCGATGCGACTGGCCGACCGTCTCGTCGACGCCGTCGAGAAGGCGATCAACGGCAACGTCGGCGACATCTACGCCGCCTTCCTGGAGGGTTTCCGGGACTTCTTCACCGAGTCGGCCGCCGACCCGCTGGTCATCTCGCTGCTGACCGGCGGTACCAAGCCCGACCTGCTGCAGCTCATCACCACCGACAGCGGCCCGATCATCTCCCACTGCTCGTCACGGCTGACGTCGACGTTCATGCACAGCTGGCTGCGCGCCAGCGAGGAGGACTCCGGCGTGCTGTCGCGGGCCATCGTGCGGTTGTGTATGAGCTACGTCTCGATGCCGCCCGAGGCCGACCACGATGTGGCCCGCGACCTGGCACGTCTCATGACACCATTCGCCGAACGGTACGGTGTCATCGAATCGGATTAGCCGCGGCTTGGGACGGCGAGGCCGTGCGAGCTAATATGTAACCAAGCTAACTAATTGCGCGGGGAGATTGAGTATGACGACGACTGAGCAGCGGCTGACCGCTGATGTGGCCAACGGCATCGACTACAAAGTGGCCGACCTGTCCCTGGCCGAGTTCGGCCGCAAGGAGATCCGGCTGGCCGAACACGAGATGCCGGGGTTGATGACGCTGCGCCGCGAGTACGCCGATGTGCTGCCGCTCAAGGGCGCGCGGGTGTCCGGCTCGCTGCACATGACCGTGCAGACCGCCGTGCTGATCGAGACGCTCGTCGCGCTCGGCGCCGAGGTGCGGTGGGCGTCGTGCAACATCTTCTCCACCCAGGACCATGCGGCGGCCGCGACCGTCGTCGGGCCGCACGGCACTCCGGAAGAGCCCAAGGGCGTCCCGGTCTTCGCCTGGAAGGGCGAGAGCCTCGAGGAATACTGGTGGGCCGCCGAGCAGATGCTGACCTGGCCCGGCGAGCCGGCCAACATGATCCTCGACGACGGCGGCGACGCCACCATGCTGGTGCTGAGGGGCGCTCAGTTCGAGAAGGCGGGCGTGGTACCGCCCACCGAGGACGACGCCTCCGACGAATACAAGGTGTTCCTTGCGCTCATCCGCAAGCGCTTCGAGACCGACAAGTCCAAGTGGACCAAGATCGCCGAGTCGGTCAAGGGTGTCACCGAGGAGACCACCACCGGTGTGCTGCGGCTCTACCAGTTCGCCGCTGCAGGCGAACTGCAGTTCCCGGCGATCAACGTCAACGATTCGGTGACCAAGTCCAAGTTCGACAACAAGTACGGCACCCGGCACTCGCTGATCGACGGCATCAACCGCGGCACCGACGTGTTGATCGGCGGCAAGGCGGCGCTGGTCTGCGGCTACGGCGACGTGGGCAAGGGCTGCGCCGAGGCGCTCAAGGCACAGGGCGCGCGCGTGGCGGTGACCGAGATCGACCCGATCAACGCGCTGCAGGCGCTGATGGATGGTTTCGAGGTCAAGACGGTCGAAGAGGCCGTCGGCTGGGCCGACATCATCATCACCGCGACCGGCAACCAGGGCATCATCACCCTCGAGCACATGAAGTCGATGAAGCACCAGGCGATCCTGGGCAACATCGGTCACTTCGACGACGAGATCGAGATGGCGCGCCTGGAGCGCGATCCCAAGATCCGCCGGATCAACATCAAGCCTCAGGTCGACGAGTTCGTCTTCGAGGACGGCCATTCCATCATCGTGCTCAGCGAGGGCCGGTTGTTGAACCTGGGCAACGCGACGGGTCACCCGTCGTTTGTGATGAGCAACAGCTTCTCCAACCAGGTGATCGCCCAGATCGAATTGTGGACCAAGAACGACGAGTACGACAACGAGGTGTACCGGCTGGCCAAGCATCTCGACGAGAAGGTCGCGCGGATCCACGTCGAGGCGCTCGGTGGCACGCTGACCAAGCTCACCAAGGAGCAGGCCGAGTACATCAACGTCGACGTCGACGGACCGTACAAGCCGGAGCACTACCGCTACTGATCAGACGCTCGAGACTGTCCGCGGCTTCGCATGGGCCCAGGCAGATCGCGGAAAGTCCGAAAACCGCGCACTGTCCGCAATGTCGTCGATAGGGTCGGCCCGTGGGTCGGGCAGCGGTGGGGGTTCTGCTCACGCTGCTGTTGATCGGGTCGGTCGGGATCGCGCCGCCTGTACTCGCCGACGATCCGACGAACGATGCGCACGATCCGTACTTCAACGAAGACGAGTATCAGGAGTTCTACACCCCGCCCGACCCGCTTCCGCCTGGCGCACCGGGTGACCTGATCCGGGCGGAGCCGTCCCGGTTGGTGCTCGAGCCGTCCGGTCAACTCGGCATGATCATGGCCGACGCGACCCGAATCATGTACCGCAGCACCGATGTTCACGGCAATCCCATGGCGGTCACCGGCACGTACTTCGAACCGTATAACGACTGGCCCGGCGGCGGGCCGCGTCCGCTGCTCGTGTACGGGCCCGGCACCCAGGGTCAGGGTGACCAGTGCGCGCCCTCGCGTCAGTTCAACCAGGGCATCCACTGGCGGCCGTACCTGGACCTCGCCTTCAACTACGAGGAGCTGTTCGTCTCGACGATGGTCGCGCGCGGGTTCGCGATCGTGATGACGGACTACCAGGGCCTCGGCACACCGGGCCTGCACACCTACGTCGGCCGCGTGCCACAGGGCAACGCGATGCTCGACGCGGCCCGCGCCGCCAAACGGTTGCCGGACACCTCGCTGAACCCCGATGGCCCGCTTGCGTTCTGGGGTTACTCGCAGGGCGGCGGCGCGGCGGCGTCGGCCGCCGAACTCGCGCCGTCGTATGCACCGGAGCTCAAGGTCGTCGGCACCTACGCGGGCGCGCCGCCCGCCGATCTCAAGGAACTCTTTCCCTACGCCGACGGCAGCGTCCTGGTCGGCGCCGTCGGCTATGCGCTCAACTCGGTCATCACGGCCTACCCCGAGCACGCCGACGCGATCCGCGCGAAGTTGACGCCCCGCGGCGAGGACTTCATCTTCAAGGTGGCCGATCAGTGTGTCGCCGAGACGCTCACGAAGTTCATGTTCCGCCATCTGCAGCCCTACTTCAACGAGGACATCAACCAGCTCGTCAACGAAGAACCGTTTTCCTCCCTGTTCGACGAGCAACGACTCGGCCGCTTCAAACCCAATGCGCCCGTGATGATCCTGAGCAATCGTTACGACCCGTTGGTCCCGTGGACCGGCGCCAACCAGCTCGGCCGCGACTGGTGCGCACAGGGGGCCGATGTGCAGTTCTTCACCAACGAAGAACCGCCGTTCCTCAACAAGGCGATCATCAACCACGCACTGCCGATGCTCGTCGACGGTGAACGCGGCATGCAGTGGATCGCCGACCGGTTCAACGGACTACCGACCACACCCAACTGCGACGAGTTCTAGGGCGGTAGCGCCCGTGGCCGCCCTGCCCCTTCGCGGACGTGACGATCGAGGTGCCCGCCTCTGCGCGACAAAGTCGCTAGCACTTAGCGATCCAACGTTTTGGCGACAAAGTCGCTCGAAGGCGGGCGGCCGAACGAAAGGGCCAGTCGACGTCGAAGGGAGCACCGTGTCGACGCCGCACGCCGTTCGTCCGAGACCGGTGCGCGGCGGCGAGTTCTAGGGAGTCGGAGGCGGCGGGGGGGCCGGGTTGCCGCAGCGATTCTTGATGTCCATCAGCGGCTGCCGGATAGCGGTCAGGTCCGCCTTTGTCTTCGGGTGCGCCTTCATGTACGCCTGCACCTTCGGCGTCGACTGGTCGCGCGTCAACCCTTCGAGGCTGTTGTAGAAGTTGTTCACGTCGGGATGGCCGAAGAGGTAGTCGGCCGTCGCCTGCTGCACACCGGCCCGCGCGAATTCCAGATCGGCGGCACTGCAGTTGGGCGGGTTGGCGTTGGGGTCCTCGTTGGCGTACGCCAGCGGAGTGCCTGCGAACAGCGCCGCGCCGATCATCGCGGTACACACGAAGAGCTTCATACCTCTTAGTTTTGAGCACGCTGTGTCCCGCTGCGCCGATCACAAGCAGTCTCGCAGGAAACCTGAAGAGAACCAGAGGGTTACGCTCGCGGCGTGCTCATCGCGATAGAGGGTGTCGACGGTGCGGGCAAGCGCACCCTGACCCAGGGCCTACGCGCGGCGTTCGAGGGCGACGGCAGGACCGTGGCAAGCCTGTCGTTTCCCCGCTACGGCCAGTCGGTGCCCGCCGACATCGCCGCCGAGGCGCTTCACGGCCAGCACGGCGACCTGTCGGGCTCGGTGTATGCGATGGCCGTGCTCTTCGCCATGGACCGCGCCGGTGCGCGCGAGGAGATCGAACTCCTACACACGGAGTACGACGTGCTGATCCTCGATCGCTGGGTCGCCTCCAACGCCGCCTACAGCGCGGCACGTCTGCACCAGGACTCCGACGGCGATGTGGTGGCATGGGTGCGCGAACTCGAGTACGGACGGTTGCGGCTACCGGTACCCGACTGGCAGGTGCTGCTCGACGTGCCTGCCGAGCTGGCCGCCGAGCGCGCGGAGCACCGCGCCAACACCGAAGCCGACCGGGCGAAGGACGCCTATGAGCGCGACGACGGCCTGCAGCGGCGTACCGGCCTGGTCTACTCGGAGCTGGCAGCGACGGGCTGGGTTGGCCGGTGGTTCGTGGCCGGACCGCACATCGACGGCGCCGCGCTAGCTGCCGAGCTGGGTAAATAGCCGACTCGCGGGCGCGCTATCAGCGATTTATCGCGATTTGGTGACACCATGGACTCCATGAGGCAAAGGATTCTGGTCGTCGACGACGACCCTTCGCTCGCCGAGATGCTGACGATCGTGCTGCGCGGTGAAGGGTTCGACACCGCAGTCATCGGCGACGGCACCCAGGCGCTCACCGCCGTGCGCGAGTTGCGGCCCGATCTGGTCCTGCTGGACCTGATGCTGCCCGGCATGAACGGAATCGACGTATGCCGTGTGCTGCGCGCCGACTCCGGGGTGCCGATCGTGATGCTGACGGCCAAGACCGACACCGTTGACGTGGTGTTGGGCCTCGAGTCCGGCGCCGACGACTACGTGATGAAGCCCTTCAAGCCGAAGGAGCTGGTCGCCCGTGTGCGCGCCCGGCTGCGCCGCAACGAAGACGAGCCAGCCGAGATGCTTTCCATCGCCGATGTGGACATCGACGTACCCGCCCACAAGGTGACCCGGCAAGGCGAGCAGATTTCGCTGACACCGCTGGAGTTCGACCTGTTGGTGGCGCTGGCACGCAAACCGCGGCAGGTGTTTACTCGTGATGTGCTTCTCGAACAGGTGTGGGGCTACCGGCACCCCGCCGACACCCGTTTGGTGAACGTGCATGTCCAACGTCTGCGGGCGAAGGTCGAGAAGGATCCTGAGAATCCGCAAGTTGTGCTGACTGTTCGAGGAGTGGGATACAAGGCCGGACCTCCGTGAGTTTGCGCGGCTCAGCCGCGGTCGTGAGTTTGCGCGGCTCAGCCGCGGTCGTGACCTTGACCGGTCGGCGGTCGCCGTGATCTTCAGCTCGAGGCGGCGCATTCATCGGCGATCTGCACCACTGCTGCGCGGATTGGGTGCGCTGGGTCGAGCATTGGGCCTTGCATGGCGCCGCTCCCTGCAGCTGCGGGTGGTGTCGCTGACGCTCGGGCTGTCACTGGCCGTGATCCTGGTGCTCGGCTTCGTGCTGACGAGCCAGATCACCGATCGCATCCTCGAGGTCAAGGTGCGCGCGGCCACCGAAGAGATCGAACGGGCCCGCAACACCGTCAGTGGCATCGTCGGCGGCGAGGAGACCCGGTCGCTGGACAGCAGCCTGCAGCTGGCCCGCAACACCCTTATCGATCGCAAGGCCGACGCGGGAGCGGGCCTGGCAGGCGCATTCGACGCCGTCCTCGTCGTCCCCGGTGACGGACCGCGCGCCGCGACCGCCGCCGGACCCGTCGCGCAGATCCCCAACGCCCTTCGCGACTTCGTGAAGGCAGGCCAGGTCAGCTACCAGTACGCGACGGTGCACACAGAAGGCTTCTCCGGGCCTGCCCTGATCATCGGCACCCCGACGTCGTCGCCGGTCACCAACCTCGAGCTTTATCTTGTCTTTCCGCTGAACAACGAGGAATCCACGATCGCCTTGGTGCGCGGCACGATGGCCACCGGCGGCGTGGTGCTGCTGCTCATGCTCGCCGCCATCGCGCTGATCGTCGCCCGCCAGATCGTGCTGCCGGTGCGGTCGGCCTCGCGGATCGCCGAACGGTTCGCCGAAGGTCACCTCACCGAGCGGATGCCGGTGCGCGGCGAGGACGACATGGCGCGCCTGGCGGTGTCGTTCAACGACATGGCCGAAAGCCTGTCGCGGCAGATCACCCAGCTCGAGGAGTTCGGCAACCTGCAGCGCCGCTTCACCTCCGATGTCAGCCACGAGCTGCGCACCCCGCTGACCACGGTTCGGATGGCCGCCGACCTGATCCACGACCACAACGAAGAACTCGAGCCCGCGCTTCGGCGGTCCACCGAGCTGATGGTCAGCGAACTCGACCGGTTCGAACTGCTGCTCAACGACCTGCTCGAGATCTCCCGGCACGACGCAGGCGTGGCGGAGCTGTCCGTTGAGGCGGTCGACCTGCGCGACACCGTGCAGAGCGCGCTGGACAGCGTCGGCCACCTCGCGGGCGACGCCCAGATCGACCTGATCGTCGACGTGCCGACCGAGGAGGTCATCGCCGAGGTCGACCCACGCCGGGTGGAGCGCATCCTGCGCAACCTCATCGCCAACGCGATCGACCACGCCGAACGCAAGCCGGTGCGGATCAGGATGGCCGTCGACGAGGACACCGTCGCGGTCACCGTCCGCGACTACGGCGTCGGGTTGCGGCCCGGCGAGGAAAAGCTGGTGTTCAGCAGGTTCTGGCGCTCCGACCCGTCGCGGGTTCGCCGCTCCGGCGGCACCGGGCTGGGGCTGGCCATCAGCATCGAGGACGCCAGGCTTCACCAGGGCAGGCTCGAGGCGTGGGGCGAGCCCGGTAAGGGTGCGTGCTTCCGGCTCACCCTGCCGCTGATTCGCGGCCACAAGGTGACGACAAGCCCGCTCCCGTTGAAACCCATTGGGCGCGAACGCAAGCCACGGAGGTCGGATAAAGACCGGCAACCGGCGGGGGAGAGCGTGTGAAGCGCCTCCTCGTGCGGCCTCTGCTCCTCGCGTGCGCGCCCGTCGCGTGCGCGATGGTGTTGGCCGGATGCGCAGGTGTGCCCAGCTCGTCGGCGCCGCAGGCGATCGGGACGGTCGACCGCCCCGCACCACCGAGCCTGCCGAAGCCGACGGCCAACATGGACCCCGATGTGCTGTTGCGCGAGTTCATCAAGGCCACCGCCGATCCGTCGAACCGCCATCTCGCCGCGCGGCAGTTCCTCACCGAATCGGCGTCCAACGGCTGGGACGACGCGGGCAGCGCGCTGCTGATCGACCGGGTCGTATTCGTCGAAACGCGCGGACCCGAAAAGGTTTCGGTCAGCATGCGCGCCGACATCCTCGGGTCGCTTTCCGACATCGGGGTGTTCGAGACCGGCGAGGGTGCGTTGCCCGACCCTGGCCCGATCGAATTGGTGAAGACGCCTGGTGGCTGGCGCATCGACAAGCTGCCGAACGGTGTTTTCCTTGACTGGCAACAGTTTCAGGAGACGTACAAGCGCAACACGCTGTACTTCGCCGATCCGACCGGGAAGACCGTGGTTCCCGATCCCCGCTATGTCGCGGTATCCGATCCGGACCAGCTGGCCACCGAGCTGGTCACCAAGCTGATCGCAGGGCCCCGTCCTGAGATGGCGAACACCGTGCGCAACCTGCTCGGCCCGCCGCTGCGCCTGCGCGGACCGGTAACCCGTGCCGACGGCGGCAAGATGGGGGTCGGCCGCGGCTACGGCGGTGCTCGCGTCGACCTGGAGAACCTGTCGACCACAGACCCCCACAGCCGTCAACTTCTTGCGGCACAGATCATTTGGACGCTCTCCCGTGCGGGAATCAACGGCCCCTACGTCATCAACGCCGACGGCGCGGCGCTCGACGACCGGTTCGCCGAGGGCTGGCGGACCTCCGACGTCGCGGCCACCGACCCCGGTGCGGCAGACGGGGCGGCCGCCGGGCTGCACGCCTTGGTCGACGGGTCGCTGGTGGCGCTGGACGGACAACGGGCGCCGCGCGTTCCCGGCCCGTTCGGTGCGACGCCCAATCAGACCGCGGCTGCGGTGTCGCGCAGCGGCCAGGACGCGGCATCGGTGGTGACGCTGAATGCGGGTGCACCGGATATGGCGTCTTCGCTGTGGGTCGGTCCGATCGGTGGAAACCCGTTGCAGGCGATGGACGGTCGCACGCTGTCGCGGCCCACCTGGTCGCTGGATGACGCAGTATGGGTGGTGGTGGACAGCAACAACGTGGTGCGCACCGTGCAGGACGCATCCGGGCAGCCGGGCCGCATACCGGTCGATTCCACAGCGGTGTCCACCCGGTTCCCCGGGCCGATCGCCGACCTGCAGTTGTCCCGCGACGGAACACGCGCGGCGATCCTGATCCAAGGCCAGGTGATTCTGGCCAGCGTCGAGCAGACACTGGGCGGAGGCTTCGCGCTGACCTACCCCCGCAGGCTTGGCTTCGGCCTCAAGGACACCGTCGTGTCGCTGTGCTGGCGCACGGGCGACGACATCGTCGTCAGCCGCACCGATGCGCAACACCCGGTGTCTTACGTCAACCTCGACGGGGTGAACTCCGACGGCCCGAGCCGCAACCTGCTGATGCCGGTGGGTGCGGTGGCCGCGAACCCGTCGACGGTGTACGTGGCCGATGCCCGCGGCATCCTGCAACTGTCGGGTTCAGCGGCCGAGAACGACCCCCGATGGGTGGAGGTCCGCCCGTTGATGACGCCAGGCGCGATACCCGTCCTGCCGGGCTGAACTACCGCGTCGCTTTCGCCGTTGTGCAGACAAGAGTGCATCGAGTGGAGTTTGCTGTCACTTAAGGCCCAGCCCGCCGAAAGGTTTCACCATGCCCCTTGACGACGTTCGGATGCCCCGGCAACAGATGATCCGCGGTACCGGGCTCCTATTGACCGCAGGAACACTTGCCGCGTGCAGCGGTGGCGGCGACAAGCCCGCAGCCAGTAGCGAGGCGGTGACGACGCCGCCATCCGCGGATCCGCCGACTGGTGGTGCGATCACCAAGACCGCCGACGTGCCGGTCGGTTCGGGGGTGATCGTCGGCGACGTCGTGGTCACGCAGCCGTCGGCGGGTGACTTCAAGGCGTTCTCGTCGAAGTGCACGCACAAGGGATGCGCGGTCAACAAGGTCGCCGACGGAACGATCGACTGCCCCTGTCACGGCAGCAAGTTCACCCTGGACGGCGCCGTCGCCAAGGGGCCGGCGACCGAACCGCTTGAGCCGAAAACGATTTCGGTGCAGGGTGATTCGATCGTCTTAGGGTGATCGCCCGGTGACGGAAGACTTCAGTCCGGCATCGCCGCGACGATCTGCTCCTTGGTGAGTGGCAGCGATCGCACGCGCACACCGATCGCGTCGCACAGCGCGTTGGCGATCGCGGCGGTCGTCGGGCCCTGCGCGCATTCGCCGACGCCGAGGGGTTGGTGTCCGTCGCCGGCCATGAGTTCGACGTCGACGGCGGGCACCTCGGAGAACCGCAGGATCGGATAGCTCTCCCAGTTGTCACTCGTGACGGTGTACCGGTCGAACCGGACGCGCTCCTTGACCGTCCAACTGGTCGCCTGGACCGCGCCGCCCTCGATCTGGTTGGTCGCCCCGGCCGGGCTGATGACGAGGCCCGCGTCGACGGCGATGGTCAACCGGCGCACACGCACCTGCTCGACGGCCTCCACCTCTGCGACCACGGCGCAATACGCACTCGAGCCCTTGTACCGTGCGTAGCCGATGCCGTGACCGATCGAGTCCGATGCTGCCCATTGACCCCAATTAGAACGGCGCGCGACGGCTTCCACCACAGCACGAGCGCGCGGGTCGGACAGGTGGGCAAGCCGGTAGGAGACGGGGTCGACGCCCGCCTGTGCGGCGAGTTCGTCCATGAACGACTCGGCGGCAAAGACATTGAGGTGAGCCCCCAGTGAGCGGAGCGCAGAGGTCCGCAACGGCATCTCCGGGATCAGGTGGTTGACGACTTCATACGACGAAAAGTCATAACCAGGCACGGCGTTACGGCGCGTGCCACCGCCGCGTTCCAGCGGCGGTTCGGTGCCGGAGTGCATCGCCGTGCGGTCGCGGTGGCTGGTGGCAAGAAACGCGGGCGGGTCCGTCGTGCCGGGGCGGCTGACGAAGGTGCCGCTCCAGATCTCGTGCCGCCAGGACAGCACCGCGCCGTCGATCGCCGTCTGCGCCGAAACCCGAACCACGCCTGCGCTTCCGAGCGGCGCCCACGCCAGCTCGTCGGCGCGCGACCACACCACATGGACCGGCCGGCCCGGTACCGCCAGCGCCAGCAGGGCCGCGTCCATCGCAACGTCGTCGGCGCCGTTGTGCCCGTAGCACCCGGCGCCCTCGACGTGGCGGACCACCAACTGCTCGGGAAGCATGCCCAACTCGCGCGCGATCTCCCGGCGCAGGTTGTAGACGCTCTGGCTGTGCGACCAGATCTCCAGCGCGCCGTCACCCGCCAGCGCGACCGCGCAGGACGGTGCGATCGAACCGTGCGCGATGAACGGACGATGGTAGGTGGCCGACCACGACCGCCGCACCGCGTCGAGCGACTTCTGGCCTTCGGCGACGACGGTGGTGTCGGCGGGCGCCTCGGTCAGAAACCGCGGGAGGTCGTCCTCGTCCGGCAACGACGGCGTCTGCTCCCAGACTGCATCGGCACACAGCCGGTCGGCCGCCCGCAGCGCGGCCTCCTCGCGCTCGGCGATCACGGCCAGAAAATCGCCGTCGCGCACCACGGTGACCACCCCGGGCAGCGCCAGCGTCGGCGTGTCGTCGAGCGCGGTGAGCGTCGCGCCCCGCGAAGGAGGGCGCACCACCCGGCCGTACAGCATTCCGTCCAACTGTAAATCGTGTACGTAGCGCGGGCGCCCGAAAAGCTTGTCCGGCAGGTCGATTCGTGACGCGTCCGTGCCGATGACATGGTAATCGGACTCCGGTTTCGGTTTGCCGCCGCCACTGGCGGGGCGGTCAAGCACGGACTCGTCGGCCAGCTCCCAGTATGTGGTCGCCGTGCCGTCGCGACCGGTGATCCGTCCGTCGGCGACGGACAAGTCCTCCTTGGGGACCGCGAGCTTCTCCGCGGCGATGGACAGGTAGAGGTCGCGCGCCTCTGCGCAGACCACGCGCAGCGCGGCACCCGACTGCTGAATGGACAGGCTGCCCGCCGTCGTACCTTCGTCCGGGCTGAGGCCTGTTGCCGTCGCGGTCATCTCGATCCGGCCGACGTCGACGTCGAGTTCCTCGGCGACCATCTGCGCCAGTGCGGTGAGGATGCCCTGGCCGAGCTCGACCTTGCCGGAGCGCACCTCAACCGTGCCGTCGGCCCCGATTCGCAGCCAGTCGCCGAGGCGCGGGTTGGCCGCCAACGTCGGCGGCAGCGGCGTATCGCCGGTCATGGTGTGCCACCGCGTATTTCGGCCGCCGCCGCGAGCACGGCGCGAACCACGCGGTTGTGGGAACCGCAGCGGCACAGGTTGTCGTCAAGCGCCGCACGCACGTCGGCCTCCGACGGGTCCGGGTTGCCGGCGAGCAGATGCGCGGCGCGCACGACGATCCCTGACATGCAATAGCCGCATTGCGCGGCTTGCTGCGCGACGATCGAACGGGCGACCGCATGCGGTTGGCCGTCGACGCCGAGGCCTTCGACCGTCGTCACATCCTTGCCTTCGACCGACCACATCGGGGTGTCACACGAGTAGGCGGGGTCCCCGTCGACCAGCACGAGGCAGGCACCGCAGACGCCGAGGCCGCAGCCGAACCGGGTGCCCTTGAGGCCGAGGTGGTTGCGCAGCACATAGAGCAGCGGCGTGTCAGGCTCGGTGACGAGCTCCCGCTGGCGACCGTTCACCGTGACGGTCGAGGCGGCAGGCCCCTCGTGTGCCATCACTCCAGAATCACCGGCGGGCGCGCGCGGCGCCAGCAAGATGCGTCACACACAGTGTTTCGACATCAAACGTCCAAGTTCCTGGTGCGCGCGCTTGACGACCGATGCGCGCATGACGATCGAAACTGCGGGGAGATCGCGAAAATTCATGAGATGGCGATCTGTCGGCAGGCTCGGCGACCGATCAGGCCGAGGTGACGCCGCGAATCCTGCCCTCGCGGAACGCCTCGACGAAGTGCCGATGGTCCTCGCGCACGGTTTTGGCGTAGTCAAGCCCGAATTCGACGATGTCGTCGACGAACTCGTCGGCGCGGTCCCCGATCAGTTCCGCGATAGCATCCTCGGTCTGAAATCCGACCAGCTCCTGGTCGCTGTCGGCATCGCCGACGCAGTGCACCTTGGCCACCGCGCGGCCGAGCTGTTCGATCACCTCGGTCAGTTCGTCAGGCTCGGTCAGCTCGCTCCAGTCGAGG
Source organism: Mycolicibacterium stellerae (assembly GCF_003719305.1). GTDB lineage: Bacteria > Actinomycetota > Actinomycetes > Mycobacteriales > Mycobacteriaceae > Mycobacterium > Mycobacterium stellerae. The sequence continues at coordinate 96,199 of NZ_RARC01000008.1, forward strand.
TCGGACTCATACGGCGAAAGCTCCGCGACGACGTAACCGATTCCGTCGACCTCGGTGTAGCCGAGTAGGGGATCGGCGTGTGCCTGCAGCGCCCGCTGCGACACCGCGGTGCGGTGCCCGTGGTGCTTGAAGTACTTGTGCACGGCCTCGTCGTCGACGACGCGGCTCGGCGCAGCGACGTTGGCCTGCTTCATCGACAGCACGATGTCGTTATCGAGCGCCTGGTTGAAGCCCTCGATCAGCACGTTGTAGCTCGGCAGGCCCGCGCTGCCGATGCCGAAGCCTGTCCTGCCGACGATGTCCTTCACGTCGTAGGCGATTTCGCGGAACTTCTTCGATTTCGGGATGGTCTCCTGGTAGGCCGCGAAGGCGGCGTTGACCTTGTCGTATTCGGCCTCATCGAGCCGGCGGACACCGGAGAATTCGCGAAAACGGCGGTCCGCCCCGTCGACATGAGTGGTCCTGTGCAGCAGCTCGTAGCGCGTAGACAGGCGCGCGTCCTGCAGCGCCGCAAGCACCGCACCGCGGGCGGTGTCGAGGTTCAACGAGAACGTCGAGTCGTCTTCGGTCTGCCGGAACCAGGCCACCTGATCGAGATACGACCGGGTGAATGCCGCGATCAAATCACGAATCACGCTGTCGGACAGGGCTTTCTGCCAGCACATCAAGGCCACGCTTGCCGCGAACCGCTGCAGGTCCCACGTGAAGTGCCCGACGAAGGCCTCGTCGAAGTCGTTGACGTCGAAGATCAGCATCCCGGAGCCGTCCATGTAGGTTCCGAAGTTCTCCGCGTGCAGGTCGCCCTGAATCCAGACGCGGCCGGTTCGCTCGTCGGCCCATCGGTCCTCTCGATCGGCGACGTCGGCGTAGAAGACGCAGGCGCTGCCGCGGTAGAACGCGAACGGTTCGGCGGCCATCTTGCGGAACTTCGTGCGGAACGCATCCGGGTCGGCCTGCATCAGATCGGAGAACGCATCCTCGAGGCATTCGACGATGAAGGATTCACGAGCGTCGGCCATGACCTGTGGAGTACCCGCAGCGCGCGAAATCGATGTCACCGCCCGCCGCGAGACTGGGCGAGTGCTCGACCTGGTTCTTCCGCTGGAGTGCGGGGGGTGCGGCGCCCCGTCGACCCGCTGGTGCGACGCCTGCGCGCGGCAGCTTGCGGTTCGCGCCGACGAACCGCACGTCGTCACCCCCCGAGTGCACCAAGGCGTGCCGGTCTTCTCGCTCGGCCGCTACGCGGGCGCCCGGCGCGCCGCGATCGTGGCGGTCAAGGAGCACGGTCGCGCCGACCTGATCGACCCGCTCGGCGCCGCGCTGCGGGGCGGGCTGCGGCAGCTGTTGACGTGGGGCGTGCTCGGCCCGCCGCTGACCGTCGTGCCTGCACCAACCCGCCGCTACGCGGCCCGCAGGCGCGGCGGAGACCCCGTCACGCGGATGGCGCTCGCTGCCACATCGGATGGTCGCGACGCGCGGGTCGTCCAGGCCCTTCGGATGACGACCATGGTCCGCGACTCGGTCGGGCTGTCCGGCGCGGCGCGCCAGCGAAACGTGGCGGGCCGGGTCCGGCTGCGCGGGCCGGTGCAGCGGCTGACAGGCGACGTGGTGCTGGTCGACGACATCGTCACCACCGGCGCGACCGCAGCCGAATCGGTGCGCGTCCTGCAAACTTCTGGAGCCCGGGTGTTCGCCGTCCTTGCGCTGGCGAACGCATGACTCCTCACCCCTGACGGCGCGGCCAATTTCTTCGAGATCAAACCGGTGTGAAGAACTGAAAACAGGTAGGCGAATTTACTGGCACTACCGGGTGAACACGGACTACCGTCGGGTCCAACGCCCGTGAACACCTCACGGCGGCGCTCTGGCAAGAAGCGCCAACCATCGCCCAGCGGTAGGAGGTGACTGATCGACACCTTGTACCGGCGAGCGGCGAGATAACAGGCGCTTTCGGTGCATCTTCTGCCAGGTAGGCACGCAGTGCGCGTGCGACGCGAAACAGAAACGAGTCGCCAAGCATGTCAATCCGTTCCATGGAAACAGACCGCTCGATGATCGTTGAGGACGAAGAGAACGCGCCCGCGCCTCATGCCGAGGTCGTCGTCAAGGGCCGCAACGTCGAGATCCCCGACCACTTCCGCATCTATGTCTCAGAAAAGCTGGCGCGCGTCGAGCGATTCGACCGCAGCATCTACCTCTTCGACGTCGAACTCGACCATGAGCGCAATCGGCGCCAACGCAAGAACTGTCAGCACGTCGAGATCACCGCACGGGGCCGCGGGCCCGTCGTACGGGGCGAGGCGTGCGCCGACAGCTTCTACGCCGCACTCGAGGCGGCGGTCTGCAAACTCGAGAACCGGTTGCGGCGGAGCAAGGATCGCCGCAAGGTGCACTACGGCGACAAGACGCCGGTGTCGCTGGCAGAAGCCACGAAGGTGTCGGCTCCCGAGGCGTTCGTTCAGGGCGCAGGCGACGAATCCGAGGCGGTCGACGGCCAAGAGTTCCACGAACCCGGCCAGATCGTCCGCACCAAGGAACACCCGGCCAAGCCGATGACCGTGGACGATGCGCTCTACGAGATGGAACTGGTCGGGCACGACTTTTTCCTGTTCCACGACAAACAGAGCGACAAACCGTGCGTGGTGTACCGCAGGCATGCCTACGACTACGGCTTGATTCGGCTCGCCTGAGCCGGTGGGCTGATTCGCCTGGCCTGACCTCGGCCGAGGGGCCAGTTCGACGAGTCACCTACGATGGACCTCGTCTAATACATCACGAGATCCATCAGACCCACAGGGGAAATCAGCGTGCTCGATAAGTTGCTCCGGATCGGCGAAGGCCGCATGGTCAAGCGCCTCAAGCGGGTGGCTGACTACGTCAACACTTTGTCCGATGACGTCGAGAAGCTCTCCGACGCCGAGCTGCGCGCCAAGACCGACGAGTTCAAGAAGCGCTACACCGACGGCGAGGACCTCGATGACCTGATGCCGGAGGCGTTCGCGGTGGCCCGCGAGGCCGCCTGGCGCGTCCTCGACCAGCGGCCCTACGACGTGCAGGTGATGGGCGGGGCCGCCCTGCACTTCGGCAACGTCGCGGAGATGAAGACCGGTGAGGGCAAGACCCTGACGTGTGTGCTGCCCGCTTACCTGAACGCCCTGTCGGGCAAGGGTGTGCACGTCGTCACCGTCAACGACTACCTGGCCAAACGCGACAGCGAGTGGATGGGGCGGGTGCACCGCTCCCTCGGCCTCGAAGTCGGCGTGATCCTCGCGCAGATGACCCCCGATCAGCGTCGCGTCGCCTACAGCGCCGACATCACCTACGGCACCAACAACGAGTTCGGCTTCGACTACCTGCGCGACAACATGGCGCACACCGTGGAGGAGATGGTGCAGCGCGGACACGCGTACGCCGTCGTCGACGAGGTCGACTCCATCCTGATCGACGAGGCCCGCACGCCGCTGATCATCTCCGGCCCGGCCGACGGGTCGTCGAACTGGTACACCGAGTTCGCGCGGCTGGCGCCGATGATGGAGAAGGACAAGCACTACGAGGTCGACATCCGCAAGCGCACCATCGGCGTCAACGAGCTCGGCGTCGAATTCGTCGAGGACCAGCTCGGCATCGAGAACCTGTACGAGGCCGCCAACTCGCCGCTGGTCAGCTACCTGAACAACTCGATAAAGGCCAAAGAGCTGTTCATGCGCGACAAGGACTACATCGTGCGCGACGGCGAGGTGCTGATCGTCGACGAGTTCACCGGCCGCGTCCTTCTGGGCCGCCGCTACAACGAGGGCATGCACCAGGCCATCGAGGCCAAGGAAAAGGTCGAGATCAAGGCCGAGAACCAGACGCTGGCCACCATCACGCTGCAGAACTACTTCCGGCTCTACGACAAGCTCGCCGGGATGACCGGTACCGCCCAGACCGAGGCCGCTGAGCTGCACGAGATCTACAAGCTCGGCGTGGTGTCGATCCCGACCAACAAGCCGATGGTCCGCACCGACCAGTCCGATCTGATCTACAAGACCGAAGAGGCCAAGTACATCGCGGTCGTCGACGATGTCACCGAGCGCTACGAGAAGGGTCAGCCGGTGCTGATCGGCACCACCAGCGTGGAGCGCTCGGAGTACCTCTCGCGGCAGTTCCAGAAGCGCCGCATCCCGCACAACGTGCTCAACGCGAAGTTTCACGAGCAGGAGGCCGGGATCATCGCCGAGGCCGGTCGCCGCGGCGCGATCACCGTGGCCACCAACATGGCGGGCCGCGGCACCGACATCGTGCTCGGCGGCAACGTCGACTTCCTCACCGACAAGCGCCTGCGCGACCAGGGCCTCGACCCGGTCGAAACCGCAGACGAGTACGACGCCGCATGGCATGAGCTGCGCTTGCAGGTGAAGGACGAGGCGGCGGCGGAGTCCGAGGAGGTCATCGCCGCGGGCGGCCTATATGTGCTGGGCACCGAGCGGCACGAGTCTCGCCGCATCGACAACCAGCTGCGCGGCCGGTCCGGCCGCCAGGGTGACCCGGGGGAGTCCCGGTTCTATCTGTCGCTGGCCGACGAGCTGATGAGGCGGTTCAACGGCGCCGCGCTCGAATCGCTGCTGACCCGGCTGAACCTTCCCGACGACGTGCCCATCGAGGCCAAGATGGTCAGCCGCGCCATCAAGAGCGCCCAGACGCAGGTCGAGCAGCAGAACTTCGAGATCCGCAAGTACGTCCTCAAGTACGACGAGGTGATGAACCAGCAGCGCAAGGTCATCTACGCCGAGCGCCTGCGCATCCTGGAAGGGGAGAACCTCAAGGAGCAGGCGCACGGGATGATGGTCGACGTCCTGACGGCCTACGTGGACGGCGCGACCTCCGAGGGCTATTCCGAGGACTGGGACCTCGAAACGCTGTGGACGGCGTTGAAGCAGTTGTACCCGGTCAGCATCGACCACAACGACCTGATCGACTCCGACGCGGTCGGCGAGCCAGGCGAGCTGACCCGCGAGGAGCTGCTCGACGCGTTGGTCGCCGACGCCGAGCGGGCCTACACCGAGCGCGAGAAGCAGCTGGAGGAACTCGCGGGCGAAGGCGCGATGCGCCAGCTCGAGCGCAATGTGCTGCTCAACGTCATCGACCGGAAATGGCGTGAGCACCTCTACGAGATGGACTATCTCAAGGAGGGCATCAGCCTGCGGGCCGTCGCGCAGAAGGATCCCGTTGTCGAATACCAGCGCGAGGGCTTCGACATGTTCAACGGCATGCTCGACGCGATGAAAGAGGAGGCCGTCGGCTTCCTGTTCAACGTCACCGTCGAAGCGGTGCCCACCGCGCCTGCAGCGCAGGTGGCTCCCGTCGCCGCACCGACCGGGCTGGCCGAATTCGCCGCAGAGGCCGCTTCGCGAGCCCAAGAGGGTGGCGTCGCGACGAAGGAGCGGCAGCAGGCGCCGGCGTTGCGCACCAAGGGAATTGACGACGATGCGCCGCCGCTGACCTATACCGGCCCGGCCGAGGACGGGTCTGCGGAGGTGCAGCAGCACGGCGGAAACGGTAGCCCGAGGCATGCGGCACCCAGCAGGCGTGAGCGTCGCGAGGCCGCACGCAAGCAGGCGAAGTCGGCGAAGAAGGGCTAGTCGACGCCGACGGTGTCTGGATGCACCGGTCCATCACCCGATCTGAAGGGCCACCATGCGCCAGCGGCCATCGGTGACTTCGATGCGGCCCGCGATGGCCCGAACCCGTTGTCCCCTGGTGTAGGTCGCGAACACCTCGGCGGCCGTCGGCTGGTGTGGTTGGCGGTCATCGACGGCAGCGGTGCGCAGCCGCACCCGCCGCAGCACCGCCGCCTTGTCCGGCCCGGCTGCCCTGTTCAGCGTGAACACCATGTCCAGAAGCGGGGGCGTCAGCATCGGCCGCAGCGCAGCGATCGGCCTGCGCCGATCGATCACCTCGAGCACCCGTCGCAGCACGGCATCGGCGAAGGCAGCCGCTGCCGGAGGCGGCGCAACATGGGGAGCCGCCGGAGGCGGTGCGACGTGGGTGGGCACCTGCCGCTGTGCACGCCGAGACGAGCGGTGCAACGAGGCAGGCGTCGGGCATGCATCGAATGGCGGAGCCGGGCCGCCGGCGACATCGAATGGCGGAGCCGGGCCGCCGGCGACATCGTATGGCGGTGGTTCGTAGTCGACGACGGGCGTGGTGAACGCGCCCGCCTCGAACGGGATCTGCGATGCGGTCAACGGACCTCTCCAGCACTTTTTCAACGACTGCAAGCGACGTCTGCTGGAGAGGAACAGACCTGTCCATGATCCCATGGCTGGCGGGGCCCGCACGCACCCGTGATGCGTACGTACAGATTCGGCGGTTACCGTGTCGGGGTTCGGTGTGGGTCTAGGGGAGGGGTAGCGCCGCATATGGTGACCAGGTTGTCGGCGTCTGATGCGTCGTTTTTCGGCCTGGAGGACTCTTCGACGCCGATGTATGTGTCCTCGCTGGTGATTCTCCGCAAGCCTCGCGGCGGGCTGAGCTACGAGAGCCTGCTGGCAACGGTCGAACAGCGTCTGCCCCAGATTCCGCGATACCGGCAGAAGGTGCGAGAGGTGGCCCTCGGGCTGGCGCGGCCGGTCTGGGTCGACGACCGCGAGTTCGACATCACCTATCACGTCCGCAGGTCAGCGCTGCCGTCCCCGGGCAGCGATGCGCAGCTGCACGAGCTGGTGGCGAGGCTGGGGTCTCGCGCGCTGGACAAGACGCGTCCGCTGTGGGAGATGTACCTGGTCGAGGGGTTGGCCAGAAACCGCCTCGCCATCTACACCAAGTCGCACCAGGCGCTGGTCAACGGAATGACGGCGCTCGAGATCGGGCACGTGATCGCCGACCGCTCGCAGAAGCCGCCAATGTTCGGGGAGGATATCTGGATCCCGGCACGCGAGCCTGGCGACGCCCAGCTGTTGCTGGGCGCCGTCGGTGAGTGGATCGCCCGGCCGGGCGCGCAGATAGCGGCCGTTCAATCCGCGGTCACCGAGATGGCCACCAACTCGGGGGAGCTGCTCGAGGTCGGCAGGCGGTTCAGCGCCGCCGCGCGGACCTTCGCCAGGGGCACCGCGCCGTCCAGCCCGCTCAACGCCAAGGTGTCGCGCAACCGCCGGTTTACCGTTGCCAGCGCCAAGCTGGAGGACTACCGAAACCTGCGCGCCCGTTACGACTGCGATGTCAACGACGTCGTGCTCGCGGTGATCGCGGGTGCCCTGCGGAACTGGCTCCTGTCGCGGGGCGAGCCGGTTGCGCCGACGGCCACCGTGCGGGCGATGGCTCCGATGTCGGTGTACCCGGACGAAGAGCTGGATTCGTCGGGTCCGGGTCAGGCGATCAGCGAGGTATCGCCGTTCCTCGTCGACCTACCCGTGGGTGAGGGCAACGCGGTGGTGCGGCTATCCCAGATCGCGCACATGACGGAGTCGCACCCGACGGCCGCCAGCCTCGTCGATGCAAGGACCATCGTCACCCTGTCCGGTTTCGCGCCACCGACCCTGCACGCCATGGGAATTCGGGTCGCGACCACATACCCCGCGCGGCAGTTCAACCTGCTGATCACCAACGTGCCGGGCGCCCAGAAGCAGATGTACATCGCGGGCACCAAGCTGCTCGAGACCTATGCGGTGCCGCCGCTGCTGAACAACCAGGTGCTGGCGATCGGCGTCACCTCCTACAACGGCATGCTCTATTTCGGAATCAACGCCGATCGCGACGCGATGAGCGACGTCGACGTCCTGCCGTCTTTGCTGCGCGAATCCCTCGACGAACTGCTCGAAGCCGCTCAGTAACGCAATCGTTGCGCGGCGGGGTATTGACGAAGGCGTGCAACCCGGTTCGAATGAATTCACCATGACCATCAGCAGTGAATCTCCTGAAACCTCGAAAGACTCCGCCGCCCCGGCGCGTACCACAGCAGGGCAGCCCGTATCGCATCCGATCTTCGCGGTACCGATCGATGACGAACGGCACGCCCGCAACCGCGGGCTCGACAAGGTGGTGTTCGGCGTCACCGCCGTAATTGCCCTCGGGTTCCTGGTGTGGGGCTTCGTCAGCACCGAAACGTTGGCCGGCGCATCGGGGTCCGCACTGACCTGGGTGATGGACAACGTGGGCTGGCTGTTCGTGTTGACCGCCTCCGGGTTCGTGGTGTTCGTGCTGTGGCTTGCGCTTGGCCGGTTCGGTGCCATCCCGTTGGGCTGTGACGACGAGGAGCCCGAGTTCCGGACCATTTCCTGGGTGGCGATGATGTTCAGCGCGGGCATGGGTATCGGCCTGATGTTCTTCGGCGTCGCCGAGCCGCTCACCCACTTCGCGACGCCACCGCCGGGCACCGGTGCCGCCGGGAATCCCGAGGCGGTGCAGACCGCGATGGCCACCACGCTCTTCCACTGGACGTTGCATCCGTGGGCGATCTACGCGGTCGTCGGGCTCGCGATCGCCTACGGCGTCTACCGGAAGGGCCGCATGCAGTTGATCAGCGCGGCGTTCGAGCCGCTGTTGGGTAACCGCGCCAACGGGCCGGGCGGCAAGGTCATCGACATGCTGGCGATCTTCGCGACCCTCTTCGGCTCGGCGGCTTCACTCGGGCTCGGTGCACTGCAGATCCGCAGCGGGCTGCACATCGTCGCGGGCGTCAGCGAGACCGGCAACACGGTGCTGGTCGTCATCATCACGGTGCTCACTGTCGCGTTTGTGCTGTCGGCGGTATCCGGTGTGGCCAGGGGCATTCAGTGGCTGTCGAACATCAACATGGTGCTTGCCTTGCTGCTCGCGGCATTCGTGTTCGTAGTCGGGCCAACCATTTTCATCCTCAACCTTCTGCCCACCTCACTGGGCAGCTACTTCCAAGACATCGCGATGATGTCGGCGCGTACCGGGGCCGAAGGCACCGATGTCGACACCTGGCTGCAGTCCTGGACGATCTTCTACTGGGCGTGGTGGATCTCCTGGACGCCCTTCGTCGGCATGTTCATCGCCAGGATCTCGCGTGGCCGCACGATTCGTCAGTTCGTCACCGGTGTGCTGCTGGTGCCGAGCCTGGTGTCTTTGGTGTGGTTCTGCGTGTTCGGCGGCGCGGCGATCAAGGTCCAGCAGGACGGCGTCGACCTGGCCGGTGAGGGCAGCATCGAGGCGCAGCTGTTCGGCCTGCTCGACCAGTATCCGATTGCGATCATCGCCAGCGTGCTGGTGATGGTGTTGGTGGCGATCTTCTTCGTTTCCGGCGCCGACGCCGCCTCGATCGTGATGGGCTCGCTGTCCGAACGGGGAACGATCAAACCCAGCAGGGGCACCGTCATCTTCTGGGGCGTCGCGATGGGCGCCGTCGCCGCGGTGATGCTGCTGGTCGGCGGGGAGGACGCACTCACCGGCCTGCAGACGATCACCATCATCGCCGCACTGCCGTTTGTGCTCGTGATGGTGGGCCTGGCCGTCGCGCTGGTCAAGGACCTGCGTCAGGATCCACTGATGGTGCGCCGCAGATACGCCGCAGACGCGGTGGACAGCGCCGTCGTACACGGCGTCACCGAACACGGCGACGACTTCATGATCTCGGTGGAGAAGGATCCCAAGAGGAGCTGACGGTTCGCCGCGCGACAAACGTCGATGGCTCCTACGATGCGCGGATGGGTACGAAAAAGCCGAACGGTAAATCGGGCGCCAAGGCAGGCAAGCCCAAGAAGCGCAAGATTTCGCCAGAGGTTTACGAGGCCGAAATATTCCGTCTTCAAACGGAATTCGTGAAGCTCCAGGAGTGGGTGCGACATACCGGCGCCCGCGTCGTCATAGTCTTCGAAGGGCGCGACGCCGCAGGCAAAGGCGGAACGATCAAGCGGATCACCGAATATCTGAGTCCGCGCATCGCCCGGATCGCCGCGCTTCCGGCGCCGTCGGATCGTGAGCGGGGCCAGTGGTATTACCAGCGCTACATCGCGCAACTGCCCGCGAAGGGAGAGATCGTGTTGTTCGACCGGTCGTGGTACAACCGGGCGGGCGTCGAGAAGGTCATGGGATTCTGTACCCCGCAAGAACATTCGCTGTTTTTGCGGCAGACCCCGATTTTCGAGCAGATGCTGATCGAGGACGGCGTCCTGTTGCGGAAGTACTGGTTCTCGGTCTCGGATGACGAGCAGTTGCGGCGGTTCAAGTCCAGGCTCAATGACCCGGTGCGGCAATGGAAGCTCAGTCCGATGGATCTGGAATCGGTGTACCGCTGGGAGGACTATTCCAGGGCCAAGGACGAGATGATGGTGCACACCGACACGGCCGCGAGTCCGTGGTACGTCGTCGAATCCGACATCAAGAAGCATGCCCGGTTGAACATGATGGCCCATCTGTTGTCGACCTTGGAGTACGAGGACGTCGAACACTCGAAGGTCGAGTTGCCGGAGCGGCCCGTTCTCAGCGGTAACTACCAGCGACCACCGCGGGAACTGTCGAAGTACGTCGACGACCACGTCGTCGCGCTGATGGGGGACGCCGAATGACACGCTAACCTCCCCTGGTGCGTGTCTACGTTCCTGCGACCCTGGCGATGCTGGCGCAGCTCGTCTCCGGCCGGGAGCTGCGCGCCGTCAACGGCACGGCATTCGCGGTGACGCCGACGCTGCGCGAGTCCTACGCCGAGGGTGACGACGAGGAACTGGCCGACGTGGCCCTGCGGGAGGCGGCGCTGGCATCCGTGCGGCTGCTGGCCGGGGCAGGCGACGAGGCTGATCGCGATGTCGCAGACCGAACGGCTGCGCCCGCGGAGCTGCCGCCGCGGCGCGCCGTGCTGGTCGCCGAGGTGGACGACGTCAAGGCCCGCCCCGACCTCGACGACGCCGTGGTGCGGTTGACGGGGCCGGTCGCCATCGACGACGTGATCGCCGTCTACGTCGACAACGAAGCCGCCGAGGAGGCCGTGCTGGCCGCGATCGACGCGATCGACGCCGCCGATCTGGGCGACGAGGACGCCGAGCTGACCGTCGGCGATGCGCAGGACCACGATCTGGCCTGGTACGCCACCCAGGAACTGCCGTTCCTGCTTGAATTTCTCTAGCTTCGAGTGGATACGGAAGCGTAAGTTACGGTACCGTAGGTTGCGTGGCCAAGAACTCCATAAAGGTGTCGGCCAATGTCGCCGACACCGTGCGACCGAAGATCGCCGGCGCGAAGAAACACCCGGGCTGGCACGCCCTGCGCACCATCGCTGAGCGGATCACCACACCGCTGTTGCCAGACGACTACCTGAAGCTCGCCAACCCGCTGTGGTCGGCCCGTGAGCTGCGGGGACGTGTGGTGGAGGTGCGTCCGGAGACCGTCGACTCCGCGACGCTGGTCATCAAGCCGGGGTGGGGTTTCTCGTTCGATTACCAACCCGGTCAGTACGTCGGCATCGGACTGTTGGTGGACGGCCGCTGGCGGTGGCGGTCCTACTCGCTGACCTCGAGCCCGGTGACATCGGGCCCAAGCCGAACCATCACCATCACGGTCAAGGCCATGCCCGAGGGGTTCCTGTCGACGCACCTCGTCGGCGGGGTGGCGCCAGGCACGATCGTGCGACTGGCCGCGCCGCAGGGCAACTTCACGTTGCCCGATCCGGCGCCGGCCGCCGTACTTTTCATCACCGCCGGGTCAGGTATCACCCCGGTGATGTCGATGCTGCGCACGCTGTCGCGGCGAGACCAGATCACCGACATCGTGCACTTGCATTCCGCGCCAACGGAATCCGACCTGATGTTCGCCGCCGAGCTGGCCGAGCTTGCGCGCAACCACCCCGGATACCGGCTTCGCGTGCGCGCGACGCGCGAGGCGGGCCGGCTCGACTTCTCCCGGCTCGATGACGAGGTGCCTGACTGGCGCGACCGCCAGACCTGGACCTGCGGGCCGGAGGGAATGCTGACCGCCGCCGAGGATCTCTGGTCGTCGGCCGGTCTGAAGGAGCAGCTGCATCAGGAGCGCTTCGCGGCCGCCCGCACGGCGGTGCACGGCCAGGGCGGCACGGTCGAGTTCGCCCGCAGCGGGAAATCGGTCACCGTGGACGCCGCGACGCCACTGATGGACGCGGGCGAGGGCGCGGGTGTCCGGATGCCGTTCGGCTGCCGAATGGGGATCTGTCAGTCCTGTGTCGTCGGGCTGCTTGATGGACACGTGCGTGACCTGCGCACAGGCGTGGAACACGAACCGGGAAGCCGGGTACAGACGTGCATTTCCGCAGCATCTGGCGATTGCGTGCTGGACGCATAGACTTTACTGGCTGGTAACCTACGCGACCGTAGGTTACGTTAGAGTAGGTACTACAAAAGGGAAGGGGGCCCAACGATGGCTATCACCGACGTTCCGGCATTCGCGCACTTGACCGAAGCCGACATCGACAATCTGGCTTTCGAGCTGGACACCATCCGCCAGGACATTGAGGACTCTCGGGGTGAGCGCGACTCGCGCTACATCCGCCGCACCATCGCCGCGCAGCGGGCGCTCGAGGTGGCAGGCCGCCTCATGCTGGCCGCCGGATCGAAGCGCTCGGCCTGGTGGGCCGGGACCGTCACTCTGGGCGTCTCCAAGATCATCGAGAACATGGAGATCGGCCACAACGTCATGCACGGCCAGTGGGATTGGATGAACGATCCCGAGATCCACTCCTCTACATGGGAGTGGGATATGGGCGGGGCGTCCAAGCACTGGCGCTTCACCCACAACTTCATGCATCACAAGTACACCAACATCCTTGGCATGGACGACGACGTCGGCTACGGCACGCTTCGCGTCACAAGGGATCAGCGGTGGAAACCGTTCAATCTCGGCAACATCCTCTACAACACCATCCTCGCGATCGGGTTCGAGTGGGGTGTCGGCCTGCAACACCTGGAGCTCGGCAAGATCTCCAAGGGTCGCGACGACCGCGCCGCCACCATGAAACGGGTGAAGGAATTCGGCGTGAAGGCCGGTCATCAGGTGGCCAAGGACTACATCGCCTACCCGGCGCTGACGTCGCTGTCCCCAAGGGCGAGCTTCATGTCGACGCTGAAGGCCAATGCGGTGGCCAACGTCATCCGCAACGTCTGGTCCAACGCAGTGATCTTCTGCGGTCATTTCCCTGACGGCGCAGAGAAATTCACCAAAACCGACATGGTCGGCGAGAGCAAGGGTCAGTGGTATCTGCGCCAGATGCTCGGCAGTGCCAACTTCGAGAACGGCCCGGCGCTGCGGTTCATGAGCGGCAACCTGTGTTACCAGATCGAACACCACCTCTATCCGGATCTGCCGAGCAACCGGCTCCACGAGATTTCGCTGCGGGTCAAGGACGTGTGCGACAAGTACGACCTGCCGTACACGACGGGATCGTTCTTGGTGCAGTACGGCAAGACATGGCGGACGATCGCCAAGCTGTCACTGCCGGACCGCTACCTGCGCGACACCGCCGACGACGCACCCGAGACGCGCAGCGAGCGGATGTTCACCGACCTGGAGCCCGGCTTCGCGGCCATCGATCCGGCCACCGGCCGACGTCGCGGTCTGAACACCGCGATCGCGACGGTGCGGCAGTGGCGACGCGATAGGCGCGCGGCCAAGCAAGCGGCTGGCTCCGACGACCTGGCAGCCTGAGACTGGACCAGCGGGTTACAGTTAGGCGGTGTCGCCGCCAGATAATCGCGGGGCGAGGTCACGGCTGACCTCCCGCGGTGTCGCGACCCGTAACCGGATCGTGCTCGCCGCCGCTGAGATCATGCATGCCCAGGGCGTCGCGACGACGACCATCGACGAGGTGCTTGCCGCGAGCGCGACCAGCAAGTCGCAGTTCTATCAGCACTTCGACGACAAGTCCGAGCTGGTTTACGAAGTCATCACGCTGCGCGCCGACGAGATTCTGTCCTGGCAGCGGTTGCGGCTGGAGAAGGTGGATTCGCTACGCGGGCTTCATCAATGGCGTGACGCGATGGTGCAGCGCTGTGTGTTGCGCCGTGGCCTGTGGGGCTGTGAGCTGGGGTCGCTGGCCGCCGAACTGTCGGATACCGACGACAAGGCTAGGGCCTCGCTGGCCGAGCATTTCGCCGAATGGCGGGCGATTCTGGCGGGCGCACTGGAGCGGATGCGCGACAATGGGGTGCTGAGCACAGACATCGACGCTCCCGCGCTGGCGACCGGGCTTCTGGCCGCCGTCGAGGGCGGTTACCTGCTGTCCCAGACCGCGCACGACCCGCGTCTGATGCAGATATCGCTCAATGCTGCGATCTCCCACATCATGTCGTTTGCCCCAGACAGCAGCGAGCGGGCCAGTCGCTGACTGGCCCGCTCGGTCTGACTGCTGTCTTAGCTAGTTGTCGCCCGGAGGGGCGGTCGGCGCGGGCGGCGCCTTGATTTCGGGCGAGAACGGGTTCGGTCCGGTGGGATCGAGCCGCGGCGCCTTCTCCGTCGGGCTTGCCGGCGTCGTGGTTGTCGTTGTGGTGGTTGATGTTTCGGATGGAGCCTCTTTCTCCTCGCTACCGCACGCGGTCAGCGCTCCCATCGAGATGATGGCAGCGATACCGAGTGAGGCGGCGACTCGACGGGTCGACCAGCCTGTCTTCATGTGGGGTCCTGTTCGTAGCGTGGAACGACATAGAAATACGAACTGAACTATATCGTCCAGTTCCCGGGCTCGTCAATGGGAGTATCCGCCCAAATGAGACCAGATAGTCCAATGGGACCTGTGTGTCAGCTGGGAATGTAGTCGAAACTGTCCGGGTTGGGGCCGGTTCGTCCCTTCTCGCCCTTGTTCAGTTCGGTGAGGGCGTCGGCGTCGTCGGAGCTCAGCTCGAAATCGAAGATATCCAAGTTCTCCTTGATGCGCGCCGGTGTCACCGACTTCGGAAACACGATGTCACCACGTTGGATGTGCCAGCGCAACACCACCTGGGCGGGCGACTTGCCCGTCGCGTCGGCGATACCTTGCACAACCTGGTCGCCGAGCACCGCGCCCTGCGCGATCGGCGACCACGCCTCGGTGGCGATCCCGTGCTGCTGTCCATAGGCGCGCACCTCGTCGTTGGTGAAGTAGGGGTGCACCTCGATCTGGTTCACCGTGGGCACGGTTTCGGTCTCCTTTGCCAACCGCTCGAGGTGGGGGACCTGGAAATTCGATACCCCGATGCTGCGGGCCCGGCCGTCCCTCTTGAACTCCTCCAGCGTCTGCCACGTCGAGACGAAATCGCCGTCGTACAGCGTCGGCAACGGCCAGTGGATCAGGAACAGGTCGACGTAGTCGAAGCCGAGCTCGGCCAGCGTTGAGTCGAATGCGCGCCGGGCGTCGTCTGGCTTGTGGAAGCCGTTGTTCAGCTTGCTGGTGACGTACACCTCGGCACGGTCGATGCCTGCGTCGCGGATGCCCTGCCCGACGCCCGCCTCGTTCTGGTACATCTCGGCGGTGTCGATGTGCCGATAGCCGAGCTCCAGCGCTTTCCTGGTGGCCTCGGCGGTCTCGCCCGGCTCGATCTGATAGACGCCGAACCCCAGCTGCGGGATTTTGGCACCGTCGTTGAGTTCGATGGTCGGTACTTCGCTCACAATTGATCCTCCTCAAGGTCAGCCTGCCCGGTACTCGATCGGGTCAAACACCCCCGTCTCGCGATTTATGTCCACCGATCGGGGGACACCCGGTTCATCCGATGCTCGGCCCGATCGCCGGACATACAGCGCCTTTGCTCTCCGGCATTCTTGAGTCATCGCCGGAACACACCGGCAGACAACCGAAAAGCTAACTTACACAGGAGAACTCGAAATGATCAAGAACGTCTTCGCCCGCTACCTCGTCCTGCTGACCGTCGGAGGAAGCCTGCTCGGCGGCGCCGCTGTAGGCCTGGCAGGCATGGCCAGCGCCGCGACCACCAACGGCGCGACCGGCCCCGGCTACTCCTACGCCCCGAGCGTCAAG
The DNA here is from genome assembly GCF_003719305.1 of Mycolicibacterium stellerae. GTDB lineage: Bacteria > Actinomycetota > Actinomycetes > Mycobacteriales > Mycobacteriaceae > Mycobacterium > Mycobacterium stellerae. Next base: position 112,112 of record NZ_RARC01000008.1, read on the forward strand.
GCGAAGCCCGCCCCGACGCAGAAGCCGGGCTGGCACAACCACCACGGCGCGTGGCACATCCACGCCCTCAACGGCAGCTGATAGCCCATCGCGCAAGAAGCCCTCTCCGGTATCGGAGGGGGCTTCTTGTGTCCAGCAGGCCCGCGTGGTGTCTCGGGGGTAGTCAGCCTTCGCGCATCGCGGCCAACAGGCGGCGCGCCGCCGCGACCCGGTCGGCCGCGGGCCCCGTCAGCGTGTCCAGTGCACATTCCGGGTCGGCGGGCGGGCCGAGGTGGCCGCAGCCGCGGGGACAGTCCTCGATCGCCTCGGCCAGATCAGAGAAGGCCAGCATCACGTCGTCGGGCTCGATGTGGGCCAGCCCGAACGACCGGATGCCCGGCGTATCGATGACCCAGCCGCAACCTTGCAGCGGTAACGCCACCGACTGCGACGACGTGTGCCGCCCCTTCCCGACGCCGGACACATCGCCGGTGGCCCGATCCGCCTCCGGCACAAGCCGATTCACCAGCGTGGACTTCCCGACGCCGGAGTGGCCGAGCAGCACCGTCACCTTGTCCACCAGCAGTGGCGCAACGGCATCGAGCGGATCGTCGCGGCCCGCGATCGCGATTGAAAGGTCCAGTCCGGCGAACTGCGCGGCGAAGGGCTCAGGCGGTGCGAGGTCGGTCTTGGTCAGGCACAAGATCGGCGTCAGCCCACCCGCATATGCCGCGATGAGCGTGCGTTCGACGAGGCCTGTGCGCGGCGGCGGGTCGGCGAGCGCGACGACGATCAGCAGCTGGTCGGCGTTGGCGACGACCACGCGCTCGGTCGGGTCGGTGTCGTCGGCCGTGCGCCGCAACACCGTTCGGCGGTCACCGCGCCGCACGATGCGCGCCAGGGTGTCCGCGCGTCCGGAGAGGTCGCCGACAAGGCCCACGTCGTCGCCCACCACGATCGACGTTCGGCCCAGTTCGCGTGCCCGCATGGCCGTCACGATGCGGTCGGGGTCGCGGCCAAGCGCGCAGCCCCATCGCCCGCGGTCGACCGTCACCACCATGCCGTCCTTGGCGTCGGCGTGGTCGGGGCGGATCTTGGTGCGCGGCCGGGAACCCCGACCCGGTCGGATCCGGACGTCGGACTCGTCGTATTCCCTGCTCACACCTCATGCCCCTGGCATGGACGCCTGGCCGGCCAGCATCCCGGCCCACATCCGCGGGAAGTCCGGCAGCGTCTTCGCGGTGGTACCGATGTCCTCGACCTCTACGCCAGGCGTCCGCAGCCCGACGATCGCGCCCGCGGTCGCCATCCGGTGGTCGGCGTAGGACCGCCACACGCCGCCGCGCATCAACCGGGAGGTGATGACGAGGCCGTCGGGGATCTCCTCGCAATGACCGCCGAGACCGTTGATTTCGGCGCTCAGCGCGGCTAGCCGGTCGGTTTCGTGACCGCGCAGATGGGCGATGCCGGTGAGCTGGGATACCGACCCGGGCGAGGCCAGCGCGGCCAGCGCCGCCACCGCAGGCGCCAGCTCGCCGACATCGTGCAGGTCGACATCGAAACCGCCGTAGACACCGATACCCTGCACCTCGAGATACGAATTGCTGTGCCGCACAATGGCACCCAACTTCTCGAGGATGCCGAGTATGGCGTCGGCCGGCTGCGTGCTGGCCGCCGGCCAGCCCGCGATGCGCACGATCCCCCCACTGGCGACCGCCGCGGCCAGGAACGGCACCGCGTTGGACAGGTCGGGCTCGATCACCCAGTGCCGCGCGGAGATCGGGCCGGGGGAGACCCGCCAGCGGTTGGCCTGCGTGTCATCGACGTCGACGCCCGCATCGCGCAGCATCGCCACGGTCATCGCCACATGCGGGGCCGACGGCACCGACTCGCCGGTGTGCACGATCGTCAGCCCGTCGGTGAACGATGCACCGGACAACAGCAGCCCGGAGACGAACTGCGACGACCCCGAGGCGTCGATCTCGACCAGGCCACCGTCCACCGCTCCGGAGCCGCGCACCGAGAACGGCAAGCCGTCACCGTCGAGGTGCACACCGAGCCCGCGCAGCGCATCCAGCAGCGGCGCGATGGGGCGGGCGCGGGCCTGCGCGTCGCCGTCGAACACCACGGTCCTGGTGGACAGCGCCGCGACGGGCGGAACGAATCGCAGCACGGTGCCCGCCAGGCCGCAGTCGACCGTGGCGCCGACCGATGGGTTGATGCGGCCGCTGACCGACAGCTCGTCGCCGTCGCCGTAGACAGTGACGCCGAGGGTGCGCAGCGCACCGATCATCAGATCGGTGTCCCGGCTGCGCAGCGCACCGCTGATCGTGGAGGCTCCTTGTGCGGTGGCCAGCGCCGCGAGCACGAGCGCCCGATTGGTCTGCGACTTGCTGCCCGGCACCGTCACCGTGGCGTGCACCGGGCCCGTCGTCGTCGGTGCCCGCCAGTTGCTTTGTTGCCCCACAGGTGCGCGGTCCGTCACCACTCCATCCTGCCTTGTCGCTGCGTTCTGCCACCATGGGCTATATGTGTGGGCGATTCGCGGTAACCACCGATCCGGCGCTGCTGGCCGAGAAGATCCAGGCCATCGATGAGGCCACTGCGGCCACCAAAGGCAAGGACGCGGGCGGGCCGAACTACAACGTCGCGCCGACCACCACGATCAGCACCGTCGTCAAGCGGCACAGCGAGCCCGACGACGAGTCGACGCGGCGGATCCGGCTGATGCGGTGGGGCCTTGTACCGCCGTGGGCCAAGGAGGCCTCGGAGGGTGTTCCCGATACCAAGGGCCCGCTGCTGATCAACGCTCGCGCGGAGACGATCACCAAATCGCCCGCGTTCCGAAACTCGGCGAAGAGCAAGCGCTGCCTGGTCCCGATGGATGGCTGGTACGAGTGGCGCGGCGAGAAGGGCAAAAAGACGCCGTTTTACATGTACGGCGCCGACGGCGAGCCGCTCTTCATGGCCGGCCTGTGGTCGACGTGGCGGCCCAAGGGGGCGAGCAAGGACTCTGCGCCGCTGTTGAGCGCCACGATCATCACCACCGACGCGGCAGGCCCGCTGGCCGAGATCCACGACCGGATGCCGCTGACGATCAGCAGCAGCGACTGGGACCGTTGGCTCGACCCGGACGCACCCGTCGACGAGGGCCTGCTTCGCGGGCACGGCGACCTCGACCGGATCGAGATCCGCGAGGTGTCGCGGCTGGTGAACAGTGTCCGCAACAACGGCCCCGAGTTGATCGAGCCGGCGGAGCCGGAGGCCGAGCAAGCGACGTTGCTGTAGGCGTCACCGGCGCTGCGCCGTCACCACCACATACGGCCCATCGAACGCCACACGGCCGTCCGCGCCGACGCTCGCGCGCATCGCGTCCTCGAAGGCGGCCAGCAGCTCGCCGCGCTTGACTTCGTCGAGGTTCCCCAGCAGCGAGACGTGAATCGGCGACTCATGCTCCAACAGATACATTGCGTCGTCGACCGATCCCAAATGCCATGTGTGCGTGGCTGTTTCGATCACGATGTCGTCGAAGTCCGCGGCGAGCCGGTCGGTGATCACGTCGGCCATACCCCACTGATCGGGGGAGTATGCCGAGGCGGGCGGTGTCCCGAGCACCGCGACGACCGGCTTGTAGAACGGGATGTCACGATCGGGCACCCACGAGGAGAAGCCCACCACGCCGCCCGGCCTGAGCAGCCGCGCGATCTCGGCGACCTGGCTGGCGGGTTCGACGAAGATGATGCCCATATTCGACATCACCGCGTCGAACGATCCGCCTGCCAGCCCGGTGTCGGAGGCGTCGCCGGTCAGCCAGTCGACCGTCAGGCCTGCCGCCTCGGCCTTCTGCGCGGCGAGCGCGATCAGCTCACCGGTGATGTCGACGCCCGTCACCCGCGCGCCTGCTGCGCTCGCGACGAGCGCGACGTTGCCGGTGCCGCAGGCCAGGTCGACCACCGCGGCGCCACGCAGCGGCAGCCGGCGCGCTACCGCGGACACCACGTCGGCCCCGATCGCCGCGATGCGATCGCCGATCGCGTCGTAGCGGCCGGATGACCATGAGGTGGGGGAGGACATGACGCCAAGCGTGTCACGATGGGGTGGTGACGTCGTTGACCGGCTATCCCGTCACCGCGCCGCCGCTTGCTCGGCCCGTGTTCTTCCAACAGTTCTGGGCGGACCTGACGTTCGTGCACTGGCCGGTGCGACCTGAGGACGTCGCTGACCTGTTGCCGCCGGGAACCCGCCCCGACCTGTTCGACGGCCAGACGTATGCGGGGCTGATTCCGTTCACGATGCGCGCGACGGCGGTGGGCACCGCGCTGCCTGTGCCGTACTTCGGCACCTTTCACGAGACCAACGTCCGGCTGTACTCGATCGACGACGCGGGCCGCCACGGCGTCGTGTTCCGATCACTGGAGACTGCGCGCCTTGCGGTGGTGCCCGTCATGCGCGCCACCCTCGGTGTGCCGTACACCTGGTCGCGGATGCGCATCGACCGGTCCGGTGACCACATCCGTTATGACAGCCAACGCCGATGGCCGCGACGAGGGTTGCGCAGCGAACTGATGGTCCGAATCGGTGAAGTGGTGGAACCGACCCCGCTGGAGATCTGGCTGACCGCGAGGTGGGGTGCGCACACCCGCAAGGCAGGCCGGACGTGGTGGGTGCCCAACGAGCACGGGCCGTGGCCGTTGCGATCGGCCGAGGTCATCGGGGTCGACGACGATCTGATGGCCGCCGCGGGGATAGAGGTCGCAGGCGACCGTCTGCGGGCGCTGTTCTCGCCCGGCGTGCAGGCGCGCTTCGGCCGGCCGGCGAAGGTCAAGTAGCCGATTACGCACACCGCGTTCCGCTGGTGGGGGACGCTGTTGCACATGACCGATCTGCATTCCAAACCGCAGCTCACCACGATCGAAGTGCGCAAACCCGCCGATGGCTCCGTCATCGGCTCAGTTCCAGTGGACGGCCAGCAGGCCGTTGCCGCCAAGGCCCGCGAACTACGACTGTTCCAGCCCGAATGGGAGGCGATGGGCGCAGGCGGACGCAAGGAATGGCTGCTGAAATTCCAGGACTGGATCCTCGACAATGCCGAGCGCATCAGCGACCTGGTGCAGACGGAGTCCGGCAAGGCGATGGCCGAGGCACTTCTGGAGCCGACGATGTCGGCCGACATCGTGCAGTACTGGGCGCGCAACGCCGCCGACTTCCTGGCCGAGAGCCATCCGAAGCCGCACAGTCCGCTGATGAAGGTCAAGCGGTTGACCACGGTCCATCGTCCCTATCCGGTTGTGGGCCTGATCATTCCGTGGAACTTCCCGTTCATGAACGCGGTGATCGACGGGATACCGGCCCTGGCCGCCGGTGCGGCGCTCCTGGTGAAGCCGTCGGAGGTGACACCGCTGTGTGCCGCCGAATTCGCCCGCGGCTGGGCCGAAATCGGTGCACCGCCGGTCCTTGGTGTGGTCAACGGTTACGCAGAGACAGGCGCCGCGGTGATCGCCAACTCGGACTACGTGCAGTTCACCGGTTCGACGGCGACCGGCCGCAAGGTCGCGGTCTCCTGTGCCGAACGACTGATCCCCTTCAGCCTCGAACTCGGCGGAAAAGACCCGGCGATCGTGCTCGCCGACGCCGACCTCGAGCGCGCGGCCAACGGCATCGCATGGGCGGGCATGCTCAATTCCGGCCAGGCCTGCGTCTCCGTCGAACGGGTCTACGTCGAGGCACCCGTCTATGACGAGTTCGTCGCCAAGCTCACCGACAAGGTGAGTCGGCTGCGCCAGGGTGACGACGACCATCGCTTCCGCTTCGATGTCGGCGCGATTGCCACCGCCGTGCAGCGGGACAAGGTCGCGCGCCACGTCGACGAAGCGGTCGCCGCGGGTGCACGGGTGACCACCGGCGGCAAGCCGGGCGCCGCGGGCACCTACTACCAGCCCACCGTGCTGGTCGACGTCGACCAATCGATGACGTGCATGACGGAGGAGACGTTCGGCCCGACGTTGCCTGTGGTCAAGGTGGCCGACGAGGACGAGGCGGTCCGACTGGCCAACGACTCGGATTACGGGCTTTCGGCGACGGTGTGGACGAAAGACGTCGCACGTGGGGAGCGGGTGGCCCGTCGGCTCGAAGCGGGTGCGGTCAACGTGAACGACGCCTTGGCCAACGGGTTCAGCTTCGCGCTTCCGATGGGGGGATGGAAGCGCTCCGGGATCGGAGCGCGTAACGGCGGAGCGTATGGATTGCTGAAATATTGCCGGACCCAGGCGATTACCGCGCCGCGCATTGCGACGCAGGCCCGGGAGCTGCTGTGGTTTCCATACAAGCGCCGCCCATACCGGGCGACGATGGCCGTCGTGCGGGCCGCCGCGGCACGCGGGCGGCGACGATTCGGCCTCAAGCCGAAGGGCGCATAGGCCGGTTGTGCGGTTTCGTACGCGACACGCCGCGGCGGCGTACAAATCCGCGCAGTCGACGGTCAGCTCGAATTCGGTTGAGGGCTAAGGCCTGTAGCCAGGAGGATTGGGCGTATCGACCCACAGGTCGACGCCGAGGTCCGAGCCGGGCACACAGTCATACACCGACAGGTCGGTGACGCCCGACTCCAGAAGCACGTCTTCGCACAGCAGCGCGTTGCCGGTGTACTCGCGCGACGGCTTGTTGAGGACCGCATATGCCGCATCGGCGTACACCGCGGGCTTGCGGGCGCGACCCATCGCCTCGTCGCCGCCGAGCAGGTTCTGCACCGCCGCGGTCGCCACCAGAGTGCGTGGCCACAGCGTGTTCGACGCAATTCCATCGCCGCGCAGCTCCTCGGCCAACGCCAAGGCGCACAACGACATTCCGTACTTCGCCATCATGTATGCGGTGGGCTTGAGCCACTCGGGCTCCAGCCGGATCGGCGGCGACAACGTCAGGATGTGCGGGTTGTCCCTGCCGATCATGTGCGGGATGCATGCCTGGCACACCGCATAGGTGCCACGCACCTGGATGCCGTTCATCAGATCGAACCGCTTGAGCGAAACCTCGGTGGTCGAACCGAGATTGATCGCCGACGCGTTGTTCACGCAGATGTCGATGCCGCCGAACTGTTCGACCGCCTTGGCCACCGCTGCGGCCACCGAGTCGCCGTCGCGGATGTCGCCGACGATCGGCAGCGCCTGCCCGCCCGCCTCCTCGATCTCCTTGGCCGCGGTGTAGACGGTGCCCTCCAGCTTGGGGTGCGGTTCGGCGGTCTTGGCGATCAACGCGATGTTGGCGCCGTCGGCGGCGGCCTTCTTGGCGATCGCGAGCCCGATGCCACGGCTGGCGCCCGAGATGAACATGGTTTTGCCGGCAAGCGTCATGGGGACACCTTAGGACGTGCGGATATCGGCAATCACCGCACCGGTGAGCGCAATGAGGTCCTGCGGGTGCAGCGCGACGTCCCAGCCGCGCTTGCCCGCGCTGCACAACACGCGGTCCCACCGCAGCGCCGAGCTGTCGACGACCGTCGGCAGCTGCTTGCGCTGGCCGAACGGGGAGATCCCGCCGATCACGTAGCCCGACGACCGTTCGGCCGCAGCCCGGTCGGCCATGGTGGCCTTGGCAACGCCCAGTGCCGCAGCGGCGGCCTTGAGGGACAGCTGGAACGGCACCGGCAGCACCGCGACGGCCAGCCCCGCTTTTGGCAGCGCGACGACCAGCGTCTTGAAAACCTGCTCCGGATCCACCCCATCGACCCCGGCGAGCTCGGCGACGGCCTCTTCGCCGAACGACTCGTTCTGCGGGTCGTGGTGGTATCGCAGCACCTCATGGGGGATTTCCGCGGCCAGAAGGGCCTTGATCGCCGGGGTCGCCGCACGCGCCACGCACCCAGCCTAGAACCGGTACCGACCCCGCGGAGGCCGGTGACCCGGGGAACAACTGTGGCCATCGGCGCTGTTGACCGAGGTGGTAACGGCCTTGCGCCGGGCCAGCGAAGAAAAGATGTCGACCTCAACCTCTAGGATCAAGAAGGGTGGTTACTTCGGTGCCAACATTGGCCATAGACGGCCCAGTGCGTCAGGTGCATTTGCTCGACGTGATTGGCGGCGCCTCGACGGAAGGGACGGTGTTCCCCAAGATGACCGACATCGACGCCTCGGGACCCGACTCGGCGCCGGAAACGTCGGCGCCCGCGCAAGCCGAAGAGAGCGACGCAGAGCTGACCGCGCGGTTCGAGCGCGACGCGATTCCGCTGCTCGACCAGCTCTACGGCGGTGCGCTGCGGATGACGCGCAACCCGGCCGATGCCGAGGACCTGCTGCAGGAAACCATGGTTAAGGCCTACGCCGGCTTCCGCTCATTCCGTGAGGGGACAAACCTCAAGGCCTGGCTGTACCGCATCCTGACCAACACCTACATCAACAGCTACCGCAAGAAGCAGCGCCAGCCCGCGGAGTATCCGACCGAGGAGATCACCGACTGGCAGTTGGCGGCCAACGCCGAACACACCTCGACAGGGTTGCGGTCGGCCGAGGTCGAGGCGCTGGAGTTGCTGCCGGACAGCGAGATCAAGGAAGCTCTGCAGGCGCTGCCGGAGGAGTTCCGGATGGCGGTGTACTACGCCGACGTCGAAGGCTTTCCGTACAAGGAGATCGCCGAAATCATGGACACGCCCATCGGCACTGTGATGTCCCGGTTGCACCGGGGCAGGCGCCAACTCCGCGGGTTACTGGCCGATGTGGCCAAGGATCGTGGTTTCATTCGGGGACAGCTCGACACCCCCGAGGAGGTGTCGTCATGACCGACGACGAACGCTGGTCCCCTCCAGTAGGCCCGGTAGATCCCGAGCACCCCGAGTGTGCGGCGGTGATCGCCGAGGTATGGACGCTGCTGGACGGTGAATGCACCGCAGAAAGCCGTGACAAGCTCAAGCACCACCTCGAGGAGTGCCCGGCGTGCCTACGGCACTACGGGGTCGAGGAGCGCGTCAAACGGCTGATCGCCGCCAAATGCAGCGGTGAGAAGGCACCCGAGGGGCTCCGCCAGCGGCTGCGGATCCAGATCAGCCGCACCACGATCACCCGCGGCTAGCGCACCGACTTCGAGCCGGCGTTGGGCCGCTTGCCGTGATTGGCCTTCGAATGCTTACGGTCACGCTTCTTGCGGCCACGCTTGGCCATGGTTCTACCTCCGTGTGATCAGGGGTTTGTGTACGCCCGCATCCAGCGGGGCGCGTCTTCTCCATTCTCTCATGAGCCGGTGAGCAGTCTGCCCCCATGTGGTTGTGGTTCGATAGAGCGGCAGGCAGCCAATGTGAATGAGGTGAAGATGGCCGAGGATGTTCGCGCCGAGATCGTGGCCAGTGTGCTCGAGGTCGTGGTGAACGAGGGCGATCAGATCGGCGAGGGCGACACCCTGGTGCTGCTGGAGTCGATGAAGATGGAGATCCCGGTGCTCGCCGAAGTGGCGGGGACCGTCAGCAAGGTGAGCGTGTCCGTTGGCGACGTCATCCAGGCCGGCGACCTCATCGCAGTGATCAGCTAGCGCTGGTTTTCCCCGTAGGGCCCGATGTCTACCCTCGGTGATCTGCTCGCCGAGCACACAATGCTGCCCGGCAATGCCGTCGACCATCTGCACGCGGTGGTCGGTGAGTGGCAGCTGCTGGCCGATCTGTCCTTCGCCGACTATCTGATGTGGGTGCGCCGCGACGACGGCGCCCTGGTTTGTGTGGCGCAGTGCCGGCCCAACACCGCACCGACCGTGCTGCTGGCCGACGCCGTGGGCACGCTCGCCGCAGACGGCGATATGCCGTTGGTCACCGCGGCGTTCAAATCGGGCGCGATCGGGCGGGAAAGCCAAGAGGGGCAAGCCGATTCAGCGCCAGGCAACTCCATCTCGAGCGAGGCGGTGCCGGTTCGTTACGACAACAACATCGTCGCCGTTCTCACCCACCAGACCGCATTCGCCGCACGCAAGGCCAGCCCGCTGGAGCGCGCCTATCTCGACTGCGCTGGCGATCTGGTGCACATGCTGTCCGAGGGCACCTTCCCCAACGTCGGGGACCTCTCGATCTCGCGGTCCAGCCCCCGGGTCGGTGACGGGTTCATCCGGCTCGACGTGGCAGGTGTGGTGGTATTCGCAAGCCCGAACGCGCTGTCGGCCTATCACCGGATGGGCCTGACCGCCGAACTGGAGGGGCAGAACCTGGTCGCGGTGACCAGGCCGCTGATCTCCGACCCGTTCGAGGCGCAGGAAATGGCCGACCACGTGCGCGACTCACTCGTCGGCGGATCCAGCATGCGGATGGAGGTCGACGCAGGAGGTGCGGCCGTCCTGTTGCGCACAATGCCCCTGGTGGTGCACGGCGAAGCGGTTGGTGCGGCGATGCTCATCCGCGACGTCACCGAGATCAAGCGCCGCGACCGTGCGCTGCTGTCCAAGGACGCCACGATCCGCGAGATCCACCACCGGGTGAAGAATAATCTGCAGACCGTCGCGTCGCTGCTGCGACTTCAGGCTAGGCGGACCAACAACGCCGAGGGCCGAGAGGCCCTGACCGAGTCCGTGCGCCGGGTGTCGTCGATCGCGCTGGTGCACGACGCGCTGTCGATGTCGGTGGATGAGGAGGTCAACCTCGACGGCGTGGTGGACCGGATCCTGCCGATGATGAATGACGTTGCCACCGTTGACACTCCGATCCGCATCAGCAAGACGGGTGATTTCGGGGTGTTCGATGCGGACCGTGCGACGGCGTTGGTCATGGTGATCACCGAGCTGGTGCAGAACGCCATCGAGCATGCCTTCGACGGCACCACCGACGCCGGAGAAGTGACCATTCGTGCGGAGCGTTCAGCGCGCTGGCTCGACGTTGTCGTCCACGACGACGGCCGCGGCCTGCCGGAGGGCTTCAGTCTCGAGAAGGCCGACCGGTTGGGGCTGCAGATCGTCCGGACATTGGTGTCGGCCGAACTCGACGGTTCGTTGGGGATGCACGCCTCGTCCACCGGCGGCACCGACGTGGTGCTGCGCGTTCCGATCGGAAGGCGTGCGCGACTGGCGCAGTAGCCGGCCGTTTACCTAAATCGCCGATCGTTGCGCAAATCGGACAATTGCAATTGCACACAGTTACGGCCCCGACTTTTTGCCGGGGCCGCTTCCGTGAGATTGCGGTGAGGCTAGACGCCGGTGCGGGCCTTCGTGCGGGCGTTGCGTCGCTTGAGTGCGCGCCGCTCGTCTTCGCTCATCCCGCCCCAGACGCCGGCATCCTGGCCGGAGTCCAATGCCCAGGTCAGGCACTCGGCCGTGACCGGGCAGCGGTTGCACACGAGCTTCGCGTCAGCAATCTGCGCAAGCGCCGGACCGCTGTTTCCCACCGGGAAGAACAGTTCCGGATCCTCGTCGCGACAGACCGCCTTGTGGCGCCAATCCATGTTTCAACTCTCCTCACTATGTGCGCAGCGGGGCGCACGAGCTTTTCTTCGGCTGTTAACGCGTGCGAACAAATTGTTTCTGCACTGTTGCTTACTTCGATGCTCCCACACGCTGAACAGGTGTCAATACCGTTCGGTAACTCGTGGGGTATCTCACTACGGCAATCTGTTCGCAATCGCCTCACTCGTTTGTACTACACTCAACCCACTTGCGCTCTCGTTGAGCCAGCCCGCCGCGATCGATGCAGCTCAACGACATTTCAGGGGCGCTGTGACCTAGCTGAACGCCTCCCGCGTCGTCTGGAACGTCACAACTTCGCCGCAATCCGAGATAACCCCTGTCGATCTGGCACGCGGCGGGGCTGGTAGTTGCCCGTTGTGACATCAGACGACAACTGTCGGTGCTTGGGCAACGGAGATCTGGGTGACGGTGATGGTGTCGCCCGTTCCTGGCACCCAAAACCGTCGAAATGAACCTGAGCAGCGCCTACCGCTCGGAATCCGCTCGCGTGCCCACCTGCACTCGCGACTCGGCGACGCCGATACCAGGGAAAACCCTGCTTCGGACGACACGCACGGCCAGTAGCGTCGATGCGGTGACCACTCCTGCGACGCGAGGGTGCTTCCTCATGGAGTGGTATCAGCCCGCCTTCCGTCGGGCGGGCCTCGACGACGTCGTCGCCGCGCTTGGCGAGGCGGCAGCGCAACTGCATGGTCTTGGGCACCCGATACGGCTGCTCGTCGCCGTGAACGCGCCCACCGGCCAGGGAAATCCCTGTATTCCCCCGGGCACGCGGCACCTACCGTCCTAATCGCGGATACGAAGCCGCGGAGGGGACGGCTTCGTATCCGCTTCACAACTTCTTTCGCTCAAAGTTTTTTCGCGGGCGGTGCGACCACCGCGAGGGCCTCGGGCACCGACCGGAACGTGACATCGTCGCGCAATCCGAGGTAATCCCCGTCGATCTGGCAGGCCACCGGGGTGTCACTGGTCACCCTGACCCACGCGAGGTCGTCGTCGCGGATCAGATGCTTGGCCACGATCTTGGGCTTCTTCGACAACATCTGCCGGACCAGCCGCAGGTTGGCCCAGACATTCATGCTGGTCGTGGCGAAAACGCCCAGCCCGGTGTCGAACGTGGTGGTGGGGTTCGTCCACACCGGCCTGGTGTTGGCATAGGTCCACGGGCTGGCGTTGGACACGAACGCGAAATGCACGCCGGAAACCGGGTCACGACCGGGCAGATGAAGCGTCAGCGACGGATCCTTGCGGGCGTTGGCCAGCATTTCCCGCACGGCGACGCGGACGTAGCGCGATGCGGTGACCTTGCGGCCCTTGTCCCGCTGGGCCTCGACGGCCGCCACCACGTCGCCGTCCACCCCGAGGCCTGCGGTGAAGACGCCCCAGCGCTCGCCGCAGTCCATCAGGCCGATGCGCCGCCAGGGCTTTCTCCGCCGGTGCTCGCCAAGCAGGTCGACGAGCTGGTTGGTGGCTTCGGTCGGGTCCGGGCTGATGCCGAGCGCACGGGCGAACACGTTCGCCGACCCGCCGGGCACCACGCCGACCGCGGGGGTGTTCTTGGGCGGTGTCCGGCCGCACTCGCCGAGGACGCCGTTGACGACTTCGTTCACGGTTCCGTCGCCGCCGTGCACGATCAGCACGTCGATGCCGTCACGGGCCGCGTCGCGGGCGATGTCGATGGCATGACCGCGGCTGTCGGTGTGGGCGATGGTCAGCTTGACCCGGCTCTCCAGCGCATGGGCGAGAAGATCGCGAGCGGCGGGCGTGGTCGACGTCGCGTTGGGGTTGACGATCAGCACGGCGCGCACGAGCCAAGAGCCTATCCGGGTCAGGTGTCGGGCCGGCTCAGCCCAGCTCGATGGACATCCGCGTGCACGTGGTCGTGCTCAGCCGTTCACCAGAGCCTTCTGCGAATCGGGCAGCTTGCGCCCGAGCAGTGCGGTGGGAACGTCCTTGGTCTCCCGCGCGGTCAACGCGGCCACTGTCGCGATGACGCAGACGACGGCGGTGAAGACGCTGATGACAACCCAGCCACCTTCGCGGACGCCGCCGAGCGCAGTGACGATCGAAGGCGCGAAGCCGGCGACCAGGAAGCCGAGCTGGGTGCCGATCGCCATACCGGAGAACCGCACCTGGGTGCTGAACATCTCGCCGTAGAAGGACGGCCAGACCGCGTTCGCGGCCCCGTACCCGAAGGCGAAGGTGGCGACCGCCAGCGCGAAGGTCAGCACGGTGTTACCACTGCTCATCGACAGCAGGTAGAAGGGCAACATGGCCGCCGACGACAACGCGCCGTAGATGAACACCGGCTTGCGTCCGATCCGGTCGGCGAGCATGCCGAACAGCGGTTGAGTACCGAGCGCGAACACGTTGGCGACCACGACGAGCCACACCGTGATGGCGCTTTCCAGGCCGACCTTCTTGCCGTAGGCGATGGCCAGAGTCGTAATCACCGTCGACACCGCGGCGATGAACGCGCAGAAGAACACCCGCAGCACGTCCTTCCAGTGGTTCTGCAGCAGCGGCTTGAGTGGCATCCGGGCGAGCGCACCGGTGGCCTTTGCCTCGTCGAACTCAGGTGTCTCATGCAGCCGCCGACGGATGAAGAAGGCCACCACGACGACGATTGCGCTGAGCCAGAACGGGACTCGCCACCCCCAGGACAGTTCGGCGTCGTCGGGCAGCGACACGAACGGAATCATCACAAGCGAGGCCAGGATCAGGCCGCCCTGCGTGCCGGTCAGGGTCCACGACGTGAAGAACGCGCGGCGGTGATCAGGGGCGTGTTCCAGGGTCAGCGAACTGGCGCCGGCCTGCTCTCCCGCGGCGGAGAAACCCTGCAGGAGGCGGCACAGGACCAGAAGCGCAGGCGCGAGCCAGCCGGCGGCGGCGTACGTGGGCAGGCAGCCGATCGCGAAGGTCGACACACCCATCAACACGAGCGTGAACATCAGCACGTTGCGCCTGCCGATGCGATCGCCGAAGTGGCCGAGGACGAAGGCGCCGACCGGGCGTGCGACGTAGGCGACACCGAATGTCGCGAACGACAGAACCTGTGCCGCGTCGTCGCCCGAAGGGAAGAACACCTTCGGGAAGATCAGCGCCGCCGCGGTGCCGAACAGGAAGAAGTCGTAGTACTCGACGGCGCTGCCCATGAAGCTGGCCACTGCGGCGCGTCCGGGGGTTCGCCGTTGCGAATCACCGCCCGTGCCATCGGGTTTGGTGGTTGCGATGCCGCTCATGATTCTCCTATTTCTTCTCTCGGTGGTTGTTTTGGTCAGCCGACGAGGCGGCGGAAGTGGCGGGACATGCGTTCGGCATCGGGGCTGACGCCGGTGATAAGCGCGAAGGCTTCTGCGGCCTGGTGCACGGCCATGTGGCCGCCGTCGCAGACGCGGCATCCCGCAGCCAGCGCCGCGCCAAGCAGCTCGGTGTCCAGCGGCCGGTAGACGATGTCGGTCACCCACAGGCCGGGGTGCAGCAGCTCGGGGTCCAGCGGCATGCCGGGGTGCTCGGCCATGCCGGTGGGAGTGCAGTGCACGACGCCGTCGCTGGCGGGCAGCAGCACGGCCAGTTTCTCCGGGGACGACGCGTCGACCCGCGCCTCTGGACGCATGGCGGCCAGTTCGCGCGCGAGCGCGGTGGCCCGTTCGACGTCGAGGTCGACGATCGTCAGGTGGTCGGCGCCGAGGCGCAGCAGCGCGTCGCCGACTGCGGCGCCTGCGCCGCCCGCCCCGATCAGCACCACGTTGTCGGTGGCCGCGCCGGGCAGGCCCTCGGTGAATCCGAGCGCGAAACCTGTTGTGTCGGTGTTGTATCCGACCGTACGAGGTCCGTCGAAGATGACGGTGTTCACCGCGCCGAGCTCAGCGGCGACGTCGTCGACATCGTCGAGGTGCTCGATGACGATGCGCTTGCAGGGGTGGGTGACGTTCAGCGCGTCGAAGCCGAGTGCGCGGGCCCAGTCGAGTACCTCGCCGATTCGTTCGGAGGCGATGCCGACGGCGGTCAGGTCGATGGTGCGGTAGAGGTAGTCCAGGCCTTGAGCGCTTGCCTCGGCCATGTGCAGCGCGGGGGTCAGCGATGGGCCGACACCCGTGCCGACCAGCCCGACCAGATAGGGACGATGCGCCATTGGATTCCGCTTCCGTAATGTACGAACTAGCTTCCGTAATGTACGAACTAGTACGTACGTGAAGTCCAACACAGTGGCGCGCGTCTCGTCAAGAGGTGAATGTGATCCGCGTCGCTACGTGCGAGTGATTTCGGCGCGCTCACGTGCGGTGAGCGTCGGTCAGCGCGCCGAAATCACTGATGCCGGGACGTCAGCCAGCCGACGACCACGTCGCCCAGCATCCGCCGCAGGTGGGCGTGGGTGTCCGGTTCGGTGAAGTCGACATCGAACAGGTGGCCGAAGGTGTAGCGGTTGGCCACCTGGAACACGCAGTAGCTGCTGATCAGGATGTGCACGTCGAGCGCATCCACGTCGTCTCGGAAAACTCCCCGCTCACGGCCCTGGTCGAGGATCTGCCCGAGCAGTGAGGTGGCAGGCGCGCCCAATGTGCGCAGCGTGTCGAGGCGGGCGATGAACTGGCCGCGGTGAATGTTCTCGATGGCCACCAGCCGGATGAAGTCCTGATGGGCGATGTGGTGGTCGAAGGTCATCTCGGCCACGGCCCTGATGGCGTCGACCGGGTCGACATGGTCGACCTGCAGTCGCTGCTCGGCCTCGCGGATGCCGCGGTAGGCGTTCTCCAGAACCGCCAGGTACAGCTGTTCCTTACCGCCGAAGTAGTAGTAGATCATCCGCTTGGTGGTCCGGGTCCGCTCGGCGATTTCGTCGACGCGGGCGCCCGAGTAACCCTGCTCGGCGAACACCGCGGTAGCCACTTCGATCAGATCGGACCGGGTGCGCTCGGCGTCGCGCAACGGTTCGGGACGCGGCTCGGCGGTCACAACGGGCAGCTTACCGGCTGGCGCTTGTGATGTAACTAACCATTCCGTACATTAATCTGGTCGGAAGGTTGAGCCCATGAAGACGTCCATCGCAACCGTCTCACTGAGCGGGTCGCTCACCGAGAAGCTGCACGCCTGCGCGGCCGCCGGCTTCGACGGGGTGGAATTGTTCGAACCCGACCTGATCGCCAACGACCACAGCCCTGAGGAGATCCGCGCGCTGAGCAGCCGGCTCGGGCTGTCGCTCGACCTCTACCAGCCGTTGCGGGATATCGAGGGCGTCGACGAGGAGCTGTTCACCGAGAACCTGCGCCGCGCTGCCGCCACCTTCGCGACGGCGAAACGCCTCGGCATCGACCTCGTCCTGGTGTGCAGCAATGTCGCGACCGCGACGGTTGATTCCGACGAGGTGTCGGCCGACCAACTGCGTCGCCTCGGCGACCTGGCCGCGCGATACGACATCAAGGTCGCGTTCGAAGCGCTGGCCTGGGGCAGGTACATCGACGACTACCGGCGCGCCTGGCGCGTCGCCGCCCTCGCCGACCACCCGAACGTCGGCGTCTGCCTCGACAGCTTCCACGTGCTGTCCCGCGGCCACGACCCGTCGGCGATCGAGGACATCCCGGCGGACAAGATCTTCTTCCTACAACTCGCCGACGCGCCCGCGCTGAGCATGGACGTGCTCTCGTGGAGCCGCCACCACCGGCTGTTCCCCGGCGAGGGCGCGTTCGACCTCCCCGGGTTCCTATCCCACGTGCTGGCCACCGGTTACCAGGGACCGCTGTCGCTCGAGGTGTTCAACGACACCTTCCGGCAGACCGACCCCGACCGCACCGCCGTCCACGCCCTGCGCTCACTCCTGTGGTTGCAGGACAGAACCGCCGCGCTGGCGCCCGAGGGCTGGCGCCGTGACCTTGCCACCCTCACCGAGACCAAGCCGCCGACCGGCTTCGACTTCGTCGAGATCAAGGCAGAGGACACCAGCGAGGTGGAGGTGGCGCTACAGCAGCTCGGCTTCACGCCGGGCGGTCGGCACCGCACCAAGCCGGTGTCGCTGTGGTCGGCAGGCGACGCCCGCGTCGTGCTCAACGAACAGCAGGCGCGCGACCAGATTCCGCACGTCGCGGCCGTCGGCCTGCAGGTGCCCGACGCCGTCGCCACCTCTCGCCGGGCGGCCGAACTGATGGCGCCCGTCGCCTACCGCAGGACCTACGCCAGCGAGCAGACGCTCGGCGCCGCCGTCGCACCCGACGGCACCGAGATGTACTGGGTCAGCGACTCCGCCTGGGTCGACGAGTTCGAGAACGGCCTGCCCGCGGCGGCCACCCCAGTGTGCGGCATCGACCACGTCAACCTGGCGCAACCCTGGCAGACGTTCGACGACGCGGTGTTGTTCTTCACCAGCGTGTTCGGTCTGTCGGCCGACACCCCCGCCGAGGTGCCCGGTCCCAACGGGCTGGTGCGGAGCCAGTCGATGCGCACCGCCGACGACGCGGTGCGGTTGCTGCTGAACGTCGCGCCGCACATTCTCGGCGAGGCGAGTATGCCTCAGCACGTGGCGTTCTCGTGTTCCGACGTCGTCGGCCTGGCCCGCGCCGCGAGGGCGAACGGGGCGCAGCTGTTGGCAGTTCCTGACAACTACTACGACTACCTGTCCGGGCGGTTCGGTCTCGACGACGCCACCGTCAACACCTACCGCGAACTCAACCTGCTCTACGACAGGGATGCTGGTGGCGACTTCGTGCACTTCTACACCCGCACGGTCGGCACGGTGTTCTTCGAGTTCGTACAGCGGCGCGGACGGTATGACGGCTATGGCGCCGACAACGCGCCGGTGCGGTTGGCCGCCCAGCGCGGCGCGGGTGTCGGTACCGTACGCACGTGACACATCGGCACAGGCTGCTCCTCGTCAACGGGCCCAACCTGAACCTGCTCGGCACCCGCGAACCCGAGGTCTACGGCACCGTCACGCTCGCCGACATAGAGAAGCTCGCGACCGTGACCGCCGCCGAGCACGGGCTCGATGTGCGGGCGGTGCAGAGCAACCACGAGGGCGTCCTGATCGACGAGATCCACAATGCCCGCAACGACTGCTGCGGCATCGTGATCAATCCCGGTGCGTTGACCCACACGTCGATCGCGATCGCCGATGCGTTGAGCGCGGTGAACCTGCCGGTGGCCGAGGTGCACCTGTCGAACATCCATCGCAGGGAGCCGTTCCGGCACCACTCGTATGTCTCCGCGGTCGCCGAGATGGTGGTGGCAGGGGCGGGTCCGGAAGGCTACGCGGCCGCCGTCCGATATCTCGCGCAAGGGCACACGCCGTGACGGTGCCCCCGCCGACATCTGTTCGGCGGGCCGCCGTTCTGGTGGCGCTCGAAGGGGCGACGGGTGTGCTGGCCGCGATCGTCTACGTCGTGAGCGGCATCCGAGGCGGAGACGAGCCGGGCCTGAACATGTTCGGCACCGCGGGATGGTTCGTGATCTTCGGTGGAGCCGTACTCGCGGCGGGCTGGGCGCTGTGGACCGGCCACCGCTGGGGGCGTGGCGTCGCCGTGTTCGCCCAGCTGCTGCTGTTGCCGGTGGCCTGGTATCTCGGCGTCGGCTCTGGGCGGTTGATCTACGGCATCGGTCTCGCCATCGTCGCGATCGTCACGCTGGCGCTGCTGTTCAGCCCGTCGGCCGTGCGGTGGCTCAGCGGCGCTCACGACTCCGGCGGCTCGGCCAGAGCCGACAACTCCGGGCCCGACACCCGATAGGTGATCCACTCGTTCATCTGCTTTCCGCCGACGGCATCGTAGAGCGCGATCGCGTTCACGTTCCAGTCGAGCACCGCCCACGACAACCGGGTATAGCCGCCCTCGACGCATTCGCGGGCCAGTGCGGCCAGCATCGCGCGGGCCAACCCGCGACGGCGGAACTGCGGGCGCACGAACAGATCCTCGAGGTAGATGCCGGCGACGCCGTCCCACGTCGAGAAGTTGCGGAACCAGAGCGCGCCTGCGGCGGCCTGCCCGTCCTCCACGGCGATATGGCCGTGCACCGTCGGCATATCGCCGAAAAGCGCTGTGCGCAAGTGTGATTCGGTGACAGTGCATTCATGGCCGGCCTGTTCGAACTCGGCGAGCTCGTGAATCATCGCCGTCAACTCGACCTCGTCGCCGGGCTCCGCTCGCCGGATGATCATGGTTGGGCCTCCAGGGCCGACAGGATGGTGGTGAATTTCGTTGTGGTTTCGTCTACTTCGTCGTCGGGATCGGATTCGGCGACGATTCCGCCGCCTGCGTGCGCCACGGCGGTGCGACGGTCGGCCGACAGCTGCGCACCCCGAATGGACACCACCCAGCGGCCGTCGCCGCGTTGGTCGCACCAGCCGACGGCGCCGGCATAAAATCCCCGGTCACCCTCGATCTCGCCGATCAGTTCCGCAGCTGCTGCTGCAGGCGCTCCGCCGACCGCCGGGGTCGGGTGCAGGGCAAGTGCGAGATCCAAAGCGGTCGTTGACTTCTCCCGCAGCCGTCCGCTGATGGGTGTGGACAGATGCCAGACCGCGGCGGTGCGACTCAGCTTGGGAGTAGACGGAATTCGCAGATCGACGCACAGCGGATCGAGCGCGGTGCGCATCGCGTCGACGACAAGCGCGTGCTCGTGGCGGTTCTTTTCCGACGCGGCAAGGGCGTCCGCACTGGCCTGGTCCGCATCCGGATCCGACATTCGCGGCGCCGAACCCGCGAACGGTGCGCAGGCCACGCGTTCGCCGTGGCGGGCCACAAGCAGCTCGGGGCTCGCGCCGATCAGCACGGTCCCCGAATAGTCGCCGCCCGCGGCCGTCAGGTCGACGAGATAGGCGTTGGCCGCCGGATCAGCGGAGACGAGACGGTCGATGATCGTGCGCGCGTCGAGCCGGCCGTCGGCCACCAACCGCAACGCGCGGGCGAGCACCACCTTGTGCAGTCCGCTCGCCGGGTCCCGCAGCCGCTGCACCGCCGCAGCGATCCTGGCGCGGTGCTCATCGGGGTCGGGCAGCGTCTCGGCCACCCGCACAGCGGGCAGCGGCCGCAACGGCCACATCGGAAGCGCGTCGAGGAAAGCCACGTCCTGCGGCCGCATCAGAGCGGCAGGCCTTGATATGTCAAACGGCAAGGCGCCCACGATGATCGGGGTGCTGTGCGAGGTCAGCGAGGTGCGCGCGTCCGCGATGCTCTTGTATGCCGTGTGCACGCCTTCGGCGACGACGGCGCTGCCAGCTGTGGCGAGGACGAACGTCGGCTCGCGGGTCACGTGAACACGGTCGGATTCGGATACCCGGTCAACCCGAGTGCGTTGAGCTGTCGTGCCCCGTGCTCGTAGCCGCACACGGCGATGGACGCCGCGGCCATCGCGAACCGGATCCCCTCGTATACGGGCAGCTCGACCCAGCGGGTGATGACCGCGCGGGAGAAGTGCCCGTGTCCCACGAAGACGACATCGCGTGTCGCCATGTGTTCCAATGCCAACGCGATCGCCCGGTCGGCCCGTTCGCATACCGCGGCGGTGGTTTCGCCGCCTGGACAGCCGTGCGTCCAGACCAGCCAGTTCGGCACGGCCTCGCGGATCTCCGGGGTGGTCATGCCTTCGTAGTCGCCGTAATCCCATTCGCTGATCAGCGGATTCACTTCGTCGACGTCGAGCCCGGCCAGCTCGGCGGTCACGATGGCGCGTCTACGCGGGCTGCTGATGATGTAGGGGTTGTCCAGGTTCAGCTGGGCGATTGTCTCGCCGGCCGCCTTCGCCTGACCTCGACCGGTCTGGGTGAGGTCGAGGTCGGTGCGGCTGGTGTGCTTGCCGCTGAGCGACCACTCGGTCTCGCCATGTCGCAGCAGAAGCAGCCGGTGCTGCAGCCTGATGTCGCCGCCATCGCGGCTCCGGGCCACCTTCACGTGGGCGATTCTGCCCCACGCGGGGCGCCGGTGTCTGTAGGCGTGCTTGTATGGACAGTGTGACGCGAGTACTTGCGGTCGCCAATCAAAAGGGTGGGGTAGCCAAGACGACGACGGTGGCGTCGTTGGGTGCGGCGATGGCGGAGAAAGGGCGACGGGTGCTGCTCGTCGACCTGGACCCCCAGGGATGCCTGACGTTCTCGCTCGGCCAGGACCCCGACAAGCTGGCGGTGTCGATCCATGAGGTGCTGCTCGGCGACGTGGAGCCGTCCGCGGCGCTGGTGTCGACATCGGAGGGAATGACGCTGCTGCCTGCCAACATCGACCTGGCAGGCGCCGAAGCGATGCTGCTGATGCGGGCGGGCCGCGAGTACGCGCTCAAACGGGCACTGGCGAAACTCGGTGTCGGAGCCGCAGCGGCGGCGACATCGGATCAGCCCTTCGATGTGGTGATCATCGACTGCCCGCCGTCGTTGGGCGTGCTCACCCTCAACGGGCTGACCGCCGCCGACGACGTGATCGTTCCCCTGCAGTGCGAGACCCTCGCACATCGCGGGGTCGGCCAGTTCCTGCGCACGATCACCGACGTTCAGCAGATCACCAACGCCGATCTCACGCTTCTTGGTGCGCTTCCCACGCTGTACGACTCACGCACCACCCACAGCCGCGACGTGTTGCTCGACGTCGCCGACCGGTATGACCTGCCGGTGCTTGCGCCGCCGATTCCCCGCACGGTGCGCTTCGCCGAGGCGACCGCGTCGGGTGCCTCGGTGCTGGCAGGCCGGAAGAACAAGGGTGCCGTCGCCTACCGTGAGTTGGCCGCCGCCCTGCTCAAGCACTGGAAGTCGGGCAAGGCGCTTGCGACGTTCGCGCCCGAGGTTTAACCGAGCGCGACGAGCGAGGGCCCGCGCTGCTCCAGCAGCACGGCGCCGGCAACGCCGGGCACCACTGCCGACTGCGCAGGCTGGCGCCGCAACGGGATGAAGCGTTCGTTGACACCCGTCGTCGGGTCGTAGACGCCGACGCCGTCGCTGACCGGGATGATCAACCGCCCGGCCATCATCGTCGCCGGTCCGATCGGCACGTGGGCCCCGGCCGGGCCGACGGTGAAGCGGTACTGCATGCCGCTGGCGGAGAACACCATCACGGCGTTGCCGGTCCACCACGTGATCAGGTCACCGGGGTGGGTTGCGGCGGCCTCCGGCGACGGTGGCTTGGGCAGTGGCAGGTTGGCCGTCGTCGACCCGGTTTCGTCGACGATCATCAGCGACGGCCTCGGCACGGGCACGTAGACGGCGGTGGTGGTGTCGGAGACGGCGACCACCCTGGCGCCGGAGTCCTCCTTGACGCCGGGCAGCGGCACGTACTTGAGGTCGGGGGTGTCCTCCTCCTTGGCGGGCCGCAACACCGTCAGCCGCACGTCGGGCTGGTCGGGGCACGCCTCGAGCACCGCCACCGCAGCATTGCTGGCCGCCGCGGATCCCAGTCGACACAGCACCGGGCCTGGAACGCCGGGTTTGATCGGGGCGTCCAGCGCGCCGTGGCTGATCATCCGGACCATGTCGGAACGCCAGAGCTCGAGCCTGCTGGCCCCTGCAGCGAGCACCGTGGTGCCGTCGGAGGACAGCGCGATCTCGGGGTCGGCGTAGGCGGTTCGGCCAGGGCCGCGCATACCGGTCTGCCCGTCGATGGTGGTCACCTGGCCGCAACCCCGACTGTCGGGATAGACGGCGACCGCGTAGTTGTACACCGTGGTGACCCCGCACAGGTCGAGGTCGCGGGTGTAGCTCCACAACACCGATCCCGTCTTCGGGTCGCGGCCGTCGATCTGGTGGCCGGCCCCGGTCACCACGCTGCCGCCCGCGAGCAGCGGCATCGTGGTCTTCGGGCTCGGCGCCGTCCACAGTTCCCGCAGTGACGCCGGAACGACCTTGGCGGGTGTGAGTGTCTTCACCGGCGACGCGGCGGGCCTGCTGATGGTGGCCCTTGCGTCGCTGGTCCACCAGATCAGCGCGGCGACGACGGCGACCACGACGGCGATCGCCGCGGCGGCAATGAGGTCGGCCCGGGTGCGACGCTCGGGTTTGACCATCGGCGGGCGGGACCGTGCTAGTTGGCGGTCGCCGCGGCGGCCTTGCGCGGGCGACGACGGCGACGCTTGCGGGTGGCCCCTTCGCCTTCTGCGGCGGGTTTGTCGCCGTTGTCGGACGTCTCGGCAGGCTTATCGCCCTCCGGGTGACCGCTCACCGGCTTGCCGCCGCGCGTGCGGCGACGCGACTTGGTGCGGGTGCGTGCTGGCGCCTCGGCGGCGTCGCGAGGGGGCCGTTTGGCGGCCTTTGCGGGCGCAGCCGGGCCGATCCTTCCCGCCGCATCGGTCGGGATGTCCAGCTCTTCGTACAAATGCGGTGAGCTGGAATAGGTTTCGGCCGGATGCGGGTGACCCAGACCCAGCGCCTTGTCGATCATTTCCCAGCGTGCCAGTTCATCCCAGTCGATCAGGGTGACCGCGACACCGCTCTTGCCCGCGCGGCCGGTGCGGCCGATGCGGTGCACGTAGGCCTGCTCGTCCTCGGGGATCTGGTAGTTGATGACGTGGGTGACGTCGTCGATGTCGATGCCGCGGGCGGCCACGTCGGTGGCGACCAGCACGTCGATCTCACCGGTGCGGAAGGCTTTGAGAGCCTTCTCGCGGGCGCTCTGGTTCAGGTCGCCGTGCACGGCGCCCACCTTGAAGCCGCGCTCGGCGAGCTCGTCGGACACCTTCTGCGCGGTGCGCTTGGTGCGGGTGAAGACCATCGTGGCGCCGCGACTGCGGGCCTGCAGCAGCCGACTGACCATTTCCACCTTGTCCAGCGCATGGGCGCGGTAGGCGAACTGGTCGGTGGTGGTGTGCACGGCAGACGACGCCGCCGACTCGGCGCGGATGTGCGTCGGCTGATTCATGAAGCTGCGGGCCAGCGTGATGATCGGATCTGGCATCGTCGCCGAGAACAGCATCGACTGCCGCGACTGGGGGATCTGCCGCAGGATTCGCTCGATATCGGGCAGGAAGCCGAGGTCGAGCATCTCGTCGGCCTCGTCGAGCACCAGCACGGAGATGCCGCCGAGCTGCAGGTGCCCCTGCTGAGCCAGGTCGAGGAGCCGTCCCGGGGTGCCGACGACGACATCGGCGCCGGCCCGCAACGAGTCGATCTGCGGCTCGTAGGCGCGCCCGCCGTAGATCGCCACCACCGACAGCTTGCGGTCGCCAACGGTCAGGTACTTCGCGGCCAGCGAGAGGTCGCCGTATACCTGCAGGCACAGTTCGCGGGTGGGCACCACGACGATGGCCCGCGGGGCGCCGGTCAGTGGACGTTCAGTGTCGGTGGTGATCGTTTGCAGCAGCGGCACGCCGAACGCCAGCGTCTTGCCCATGCCGGTGCGGGCCTGTCCGATCAAGTCGTCGCCCGCCATCGCCAGCGGCAGGGTCAGCTCTTGAATGGCAAATGTATGTTCCTTGCCGTCTTCGGCCAGTGCGCGAACTATTTCGTCGCGGACCCCGAGTTTGGCAAATGTTGGATTGAGTACAGTCATGCTTGGTAGACGAAGCCTTTCGATTCATTCCTCGTTGCGTCCACGCGCGCACGAGTATGTCGAGAAAACTTCGCGGGGCCCTGCGCTGAGGTAGGCGGGCCAACGTCGTGCACGCACATTTCTTGGGTAGCGAGCCGCTGTCTGCAGCCACCGCCCGCACCCATGATACCGGTAGGGTTTGCCGGGCGGTCAGTCAGCCGGTCGCCGTCTAGAGTTGGGCGCATGAGTTCGACGCAGCCTGCGGCATCTCCGGAGCACATCGCCACGTCGGCGGCGTCGGGCGTTTCGCCCGACCATCCCGGGGTCAACGAGCTCTTCGCGCTGCTGGCCTACGGCGAGGTGGCCGCGTTCTACCGGCTCACCGACGAGGCACGGATGTCGCCCAACCTGCTCGGCCGGATCAACATGGCCAGCATGGCGGCCGCCGAGATGGCGCACTACGAATTGCTGCACGACGAACTCGCCCGTCGAGGCGTCGACGTCGTTCCTGCGATGACGAGATACGCATCGGCGCTGGAGAACTATCACCGGCTCACCACTCCCAGCACCTGGCTGGAGGCGCTGGTGAAGACCTACATCGGCGACGCGCTTGCGGCCGACTTCCATCTCATGATCGCCGACGTGCTGCCATCCGAAGTCGCCGACGTCGTCCGCGCGGTGCTCGCCGAGACGGGCCACTCGCAGTTCGTCGTCGCCGAGGTCCGCAAGGCGGTCACCTCGAGTCAGAAGCAGCGTCATCGGCTGGCGTTGTGGTCGCGCAGGCTGCTCGGCGAGGCGATCACCCAGGCCCAATTTGTGATGGCCGACCACGACGAGCTCGTCGACCTGGTGTTGGCAGGCACCGAAGGACTGGGCCAGCTGACCGAGTTCTTCGAACGTATGCAGCGCACGCACAGCTCTCGCATGCAGGAGCTCGGCCTGGCCTGACGCCGGCTCAGCGGGTGCAGTTGGTGATCATCGTGTTGTTGTTCTGCGCCACCAGCGTCTCGCCCGCACCGTCGGTGATCGAGCAGTTGAGCTGACCGCCCACGCTGGTCGCGGTGACCGAGGTGAGCGATACCCCCGGATCGAGTGTCACCTGCTTCGTCCAGGGCAGTGCGACGTTCACGTCGGTCTGCAGAGCGCCCTGCTGGTCGGTCCAGATGATCGTGACCAGATCGAAGAGCTGACGGTTCCCCGTCACGGTGTAGGTGACGGTGCCCGGGCTGGCCGCGGGTGGCGGCGCGACTTCCGTCGGCTCGGCGATGGCGCTTGGCGGCGCGGCGGTCGGCGTCGGCGTGACGCTTGTGATGGTCTCGGGCGGCAACGCGGTCGCCGACGGCGTCCTGCTTGGCGCATCGCTGGGATACGGGACGGGCCTGCTGGTGGACGGGGACACCGTCGCAGAGGTGGTGCCGCTGTCGCCTCCGCTGAGAATCATCAACGTGCCCGCCACGGCGATCAGCAGCACGATGCCCGCGACGCTGGCCACCCACAGCCAGCGTCGGTCGTCGTGATCGACGGCGTAACCGCCGTAGGCGTCGTAGTCATCGTCGTCGTAGTCGTCATAGTCGGCGTACGCGTCGTAGTCCTCGGCGTCGACGAATTCGTCGTCCACGTCGTCGTGAATCCGGTCGGTGACCGATCCGGCTGCCCAAGGCGAAGAAGGCCTGTTCATGCGCGTAATCCTCGTCCGTTCGAGTGATGCAGGCCTGATGCTATCGATGCAGAAGTGACAGATGAGGTCACGAGCCCAGCGTGTTGGTAACGGTCCGGACTCAGTTCACCCAGACGTGTCCACTAGCCTTTCTCAGGAGAACGAATTCGATAAAGCGAAGACTCAGAGAGGACCCAGCGTGGAGGTCAAGATCGGTGTCACGGACAGCCCGCGCGAGATCAGCTTCAACAGCGCGCAGACGCCCACCGAGGTGGAGAAGCTGATCACCGATGCGCTGGGTGAGGATTCGGGCGTGCTGGCGCTGACCGACGAGAAAGGTCGTCGATTCCTGGTACAGGCAGCCAAGATCGCCTACGTCGAGATTGGTGCCGCCGACATTCGGCGGGTCGGATTCGGCGTCGGCGTCGTGGGCGCCGAGGCGGTCAAGAACGGGTAAGCGGCACGTGTGACAGGCCGCCCCAGGCGAACTGCACGGTCCCCTCGACAGCGGCGTCCTTGGTGGTCGGCCTGTCGTTGTTGAGCCAGTAGCGGGCGGAGTCGACGCTGAGCGCCACCAGCCCGACCGCGATCATCCTGGCGCGGTGGGCCTCGAGGCCGGAGTCCCTGCTGATCAGGTCGAACACCGCATCGGTACAGGACTCGGTGGCGACCTTGACCTGCGCGGCCACCTGTGGCTCGGTCACGTAGTCGTTCTCGAAGATCAGCCGGTAACCCTGGCCGTCGTGCTCGATGAAGTCGAAGAACGCCTGCACGGCGGCGCGCAGCCGCTGCCGGTTATCGGTGGTGGTGCGCAGCGCCTGGCGCACACCGGAGACCAGGTTGTCGACGTGCTGGGCCAGCACCGCGAGATACAGCTCCAGCTTCGACGAGAAGTGTTGATAGAGAACAGGTTTGCTGACACCCGCCCGATCGGCGATCTCGTCCATTCCTGCGGCGTGGTAGCCACGGTCGACGAAAATCTCGCTGGCAGCGCCGAGTAACTGTCCGCGGCGCTCGTCGCGTGGCAGCCGGCTGCCACGCCGATTGGGGGCTGCCCCGCCACCCCTCGATTCGGTGGCATTGGCGAGATCGCTCATCGCTCCCTACTATCTGGCCGCAACCCGGCCTCGTTCGCATCGACACTACTACCCGTTGGTGGAGGTACGCGTCAGGACGGTGGTGCGGCGCAGGTCTATGCCATCCTGGTCCGGTGACCTACGACCCGGGGCGCCGCATGCGGAGCGCCGGAGGCCAACCGCGTCGCGACCCCGAGTCCAACAGAGGACGTGTTCCCGTGCTGCGGGACGAGTGGCGCGAGCCTCTGCGCGCTCAGCGCGATCCGCTCGCCGAGGACTCCGGCCGGCCCAGGTCGAACCGGGATGAGCGGCGCCGGTGGCGTAAGCAGACCTGGCTCGGTTGGTTCATCTCGACCTACGGCTGGCGGGCCTACGCGCTGCCCGCACTCGTCGCGCTCACGGTGTGGGTGGTGTATTCGACGGTCACCGGAACCAGTGTGTCGGGCACCGGGGAGGAGTCGGGTCCCGCGCAGGGGCCGCCCACTATCGATGCGGCCAGCACGGCGATCGTCGGCGCACCGCCCAAGGGGCTGACCCAGTTCGACGCCAACCTGCCGACCGGCATGCTGCCCGACGGCGGCCCCTACACCGAGGCAGGCGCCAAGACCTGGCACATCGTGCCCGGCGCCGATCCGAAGGCCGGCGAGGGCACCACCAAGACGTTCACCTACACCGTCGAGGTCGAGGACGGCATCGACACCACCTCGTTCGGCGGCGATGACAACTTCGCGCGGATGGTCAGCCAGACCCTGGCCAACCCGAAGAGCTGGACACACAACCCGCAGTTCGCGTTCACCCGAATCGACAGCGGCGAGCCCGACTTCCGGGTGTCGCTGACCACGCCGATGACGTTGCGTGAGGGCTGCGGCTACGAGATTCCCATCGAGACGTCCTGCTACAACCCGTCCTTCACCCCCGACGGCCAGCCGCGGGTATTCATCAACGAGGCCCGCTGGGTACGCGGTGCGGTGCCGTTCCAGGGCGACGTGGGCGCCTACCGCCAGTACCTGATCAATCACGAGGTCGGCCACGCGATCGGCTATCAGCGTCACGAGCCGTGCGCCGAGAACGGCCAGCTGGCACCGGTGATGATGCAACAAACCTTCTCCACCAGCGACAACGACAATTCCCGCTTCGACCCGGAATGGGTCAAGGCGGACGGCAAGACCTGCAAGCCCAACCCGTGGCCGTACCCCATCCCTTAGCCGGGAAGGTCTTGGCCGTGATTGCCGTTGAGCTGGGTAACTGTTGTGATGGAAAGCAACCCCGACTTCGAATCGAGGAGGGTATCGGTGCCTACACCGTTGCCGCCACTGGTAGCGCCCGCGGCTGAGCTGACGCGCGAAGAGGTTGCGCGCTACAGCCGCCATCTGATCATTCCCGACCTCGGGCTGGACGGTCAGAAGCGGCTGAAGAACGCGCGTGTGCTGGTCATCGGCGCCGGTGGGCTCGGCTCGCCGACGCTGCTGTACCTCGCGGCCGCGGGCGTCGGCACGATCGGCATCGTGGAGTTCGACGTGGTCGACGAATCCAACCTGCAGCGCCAGATCATCCACGGGCAATCCGACATCGGCCGGTCGAAGGCCGAGAGTGCGCGTGACTCCATCCGGGAGATCAACCCGCTCGTGGACGTGCGGCTGCACGAGGTCCGGCTGGAGCCCGACAATGCCGTCGACCTTTTCGAGTCCTACGACCTGATCCTGGACGGCACCGACAACTTCGCCACCCGCTACCTGGTCAACGACGCGGCGGTGTTGGCAGGCAAACCGTATGTGTGGGGATCGATCTACCGGTTCGAGGGCCAGGTGTCGGTGTTCTGGGAGGACGCCCCAGGCGGTGTCGGCCTCAACTACCGCGACCTGTATCCGGAGCCGCCGCCTCCAGGCATGGTGCCGTCCTGCGCGGAGGGCGGCGTGCTCGGCATCCTGTGCGCGTCGATCGCGTCGGTGATGGGAACCGAGGCGATCAAGCTGATCACCGGCATCGGCGAACCGCTGCTCGGCAGGCTGATGGTCTACGACGCGCTCGACATGACCTATCGCACCATCAAGATCCGCAAGGATCCGGCGACGCCGAAGATCACCGAACTGATCGACTACGAGGAGTTCTGTGGTGTGGTTTCCGACGCTGCCGCCGAGGCCGCGGCCGACTCCACCGTCACCCCGCGCGAGCTGCGCGAGATGATCGATTCCGGTAAGTCGGTGTCCCTGATCGACGTCCGCGAGCAGGTGGAGTGGGACATCAACCGAATCGAGGGCGCAGAGCTGATCCCGAAGTCGGAATTTGAATCGGGTGAAGCGCTTGCCAGGCTGCAGGTCGACCGCACCCCGGTGTTCTACTGCAAGACCGGCGTGCGCTCGGCCGAGGTATTGGCCATCGCGAAGAAGGCCGGCTTCTCGGACGCGCTTCACGTGCAGGGTGGAATCGTGGCGTGGGGTAAACAGCTCGAGCCCGACATGGTCATGTACTGACTGGGTCCAGGCTTAAACAGCTGGCGGACACAGCTGGTCAGCGAAGGCTTTCTGGCCTGCGCCGACGGTAGCCTGGCGCTGTGAATGACGAACGCCCACCAGATCATGTGCTGGTGGCGTTCGGCGTCAGTGGCCTGCGTCCCGTGCAACTCGGCGCCGGCTGGGAGGGTGGCTGGCGGTGCGGCGAAGTCGTGCTGTCAATGGTTGCCGACCATGCCCGCGCCGCATGGGCGGCGAAGGTCCGAGAGACACTTTTCGTCGACGGCGTCCGGCTCGCCAGGCCGGTCCGGTCGACCGACGGGCGGTATGTCGTTGCCGGCTGGCGCGCGGACACCTTTGTCGCAGGTACCCCGGAGCCGCGCCATGACGAGGTCGTCTCGGCCGCGGTGCGGCTACACGAGGCGACGGCGAAGTTGGAGCGGCCCCGGTTCCTGACGCAGCCGCCGGTCGCGCCGTGGGCAGACGTCGACGTGTTCATCGCCGCCGACCGGGCGGCATGGGAGGAACGCCCGCTGCAGTCGCTGGCCCCCGGCGCACGCGTTTCCCCGGGATCGGCGGACAGTCAGCGGTCGATCGAACTGATCAACCAATTGGCCGGACTGCGCAAGCCGACGAAGAGCCCGAGCCAGCTTGTGCACGGCGACCTTTACGGCACAGTGCTTTTCGCGGGGACGGCGGCGCCCGGCATCACCGACATCACGCCGTACTGGCGTCCGGCGGCGTGGGCGGCAGGCGTTGTGGTGGTCGACGCGATCTCGTGGGGCGAGGCCGACGACGGCCTGATCGAGCGGTGGGCGCCGTTGCCGGAGTGGCCGCAGATGTTGTTGCGCGCGTTGATGTTCAGGCTTGCCGTGCACGCCCTGCACCCACGGTCGACGGCCGCCGCGTTTCCCGGTTTGGCCCGCACCGCGGCGCTCGTGCGGCTGATGCTCTGAGCCTCGGCGCCGCTGACTTCTGCAGAATGGTCGCGCACAGCTGGAATACCACGACACGTGTGCAGAATTCGGGAATTTCATGCCGGTGCGGCGGGAAGGACCACCGGCGTGACAGGAATTTCATGCCGGTGCGGCGGGAAGGACCACCGGCGTGGTGCCCGCCTCTTGGCGACAATGTCGTCGAAGCCGACACCCCTCTAACTATTGGCGACAATGTCGCCCGAAGGCGGGCAACTCGCCGGGTGTTCCAAGCCGCGGCGCTCGTGCGGCCGATGTCCGGACTCAGAAGCCGTGGCGCACGTGCGCCAACGCGATCCGTCCGTCGACCGCGAGCACCCCTTCTGCGCGCAGCAGTTCCAGCTGCCGGTCCCTCAGGTGCTTGGCGGGCCTCCCCGACGCCGAGATCACCCGGTGCCAGGGCAGGTCGGAGGAGTCGGTGCGCATGATCCATCCGACGATGCGCGGGCTCGGCAGCCCCGCCGCCGAGGCGATGTCACCGTAGGTGGCCACCCGGCCAGCCGGGATCGACGCGACCAGCGCGCGCACCGCCTCGACCTGTTCGTCGGTGATGGCGGCCATGGCTAGGCGTGTTCGAGGCGGTCGCGGATCACCGCGGCGGTATCGACCGGTTTGGCCTGGGCCACCATGTGATCGCAGTCGAAATCGACCAGCGAGAACCGCGGGCCGAGCTTCTCCTGCAGCGCGGTGACGAGCGCCTCGGTCACATAGGGCGGACTGGTCCGGGTGGCCCGGACCAGTGTCGTCCGTATTCCCTTGTGCGGCACCACGAAATCGCGTGCCAGCTCGCTCCAGTAGGACATCATCGCTGGGATGCTGATCCGCCAGCCGCACCGGCCGTCCGGCCGCTCGATCAGATGCTCGTCGAGTTCGGCGTCCAGTTCGGCGGCATCAACGTCGGCCCACGACCCGGACGCCTTCTCGTTTCGCGCCTCGTCGCGGTCAAGGTAGAACGGCGAGGCCATCATGTCGTCTGCGATATTGGCCATCCACGCACCGTCGAGGCCGACGGCCGGGTCGAGCAGGACCAGCGACGCCACGAGGTCAGGGCGCGCGACGGCCAGTCTGAGCGCCACCGCACAGCCGAACGAGTGCCCGACGACCACCACGGGGCGACTGGTGTGGGTGCCGAGCAGCTCGGCGAGCACGGCGACGTTGGACTCCAATGTCCACGGGGCTTCCCACGACGACCTGCCGTGCCCCAGCAGATCCGGTGCGAGGATCGAGAAGCCGGGCAGGTGCTCGGTCGCCAGCGTCCGCCACCGAAGCCCGTGTCCGGTCAGCCCGTGCACGGCGAGAATCTGCGCCGGCTGCTCGGGGCCGAATCGATGCACATTGAGGAAATGCGAGTTGCTGGCCACGGCGTCGATGCTAAGCGCACGCCGTGAGCGGAGGCTTGTCGGACCCTCGTGGTGTCATGCCCACATGTCCGCACCACACATCGCGTTCACGTCGGCAGTGTTGGCCCAATCCGGCATTCGCGGTGTGGTGCGGCTGCTTGGCGGCGCGGGCACCGGCAAGACCCGCGCGCTGATCGAGACCGCGGCCGCCCACATCGCAGCCGGTGCTGAGCCGGAATCCGTTCTGCTGCTGACGGGTTCGGCACGGCTCAGCGCGCAGGCGCGGGCCGCCATCACGTCGGCGCTGCTGCAGGCGGGCAGTCGCGCCGTCGTTCGTGAGCCGCTGGTCCGCACGGTGCACTCGTATGCGTTCGCGGTGTTGAGGCTCGCCGCCCAGCGCAACGGGGACCCGCCCCCGCGGCTGATCACCACCGCCGAGCAGGACGGCATCATCCGCGAACTGCTCGCGGGCGATCTGGAGGACGGCGAAAGGGCCGCCGTCGCCTGGCCCCGTCAGCTGCGGCCTGCGTTGAGCACCGTCGGGTTCGCCACCGAGCTACGCGATTTGATGGCACGGTGTACCGAGCGCGGCGTCGATCCCCTTGCGTTGCAACGCATAGGCCGGTTGTCCAACCGTCCGGAGTGGCTGGCCGCCGGACAGTTCGCTCAGCAGTACGAGGAGACGATGCTGCTGCGGTCGGCTGTCGGGATGGCCGCCCCGCAGGCCACCGTGCCCGCGCTTGGCGCGGCCGAACTCGTCGGCGCCGCACTCGAGGCGTTCGCCGTCGACCCCGAGTTGCTCGCCGCCGAACGCGCACGGGTGAAGCTGCTCCTTGTCGACGACGCCCAGCACCTCGACCCTCAGGCGGCGCGCCTGGTGCGGGTGCTTGCGGCGAGCGCTGAGCTGGCCGTCATCGCAGGCGATCCCATCCAGTCGGTGTTTTCCTACCGGGGCGCCGATCCCGCCCTGTTGGTAGGTGACGACGACGATCCGGTCATCACGCTGCGGGAGTCGCACCGCTGCGCCCCCTCGGTGGCGCGGGCCGTCACCGGCGTCGCGCGGCGGTTGCCCGGCGCGGGGGAGGGGCGTGAACTGCTGGGTGCGGGCGACGATCTCGGCTCGATGTCCGTGCGGCTGGCCGCGTCGCCGCACGCCGAGGCCGCGCTGATCGCCGACACGCTGCGCAGAGCCAATCTGGTCGATGGGGTGCCGTGGTCGCAGATGGCCGTAATCGTCCGCTCGCTGCGGCAGAGCGGCGCGGCGCTGTCCCGAGCGCTCACCGCGGCGGGTGTACCCGTGGTCATGCCGCCGTCGGGGGTGCCGGTCGCCGAGCAGCCCGCGTCGCGGTCGCTGCTGACCGTGCTCGAGGCCGTGGCCGACGGCCTCGACGCTGACCGCGCCACCCAGCTGCTGACCGGTCCCATCGGCCGGGTCGATCCGGTGTCGCTGCGGCAACTGCGCAGGGCGCTGCGCCGGGCAGATAGAACGGACCCGCCACGCGACTTCGGAGAACTGCTTGTCGATGCGCTGGAATCCGAGAATTCTTGTGTGTCAGGCAATCTCGCTCGTCCGCTGCAGAGGGTGCAAGCGGTGCTCGCCGCGGCGCGGCGCAGCCATGCCGACGGCGCGGACCCTCGCTACACCTTGTGGCAGGCATGGCACCGCACCGGTCTGCAGAAGCGTTGGCTGGCGGCGAGTGAGCGGGGCGGCGCGGCTGGCGCGAATGCCGATGCCGACCTGGACGCCGTCACGGCGCTGTTCGACGTAGCGGAGCGGTACGTGTCACGGACCGCCGGAGCATCCCTGCGTGGCCTTGTGGAACACGTGTGCGCGCTGGGCTCGCTGCCTGCGGCGGGCGATCCACCAGCCGATGTCGACGGTGTCACTCTGGTCAGCGCGCACGCCGCGCTCGGCGGGGAATGGGACGTCGTCGTGATCGCGGGCCTGCAGGAGGGGCTGTGGCCCAATACAACTCCGCGAGGGGGCGTGCTCGGTACCCAGCACCTCGTCGACGTCCTCGACGGGGTGGTCGCAGCCGTAGGGGCCACCGGCGTCTCCAGCCGGGCACCGCTGCTCGCCGAGGAGCGCAGGCTGCTGATCGCCGCGATGGGGCGCGCCCGCAGCCGCCTGCTGGTGACGGCCGTCGACAGCGAATGCGGCGACGACGCGATGCTGCCCTCACCGTTCTTCGCCGAGCTCGAACAATTCGCGACGGATGCCGACACGCACGACTCCGAGCCGGTGCACGCCCCGCGGGTGTTGGCTCCTGCGCCGCTGGTCGGCAGGCTCCGCGCGGTGATCTGCGCACCCGAAGGCGAGGCCAACGACGCGATTCGGGCTTGTGCGGCAGCACAATTGGCACGCCTTGCCGCGGCAGGCGTTTCCGGCGCCGATCCCGAGCAGTGGTACGGCATGACCTCGCCGAGCACCGACGAGCCGCTGTGGTCCGGGAACGACCATGTGGTGCGGCTGTCGCCGTCGACGTTGCAGACACTGGCCGACTGCCCACTGCGCTGGCTGCTGGAACGGCACGGCGGCAGCGACGGCCGCGATGTGCGCTCGGCGATCGGCTCGTTGGTGCACGCCCTGGTCGCCGATCCTGGCATGACCGAGAGCCAGATGGTCGCCGAGATCGAAAGGGTCTGGGGGGACCTGCCGTTCGAGTCGACGTGGTATGCGGACAACGAGCTGGCGCGGCACCGGTCGATGCTGTCCACCTTCGCGCAGTGGCGCGAGCAGACACGTCAAGAGCTCACCGAGGTGGGTACCGAGGTCGATGTCGACGGCGTTCTCGACTGCGACGGCACAGGGGTGCGGGTGCGCGGCAGGCTCGACCGGCTCGAGCGCGATGCTGCCGGCCGCCTTGTCGTTGTCGACATCAAGACCGGAAAGAGCCCCGTCAGCAAGGACGACGCGCAGCGTCACGCGCAGCTCGCGATGTATCAGCTGGCCATCGCCGAAGGCGTCCTGCAGGAGGGGGATTCGCCCGGTGGCGGGCGGCTGGTCTACCTCGGTAAGGCGGGAACGGCTGGTCCGACCGAGCGGCAACAGGATCCGCTGACACCGCAGGCCCGCGGGCAGTGGCGCGAGTTGGTCGCCAAGGCGGCCGCGGCGACGCAGGGACCGCAGTTCACGGCCCGGGTCAACGACAGCTGTGCACACTGCCCGGTGCGAAGGAGCTGCCCGGCTCAAGCGACGGCCGACGGGACGGCGACGTCGTGACGGCGAAGTTCGATCCTGCCGAGTTGGCCTCTGCTCTCGGGCTTTTCGCTCCGACTGACGAACAGGCGGCGGTCATCGCCGCACCACCGGGTCCGCTTGTGGTGGTCGCGGGTGCGGGGGCGGGTAAGACCGAGACGATGGCGGCCCGGGTGGTGTGGCTGGTCGCCAACGGCTACGCCTCGCCCGGTGAGGTGCTCGGCCTGACATTCACCCGCAAGGCCGCCGGGCAGCTGCTGCGGCGGGTCCGCTCCCGGTTGGCGCGGCTTGCAGGCGCGGGCATCGTGCCCGGTGGCCTTGATGCGGCCGATGATCCGGCGACGGTGAGCACCTATCACGCATTTGCGGGCACGCTGCTGCGTGAGCACGGTCTGCTGTTGCCGGTGGAGCCCGACACCCGACTGCTGAGCGAAACAGAGTTGTGGCAGTTGGCGTTTCGCGTCGTCACCGAACACCGGGGTGCCCTGGACACGGACAAGACGCCTGCCGCGATCACCACCATGGTGCTGCGACTGGCCGGTCAGCTGGCCGAGCACCTCGTCGACACCGGGCAGCTGACAGACACCCACGTCGAGCTGGAACGGCTCGTGCACACGCTGCCTGCAGGTCCGTATCAGCGGGACCGCGGACCCAGCCAATGGCTGTTGCGGATGCTGGCCACCCAGACCGAGCGCACCGTGCTGGTGCCGCTGATCGACGCACTACACGAGCGCATGCGGGCCGAGAAGGTGATGGACTTCGGCATGCAGATGTCGGCGGCCGCCCGGCTGGCGTCGACCTGCCCGCAGGTCGGGGAGCAACTGCGCCGACGCTTCCGGGTCGTGTTGCTCGACGAGTACCAGGACACCGGCCACGCCCAGCGGGTGGCCCTGTCGTCGTTGTTCGGGGGCGGGGTGGACGACGAACTCGCGCTGACCGCCGTCGGCGACCCGATTCAGTCGATCTACGGCTGGCGCGGGGCGTCTGCGACCAATCTGCCGCGGTTCACCACCGACTTCCCCCGCTCGGACGGCAGTCCCGCGCCGACGCTGGAGCTGCGCACCAGCTGGCGCAATCCGCCGCGGGCGCTGTATCTGGCCAACGCGGTGTCGGCCGAAGCCAGGCGCAGGTCAGTGGCGGTTCAGCCGCTGCGGCCAAGGCCGGGCGCCGAACCAGGAACCATCCGGTGCGCACTGCTCGGCGACGTCGAAGCCGAACGCGACTGGGTAGCCGACCACATCGCCCTCCGCTACCGCGAGGCAGGCGACGCGGGCACCCCAGCGCCCACCGTAGCGGTGCTGGTGCGGCGCAACGCCGATGCGGCGCCGATGGCCGACGCGTTGACAGCAAGGGGAGTGCCGGTCGAGGTGGTCGGGCTGGCGGGGCTGCTCACGGTTACCGAGGTCGCGGACGTGGTGGCCATGCTGCGCCTGGCCGCCGAGCCCGCCGCGGGTGCGGCCGCCATGCGGGTGCTGACCGGGCCGCGGTGGCAGCTCGGCGGCCGCGACATCTCCGCGCTCTGGCGCCGCGCCGTCGAACTGGACGGTGTCGGCGGGCCGCGCGAGGCCTCGTCGAGCGACGAGATCGTCGCCAAGGCCGCTCCTGACGCCGATACCGCCTGCCTGGCCGACGCGATCAGCGACCCGGGGGCCGCGGCCGACTATTCGTCGGAGGGCCATCGGCGAATCATCGCACTGGGCCATGAGTTGACCGGGCTGCGTTCGCATCTCGCGCATTCGCTGCCCGATCTGGTCGCCGAGGTGCGTCGAGTGCTCGGCGTCGACGCCGAGGCCCGCGCGGCCCGCACGCCGTCTGCAGGTTGGACGGGTACCGAACACCTCGATGCCTTCGCCGATGTGGTGGCCGACTATGCGGCCGCGCGGCCGGGTGCGACGGTGTCGGATCTGCTTTCCTACCTGGACGCCGCGATGGTGGTGGAGAACGGGCTGGCACCCCCTGAACTGACCGTCGCGAACGACCGCGTGCAGATCCTGACTGTGCACGCCGCCAAGGGCCTCGAATGGCAGGTGGTTGCCGTTCCTCATCTGAGCGGACGGGTGTTTCCGTCGACGGCATCGATGCGGACGTGGCTCACCGATGCGGGCGACCTGCCGCCGTTGTTGCGCGGTGATCGTGCCATCATGGGCGCCCACGGTGTCCCGGTGCTCGACACGTCCGACGTCAACGATCGGAAACTCCTGTCGGACAAGATATCCGAGCACAAGCGCCGCCTCGATCAGCGCCGCGTCGATGAGGAGCGCAGGCTGCTGTACGTGGCGCTCACCCGTGCGGAGGACACACTGCTTCTGTCCGGTCATCACTGGGGCCCGTCGGAGGCCAAGCCGCGGGGGCCCTCGGAGTTCCTCTGCGAACTCAAGGAGATCATCGACGATTCGGCGCAGGCCGGTGAGCCGTGCGGTGTGGTCGAACACTGGGCGCCGACACCTGCTGAAGGTGAGCCGAATCCATTGCGGGACAGGGTGATCGAGGCGGTATGGCCTGCCGATCCGGCGGGGGCGCGCCGCGGTGATGTCGATCGCGGGGCGGCCCTTGTGCGCCGGGCTTTGACGGGCGGGCTCGACGCGCCCGCCGACGCGCCCACCGACGGTCCCGACGACTGGGCCGCCGACGTCGACGCACTGCTCGCCGAGCGGGACCGGGTCGCGCCGCAACGGCCCGCCACCCTGCCTGCGGCGCTGTCGGTGAGCAGTCTGGTCGAACTGGGCCGCGATCGCGATGGCGCGCTGCGTCGGTTGCGCCGCAGGGTCCCCGTCCGCCCCGACCCGCATGCCCTGCTTGGCACCGCATTCCACGACTGGGTGCAGCGGTTCTACGGCGCGGAGCGGCTGTTCGACCTCGACGATCTACCTGGGGCGGTCGACGGGCAGCTGGCACGTGAGGACGCCGACAGCCTCGCCGAACTGCAGGCCGCGTTCATGGCGTCGCCGTGGGCGGCGCGCATCCCGGTGGACGTCGAGGTGCCCTTCGACATGGTCATCGGCGGCACGGTCGTGCGGGGCCGTATCGACGCGGTCTTCGCCGACGCTGACGGCGCCACAGTCGTCGACTGGAAGACCGGCGATCCGCCAGACACTCCAGAGGCCAAGCGCCACGCCGCGGTTCAGCTCGCCGTCTACCGGTTGGCGTGGGCGGCGCTGCGCGGCGTGCCTGCCGAATCCGTCCGCGCCGCGTTTCACTATGTGCGGTCGGGGCAGATCGTCGTCCCCGACACGCTGCCGGACTTCGACGACCTGGCAGCCCTGCTGGAGTTACCGGCTGCCTAAGCGTTCCGGTAGATCTTCAGCGCCTGGATGATCATCGGGATCTGCAGCGGAAGCCGGGCGATCGCGCCGATCCGCATCGGCAGCGGCTTGTCCTTCCACAGCCGGCACATGTTCACGTTGGCCGGGAACACCGACACGAACAGCGCGACCGCGGCGAGCGCGCCGAGCTTGCGGGTGCGCGGCGCAAGCAGCAGCCCCCCGGTGACCATCTCCCCAACGCCCGAGGCGTGGGTGTAGAACCGCGCGTTACCCGGCAATTCGGCGGGAACGATCGAGTCGAAGGGTTTGGGCGCCGCAAAATGCAGCAGTCCCATGCCGACGAGCATCGCGCCCATCCGGGACGCGCGCGTGGCGTTGGCGATCTGCTGCGGTTCGGCTGCGGGAGAGGTCATGATTACATAATGGCGTGCGCACCCTACCGGGATCGATGACAGGGTCTCGTGGCCAAAGGTAGGTTGCGTCGGCGGCTGGCCGCCATCGACCAGAATCTGACCACTCGACCGGATGCCGATCTGGTCGACATTCTGCGGATTCCCGAGCCGTTCGTCAGCCCGACGCAGCGGATCATCCGCCGGATCATCTATGCGATGTCGGCGCTGATCTTGGCAGTGCTCATCGTTTACCTGGATCGGCACGGTTACCGTGACGTGGAGTCCACCCCGAACGCCAACAATCCGCTGTCGCTGCTGGACTGCATTTACTACGCCACGGTGTCGTTGTCGACGACCGGTTACGGCGACATCACCCCGGTCACCCCGTCGGCCCGGTTGGTCAACGTTCTGGTGATCACGCCGCTGCGGGTGGCCTTCCTGATCGTGCTGATCGGTACCACTGTCGAGACCCTGACCACGCAGTCGCGCCAGGCACTGAAGATCCAGCGATGGAGGAGCAAAGTGCGCAACCACACCATCGTCGTCGGCTACGGCACCAAGGGCAGGACGGCGGTCGCCGCGATGGTCGGCGACGACGTCGCGCCCGCCGACATCGTGGTCGTCGACGAGGACCCCGCGGCCCTCGAGCGTGCCAAGAGCGCAGGCCTGGTCACCGTCCGAGGCAGTGCGACCGACTCGGAGGTACTGCGCCTGGCCAGCGCCCAGCATGCGAAGGCGATCATCGTGGCCACCAACCGCGACGACGCCGCCGTCCTCGTCACGCTCACCGCACGTGAGCTGGCGCCCAACGCCAAGATCATCGCCGCGGTCCGGGAAGCCGAGAACCAGCACCTGCTCGAACAGTCCGGGGCGGACTCGACGGTGGTGACCTCCGAGACAGCCGGCCGACTGCTGGGCATAGCCGTGCAGACGCCGAGCGTTGTAGAGATGATGGAAGACCTGCTGACGCCCGACGCGGGATTCGCCATCTCCGAGCGCGAGGTCGAGACCAAGGAGGTCGGCGGCTCGCCACGGCACAACCCCGACATCGTGCTGGGCGTGGTGCGCGGCGGAAAGCTGCTGCGCGTCGACGATCCTCAGGTCGATTCTCTGGAACTCGGAGACCGGCTGTTGTACGTCCGCAGCGCCGAACCCGACCGATGAGCGATCGGTTGACGTCTTTCTCGCTGCGCAATGTGCCGCTGCTGTCCCGTGTCGGTGCCGACCGCGCCGACACGGTGCGTACCGACATCGACGCGGCGGTGGCCGGCTGGGCGGATGCCGTTCTGCTGCGGGTTGATTCGCGCAACCAGGTGCTGATCTCCGACGGCCGGGTTGTGCTCGGTAAGGCGACCGCGCTGGGCGACAAGCCCCCCGAACGTGCGGTATTCCTCGGCCGGATGAACGACGGCAGGCATGCCTGGGCGGTGCGCAGCGCGCTGGTGGCTCCCGAGGATTCCGAGCATGAGACCGAAGTCCTCGACCTGCGCCGGGCCGGACACATCTTCGACGATGTCAGCGCACAATTGGTGGCCACCGCGGCGGCACTGCTGAACTGGCACGACAGCGCACGGTTCAGCGCCGTGGACGGTTCGGCGACCAAGCCCGTCAAGGGCGGCTGGTCGCGGGTCAACGCGGTCAACGGGCACGAGGAATTCCCACGGATCGACCCCGCAGTGATCTGCCTGGTCCACGACGGACACGACCGCGCGGTGCTGGCCCGCCAGACCGTGTGGCCCGAGCGGTTGTTCTCGATCCTGGCCGGATTCGTCGAGGCAGGCGAATCGTTCGAAGCGTGTGTCACGCGCGAGATCGCCGAGGAGGTTGGGCTGACGGTGCGCGATGTCACCTATCTGGGCAGCCAGCCGTGGCCGTTTCCACGCTCGCTGATGGTCGGCTTCCACGCCATCGGCGACCCCGAGCAGGAGTTCGCCTTCCACGACGGTGAGATCGCCGAGGCTGCGTGGTTCAGCAGGGCCGAGATCCGCGAGGCGCTCGAACACGGCGACTGGAACAGTGGCTCGGAGTCGCGCCTGCTTCTGCCCGG
This sequence comes from Mycolicibacterium stellerae, assembly GCF_003719305.1. Lineage (GTDB taxonomy): Bacteria > Actinomycetota > Actinomycetes > Mycobacteriales > Mycobacteriaceae > Mycobacterium > Mycobacterium stellerae. Next base: position 153,334 of record NZ_RARC01000008.1, read on the forward strand.
GTCGATCTCGATCGCGCGCGAGATCATCGAGTCCTGGGCCGCCCTGGACTGACGCTCATGATGCCCAAACCAACGATTGGGCGGATTTGTGCGAGAAGAGCGCGCCATTTTGTCGATCTCGGCGCGGTAGATAGCTCTCTCGGCGCGGTGGATAGCGGCTCTAGCCGAGCTTCTTTTTGACGTCGCGTGCGCTCGGGTTGGTCATGGTGGACCCGTCGGCGAACTTCACCGTCGGCACCGTCTGGTTTCCGCGGTTGACCGACATCACGAATTCCGCAGCAGCCGGGTCGCTTTCGATGTCGACCTCGGTGTAGGAAATGCCCTGCGCTTTGAGGGCGATCTTGAGCCTGGAGCAGTAGCCGCACCACGATGTGGTGTACATGGTGAGCGGCGCGTCGCTGACTGTCATAACGCGTTCAACGTATCCGAGCCCCGCAAAAATGCCCAAACTCGGCCACGCGGCACACGGTCCCCGCCAATGTCGGTAAGCCCTGCCATGATGTAGCCCATGTCGGTCGACGCTGCGTGCTCGCACCTCGATGACCTCGACGACGAGCAGCGCGAAGCGGTGCTGGCCGCGCGTGGTCCGGTGTGTGTGCTTGCCGGTGCAGGTACCGGCAAGACCCGGACGATCACCCGGCGCATCGCGCAGCTGGTGACGGCGGGACATGTCGCCGCGAGCCAGGTGTTGGCGGTCACGTTCACCCAGCGCGCGGCCGGCGAAATGCGTAGCAGGCTGCGCGCGCTGGACGACGGATCCGGTACCGGGTCGGTGCAGGCGATGACGTTTCACGCCGCGGGACGTCGCCAGCTGCAGTACTTCTGGCCGAGGGTGGTCGGCGACACCGGCTGGCAGCTGATGGACAGCAAGTTCTCCGTCGTCGCCCAGGCCGCAAGCCGCGCCGGGTTGCAGGCCAGCACCGACGACGTGCGCGACCTGGCGGGCGAGATCGAATGGGCGAAGGCGTCGCTGATCAGCCCGGAGGACTATGCGGCCGCCGTCGCCAGGGTGGGCCGCGACATCCCGCTCGACGCGGCGAAGGTGGCAGGCGTCTACGCGGGCTATGAAACGTTGAAGGCCCGCAGCGACGGCACGGCGCTGCTCGACTTCGACGACCTTCTGCTGCATACCGCCGCCGCGATAGAGAACGACTCGGCGGTGGCCGAGGAGTTTCGTGATCGATACCGCTGCTTTGTCGTCGACGAGTATCAGGACGTCACCCCGCTGCAGCAGCGGGTGCTCAACGCCTGGCTCGGTGAGCGCGACGACCTGACGGTCGTGGGCGACGCCAACCAGACCATCTACTCGTTCACCGGGGCAACCCCGAAGTACCTGCTGAATTTCTCGCGGCGCTTCCCCGACGCCGCGGTGATACGGCTGGAACGCGACTACCGGTCGACGCCACAGGTGGTGTCGCTGGCCAACCAGGTGATCGCCGCCGCCCGCGGCCGGGTGGCGGGCAGCAAGCTGCACCTGATCGGCCAGCGTGACCCGGGCCCGAAGCCGTCTTTCGCCGAGCATCCCGACGAGGTCGCCGAGGCGGCGGCGGTCGCGAAGAAGATCACGCGCCTCATCGACAACGGCACCCCGGCGTCGGAGATCGCGGTGCTCTACCGGATCAACGCCCAGTCGGAGGTGTACGAGGAGGCGTTGACCGAAGCGGGCGTCGCGTTCCAGGTGCGCGGCGGCGAAGGCTTCTTCAGCCGCCAGGAGATCCGGCAGGCGCTGCTGGCGATGCAGCGCGCGGCCGAACGCGGCGCCGACGCGTCGGGCGATGAACTGCCACCGTTGGTGCGCGAGCTGCTCGATCCGCTGGGGTTGACCGCCGAACCACCGTCGGGAACACGGGCCAGGGAGCGGTGGGAGGCGCTGACCGCACTCGCCGAGCTCGTCGATGACGAAGTGGCGCAACGGCCTTCGCTCGATCTGCGCGCGCTGCTCACCGAGTTGCGGCAGCGTGCCGACGCCCGGCATGCACCCGTCGTGCAGGGCGTCACCCTGGCCTCGCTGCACGCGGCCAAGGGTTTGGAGTGGGACGCGGTTTTCCTGGTCGGCCTCGCCGACGGCACACTGCCCATCTCGCACGCGCTGGCGCACGGCCAGGACAGCGAGGCCGTCGAGGAAGAGCGGCGGCTGCTCTACGTCGGGATAACAAGGGCGCGAGTGCATTTGGCGCTGAGCTGGGCACTGGCTCGCAATCCCGGCGGAAGGCAGGGTCGGCGACCGTCGCGCTTCCTCAACGGCATCGCACCGAACTCGCATGCCGACAACCCGGGCAAGCCGAAGAAGGCGCGTGGCCCGACGCCGCGCTGCCGCGTCTGCAACAACACCCTGACCACCCCGGCGGCCGTCATGTTGCGCCGCTGCGAGGGCTGCCCGTCCGATATCGACGAGCAGCTGCTCGCCGACCTCAAGGACTGGCGGCTGCGCACCTCCAAGGACATGAGCGTGCCCGCCTATGTGGTGTTCACCGACAACACGCTGATCGCGATCGCCGAGACGCTGCCGACCGACGAGGCCGCGCTCGTCTCGATACCGGGCATCGGCGCCCGCAAGCTGGAGCAGTTCGGTCCGGACGTGCTCGCGTTGGTCAAAGGCCGCCAATCCTCGTAAAAATCATGCCAAACCCGCAGGTCAGAAAATTGGTTGTGCAAAACGGCTGCTACGCTTAGCCTCAAGATCATCCGAGTTGACAGAGGAGGGTTGCTGCAATCATGACGAACATCAATGCGTTTTCCAGCGTTGGCGTAGCCGGCATGGCGCGAACCCTCCATGTCATCGCTGCCGACGCCGCCTCGGCGCATGCCGCTGCCGCTGCGATTTCGCCGCGCAAGCCGCGTACCGCCACCGCGATTGTCGCGTCCGTGAATCGGGGTCACATCTAGAAAGCCCTCGAAACGCCAAATGGCCACGGACCCGAAATCACCGGATCCGTGGCCAAAGTTTTTGGGACACCCCCGAACACCTGGTCACAGATCCGAAAGAAACAAAGATCAACGACCAGGAAGCAGGTGAACAGAGCCATGTCGGGATCGATGACCGCTTGCGCGAATCGCATCGAGCTTGAGACATGCCGAACGAGGACGCTGCCGGACCTGCCATGTCATGTCGGAAATCCCGACTTGTGGTTCGCGGAGAGTCCCGTCGATCTGGAGCGTGCCAAGGCACTGTGCACAGATTGTCCGATCCGACGGGAGTGCCTGTCAGCGGCGCTGGACCGTGGCGAACCGTGGGGCGTTTGGGGTGGGGAGATCCTCGAGCGCGGCACGATCGTCGCGCGCAAGCGTCCGCGGGGGCGTCCACGCAAGAATGCCGAGGAGCCGGCAGCCGCTTAGCAGGCTGCCGGTTCCCGGCCTATGCCGCTTCGTCGGCGAAGCCTGGAACCAGTTCGGCCGCAATGGCTTTGACGGGCACGTGCGCGTCGAGCTGGCAGGAGATCGCGACGATCGACGCGATTACCCGCATCGGGATGGCCAGCTTGACCGGTATGTCCATCTGTCGGGCAGCCTTGATCTGACCGGCCGCCTTGTCCATGTTCAATGCGGTCATCTTCTGCAGCCACTTTCGGCTGTAGTGGAAGACGTCGACCTCGACCGGCTCGACGTACTGGCGCAGCATGTCGTCGATCTCGCGGATCGAGACCTGCCCACCCTTCTGGATGAACCCGCCTTGCTCCATTGTCGGCAGCAGATTGTCGTAATCCTTGTTCAGCGCGTAACGCAGCATGAGGCCGAGCTCGACGGGCAACCCGCCCGGCAATGGGGCCACGGCGCCGAAGTCGATGACGCCCATCTTGTCGTCGGGCAGCAGCATGAAGTTTCCGGGATGTGCGTCGCCGTGCATCATCTCCAGCCGCCGCGGCGCGTCGTGGGTGAGCTCGAACAGCCGGGTGGCCATCAGGTCGCGTTGCTCCTGGGTGCCGTCGCGGATGATCACCGACATCGGGATGCCCTCGATCCATTCCTGGATCACCACCTTGGGCGCACTGGCCACGATGTGCGGGATGACGAAATTCGGATGTCCCGCATAGGCTTTCGCGAACGCGCGCTGGTTGTCGGCCTCCAAGCGGTAATCGAGCTCCATCTCGGTGCGCTCGATCAGCTCGTCGACCACACCCTGCACATCGGCGCCGGGGGACAGCTGCTTGAGCACCCTGACCATGCGCTGCATGGTCTTCAGGTCGGCGCGCAGCGCCTCGTCGGCGCCCGGGTACTGGATCTTGACGGCGACCGCGCGGCCATCGGACCAGACCGCCTTGTGCACCTGGCCGATGCTGGCCGACGCGACCGGGGTGTCTTCGAACGACGAGAACCGCTCGCGCCACTTAGTTCCCAGCTGGCCGTCGAGCACGCGGTGAACCTTGGCTGCGGGCAGCGGCGGGGCTTCCCGCTGCAGCTTGGTCAGCGCCTCGCGGTAGGGCTTGCCGTACTGCTCGGGGATCGCGGCCTCCATGACCGACAGCGCCTGGCCGACCTTCATCGCGCCGCCCTTGAGCTCGCCGAGAACGGTGAACAGTTGCTGAGCCGCCTTGTCCATCAGCTCGGCGTTGACCTCGTCGCGGGACTTGCCGGTCAGCCGCTTGCCGATTCCGAGCGCCGCGCGTCCCGCCATACCGGCCCCGAGACCGGCGAGCTTGGCGTTGCGCGCTGCCCCGCCGCGTTTGATGTCGCTCACCCGTCCATCATCCATGACCGGCGGAGCACTGAGTGCACCGCGGATGCCGCATCCACCTGCGCGCCATGGTCGAGCCGGTGCTGACGTCGAACTCCAGTGTGGTGTCCAGTGTCGACGGCGGATGCGGTGCGCGATCGATGTCGGTGATGCGTACGCCACCGCGCACCGCCGCGATGACGCGATCGATCTGGTTGAGCGCCAGCGCCGCGGTGGCCAGCACGGTTGCCCGGTCGGCGTTGCCGACGGTGTCGCGGAGCTGCGCTGCGACGGCTGGCCAGCCGGCATCCCGGTCGCTGCGATGCAGATCCGCGCACCTCAGACAGCTGGTCACGGTTGGCACCACAAGCGGCCCGACCAGACCGGCGCCGTCGCGCACCCGCACCGCCAGGTGCGGGATCCGGGCGGCGTGCAGTTCCCGCAGCATCCGTGGATCGGCGACCAGTGAATCCGACAGCACGACAAGGTCGGTGGTCTCTGCGGTGACGGCGGCGTGCGGCTGGTTGCTGTTCTTGATCCGGGCGCCCGAACAGCGCAGCGCACTGGTCAGCAGGTCCGACAGCGGACCGCGGCCGTGAATCCGGATCGACGCCGAGCGGGTGGCTGGCCGCGGCATCGCCTTCACCACTCCCGCGTCGACCAGTCCGGCGACGAGGTCGGCGATCGTGGTCGCGTCGACACCGCCGGCGGCGGCCTGGACATCGGCAAGGGTGGCGCCGGATTGCAGCGCTCGCAGCAGGTGGGCGAGCGCCGCGGTGGTCATCCCGGATGGCGGCCGAACCAGCAGCGCGCGCCGTGGATCCCAGCCCACCTGGACCACCCCGTCGGGCCGGGACAACACGGGCGTGGCCGGATTGAGGCCATAGCGCGTCATGGACCGACTCTGCCACGCCGGCCATCCTCGCCAGGAGTTATCCACAGGCAGGCGGATCAGCCCTTCTTGTCGCCCTCGCCATTGTCGTCCTCGTGTCCCTTGTCGAGGTCGGCGATGGCCTCCTCGAAGCCGCTGGTGTCGCCACCGATGATGCGGTCGATGAACCCGGCGGGCTCGTCGAGGTCGCTCGACGACGGCAACAGGTCGGGGTGCTGCCACACGGCGTCGCGCCCGTCGATACCGGCGGCTTCCGTCAACTTCTCCCACAGCGCCGCGGCCTCCCGCAGCTTGCGAGGGCGTAGTTCGAGGCCGACGAGCGTCGCGAACGTCTGCTCGGCCGGACCACCGGTGGCCCGCCGCCTGCGCAGCGTCTCGCTCAGCGCGGAGGCGCCGGGGATCCGTTCGCCAAGCGCGTCGTTCACCACGGTCTGCACCCAGCCCTCGATCAGCGCCAGCAGCGTCTCCAGCCGTTCCAGCGCGGCGGTCTGCTCTGGGGTGGCCTTCGGCTCGAAGATGCCCTGGTTGAGTAGTTGCTCCATTTGCGACGGGTCGGTCAACGACGCGGGGTTGAATCCGGCCGCGAACTCTTCGATGCCGCTCATGTCGATCTTCATGCCCTTGGCGAACGCTTCAACGGCGTTCATCAATTGGCTGGCCAGCCATGGCACATGGCTGAACAAACGATGGTGGGCGGCTTCCCGCGCCGCCAGGAACGTCATGATCTCGCTGCGCGGTTGCTCGAGGCCTTCGGACAACGACTCGATGGCATCGGGCATCAACGCGGCGACACCCTTGGGGCCTAGCGGCAGACCAATGTCGGTGGAGGTGAGGACTTCGCTGCTGAGCTTGCCAAGCGCCTGGCCGAGCTGCGAGCCGAACGCCATGCCACCCATCTGCGTCATCATCGAAAGCAGTGGGCCGGCCATCGCCCTGGCCTCTTCAGGCAGCGCCGACGCCCACACCGTCGAAATCTGTTCTGCCACCGGGTCACACAGCCGTTTCCAGGTGTCCAGAGTGTTGTCGATCCAGTCGTTGGGTGTCCAGGCGACGGCCTTGGTGGTGCCTGCGGGTAGCGCCGTCACCCCGTCCAGCCAGGTCTCGGCAAGGCGCACGGCGTCGCCAATCGCCGCGTTCGTCTTCTCCGGGATGGGGGCGGTGAAACCGATCGAGCTGGACGCCAGCTGCCGGGCGAGGTCGTAGTTCACCGGGCCGGACTGCTGGCCGCCGGCCATCACGTTGCCCGCGCCGCTGAACATATCGCCGAGGCGGCTGAAGATCTGACCGAGTTGGGACATGTCGAATTCACCGCCACCGAAGCCGAACGGGTCGTTTCCGGAGCCCGAGCCGGACCCCGAATCGGGATCCTTCTTGCGCTTGTCGCGCTCAGGGTCATCTCCGGGCGAAAAGCCGAAGGGCAGGTCAGACATGTCCCCAACGGTACTCACCATGGCCGCGTCGTGCGGCGCACACCGTCACGCTCTGAGTGAACCGCACTCGGCGGGCCGTCTAATGTTGCTGGCGTGAACAGGCGGATTTCTACGCTGTTGGTGGCCGTGGCGCCGATCGTCGCCTTCGGCGTGCTGCTGGCGTTGGTGACGGTGCCCTACGTCTCACTGGGCCCCGGCCCGACGTTCGACACCCTCGGCGAGGTCGAGGGCAAAGAGGTCGTCGACATCGAGGGCACCGATGTGCACCCGACGACCGGGCACCTGAACATGACCACGGTGTCTCAGCGCGACAACCTCACGCTCGGGCAGGCGCTGACGTTGTGGATGTCGGGTCGTGAGCAGTTGGTTCCGCGCGACCTGGTCTACCCGCCCGATAAATCCAAGGACGAGATCGATGAGGCCAACAACCAGGATTTCAAGCGGTCGGAGGACAGCGCCGCATACGCCGCGCTTGGCTACCTGAAATACGCGCCCGCAGTCACCGTCGAGACGGTCAGCAAGGACGGGGCATCGGCGGACAAGCTCAAAGAAGGCGACGCGATAGACGGCGTGAACGGAACCCGGGTCACCGATTTGGAGCAGTTTCAGTCGCTGATGGGAAAGACGAAGCCGGGCGACGAGGTGGTGCTCGACTTCCGCAGGAAGAACGCGCCACCCGGGGTGACGACGGTCAAGCTGGGTTCGGCACCGGATAAGGAGCAGGGCGTGCTTGGCATCGGTGTTGTCGAGGCCCCGTGGGCGCCGTTCACCATCGAGTTCAACCTGGCCAACGTCGGGGGCCCGTCGGCGGGCCTGGTGTTCAGCCTGGCCGTGATCGACAAGCTGACCACCGGCGAATTGAGCGGCTCGAGGTTCGTCGCAGGCACCGGCACCATCAACGCCGACGGCAAGGTGGGCTCCATCGGCGGCATCACTCACAAGATTCTGGCCGCTCACGAGGCCGGTGCGACGGTGTTCCTGGTCCCCGCCGACAACTGCGAAGAGGCCAAGTCGGCGCACGAAGATGGCATCGATCTGGTCAGGGTCGAGAAACTCGGCGATGCGGTCGACGCGCTCAAGGCGCTTTCTGCCGGTGGCGAAGCCCCACGATGTTGATCGGGCCGCGGGAAACCGATGCGTAGAGTTGTGGCACCTCATACAAGACGTGCATGGGCAAAGACCGGGAGTTGACGAGTGGGTATGCGGCCCGCGGCCAAGATGCCGAAGCTGACGCGACGTAGCCGAATTCTGATCACGGTCGCCCTGGCGGTCGTTTTACTGCTGCTGATCGGGCCACGGCTCGTCGACGCCTATGTCGACTGGTTGTGGTTCGGCGAGCTGGGCTATCGCTCGGTCTTCACCACGCAGTTGCTCACCAAGCTCGTCGTCTTCCTTGTGGTGTGGGCGTTGGTCGGATCTATCGTCTTCGCGGCGCTGGCGCTGGCGTACCGCACGCGCCCGGTGTTCGTCCCGACCGCCGGGCCCAACGACCCGGTGGCGCGGTATCGCACGGCGGTGATGTCGCGACTGAAGCTGGTCGGTATCGGCGTCCCGGCGGTCATCGGTTTCTTCGCAGGCATCGTGGCCCAGACCTACTGGGAGCGGATCCAGCTGTTCCTGCATGGCGGCGACTTCGGTATCAAGGATCCGCAGTTCGGCATGGATCTGGGCTTCTATGCCTTCCAACTGCCCTTCTATCAGATGGTGCTTGGCTATCTGTTCGTTGCGGTCTTCCTGGCGTTGATCGCCAACCTGTTGGGCCACTATCTGTTCGGCGGTATCCGGCTCTCCGGCAGGACCGGCGCGCTGAGCCGGTCTGCCCGCATCCAGTTGATCAGCCTGGTCGGAACCTTGGTGCTGCTCAAGGCGATCGCGTACTGGTTCGATCGCTATGCGCTGTTGTCGAACACCCGCAGCGGTAAGCCATTCACCGGCGCGGGCTACACCGACATCAACGCGGTGCTGCCCGCCAAACTCATCCTGCTGGCGATCGCGCTGATCTGCGCGGTGGCGGTGTTTTCCGCGATTGTGCTGCGCGACTTGCGGATTCCCGCGATCGGCGTCGTGCTGTTGCTGTTGTCGTCGTTGGTGGTCGGCGCGGGCTGGCCGCTGGTGGTCGAGCAGATCAGCGTCAAACCCAATGCGGCACAGAAGGAAAGCGAGTACATCAGCCGTAGCATCACGTCGACAAGGGACGCCTACGGCTTGACCGACAAGACGGTCACCTATCGGGACTACCCGGGCAACGCACCGGCCACCGCCCAGCAGGTGGCGGCCGACCGTGCGACGACGTCGAACATCCGGCTGTTGGACCCCACGATCGTCAGCCCCGCGTTCACGCAGTTCCAGCAGAGCAAGAACTTCTATTACTTCCCCGATCAGCTGTCCATCGACCGCTACAACGGTCCCGACGGGAATCTGCGCGACTATGTCGTCGCCGCGCGTGAACTCAACCCCGACCGGCTGATCGACAACCAGCGTGACTGGATCAACCGGCATTTCGTGTACACCCACGGCAACGGCTTCATCGCGTCGCCCGCCAACACGGTTCGTGGCGTCGCCAACGACCCCAACCAGAACGGCGGCTACCCGGAGTTCCTGGCAAGTGTCGTCGGCGCCAACGGCAGCGTCGTCTCGCCTGGGCCCGCGCCTCTGGAGCAGCCGCGCGTCTACTTCGGGCCGGTCATCGCGGGCACGCCCGACGACTACGCCATCGTCGGAAAGAGCGGCAACGACCGCGAGTACGACTACGAGACCAACACCGAGACGAAGAACTACACCTACAGCGGCAAGGGTGGCGTGCCGATCGGCAACTGGCTGAACCGCGCCGTGTTCGCCGCGAAGTTCTCCGAACGAAAGCTGGTGTTCCCCAGTCCGATCGGGCCGGACAGCAAGATCCTGTTCAATCGCGATCCGTCCGAGCGGGTGAAGGCGGTCGCGCCGTGGCTGACCACAGACACCAGCATGTACCCGGCCATCGTCAACAAGCGGATGGTCTGGATCGTCGACGGCTACACGACTTTGGACAACTACCCGTACTCGGAGCTGACGTCGTTGTCGAGCGTCACCACCGATTCCACCGAAGTGGCGTTCAACCGGCTCGCGCCCGACAAACAGGTCTCCTACATTCGCAACTCGGTCAAGGCCACCGTCGATGCCTACGACGGTACGGTGACGTTGTACGCACAGGACGAACAGGATCCGGTGCTGCAGGCGTGGATGAAGATCTTTCCCGGCGTGGTCCACCCGAAGAGTGACATAACCCCCGAATTACAGGAGCACCTGCGCTATCCCGAGGACCTGTTCAAGGTGCAGCGCGCGCTGCTGGCCAAGTATCACGTCAACGATCCGGTTACGTTCTTCTCGACATCGGACTTCTGGAACGTGCCGCAGGATCCGAACCCGACGGCCAGCAGTTACCAGCCGCCGTACTACATCGTCGCGAAAGATCTTGCGAAGAACGACAAATCGGCCTCGTTTCAATTGACCAGCGCGATGAACCGCTTCCAGCGTGACTTCCTCGCCGCCTACATCAGCGCGAGCTCGGATCCGGACACCTACGGAAAGATCACGGTGTTGACGATCCCGGGTCAGGTGAACGGCCCGAAGTTGGCGTTCAACGCGATCAGTACCGATACCGCGGTCAGCCAGGACCTCGGCGTCATCGGCCGCGACAACCAGAACCGGATCCGCTGGGGCAACCTGTTGACGCTGCCGGTGGCCGACGGCGGGTTGCTCTACGTTGCGCCGGTGTACGCCTCACCCGGCGCCAGCGACGCGGCGTCGTCCTATCCGCGGTTGATCCGTGTCGCGATGATGTATGAGGACAGGGTCGGCTACGGGCCGACGGTGCGTGACGCGCTCACCGAGTTGTTCGGGGCTGGCGCCGATGCCACCGCAACCGGTCCAGCGCCGGCGAACCCACCGGGCGGCCGACCTGCCGCCGCACCCCAATCGGATGGTCAGCCTGCCGCCCAACCGGGTAACCAGCAGGCCACGCCACCGGAGGTGCCAACGCCCGTCGCGGCGGTGCCGAGGCCGGGTGGACCGACCCAGCTGTCGCCTGGCAAAGCCGCGGCCCTGCAGGACGTACAGTCGGCTCTGGGTGCGCTGCGAACCGCACAGCAAAGCGGTGATTTCGGCGAATTCGGCACTGCGTTGCAGCGCTTAGATGACGCGATGAAGAGGTACGACACGACGAAGTAACGCGTTCGGCGTTTGCTACCAACCGAAATTCAGGGCAAAATCGGATATCGGCCTTTTTCATCTTTCCATGAGTCAATGGGCGCGAGCCGCATCCCGTCGGTTCGCGCGGTTGGGCCCTATCGGCCGGATCGCGGCGGCGGTCTTCTTCGGGGCCTCGGCGGTGATGGTCGTTTGGGCAGTGTTTTCGTGGGAGGACAACTACCCGACCAAGTCGCTGGATGAAATCGCCTATCTGGTGTACCTCGTCTTGGCGGTGGCCTGTGCCGCCTACGCCGCCCGTTCCGCCGAGGGGCGCCGTCGGTACGGCTGGGTGGCCCTCATAGTCGCACTCTCGGCGTGGCTCATCGGCTTGGTCGTCCGGATGTTCGAAGAGGTCCGGGGCGACGGCGAGTCGTGGCATCCGTCGCTGACACAGGGCTTTCTGGTCGTGTTTCCGGTGGCGGCCTATGCATGCCTGCTGCTGATGGGCGATCTCGACAAGGCCCCACGCAGGCGATTGATACTCGACAGCGTCATCATGGCGACGTCGTTGTTCGTCGTCTCGTGGGTGTGTGTACTCAGGAAACTGTCCGATGGTGGTGGCGCGCCAGGCTTGACCGTCCTGCACATCACGGTCGACGTGATCCTGCTGACGACCGCGATCGTGGTGTGGTCACGGCCGCTTGCCCGGGTGAGCGTCACCGTCCTGGCGGCGGGGATGGCAACGATCCAATTGGCGGACATCGCCAGTGTCTACCTGGCCGGGGTAGGGGGCTACCACGACGGCGGCCTCGTCGATGTCGTCCGTGCGGCGGGGTTCGGCATGCTGGGCTTCGCGGCGTTGTTCAGCATCGACGAACAGCCCGCTCAGCCGTCGGCGATGGACTTGCAGTCCGGCGTCCGGGTGTGGTTGCCGTATCTGCCGCTGTTGGCGGCCGGGATCGCCGGTGTCAGTTTCGAACTCTCTCACCGCGACCACCGGCAGCTGTTCATCGCCGAGGCGATTCTGGTGACGGCGGTGCTCATCCGTCAGCTGTTCGTGCTCACAGAGAACCAGCGTCTTCTCGCCGAGGTAGCCCGCGAGGCGTTTCACGACAACCTGACCGGTCTCGCGAACCGCGCGAATTTCCTCGACAAGCTGGACGGTGCGATCGCTCGGCGGCGCCGAAGCGGCGAACCTGTCGCCGTGTTGTGTCTCGATCTCGACAACTTCAAGGCCGTCAACGATGCGCTGGGCCATCCAGCGGGCGACGAGTTGCTGATCCGGGTTGCGGGGCGTCTGACGAGCGTGCTCGGTGAGACGTGGACGATCGCGCGTCTCGGGGGTGACGAATTCGCAGCGATCCACGAGGGGCACACCGACGCGTTGGCGGCGGCCAACCGCGTGCTCGACGCGTGCCGCACTCCGATCATCCTCGGCGGCGTCCCGCAGACTGTTCGGCCGAGCATCGGGCTGACGGTGGCCGCCGCCAATTCGGTACAGACCTCCGACGACCTCCTGCTGAACGCCGACCTGGCGATGTACGCGGCCAAACGGGACGGTGGCGGGTGTGTGCGAAGCTTCGTGCCCGATCTTCCGGCCCCGTGGGAACTTCAGGAGCGCACAGCAGAGCCTGTCGAACGATGGGATGGGGTTCCACTGACCGGTGGCGGGGCGGCTCCGGGCGATGGACACAGGGCGGGCAAGGAACCGTCTGGAGGCGGCGGATGGCCGTCACCCGGGATGTGCGTGGCCCTCGGCGTGCTGGCGCTCGGCGTCGCGGTCTTCACGGCGTCGACTCTTTTACGCGACCATGCCGGGCGCATCACGGCGTTCGACAGTGTCATGTATCCGGCGCTGAACATCTCGGCGGCGGCGTTTGTTTTGCTTCGTGCGTACCAGGTCCGCACCGAGCGTTGGCCGTGGCTGTTCATCGGAGCGGGCATGGCGTGTTCCGCCGCAGGCGACGTGGTGTACGCCGCTTGGGTGCCCGAGGGTCAGATATTGTCTGCGGCAGACCCGCTATACCTTGCCTTTTATCCGTTGGTCTACGCCGGAATTGTCCTGCTGATGCGCGACCGGCTCACTCGCGTCCCGACCGCGTTCCGGTTGGACGCGTTGATCTGCGGGCTGACGCTCGGAGCGGTTTCCGCGGCGGTCGCGACCGGTCCGATCAATGCGGCATTGCAGGGTGAGCCGGCGGCAGTGTTCGTCGGGCTCGCCTATCCCGTTGGTGACTTGTTGTTGTTGGCACTGACCGCGGGAATGCTTCCGATTCTCGGCTGGCGTGCCGAACTTCGATGGGGCCTTCTCGTCGCCGGTTTCATGGCGTTTGCGATCGCCGACACCATCTACCTCTTTCAGGCGTCGGCAGGCACGTATTTGGAGGGCACATGGGTCGATGCCTGCTGGCTGATCGCCGCATTGCTTATCGCCGTTTCCAGTTGGCTTTCGTCCTCGGGTGCCAGCCCTCGTCCGAAACCCGGTCTGGCGGCCTATGTTCCGGCCGTCCTGTGCGGTGGAATCGCACTGGTCATGGCCGTGCTGGCCAACCAGAGCCGAGTCGCGGTGACGCTGGCGGCGCTGACCCTGATCGCGGTCGCCTGGCGATTCGCGGTCACGTTCCGCGATGTCAGCGCGACGGCGGAGGCGCATCGGCAGGCGATGACTGACGAGTTGACGGGGCTGCCCAACCGCAGGTCGCTGGCCACGACGTTGACGGCCGTCTCCGTCGACGAGTCGTCGGGGGTGTTCCGGACACGGTCGAGCCGCGCGCTGCTTCTGCTCGACATCGACCAGTTCAGGGAGATCAACTATTTCGCAGGTCGACATGTCGGCGACCAGCTGCTCATTCGCATCGCGGAGCGACTGTCCCGATCCGTCCGGTCCGGTGACGTGATCGCCCGAACGGGTGGTGACGAGTTCGCCATCCTGTTCGCCGACAGCCTCGACGTCACCACTGCGCGGGCGCGGGCGGGCGCGATGCTCGAGGAGTTGCGTGCTCCGTTCGAGCTCGATCCGATCACCCTGCAGGTCGACGCGAGCATCTCGATTGCGTTGTACCCCGACCATTGTGAGCATCCCAACGACCTGCTGAATTGCGTCGAGACGACGATGCTGGATGCCAGGGCCGGGTCGAGCAAGATCCTGGTGCACGACCCGGGCAAGGTGCGCATGGAGAAGGACCATGACGACGACCTCATCGGGGAGCTGCGTGCCGCACTGACCAACGACGAGCTGACGTGTTACTACCAGCCCAAGATTCGCGCCGACAACGGGCAAGTGCACAGCGTCGAGGCACTCCTGCGGTGGCGCCACCCGAGTCGCGGTCTGCTACTTCCAGAGGAGTTCCTGCCCACCGCCGAACGGGCCGGCCTGATGCGTCAGATCGCCAACTGCGTGGTCAACTTGGCGCTCGGTCAGGTGCGGGCCTGGAAGGGCGACGGTGTCGACATGACGGTCGCGGTCAACCTGTCGGTGGCCAACCTGCTGGACCTCGATCTGGTCGACACCATCGACGGGCTGCTGAAGAGTCACGCCGTGCCGGCAGAAGCGCTGATCCTGGAGATCACCGAGGGCACCTTCGCAAATGACTCGGCTCGTACCCGCAATACCGTGCACGCCCTCCGGCGACTCGGTGTGCGGATCTCCCTCGATGACTACGGCACCGGCTGGTCGTCGCTTGCCCGCCTGCAGGACATGTCGGTCGACGAGCTCAAGCTCGATCGCGTGTTCGTTTCACGGCTGGCTGAAGACCCACGCTCGATCGCCATTGTGCGATCGACGGTCGCGCTGGCGCACAGCCTGGGCGCGGATCTGATCGCCGAAGGGGTGGAAGACGAGGCCACCCTGCTGGCGCTGCGTCGATACGGCTGCAACATCACCCAGGGCTACGTGCACACGCCGCCGCTGCCCGCCGACGAGCTGATCGCCTGGATCGAGCGCTGCACGCCCCCGCTCTCGGTCAGCGATTTGGCTCTGCACCCTGACCTTCGGTAACGTGGCGTTCACCCGACGCGGGGTGGAGCAGCTCGGTAGCTCGCTGGGCTCATAACCCAGAGGTCGCAGGTTCGAATCCTGTCCCCGCTACTAGGCAAAACGGCCCCCGGAGAACTCTCCGGGGGCCGTTTTCATTGGGGTTGGGAACGCTTTTGGGAACATTCGCAAGGCTAACGAGTTATGCGCCCGCATGTGCTGGGCGGAACAGGTGCCGAAAACCATGCTGCGGTCTGGCGCTTTAAGTCCGGCGGCTTCGCTCTGCGGCGAACGCGCGGCTGTAGTCGCGTATCGGCATGGGTTTGCCGTCCGCCCGCGCGCGACAGCAGAAGGTCGGATTTATCCATCGGGCGGCTCCCGCAGGTGCACCGTCGGCATTCCTTTGAGCATCGTCAGTTCGCACAGCGGGATGGCAGCGAACAGACATTTGTCGTTTCCATAGACGGGTCTCGGCTCATACCCAAGAGGTCCACAATCCTGAACTAGCGAGCGTTAAAAAGGCTCGGCGAATGCGGAGTTGGAAGGTCGCTCAAGGCTTGCGCGGGGAGACTTCTTAGGCCGCAACGCCGGCGGGCAGCCAGCTGTAATCAGCAGGCTTCTTGCGAAGGACACCGCGCCTGCTTTCCACCGCCGTGATCCGATCGTAGGCAAGTCAAAAGCGCAGAAAGATACCACCAGCACAAGCTAACCCCGAAAATGAGTTGGTCACCCACCAGCGAAAGTGAAAGCCATGATCGATTCGCCCGACGACCTGGCGTCGCCCGACGTATTCCGGAGGAAGATGGCCCACGTCGATCGCGAGTTCGCTGATGCCCGCCACTACCTGTCGGCGTTGTGCGCCGAAGACAATCAAGCACTCAGTGCGCTGATGATGGAGATCCACCGCAGCGGACGGGCCATGAAGGTCCTAGCAGCGATGGCGGTACAGGCCCTCGACTTCGCCCACCTGAGCGCCGACCGCCTTGGTGGCGATGTCCAGAAGTGGCTCGACGAGTCGGCAATGACCGAGGACGCCGCCAAGACCGAACGCCACAAAACCGAGCTGGGCGGCGAGGGATGATCTTTGCGGCGATCACCACCTAGCGGCCGAACGAAGCCTCACCTTTCCGCGCCGCGAAGCGGTGATCGACGGGGTGTTTGGTTTTCTTGGCTACTGCTCTTCGTGATGGATGAGCATTTCGGGGTCGTCCTCGACCGTCAGACGGGTGATCTGGGGGTCGCCCGTGACGTTTCCTTCGTCGTCAACGTCGAGTTCGAGCTCCTCGGCCACAAACTTGAGCGCAGACTCTTCGTCAGGTCCTTCGTACCCGTGGGTGCTGGGGCCCTCGCCCGCCCGATGGATGGTTACCGCCCATTTCTTATTGTTCGTCATGTCTCCAGCCTGCCAGGACGTCACCTGATCAGGACCCGCAAGATCGAGCGCTTCCACCGTGCCGTGGCCGACGGCTGGGCCTACGACCGCCTCTACGCCTCAACCGCACAACGCCCTGCCCGGATGGCTGCACTTCTACAATCACCACCGAGCCCACTCAGCCATCGGAGGCCAGCCACCAGTCACCCGACTGACCAACCTCTCTGGACATCACAACTAGCCGGCGGCCTACCCGCACTGCGGCAACGGCCGTACTTCGGAGAGTTGGAGCCGGCAACTATGTGGGTGCAGCCGAGGTGGGACCTGTAGCGATGGAGCTGATCGATCGCCGCGCCGAATGCGGATTGTTGGACGAAATTCTGCATGACGGCAGGTCGGGGGAGAGCCGGGTGCTGGTGCTGCACGGTGATCCGGGCGTGGGTAAATCGGCGTTGATGGATTATGTAGTCACGCATGCCGCGGGCTGCCGCTTACTCCGCGCGGCCGGTGTCGAGTCCGAGATGGAGCTTGCGCATGCCGCAGTGCACCAGTTGTGTGCACCGACGCTGGATCGCCTCGATCATCTCCCGCCGCCCCAGCGGGATGCTCTCCGTACCGCGTTTGGCCTGGGCACCGGCCCTGCACCGGATCGGCTGCTGATCGGGCTGGCCGTCTTGAGCCTTTTGTCAGATGTCGCGGAGGATCAGCCGCTGGTCTGCCTGATCGATGATATGCAATGGCTCGACGCCGCCTCGGCGGAAGTGCTGTCGTTTGTGGCCAAGCGGCTGGGCGCCGAATCCGTTGTCTTGATCATGGCGACGCGCGTCCTTGACCTCGAAATGTCTAAGTTGCCCAAGTTGGAGCTAACAGGTCTGCGCGACACTGACGCCCGGGAGCTGCTGGAAGTGGCATGGGCCGTACCGCTCGACGAGCGGGTGCGCGATCAGATTGTCGCCGAGACACGGGGTAATCCGCTCGCGCTTCTGGAACTTCCTCGCGATCTAACCGAGTACGAGTTGGTCGCCGGATTCGGGATGCCCAGTGCGCTAAGGCTTTCGGGTCGCATCGAAGAAAGCTATGAGCGCCGCCTTGCCGCGTTGCCCGAGCGGACCCGACGGCTGTTGTTGATCGCAGCAGCTGAGCCGACAGGTGATCCGATCCTGATGTGGCGAGCCGCGGCTCGGCTGGGGATCGGCACCGGCGCTGCCTTACCCGCTGTCGCAGACGGCCTGGCAGAGTTCGGCATTCGGGTGCGGTTTCGACATCCGCTCGTACGCTCGGCGACCTACCGGGCAGCGCCCCTTCAAGAGAGACAGGTGGTGCACCAAGCTCTGGCAGACGTGACCGATCTGGATAGCGACCCGGACCGGCGTGCGTGGCATCGGGCACAGGCGGCGCAGGGACCCGACGAGGGTGTCGCCGCTGAGTTGGAGCGCTCCGCTGACCGGGCGCGAGCGCGTGGTGGACTGGCTGCCAGGGCTGCGTTTCTCGAGCGCGCCATGTTGCTGACGCTCGAACCTGCTCGACGGGCGGAGCGGGCGCTGGCCGCTGCGTCGGCCAAGGTGCACGCGGGTGCTTTCGATGCAGCGCTGGATCTGCTGACCATGGCCGAGGGGATGTCGCTCACCGATTTTCAGATTGCCAGCGCCGCCCTCATCCGGGCCCAGCTTGCCTACGTTACCGGCCGCGGCAGCGACGCCCCGCCGCTGCTGCTGAAGGCCGCTCAACGGCTCGAGCCGATCGACGCGGCATTGTCCCGCGCGACCTACCTGGAGGCCTTATCCGCCGCGATCTTCGCTGGAAGATTGGCCGTTGGCGCCGGGGTGCTGGACGTGGCTCGAGCCGTGGAGGCATTACCGCGTGCATCGACTCCGCTACTGTCCGACCTTCTGCTGGAAGGTCTCGCTACATATTTCATCGACGGCAATGCGGCGGCTCTGCCGATTTTGCGCCGTGCGGTCAGCTGCGCGCACGACGGACCGTCGTCAGACAACCTACTGAGGTGTTTGTGGCAGGTTGGCATCGCGGCCCTGCACGTCTGGGACGATGAAAGCTGGGAGCGTCTCTCGACGCGTCATGTTGAGCTTGCCCGGTCCAGCGGCGCGCTGACCGAGCTGCCGCTCGCCCTCACTTCGCGCGTGGTCATGCATGTATTCGCAGGCGAACTGAATGCCGCAGAAATACTCGTACGCGAGGTGCAGTCGGTGACCGAGGCGACCGGTAGCAGCCTCTCTCCTAACGGCGCAATCGCACTCGCCGCATTTCGCGGCGACCGAGCTGCGGTAGCGGCATTGACGGCGGCCACGACCAAGGATGCGACGACCCGAGGGGAGGGCATCGGACTAACCGTCGCCGAGTGGACAACCGCGGTGCTGAACAACGGCCTCGGCCGTTACGGTGACGCCATCGTCGCTGTGCGACACACCGCCGAAGAGCCCGTATTCGGCAGTGTGTCGAGCTGGGCCGCCGCCGAGCTCGTCGAAGCAGGCGTACGCAGCGGCGCGACGGAAATCGCAGCCGATGCTCTTAGTCGCCTTGCCGAGATCACAGGTCCCAGTAACACTGATTGGGCGCTTGGCGTCGAAGCGCGGGCACGCGCGCTGCTGAGCGACGGTGCAGAAGCTGAGCGTTTGTATCGCAGCGCGATCGAGCGACTTGGTCGTACCCGCATCCGCACAGAACTCGCCCGCGCCCGTCTGCTTTATGGGGAATGGTTGCGCCGGGAGCGCCGCCGCATCGATGCGCGCACGCAGTTGCGCTTCGCGCACGACATGTTCGACGAGATGGGAATGGAGGCGTTCGCCGAGCGGGCCCGCCGTGAGCTGCTTGCCACCGGGGAGACCGCCCGTAAGCGCACCGCGGCCCTGAACGGCCCACAGTTGACGGCGCAGGAAGCACAGATCGCGCGATTGGCTGCCGATGGGCTGACCAACCCGGAGATCGGGGCGCGCCTGTTCATCAGCCCTAAGACCGTCCAGTACCACCTGAGCAACGTTTTCCCCAAGCTCGGCATCAGCTCACGTAGCCAGCTCCATGAAGCGCTGATAAGCGAGCGGCGCTAGCAAGAGGGCCCAGTTCGGCCCAATGACTCGTCAGCCGGCTGGGTGCCGGCCAGGCACGGGCCGATGCGAAATCAGTGTCCGCGTCGCAGGAGAGCTCGATGTGTAGCGACCGGCGTGAAAGGATACGAGCCGTGAACATCGGCTAGACAAGGACGCCGACAAGCTGACTGCGCGAGGTGATTTCGAGCTTCACGAAGACTTTGCTCAGGTGGTACTGGACGGTCTTAGGGCTGATGAACAGGCGCGCCCCGATCTCGGGATTCGACAAGCCGTCCCGCGCCAGTCGGGCTACCTGTCGCTCGTGCGTGGTCAAGTCCGCGGTTCCCGCGGTGAGTGTGCGCTTTCGAGCGGCGCCGCCGATGGCGAGCAGCTCCCGCTGAGCCCGATCGGCGAATGCCGCCATACCCATCTCGTCGAGCATTTGACGGGCCGTGCCTAGATATTCGCGCGCATCGCTGCGCCGACGTTCGCGTCTCAACCACTCGCCGTATAGCAGGTACGTGCGGGCGAGTTCGGTACGGACGCGGCTGGGGCCGAGATGAGCGATCGCTTCTTTATAGTGGCGCTCGGCATCCTCGCCTTCGGCCAACAGCGCCCGCGAGCGCGCCTCGACCCCAAGCGCCCACGCGGTGCCACTGGCTCCCGTCATCTCGGTGATCCAGCGAGTTGCCTCCGCCGCCGCCTCGACCATTCCGCTGTAAACCGCTGCCTCGATGAACTCGGCAGCGGCCCAGTTCGCCACGCCCGGATACCGGATGTCCGGGTACTCCTGGTGATAGAGGGCTTGCTTCGCGGCCGCCATTGCCTCCGAGTAGTTGCCCAGGCCGTTGTAAAGTACAGCCCTCGTCCACTCGGCGACCGCTACCGAAATCCCCTCGCCTCGCTGCGGCGCCTCTGCGGCTGTCTGTTCGACGAGGGCGAGGGTCTGTGCCCGCTGGCCGCGCATCGCGGCAAGCCTCATGCCGGCGTAGGGTGCGAGACCGATTCCGGTGGCTTCGGTCACCGTGTGCTGTTCGTCGACCAGCGCGCTCACGGTGGTCAGATCACCGACGAACGACAGCATGAGGGCGCGCGTGCTCAAGGCAAGGGGGAGCTCGTTTACCGCGCCGGCCTTGCGCGCCAGCTGTAGGTAGCGGGCGGAGAGCGCGTCCCAATCCTCGTCATCCCACAGATGGAGGGCTGCAAGGTTGATCAGCCACATCCAGCGCAGCTCTTCGTCGAGCGACATACCGCTTCCGAAGGCGGCCAGCGCCGCTCGCAGGTCGGCCGCGCCTGCCGGGTATCCGTAGGAGAAGTTCGCGGCCAACCCGTCCAGCAGGAGATCCGGCGCGCGGGGCGGATGCGCTGGGCGCGGGGCTGTGGCAGCGGACCGGGCCGCCTCGAGGACGTGGCCACCGGGCGTGGCCAGGCGACCGGCGAAGGCGGCCGCGGAAATGGCGTCGAGGTAGGTCTCTCTGGCGAGGCTCGGCTCGATCGGGTGGAATCGGCGGGCGGCCCTGAGTAGGAGAAGCGGAGCTTCACCTCCGCGGCTCGTGGCGAACGCGAGCTGAGCGCGCACGAGGTCGACGCGGGCTTGTTGCAGCTCGCTGAGCGGTCCGGTCTCGGTCGCCGCCAGCAGGTTCGTCGCCGCCTCAAACGCGCCGGCCTGCAGCTTTGTTCCTGCCGCAGCGAGCGCTCGTTCAACCTTTCGATCCTCGTCGAGCGTCAGCAGCGTGGCGCGTTCGAGGAACGCGGCCGCGGCGGCCAGCCCGCCCCGCGCCTGTGCGTGCTCAGCCGACAGCACCAGCTCCGCTGCGATGTTCTCGTCGGGTCCGCTAGCAGCCTCGGCTAGGTGCCAGATTCGGCGGTCGGGGTCTAAGGCCCTGTCGGTGGCCTGCGCCAGTGCACCGTGCACGGCCTGCCGTTGCGCAGACAATGCCGAGGAGTAGATAACCGAGCGCACCAGTGGATGCCGGAACCGCACGCGGGAGGCGATCTCGGCGAGACCTGATTCGACAGCAGGACCCGCCGCGGCGGCCTCAATCCCTAGCTGCTCAGCCGCCCGCCATACGAGCGCCGAATCCCCGGTCGGGTCCGCGGCCGCGAGCAGTAGCAGCCGCTGAGTTTCGGGCGGGAGTGCGGTGATGCGGCGTCGGAAGCTCGTCTCGACGTCACCCGAGACAGACGCCGCACCGGGTAAGGCGAACCCGCCGGCCAGCTCTGCGGCCGTCAGGCCTCGTGAGATCTCGAGCAATGCCAGCGGATTGCCGAGCGACTCGGCGACGATCTGGTCGCGGACCCGGCTGTCCATCGGCCCGACCAGCGCAGAGTCCAGTAACTCCCGTGCATCCGCAACCGGCAGGCCGGTGACGTGTAGCTCAGCCAGGGCCGTCAGTTCTTTACCGGGCACTCGCACGCCGAAGGCCATGCCGACTGACTCCGCCCCGAGGCGGCGGGCGACAAAAGCCAGGACGTTCGCCGAGGAGCTGTCAACCCATTGCTCGTCATCGATCACGCACAGCAGCGGCCGCCGCTCGGCCGCGTCCGATAAAAGGCTCAAGACCGCGAGTCCGATCAGGAACTGGTCCGGGGCCGGCCCCGCACTCATGCCGAACGCGGACCGTAGGGCGTCGCGCTGGGGCACCGGGAGGCCGTCGAGGTGATCCAGCAACGGCGCGCACAGTTGATGCAGCCCAGCGAACGCGAGCTCCATCTCTGACTGGACGCCCGCCGCGCGGGCGATCTGGCACCCTGTGGCCTGGCCGGCCAGGTATTCCAGCAGCGCCGTCTTTCCTACGCCAGCGTCTCCGTACACCACCAGTGACCGGCTCTCACCGTTGCGTATCGCCGCCACTAGCTGGTCGAGGGTTCGGCGTTCCGCGCGACGGCCCGTCAAGCTCGCCGCAACGCCCCCCTCCGATGAATGCACGGGAACGACGGTACTGGTGGCCTTCACCGACTGCTAGGCCACAACGACAGCGAATAAGCCGTCGGGTCACATCCTGGCTAAGCGACCCCTTCGACAGGGGTGCGATACTGCCGCTTCCGATCACGGCCATGTACCGATGCCCGATGGCCCGCGGCTAGCGTGCAGTCGCCCGCCAGACGTCGGACCGCGTAATCATCGCGCCCTAAACAATCATTCAGCCAGCAACAAACTCGAGCACACGCGCCATCGGCTGCGATCGGTAAGGTACCCGGTCCAGCGTTGTCGGCGCTGCCGTAGCTCATCTTTTTTTCGCCGTCGATGGACTCTCAGACAGACGGGTGAAGACGACAGCCGATCGCATCACACATGCCCGGTGGGCAGCAGCGTTGGGCCGGACCCGCAGGGTGGGAGAACCGACCCACCCGGCGCCAGGGTCGGTGCACCATGGCAGTAGTCATCGGTTTCCCTTTGCTTCTTGCGCCTGTCGTGGCCGGGCTCCCAAGGGCCCCAGGCTTCCCGCGTGTTGGAACCGGCCGCAGGGCTCGGCACGTCGTCCGCGGCGTTGTGTCTCGAATGTCCGTGCGAGAGTCGAATAGGATCCTGCCTCGAGTACCAACCCGAAAACCGGCGCGGAATGGCGATGCGGCGCCAGCCCGGCGTCGGCCGGTGTTTAACGGCGGCAGCGGCGCCTGGGCAGGCGCGGCGACACGCGGTGGCTGTTGTGGTCTCGACGACAACGACGTGTTTCGGCTGCAACCCGATGAAGCCCAGTTCATTAATTGCCGCAGTTACCGTGGTGATTTGCGTTATAGGAGATATGACGCTTGGACGGTATCGCCGACAGCGGGCATCGTGGATCGGCGCGCCCCGTATGCACTCGCTCGCGAGGAGCCGGTGCTCCCAAAGCTGCGAGAGGCCGGCCTCCGCGTCCCGGTTGGCGTGCATCGCTGACCGCGTGCAGTCTGCACCGCGAGCACTGACATGGACGTAACGACAGGACCGGGTAGCTCGGTCGCTGGTTTGGATCTATTCCTGGATCGCGCTGGGGGCCGGGTGCGTAACAGTGTGATGGACGCCATTCGCGATGCGATCCGTTCGGGGCGGTTAGTGCCGGGGACCCGGTTGCCGTCAAGCCGCGCGTTGTCCGCCGACCTCGGTGTGGCGAGGAATACCGTGGCGCGTGCGTATGCCGAACTCATCGCCGAGGGCTGGTTGACGTCGCAGCATGGCTCAAGCACCGTGGTTTCCCCACGTACGGCCGAGGCGATCCGGTCCATCGCCGCACCGCCCAGGCGCCGGGCGGCGCGCCTGTTGGACCACGACTTGCGGCCCGGCCATCCTGACCTGTCGTCGTTTCCACGGGCGGCGTGGAGCCGTGCGGTCAAGCGCGCGTTGGACGCGGCACCATCTGAGGCTTTCGGCTACGCCGACCCGCATGGCCGGCCGGAGCTTCGTCTCGCCCTTGCCCAGTATCTGGCCCGCGCTCGGGGAGTTCGGGCCCGACCGTGCAACATCGTTGTGTGCTGCGGGGCCGCTGAAGGACTGAGGCTCGTCGCCGGTGCTTTGACAGACGGCGGCGTCGCCGCCGTCGCCGTCGAGGCGTTTGGCCTGTCCACACAGTGGGCGTCGCTGACCAGAACGGGGTTACGTTGCCCGCCATTGACTGTGGACTCCGATGGTGCTGACGTCAGAGCACTGGAGAACATGGCAGACGTGGGGGGTGTGCTGCTCACGCCGTCGCACCAATTCCCGCTCGGTGTGTCGTTGCATTCCGACCGCCGCGCGGGGGTTATCGATTGGGCGCGACGAACTGGTGGAGTGATCATCGAGGATGACTACGACGGAGAGTTTCGCTACGACCGCAGGCCCGTCGGCGCGCTGCACGGCGGCGATCCTGAACGCGTCATTTATATGGGTACGGTGAGCAAGTCGCTGGCGCCGGGGCTTCGGCTCGGCTGGTTGGTATTGCCCGAACGACTCGTCGACGCGGTGGTCCGGCAGAAGGGTGAAACCGAGGAGACCTCCGGCTTCGTCGAACAGTTGGCGATGGCCGAATTCATTGTGTCGGGTTCCTATGACCGACACATTCGCACCATGCGCGCCCAGTACCGGCGCCGTCGCGAGCAACTCGTCGTCGCCGTCGCCCGGTCATCACCGAAGAGCACGGTGGCTGGGATGCCTGCGGGCCTGCAGGTGGTGCTCGAGCTGGCCGGTGGCGACGAGAGCGCGCTGGTCCGTCAACTCGGGTGGCGACAACTTGGCGTCCAGGGACTTGACTTCTTTCGGCACCCGGAAGTCGACGACGAGCGCGACGGTTTGGTGATCGGCTTTGCAGCACCCGCACCGAGTGCATGGTCAGCAGCTTTGGATGCCTTGACTGGACTGCTGCCGTGACACTCGGATCAAGTGGCCCCGTATCGCGGCGGCTAAGTGGCCCACGTTGAGCGCGATGCCGTACTTAGCGTGGAAAGCGTGATAGTCGCAGGCAACGCCAGGATCACCGAACCCGCTTTCTTGCGGTCTGCGTCTGCGCTGCCGGAGTGGACATGATCACGATGCTCGACCCGCAAGAGACGGCGCCGCGCGATTCCTTGCGTCGTCCAAGTGCTCGGGGACTCGTGTGATGAAGAGGATGCAAGCGATCATCGCGCGTGAGCGCGCTGCCGGTATTGGCGGCCTCGCGCTAGCGCAGGTGCCCTACCCCCACGCTGCCGAGAACGATGTCATTGTCAGGGTGTGTGCGGCGGGCTTCACCCCCGGCGAACTTGACTGGCCAGGCAGTTGGACCGATCGGGCTGGGCGTGACCGTACGCCGACCATTCCCGGCCACGGGGCATCCGGGGTGGTCACCGAGTTGGGTTATGGGACCACGGGACTGTATGTCGGCCAACGAGTCTTCGGGATTACCGACTGGTGCCGCAACGGCACGCTGGCCGAATTCGTGGCGGTGGAAGCACGCAACCTTGCGCCGCTGGAGCCCGGAGTTGATCCCATTCTGGCCGCTGCCCTGCCGATCTCTGGCCTGACCGCATGGCAGGGGCTCTTCGTTCACGGACGACTCGCGGCGGCCAGACGATTATCATCCACGACGCCGCCGGAGCCGTTGGCTCGGTCGCTGTGCAATTGGCCCGTGAGGCGGGGGCTCGGGTGATCGGTACCGGCCGCGCGGCCCACCGCCAGACCGTGCTCGATGTGGGCGCCCATTACTTCGTGGACCTGCACCACAACCGGCTAGAGGACATCGGCGAAGTCGACATGGTGTTCGACGTGATCGGCGGTCAAACCCTCCATCGCTCGGCGACGTTGGTCCGTTCGGGCGGTGCGCTCGTCAGCATCACTGAACCAACGCCGGTTCCTACCGGAATCGCACGGGTCATATTTTTCGTCGTCGAACCCGATGGAATGGAGCTTGTGGCGCTGGAGCGCCGGCTTCGAGATGGGCGGCTGAGGCCACGCGTCGGAGCGATCTATTCCCTCGAAGATGCTCTTGCAGCATTCGACCCGACCCGCCACAGTCGCGGCAAGACGATCATCCGCGTCATCGACGATGGGGATGGCGAGTGACCGAAATCATTGCGGGAGGTTCTATTTCGACTCTATCCGACCTGACGATTCGCCCTCCTTGGGTGGCGGCGCTTCGGTACCGTGCCGCCGGCGTTTGGCGCGACTCGGGTCAGATAAGTGATCTGCGACGATGGCGGGACCAAACACCGCAGGCGACAGCCATTCGGGCGTACCAGGCTGATGGCGAGGCAAGGCTCATCACATACGCCGAGTTGGCTGGTCGGGTCGAGCGATACGCTGGCGCGCTCTATGAGCTGGGTGTACGGCCGGGACGGGTGGTTGCTTGTCAGCTGCCGAACTGGTGGCAGGCACACGCCTTCGTGCTGGCGGCTACTCGGCTGCAGGCGGTTGTGGCGCCGATAATGACCACCATACGGCCGCGAGAGCTGCAGCGGGTGTTGCATCGCGTCGGAGCTTGTGTGTGCGCCACCGCCGACGAATGGGCGGGATTCGATCATGCTGCGGCCTTGAAGGACATTGCTTCGGCGCTGCCCGAACTGCAACACCGTGTGGTGATCGGGGACGCGGCCGCCGGGGACGTCGATTTCCGATCGTTCTTCGACGAGACACCTTGGGAGGACCGCCATCCGGTGGCGCTGGACGACGCGATCGAAGACCCCGACCGCGTTGCGATGATCCTGTTTACCTCCGGTACCTCGGGTGAGCCGAAGGGCGCGCTGCATACCCAGAACACGTTGTACGCCTCCGCATCGAGCGTTATTCAGGTAGACGACTTCGGACGCGCGGACGTGCGGTTCACCCCGCACGCGCTGATGCACACCGTTGGGCAAGATGCGGCCCGATCAGCCTTGATTGCCGGCGCATCCGTCGTATTGCTCGACGCTTGGTCCGGTCGGCGAGGCTTGCAGGTCCTGGCCGACAGCGCAACCACCGGATTGGTGGCCGCTCCTAGCTTCGTCTACGACATGCTTGCGGTGACCGACGGAAAGCCCACCCAGTTGCCAGCGCTGCGCACGGTTCGCTGCGTGGGCACGACCATCCCTAAACCGCTCGTCGCAGCGGTACCGGACACCTTCGGCGTGCTTCTGCAGAGTGGATGGGGCTCAACGGAAATCGGCACCGGAACCGTGACCCGCCGCGATGATCCGCCGAACTGGGCCGCCTACAGCGACGGCCGTCCCATCAGAGGCATGGAGCTCGACCTTCGCTCAGGCGCGGATATCACCGTTGAACGGCCCGGGCGTGTGTTCGCTCGTGGTAGTGCGGTCTGTATAGCCACCGTCGGCCGTGACGCCGGGGTCGTGAAAATCACCGCCGAGCAGGACGACGGCTGGTTTGACACCGGTGACCTCGCCGTTCCGGACAGGCGCGGCGGGATCCGGCTGATGGGCCGCGTCGGCGACCGAATTGGTGGAGTATTCATGGTTCCCGCGCACGATGTCGAGTCCGAGCTTCTGAGGAGCCCCCGCATCAAGGACGTCGCGCTGGTCGGCTATCCAGGTGAACAGGGCGGCGAGTTGGTATGCGCCGTGCTGGTCGCCGCCACCACACCGCCGATCAGTTTGGATGAGTTGCGCCAGTACCTCACTGACGAGGGTATGACCGAGTGGTACCTGCCCACACGACTGGAATACGTGGAAGCGTTGCCGCGCAATGGTAATGGGAAGGTCAGCAAGGAACTACTTCGGCGTTGGCTGGTCGGTCAAGCCTCCCTTTCCGATTGATGAACTGCTCACAGAAGAGCCGTTCTGCAGGGCGAGACATAGTGTGAAAGTGACTGTGAGCGAGATGAATCGAGTTGACGGGTTAGCTATTGCTCGCCCGTCCTCTGAGCGGCCGCACCGGTCAGTGGGGACTTCGCCGGGACTCATCGCCGTGCTGGCGGCACTCACCCCGATCGCTCCGTTCTCGATCGACATGTACTTGTCCGCATTTCCTCAGATGGCGCGCGACTTGTTCGCTCCGGCGATTGAAATCCTGGTATGTCTGCGGTTCGTACAGGGCTTCACGGGTGCGGCGGGCGTCGTCATCGCCCGTGCTGTAATCGCCGACCGTGCCCGGGGACACGTTGCTGCGCAGCTCTTTTCAACGATGAAATTCACCTCATTGCTCGCGCCGCTAGCGGCGCCGGTGCTCGGCGGTGTGATCGTTACCGCCGTGGGGTGGCGTGCTGTGTTTGTAGCGCTGGCTGTGATGAACCTTATGTCTCTTCTGGGCGTGGTTCTCCTCGTCGACGAATCGCTGCCCAAACGCCGTCGCCGGCCCAGCGGGCTAAAGGCATTGGTCGCCAACGCGTGCAGTGTGCTGGGCAATCGCCACTACGTCGGGTACACCGCCACCACCGCGTTCATCGCGGCGGCAATGTTCGCCTACGCGTCTGCATCACCTTTCGTGTTGCGGAAGATCATTGCTTTATCGCCGGCCGCATATTCCTACACATTCGCCTCGTTTTCTCTTGCGATTGCCGCAGGAGTGCCGTCGCACGCCTCACCATCAAGAGCGTTGCACCGTGTCGGGTGTTGGCGGCGGAGTCATGGCGCTAGTGATGATTAGTGCACTCATCCTGTTGACGGTCACGATAGGCGGAGTACGCCCTGGCCAACTATTGCCCTTTTGGGCTTCTTCACGGCGGCGATTGTCCGATGTTCCGCTTGGTCCAATGAAAGGCCACAATATGGCGAAAATACTCGCGTACCAGACCCCGGCGATGGGTCATTTCTTTCCGATCAGCGTGCTGCTCACGGAGCTGCGTAACCGGGGGCACGACATCGCGTTACGTACCCTCGCCGACGGAGTCGAGGCCGGCCTCAGCATGGGATTCGACACTGCACCAGTCGATCCCCGGATCGAGGCTATGCCCTTGGACGACGGGGGCGCCTCGAATCCGCAGGAGGCGTTGTTGCGAGTAGGAGATCTGTTCGCGCGGCGTGCGGAATATGAAGTCCCCGATCTGACCAAGGCGATCGACGACGCTCGCCCAGACGTGCTGATCGTCGACCCGAATTGCTGGGGTGCATACGCGGTGGCCGAAGCGAGCGGGTTGCCTTGGGCGTCGTTCTGGGCCTTCTTGCCATATCTGCGATCACAGGGAGTGCCGCCGTGGGGGCCGGGGCTGCGGCCGTGGCCGGGCCCGGTCGGTCGGCTGCGAGACGCGCTGCTTCGACGGAAGTTCACGGCGATTGACTCGTGGGTCGGCCCGCTCAACATCATCCGCGCCCGGCTCGGTGTCTCGCCGCTCACCTCGATTGACGACTATGCACGTCGTCCACCGTTGGTTCTCGTTGCCACAGCCCAACCGTTTGACTACCCACATCCGGACTGGGATGACTCCATCCAGTTCATCGGCGCCTGCTCCTATGACTCGGCGCCTTCGACCGCGCCGGAATGGTTGGCGCAAATCGACCGACCGATTGTCCTGGCATCGACGTCCTCAGAGGACCAGGGGGATGGCGAGCTGGCACGCGTAGCGCTCGCCGCACTGGCGGACCAGCCCGTCCACGTCGTAGCTACATTCCCAGCTGGAGTGCCGGCGGACATCGCGGCACCGGCCAACGCCACGGTGTGCGAGTTCGTGCCGCACAGCCTGGTGCTGGACCGCGCGGTATGCGCGATCACCCACGGTGGAATGGGCGTCACCCAAAAGGCGCTGGCGCGAGGCGTACCGGCGTGCGTTGTGCCCTACGGACGCGATCAGTTCGAAGTCGCCCGACGCGTGGAAATGGCGAAATGCGGCACTTGGCTGCTGCCCAAGAACCTCACCGCTGCCCGGTTGCGCGACAAGGTTATTCAGGCCATGGCGATGACCGAGGGTGCCCGCCGCGTCGCGGCCGGATATGTCGCGACGGGTGGTGCGGCCCATGGCGCCGACCTGATCGAACAACGGCTGCTCGCCTCACCACAACTCCGATCGCGTCCCGCATAAACGTCAGGGGTTGTCGAGTCCAATCTCAACTCTCAGAAAGGGTGTCATGACTCTTCCCTCACAGTTCATCGTCCCGGGCGCCTGGCGCAAGCTAGAGCACTTTCGCCGACTCATCGACGAACTGCGGGATCTCGATTTGCACACCGTCACGATGACAAGCAGCGGCAATGACCCCGCTCTACGGGACATGTATGCCGACGCAGACATGATCGCGCAAGCGCGTCTGTAAATGCTTGGTGCACAGGACCGCCCGCGACGACAGTCTCGATCGGTCAACAGATGGCAGAGAGGAAGAAGTCCAACAGGCTGACCCGGTCCACGAACACCCGCTGCTGGGAAGTGTTCGCAGGAAAGCTTGATCTCGTGACGC
Source organism: Mycolicibacterium stellerae (assembly GCF_003719305.1). Lineage (GTDB taxonomy): Bacteria > Actinomycetota > Actinomycetes > Mycobacteriales > Mycobacteriaceae > Mycobacterium > Mycobacterium stellerae. The sequence goes on from NZ_RARC01000008.1 coordinate 183,606, forward strand.
GCGAGGACGCCGAGCGGTTTCTAGTGGCGACGGCCATGTGGACCGCGTTGTTAACCAGAGGGGGTATCAGCGGTCGTGGAAGGGGTCCGGACCGAGGTACACCGAAACATACGTCGGAGGGAATGAACATGAACGTTCTTGACCAAATCGTCGCGGGTGTTGTCGAAGACCTCACACAACGGATGAGTGAGACGCCCCTGTCACTGCTGCGGTCCAGGGTTGTTGACATGCCGCCTGCGCTCGACCCAATGCCGGCTTTTCGGGAACCTGGCGTGGCGATAATCGCGGAGGTCAAGCGCAAGAGCCCGAGCAAAGGTGAGCTTGCAGACATTTCAGATCCAGCCGCTCTGGCTGGCCAATATGCGGGGGGCGGCGCTTCCGCGATCAGTGTGCTGACCGAACGCCGCCACTTCGGAGGATCCCTCGCCGACCTGGACGCCGTACGTAATCACGTCGACATTGCGGTGCTGCGCAAGGACTTCATCGTCGACCCGTATCAACTGTGGGAAGCCCGCGCCCATGGTGCCGACATCGCGCTGCTCATGGTCGTGTCGCTCAGTGACAGCCAGTTGGCCGACATGTTGGGACTGTGCGACGAGCTCGGATTGACGGCGCTTGTCGAGTCACATACGGCCGAGGAAATCGGCCGTGCAGTCGATGCCGGAGCGAAGCTCCTGGGGATCAACGCTAGAGACCTGACGACCTTGAACGTAGACCGCTCGGTATTCGCCGAGCTCGTAGCTTTCGTCCCCGAAGGATCTGTACGCGTAGCAGAGTCGGGCGTGGCGAGCCCGAAAGATGTCGCGCAATACCACCACTGGGGTGCCGACGTGGTTCTCATCGGTGAGGCACTGGTGCGTTCTGGAGACCCACGCACCGCCATCCGCCGTTTCATCGAGGCCGCCAATGTCTAACCCACGCCGAGCAATCCCCCGCCGCAGGGGCGGCACTCGGCTCGCCTCGATGAAAACAGGGGACTTGCCGAATGCGAATGCTGAGCCAAGAACGGCGTCTCCTCGACGCACGCAAGCCACTTCACATCGCCCACGACATGTTCGACGGGATGGGGGATGGCGGGGTTCGCCCAGCGGGCACGACGTGCGCTCGTGACCACGGGGGAGAACGCGCAGCACAGCGCGGCAGCGGACAGCGTCCCAGGGCTGACGCCGCAGGAAGTGCGGGTGGCGAGGCTGGCCGTCGAAGGGTTGACGAACGCGGAGATCGGAGCGCGACTGTTCATCAGCGCCAAGACGGTCCAGTACCACTTGGGCAAGGTGTTCAGCAAGCTTGGCATCAAATCTCGCAATCAGCTCCAAGATGCAGCGGCGCGGAGATACCTCTAGCGTTCGACCCCGCGACGGCTACGCAGATCACCCGTGCTGATCGTCGACCTTGAGGGGGTCTGCAGTGGTGGCGATGAAGACGACCAGCAGTTTCGCCGGGTCGGTCGGGCTGACGTTTTCGGTGGCCAGGTGGTGGGCGCCTGGCGGTTCGGACCAGTTCTCTCCTTGGTGGTAAACACGGGCAGGTTCGCCTTCGAGCTGGCTGCTTACGGTGCCCTCGAGCACGTACGCGTACACGAACGCGTCGCCGTGGCGGTGAGGGACTGCACGTGCGTCCGGCGGGAAGGTCACGATCGCCGAGGTGAACGTCTTGTCGGGCACGTTGGGGAGTTCCTGTTGGAAAAGGGGCGCCATGGTCTCAGACGGGTGTTCCGGTGGGGCGGCGTCGGCCCGGGTTTCCGTCCCAGGAGTACAACCCGCGACCACGGCGGCGACTGCGGTGGTCAGGAGGACGTTGGCGATGGCGGCTCGACTCATGGACGTTTCCCTTCTTGCTCTGTTGCTACCTGGATGATCGTCTTGCCCGGAATGCGTCGGCGCGGGGCAAACGCGTCGGCCGTCTCGGCCAGGGGCCGCACGGCGCCGACGATTGGCTTCAGCCGCCCCTCCCTCACTCGCTGGGCCAGGTGCGCAAGCTGGCTGCGGTCGGGCTCAACCACGAAGAAGACGGCGCGCCCGTCCTTGGGTCGCACCGTCGGTGGCATCGCGATGGTCACGAGGGTGCCCCCGGCGCGCACCAGCGCGGTTGACCGTTCGAGGACCTCGCCGCCGATGACGTCTAACACCACGTCGACTTCGCCGGCGTCCTCCACGGGGTCAGCGCCCAGGTCCACGAACGCGTGTGCACCGAGGCCCAGCACGACGTCGCGGTCACATGACCGTCCGGTGCCGATCACCCGAGCACCCACCGCGTTCGCAAGCTGGACGGCAATCGATCCCACCCCGCCGGCAGCGCCGTGGACCAAGACGGTCTGGCCGGTGGCGAGCCCGGCGTGAACGAACAGCGCTTGCCACGCGGTCAGTCCCGAGATCGGCAGTGCAGCAGCCACGGCGTCGTCGATGTCGGTCGCGAGCGGGGCGAGGTTGCGTGCCTCGACTGCGGTGTATTGGGCCAGCGATCCGTCGCGGCTCCAGTCGGTGAGGCCGAACACCCGTTGGCCGACGGTGAGGCCAGTGGTGCCGTAACCCAGCTCGACGACTACTCCGGCCAGTTCGTGCCCAGCGACGCTGGGCGTACGGTCACGGCCGGCCCGGTCGGTCCAGGTGCCGGGCCAATCGAGTTCGCCTGGGGTAAAGCCCGCGGCGTGCACGCGCACGATGACGTCGTTCTCGGCAGCGTGCGGATACGGCAGCTCGGTCAGGGTGAGCCCACCGACACCGGCGTCGCGGTCTCGTACGGTGATGGCTTGCATGTCGAGCCTCTTCACGCGGTTTCTCGAACGCCCACAGGTGTTGTCGCGGGCGGACGTGTGGTGAGTGTGGCCTTCGCGGCGTGCAACGCGGCGCTTACGGACAGCACCGCAATGAACGAGATGTACAGGTAGCCAGTGGTTTCCAGGCCGAAGTAAGGGGCCGCCAACCCGGCGGCGAGAGCCGGAAGGCCCAGCGCCGTATAGCTGACTATGAAAGCGGCGGAAAAGACTTCCGATCGTGAGTGCGCGGTGGTGGTCCCGCTTATGCCGCGGAACGTCCCGTTGAAGGTCAGGCCAACGCCCAACCCGGAGACGGTCGATGCACCGATGAAGGCGGACGGGGACGCGAAAACCAGGGCAGCGGCCAAACCCGCCGCGCCCAGCGACAGCAGGACCGCTCCGAGCAAGGTGGCGGCTCGCGCGGGGCGCCGCGCCGCCCACAGTCCACCCGCACAGTTGGCGATGAACAGCACTGTGATGCAGAGGCCGCCTGCGGCGCCGAACTGGACGTGCAGGACGTCACGCACCAGCGACGGTGCGAGTGCGAGGAACAATCCGGTGACCGACCACCCCGCGACGATGGCGGGAAGCGCGGCGAAGAACTCCCGCCGCGCTTCCCGGGGAACCCCTATTCTCGGGCGCAACGCGGCAAGTCCTCCTGCGCGTCGGATGGCCGTCTCCGGGATCGCGAAGACCAGCGCGGCGAGGACCACGAACGCCAGCGTGAGCGTCGGAAAGAGCACCGCATCGGGACGCGGGCTCACCTGGACGAGCAAACCAGCCAGCCCCCCGCCGACGGCCAGCCCGAAGCTCGTGCCCACGGCCGTCATCGTCGGCCCCACGTGGGGCCGGCCCACGGGGCAGAACTCGACCAACCCAGCGGCGAGCGCACCCGTCGCCGTCCCGGTTGCGATGCCCTGCACGACCCGGGCGAGCACGAGCGAGAAGACCCCGTCGGCCGCCCAGAAGATGGCCGTCCCGACCGCGGCCACCAGAAGGGACGCGACCAGCACCGGACGGCGCCCCAGGTGGTCACTCAGCGATCCGACCGTAAGGAGGGCACCGATCAAGCCGGCCACGTAGACGGCGAAGACCACTGTCAGTATCGTCACCGAAAAGCTCCATCTCTGCAGATAGAGCGGGTAAATCGGCGAGGGCGCACTGGTCGATGCCATCAGCAGGACATTGGCGAACACGAGCAGGCCGAAAGCGGCACCTCGTCCGAGGGGACGCTCACCTGGGAGGCGACTCGCATCAGTCAGCGCGGTGTCCACGACGAAATGCTCCGGTCAGCTCGGCCAGGCCGAGCCGAGCATGCGCTCGACAGTGGTTGCGCGCTGGAATCCGGGGATGAAGTGCTCAAGAACGTCGGAGTTCACGGTTCCGTTGGTCGTCTCGGGGCGATGCTTGAAACCGTCGAAATAGGCGCGCAGGAACTCGTTCTTGAAATGGCCCCGCGGGTGTACGGAGAGGATCTCGTCCACCTGGTCGGTGTCCAGCCCGTCGAGGCCGAGTCCGATCACGTCGGTCAGCACACCGAGGTACGTGGTAGCGATCTCTGGGCCCATGTGGTCGGGAATTCCCGGTGTCGTGTGCAGCGCAATCGCCGTCCACACGGTGTCGGCGTCCGCAGCGGAGAAGCCGTGTTCGAGCAGGAATTCGCGTCCGTGGTCGGCCCCGTCGACCTCGAAGCGCTGTACCGCATCGGAAAAGGGCGTCGTGAGACCGGTGTCGTGGAACATGGCGGCCAGATAGAGCAGCTCGGGGTCGGGTTTCACGCCGAGCCGGTGAGCGTGGTGCTGTGCGAAGAAGAAGACCCTGCGGGAGTGGTGGTAGATGAGCGGGCTGGTCATCTCTTGGGCGAGACGGGTCGCTTCCGCGACCGCCGCCGTGTCGGGAACTTCTACACCCGCAATGATTTCTGACATGACTGATGCGCTTTCGGTTCGTAGTCGTCGGACTCGGTCTTACATTTGGCCGGGAATCCCTCGAACGTGGACGGTTGGCAACGATCGCAATCGTCGTCAGGGGCCGACCGCCCGATGCGATGACACATGAGTCATAAACGCCTCGGTCCGCCCTCGGCATTGCACGACGGTTCAGATTTTTGGCTCGACATCACCTCACGCAGCCGGCTCGAGTACGTCCTGACCTAAGCCACCGCCGGATCGATGGCTAGCTGCTAGCCAGTGGTGGATGCGAGCATCAGCCGGTTCGACGCATTCTGAGAGCGTGACGAGCCTCCTCAGTTCGTCTGTGCAGGCGCAGGGTGCACAGACGTCGACGGCCGAGCACCTGCGTCCGATGCGCGGGCGGGCGGCCGAACTGAGCACGGTCGGCTCGCTGGTGAAGCAACTCGGGCAGGGCCGCGGTGGTGTGCTGATCGTCGAGGGGCCTCCGGGTATCGGCAAGAGCCGACTGATGATGGAGGCGAAGGTTCTCGCCGCGGCGGCCGGGGCGCGAACTTTGTCTGGTCAAGCCTTCGAGTATCAGCAGACGGTGCCGTTCTTCTCGCTGTTCACGGCCACCCTGCATGCCGACCCGCCCGTGGGTGATGCCACGGCGCTTAGCCGGCTGGGCACGTCGGTGGACCTCCACCACTGGGTGGTGCACGTGCTCAAGAATGGGATTCGCGTCGCCGCGTCGGAAACTCCGCTGGTCATCCTTCTCGAGGACGTCCACTGGGCGGACACCAGTACGCTCCTGGCCTTGCGCGAGTTGACGGCGACGACGCCGATCGACGCGCCGGTGCTGTGGGTCCTCAGCACGCGAACCGGTGCCGGCAGTCCGGCAGCCCGGGATACCGTAGCCGAGTTGGAGCGGCAGGGGGCGACCTTCGTCCGGCTGTCGGCCATGTCGCGGTCCGGGGTCATCGAGATGATTGAAGACGCGGTTCGAGCGCGTGCCGACGTCTCTCTGCTGACGTTGGCCGACAAGGCACACGGCAACCCGTTCCTGGTGACAGAGCTGCTCGGAGGGCTGACCGAGGAAAGCCGGTTGCGCGTCAGCCGTGGGTGCGCGGTCGCGACGGGTGAAACGCTGCCTCGGCGGTTGAGCCTGACCATGAGACAGCGATTGGACGAGTTGTCCGACGAGACGAAGGAAACCGTTCAGGTGGCTGCCGTGCTGCCCGATCGCTTCACCGCGGCCCTCCTCGCGCAGATGCTGGCACGGCGCCCGGCGGCTCTGGTGTCGGCCGTGGACGAGGCGGTGCGCGCCGACCTGTTGGTGGAAGACCGCGACCACTTGAGGTTCGGTCATGACCTCCTCCGGGAAGCGACGCGTCAATCGTTGCCCCCGTCGCTGCTTCGTGCGATCGAACGTCAATCGGCAACAGTCATGATGGAGATGGGTGCCGCGCCGGCAGAGGTTGCGACCCAGCTGGTTCGCAGCGCGGAGGTCGGCGATCAGGCGGCGGTCACTGCGTTGCGCGACGCCGCCAAATCCGTGGCGAACGGTGACAAGAGCGGTGCGGCCGATCTGAGCAGACGAGCCCTCGACCTACTGCCCGCCGATGACCCGCAGCGCGGAGCGGTGGTGGTGGAAACCGTTGGGCTGCTGAATCGTTCCGGGCGTTATCAGGAGGCCGACGACCTCGCGGCCGCCACGCTGGAGCAGTTGTCACCGGAGGAGGAAGCACAAACGCGCCTGCGCACCCCCAGGGCGGCCGATGCTGTCGAAGAGCGCATCGCGGAGAACCGCCGCGCGCTGCAGTTGAGCCAGGTCAGCGATGCCACCCGGGCCCGTCATCTGGCCTGGCTGGCGTGCAACCATGCGGTCAGCGGTCTGCCTCGCGACGAGTCGGTCATCAACGAGGCCGTCGCCGCCGCCGAGGCGACCGGGGATCCGGAGAGCCGGACCATCTGCCAAATAGCGCTGACCATCGCCGAAGCCGTCGATGGCGAGGCATTGCGGGCGTTGAATCGGATCGAGAGGCTCGACCTTCGAACCGACGGCGATGATCCGACCTTCACCCGTGAGTTGGCCGCGGTACACCTCTGCAACGTGTTGCAATTCCTCGGCCGAGCGGATGAAGCCCGGGAGGTGATGACGCGCGGAGTGGAGGCCTCACGCCGCGAGGGCAGCGAGGTGGCGGCTGTGCTGTGGGCATCGCAGGAAGCGATGTTCCACCTGGCCGCCGGACACTTGGCCGCCGCGCGTGCGACGTTGGATGCGGTGGCAGCGCCACTGTGGGGCGCGATGAGCGAGATAGCCATGCAGCGGTGGCTGGTTCTGGCCGAGGTCGCCACCCGTGTCGGCGATCGAAACTTGATGCAGGAGTTGGTGATCGAGGCACGGGCGGCGAACCCCACAGGCCCGACACACGTGAACGGGGGTGCGGCGTACGTTCTTGCGTTGGCAGCATGGGACTGCGGCGACGTACACGAAGCGGTGCGCTGGTCAAGTCGTGAAGTCGGGCAAGTGGTCAGTGCGCAGTCGGCAAATCCGTTCGACCAGTTGATCTTCACTGCACGATTGGCGGTTGCGGCCGGCGATGCCGGGCTGCGAGCCCGGGTTCTGGGCAGCCTCGAGATCCTCAAGCACGACAGCGACGACGTCCCGCTCTTTGCCGCGGTGATCCAGCACACCCGGGGCATCCTGGAACGCGACGCTGCCGCACTGGTCGACGCGGCCGCCGCGCTGCGCACCGTGCGCCCGCTGTCGTCGGCCAGTGCCGCCGAGGATGCCGGTGCGGCACTGGCGCAGACGGGCAAGAACGCTCAAGCCGTCGATGAGTTCAATGTCGCCTTCGACATGTACGTTGCCGCCGGGGCAACGGCCGCCGCCCGCAGAGTGGCCCACGCGTTGCGTCGACTGGGGGTGACGCGCCGGATCGGCACCCACTCACGCGAGAGGACCGGCTGGGACAGCCTTACCGATGCGGAGCTGAAAGTGGTCAACCTGATCGCCGAGGGCGCGACGAATGCGGTTGTTGCCCAACGCTTGCATCTCTCGCCGAACACCGTCAAGTCCCATGTCCGCAGTGCGTTCGCCAAGCTCGGCATCAAGTCACGCGCGCAATTGCCAGGGCTGCTGAGCGAGTCTCGACAGCCATCCTTAAAGATCACCCCCCGGGTGATGGCGGCGCACCGGCGCACGGCCGACAGTAGTAGTGACGAACTTTCACTACGAACGGAGATCCACCCATGAGCATCGAACTGGTCGACAGCGTCGCCGGCATCACCGTTCCCGACACCCCACTGACACGCGACATCACCACCTTCATCCGAGACGCCGAGGACGACCTGCTGTTCAACCATTCCCGGCGGGTGTTCTTCTTCGGAGCACTGCAGGGGCAACGCCGTAACCTTCAGCCCGATCTCGAACTGCTATACGCCGGCGCGATGTTTCACGACCTCGGCCTGACCGAACGCTACCGCACCTCCTCGAGCCTCCGCTTCGAAGTCGACGGCGCGAACGCCGCCCGGGACTTCCTCCTCCAACACGGTGTCGATGCCGCCGAGGCTCGCAAGGTCTGGCTCGGCATCGCGTTGCACACCACGCCGGCGGTGCCTGAGTTCCTCGAACCGGAGGTAGCCCTGGTGACCGCCGGTGTCGAGACCGACGTCCTGGGCATCGGCCGCGAGGACCTGGCGCCGAAGGCGTTGTCGTCCGTCACCGCCGCGCACCCACGGCCAGACTTCAAACACCAGATCCTGCAGGCTTTCACAGTCGGTATGAAGCATCGGCCGCGTACCACGTTCGGCACGGTGAACGCCGATGTGCTCGCCCACTTCGACACGTCGTTCGTCCGCGACGACTTCGTCACCATCATCCTCCAGAGCAGCTGGCCCGAATAGCGAAGGACCGGGACTGCTATGACGAGAATCATCACCATGCCGGTTCGTGGAGCCGCGAAGCACCACGCCGCCAGCGCGGAACGCCTTCGGGAAGACTTGCAGGCCATCCTCGGTCAGCTCTTCGAGCTGCACGTCCAGGGCATCGAAACGCATGCGCACTTCATCGGGACGAGATTCGTGGAGTTCCAGCGCCATCTCGAGACCATCGTGCAGACCGCCCGCGAGGCCAGCAATGCCGTCGCCGACGCGTTGCGAGGAATGGACGGCGACAGCGGGCGCACCCCGGTCATCACGGAGCTTCCAACCAGAATCCCCGGGTTGCACCCTGGGGAGCGCTGCACGACGGCGGCCGCCAACATGATGGTGCATCGAATAGCTATGGTGCACAGCACCATTTGCCGCATCGGCGACCAGATAGACGATGCGGACACGTCGATCGGTTCTCTTCTAGAGGCGATTGCGAACACCCTCGGGAAGGAGGCGCTGTTGGTGAGCGCGGAATCGCGAAGCGTCAACTCGGCGGCCCGGTCGGAGACGCCAAGCACCGTCGAATGGATTGATCCTGCGGCAGTCTCCGGCGGGCCACGATGAGCATGCGACTCTCCGGCGACGACTGCCTGACGACGGAGCCAGTGTCGGATCAGCGTGAGCACCATTTCGAAGTCACCGTGCTTCCGCTCGCTGATCAACTCCACACGGCTGCACTGCGTCTCACTCACAATGCGCAGGACGCCGAAGATCTCGTCCAGGAAGTTCTGCTTCGTGCGTATGCCGGCTTCGGTTCGTTCCGAGCCGGCACCAACCACACGGCATGGCTCTATCGCATTCTGCGCAACACCTGGATAAGCGAACACCGCAAGAAGAAGTGTCGGCCCGATGAGGTCTCGATGGAATTCATTTTCGGCGTGCAACACTCTGGTGTCGGCGTGCGAGCGTCCAGCGCTTCGCCGTCGGCCGAAGACGCTGCGCTGGCGTCGATGCCGAGCGAGGACGTCACGACGGCTTTCGCCGCCCTGCGAGTGGACATGCGGACGGCGATCTACTACGCCGACGTCCTCGGGCTCTCGTACGCAGAGATCGCCACCCTCAGCGATTGCCCGATCAGCACGGTCATGTCGCGCTTGCATCGAGGCCGTAAACGGCTGCGTGCGAGCTTGGTCGAGGCTACCAGCCGTCGCGGCCACGGTCCGGATCGGCGATTCGCCAAGCTGGCGCGGGCCGGCTGATGACACCGCGCAGCTCGAGGTGAACGCGTGCGGCGGCGACCGCATCCAGGCGCGAGTGCGATCGTGACCATCGCACTCTCGGCCGCTGCGCTGTCGCTGATCTTCGCCGCGTCGGTGTCAGCGGAGGGTCCATCTGACGCCGCGGGCGGCCTGCAGGTGACGACCGATGACGGCAGTACCGCCGCTGCAGCTGGCGGTCCGGTCACCGTCGGGCATCCGCGCATATCGCCGCATGGTCAGGAACCGAGCCTGCCAGGAGATCCAACCGTGTGGCCGCCCGAAGAGGTGTTACCGCTGCCGTCGCCGAAAACGGGACACGACAAATGCAAGCGGCGACACGGGAATCAGACATTGCCTCCTTGGTGCTTCGATCTAAGCAGCTGGCCGGTGTACAGAACGCAAACCCTCACCGCCAAGACGACCGGCATACGCGTCGTCGACGGCGTGCAGCCATCCACGCGGCGGCAGCATCCCCGACCGATCAACGGTCCACCGAAGACGGAGCGAACACCGAGGGAACAAGAAGACCCGACCGCAGATGAACCACGAGGCCGCCCGCCGACTGCGCGGGCCCACAGCCCGAACAGAAGACCCTGATGGCGCACAAACGGTGTCACTGCATCAACTGTCGCCCGGACGTGTCGTGACTCGTTCGGCACTGGATTCTCGAGCCGCGCAGCCATCGGCCAGCGCCGCCGATTCCCAACTGGGAAGGCGCGGCCATCAAGGTGATTCTCACCTCGGCGCAAGCAAACGATCTCCCTTGCGAATCCCGTTGTTGTTGGCCGCAATCGGGCGCACGGGCGCCGATGTTTCGAAACGGCTGGGCTCCTACGGAGTAATCTCCATGTTCGACGTCGTGCCCGGCCGGCGCGACTCCCCGCGCGCAGTGATACCAACTATGGGCACCGTCCTCGGCGAAGGGGAAAGCCCGGCTAGCGAGCGGGTCTGCGCGGCCGTGGGCGCCCCACGGGCGGCGACATATCACTTCACGTACACCGCCAAGCGCCCTGACGTAATATTGCCATTGTCTGGCGGGGCGCCTGTCTCAACGTGATCGAGAAGCTGCCCGAGCGGCTGCGCCACTTGCACGTCCACCAGGGCCACATGGTGGAGATGAGCGACGCCGACCTAGAAGCCTGGCACGCCGGCGGCCAATTCTTCGTTCCGTCGGCCACCCTGACCGGGTCCGCCGACACGGTCAGAAAGTGGGTGACCGAAATGGCCCAAGCCGGTGCCACCGAGATCATGATCGAACCCTCGGGACCTCATATTCCCCGGGAACTGGACACGTTTCTCTCGGCTGTCTACGGGGGTGGCATCGCGGACGTAACTCGCTGCATGAGCTCGAGCGCAGCCATCCTGACGATGATGCGTCGCTGCCGCCGTTGTGGCGACAGCAGTGGTCGTCATGTACGAAGGTCTCCATGACTACGGGCTCCGGAGCGCGGAACATCGTTCTAGTGCACGGCGCCTTCGTGGACGGATCGAGCTGGCGGGCGGTGTATGACCTGCTCACCGGGGACGGTTATCACGTCGCCGTCGTGCAGAATCCCACCCTGTCGCTGTCGGGCGACGTGGCGGCGACACGGCAGGTCATCGACGCGCAAGACGGTCGGGTCGTGCTCGTTGGGCATTCGTACGGCGGCGCGGTCATCACGGAGGCCGGCGTCCACGACAAGGTAGCGGCCTTGGTCTACATCGCGGCATTCGCGCCCGACGAGGGTGAGTCGGTGCGAGCGCTCGGGGGGGATCCCGACGCGCCGGGATCACCGATCGTCCCAGTGTCGGAAGGGTTTTGGTGCCAAGACCGGGCGAAGTTCCACGACTCGTTCGGTGCTGACCTGCCCGCTGCAGACGCCGTATTCATGGCCGACTCCCAGGTCCCGTGGGGGGCTGACGCCATGGCGGGGCGGGTCACCCATCCAGCCTGGCGCGGCAAGCCAACCTGGTACCTTATCGCGACCGAGGATCGCATGATCCCGTCGTCCGCCCAGCGCGCCATGGCGCAGCGGGCCAGCGCCACCACGGTCGAGGTGGCCGCCAGCCACGCCGTCTACATGTCACAACCGCGCGCCGTTGCCGCCCTCATTCGGCGAGCCTGCGGTTAGATAGCGTTTTCACCGGACGTCCGAGGATTCACGGTAGGCGAAATCGATTTCGCCGCAACGTAACCCAGATGCGACAGCGATGATCGGCCACGTCGACGTTGGCGCCACGGCGGCGACCTCGGCTGCCGAACTGGTCTCCTGGTCGGTGAATGAAACTGCCGCGGCGGCCAGTTTGGCCGATGTGGCTTCCAGGCGTGCGACCATCGCCGCACCGGCCGCTGCTACGTCGGCGTGCACCGCCTGAACCGCTACCGCCGTGGCTTGCCCGGACGGCATCGATAGATCCGGAGAGGCGCTGACCCCGGCCACGTCAACTGCCAGCGATTGACAGTGAGCGGCCAGCGTATCCATTCCGCCCGCGTCGACCTGAACCGAAGCCATAGGAGAATTATATGGGCGTCGAATTTGCGTTGAGAGCGCGAAATATCGAGCGGCTCCGCGCTCAGCGCAGTCTCAAACGGGGGACCTGAGCATGCGCCCATCACGCTTAGGATAAGCGTGTGGACGACGCAGTGTGGGAGGCCAGCACACCCCGAGAAAAGGTTCTGGTATCCGCCCTTGACGACTGGGTGGACCTCGGTCAGATCCACTCGTATGTCGAACGAGCGAACCCCGGCGCTTCGCTGGCCGACATCCAGGCCGAGACGTTGGACCTGGTTCGCACGTTGGCAGATGAGGGCCTGTTTCTCATCGGTGACCTGACCGGGGACGGCGGCCGCTTCGTCGCATGGGACACATCTACGGAGGCCTCGCTGCAACGGATTCGCGGCGAGTACGTCGAGCGGTACGACGACAAGGACAGGTGGCCGTGGTACTCCTGGCTGGACCTCACCGCCGAAGGGGACCGCGTTGCGCACGGGGTCGAGGCGAAGCTGAATCAGGCCACTGAAACCAGCACGGGCTGATCGCGATACCGCAGCGGAAACAAGCGCGCCAGATCGGCGACCTTGGGCATGTCGTTCATCGCGATGTACGCCGATGTCGGATGCAAGTCCAGGTAGTTCTGGTGGTACCCCTCGGCGGGGAAGAACCCGGTGTTCGGCTCGACCCTCGTGACGATCGGCGCGGGAAAGACGCCCGCCTGCGACAGCGCAGCGATATAGGCCTGCGCGACACGCTGTTGGTCGGCGTTCTGGGTGAAGATCGCCGACCTGTACTGGCTGCCCACGTCGGGCCCCTGACGGTTGAGTTGAGTCGGGTCGGTCACGACAGAGAAGTAGATCTGCAGGAGTCGGCCGTACGTCACCTGGGTGGGGTCGTAGGTGATCCGCACCGCCTCGGCGTGACCGGTCGAACCGGTGCCGACGGTCTCGTAGTGTGCGGTCTCCGCAGCGCCTCCCGCGTAGCCGGATTCCGCCTGCGTCACGCCTCTGACATGTTGGAACACTCCCTGCACACCCCAGAAGCAGCCGCCTGCCAAAACGGCGGTCTCAGTGCCTGCGGCAGGCGCCTGCTCGTCGACGGCTGGCGCCGGGACCGCGAACGACTCCGCCGCGCCTGCTGGATGTACATCGAGCAACGCCACCGCGGCGATACCGACCAATCCGAGAACGGTCGCCAGGGTGAATTGGGTGCGTGACCTGTGTGGCATGGCTCCAGTGTCCAGGCGAATCACGCATTGAGGCTCGCGTGGGCAACGACGTTCTTTTTCCGTAAGACCGATTGTTCTCAGCTTCGGGACGACGTATCGCTCTGGTCCACCAGGACCGCGCCATCGGGTTGGTCGCCGAGTGTCTGCAGCGCGATATCGGAGCCGTCGACGGTCGTCCGGATGATCTGCGCCAACTGGGCAGGCGCATCGCACTGCACGTAGTGGTCGGCGGTCGGCACCACCCAGTAGCGGTTTTGGCCCGGCTTGTCTTTCAGGTACGTCTGCCACACATGGTTGGGGACGCGCAGCGGCGCGACGTTGTCGTGCACACCCCACACCAGCGACAGGTCGACTTCACACCTGGAAAGGGCCTCGAGCCAACGGGTTTCATTATCTGCGCGCTCGTGCAGGTATCGGATCGTGTCCGGCAGGACACGGATTCCGTCGTTGTGCGCGAAACACTTCGCCAGCGCTGCGATCTCCGGATCCTGCAGGGCCCGCCGCGGCATGAACGTGCTCGCTCCCAGGCCCGCGGCCAACAGCTCCGGCGTCGTCGCCGCCGCCGTGGCGCGACCGGTCGCGTCGTCGAGAAGTGCGGTCTGGAACGCGGTGAGGTTGGCGAGCGGTAGGTAGATGTTGGCATTCGTCATGACGACGCCTGCAGGCACCGCGCCCCGACGCCGCGCAATGAGCATCTCCAGACCGATCATCCCGACGCTGCTGCCGCGATCGTGGGTCACCATCCAGTAGTCGGTCAGATTCCACACTTCGGTGATGGCGTGGACGAGCAGCCGCGCATCGTCGTAGAGCGAATAGACATAGGGCGGCTGCGGCTTGTCGGACAGCCCGTAGCCGGGGAAGTCCAGGACGAAAATGTCGAACTCGGCGCCTAGTTCCCGCGCCAATGCGTAGAAGTCGATGCTGGACGTGGGAAAGCCATGTACGCACACCAGAGCCGGTGCGCCGGGTGTGCCTGCGCGCCGGACGAACACGGTGACGTCGGCGCCGTCATTGGCTTCGGTTGTCGACCGCCACTCCATTGTCGTCGCGCCGTTGCGCCAGTCCGCAAAGATGTCCACGATGCCGCCTTTCGACGGTGGTTCGTCGCGCCCCGAGTGACGCCCGTCACAGCAAACAGTACCGTCCCGCGGTGTGTAGCCAAGATCACCTCGCGAAAGTTGATTAACTTAGAATTAACAAGGAGGATCAAGGCGTTCTACTTAACGGGTAATCCGCCCATGTGGATCGCTACAGCAAACACACCCCGCGATCCGGGGTGGCAATAAGGAGTTGAGGAAATGTCTTTCGCGCAGTTCCGCGCAGATGTGAAGCGCGCCCGCAGTCGGCGGCGTATCTATGCACGGATCAACGCACTGCCCGATTCGACTGTTCGTGAGGAACTGCTGGCCATCGCCCAGCGGCACGAATTCAGCGAGCGCTGACGCGGCAGCCAAAAGCAGCCCGTCCAAGCGGCCCTCGGAGATTCTTCCGGGGGCCGCTTTCGTGTCGGCCACGGCTCTGAGCGAAAGCCGAGGCCCTCGAGCCGATCATCGAGCAGAATCTCGTCCGTGAAAACCGCGCCGTTCATCAAGACCGCGCTTCCCGGGCCGCTTGCCACCGAAGTGCTCGCCCGCGACGAAGCCGTCACCAGTCCATCGCTGCCCCGTGCGTACCCACTCGTTCCCCAGCGCGGCCGCGGCGCCAGCGTCGAAGACGTCGACGGCAACGTATTTCTCGACTTCAACGCCGGCATCGCGGTGAGCTCGACCGGCCACGCCCACCCGACGGTCGTTGAAGCAATCCGGCGGCAGGCCGGTGAGATCCTGCACTACTCGGCGTCGGACTTCTATCTGCCCATCTACTCCGAGATGTGTGCGGCGCTGCGCGACGTGGCCCCGATATCGGGCCCGACGCGCGTGTATCTGTCCAATTCGGGTGCCGAGGCGGTGGAAGCCGCGCTCAAGCTGGCCCGCTACGCCACCAAACGTGCCTACGTCGTCAGCTTTTACGGCGCCTTCCATGGCCGGACGATGGGCGCACTCAGCCTGACGGATTCGAAGGCCAAGTATCACAAGGGATTTGGACCGCTTCTCCCCGGTGTGCTGCATGCTCCCTATGCGGACCCGCGGCGCAGGGCATCCGGTGACCGCGACACCGCGACCGTCGATTTCCTACGCGACGTCCTGTTCCGCTACGAGGTCGACCCGACAGAGGTTGCCGCGATATTCGTCGAGCCCATTCAGGGCGAGGGCGGCATCATCGTCCCGGCCGACGGCTGGATGGAGGACCTTCGCGAACTGTGCGACGAATTCGGCATCCTGTTGGTCGCCGATGAGGTTCAGTCCGGCATCGGCAGGACGGGCAAAATGTGGGCGATCGAGCACACCTCGGTCGAGCCGGACATCGTCACCAGCGCCAAGGGTCTGGCTTCGGGCCTTCCGCTTGGCGCCGTCATCGCCCGCGACGAGATCATGACCGCTTGGAGTGCAGGCGCGCACGGTTCCACATACGGCGGCAGTCCCGTGCCGTGCGCGGCCGGCCTTGCGACCCTTGAGGTCATCAGGTCGCAGAACCTGCTCGAGAACTCCACCGAACTCGGCACCTACCTCCTGGAAGGCCTGCGCAAGCTCCAGGCCGACCAGCCTGAGGTCATGCGGGACGTCCGCGGAGTCGGCCTCTTCATCGGTGTCGAGTTTCCCGACGGCCAGGTCGCCAACGCGATCCAGAACCGCTGCTTCCAGAAGGGCCTGCTCGTCCTGGAGGCAGGCGAGAACGTCGTTCGAATGACACCGCCGCTCGTCCTTTCGGCCGAGGAGGCGCAAAGCGGTCTGCGGCTGTTCAGCGAGGCCGTCTGCGAGATCAGCGAGGGCGAATTTTCCCGATGACCGCAGAGGTCTTCCACACGGCACCGCGCTCGGACACGTGTCAGGCGTCACCCCAGGCCACGGCGTGCCTGCATTTGGCGACGTGGTCCAGTCTGGCAAGCGCCGCTTCGAGGTCGCAAATCAGAGGGAGCTCACCGTCGGGGTCACAGATCCGCAGGATCCGCTGCACCGGTCGGCTGCCCGCGATCATCCAGTCCACATCGCGCCTGGCGCACTGCACGCTGGCGTAGTACAGCGCCGTGAAGCCCTGGCTCCCGAAGAAGTCGACGGCTGTCAGATCGAGGATGAGTTGCTTGGAGACGCGGGTGTGTCGCGCTATGAAGCGGCCGAGCGCCTGGCGGTTGGTGGCGTCGACGTCGCCTCGAACGGTGACGAGCACGCGCCCGTCGGCCAGTTCCTGCGCACTGAAGACCGCT
Source organism: Mycolicibacterium stellerae (assembly GCF_003719305.1). Lineage (GTDB taxonomy): Bacteria > Actinomycetota > Actinomycetes > Mycobacteriales > Mycobacteriaceae > Mycobacterium > Mycobacterium stellerae. Next base: position 200,391 of record NZ_RARC01000008.1, read on the forward strand.
CTGCCGCTGCGCTGCACCTCGTCGGCTGATGGCATCCGGACGTCGTGCAGCTGAACAGGGCTGGCAGTGGTCAAGGTGAACTCCTTCCACAGCGCACGAAGACGCTCGAGTGGTTCTCGAACGGCCCTTCGGTCTGAAGGCCGGATAAGCGGCGCCCTCGATCCCCGCGCACCGCGACCGGCTGCAAGCTCAACCGAAATCGAGGCTACTACGAATTCCACGATGTGGCGGAAAGTTCAGCAATCTCTCAAGAAGCCGTTGCGTAAGTTGACTTTTGGGATTCATTGTTCTCCGCTGGGACACCCGGTGGCCATCGATATCGGCGCTGTCGCGACTGAATTCGTCGCGAGGTAAGCTGCCGCCATGGAACTACTACGGCACGTAGTTGTTTTGCTGCATATCGTCGGCTTCGCGGTTACGTTCGGCGCGTGGGCGGCCGAAGCCGCGGCGCGTCGGTACCGCACCACCCGCCTGATGGACTACGGCCTGCTGCTCTCGCTTGTCAGCGGTCTCGCGCTGGCAGCGCCGTGGCCCGCCGGAATCGAACTGAACTATCCCAAGATCGGGGTCAAGCTCGTCATCCTCGTCGTGCTGGGCGGCCTGCTCGGTATGGGCAACGCGAGACAACGCCGCACGGGGGAGTCCGTGCCGCGTGCGTTGTTTGCCCTGATCGGCATTCTGTCGCTGACCGCAGCGGGTATCGCGGTCCTGTGGTGAATTGCCGCACCCTACGATCTTCAGGATGACCACAGCGCCGCAGCCGTTCGTGACGCAGGCGCCCGGCGGCATCCGCATCGTCTCCGACCGGCTCGGAGATCCGCAGGCCCCCGCGGTGGTGTTCCTGCATGGCGGTGGTCAGACGAGGCGGTCATGGGCCCGTGCCGCCGCCGCCGTGGCCACCCGAGGCTGGCAGGCCATCACCGTCGACTTCCGCGGCCACGGCGAATCCGACTGGTCGGCCGAGGGTGATTACCGCGTCGTCACGTTCGCCGAGGACGTGTGCGGGGTACTTGCGCAGCTGCCACCGAACCCCGTCCTGGTCGGCGCCTCTCTCGGCGGCTTCACGTCCATGCTGCTCGCCGGTGAGCTGTCGCGCGGCATCGCGAGCGCCGTCGTGCTGGTCGACATCGTGCCGAGCATGAACCCGTCCGGCGCGGCCCGCATTCACGATTTCATGGCCGAGCGGATGGTTGAGGGCTTCGCCTCACTCGGCGAGGTCGCCGACATGATCGCCGAATACAACCCGCATCGGCCTCGGCCCAGCGACCTGAATGGCTTGCGCGCCAACCTTCGTCGTCGCGGCGACCGCTGGTATTGGCACTGGGATCCGCAGTTCATCGACGGCACCGCCGCTAATCCGCCGTTCGAGGTGACCGACCCCGACCGCATGCACGCGGCCGTTGAGGCGATCCTCGCCGACGACGTGCCGATGATGCTGGTGCGCGGCCAGGTCAGCGACCTCGTCAGCGAGGACCGTGCCGAGGAGTTCCTCGCCCGCTTCCCCCAGGTCGAGTTCGTCGACGTGCAGGGGGCCGGACACATGGTGGCCGGTGATCGCAACGATCTGTTCGCCGAGGCCGTCGTCGACTTCCTCAACCGGCACGCCACACGCTAGCCATTCCCTACGATCAGCGCATGCGCGGATCGAAAATCCTCATCACCGGACCCAGCGGCCAGGTTGCCGCACCCATCGCGAAGGCCCTCGCGACCGACAACGAGGTGTGGGGCATCGCCCGCTTCAGCGACCCGTCGGCGCGCGAAAGCCTGGAGAAGGCGGGCGTTCGGTGCGAAACCGTCAACCTCGCCTCCGGGGACTTCACCGGACTCCCGACCGACTTCGACTACGTGCTCAACCTGGCGGTGGCCAAGAGCGGCAGATGGGACAAGGACCTGGGCGCCAACGCCGAATCGGCAGGCCTGCTGATGGCGCACTGCCGCACCGCGAAGGCCTTTCTGCACTGCTCGTCGGCCGCCGTCTACGATCCGCCCGACGACGAACCCCGGACCGAGCGCGCCGCGCTGGGCGACAATCACAAGCCAATGTTCCCAACGTATTCCATCTCGAAGATCGCCGGAGAGGTCGTCGTCCGGACGATGTCGCGCGCGCTCGGCGTCCCCGCCATCATCGCGCGTCTCAACGTGCCGTACGGAAACAACGGCGGGTGGCCGTTCTTTCACATGGAGATGATGCTGGGCGACATCCCGATCCCCGTGCCTGAGGGCGGCCCCGCCGTCTACAACCCGATCCACGAAGACGACATCATCGCGATGCTCCCGAAACTGCTGGAGAAGGCCGCGGTGCCTGCGCCCACCGTCAACTGGTGCGGTGAACAAGCCGTCAGCCTCCAGGAGTGGTGCACCTACATCGGCACGCTGATCGGTAAGGAACCGGTCTTCGAGAAGAGCCTGCAGGCGTTGCGCGGCAACCCGACCGACGCAACGCTGATGCGTGAGCTCGTCGGCGGGACGACGGTCGACTGGCGCGACGGCTTCCGCCGGATGGTCGCGACGTTCCACCCGGAGCTGGTCGGTTAGCCGATGGCCGAGCGTGTGAAATTCCCGAGCACCACCGGGCCCACACTGGCTGGTCTGGTGGATGTGCCCGAGGACGAGGTGCGCGGGTGGGGTGTTTTCGCGCACGGCTTCACACTCGGCAAGGACAGCCCTGCCGCGAGCCGGATCTGCAAGCAGCTGGCCAGTGAAGGCATCGGCATGTTGCGTTTCGACAATCTCGGACTTGGTGATTCCGAAGGGGATTGGGGCGACGGGTCGTTTTCCCACAAGGTGGCCGACACCGTGCGCGCAGTGGAGTTCATGAACGACTCCGGCCGTGAGACGCGGCTGCTCGTCGGGCATTCGTTCGGTGGATCGGCCGCGCTCGCCGCCGCCCATGACTGTCCGAGCGTGGTGGCCGTGGCCAGCATCGGGGCGCCGTACGACCCCGGTCACGTCGAGCACAACTACGACGCGCTGATCGCGCGGATCGAGGCCGAGGGCGAGGCGCCGTTCCCCGTCGGCGGCAAGGCGCTCACCCTCAAGCGGCACTTCATCGAAGACGTCCGCAACGCGGACCTCCGCGAGCAGATCCGCACATTGCGCCGCGCGTTGCTGGTAATGCATTCGCCCACGGACAACACCGTGGGCATCGCGAACGCCAGCGAGATCTTCCGGGCCGCCCGCCACCCGCGCAGTTTCGTATCGCTGGAAGGCGCCGACCATCTGCTGACCGGCAAGAACCAGGCGGCGCGGGCGGCCCGCATCATCAGCGCCTGGTCGGACCCGTACTTGTGACTTTCTCCCCTAGGTGTTTCAGCGCGGTTTTGCTGGGGTAGCTCATAGAGAACCTGACTTATGTCGTCGAGCTGCGGGGAAAGGCCCATGAGTGGAAGACATCGCGCGAAGGTATCGAGGTCCAACCTCGTAATCGGTTCGATCGCCGCATCGGTTGGCGTGTCCAGCGTGCTGGCTGCTGCGATCGTCGAACTCGTGTCGCCAGAAGCGCCGCCCGCCGCCAATGCCCCGGCGCCGGAAGCCTCCCAGCAGCAACCGTTGACCCAGCAGGGCCGGTTGGTTGAGGTCACGGCCGACTCGCTGACGACGCAGAGCGCCGACGGGTCCATCAACACCTACGCTGTCACCCCCAGCACCACCGCCGTCACCGGCAGCGGACAAAGTGCAAGCCCCGCAGCGTCATTCACCGTCAACGATGAGGTGATGGTGGTCGGAACCCGGCAGGGTGGAACCGTCGTCGCCACGGCCGTCGCCGACAAGTCGGCTGTTGGTCCTCAGGGCCCACCTATGGATTACGGGTTGTAAGAAGGCATTTCACGCCAAAGTGGTCTGACGGAAACACCCGCGGTAGATCAGCGGCTATGGGCTTCGTGCCCAGTAGTTCGATATTTGCCGCGGACCACTGCCGACCTTTGAGGAGCACCCGGTCGAACCGGACGTGCCTGTGCTTGTCCTTCATGTCGTAGCGCATCAAGTTGATCGACGTGTCCTCGGTGAAGCCGTCCTCGCCGGGCCGCAGGGTCGGCCACACGTCGCGGTACGGTGCGGCTATGCGCGAGTCTTCGGCGTCGCGCATGTTGAAATCACCAAGCACCACAGCATCTTCCGCCATCTTCAGCGCGCCGAAAATCCTGCGCAGCTGCCAGCCGCGCAATCGCGACGATGCCTTCCCGCTGTCAAGGTGTATGCAGCAGACCACCAGTCGCCTGCCGTTGAGGGTGAGTTCGGCTTGCAGGAATCCGCGGGATTGGCGCGACGGCAGCCGGGTGTACGTGACGCGGGAAAGCGGCAGCCGGGATAGCAGAAGCATCCCGTAACTGCCCGCATCGCCACCGACCACCGACGCCCGTGAGTACCCGTCGCGAATCCACTGCTGCGACACGAATACGTCCAGAGCAGGCGGCGTGATTTCCTGGAACACCATGATGTCGGGTGCATGACGGGAAAGCAGTTGCGCGATAGCGAGATAGCGCTCCCCGAAGTATTTGGGGTCGTTCCAGACGTTGTATGTCGCCAGGGTCAGCTCATCGCGGTCGGCGCCACCTGATGCGGCGGGCTCAGCCCACCGGCCCGTCGCCACATCGAACTTTTCGACTCTGACGCCACGGCGCCGCGGAAGCAGCCTCACCGGAGCTTGACGACGACCTTGCCCTTGGCGGTCCGGTTCTCCAGCGATGCGATCGCATCGGCCGCGCGCTCGAGCGGATAGACCTCCGGTTGCGGTGCGGACACCTTGCCCGACGCCAGCAGCGGTTCGAGCTCCGCCCACTGCTCGGCCAGGTAGCCCGGATGCGTTCCCGCCCATGCACCCCAGCCGACGCCGACCGCGTCGACGTTGTTGAGCAGCAGCCGGTTCACCTTCACGGTGGGAATCTCACCGCCGGTGAACCCGATCACCAGCAGCCGGCCGCCCGGCGCCAGGGAGCGCAACGAGTCGGTGAAACGGTCACCGCCGACGGGGTCGACGACGATGTCCACGCCGCGCCCGTCGGTCAGCTCCTTGACCGCGTCCCTGAAGCCGTCGGCCAGCACCACATCGGATGCGCCCGCGGCCTTGGCGATCGCAATCTTGTCCTCGGTGCCGACGACCGCGATGGTCCGTGCCGCACCCCATGCCGGTGCCAACCGCAGCGTGGATGTTCCTATGCCGCCGGCCGCGCCGTGCACCAGCACTGTCTCACCGCGGGCCAGGCGACCGCGGGTGAGCAGTGCGTGATGCATGGTGAGGTCGTTGAACAGTAGGCCAGCGCCGGCCTCGAACGACACGTTGGCCGGCAGCGTGAACACCCTATCCGGTTGCAGCGCAACAACTTCGGCCATGGCGCCGTTCAGCATGGTCAGCCCGGCGACCCGATCACCGGCCGTGAATCCGCTGTCGGCCGGCGCGCTGCGCACGATGCCGGCGATCTCGGCGCCCGGCACGAACGGCAACTTCGCCTTGTACTGATAAAGCCCTCGGGATTGCAGTGCGTCGGGAAACGCCACCCCTGCCGCATGGACCTCGACGACGACCGCGTCCCCGTCGGTCGGCTCATCGATCTCGACAAGCTTCGCCGCTTCCGGACCGTCGAGGCTGGCTATCTGAATTGCGCGCATCGCCCCATTTAACAACCTCGCGTGAACAGGCCCGTGGGCGCCTGACGGTAGTATTTCGCCGCTATGCCTAGACGTCAGCGGGTCAAGCACAGGGCGCGGCGGTTCGCCGCGGCCGACGCCCTGCCGCCGTCACGTCCGATGACCGTGCGTGCCGGCGACGGCACCGCCCTGCACGCCGAGGTCTTCGGTCCCGAGGACGGCTATCCGATCGTGCTGGCCCACGGCATCACGTGTGCCGTCCGGGTGTGGGTCCACCAGATCAACGACCTGGCCGGTGACTACCGGGTGATCGCCTACGACCACCGCGGCCACGGCCGAAGCGGCTTGCCGACCCGGCGCGCGAACTATGGCCTCAACTTCCTGGCCGCCGACCTCGACGCGGTTCTGGAAGCGACGTTGAAGCCCGGCGAACGTGCCGTCATCGCGGGCCATTCGATGGGCGGGATCGCGATCAGCTCGTGGTCGGAGCGTTACCCCCGCCGGGTCGCCCAGCGCGCCGACGCCGTCGCCCTGATCAACACCACCACCGGTGACCTGCTGCGGCACGTCAAGCTCGTGCCCGTGCCGCCGACCCTGAGCGGGGCAAGGGTGCGCACCGCGGAGGTTCTGCTGAAGAACTTCGGCGCGGCGCCCCTGCTGCGTGGCGTGGAGCGGCCGAGCAAGCGCTTCGTGCAGATGATGGCCGTCGGCCGGGGCGCGGATCCGGCGATCGCCGAGTTCATCTACGAGCTGTTCACCGAGACACCGCCCGCGGGTCGCGGCGGCTGGGCGCGCACGCTGGTCGACTCGCTGCGCACCAACAAGCACATCGGGCTGCAGAACCTCACGGTGCCGACGCTGGTGATCGGCAGCGAGAAGGATCGGCTGCTGCCGATGGCCTCGTCGCGCCACATCGCGAGGATGGCGCCCAACCTCGCGCAGTTCGTCGAGCTGTCCGGCGGGCATTGCGCGATTCTGGAGCGGCCCGACGAGGTGAACGCGCATCTGCGCTGGCTCGTCGAGTCGGTCAGCGAACCGCAACGAGCCACGTCCTAGTCGGATAGTTCGGTGTGCACCTCGGCCGCCGCGCGGCGCCCCGACCGGACGGCACCGTCGAGGAAGCCGGTCCATTGGTCGGCGGTTTCGGTGCCTGCCCAGAAGATCTGATCAACGGGTTTGCGTAGCCACGGCCCGTAGGTGGTCCAGGAACCCGGCGGGACTGCGGCCGTCGGCCCCCCCGGCGCGAAATCCTCAGTCCCCCAACAGTGGTCGATGTAGTCGATCGGTTGCAACGCCTCGTCGCCGAACAGGTCGGCGAACCCCGACAGTGCGCGCTCGCGGCGTTCGGCGGGCGGCAGCGAGTCGAACGTGCGCGGGTCGGTGAAGCCCAACAGGATGCCGGGGCCCTGCGGACGCGAGGAGCCAGACTGCTCGGGGTCCTCGGGGCTGACGTCGAAGGTGATGAACACCGGCCCCTCGTCCGACAGCGCCTCCCCGCTGCACCCGTTCGCGCGCCAGAACGGCGTCTCGTAGGCGGCGTATGCCTTGCTCAGGTTTCCTTGCGGCCAGTGCTGTGCGAGTTTCTCGTACTCCGGCGGCAGGACGGGGGAGAAGTCGATGGCGCCACGGTGAGCGGGCGGGATGGCCACGATGACGGCCTTGGCGGTGACGTCTCCACCGTCGGCGCCGACGGTGATGGTGTCGGCATGCCGTTCGATGCGCCGGACGATCGCATTCAGCCGGACGCGCTCACCCAACTCGTCGGCTAGCCGCAGTGCTATCTGCTGCGTGCCACCGGGGAAGCGGTCCTGCTGGGCGCCACCCTCCACGTCGAGCATGCGCCCGATCCCGCCTGCCGCCTTGACGTACCGCACGGCGTGCAACATCGACACCTGGTCGGGTTCGCAGCCCCACGTGACCCTGGACATGATCGCCATCAGGTCGCGCGTCGAGGCGCTCGCGTGAAGGGACCGCAACCAGCGGTCCAGCGTCTGGTCGTCGAGGCTGAGCGCATGGGGCGCCTTCCACGGCTCGGCGACCGATATCCGACGGCTGATCCTGTCGAATCGCCACTGGATCCGGGAGACGTCGAAGAGTTCGAGCATGGACAGCCGGGGGATCGTGCTGCGGTATCTGCGGACCCGGCCGCGCCATTTGATCAGGTTCTTGCCGCGGTTGTGGGTGGGCACCGTCTTGCAGCCCAGCTCGCGGGCGAGTTCGACGACCGCCTCCTGCGTCGGGCCGACGAATGTGCCGCCGAGGTCGACCGGCGTCCCTGCGATCGTCGTGGTCGACGACCGCCCGCCGACCCGGTCACGGCCCTCCAGCACGACGACGTCGTAGCCGAGCCGCACCAGGTCGCGCGCCGCGGTCAGGCCCGCGAACCCGGCCCCCACGACGACGACGTCGACTATCGGTTCCTCGCGCGAGCGCTCGTCGGCGGTTTGTGCCACGCGACTAGGCTCTCACGCCGTGCGGGTGATGACAGCGTTGTTCGGGCCCATCAATGCGATCGAACAGGCGCGGGCCTACCGCGATGCGGGTGCCAGCGGGGTGTTCACGTTCGAAGGCACCAACGACGTGTTCTCGCCGCTCACCCTGGCGTCGACCGTCGGCGGCCTGGATTTGATGACCAACGTCGCAATTGCGTTTCCCCGCAATCCGATTCATCTCGCCCATCAGGCGATCGACCATCAGCTGCTCAGCGAGGGCCGGTTCGCGCTCGGCCTTGGCACGCAGATCCGCACCCAGATCGAGAAACGGTTCGGCGCCGACTTCGACAAGCCGGTCGCCAGGATGACCGAGCTCGTCGCGGCCCTGAGGGCGATATTCCAGGCCTGGGAGACCGGCGAACGGCTCGACTTTCGCGGCGAGTACTACCGCCACACGCTGATGACCCCGACGTTCAGCCCCGGCGAGAACCCGTACGGGCCGCCGCCGATCTACGTCGGTGCGCTTGGCCCGCGGCTGACCCGCGCGACCGCCGAGCACGCCGACGGCCTGCTCGTGATGCCCTTCGGAAACAAGCGGTTCCTGCACGAGGTGACGATGCCCGCGGTGCGGGAGGGTCTTGCCGCCGCGGGCAAGGCGGTCGAGGACTTCGCCGTCATCCCCGAGATCATCGTGTCGGTCGGCGACGACCACACGGCTGCGCGCCGGCTTCTCGGTTTCTACGGCTCGACGCCCGCCTATCGCCCGGTGCTCGAGATCCACGGCTGGGGCGATCTGCAGCCGGAACTCAACGCGCTGTCCAAGCAGGGCAGGTGGCAGGAGATGGGCACGCTCATCGACGACGACGTGTTGCACACCATCGCCGCGTGCGGCACGCCCGCCGAGGTGGCGGCCCATATCCGTGATCGGGTCGACGGCATAGCCGACCGGATCTGCCTCTATCAGCCCGGTCCGGTAGCGCCGGAGACGTTGGCCGAGATCGTTGACGCGCTCAGCGGCTGACCACATATCGTGGAACCCATGGCCGAGTCCGAATACTCCGACGTTCTGATCATCGGCGCGGGGATCTCCGGGATCGGTGCGGCCTACCGCATCCACGAAAAGAACCCGAAGCTGTCCTACCGGGTTCTCGAACGGCGAGCGCGGATCGGCGGAACCTGGGACCTTCACCGCTATCCGGGCATTCGGTCCGATAGCGACATCTTCACGCTGAGCTATCCCTTCGAGCCGTGGACCCGCCCGGAGTACGTCGCCGACGGTCCCGACATCCAGGCCTACCTGACTGAGACGGCCCGCAAGCACGGCATCGACCGCCACATCCGCTTCAACACGCGCGTCATGTCCGCCGACTGGGATTCGGCGACCGACACCTGGACGGTGCAGACCGAGATCGCCGGCGGTGAGCCGACGACGTACCGCGGCCGGTTCCTGTTCTTCGGCTCCGGTTACTACAACTACGACGAGCCCTACGTCCCCGACTTTCCCGGCATCAACGAATTCACCGGTGATGTCGTGCACCCCCAATTATGGCCGGAGTCACTCGATTACACGGGCAAGCGGGTTGTGGTCATCGGCAGCGGTGCCACCGCGGTCAGCATGATCCCGTCGCTGAGCGAGAAGGCCGCCCACGTGACCATGCTTCAGCGTTCGCCGTCCTACCTGCTGTCCACGCCGCGGATCAACCCTGCGGTGCAGGCGTTCCGAAGAGTCTTGCCGCGCCGGGCTGCCAATGCCGCGATCTTGTTGTTCGCCAAGTTCTTGACAGTCCTGGTTTACGGAGTCGCCCGTGCGGCGCCCCGGTTCAGCCGGCGGTACATCCGCAGCCACGCAAAGAGCAAACTGCCTGCGGACTATCCCGTCGACGTGCACTTCAACCCGCGCTACGACCCGTGGGATCAGCGGCTGTGCGTCATGGTCGACGACGATTTCTACGAAGCCATCGCCGCCGGCGGGGTTGACGTGGTCACCGACCACATCGACCACATCGACGCGACCGGCATCGTTTTGCGCTCCGGGCAGCGACTTGACGCCGATGTCATCGTGACCGCCACCGGCATCCAACTTCAGGCGCTCGGCGGTGTCGCGCTGAGCATCGATGGAGCAGAGGTCAAGCCGCAGGATCGTTTCGTCTACAAGGAGCACCTGCTCGAGGACGTCCCGAACGCAGCCTGGTGCGTCGGCTACGTCAACGCGTCATGGACGCTTCGGGCTGACCTGACGGCGCGCGCCGTGGCAAAGCTGTTGGCGTACATGGACTCTCATGGCTACACGCACGCCTACCCGCATCTGGGCGACGTCCCGATGCCGGAGAAGCCTGCATGGAACATCAACGCGGGTTACGTGCAGCGGGCCCTGCACGCGCTGCCGAAGTCGGGCACGCGCCGGCCGTGGAATGTGCGGCACAACTACGTGTTGGACTCGATCGACCACCGCTTCGACCGCATCGAGGAGTCCATGGTGTTCGGTCGTGTCGACGCCAAGTCGACTCAGACGGCCTAGGAAGTCCGGCTCGGCGACCATTGATCCGCCCGTTCGGCTGCCAAACCAACGTTTGGGCGCCGATCCCACAGGCACCAGCGATCGACGTTTCGCAGTCAAAGTGCGAGTAGTCGGCTGCAAAACGTTGATCAGTGGCTCTGCCGTGGCCAATGTGAACGCGACGGTCTGCGCCGACAGGGTTACGACGCCCCGGTGAGGGAGATTTTGTAAATTGAGCGCTCTTTTCGGCAAAACAGTGCTTGATTAATTTATCCGTCAGTATCCGACCACCAGAGGGGCGGCAAAACGTATGACCACGAGGGACAAATACACCGACGTGCCCGAGCCGTACTCGTGGGAGGTCCCCAGCGCCGGTGACGCACGCTTCACGTGGGAGTACGACGACGGACGCGCCCGGCTCCTTTCTCTGTACCAAAAGGGAAAGGACAAGCAGTGGGACGCCCAGTCGCGGATCGACTGGGGCCAAGACGTCGACCCGATGAACCCGGTCGGGCTGCCCGACGAGTTCCATCCGCTGTTCGGAAGCCCGATGTGGGAGTCAGCAGACGATTCACGTCGGGCCGAGATGCGCAAGCACTTCCAAGCCTGGCAGTTCTCGCAGTTCCTGCACGGCGAGCAGGGCGCAATGGTGTGCGCGGCCAAGATCGTCGAGGTCGTCCCGGACCTGGACGCGAAGTTCTACGCGGCCACCCAGACCATGGACGAGGCTCGGCATGTCGAGGCGTTCTCGCGGTTCCTGCAGGACAAGGTCGAGCTGGTCTACCCGATCAACAAGAACCTCACTGCACTGCTGGAAGACACCCTGCGCGACTCGCGCTGGGACATGCCCTACCTCGGCATGCAGGTGCTCATCGAAGGACTGGCACTCGCCGCTTTCGGGGTGCTGCGTGACTTGGCGCCGCCGGACTCAATGGCCAAACAGTTGCTGGCCTACGTCATGCAGGACGAGGCCCGCCACGTCGCTTTCGGGCGAATCTCGTTGAAGGACTACTACTCTGCGCTGACCGAGGCAGAGCGGGGTGAGCGCGAAGAGTTCGTCGTGGACGCCTGCTACCTGATGCGCGACCGGTTCCGCGGCGAGGAGGTCTTCGAGACCCTCGGCCTCGACGTGAAAGCGTGTGCCGAGTGGGTCGACACGTCGCCGCTGATGATCCAGTTCCGCTCACACCTGTTCAGCCGCATCGTGCCGATCGTCAAGGACATCGGGTTGTGGGGCGACAAGGTGCAGCGCGCGTTCACGGACATGGGTGTGCACGACATGGCCGGTTTCGACATCGATGCGCTGATGAAGGCCGATGAGGATCAGGCCGAGGCCCTGGACAAGGCACACGCCGAGATGGCCAGCCGGGCTATCGAGGTGGACGAGGTGATCGCGGCGGGCGCGAGCTGACCCAAAAAGTGCCGCCCAAACCAACGTTTGGGCGAGAAAGTCCGAGAACGCGCCCAAACGTCGATTTCGCGCAATCGAACTAGTCCGCGACGGTGAGCCAGTCCGTGAAGCCCGACGGGTCGTGGCGGCCAAGCGCACCATGCTCGAAGAGACCCCAACCCTCCGTCGGCGTCCCGTGCGCTGAAGTGCACACCGCACGACCGACGTGGTCGATGACGCCGAAGCCGGCCCGCCCGATGATCGCGGGATCGGTCATGTCGTAGGTCAACCGCTCGGTGAACTTGTCGCCCTTCCACACGCCGTGGATCCAGTCCGAGTCGCCGCCGTAGCCGCCGCCGACGTGAATCGGCACGGGCAGTTTGGATTCCACATCGAAGTGCACGGGAGTGCCGTCGGCCGCGGTGGCGTCGATCGTTGCGCCCGTAGGGATCCGGGTGCCCGGCGTGTAGTGGATCTTCACCCGCGGCCAGCCCAGCTGCTCGACGCGGCCGTCCTTCCACACCCGGGTGCAGTCATTCAGTGACCGGAACCCGCTCGGCTCCTCCTGGATGATGAGCACGATCGAGAAGTCGTCGAACGCCATCGGCACATACAGCCACCACATGCCCTCGAACGGCGGATCCGCAGGCCGCCCAGCCGGTTCGGCCTCGCCGATGGGCCGGATTCCCCACGACCGGTCGCGCGTGCCGATCCACGCCGACGGGTCGACGGTGATCTCCTCGCCGTCGATGGCGATGTGCCCGCTCCATGAACCCACCTGGGCGAACCGCTGCGCGTCCAACGTGATTCGGGTGCCGGCTCGCAGAATGTGCCGCTGCTCCTGCACAACGTCGAACAACCCGTTCCAGGTCAGGTCGACGGCCATGCCCTCGGTCTCGTCCATCACGATCCGCAGCCTGTGCAGTGGCTCGGTGACCTCGATGCGATAGCCCAACACGTTCTGGTTGAGCCGATCCTGGTCGATCGCATCCGAAAGGTGCACCGCCGTCTGCGTATTGCCGCGCCGGACGAGGACGAACGCGTCCTTGACGCCCAGGTTTGGGTAGTACCCGATGCCGGTGATCAGGAAGATGTCGCCGGTGCGGTCGTGCGCGTTGTAGTAGGACCGGTCGTAGAAGTTGCGGTCCGACGAACCCGGCCACGCGATGGGCTGCGGGAGCTGGTGGATCGGGAATTCATCCATGGGGCCGAGCATCAGGCTTCTCCTCCGATGAGGCGCCGCAGCAGGGCGCCGTGATAGAACAGCGACTCGACGTCGTCGGGTTTCTCGATCTCACCGAACCGGACGCGACGGGCGCTGGTCCGCATGAAGACGCAACACCAGATCACCCCGGAGTAGATGTAGAACCAGTTCAGGTCGCCCAACTCGACGCCGGTTTTCTGGGCGTAGGTGGCCTTCACGTCGTCCTCACGCATGAAGTCGGGCAGACCCGGCATGCCTGCCAGGCCCGCGAGCTCCTGGAAAACCATGTGCGCGAAGACCATCCACGCGGCGTCCATCTCGCGAGGCCCCAGCGTCGCCATCTCCCAGTCGAGCACGGCGACCGGCTTGTAGTCCTCGTAGAGGACGTTGCCCACCCGGGAATCGCCCCAGACGAGTACCGGTTGTGTGGCGGCGACGTCTTGCGGCCAGTTGGCCTCCAGCCACTCGAGCGCCTGCTCGACGAGCGGGGACCGGCCGATGTCGGGGACCGCGAACTCATACCACGCCGTGAGCCAGTCCAGGTTGCGCCGCAACGCGTTTGGCTCGTCACGCCCATCGGCCAGGAACCCGAAGGTGTCCTCGGCCTCGGGTATCGAGTGCAGCCTGGCCAGCACGTCGACGGTGTTGTCCTGCAGTTCGCGGCGCGACTCGGCGGGCGAGTCGGCGAACCAGTTGCCGCCGAACGTGTAGGGCATCACGTCAGGCGGGACGACCCCGGACACATAGTCCATCAGGAAGAACTGCGTGCCCAACACCGCGCCCGTCGGCTCCAGCCACCGCACCCGCGGCACCGGGACGTCGGTCTGCTCTCCGACCAACCGGATCACGTCGAACTGGTGGTCCATCCGGTAGGACGAGAACACCGGCACGTCCTCATTGGCCGGCGCCACGCGCGCCACCCACTTCTCCTCATGGCGTTGGCCGTCGGCGTCCCAGCGTCCGGTCAGGATGATGGTCTCCGAGGACATCCCGTTCGAGTCCACGCCGCTCTCCACGGTCACCGCCGGCTTGGTACCGCCGGGCATCACCGTGGACAGCCACTGCGACATCACATCGGGAAGCGTGCTGATGTCTCGTGCGGAGCGCTGGAGTCGGCCGACGTCTTCGACAGCCGGTTCTGTAGCCAAGGTTATTCCTCCGGCCTAATTACGATACGGTGGGTAGCGTTATGAAAGCAGACCCGACTTCAATTGACAAGGGCCCAGCGGCCGGGCGGCCAAGGGACCCACGCATCGACGCTGCCATACTGCGCGCGACCGCGGATCTGCTTGTGGAAATCGGCTATTCGAACCTGACGATGGCGGCGGTCGCCGACCGGGCGGGCACCACCAAGACCGCGTTGTACCGCCGGTGGTCCAGCAAGGCCGAGCTCGTCCACGAGGCGGCGTTTCCCGCGGCGCCGACCGCAATCGAGACACCGGCGGGGGATTTCCGTGCCGACGTGCGCGCGATGATCGCCGCAGCGGGCAGTGTGTTCACCAGCCCGGTGGTGCGCGCCGCGCTGCCGGGTCTGATCGCCGACATGACCGCCGACGCCGAGTTGAACGCGAGAGTGATGGGGCGCTTCGCCGACGTATTCAACGCCGTGCGGGTTCGGTTGGCCGACGCAGTTCGCCGCGGGGAGGTGCACGCCGACATCGACCCGCAGCGGCTGATCGAGGTGATCGGCGGCGCCACCATGCTGCGACTGCTGTTGTGGCCCGATGAGGAACTCGACGACGACTGGGTTGACCAGACGACTGCCATCGTCGCCCACGGTGTGATTGCCTGATATCCGTGGTCCATCAACCGTTTCCCACCGACTGGGCCACGGCGCTGGTCCTGGTTCCCCATCCCGACGACACCGAGTATGGCTGCGCCGCCGCCGTCGCCAAATGGACGTCGCAAGGCAAGCACGTGCATTACGCGCTGGCGTGCCGCGGCGAGGTCGGCATCCCCGGTATGTCGCCGGAGGAGTGCGGCCCGCTGCGTGAGCGAGAGCAGCGACGGTCGTCGGCGATCGTGGGCGTTGACAATGTGGAGTTCTGGGACTTCCCCGACAGCCAGATCTTCAACACGCCCGAGCTGCGGGCGAAAATCGCCGAGACGATCACCGAACTGGCCCCCGACGTCGTCATCACCCTTTACAGCGGACCGGAGTGGGCGCCAGGTGCGCCGAATCAGCGCGACCACATCGAGTTCGCGTTAGCCGTTGCGGCGGCGTATGACTCGCTGCCGGACAAACCGCGATGGTTCTTCGAGCACGGTCCATATGGCACGCACGGCGAGACTGTCGACGATTTCATCGACGTCGCGGTCGCGTCGCTGGCCGCTCACGACGTCTACCTGTCGGTGTACAACCCCGACGTGCCGGTTGCCGAGCAAGCCCGCAAGCAGGTTGACATGACGACACTTCCGCCGCTGCCGGGGCTGGAGGGTCACCGCTCGGTGGAGTTCATCCTCAAGCGGGAGTGCTGAGCCTCATTGCACCACACCGCGGCCCAGCCAGAGGCCGCCGTTGACGTCGAGTGTCTGCCCGGTCACCCATCGGCTGTCGTTACCGGCGAAAAACGCGACAGCGTCGGCGATCTCGGCCGCCTGCCCGACGCGCTTGAGCGCGACGATCTGCTTGACCCCCTCCGATGCCTCCTCGCTGTCGTGCAGCCACGAGTTCATGTCGGTGTCGGTGACGCCGGGGGACACGTTGTTGACGGTGATTCCCCGTTCGCCGACAGCGAGCGCCAGCGCGCGGCCCATCACGTTGAGGGCCCCTTTGGTCATCGAGTAGACGATCTGCGGAGTGGCGAACCATGTGACGCCGGACGAGATGTTGATGATGTGCCCGCCGTCGCGGATCAGCGGCAGCGCACGTTGAGTGATGAAGAACGGCGCACGGACATTGATCGCGAACTCTCGGTCGAACTGGTCGCGCGTCGCCGCCTCGATGGTGGCCTCGGAGGTGGAGATGGCCGCGTTGTTGACGAGAATGTCGAGTGGCCGGCCTGCGAGGCCCTTCTCCAGCCCGTCAAACAGCTCGTCGACGTCACCGTCGACGCCGAGCTGGGCGCGAACGGGAAATGCCTCCCCGCCCGCGACTTCGATCTCGGAGACAGTGGCGGCCGCGGCCGACTCGTTGCTTCCGTAGTGAACGGCGACGACCGCGCCGTCGCCGGCCAATCGCAGTGCGATCGCCCGCCCGATTCCCCGTGAAGCGCCGGTCACCAGCGCCGTCTTACCCGTCAAGGATGCCATGGGCCCAACAACGGGGACCCGTGGCGCGCTATTCCGTCGACTCGATCTGGCGCTTGTTGCGTTCGGCCACGGCACGGAACTGGTCGCCGAGCCCAGCCGAAAAGTCCGGGGAGTCGCGGTGCTGCGCGAACGCGATCTTCTCCTCGGCGGCCAACGCCGGATCGATCACCGCAGCGGCTCCGGTCGTGTAAATCTCCTTGAGCCCCAACATCGTTGGGCTCGGTACTTCGGCGATCTGGCCCGCCAGCTCCAGCGCGCGCTCCAGCAGCCGCTCATGTGCGACGACCTCGGTCACCAGCCCGATCTTCTCGGCGCGGGCGGCGTCGACGACCTCGCCGGTCATCGACAGCCGACGGGCCATGCCGAGGCCGACGAGCTGGGGCAGCCGCGCGGTCATTCCGCCGCCGGGCAGGATCCCGACGCGGGCGTGGGTGTCGGCGAACACGGCTCGCTGCGACGCGATGAGAAAGTCGCAGCCGAGCGCCATCTCCAGTCCACCGGTGAACGTCGCACCGTTGATCGCCCCGACGATCGGTGTGCGCATCTTCGCCACCGCGGCGATACAGCTCTGCGACCGGAACTCCTCGAAGTAGCCGAGCCCGTCGCGTTGCGCCTCCTTGAGATCCACGCCCGCGCAGAACGCGGGGTCCGCGCCGGTCAGCACCACCGCGCGGACGGACTCGTCGGCGTCGGCCTCGGTCAACGCGCTGTAAGCGGCCTTGATGAGGGCGCGGCTCAGCGCATTTCTCGCGGCGGGCCGGTTCAGCGTCAGCACCCGAACCGCGCCGTGATCGGCGATCAGGACGAGCGGTTGCGCCATGACCTCCCTCTCGTCGAGATGGACGTAATGGCGAGATCTTCTCGAACTTTCTCGCCCATGTGTTGGTTTGGGCGGAAAGGGGGCTAGCGCAGGAACTGATTGGAGATGTTCGTCAGGTCGAGCACGGGCTGCGGCAGCGCGCCGAGCGCGAATGTCACTGCGGCGGTGATCGTGATGACTGCCGTGGTGAAGATGCTTGGCACCACCACGATCGGCGCATCCTCGGGCGGGTCGGTGAAGAACATCAGCACGATGACCCGCACGTAGAAGTACGCGGCGACGGCGCTGGCGATCACACCGACGATCACCAGAGGGATTGCGCCGCCCTCACCGGCGGCCTTGAACACCGCGAACTTGCTGACGAACCCGCTGGTCAGCGGAATGCCCGCGAAGGCGAGTAGGAACAACGCAAACACGATGCCGACAATGGGATAGCGGCGGCCAAGCCCGGCCCAGCGCGCAAGCGTGGTCTCTTCCTCGCCCGCCCGGTCGCGGATCAGGCCGACGACGGCAAACGCGCCCACCGTGCTGAACCCGTAGGCGAACAGGTAGAACAGCGTCGCCGAAAGGCCGGACTCGTTCAGCGCGATCACGCCGGTCAAGATGAACCCGGTGTGTGCCACCGCGGAGTAGGCAAGCATCCGCTTGACGTCGGACTGGGATATCGCGGTAACGGTGCCGACCACCATGGTCAGGATCGCGATCGCCCACAGCACCGGTCGCCAGTCGGCGCGGATCTCGGGCACGGCGACGTAGAAGATGCGCAGAAGGGCGCCGAACGCGGCGAT
The DNA here is from genome assembly GCF_003719305.1 of Mycolicibacterium stellerae. Taxonomy (GTDB): domain Bacteria; phylum Actinomycetota; class Actinomycetes; order Mycobacteriales; family Mycobacteriaceae; genus Mycobacterium; species Mycobacterium stellerae. The sequence goes on from NZ_RARC01000008.1 coordinate 218,360, forward strand.
CTTGGTTGCCGCCGCCATGAACGCCGTGACGGGTGTCGGCGCGCCCTGATAGACGTCGGGGATCCAGGAGTGGAACGGCGCCGCACCGACCTTGAAGAGCAAGCCGACAAGCACCAGGCTGACACCGATCAACGCCAGTGACGCCTTGCCTGTGTTGGCGTGGATCGCGTCGGCGATCCCATTCAGGCTGAGCGTGCCGGCATAGCCGTACAGCATCGCGGCGCCATACAGGAAGAACGCCGACGAAAACGCGCCGAGCAGAAAGTATTTCAGCGCCGCTTCCTGCGACAGCAGGCGACGTCGGCGGGCGAGGCCGCACATCAGATACAGCGGCAGCGACAGCACCTCGAGCGCCACGAACATGGCCAGAAGGTCGTCGGCCGCAGGGAAGATCAGCATTCCGGCGATCGCGAACAGCGTCAGCGGGAACACTTCGGTCTGCATCACGCCGGCCTTGGTCGCCGCCTTCTCGGCGACGCTTCCGACTGCCGCGGACGCCTGCGGGGTGAACGAATCGAGCCCGCCCACAGCGTTTTCGGACTCCGACGCGTCTTCGGCGGGGATTCGCCGCTCGGCGATGAGCAGGATGCCGAGAACTCCGACCACCAGGATCGTGGCCTGCAGGAACAGGGTGGGGGCGTCGATGGCAACCGCTCCGACCACGGCCAGGTGGCCGACGGCGCCGTGCAGCCCACGGGCCAACTGCACCACCGCGACGAATGCGCCCACCAGACCGGCCAGGCTGAGGAGCACCTGAACGATGTAACGCCGTTCGCGCGGTACGAAGGCCTCGACCAGCACGCCCGCGATGGCGGCTCCGATCACAATCAGCATCGGCGACAGCAGGCCGTATTCGACGCTGGGAGTTGGCAGGTTCATCGTGGGCGGCCTTCCGCCAGTTTGGCAGGGGGATCGGGTTGGTCGATGGTGGTCAGCGTGTGGCTGACGGCCGGATTGATCACGTCCAGAGCAACTTTCGGGTACACGCCGAGTACCAGCAGCAGCGCGATCAGCGGCGTCACCACCGCCAGTTCGCGGGGGATCAGGTCACGTAGCCGGTCGTTGCCTTCGGTCACCGGACCGCCCATCATCCGTTGGTACATCCACAGGATGTAGATCGCCGAAAGCACCAGGGCGCTCGATGCCACCACCGCGAACACCGGGTAACGCGTGAATGTGCCGATCAGGACCAGGAATTCGCTGATGAACGGCGCAAGCCCTGGCAGCGACAGCGTGGCCAGCCCGGCGACCAGGAATGTGCCCGCCAAAACGGGGGCCACCTTCTGAACGCCGCCATAGGCGCTGATAAGGCGGGTTCCCCTGCGCGACACCAGGAACCCGGCGATCAGGAACAGCGCGGCGGTTGAGATGCCGTGGTTGACCATGTACAGCGTCGAACCCGACTGGCCTTGGCTGGTCATCACGAAGATGCCGAGGATGATGAAACCGAAGTGCGAGATCGACGTGTAGGCGATCAGCCGCATCACGTCGGTCTGGCCGATGGCCAGTATCGCGCCGTAGACGATGCCGATGACGGCCAGGGTGATGATCAGCGGCCGGAAATACGCTGAGGCGTCGGGGAACAACTGCAGGCAGTAGCGCAACATGCCGAAGGTGCCGACCTTGTCCATGATCGCCATCATCAGCACCGCGCTGGCCGGGGTGGCCTCCACGGCGGCGCCGGGCAGCCAGCGGTGGAAAGGCCATAGCGGTGCCTTGACGGCGAACGCGAACATGAAGCCCAGGAACAGGGCGTTGAGGATGGCCGGGTTGACGGCCAGTTCACCACTGGTCACGGCGGCGACGATCGCGCGGAAATCGAAGGTGCCCGCCTCGAAGGCATCGCTCTGGGCGGTCACCACATACAGGCCGACGACCGCGGCCAGCATGATCAACCCGCCGAACAGGTTGTACAGCAGGAACTTCACCGCCGCCTTGGACCGATTCTCGCCGCCGAACCCGCCGATCAGGAAGTACATCGGAATGAGCATGGCCTCGAAGAACACGTAGAACAGCAGCACGTCCAGCGAGACGAGGGAGATCACCACCATGCCCTCGACGGCAAGGGTCAGCGCGAGGTAGGTGTGTGTGGAGCGGCCGCGCAACCCCTCCTGGTCATCGGCGTCGTTCCAGCCCGCGACGATCAGCAGCGGCACAAGGACCGCTGTCAGCACGATGAGCACCAGCGCGATGCCGTCGATTCCGAGGATGTAGCCCGTTCCGAAAGACGGTATCCATGGCATGTTTTCGACGAACTGGTACTGCTGGCCCGACGGGTCGAACCCGACAGCGACGATGGCGGCGAGCACCAGCACCACCACCGAGACCGCTAGCGCGAACCACTTGGCCAGCGCGCGACCGGTGGCCGGAATCAGCATCACCGCCGCGGCGCCGAGCATCGGCACCGCCCACATGATCGTCAGCCAAGGCACTGAGGTCACCACAGCTGCACCGCCAGGATCACTGCGACGATGAGGGCTGCGCCCGCCAGCATCGAAAGGGCGTAGGAGCGGGCGAAACCGGTCTGCACCAGCCGCAGGCCGTCCGAGGTGCGCCCGACCAGAGTGGCCAGCCCGTTTGTGGCGCCGTCCACCCCCTTGTTGTCGACCCAGAACAGATCCTTGGTCAGGACCTGGCCCGATTTCATTAGCAGAGCCTCGTTGATCGCATCTCCGTACAGATCTTTGCGGGCGGCCACGGTGAGTGCCGATACCTCCTGGGGTGCGGTGTCGGGGACCGGCTTTTGTGCGTACATGCGGTAGGCGATGAGGATGCCGATGGCGACGACGGAGAGCACGATGATGGTGACGAGCCAGGCGGGTAGGGCGTGGTGTGCTTCGTGGGCGCCGACGACGGGTTGGAGCCAGTGCGCCAGGGTGCCGCCGATGGCGAACAGGGCGCCGGATGCCACTGAGCCGACGGCGAGCAGGATCATCGGC
>NZ_RARC01000080.1 GCF_003719305.1 Mycolicibacterium stellerae
CTGTACTGACCTGAGAGGTTAGGTACGCGGCTGGCGGGTGGTTGACCGCCGAGTGCGGTGTGGCCGCGGTGGTGATTGTAGGTGTGTAGCCAGGTGATGAACGCGGTGCAGCGTTCGGAGTCGCTGGTGTAGAGCCGGGCATATGCCCACTCGTCGGCCAGGGTGCGGTGAAAGCGCTCTACCTTGCCGTTCGTCTGTGGTCGGTAGGGTCGGGTGCGGCGATGCTCGATCTCGCCAAGCGCATCAGCGAAAGTATGTGATCGGTAGCAGGAGCCGTTGTCGGTCAATACTTTTCGAACTGCGATGCCACGTTCGGCGAACCAGGCATTGGCCCGTGACCAGAACGCTGCAGCGGTGTCTTTGCGCTCATCGGTCAAGATTTCGCTGTAGGCCAGCCGTGAGTGGCCGTCGATGGCGGTGTGCAGGAAGTGATACCCGCGAACCGGCTTGTAGTCGGCAGTAAGCTCGCCACCGCTGCGGTCGGCGCGAGCGTTGTGCTTGCCCTTGGTCTTGCCCAGCTTTCGCCAACCACCTCCGGCGGGGATCTTGCCCAGCTTCTTGACGTCGACGTGCACCATCTCGCCACATGCCGTTGGCTCCATGCGGCGGATGACCTGCCCAGTGGGCCGGTCCAGCCAGCGCAGTCGTGCCAAGTTGTAGCGCGTCAGCACGCGGTGCACAGTGGAGACGCTGAGGCCCAGCAGATAGCCGATTCGAGCTGGCCCCCACCGGCGGATGACACGGACCTTGATGATGCGCCGCTCGGTGCGCGTCGGGGTCTGGTTCGGGCTGCGATGTGGTCGGGAGCTGCGATCGGCCATGCCGGCGGCCCCCAGCTCGCGGTAGCGGCCGGCCCAGCGTGCTGCGGTGGTGACGGCGACCTGAAACCGTTCGGCCGCTCGTCGCAACGACCAGCCTTGCTCGACAACGCATCGGGCCAAACGCAGACGACCAGTTTCTGACAGAGGGGCATTACGGTGGACCACGAAGACCTCCGGGGTGAGTTGGTGCGTTCCTAGACAGCTCGCACTTCACTCGGAGGTCTTCGTCATGTCACCACGCCACGCCGTACCTAACGTCCGTGGTCAGTACA
>NZ_RARC01000081.1 GCF_003719305.1 Mycolicibacterium stellerae
ATCCTGGTACTCGGCGCGATTGCCGCTGGGTTTGCCGTGTTCTCGGTCGTGGCCGCGCTGCTTGGCGGGCCGCGGCGCTACAACCGCGCCAAGCTGGAGGCCTATGAGTGCGGTATCGAGCCGTTGCCGGAGTTGGCCAATCCGGCGGCCGCGGGCCAGCGCTTCCCGATGAAGTACTACGTGACGGCGATGTTGTTCATCGTCTTCGACATCGAGATCGTGTTCCTCTACCCGTGGGCGGTCGCCTTCGACAGCCTGGGGATGTTCGCTTTGGTCGAGATGCTGTTGTTCATGGCCGCCGTGTTCGTCGCGTATGCCTACGTCTGGCGCAGGGGAGGCCTCAATTGGGACTAGAAGAAAAGCTGCCGAGCGGCATCCTGCTCTCGACGGTGGAGAAGCTGGCGGGCTATGTCCGCAAGGGCTCGCTGTGGCCCGCGACGTTCGGGCTGGCCTGCTGCGCGATCGAGATGATGGCCACCGCGGGCCCGCGCTTTGACATCTCCCGCTTTGGCATGGAGCGGTTCTCGGCCACCCCACGCCAGGCCGACCTGATGATCGTGGCCGGCCGGGTCAGCCAGAAGATGGCCCCGGTACTGCGGCAGGTCTATGACCAGATGGCCGAACCCAAGTGGGTGCTGGCGATGGGCGTGTGCGCGTCCTCGGGGGGCATGTTCAACAACTACGCCATCGTCCAAGGCGTCGACCACGTCGTCCCGGTGGACATCTACCTGCCCGGATGCCCACCCCGCCCGGAAATGCTGCTGCACGCGATCCTCAAACTGCACGACAAAATCCAGGAAATGCCGCTAGGCGTCAACCGCGACGAAGCCGTCCGCGAAGCCGAAAAGGCAGCACTAGCGGTCACACCCACCATCGAACT
>NZ_RARC01000082.1 GCF_003719305.1 Mycolicibacterium stellerae
TTTCTGTTGTTGACGGTGTTGGCGGCGATTTTGATCGAGCGGAAGTTGTTGGGCCGTATGCAGATGCGGTTTGGTCCCAACCGGGTGGGCCCAAAGGGTTTGCTTCAGTCGCTGGTCGACGGCATAAAGTTGGGGCTCAAAGAAGGCCTGATTCCCACCGGTGTGGACAAGCCCATCTACCTGCTGGCGCCGATCATCTCGACGGTGCCCGCGTTCATGGCCTTCGCGGTGATCCCGATGGGGCCGGTGGTCTCGGTGTTCGGCCACCACACCCCGCTGCAGCTGACCGACCTGGCCGTTGCGGTGCTCTACATCCTGGCGGTCACCTCGATCGGGGTGTATGGCATCGTGCTGGCCGGCTGGGCGTCGGGATCGACCTATCCGCTGCTGGGCGGGCTGCGGTCATCAGCGCAGGTGATCTCTTATGAGATCGCCATGGCGCTGTCGTTTGCCGCGGTGTTCCTCTACGCGGGCACCATGTCCACCTCGGGCATCGTGGCCGCCCAGGACGGCAGATGGTTCGTGTTCCTGCTGCTGCCGTCGTTTCTGGTGTATGTCACCTCGATGGTCGGTGAAACCAACCGCGCACCTTTTGATCTGCCCGAGGCCGAGGGCGAACTGGTCGGCGGCTTCCACACCGAGTACTCGTCGCTGAAGTTCGCGATGTTCATGCTCGCCGAGTACGTCAACATGACCACCGTGTCGGCGTTGGCCACCACGATGTTCCTCGGCGGCTGGCACGCGCCGTGGCCGATCAGCCTGTGGGACGGCGCCAA
>NZ_RARC01000083.1 GCF_003719305.1 Mycolicibacterium stellerae
CAGGTCGCCCGCTACGACCCCGACGCCCAACGCCGCACCCACACCGCGGTGCGGGGCCGTGATTTCACCATCGGCGCCTGTGACGACGACGCCGAAACCACCGCGGTGTGGGGGCGGCTGCTGGCCCCCGACGGTGCTGTTCTGCGGCAGCGGGTCACCGCCATGGTCAACGGGGTCTGTGATGGTGATCCGCGCAGCGCCGGTGAACGCCGCTCGGATGCGATCGGCGCGATCGCCAACGGTAACGACACCCTGGCGTGCCGGTGCGGCTCCCCGGCCTGCCCCACCACGGGTACGAAACCCAAGTCCAATGTGGTGATCCGGGTGATCGCCGACCAAACCGCCATCGACGCTGCCGCCGAGCAGCCCGCCCAACCCGACGCCACCGCCGACGCCACCGCCGCCGCGTCCCAGCAACCGCCGCGGTCGCCGGGCCTGCTGGTGGGCCATGGGGTGTTGCCCAATGCGCTGCTGGCCGAAGCGATCCGCAGCGGGGCGACGATCACGCCGATCCGCACACCGACTGCTGGACCCGAGCCGCGGTATCGGCCCAGCGCCGAGTTGGCCGAGTTCGTGCGGATGCGCG
>NZ_RARC01000084.1 GCF_003719305.1 Mycolicibacterium stellerae
CTGCCGCCGAGCAGCCCGCCCAACCCGACGCCACCGCCGACGCCACCGCCGCCGCGTCCCAGCAACCGCCGCGGTCGCCGGGCCTGCTGGTGGGCCATGGGGTGTTGCCCAATGCGCTGCTGGCCGAGGCGATCCGCAGCGGGGCGACGATCACGCCGATCCGGATGCCGGGCGGCGCACCCGAGCCGCGGTATCGGCCCAGCGCCGAGTTGGCCGAGTTCGTGCGGATGCGCGATCTGTTCTGCCGCTTCCCCGGCTGCACCGTGGCCGCCGACCGCTGCGACATCGACCATGTCCGCCCGTGGCCGTGGGGCCCCACTCACGCCTCGAATCTGAATTGCAAATGCCGCCGACACCATTTGATGAAAACGTTCTGGACCGGCATCGGCGGCTGGGCCGATCAGCAGCTGCCCGACGGCACAGTGATCTGGACAGCCCCGAGCGGTAAGACGTTCACCACCCAGCCCGGCAGCCGGCTGTTCTTCCCCACCTGGAACGTCACCACCGCCGAACTCCCACCCGCCACAAAACCACCACCCAACGCCGAACATCGCGGCCTGATGATGCCCCGCCGACAACGCACC
>NZ_RARC01000085.1 GCF_003719305.1 Mycolicibacterium stellerae
TTCTTCGGGATCAGCCCGCGTGAGGCTGCCGCGATGGACCCGCAGCAACGGCTGGTGCTCGAAGTCGCCTGGGAGGCACTGGAAAACGCCGGAATCCCACCACACACCATCCACGGCACCCAAACGGGGATCTTCGTCGGCCTGACCGCTTATGACTACATGCTCACTCTCACAGAGAACTTGAGCCATGAGGATTACGACGCGTATGTGCCGTTCGGGAATGCGGCGAATTTCGCCGCGGGGCGGTTGTCGTACTTCTTGGGTGTGCGTGGCCCGGCGGTGGTCATCGACACGGCATGCTCGTCGTCGCTGGTGTCGGTGCACCTGGCCTGCCAGAGCCTGCGCCGCCGCGAAAGCGACACCGCCATGGCGATTGGCGTGAACCTGATGCTGCGTCCCGAGGCGAATATGGCCCTCACCCGGTTTGGGATGTTGTCGCCGGATGGTCAGTGCAAGACCTTTGATGCCGGTGCTGACGGCTATGTCCGCAGTGAGGGTTGTGGGGTGGTGGTGCTCAAGCGGCTCAGCGATGCCCTCGCCGACGGGG
>NZ_RARC01000009.1 GCF_003719305.1 Mycolicibacterium stellerae
GTCTGTAGGATTTGTTGTTACAAGCGGAAAACGCCATACGAGATCAGCCTCGGTTTCGTGGGCGCGGAGATGATTATAAGGGGCAGAGCCCGCGCGGTGTTCCTGCGGGTGGGCCCGGCGACGTCGGCTTCCGACCAGGCCCGGGCCGCGATGCGCAAGCTTGTCCAGGCATTGCCGGCCACCTTCCGGGCCGACGCCGAGGCGGCCGCCACCGCCACCGTCATCGACCAGAGCCGCTGGGGTGAGCAGCCCCGCCGTCGGCCTCCCCTCGTGGACCGGCTGGAGGACGCCGTCGTGACCTGCCGTCGCATCCGCATGACGTACACCAGCGGGTCCCGGCAGCGATCTGAGCGGATCGTCGACCCGTGGGGCCTCGTGGCCAAGGACGACAGCTGGTACCTCGTCGCTGGCACCGACCGGGGTCAGCGGACCTTCCGGGTCGACCGCATAGAGCAGGCGGTGACCACCGACGAGGAGGCCAGCCCCCGCCCCGCCGGGTTCGCTCTCGACGCCGCCTGGGAAGCGGTGGTCGGCGTTGTGGAGCTGAAGCGTGCCCGCACCCAGGCGACGATCCGGATCGAGACCCGCTATGTGCCCGTGCTGCGCCAGCGCTTCGGCCGCCAGTGCGAGGTCATCGACGGCGACGAGACGGTCGAGGAGGCCGACGGCTGGACCCGGGCCCGGGTGGCCGCACCGACCCCCCTCGACCTGGCCCGCGACCTGGCCGGCTGGGGCGGGCTGGTGCAGGTGCTGGACCAACCCGCCGTCAAGGACCTATTGCTCCAGATCGCGACCGAGCTGACCGGCCTCTACCAAGGTGAGGCGTAGCGAGCGGTCGCAACATCGCACTAAATTCGCGGCGACCCAATGCTTTACGGTCCACACACCGGACGGCCAGGAAATCTCGCAGCCGTAATGCGGTGCCAGCCCCAGGATCTCAGGCTGTGCGCTCGCGATTATCCGCTCGCCCGCCGCTAGCCGTACCGTATGGTCGGAACATCACCAATACCGCGCAGACTCAGGAGCTCCGACCGCCGGGCCCGCGGGCGATCGCGCCGCTGCGACCATTTGTTGCCGCCGCCTGCGGAGCCGGCTACCTGGTCGCCGGAGAATGGCTGATTCGACGCCTGTTCGCCACCTACGGACCCATCGTGTCGATTCCACTGCCGGGCATCCCCGTGGTTCTCATCAAGGACCCGGCAATGGTCAAACAGGTGTTCACCGAGAAGCCCGACGTCCTGCTCGGCGGGCGGGGCGTGCGGCCGTCGGCGCTCATCTATGGAACCGGCTCGATGTTCGTTCAAGAAGAGCCCGAACATCTTCGACGCCGAAAGCTGCTCACCCCTGCACTGCACGGCAAGGCCCTGGAGAACTACCGACCGATCATCGAAGACAGCACACGGCACGCCATCGCCGCGTGGCCGACGGGCAAGCCGTTCAAGATGTTGCGTGCGGCGCGCGACCTCGCCCTCGACGTGATCGTCCGCGTCATGTTCGGCGTCGAGGACCCCGGCGAGCGGGCTCGGCTCGGCCGCCCCTTCGAGACGCTGCTGGACCTCGGGTCGTCGGAACAACTGATTCTGCGCGTCGCCCTGCACTCGATGGGCGGCTTGAGACGATGGCCCAAGCTCGACCGCGCGAACCAGGCCATCGATGACCTGCTGACGCCGATGATCGCCGCCCGGCGTCAGGATGCCAATCTGCACGAGCGCACCGACATCATGTCGTTGTTACTCACCATCCGCAGCGAGGATGGGGAGTTCCTGTCCGACAAGGAGATTCGAGACGACCTCGTCACCTTGGTGCTCGCCGGGCATGAGACGACGGCCACGACGCTGGCCTGGATGATCGACCTCCTGCTGCACCACCCACGCGAGCTGGCCAAGGTTGCGGCCGAGGCGGAGGCGGGCGAATCAACGGCGTACACGCAGGCCGTGATCAACGAAACGCTTCGCATTCGGCCCCCCTCCCCCTTCACCGGGCGCTACACCGCCTGCGACTACCGACTCGGCGGCTACACGGTGCCTGCGCGGACACGGATCGTCCCGCACATCGGCGAGGTCAACCTCAACGCCGAAACCTACGAGCACCCCAACGAGTTCCATCCCGAGCGGTTCTTGGACGTCACCCCCCCGACCTATGCCTGGATCCCGTTCGGTGGAGGTATCAAACGCTGCCTCGGCGCCAGCTTCAGCCTTCTCGAGCTCACCGTCGTGCTCCAAACGCTGCTGCGCTCCGGCAGGTTCCAAGCCGTGCACGACGATGAGGACAGGCAGGTCCGTCGCGGCATCGTGTTGCTCCCGCATCGGGGGGTACGGGTCCGGTACGACTCCTAGCCGGTCATAAACTTCGGACTCGTCGACGGTCAGGTGGACCGACGTGGATGCCCAGTAGCCGCGGCGCAGGCCGACGCCGGGGCCGTCTCCTCCGGAATGAAATGGACCGGCGCGGCGACGGCGCAAGCCCGTCCAGACCCGGCCGGGCAGGTGCGCCAACGTAGGCCCCGCAGCTGCCGTCCGGGTTCGTCGAACGTCCCGAACCGCACTTGCACTGGCCGTCAGCTGTGTCGCGGTATTGGCCCGTATAGGGGCAAGGGGGGTATTGGCAGACGCCATTCACCGAAGTCTGCTCCGGCGGGCATTCGGCCTGCCGAGCGTCGGTGGGCCCAGACTCGATTACTGAAGGGTCTGTTCCCGGCGCCACATAGTTGTAGGTCGTGTGGGTGCTGGCGCCGTTGTCGCAGTTGACGTTGACGTTCCACACCTTGTCGTCTGGGGACGAGAACGGAATCATCAACGGGTACGTCTTATTCGCGAACAGCAGGAACGGCGGCGGGGTGAACCACTCGGCCGAATAGCGGCACCACGATGTGGTCCCGCTCTTGTCGGTGACGTTGACGGTTATCCCGCCCGGGAACTGATTGAACGACAGCTCCGGTCCCGGAGGCGCGGCCCCTGCCACCGCCGCGCCCACAAACCCCACGGCGAGTATCAGCGATGGTATTGCGCCACGCAGCAATCGAGTCATGTTTTGCTCCCATGCGTCGACTTCGCCGGATTTCGACTGGTGGATTGATCATGGGGCATGACCCGCCATTTCGCCGGGTATTCGACACTATCAGCGCACAATTCGCTACGCGTGTCCAAAGCGAATATTGCTGCCATATCGGGTGGCGCCGATCCGCTACCACCGCGCCCGGTTCTCGACATCGACGATCTGCATCGCTAGGGATCGCGCCGAATAACCTTTCCCTCCAACGTGTATGGGTCTCGGCGTCGGCGCGGCACGTACCCTTCGGGGCATAGCGCTTCCTCCACATTCGCTCCACCCATGCCCGGGTCCGGCGGTGCCGCTATCTCACCGGTCGGCGTCTGTGAGGCCGTACGAACGCACTCGAAATCCGGATTCGAGGGGCACGGGATCACATCCGGCGGCTCGGAGGTCATGGGCACTGGCTGTTCTTGCCGCTGCCGCCCCACCAGAAGTACGGTCCCCAGCTGCCGGTGTTGTCGAAGTGGCCCTCGACGTTGTAGCACTTCGAATGGCTACCGTAAACAGAAGTCGGGCTGTACCGCGTCATCTGACCACCAGCAGTCGATTGATATAACAGATTGTTCATGTAGGCGCAATGCTGCCAGCCCTCATAAGGCCAGTGACCGTTGCCCATATCGGTAGCAGTGGTTCCGGCATGGCTTCCCGAGTCGACCACCTCGCCATACCAGGCGCACTTCTCAGCCCCGTTCCGCAATCCTGATGTCGCGAACAGGCTCGCCGGGTAGTAGCCCATCCATTCACCATTGACCCGGAGCCACCAGTTGCCCTGCGAGAGTTGCCATTTGAGACTCAACACGTACTGTGTACCGCCGAAGACACTGACCGGCGAGGACAGCGCTTCGGGGAATACTCGCGTCGACACCTGAACCCAGCCGCGGACATCCTGGTTGTAACCGCCCTTGTTGTCACCGGATGAGGTGTATCCGTTCGTTGTGTAGAAGATGAACAGATGCGGCACCCAGTCACCGTAGAGATCTCGATACTGCTGATGGCCCGCTTCGATCGTCTGCTTGGATCCCCCGCTGCCCCGTGCGAGGGCGCATTGGCCCAGCGTGAATTCATCGGACCACTCACCGTAGGGATCCCATGCGTTGATGTTGCCCTCACAGCCGAAGCAGTCCACCCACTGCGCGGTGTAGGCGTACTTGTGCACGGTCCCGTCCTCGGGTAGCGCGACCTCGGCACGCGCACCATCGGGTTGCAATCGCATCGCCCGACCATGCTTGGAAAGCAGATCGTCGAGTGTCTTGGCCGTTGTCAACCGGTCCAGGTCGCGACGAACAAGCGGGACCGTACCCGTGGGGCCACGAGATACGTTCCTGTCGTCAAGTTCGAACGTCACCAACTCCGCCGGCCTGAACTGGTCGCCGTCGGTGTCGGCGGGCACCGTGCACAGCGAGCGCAGATCGACGCCGCCACCCTCGTCCGGTGCATCCGCAACCACACCGTCGGCCGTCAGGCTCTCGGCTGGAACCCAGTCAAGCGTCTGACCCAGCGGTGTCTTGGTGACAGCGACGACTTCTCGTCGGGCCTGTTGATCACGAAAAAACTGGCGAACCTCATCGAGCCGTTCGACAGCCCGCCGCTTCTCCTCGGCTTTACCGAGACCCGGGTCCACGCGATTCTGATTGGATTCACCGTTGCTCGATTCGTGCCGGTGGTTCCGTTCCACCGTTCCGTAGGTGATCGTCATCATCCACCATCCCTTGACGTCGACTGGACTTGCGTAGCGTCGCACCGACTTCGCACCGAGGCGCGAGTAGTGCGCTACGCCAATCGTGTTGGTGGTCGCGCGACAATTGGCAGCGGCCGCGTCGGCGACTCGAGTACTCGACTACTCACCGCAATCACGTGTCCCGAGTACACACTGCGATGAGAACTCGAACACCGATCGGAGAGTGCAGATGTCGGCGGACACGCGCATCTTTGTGCAGATCCCGGCCTACCGGGACGCCGAGTTGCCCGCGACGCTGCGTCACCTCTACCGCAAGGCGAAGCGACCGGATCTTCTGCGGACCTGCGTGGTATGGCAGCACGAACGCGACGAGTTACTGCCTCGCGACCTTCGCGAATTGCCGGGCGTGGAGATCATCGACATCCCGGCTGAACAGAGCAAGGGCTGCAATTGGGCACGTGCAATCGCCCAACGACATTGGAACGGCGAGCCGTTCACGCTGCTCCTCGACTCCCACCATCGTTTCGTCAGGAACTGGGACGAGCTTCTGCTGGCGATGTACCGCAACCTCTCCGATGACGGCGTGACGCGACCACTCTTGACGGGCTACCTTCCCGCTTACAAGCCGGACTCCGAACCGGGCGGACGCGGCAAGCGACCCTACATGATGGCCCCGCTGTCTCGCGACGAGGGCGTGCTGACCCGGCTGACCAGTTATCCCATTCCGTTCTGGACAACTCTGAGCGAACCGTTACCGGCCGAGTTCCTTTCTCTGCACTTTGTTTTCACGGCCGGAGAGTTCAACAAGGATGTCGTGTTCGATCCGCGGATCTACTTCTTCGGCGACGAACTTGTCACCGGCCTTCGAGCCTTCACACATGGCTATGACATGTTCCATCCGCACCGCATCATCGGCTGGCATTGCTATGACCGCGGCCGCCGGGTACCGCACTGGGACGACCACGCCGACTGGCAGACACAACACAAGCGATCACTGGCATTGATGCGCGACCTGTACACCGGTCAACCGACACCGATAGGGCTGGGAGACGTGCGCACTGTGCGCGACTACCAGGAACTGATCCTCACCGAGCTCGTCATATGAATATCGACATGACCAAGCAGGTCCTTGACGTTGGCGTCACATGGATCGACGGATTCCTGGACGCCGACGAATGCGAGTTCATCTGCGCAGAACTAGACTTCGCCTTCTGGCGGCCGAGCCGCGTGGTCAACAGACTTTTCGGCGACGAGCTTGTCTACTACCGCAGTGCCGAACGCACGAGCGTGTCCACCGATCAACAATGGTTCAACGCCGAGCTCGACGAAGCGGTCGCTGGCATCGAGCGACGTGTCTGCGAGATGCTGCGGGTTGACTCCGCGACACTCGAGCCCTGGCAAGCTGTGCGCTACCGGAACCGCGGTCGTTTCCAGCTGCATCACGACGCCGGGTTGTTCGCGTGCGATCCAGAAGGCGAGCGCGAGCTCACCGTGCTGCTCTACTTGGAGACCCCGCCGGAAGGTGGCGCCACGGTGTTTCCGGATCTACGCGTGCGCGTCACACCTGTTGCCGGCCGGCTCGTGGTATGGCGCAACCTGCGAGACGACGGCACGGTCGACCCAGCCAAACGCCATGCCGCTCAACCCGTCCGGCGTGGTCGGAAGACGATTCTCACGACCTGGTCACGTCAACACCCCGTCCGAAAGGAAACTCATGATCAGTGAAGACAAGTTCATCGAGCGCGTTATCGCCGACTACGGTCCCGTCATCGATCTGCGACAGACACCGCAGGCGATCATCGAGATCATCCGCAAGTTCCATGACTTGGCTGCGATCCCCGACGGCGGACTGCCACCCGGTGGGGTCGGTCCGCCGACCAGCATCCAGGGTGACGAACCGACGAACGCCGAGCTCATGCGCAAGCTGCTCGACATTCAGCGCACGGTGAGCAAGATCCAGAAGGGTCTCGGCAACGGCGATTGATGCTCCGCGAAGGACATCACACTCCTTCGCAGAGCCTAATCACGCTGTGGCAGCGGCCTCTACGGCCTCGATGCGGGCAGGTACATGCTTATGCCACGGTGTGCCCGCATAGGCGTCGCGCCATTCCGTTGACGTCAGCGCGTTCGGGGCGACACCAGGGACCAGCGTCTGCCCGTCCTCGTCGACGAAGTCGAGACCGAGCCCGTTGGGCAGCGATGCATGGCCCGGGAGCATCGCCTCACTGATCTCGACGTTCGCCTGGGCGCTACCGGCCGCGGTGGTGATGCGCGCGCGTCCACCCGCGACCAGGCCCAGCGCCTGCGCGTCCTCCACGCTGACGCGCAGCGCTCCTTCCGCGTCGCGCTTGCGCCAACTCGGGTCGCGGAAGATGTCGTTCGCCGTATACGCGCGGCGCTCGCCCGCCGACAACACCACCGGGAACTCCGGGGTCGTCAGCGCGGCCTGCGCGTCAGTCAAGCGGGCGATGTCACCCAGCATTTCGGGCATCTCCAGCGCAATCTTGTGATCGGCGTGGCCGATCAGCTCGAAGTCGTCCTCGTATTCGTGCACCGTGAACGTCACACCCGAGCGGCGTGCCAGGATCGCCTCGAAGAGCGCGTTGCCGTCGACGTGGCCTGCCCGCCGCACCGCATCGGGGTACTTCATTGCCGTCCTCTGCGCCAACCCCCACAACGCCGCCGCGCCCTTCAGGCCTTCAGGCAATGTCGGGCCGAGCGTCTCGTAGAGGACGTACGGCAGCACGCGGCTCATCGCCGGGTTCGCGGCAACCGCTCCGAGGAACGCCTGCGCGTACGCCTCCAGCCCTTGGTCGGCGGCCTCGCGCAGCGGCTCGAGGTCGGCGTCGTCGACGACATCGAGCGCCCGCACCAGGCGTGCCCAGATCTCGGGCTCGGGCAGCGTGCCCGGCAGCGGGTCGAGAATCGGATGCCGCAGATGAAAAGTGTTGTGCGGGAACTCCAGGTTGAAGAACGTCGCTTCGGGCTTCTCGAACTGACTCGCCGCGGGCAGGACGTAATGGGCAAGCCGGGCGGTCTCCGTCATCGCCACATCGATGACCACCATCAGCTCCAGTGACTCGAAGGCCTTCCGGCAGGCGGCCGAGTCGGCCAGGGAGTGTGCGGGGTTGCTCGTTTCGACGATCATCGCCCGGAACCGGTCGGGATGGTCGGTCAGGATCTCCTGCGGCACAACGTTCGACGGCACCAGCCCGGAGATCACCGGCGATCCCGTCACCGGCGAGCGGCCGACACCGCCGAAGGTGAATAGCGGCGCGAACGCCGAGTGCAGGTGCTGCCCACCGCGTTTGGCGAAGTTACCGGTGAGAATCCACAGCAGCTTGTTCAGGTATGAGCACAGCGTGCTGTTGGGCGCCTGCTGAACGCCGAGGTCCTCGAAGACCGCCACACTGTCCGCGCCTGCGATGCGTCGCACCGCGGCGCGGATCAGCTCCTCGTCGACGCCGCATCGCTGCGCGTAGTCGGCGATCGGCACCTGCCGGAGCACGTCTTTAACCGCGTCGGCACCGGTCACGTGGTCGGCCAGAAACTCTTCGTTGCACAGGTTTTCCTGCACCAGCACCGCAGCCATCGCCGCCAGACACCACGCATCGGTGCCCGGCCGCACGCGCAGATGGAAGTCGGCCATCTTGGCCGTATCGGTGATCACCGGATCGATGACGATCATCGCCCGCGCGGGATTCTTGGCGATCTCGTTGAGCACCGTGCGGGCGCGCGGGAAACTCTGCGACATCCACGGGTTCTTGCCGACGAAAACGGACACCTCGGCGTGCTCGAACTCGCCACGGGTGTGTCCGCCGTAGAGGTGGGCGTCTACCCACGCCTCGCCGGTCTTCTCCTGCGCCAACGCATTCGAGCGGTAGCGTGAGCCGATCGACTTGAGGAACGCGCCCGCGTACCCACCACCCAGATGGTTGCCCTGTCCGCCGCCGCCGTAGTAGAAGACCTTGTCACCGCCGTAGGTGTCGCGGATGTGTTTAAAGCCTTCGGCGATCTCGGTGAGCGCGGTGTCCCAGTCGATTTCCTCGTAGCTGCCGTCGGGGCGTCGACGCAAAGGCGAGGTCAGCCTGCTGCGGTTGTTTTGGTAGTGATCAAGCCGCAGCGCCTTGTTGCACGTGTAGCCCTGCGACGCGGGATGCTCCTTGTCACCGCGGATCTTGGCCAGCGTGCGGCCCTCGAGCGCAACGACGATGCCGCAGTTGCATTCGCACAGAATGCAAGCCGTCGGCTGCCATTCACCGGTCATCGGGATTTCCTTTCGGCTTCCTCTACCAGCGTGCGCAGCTGACGCTGAACGAGGTCGAGCGGTTTCACATCGCGAGAAGCGCGGGCCACGATGATGGCGCCCTCGATCGAGGTGGTCACCAACATCGCCAGCTCCTCGGCACGCGGGGCGGCGACACCTTCGCTGACGAGTCGCCGGCTGATCAGATCGGTCCAGAGGGCGAACGCGGCGGCTGCCCGTTCGATGACCTTCGTCGTGCGTTCGGGGTTGTCGGGATCACCGGCCTCGACAGTCACCGCGACGATGGGACAACCCGCCCGGTAGTCACTGCGGATCAGCTGCCTGCGGTACATGTCGGTCAGGTCGTCCAACAGCTCGACGGCGCTGTCCGCGGCCGAGATCTTGTCCGCGATGTAGGCGCCCGCATAGTCGGTCGCCTCTTCGAGCAGCTGCATCCGGCCGCCGGGGAAATAGTGATAGGCCGACCCGCGCGGTGCGCGGCTGTGCTTGAGCACATCGGAGATCGCGGTCGCCTGAGCACCGCGTTCCCGAATCAACAGCGCGGCGGATACCACCATCCGCTCCCTGGGGGTGCTGAACACGTTATATATGATGGCATACATAACACGATGCGCGATAGAGACCGAGCAGGCAGTGTGTCAGCGCTCGGCCGAGATCCGCCGACAGATGGCGCGTCAGGATTTAGCTGGTTGTTCTTCCTCGCCGGCCTGCTCGCCCGCATCCTCGGTGTCCCGGCGGCGTTCCCTCAACACGAACGCCGCAAGTGCGAGCGCCAGAACCACGCCGGCAAGCACACCGATCTCGACCACTGCGCGCGAGAACGCGGGACCTTTCTCGAGCAGGGTCGCGGCCTCGACAGAGAGCACCACGATCTCTTTGATGCCGGCCAAGATGCCGACGATCAGAAACGGCTCGGCGACGATCTCGTGTGACCTGAGGCAGGCGCGCACCGCGTAAAGCAGCTCGACGAAAATGAAGATGAGCAGCAGACCGTCCAGGATCTCGAGCATCACGCTTTTGACGGGCGCTTCGCGCAGCATCAGCATGGTGTTGAACTGCGCGATCAACAGCGCGACCGACCCGATGATCAGGACCAGCGCGATCCCCCAGTACACCGCGTCCTCGAGCCTGCCGAGAACCCGGTCGGCGAGGCGCTGCCGATCTTCTTCGTCTTCTTCGTGTTCGCTCTCGGACTTAGCCATTCGGCAACGCTACGGCCAACGCGGGCATCGGCGGTCCAACATCAACACTCGGGTGCATGGGCGTTAATTAACCCCTCGACCGGTGGTACAAACGCCCGATGGCGTGCATCGTCGCTGAGCTAGCGTGATCCGATGGGAACCGGCTGGCAGGTGCGAGTGGGTGGCGTCGAAGATCTGGACCTCGTCGGACCGCTCTGGGTTGCCGTGCATCACCGCCACTGCGAGAGCATGCCCGAGCTCGCGCCCTACGTGGACGACGCCGAGACGTGGCGCGCCCGCAGGAAACTCTACGAGGAGCTGCTGGCCAAACCGGACACCCTGCTACTGCTGGCTTTTGTCGACGACGAGCCGGCCGGGTACGGCTTGACGCACGTGATGCGCGTCGCGGACTCGTGGATCGAGGACACCTGGCGAACCGGCGACCGGATCGGGGAAATCGAATCGCTCAGTGTGCTGCCCGACTACCGCGGCACCGGCCTCGGCTCAGAACTGCTCGACCGGCTGGAGACACACCTGCACGATCTCGGTGTCGAGGACCTCATCCTGGGCGCTCTTGCCGGCAATGCCGACGCCATCCGGCTGTACGAACGGCGCGGCTACCAACCGACCTGGCTCTACCTGTCCAAGTTCGCGGGCCGCGAACGCAACAAGCGATAGCCGCCATAGAGAAGCACTGCGACAACGAAATTGACGAAGTAGGCGACGTCGGCGCCGTGCCATGCCTCGGCGACCGGGCCGGTGAACAACGAGGTGTTCATGAACGGCACCGCGGCGGCGTAGGCGAGCACAAAGGCCGCGACAGCCGCGATGGCGTCGCCGCGGCCGGTGTACTCGTCGGCCGGATTGATCGTCGCCCGCCCGCGCACCCGCAGCGCCCAGTCGATGACGACCACGGCGACGAATGCCGGAATCCAGTAGCTGACCAGCAGCAGCATGTTCTCGAATCGGGACGCTGTGTCGCCGCCGTGCAGCCAAAGGATCAGCCCGAATGCGATCACGGTGACGACCACCGCCGAAATGGGCCTTCGCACCCGCACTCCGATCGTCTGCAGTGCAAGCGACCCGCTGTAGTCATTCATCACGCCCGAACCGATGGAGGCCAGGGCGATGATGAGCAGAGCCAGCGCCCCGAGGATGCCGCCGCCCATCACCGACCGGACGCCGTCGGCGGTGTGCTCGGACACCAGGTCGCCTGCCGCAATTCCGATTGCCTGAACGAAGATGTACGCCGACACGATTCCGGCGAACGTGAAACCGAAGACACGAAGGCGGGACGAGTCGGCGGGCAGGTAGCGGCTGAAGTCCGCGGCGTAGCTGGCCCATGAAATCGACAGGCTCAGCGCGATGGTGACCTCGAGGACGAATGCGCCGACCAGGTCGGCGCCCTGCACGGTCGCCGGCGTCACGATCTGGTGACCCGCGGCGAGCTTGACGGCGAACACGACGAAGGTGACTAACAGCACCACCGTCAGCACGGCCTGGATGCGGTGAATCATCTCGTAGCCGAAGAACCCGACCGCGCCCTGCACGGCCAGCACGATCATGACCGCGCTCCAGAACGGGATGCCGAGCAGCACGGCAAGTGCCTCGCCGCCGAATAACCCAACCAGCGCATCCCATGCGATCGACGAAAGCCACTGCAGGGCACCGGGAAGCACCACCCCAGCGCCGAACGCCATCCGCGAGTTCGGCAACTGGGCCGTGCCGGTGCGTGGGCCCCATGTCGACAGGTAACCGACCACGAGCGAGCCGAGCACCGTTCCGATCACCATCGCGAGCAGGCCGAGCCAGAACCCCAGGCCCAGCGAGATCGCCAGCGCACCGGTGAAAACGCCCGTCATGTTGACCTGCGGGGCGAACCACACGCTGAACAGCCGGCGCGGGCTGCCGTAGCGCTGGTCTTCGCGAACCGGCGCGATCCCGTGCGTCTCGACGGACAGATCACCGACGCCCGATGGCGTACGGCCATTGAACGTCGGCGATGTCAGTGCGGTACCCGATTGGCCCCCTTGTGTCATGGGCCCATTCGATCATGACGTGATCACGCGCCCGACGCCGTGTCCGCCAAAATTCAACACGTTCAACGACGAGAGGTGTGAGCCGCGACGGCCACCGCTCCCCACACCTTCCACACGATCGGGTTGTCGGCGCTTCATGGCCGCCCGACATAATCGGGTGGAACCGAAGATGGGCTAACGATCGGAGCGTGGAGTGGTCAGGGCGGAACCGACACACTCCACGGCCGGCGACCGGCCGCTCCGGCGACCAAGGACACTGATCGTCGGGCTGAGCATCGTCGTCCTGACCGTCGCCATCCTGCAGACCGCCGTCGTCCCTGTGCTCAGCACGATCGCAGACCAACTCGACGCCTCCACTGTTGGCGTCAGCTGGGCGGTGACCGCCAACCTGCTTGCCGCCGCAGCGGCCACGCCGCTGATCGGTCGCCTCGCCGACCTGCACAGCAAGAAGCGCGTGCTGTTGTGGGTGCTCGCGATCGTGCTGGTGGGTTCGGTGCTCGCGGCCACCACATCGTCTCTCGCCCTGCTGATCCTGGGTCGTGTTCTGCAGGCGGCCTCGTTCGCGCTCTATCCCATCGGAGTGGCGATCCTTCGCGAGGAGCTCACCGAGGACCGCATGGTTTCGGCGATGTCGGTCTTGTCGGCAACGCTGGGCTTCGGCGGCGGAACCGGGTTGGTGGTCGTCGGCCTGCTGATGAACCACGGCGCCAACTACCACCGCGTGTTCTGGCTCACCACCGGCTTCACCGTCGTCGTCATCGCCATCGTGGTCCTCGTGGTGCCTGCCCGGCCGCGCAGCACGACGGGTTCGATCGACTGGCTCGGCGCCGCAGGCCTCGGCGCCGGCCTGTCGGCGGTGTTGTTGGCGATCACCCAGGGCAGCACCTGGGGCTGGACGTCACCACGAACCGTGGCGTGCGCAGCCTTCGGCATCGCCGTCACGGTCGGCTGGTGGTTCTGGGAGCAACGGGCCAAGCAGCCGCTGGTGTCGACCAAGATGCTGCGCCGACGCCCGATACTGCTCACCAACGTCGCCACCGTCTTCGTGGGCATGGGACTGTACTTCGCCTTCCTCGGGCTGACGCAATTCGTCCAGATCCCGCACGAGGCTGCGGGATACGGCTTCGGGGCGACCGTGCTCGAGGCCAGCGTCATCTACCTGTTGCCGGGTGCGATCACCGGGTTCCTCGTCGCCTTGGTCAGCGGCAGGTTCATCGACCGCTACGGCGCCCAGCCGGTCCTCGTGGTCGCCGCCGCGGCTGGCATCACCGGATTCCTGTTCATCGCGCTCGCGCACTCCGCCCCGTGGCAGGTCATCGCCGCCAGCATCCTGGCCAACGCGTACATCAGCCTCGGCGACGGGGCACTGCCTGCGCTGATCGTCAGCGAGGTCGATGCGGGTGAAACCGGCGTCGCCACCGGCATGAACGCGATCGCCCGCACGATCGGCAGCTCGATAGCCGCCGCCCTGGTCGCCGTCCTGTTGGGCCGAACCGCGGCCGACGCCGCCGTGCCGATGGAGAGCAGCTTCATCGCGATATTCATCGGCGGTGCCGTCACCGCCGCGCTGGCAATGGTGCTCATCGCACTGTCCAGGGTCCGGGCACGACCTATCGATACCGCGGAGGCGCGGTACGAATCCCGTGCCATGAACCACGAATGGGGTTAGTCGCAAGACGATCAAGCGGCGAAGTGCGCCGCGTTGTGGGGGTACCTCCCCCGCGAAGCGTAGGGGGAGAGTCCGACCCGAAAGCTAGCGCAACGCGGCGAGGTTGGTCACCGACTTGCGGACCTCGGACTGCAGCACCTTGGCGACCAGCTGACCGATTCGGGTACCGAGCAATCCGCCTTTGAGGCCAGCCAACACCCGGAACTTCGCCCCCGGTGGGGCATCCTGCACCTCGATCGACAACGAGATGCGAACCCCACCCCGCCCTGCGCCGCTCAGTTCGATCAGGTTCGGCTCCTCGTAGCTGGTGACCCGCCAGTGGATGACGTTGCGGAACCCCTTGACCCGGATGCACGACGACACGCAGGAGCCTTCTTCGATCGTGGAGGGCACCTCGCTTCGCCAGCCGCCGAAGATCGTCAGCCATTCGTCGAAGCGACTCAGGTCCGATGCAAGCTTCCAGGCCGGTCGCGGAGCCAGATCGGTCGCCACCGACACATCAATCGTCGCCATATCGCTCTCCTACCCCCGCGAGACCGAACGCAAAACTAAAGTGACAGGTCTCGCGCCTTCGCGCCCGGCCCGCCGGCTGCCGACAGTCAGCCGTGGCCCAGGCGCGACCCTTCCCGCGAAATCTGCACCTCCGGCACCCCAGACACGAGCGATTCCATTGTCGATATGTAAATTCGTTGCGGAATCGCTTGCGAAGGACGACGGAATCCGCGATGGTTTACCCGAAAGCTTCGGGGGCATTAGGGAGGACTCGCCCTGACCGGCACACACACCACCGCCGCAGATCAGACGACGGGACATGACGGGGCCGCTAACGCCAAGGGCAGCCCGGTCATCGAGATCGGCCATGTCACGAAGCGGTTCACCGACTACGTGGCAGTGAACGAAGCCGACTTCTCGATCGCCTCCGGCGAGTTCTTTTCGCTACTGGGGCCGTCGGGCTGCGGCAAGACCACCACGCTGCGGATGATCGCCGGATTCGAGACCCCGACCGAGGGCGCCATCCGCCTCGAGGGCAAAGACGTCTCCCGGGTGCCTCCACACAAGCGCAACGTCAACACGGTCTTCCAGCACTACGCGCTGTTCCCCCACATGACCGTGTGGGACAACGTCGCCTATGGGCCGCGCAGCCTGAAGAAGGACAAAGCCGAGGTCAAAAGGCGCGTCGACGAACTGCTCGAGATCGTGCGCCTCACCGATTTCGCGAAGCGCAAACCGGGGCAGCTCTCTGGCGGCCAGCAGCAGCGCGTCGCGCTGGCCCGGGCGCTGGTGAACTATCCGAGTGCGCTCCTGCTTGACGAACCGCTCGGGGCACTGGATCTCAAGCTCCGGCAGGTCATGCAGTTCGAGCTCAAGCGGATCCAACGCGAGGTCGGCATCACGTTCGTCTACGTGACGCACGACCAAGAGGAAGCGCTGACGATGAGCGACCGCATCGCGGTCATGAACGCGGGCAACGTCGACCAGATCGGCGGCCCGACGGAGATCTACGACCGGCCCGCGACCGTGTTCGTCGCCAGCTTCATCGGCCAGGCCAACCTGTGGGCGGGCCGCCAGACCGGCCGCGCCGACGGCGATTTCGTTCAGGTCGAAGTTCTTGGCACCTCTTTGAAGGCCAGGCCGGGCGATACCACCATCGAACCAGGCGGCCACGCCACCCTGATGATCCGGCCGGAACGCGTTCGGGTGTCGATGGATGCGCCGACGGGTGATGTCGCGACCGTGGCCGCAACGGTCACCGACCTCACCTTCCAGGGGCCCGTCGTGCGGCTCTCCCTCGCCGCTCCCGACGACTCGGCGATCATCGCCCATGTCGGCGCTGAGCAGGACCTCCCGCTGCTCAGACCGGGCGACCAGGTTCACGTCAGCTGGGCACCCGAGGCCTCGCTGGTGCTTCCTGCCGCCGACATTCCCACCACCGAGGACCTCGAGGAGATGCTCGACGACTCGTGACGGACTCCGTCCGTCAACCCGTCCCCTTTCCCCCGGAATGCACGAAAGGCACAGTCGCCATGCCACGAGAAATGACCCCAGGAATCGACCTCAATCTCGCTGCCCGACTCGCATCAAACCGCACCTCGCGGCGGCGCTTCATCGGCGGCAGCGCGGCCGCCGCGGCGGCCGCCGTTCTCGGCCCGGCGTTCCTTGCCGCGTGTAGCAAGGACAGCGGCGGAGGCGGGGAGGACGTCTCCGACTCGCTGCGCATCTCGAACTGGCCCGCCTACATGGCCCCCGATTTCGTCAAGGGGTTCCAGGACGCAGAGAGCATCACCGTCGATTACAAAGAGGACCTCAACGACAACGAGGAGTGGTTCGCCAAGGTCAAGGAGCCGCTGCAGCGCAAGCAGGACATCGGTGCGGATCTCGCCGTTCCGACCACGTTCATGGCCGTACGCCTGCAACAGCTCGGCTTCCTCAGCGAGTTGAACCACGCCAACATCCCGAACATCGAGAACCTGCGGCCCGATCTGCTGGAGGCCAGCGTCGACCCCGGGCGTAAGTTCAGCGCGCCCTACATGTCCGGTTTCGTCGGCATCGGCTACAACAGGGCGGCGACCGGCAGGGATATCAAGAGCATCGACGATCTGTGGGATCCCGCCTTCAAGGGTCGGGTCAGTCTGTTCTCTGACACCCAGGATGCCTTGGGAATGATCATGATGTCGCAGGGCTCGTCGATCGACAAACCGGACGAGGCGACCGTCCAGAAGGCCATCGACCTGGTCAAGGAGGAGAAGGACAAGGGCCAGATCCGCCGCTTCACCGGCAACGACTATCTCGATGACCTGGCCGCAGGCAATCTCGTTGTCGCCCAAGCATATTCCGGTGACGTCGTGCAGCTGCAGGCCGACAACCCCGACGTGCAGTTCATCATTCCGGAGTCGGGCGGCACGACGTTCGTCGACACCATGGTGATCCCCTACACCACCCAGCACCAAGACTGGGCCGAGAAGTGGATCAACTACATCTACGACCGGGCCAACTACGCCAAGCTGGTGTCGTTCGTCCAGTACATCCCTGTGCTGTCGGGGATGACCGAAGAACTTGAGAAGGTGGACCCGGACTCTGCCAAGAACCCGTTGATCAACCCGCCGGCGGACATGCTCGCGAAGGCGAAGGGCTGGCCCGCGTTGACAGACGAGCAGTTGCAGAAATTCAACACGGCATACGCCGCGGTCACCGGCGCCTGACCCGATGGCGGGGGTAGCCACCAGCAGTCGACAGCGGAGCAAGATCGCTCCGTATTTGATGATCGCGCCCGCGCTCATCTACCTCGGGATCTTCTTCGTGTGGCCGATCATCTCGTTGGCCATGACGTCGCTGTCGACCTCTGGCGGCTCGGTTTTCCTGCCGACCATGGAGTTCGCCTGGAAATTCAGCAATTACAGCGAGGCGTTCAGCAGGTATCAAGACCAGATCCTGCGGTCGTTCCTTTACGCCATTGTGGCCACGTTGGCGTGCCTGTTGCTGGCCTATCCCCTGGCGTACGTCATCGCATTCAAGGCGGGACGGTTCAAGAACCTCATCCTCGGGCTGGTGATCCTGCCGTTCTTCGTGACGTTCCTGATCCGCACCATCGCATGGAAGACGATTTTGGCCGACGACGGCTGGGTGGTGAGTGCCCTTGACTCGGTCGGCCTGCTGCCCAGCGACGGCCGTTTGTTGTCGACCAGCTGGGCGGTGATCGGCGGCCTTATCTACAACTGGATCATCTTCATGATTCTGCCGCTGTACGTGAGCCTCGAGAAGATCGATCCCCGGCTGATCGAGGCGACGAAGGACCTGTATTCGTCGAACACCCGCAGTTTCTCCAAAGTGGTTCTGCCGCTGTCGATGCCGGGTGTCTTCGCCGGAAGCCTGCTGGTGTTCATCCCCGCCGCGGGCGACTTCATCAACGCCTCGTACCTCGGCAGCACCCAGACAACAATGATCGGCAACGTCATCCAGCAGCAGTTCCTGGTGGTCAAGGACTATCCGGCGGCCGCCGCACTCAGCATGGTCTTGATGGTGATCATCCTTGTCGGCGTGTTGGCGTACACCCGTGCGCTCGGCACCGAGGACCTGGTATGACGACGCAGGCGGGTGCCGCCGTGGCCAATGTGGTCGACCAGGCCGACAAGGCCCCGAAAACCGTTAAGGGCAGCCCGAAGTGGGGCGACATCGTGTTGCGCATCGTCGCCGGTCTGGTGCTGCTCTATCTCTTCCTGCCGATTTTCGTGATCATCCTGTTCTCGTTCAACAACCCGAAGGGCAAGTTCAACTACAGCTGGCAGGGCTTCACGCTGAAGAACTGGCTCGACCCGTTCAAGTACCCCCCACTGACCGAGGCACTGCTACTGAGCATCAACGTCGCGGCCGTCTCGACCGCTATTGCTTTGGTGCTCGGTTCGTTGGTGGCCGTAGCGCTTGTCCGGCAACGGTTCCGGGGCAGTCAGACCGTCGACACGTTCCTTGTGCTGCCGCTGACCGCGCCCGAGGTCGTGATGGGTGCATCTCTGCTGGTGCTGTTCCTCGACCTGGGCTGGGCCACCGGCTACACGACGATCCTCTTGGCGCACATCGCATTCGAGGTCAGCTTCATCGCGATGACGGTGCGGGCGCGGATGCGCGGATTCGACTGGACACTGGAGGACGCGTCGATGGATCTGGGCGCAAGCCCGACGCGCACGTTCTTCAAGGTCACGCTTCCGCTGATCGTGCCTGGCATCGTCGCCGCGGCGATGTTGTCGTTCGCGCTCTCGCTTGACGACTTCATCATCACCTATTTCGTCAGCGGTTCTTCGGTGACGTATCCGCTGTATGTGAACGCATCGGTGAAAGCCTCGGTGCCACCGCAGATCAACGTGCTGGCGACGGCCATCCTGCTCATCAGCCTTATTTTGCTGGGCGTGGGAACGCTTTACCGTCGCAAGAGATTAGACGCCTGAGCGGCAAATCGTCACGGGCGGCCGAACCGGCTGTTATTCTCTCGCCGTGGCAAATTCTGGCGGTCCGATGCCCTGGTGGCAGATAATCGCGATCCTGATTGCGGTCGGGGTCGTCGCGGGTCTGGCCATCGGCCTGCTCGGTGCTGCGCTGGGCTTTTCCACCTCGTGGAGTGCCGCCGGTATCGGCGCTGCCATTGGCGTCGTCGGCGTTGCGCTGGTCAATCGGCGCAACAAGGCAAACCCGGAAGCGCCGGAAGCCCAATAGCTCACTGCCGATCGTCGAGCCGTACCGTCACCGAAACCCGCCCTCGGGCATCTCGATTGGCGACCGCGTGGCCGTCTCGATCCCGGCCGTTGAAATTCACAAGGGTGATCGGTGCGCCCTCGCCGAGGAAATTGCGCCACCAGTTCTTCGCATCGGGTGCGGTCACGCCGATGACGAGGTCGCCGCCGGACCGCCGGTAGCCGACCGGGATCTCGAATGTCGTGCCGGAGCGCCTGCCGACATAACGGATCACGACCAGGCCTCGGCCGACGAGCCGACCGATCACCGGCGCGTTGATCAGCAACACCGCGGCACCGTTGACGAGACGGACGATGGGCGAATCAAAAAGACGTGGACTCATGAGCCGAGACTAGCGAGCTCAACCGATTTCGGCGGGCACGGGTGGTGCCGACCGAGCACCCATCCGCGCGGCTCCGATGCCCGCGGCAACCACAAGGCAGATGCCGACCACGCCTGCCGAACCCGGCACCTGATCCAGGATCAGCAGACCGACGATCATTGCGAACGCCGGTTCGAGTGACATCAACGTCCCGAACGCGGCCGCGGTGAGTCGGCGCAACGCCAGCATCTCCAGTGCGAACGGGACAACCGGCAACATGATCGCCAGACCTATTCCGATCAGCAGGATCTCCGGCGTCATACGGCCGAACACGTTCGGGCCGACCACAATCGTCGCCACCAGACCGGCAACCGGCATCGAAACCGCCAGGCCCTTGATGCCGGCGACTTCGTCGCCGACGCGTTGGGTCAGCAGGATGTAACACGCCCAGCATGCCGCCGCGGCGAGCGCAAACAGCACCCCAACCGGGTCGACGGTCCCCTGCCACGGCTCGGTGAGCAGCAGGACCCCGAGCCCCGCAAGGCCCGGCCACACCAGGCGAGCCCGGCCTTTGCCGTGCACGACCGCGACACCCAACGGCCCGAGGAATTCCAGCGCACTCGCGGTGCCAAGCGGAATTCGACCCAACGCCGCCATGAACAGCATGGTGACGGAGGCCGTCACCACCCCGAGCGCCACGCAAGCCAGGAAGGTCGACCGGGTGAACGCGGCCGCTCGGGGCCGGACGATGACGAGCATCAGTAGCCCGGCCCAGGCCAATCGCAGCCAGGCGGCACCCTCGACGCCGATCCGATCGATGAGGGTTACCGCGATCGCCAGCCCCACCTGCACGGACAGCATCGACCCCATCGCCATGACGGCGCCGGTGCGGGCCTGGTTCTCGCTCATGTCTGCATTGAACGCCAGCACGAACGTTCACGTCCACGTGATTTTCCTGGACATACCGTTCGATGATCATGAACGATATGGGCATGCAGATCTGGGAGCTGGCGATCCGCGAGTCGGTGCGGCAGACCCTCGCCGACTACACGGCGGGCACCGACCGCAACAGAATCACCGACGTCGCCGCCTGCTTCACGCCGGACGGCATCCTCAAGATCAGCCGCGGGGAGCCAATGGTCGGACCCGACGCGATCGTGGCGGCACTGCGCATGCAGGTGGATCGCTTCGCGACGGCGGCGGTTCCCCTGACCCATGTGCGCCACCATGTTTCGAGTGTCAAGTTCGGTGTCGTGACTCGCGACCGGGTCGAGGTGAGCAGCTACTTTCTCGCGGTGACAAATATCGGCGTAGACCATTGGGGACGCTATCGCGATGTGCTGGTGCCCGTGGACGGCCGCTGGCTGTTCGCGTCGCGCGAGGCGGTCGCTGACGGATTCTCGCCCGAAAGCCTGATGCGGTAGCCATGGACACCCGGCGGCTTCAACTGCTCCTGGCCCTGTCCCGGCTGGGTTCGATGCGCGCGGTCGCCGAGGTACACCACCTCACCACGTCCACTGTGTCCCAGCAGATCGCCACTCTCGCAAAGGAAACCGGCGCTGCGCTCATCGAGCCAGCAGGCAGGCGGGTTCGCCTGACTCCAGCCGGACAACGTCTCGCCGACCATGCCGTGACGATTCTGGCCGCGGTCGAAAGCGCCCGCGTCGACCTCGATCCCGACGCCGAACCCGCCGGGACGGTCCGCGTCGGCGGCTTCGCCACCGGCGTCCGCGTGTCCCTGCTACCAATCGTCGCCGACCTCGCCAAGCGGTACCCAAAAGTCGAATTCGTGATCAGCGAGTACGAGCCGATCGAAGCGTTCAAGCTGCTCAGCAACGACGATCTCGACCTGGCGCTGACCTATGACTACAACCTCGCCCCCGCCTCCCCCGGTCCCGGCCTGGAAACCGCCCCGCTGTGGTCGGTCGAATGGGGGCTCGCCGTGCCCGTCGAGCCCACCAACGCATCCGCAGGCATTGGCGCATATGCGAATCAGACGTGGATCGTCAACTCCCGCAATACCGCTGACGAAGACGCCGTACGCACGTTGGCTTCGCTGGCTGGATTCACCCCGCACATCGCCCACCAGATCGACAGCCTCGACCTGGTGGAGGATCTGATCGTCGCCGGATATGGCGTTGGGCTGCTGCCCATCGGCAGGCCGACGCACCCCGCCGTCACGGTGCTGCCGCTATCGGACCCTAACGTCGTGCTGACCGCCTACGCCGCGACGCGACGGGGCAGATCGACATGGCCGCCACTGCGGGTGGTGCTCGATCATCTCAGCCCGGCGCCGGGCGAGCCGTTACCGAGACCCGACTGGCCGCGGCCGTTCGCCTGACGGGTCAGGCGGCCTTGCGCTGCCGCGTGGCGCGTCGCCGGGTATCCGTCGACCACAGGTAGGCACAGGTCGGGCACTGAAGGTGCACCAACGTGCCTTGATTGCTCAGCAGGTACTGCCAGTGCGTCGCACAGTTCGCGCTGCTCTGGCACACGGTGCAGGCCCGGCCGTGCTCGCAGCGGGGACATTCCAGCCAAGCCCGGCGGGCCCGGTCCGCGGTCGGATCAATCGGTAACACGATCGCCACCCCGCTCGGGCAGCACACCCGCGCTGACCAGTTCGTCGTAGATGCGCTGCTGCTCTTCGTCGAGGTCGGAGTAGAGCATGTCGTACGCCGCGTTCTCCTCGGCGAGCACCGCGACCGGATCCCAGTCGTCACCGATCGCCTCAAGCATTGCGGTGCGTCGGCGGGCCTCGTCCAGCGTCAAGTCGTAGGCGAAGTCGAGATCGGCCATGGGGCACCTCCCATCGTTCAGTCATGCGATTAAAGAGAGTTAGGGTGCCCTATCCCGGACGTTTAGGCAATGAATTACGCCACGGCAACAGTGCGAAATTCGTCACACTCGGTCGCGGAGCCACTCCTGCTGGCGCTGCACGAAGCCGGCGTCGACGACGGCGCCATGCCCGGGAACGAACAGCGCGCCGGGTCCGCCCACATCAAGCACCCGGCCCAGCGTCGACGGCCAGGCCTGCAAGTCCGAGTCTCGATCGAAGACCGGATCGCCGGACTCCTCGACGAGATCGCCGCAGAAGACGACGGGCACCTCGGCGTCTTCAACCACGACGATCAGATCGTGACGGGTGTGCCCGCGGCCGGGATGGCTGATCGCCACGCTCACGCCCCCGAGATCGATGTCGGCTTGGCTGACCGGACTCTCGGGCGCCCGAAGCGCCGAGAGGGCGTTCGCCACCTCGTCGGGGTCGGCCCCGTAGCGGACCGCGTCGGCATGCAGATGTTCGGTTCGATTCGCGATCGTTGCCACGACTTCGGGTGCGCAGTAGACGGCAGCGCCTGCGAATGCCGATGAGCCGAGAATGTGGTCAAAGTGATAGTGCGTCAATACAATATGGCCGACCGTATCGCCCACAATCTCCGCCACGTCGGCCTTGATGGCGTTGGCCTCTGTCAATGTCGTGCCGGTGTCGATCAGCAACGTGCCCTTCGCGCCGTGCACCAGACCGACAGTGACGTCGAGAAATGGCAGCCGGCAACGATGAACGCTGTCGTTCAGCCGCTCCCACGCGAAGTTCACGGATCAGGTTTGGCCCAGCGTCAACGGCTGCGCCAGCCGGTACTGGTCGAGCACCTCGGGCGCCGGGTCGGCGGTGAACATCGTGGTGATGCCGAACGACCAACTTGGCGGTGAATCCGATTGCGACAGCGCCCAAGCCGCCTGCCGGGCCGCGCCAAGCGCCACGTATTCCGCAGGCGTCGGAACCAGCACCGGTTTGCCGAATATCGCGGGCGCGATAACGCGTATCGCCTCGGAGCGAGCTCCGCCCCCAACCAGGATGATGCGCTCGGCCTCGACGCCGTGGGCCGCGATCTTGTCGAGGCAGTACGCCAACGAACACAGCAGCCCTTCGACACCCGCGCGGGCGATGTTGGCCGCGGTGAGGTTGCGCGCCGTCATCCCCTGCAACGCACCCGCGGCGTGCGGCAGGTTAGGAGACCGCTCGCCCTCCAGATACGGCACCAGCGTGAGTCCCCCGGCGCCCGAGGCCGCCGACAACGCCAACCGGTCCAGCTCGTCAAAGTCCACGCCGAGCATCCCCGCGACCGCGGCCAGCACCGGAGCGCCGTTGAGGGTGCAGACCAGCGGCAGCTGGCGTCCTGCCGCATCCGCGAAGCCGGCCACGATTCCCTCGGCGTCATGCGGGGCGGCGTGACCGACCGCGCTCACCACACCGGAGGTGCCGAGCGAGACGACGAAGTCGCCGGGTTGAGCGCCAAGACCCAACGCCGCAGCCGCATTGTCGCCGGCACCAGGCCCGAGCGTCGCACCGCTCGAGGTCTGGCCCGAAATGTCGTGCGGGCCGAGCACCGTCGGCAGCCTGGGTCGCCTACCCCGCATCGCCAGCTCGAGCAGATCGTCTTGGTAGGTGCCCGCCTCGGCCGAAAAATACCCGGTCCCGCTGGCGTCACTGCGGTCGGTGCGCACCGCGCCGACATCGGTCGAACCGCTCAGCCGCCATGTCAGCCAGTCGTGAGGCAGGCACACCGCGGCAGTCGCTGCTGCATGTTCTGGTTCGTGGTCGGCGAGCCAGCGCAGCTTGCTCACCGTGATCGCGGCGACGGGCACCACGCCAACACGTTTCGCCCATTCTGCCGCCCCACCGAGTTCGTCTACGAGGTCGGTCGCCGCGGCGCTGGAGCGAGTATCGTTCCACAGCAACGCATCCCGGACGACCTTGCCCGATTCGTCCAGACACACCATGCCGTGCTGCTGGGCGCCGACCGAGACGGCCGCGACGTCGTCGAGCCCACCGGCGTTCTCGATGGCGGTCTGCAGGGCGGCCCACCAGGCGGCGGGGTCGACCTCGGTTCCGTCGGGATGCGGCGCCGTGCCCGACCGCGCGATCTCACCGCTATCGCTGTCGCACACCAGCACCTTGCATGACTGCGTTGACGAGTCGACACCGGCGACAAGGGGCATTCTTGCGAAGCTACCCCGAACGGGCGATTAGTTCACCAACGCCGTGAAGTCAGCACAGTATGCGAAAGCTCGTGATCACCCAGAACATCACGCTGGACGGATCGATCGAGATGCTCGACGACTGGTTCGACCCACAGTTTCAGGACGACGACCTGCTGGCCGAGACACACCGCCAGGATGCCGAGTCGGACGCGCTGCTTCTGGGGCGCCAGACCTTCGAGGACTTCCGTAGTTACTGGCCGCTCCAGCACGACGACCGGACCGGAATCACCGCCTACCTCGACGACGTGGCCAAGTACGTGGTCTCGACGACGATGACCGATCCGGATTGGAAGAATTCCACGGTGATCGCCGGCGAGCCGGTGCAGCGGGTACGCGAATTGAAGACGCAGCGGGGCAAAGACATCGTGGTCACCGGCAGCATCAGCCTCGCTCACACCTTGATCGCGGCGGGCGTGGTGGACGAGTACCGGCTCTTCGTCTACCCCGCCGTGCAGGGTCGTGGCCGCCGGCTGTTCCCCGACGGCGTGTCGATGTCGACGCTGGCGTTGGCCGAGGCGCCGAAGGCCTTTCCATCCGGCATCACGCTGCTGCGCTACGCCCGACGCTGAAACCCTCGATCGCGCCATCTACGCCGACTCCCCTGCAAGAATGAGCGCCGTGGACAAGCCGCATCCCGAACCGGAGGAGCGCTGGGATGCTGATCGCGACGAGACGGAAGCCGAACGGCTGGACCGTAATTGGTCAAGCATCCTGCAAGAACTCAGAGTCACCCAGACGGGTGTGCAGCTGCTCACCGGATTTCTGCTGACCCTGCCCTTCCAAGCGCGCTTCACTCAACTCGACGGCCCCATGCGCACCGTCTACCTCGTCACAGTCGCGTGTTCAATCGGAGCGACCGTGTTGTTGGTCGCGCCGGTCGGCATGCACCGAGTGCTGTTCCGGAGACACCGACTGGACGCCATCGTGTCTGCTTCACATGCCTGCGCCATCTCTGGTCTGGTACTGCTCGGCCTGGCCCTGGTTGGCGTCGGTGTCGTCGTTTTCGACACGGTCGTGGGACGCACCGGTGCGTGGATCATGGGCGGCGCCACGCTGGCGGCATTCGTCACGTTCTGGTTCCTGATCCCGCTTCCGCTACGCCGAAGAACTGACCGCTCCTACTAGGGTTTGTCAACCCCTGACCTGGGGAACACCTGACCCATGTTGATCCGACGAATCGCACGCCCCCTTCTGTCAGTCGCTTTCATCGGGCAAGGGGTGGACGCCCTTCGGAATCCCAAGCCCGCCGCAGACGCGGCACGCCCGGCGCTCGACACCATGCGCCAGCTGCCCGATCCGATCGGCCCGAACGTGCCATCGAATGCCGAGACCTTCGCACGGGTGAACGCCGCAGTGCAGGTCGGTGGCGGCCTGCTGCTCGCAACCGGCAAACTGCCGCGGTTGGCTTCTGCGGCCCTGGCGTTCACCGTCATTCCCGGCAGCGTCGGCGGCCACATGTTCTGGAACGAGGCCGACCCGCAACGCAAGGCCGATGAGCGTCGCGCCTTCATGACCGACCTGAGCCTCCTTGGCGGGTTGATCATCGCCGCCGTCGACACCGAGGGCAAACCCTCGCTCGGTTGGCGCGGCCGTCGCGCGGCCCGCAAGGTATCCGAGGCTGTCAGCTCGGCTCTGCCGGTCGGCGCGGCCTCCGGTGGTGCGCTCGCCGACAGTGCGATCGCCGAGAAGCTTGGGCACGGCCTGCAGATCGGCGCCGAACGCGGCCGCGAGTTCGCACACGTCGCAAAAGAACGGGGCGCAG
Source organism: Mycolicibacterium stellerae (assembly GCF_003719305.1). Classification (GTDB taxonomy): domain Bacteria; phylum Actinomycetota; class Actinomycetes; order Mycobacteriales; family Mycobacteriaceae; genus Mycobacterium; species Mycobacterium stellerae. The sequence goes on from NZ_RARC01000009.1 coordinate 26,230, forward strand.
AACTCGCCGAAGTCGCAAGGGAACGCGCTCCCGAACTGGCCGAAGCCGCGCGTGGGCGGGCCGCCGAATTCGCCGACGTTGCCCGCGAGCGGGCACCCGAACTGGCCGAAGCGGCCCGTGAACGAGCCGCAGGTCTCGCCGAGGTGGCGCGCGACCGTGCACCCGAAATCGCCGAGGCCGCCCGCGAACGTGCCGAGGCCGCCCGCGACCGCGCCGAGTCTGCCCGCGAGCGCGCAGGCGATCTGGCCGACACCGCACGGACCCAAACGAAGAAACAGCGCCGCCGCTGGAGCTGACCCGCGCCGCATCCGCGAGCCGGTCGGTAGATTGGGCGACCATGACGACCGACCCGGCCCAAGGACCGTATGGCAGTGATCCGCGGGGCTATCCACCACCGTTTCCCGCGAACCTCGAACCCGGCGGGGTGCTTGTCCGGTTCTTCGCCCGGTTGATCGACGGCATCATCGTCGGCATCGTCAGCTTCCTGCTGAGCTTCTTCACCGAGACGCTGTCCAGCATCTGGGTGACCGGATTGTTCACCGGCCTGCTGATGTTCTTGTACTTCGTCGCATTCGAGACCGCCCAGGGCTGGACGCCCGGCAAGCGGGTACTCGGATTGCGGGTGCACGGACCCGGCGGCGCCCCGAAACCGACGGCGCAGCAGTCCGCGATCCGCAACATATGGACGCTATTGCCGATCATCCCGTTTATCGGCGGCCTGCTCGCCTTCGTCGCCATGATCGTGATCGCGGTGACCATCAGCAGCAGCCCGACGAAGCAGGGCAAGCACGACGAACTGGCGGGCGGGACCCAGGTCGTCAAGGGCTGATCGGCGTCAGATAAAGATCCCGAGTATCAGCACCAGCACCAGGCCGGTGACCGACAGCACGGTCTCCATGATCGACCAGGTCTTGATCGTCTGACCGATACTCATCCCGAAGTACTCCTTCACCAGCCAGAAGCCGGCGTCGTTGACGTGGGAGAAGAACACCGATCCCGCGCCGACCGCGAGCACGATGAGCGACACCTGACCGGTGCTCATCCCCTCGACCAACCCGAGCATCAGCGAGGAGGCGGTGATGGTGGCCACCGTCGCCGAACCGGTGGCAAGTCGGATCAGCACCGCCAGCACCCAGGCCAGCAGGATCACCGAAATGTTGGCTGCCGTCGCCCACTCCGCGAGTTTCGTGCCGATGCCGGTGTCGACGAGCACCTGCTTGAAGCCGCCGCCCGCGGCGACGATCAAGATGATGCCCGCGACGGGCGGCAAGGACGTCTCGAGGCACTTGGCGATCTGATCGCGGGTCATCGCGGCGCCCCGGCCAAGGGTGAACATCCCGACCACCACGGCGATCAGCAAGGCCATCAAGGGCCGGCCGATGATGTCGAACGTCTGCCGTAGCAGGTTGCTCTCGTCGTCGATGAAGATGTCGACGAGCGCCTTGCCCATCATCAGCGCCACGGGAAGAAGAACCGAGAACAGCGTCACACCGAACGACGGGCGTTGCCGCTGCGTTCTGGTGGCGGTCTGCGTTCCAACGCCGGTGCCCTCACCGCCTTCCGCGGCCGCGGTGGCACCGCCTCCGCCGTTGCCGGAGAAGTCGTCGGGATCGAACCGGTGCGGCACATCGAGGACGACCCAGCGCCCGGCGAGCTTGCCGAACAGAGGACCGGCCACGATCACTGTCGGGATCGCGACGGCTACGCCCAGCGCGAGAGTGATGCCCAGGTCGGCGCCGAGCAGGTCGATGGCGGTCAGCGGGCCCGGGTGCGGCGGGACCAGGCCGTGCATGGCGGAAAGCCCTGCCAGCGCCGGGATTCCGACCGTGACCAGTGACAGCTGCGAACGCCTCGCCACCAAATAGATGACCGGCATCAGCAGCACCAGGCCGATCTCGAAGAACATCGGCAGTCCGATGATCGCGCCCACCAACGCCATCGCCCATGGCAATGCCCTCGGTGACGCGTGTCCGACGATGGTGTCGACGATTTCGTCGGCGCCACCTGAGTCGGCGAGGAGTTTGGCGAACATTGCGCCGAGGGCGATCAACACCCCTACCCCGGCGGCGGTTGTGCCGAACCCGTCGGCGAACGATTCGAGAACGTCGCCGATGTTCACCCCCGCGACGATGCCGACGGTCAGGGCGCCGAAGATCAGCGCGAGGAACGGGTGCAGCTTGGCCACCGTGATCAACACGACGATGACCGCAATGCCTGCGAGAGCGGCAAGCACCAACTGCACACCGCCTGCAACGGGCTCGGCCAACTCGGTATCGGCCGCCAGGACGGTGAGTGCCGGGGTCATTTCTTCTCCTGTTCGGTTGCGCGCGAGGCAGATAGAGCGAGATACGTTTCGACGATTGAGTCGATGTTTTGGTCCACGTCGATGGTGACGCCGCGCTCGTCGGCCTCGAGCGGCTCGAGCGTTTCGAACTGTGAAGCCAGCAGTGACGCGGGCATGAAATGGCCGGGGCGGCTGGCCTGACGCCTGCCGATCACCTCCAGCGAGCCTGCGAGGTGAAGGAAGATGACGTCTGGGCAGTGGCGCCGCAGTTGGTCGCGGTACCGGCGCTTGAGCGCCGAGCAGCTCATCACGCCGCCGTCCCCGCAATGCCCGCCCAACCACTGTCCGATCGCGTCGAGCCACGGGTAGCGGTCTTCGTCGTTTAGCGCCTGCCCCGACGACATCTTCTCGACGTTCGCCTGGGGATGGAAATCATCGGCGTCGGCGAACGGCACCCGCAGCCGCTGACCCAGCGCCGCGCCCACCGTCGATTTACCGGACCCGGATACGCCCATGACGACGATCGGTGACCCCATCCACTCCACCTACCCTTTTGTGCTTGGTGTCACACAGCATGCATCAATCGTCATATGATTTCAACCCTGTCACGGAAACATATGTTCTTAGCAACGCCCAGCTAACCTATGACAGGATGTATAGATGGCTGCGCCATCAAACGTCGGCGCCTTACACCGCAATCTGCTGGCGGCGCTCGGCACCGGCATTGCCTCGGGCCAGTACCGGGCGGGTCAGGTGCTTACGCTCGACGGCGTCAGCGCCGAACACGGCGTCTCCCGCAGCGTCGCCCGCGAAGCGATCCGGGTACTCGAGTCGATGGGCATGGTTGCGTCCCGCAGACGGGTCGGCATCACGATCCAGCCATCCGAGCAATGGAACGTCTTCGACCCGCTGGTGATCCGCTGGCGCCTCGAATCCCAAGACCGCGCAGCGCTTTTGGTTTCACTGTCCGAGCTGCGGCGCGGCTTTGAGCCCGCCGCAGCCGCATTGGCCGCCCGTCGGGCCAATCCACACCAATGCCGAATCCTGGCGGCCGCGGTGTCGGACATGGTGATTCATGGGCGGTCTGGGGACCTTGAGTCATATCTACTGGCGGACAAGGTGTTTCATCGCACACTGCTGGAAGCCAGCGGAAACGAAATGTTTCGTGCACTCAACGACGTGGTAGCCGAGATCCTGACCGGCCGCACACATCACCACATGATGCCTGCGAATCCGAACCCGGTCGCCATCGAGTTGCATGACGAAGTCGCCCGTGCGATCCGGCTCCGCGATGAAGCCGCCGCCGAACGCGCCATGCGCGCGATCATCGATGAAGCCGCTGCGGCGGTGTCCGACGAGTTCTCCGCAGACCTCGATCAGGACGTAGGTTTGTAGTTGTAGCTGACCTTGGTGGCGTCGAGAGGAACCAACTCGAGATTCATCATCAAGCCGCTGACGCCGGACACCTCGACTGTGCGCTGCGACCGAGAGCCGCCGGCATCGACGTCACAGTGACCGACCGCCCCGACGGTGCCTTCCATGCCCGACTCGCAGAGAACCGTTCTCACGTCGCGCACTCCCGAATCTGCGATGAGTCTCGAGACCACCTGCTCGAGTTGTTGCCGCGACACCGCGGGTGCCATCTGATAGTCGATCGCTGCGCCGTCGACGGCGGTGACCGTGACGATCGGCTCGAAGCTGTTGGTGGGATTCACGACGATCTCGCAATGCGCCGTCGTGCCCACTTCGCCGATCAGGTCCTGTTTGCAGATCACAGAATCCGGCTTCTCCCCGGCATCGGCAAGGCGTTCGGCGATGTCCTCCTGCAAGGCCGTCCTGGAGACGGTGGGTACATTTGTTCCGCCGCTGTTCACGCTGCAGCCGGACGACACACAACAGAACAGGGCGGCCGCAGCAACAACTGCAGTCGACGGATGCATCGAGCCTCCTGGCCTTTGCTGAATCTACAATCTATGTAGATTCGGTGAGACCATACCAGGACATTTCAGTGTGGAGTGATTAACTGTGAGGGAACCTCAGCTGGCGCGTCGCTTCTTTGACCGATTCGAGCCCGTGCACGCCGTGACCTACTTCTCGCCGGAAAGCCGGGCGGCATTCGACGGTCTGGGGTACCGCGGTTTCTGGATGGGTTACTTCGCGGGTCGGTCCGCGCCGCTGGGCGTCGTCGCGCCCGAAGTTGTGTGCGCGATGTTCTACAACTTCGCTGCCAGCCGGGTTGCCAAGGCACTGCCCGCCGCGTGGGAAGTCGCACCACCCGGTTCGGCGCTACGCGCCCGCGAAGACTCGGCGGTCGCGGCGCTGCGGCGGTACGGACTGACCGACGACGGTGTCCGCACGGCCGCCGACCTCGCCGCCAAGGCGGCGGCCCACGCACCGCTCGACGGCAGGCCGCTGTTCGCCGCGAACGCGGCGCTGCCATGGCCGACCGAGCCGCTTGCTCAACTGTGGCACGCGACGACACTGCTTCGAGAGCAGCGCGGTGACGCGCACGTGGCTGTCCTGGCGTCGTCGGGGTTATCCGGCCGGGAATGCAACGTACTGCACGCCGCGGCGGGCCGGGTGCCGGTCGAGATGATCATGCGCAGCCGCGACTACGACGACGACCAATGGCGCGACGTTCAGCATCAGCTTGCCGAACGCGGCCTGCTCGACGGGCAGGGCGCACTCACCGATGCGGGGTGCGCACTCAAGCAACACATCGAGGACACCACCGATGCACTATCGCTGAGCGCTCTTGACGCACTCGAGGACGCCGAAGTCGAGGCGTTGTTCCGCACTCTCACTCCGATCGCCAGGGCGGTCGTGGCAGGCGGCGACGTGCCCGCCGCCACACCGATGGGCCTCAACCGAGACGACCTCGACGACGACAGCGCCCACTTGGCCTGAGTTGCACCGCGAGCTGGGGGCACCTTGCACCGCGAGCGTGCGTGTCTGCACACGACACGCCGCATTTCGCCGGCATTTCGCGCGCGCTCGATCCGCGCGAGCGTGCGCAGAATGCCGCTAGTTCCCGGCGTGTCGCGGTGCAGACACGCACCGTCGCGGGGCAAGGGGTCAGCGTTGGTTGCGGTTCCACTCCAACCAGCCGACGCCGGTGCGGCCGTCCGCAGTCGTCACGGTCGCCCACGCGCGCGGAAACTGGCTCACCCGACCGTCGGTGGCGGTCAGCAACACCGGTGCGTGTCCCTTGATCTCGACTGTGGCCGTGATATCTCCGGGTTTGAGTGTCAGTTCGGTGGTCAAGGGTAAACCGTTGTCGCCAAACGCTTCTCGCGCTGTCACCGCATGCAGTTCAACGAGCGGCCCGGCCGGCGGCTGAATGTAGCCGATGCCGATCGGGGGTGCTCCGGGAATGCGGATGTCCACCCCGTGCAGATGGGTGCCGTCGCTCAGATGAAGAGCGCTCCACACCCAGTCCATCCCCCACCAGTCCCGCACTCCCCACGAATGGTCGCGCTGTCCCGGCACGGCATGCACTTCAACCGTTCTGCCGTCGACGGCGACGGTTCCCGACACGGTGCACGGAATCTCGTATCTGGGTGTGATGCGGTACTGGTACGGGGTGCCCGTCGTCGTCCAGTGCAGATCGATCGACAGGTCGACCGCGCGTCCCGGTTCGCCCCTCAGCAGCGCAGAGGGGTCGTCGTACGCCTGTCCGCGACCGCGCAGCGCGACGTGATAAATCTGCAACGGGTCCGTCGCCGCCTGGGTGAGTTCGAAGGCGTCGGTGCGGATCTCACCTGGATCGTCGGGCAGCGCAACCTCGAAATCGTTGACCGCCACGGTAGGGATGTCGGGTCCACACAGCAGCGCGTTGACCCATGCCCTGTTCTCGTTGGGAATCATGCCGAGCCGGAACCAGCCGCCGACGCCCTGCGCCTCGTCGGCGAAGTCGGCATACCAGCTTTCGCTCCACAGCGGTTCGGCGCCGGGATGGTGGGTGCCTTCGTCGTCCGCAGACGGGCGCAACGGGTCCGGCGCCGCTGGCGGAGGCAGCGTCGCCATTGCATCGGTGTCGATCACATGCTGGCAGTGCCTGCGCAGCATTGTCATGAACATCTCGTCGCCACGCTCGGTTCGCTCGACGAGCATCGAGGAGACGATCGCCATCATCACGCCGAAAAAGGCTTGGCGGCGAACGCCTTCGCGGACATCGTCCACACCGAGTGCGGAGTCAGGCCCGAGCGCATCGTGGTATGCGCTCAGCAGTGCGTCGTAGTTGTCCCGCCGGATGTCGTCGGGCAGCGCGCAGCCCAGGAAGTAGGCGACGTCGATCAGCGCTGGACCCCAGGTGACGGTCTGCCAATCCACGACGGTGAGCGGTCGGTCGGCGCCCTGCTGCCCGAACAGCATGTTGTCCAACCGGTAGTCTCCGTGCACCAGCCCGTGCACGACGCCCGACAAGCCTGCCTGGTAAGCATCGAAGCTGCCGACCAGCCGTTCGCATACCTCGCGATCGGCCGGCGCGATTTCGTCGCCGTACCGATCGACGAACCCGGCGTAGAGCGCCGCGATGAGCGCCTGGTTCATCGGCGACTCGCGATTGAGCCAGTCCACGTCAGCCATCGCCGGTTGGCCGAGAAGCGGTGCATGCAGCCGGCCCAACTCGGCCATCGCCAGCATCGCCTGATCCACTGTGGCGCCACGGATCTCATCGCCGGCAACGGCTGGAGCGGCATCACCGAGCAGTAGGTGGAACACGCCGGTCTGATCGTCCAACCCAGAGCTGTAGCAGGGGGCGACAGGACCACCGATGCGCGGCGCGATGTCGGTGTAGAACCGCACCTCGCGCTCATAGAGGCCCAGCGCGAGGCCCGTCTGCCGACTCGCCGGGTCGGAGGCTGCGACCTTGAGCACCACCGACGCCGGGCCATCGGCGCCGTCGGCGTACGTCAACGCAACGCGGTAACACTCGCTCATCTGGCCGGTGCCGATCCGCTCGGTGCTGAACCGTTCTACCGTGCCCGCTCCGACGGCGACTGTCAGCCAGTCTCCGGTGAGATCGTCCGGCCGCTCGATCCTAGTGACCGGCACTCGTGCTGTCCGTATGGCAGGTATCGGGTGGCGTGCCGACTACGTCGAGCGCGGGGTTCCGGTCGAAGAAGCCAAATGGCTTGAGCCAGAACGAAACCACGTCGACCGGCATCACCGGCCAGTCCTCCGGCCTGGTGATGTGGTGGATACCGAACACATACCAGAGCACGACGTCGGTGTTCGCGATGTTGCGGTCCGCCTTCGTCCATTCGGCGAGTCCGGTGTCCTTCACGGATTGGTTGACGAATTCGCCTGCCGGCCAGCGTTCGTCGGGGCTGTTCGGCGTCACCCACAACGTGTGCCCGATGACCGTGGCGCGCTGGAAGACCGGTGATGCCGGGTCGAGCATCATCGGGATGGCGCCGCTGGGCACCAGCTTGTACGACGGGTTCGTTCCGAGACCGTTGACGACGTTCGGGTTGACGACTTTCCACGCCCGCTGAGTCGCGAAGTTGACGTCCTGTTTGCCTTCGGTCTCGGTCTTCAGGGGGACGTTGCGCAGTACCATCGACAGCCCGTAGGGGTTCTCCGGGCCGATCGGCTCGGCGTAGGACTCCGACATGTAGACCGTGTTGTCGCCGCCGTCGACGTCCATGTCCAGCCGGGCCACCAGAAAGTGTTGGTGGAACGGCGCATACGTGCGTTCGTCGACCAGCGTTCCGTTCGGATGCGGCTGACCCTCCGCCACCGGCGTGGTCACCATGATGCCGGTCGCCCGGACCTCGCACTCGATATTGCCGTCCTGATAGAACCGCCAGTAGACGAGGTATTCGTAGTTGGCGACGGTGACGTGGAACGAGACCGTCAGCCTGCGCATCCGCCGCACCTCGGCGCCCGCGTCATGGTCGACGTGCTTCCACAGCACCGCGTTGTCTTCTTCGTGGATGCAGATGGCATTGGTGATGGTGTACGGCTCGCCCTTGCTGTTGTGCAGCACCGCATCCAGATAGCGGATCTCGCCGAGGCAGTCGCAGCCGAGCTCCAGCGAGGTCGTCATGAAACCCAGCCCCCATTCGCCGATGTCGAATGCGGTGCGCCGGTAGTGGTCCTCGGACGAGTCGCGGTAGGGCACGATCATCTCGGCCAGTGAGATCCGGTGTGCCACAGAACGGGTCCGGTCACCGTCGCGATAGCTGATCGTGTGCAGCGTCATCCCCTCGCGGTGGTTGAACCCGACCCGCAGCGACCAGTTCTGCCATTGCAGCAGGTTGCCGTCCAGAGTGAACGACACTCCTTCGGGCTGGGTGAGGTGCAGCGGCTTGAGCGGCTCCCGGCGCGACGCCGCGCGGATCTGCTCGGGGATGTGCTTGGGCACATACTCGCCCATCACGTTCGGTTCGTCGACCCCGCCGTTGTCCTCGACCCGCAGCACCTCCATCGAGTTGACGTCGATGACGCAGTGCAGTCCGGTTACTGGATGGGCGTAGGGACTCTGACCGGGGCCGTCCTTGCGCCAGGTGTCCGACCAGCCCAGGCGCCGATCGCGGAACTCCGGCGGTGCGACCGCGTCACCATAGGTCCAGGTGTCCACGAACACCAGGTCGAGATCGGTGATGCCGCGCTTGGCCAGCGCCGCGATGAACTCTGGGTGCTTGCGCACCAGCTCGTCGCACTCGAGGAACTCGTCGACGGTGAAGTTGGCCTGCACACCGGGGATGTGATCGAAGGACTCGATTCGGTCGTCGTCAAGCGATACCACGCCCTTGTAGGTGGCGTTGTTGGCGCGCTGCAGGCAGACCACCTCGGCACGCCGGGCCGGCGCCGCACCCCCGGCGTCGAACGCCGCCAGCTCGGCCTTTGTCGGTTCGATGAGTTCGATGGATGCGATCCGCCAGCCCAGGTCCGATGCCGCAGGCGCTGGGGCCCCCACGCCGCGCTCGCGACTCAGGATCCCCGCCACTGCAGTGAACTCGTCGGCTGACAGAGGATCCAATGGGTAGCTCACCCGATCACGCAATCACATCAGCCGATTCCGCGCAGCCAATTTGTCTAGCCGCCTACCACGCTGCCAACGTGAACCCGTGCCATGCCTCGCGGCGTTGAGCGTGCGGGTCGTACAGGACATGTGACCGGCGATCGAACACCATTACCGCGCGGTCGGCATGCGTGTATGCGGGCCAGTCGTCGCCGGGCACGCCGGTGCGGCTGAACTCACGCCAGCGGGTCTGCACGTCGTCGCTGACTCGACGAGCGGACCGCCCGTCGGCGGCCGCGGTGAGCAACGAGCCGAACCGCGTGCGGTACACGTCGAAGACCGCGAAGAGTTCGGTGCCGTGGGTGGCGCCGAGCCCCGACCAGCTGAACGGTCGTGGTGCGTAGTCGTAGCGGTACCGGTACGTCGGCGCATGGATGCTGTGCGCTTCGGCGATCTGCCAGGCCGCCGTCCCGAATGCGAAGTCACCGCCGAGACGGATGCATGCCGCCTCATCCGGATAGCCCGGATAGGCCGATGTAATGCGTTCGCGCTGTTCGACTTCGAGGCCACCCAGCAGGCCTTCGATCATCGCCTCGTTCGTCGGCAGCAGCTTGAGCCATCGGGTGAACAGCCGGCCCTCGTGCGCGTTGTTGCCGATGATGAGGGGCACCGGATGCGCGGTGCCGGTCCGCATCGCTTCGACCGGGTCCAGCGGCAGATAATCGGTGCCACTGGTGGGGCCGACGGCGAAGGCGCCGAGCATGCCTGTCTTGGCATTCTTGATCAGCGCGTCAAGGGTATTCACCAGTTCGGCTGGCCTGGCAGACAGCAACGCCGTGGCCGCAGCCTCTCTGTCCACTCCGAGCAGGCCGGCGAACTGGTCCGCATACTCCGCTCTGACATCGGGAGTGCCCACCAAGCCGCTGGCCGGACTCTCCGAGATCGCCTGCGCAAACAGCCCTTTCGCCGCGGGCACCGCGAGCAGCGTCGCTACGGCCTGCGCACCGGCGCTCTCGCCGAAGATCGTCACGTTGTCCGGGTCACCGCCGAACTCCGCGATGTTGTCACGCACCCAGCGCAACGCCATCACAAGGTCCCGCAGAAACAGGTTGTCCTCGATGGTGACGTCCAGGGTGGACAGCGACGACAGGTCGAGGCAGCCGAGCGCTCCTACTCGGTAATTCACCGAGACGTACACACATCCCTTGCGGGCCAACGCCGCACCGTCGTAGATCGGCGTGGCCGAACTGCCGAGGAGGTATCCGCCACCGTGAATGAAGACCATCACCGGCATCGGCTCGTCGCGTCGCCGCTTCGGCGTGGTGACGTTCAACGTCAGGCAGTCCTCGCCCATCGACTGGTATTTCCCGACACCCAAAGCGGTGTACATGCGCTGCTGGGGAGCACAGTTGCCGAACCCGTGGCAGTACCGCACACCTCGCCACGGCTGCACGGGTCGCGGCGCCCGATACCGCAGCGGACCGACCGGCGGCTGGGCAAACGGAATCGAACGCCACCTGTGCACGCCGTCGCGGGTGAAACCCTCGACGGTCCCGGAGCGGGTCGTCACTCGGACGACATGTTCGTGCATCAACCGACCGTATCGAACGAACTCACCGCCCGCGCCTCGCCGGTATCGGGTCGTCGGCCCGCTAGCCTTGCCGATATGCGGATTGCTGTGCTCATTGCGGCGTCTGTGCTGGTCGGGGGTTGTTCACAGGGAGTCGGCGGAGACGCCGAGCAGGCCGAGCCCTCCGTGTCGGCACCGACCACAACGACGATGTTGACGCCGCGCGCGACCACGCCAACCCCCACGACGCCTGCCAAACCCCCGGATGCCGGCGCGGACACCGCCGACGTCATCGCCTTCATCGAATCTGGACAGTCCGCCGACGCGAGCCAGTTCCACTCCGCGACTCGCGAAGGGACGACGACGCAACTGGGCGACGATGTCGCCTTCACCACACCGTCGGGTACGTCGAACTGCATGACCGACTCGAAGAACTTCGGCGGCGCGCTGGCGTGTCTGGTGAATCTGGCGATTCCGCCGCTTCAACCGCCCGACGTGTACGGCCAGTGGAAGGGCAACTGGGTCGACTTCTCCGGGCCGAGCATCGAAATCGGTTCTGCGCACGGCGATCCCGGTCGGTTCGTCAACGGCACCGGCCCAGAGTTGCCATACGGGCAGGCCCTGGCCTTCGGTGACTACCGCTGCCGGTCCGACCCCGAAGGGCTGTACTGCGTCAACTACGCCCACCAGTCGGCGGCCCGGTTCAGTGACGCCGGCATCGTCGCGTTCGGCTGTCTGCAGAAGGTGACGCCGCCCGCCGACATCGGCGAGAAGTACAGCTGCTGAGCCTCTCTTTTTGGTGTGCCGGTCAGGCGACACCCTTCTGGCGCAGCAGCGGCAGCACACCCTCGGCGAACCAGTACGCCTCTTCCAGGTGTGGGTAGCCCGACAGGATGAACTCGTCGAATCCAACCGAGTGGTATTCGTAGACGAGGTTGGCGACCTCTTCGTGGCTGCCGACCAGGGCGGTGCCCGCCCCGCCACGGACCAACCCGACACCTGCCCACAGGTTGGGGTAGATCTCCAGTTGGTCAGTCCGACCGCCATGAAGCGCGGTCATCCTGCGTTGGCCTTCGGATTCCGACTTGGCATGCAGCTCAGTCTGTTTCGCGATCTGTTCAGGCGACAGCTCGGCGAGCAGTTCGTCGGCTACCGCCCACGCGGCGGCAGATGTGTCGCGGCTGATCGTGTGCAACCGAATTCCGAATCGCACCTTGCGGCCACGCTCTTCGGCGAGTTTGCGTACCCGCTCGATCTTGGCGGCCGCGGTTTGAGGTGGCTCGCCCCAGGTGAGATAGACGTCGACGTGCTCGGCGGCGATCGGAAGTGCGGCCGCCGAAGACCCGCCGAAATAGATCTCCGGCAGCGGATCCGGTGGTGCTGACACCCGAGCGTCCTTGACGGTGTAGTACTTGCCCTCGAAGTCCAGCGAATCCTGTCGCCACAACGAGTTGACGATGTGGAGGAACTCACCGGTACGCGCGTATCGCTCGTCGTGGTCCAGCCAGTCGCCGAACCGGCGCTGCTCGACATCGTCACCACCGGTGACAATGTTCAGCAGCACACGGCCTTCCGAGAACCGCTGCAGTGTCGCTGTCTGCTGGGCCGCCAGCGTCGGCGGTACCAACCCCGGCCGGAACGCGACCAGGAACTTCAACCTCTCGGTTTCGGCAAGCAGCGCCGACGCGGTCAGCCACGCGTCCTCGCACCAGGTGCCGGTCGGCGTCAGCACGCCCTCGTAGCCGAGCCGATCAGCCGCACGAGCAATCTCGGCCAGATACCGACGCGACGGCGCTCGATAGTTGGCAGGCAAGGTGTGGTGCGACGAGGCGTGCGACGCGCCGACGATCGAGCGGCTGTCACCGTTGGTGGGCAGGAACCAGTGGAACTTCGCCGGCTGAGCCGGCAGTTGGTCGTGCGCCGGCTGCGCCGGCAGTTGGTCGTGCGCCGGCTGAGCCGGCAGTTGGTCGTGCGCCGGCTGAGCCGGCAGTTGGTCGTGTGCGGACACATCGCTCCTAACGATTGATCAGCAGCGGGTTGAGCGCGTCGCTGTAGCGGCGGTCGACCCAGTCGTCGAACTTCGGTGCGCTTGCGATCTGCTTGGATTCGGCGAACAGATCGGCGAGCTCCTGTTCGGATCCGACCAGCTCGCCGGAAAGCGCAGTGGGCAACCTCAGGCTGCGCGCCTGGGATGCGGCGGCGACCTCCGGGTCGAGGCCGACGGCGGCGGCGTAATCCCGCGCCCAATCATCGGGATTGTCCTTCGCCCACCGCACCGCCTTGGCATAACGCACCAGCAGATCGCCGAGTGCGGTGTTGCGTTTCGGATCGGCGAGCGCTTCGTCGGATGCGACGCCGAAGCCCGCACCGTTGGTGACGCCGGTCGCCTCGGCAATGCTGCGAACGGGAATGTCGGCTTCGGCCTGAGCCGTGTACGGATCCCAGATCGCCCACGCGTCCACCTGGCGCTGCGTGAACGCTCCCAGCGCGTCGGCGGGTTGCAAGAAGACCAGCGTGACATCGGACGGCGAGAGCCCCGCGCGGTTCAGCTGAGCGAGCACGTTGCCGTGCGCCGAGCTGCCCTTGCCGACCGCGATGCGCTTACCGCGCAGATCGGCCACGGCGCGAATCGGCGAATCGGTGTGAACGAGAATTCTGTCGCCGCGACCGCTTCCGTCATAGGCGGAGACCACCTTCACCTTCGCGTTGGACGCCGCACCGAAGATCGGCGGCGTGTTGCCGGTGATCGCAAAGTCGATCTTGCCCGCGGTGGCGGCCTCGATCTGTGGCGGGCCTGAGGTGAACGTGGAGAACGCGATCTTGTATGGCAGCCCGTCGAGCGCCCCGGCAGCGCGCAATAGCGACTCGGTGCCGCCCTTCTGGTCGCCGACTTGCAATGTCAGACCGGCCAAATCGGACAGCGGGACGGTCGCGGGCGCCTCCTTGGCCCCCGAACTGTCCTCGCGCGATACACAGGCGGCCGACAGCCCGACCAGGATGGCCAGAACGGCGAGCCGAAACGCCAACGGCCGTCGTGATGTCGACATGAATATTCCCTTCCAGCAGTTCGTCGTCGGATCGTCAGATGTGCACGCCGAGCTTGTCCAACAAGTCGGCTCGGTAATGCTCGGATTCGGCGATGCCCTCGCCCGCCGCGGGTCGTGGCTCATCGATCGTCAACGTATGGATCACGCGGCCCTCGTCCAGCACGAGCACCCGGTCGGCGAGCGCGACGGCTTCGTCGACGTCATGTGTCACCAGCAGCACGCCGAATCCGTGTTCACGCCACAGGTCGAGCAGCAAACCACGCATCGTCAGCCGGGTCAGCGCATCCAATGCTCCGAACGGCTCGTCGAGCAGCAGAAGTTCTGGCTCGGCGACAAGCGCACGCGCAAGCGAAACCCGTTGCGCCTGACCACCCGACAGCGTCGAAGGCCATGCGTTCGCGCGGTCGGCAAGGCCGACGTCGGCGAGTGCTGCTTCGGCTCGAGACTTGACCGCATCTCGGCTGAGATTGCTCCGATTGAGGCCATAGACCACGTTAGTGCGGACGTCCCGCCACGGAAACAGCCGTGGCTCTTGGAAAGCCAGGGCGGGTGACCCGACGACAATGCGCTCTCCGGTGTGGTCATTCGACAGGCCGGCGAACACCCGTAACACCGTGGACTTACCGGAACCGCTTCGGCCGATCAGCGCGACGATCTCGCTGCGGTTGATCGCGACGGAGACGTCGGTGAGCACGCGGTGCTCGCCGTACCACTTGTTGACGTCGCACAGTTCGCCTGCAAGCTCGGTCTGCCGATCGGTGATGACGGTCATGTGCGGTACCTCAGTGCTCGTCGTTCCAGCGCTCGGACGATGGCGTCGGTGCCGATTCCGAGAAGTGCGTACACGATCAGCCCGAAGATGATGATGTCGATACGCAGGAAGTCGCGTGCGTTGTTGATCAGGAAGCCGATTCCCTTGTCCGCGTTGATCTGCTCGGCGACGATCAACGTCAGCCAGCCAATCGCAAGCGACTGGCGGAGGCCGACCAACACCTGCGGTGCGGAACTCGGGACGATGATGACGCGGAACCGCTGCCAGAATGAGAAGCCAAGTACCTGAGCCGTTTCGAACAGTTTCGGATCGACCTGGCGGATCGCCGAGAACGTGTTCAGGTACAGGGGGAAGCTGACCCCGAGCGCGACCAGGAGCACCTTCGGCAGTTCTCCGATGCCGAACCAGATGATGAACAGCGGGATGAGGCCGAGGTGTGGCAGCGCTCGAACCATCTGCATCGGCGGGTCCATGGTGGCCTCGAACCAGCGCGACAAACCCACCGCGGTGCCCAGCGCCACGCCGAGTACTCCGCCGAGCAGCAGTCCCTCGACGACCCGCAGGCCCGACACCCGCAGTGCATCTACGAGCTGCCCGTTGTCGATGAGTTCGACGCCAGCCTCGGCGATCAGCGACGGCGCGGGCAGCACGTCCTGCGGGATGAGGCCCAGGGCGCTACCGAGCTGCCACAGCACAAGCAGCACGACCGGCGACGTCCATCGGATGAACGTCCACTTGCGATCGCTTCGCCGCGTGGGGGTGGCGCGGGCAGGCGCCAGTTCGGTCGGTGTCGTCACGGTGTTTTGACACTATGGCGCACCCGTTGGGCCGTGAAGGTTTGAATTCTTCGTGAAGATAACGGCCGACGCGAGGAGCCCAACGCAAGAAGGGCCCTGCCGAAGCAAGCGTCGAAACACTCACTCCGGCAGGGCCCTTTCGCTTCGGGCTATGTGGTTGTGGTCACAATCGGAAGTTGCCGTTGACGAGAACGGGCGTCACGCTCTGGCCGTTGATCGTCGAGCGCGCCGAGCGGTTGGCCAGCAGCTCTATCTGCTGGGCTTGCTGCAGCTGCCGCTTGTTGCGCACGCTGTTGCGGAACTGCAGCTCGTTCAGCTGCTGCAACTCGGCCTGCTCGAAGTCACGGCCGCTGATGCCGCCGTTGAATTGCACGCCGGTCGCACTGCCGTCGGGGCGGACCACCCACGATGCGCGCACGCCGTTCAAGTCGGCGGTATACATGCCGGCAGGTGCGGGAACCGCCGGGGCGCTGAACTTGAAGGCGACGCCGTTCATGGTCAGGTCGCCGACCACGTCCTTGCCGTCGAACTCGGCCTTGAGCGTGTCTTTGAAGCGGGAGGTGATGTCGATCTTCCCGTCCTTCTGATCGCCGAAAAACCAGGCCTCGTCGTCGGTGCCGTTGCAGGCGTAGGCGGCGATCTCGGTGCCGTCGACGGCGATACCGATGACCATCGGCTTGCCGTCGGGCGACGTGGTGTCGGCGATGTACTTCGCCGATTGCGGGAACGGTGCTGCGGTCGCGGGAGCCGGGGTGGCTGAAGTTTCGGATGCCGCTGAGGAATCTTTGGATCCCGTGGCCTCCGTCGCTTCTTTCGTGCCGCTAGAGCAGGCGGACAGGGTGCCAAAGGCCAGGAGGGCGATGACACCCAGTAACAGGATGCGGATGTACTTTTTCATGTGACCAGCATGGATTGCTCACAGCCGACGCACATGAAGAATGTGTGGAGATTGCGTGGAGATCTTTGAGGGCATTCGAGCGACTCGACAGTCACTCCGCCAGGAATCTCTCCACCTCGTCGAGGAACACCCGCCACGCGGGTTCGGCGGCCGTCAACAGGTGGTTGTTGCTGTCGAGCGCCACTAGGCGGGAGTCGGGTATCAGCGCGGCGAGCTCCTCGGCGGCGCGCAGCGGCTGCCGGTGATCCTCACGCGAGTGCAGAATCAACGTCGGGCACGACACCTGGCCGGCTTCGTCGCGCACATCGATTCGGCCGAATTCCTCCAGAAACCGCACGGCGTTCTCCGGCGAGGTGGTGCGTCGCTGCAACTGGTCGAAGGCCGCCCAGTCCGCACGGGTGCCGTCGGGAATGAACTGGGCCGCGAACACCTGTCTGAAAGCCGGATCGTCACGACCCCAACCGACCCGGGCCAGCTCGAGATCCAGCGCCGCTGCGCGCTTTTCCTCCTCGTTGACCGCTCGGGTACCACGACCGCGGGCGTACGAGCTACAGAGCACCAGCTTGCTCACCCGATCGGGGTGCCGTGCGGCGTAGGCCACGGCGACGGCGCCGCCCTGGGACACCCCCAGCAGCGGGAAGCGCTCGAGCCCGAGCGCCTCGACGACGGACTCCAGGTCGCTGACCCAATCGTCGAAGCTGAAATCCGTTGCGCTCCAGTCTGATAAACCACACCCCCGTTCGTCGTAACGGATGAATGTGTGCCGCGACGAGAGATCACGCACCCAGTGCCGCCACACCGGGCTCTCGATGTCGTAGCCGAGGTGGGTCATCCAGTTGGCGGCACGCACCAGCGGCGTACCCTCCCCCGCCACCGCGTAGGCCAGCCGCACGCCGTCGGCCGCTCGACAGAACGCGATGTGCTGTCGTGGCGGTGGCGGTTCGTCCGGCGGTTCCGGTTCCTTGGGCGTCGCAGGCGTGTCGTCTGCCACGGTCCCGACGAACTGGTACCCGCGACCGCGCACCGTCCTGATGAAGCGCTGCGATTCGCCGTCGTCGCCGAGCGCCCGCCTGGCCGCCTTGATCCGGCTGGTCAGGGCCGCCTCGCCGACGAACCGTCCACCCCAGACCGCGTCGAACAACTCTTCCTTGGTGACGCAGCGCTCGCGGTTGCTGACGAGCTGGGTCAGCACATCGAACACCTGCGGCTCGACGCGAACTACCTCGTCACCGCGGCGCAACTCATAGCGCTGGGTGTCGAGGACGAATCCGTCGAAGCGCCACAAGCCGGGGGCCCCTATCGCCAGCCGTCGGCCGCCTTGGCCGCCCGGATCAGAGCGTCGCACAGTTCCCGAAGCTCTGTGGGCTCAGCCCCTTCGTCGACCGCCGTGGCCACGTCCTCGGCAGCGCATCTCACCTGGTAAACACGGTCGGACAGCTGCGCTGCCTCCTCGGGGCTCAGCACCACCGAATCCGGGGAAAGCGCGGTGCCCTTCACCTGGGCACGCTGCTCGTAGGCGCGCTGCCGACACGACTGCCTGCAGTACTGTCGGCGCCGCCCGAGCCCTGCATCGTCGACGTCGCGGCCACACCATCGACAGGGTTGCGTTCGGGCTCGCCTTCTGGTGATGGTCTCCACGGAACCTGACCTTAGACCGGGGATGGCGCCGATCCCGGTATCATGGGGGGTCGAGTCGGGAACTTCTTTGCACGCCATCGCGTTGCTATTCCGGACCAAAAGCTGTGAGGAGTGTTTACGAAATGGCTGATCGGGTTTTGAGAGGTAGTCGCCTCGGTGCCGTGAGCTACGAGACCGACCGCAACCATGACCTGGCGCCGCGTCAGGTCGCCCGCTATCGCACCGACAACGGCGAGGAGTTCGACGTCCCGTTCGCCGACGACGCCGAAATCCCTGGCACCTGGCTGTGCCGCAACGGTATGGAAGGCACCCTGATCGAGGGTGACGTGCCTGAGCCCAAGAAGGTCAAGCCGCCGCGTACCCACTGGGACATGCTGTTGGAGCGCCGGTCCGTCGAGGAACTCGACGAGCTGCTCAAGGAGCGCCTCGACATCATCAAGACCCGCCGCCGCGGCAGCTGACCGGCCGCTACCGCACCACGCCGCGGGCGCGATCGAGGCGCCCGCGGATACCCCATTCCGCGACCTTGGCCATCGCCTCGCGGATGTTGGATCCGCTCATCTTCGACACACCCAGCTCGCGTTCGCTGAACGTGATCGGGACCTCGACGACGACGAACCCGTTGTTGATGGCACGCCAGGTCAGGTCGATCTGGAAGCAGTACCCCTTCGAGTCGACAGCAGCCAGGTCGATCTTCTCGAGCACCTCGCGCCGGTATGCGCGATAACCCGCGGTGATGTCGTTTACGTCGACGCCGAGCAGCACCCGCGCGTAGGTGTTGGCGGTCTTGGAGAGGGCGTATCGGCGGCGCGGCCAGTTGCGGATGGCACCGCCAGGCACATAGCGCGATCCGATGACCAGATCAGCACCACCGTCGACCGCGTCGAGCAGGCGGTGCAGCTCCTCGGGTGCGTGGCTGCCGTCGGCGTCCATCTCCACCAGCACCGAGTATTCGCGGCCGAGCCCCCAGGCGAAGCCCGCCAGATATGCGGCGCCCAGCCCGTCCTTTCTCACCCGGTGCATGACGTGGACCCGGTCCGGGTCGGCCAGCGCCAGCTCGTCGGCGAGCTCACCGGTGCCGTCGGGGCTGCCGTCGTCGACGATGAGAATGTGCACCTCGGGCAGGGCAGTGTGCACCCGGCCGACGATCAATGGCAGGTTTTCCCGCTCGTTGTAGGTGGGGATGATGACCAGAGTGCGCTGACTCGGGCGTTCGGATGCCCCGTGGCCGCTCATGTGGTTCCTCTTTCGGTGCCGTCTCCGTCGGACGGTGTGGCTCTGCCGCTGGCGCCGGTCACCGGACGGCGAAGACGCACGAACCGTCCATTGTGCATCATCGCGGCGAGCAGGGCCCCGATCCCGACAGCGACCAGCAGGCCCTGCACAAACGGGCCCCATCGCGTCGCCGCCGTGAGCTGCGTCTTCAGTCGAATCGGCAGGTCGAGGTAGGCCGGTTCGAAGAACTCGGTGCGGGCAAGCACACGACCGTCGGGCGCGATGATCGCGCTGATCCCCGTGGTGCCCGCCACGATCACGAAGCGATTGTGCTCGACGGCCCGCACCCTGCCGAACGCAAGCTGCTGGGCACTCATCGATTCGTTGAAGGTGGCGTTGTTGGACGGCACGGTCAGCACCTGGGCGCCGCTGAGCACCGACTCCCGCGGTGAGCGGTCGAAGATGACCTCCCAGCAGGTCGACACGCCGATCGGCACGCCTGCCGCCTCCACCACCCCGTTGCCGCCGCCGGGCACGAAATAGCCTGCCCGGTCGGCGTACGACGAGAAGTGCTTGAAGAAGCTCCGCCACGGCAGATACTCGCCGAACGGCTGGACGATCTGCTTGTCGTGCCGGTCGCCGGGGCCGGTTTCGGGGTTCCATACGATGACCGAGTTGGTCGATACCGGGTTGTCGCGGGTGTGTCCCGGCGCGGCCAGCACACCTCCGACCAGGATCGGCGCCTTGATTGCATCCACGGCGACCGCAATCTGGTCGGCGGCGTCCTGGTTGGCCAGCGGGTCGATGTCCGACGAGTTCTCCGGCCAGATGACGAACAACGGCCGCGGCGCCCGCCCGGCCCGCACATCGTCCGCCAGCCGCAGCGTCTCCCGCACATGGTTGTCGAGCACGGCCCGGCGCTGGGCATTGAAATCAAGCCCGAGCTGCGGCACGTTTCCCTGCACGGCTGCCACGTTGACCGACGGTTCATCGGCGGCACCCGCACCGGAATGCCGGACCGCGGGCGAGACCGCCGCGGCGGCGATGAGCACACCGCAGATGCAGGCACCGGGCAGCACCACCGCGGGTCGCGCCGATGTGCCGTCGTCGCCGTGCCGCCACCAGCGCAAGATCTCGAAGGCCAATGCGGCAAGTCCGAATCCGAGCAGGGTGACCGCGAACGAAACCAGCGGCGCACCGCCGATTTGTGCCAGTGGTAGCAGCGGGCCATCGGTCTGCCCGAAACCGACGACGCCCCAGGGGAATCCGCCGAACGGCACTGTCGACTTCGCCCACTCGGCGAATGCCCACAGGCCCGCGAACCAGATCGGCCAGCCGACCAATCTGCGCGCCACGAAGACCGCGGCCAGCCCGAACAGGGCGGGAAACACCGCCTGCAGGAGCGCGAGCGCCAGCCACGGCAGCAGCCCGACCATGACGCCGGTCCACGGCAGCAACGGAATGTTGAACGCCGCCCCGAATACGAAGCCGTACCCGAATCCGCCGACGAGCGTGGTGGTGTCCCGGGTCAGCACCCAGGCCAGAAGTGCGAAAGCGACGATCGCGGCGTACCACCAGCCGAAGGGCGGGAAGCTCACACAGAGCAACATCCCCCCGACGATGGCGACAGACAGCCGCGGCAGCCGGGCCACCACCGCATCGCCGAATCGCTTCACCCATGCGGGCAATTCCCGCCTGGTCGCGGCCTCAACGACGGGCGTGACCTCGTCGTCGGGCGCACCCTCGTCGTCGGAATCCTCCTCATCGCCAAAGTCGTCGCCCGGGACACGCTCATCGACCTTCTCCTCGGTGAAAACCGGGAAGGAGTCGGTGTCGTCGTCGGCGCGGGCCCACTCGCGTATCCGTCTAGCCATGGATGACGGCACCCCGGTGAACGGTCTGAACGCAGCGGGGCAGCCGATCGGTTGGTCCGAGCCGGGGCAGGGCGGGAACCCGCGACCGCGGGTCGGTCGACCAGCGCGCTACCGCGTCGTCTGGCGCGCTGACCTCCAGCTGGTCGGTCTGCCACACCGCGTACGACGCGGGTGCACCTGGCACGAGTGTTCCTGTGACACCGTCGCGCACTCCGCCCGCGCGCCATGCGCCTCGCGTCGCCGCCGAGAACGCCGCCCGCATCGATACCGAACTTGCCGAGGTCTGATGACGGGTGGCGGAACGGACGGTCTCCCAAGGATTCAGGCTGGTGACCGGCGAATCGGAGCCGAAGGCGAGTGGCACGCCTTGCGATGCTAACAGCGCCAGCGGATTGAGCCGCAGGGCTCTGTCCCGGCCGAGACGCTGTGCATACATCCCGGCTTCACCGCCCCACAACGCGTCGAAGTTCGGTTGCACGCTTGCGATGACGCCCCATTCGCCCAGCCGCGCCGATTGCTCGGGAGTCACCATTTCGAGGTGCTCGAGCCGGTGGCCGCACCTCGCGACGGCCTGCGTCCCGAGCCGGCCCACCACTTGCTGCAGGGCGTCGACGACGGCGCCGACCGCGGCGTCGCCGATCACATGGAAACCGGCCGGGATACCCGCTTCCGTGCAGGCGTGCAGATGCGCCGTGATGGCCTCTGGATCAAGGTAGGTGTTGCCGCAGCGGTCCTTGGCGTCGGTGTAGGGCTCGTGCAGCCAGGCCGTCCGCGATCCGAGGGCGCCGTCGACGAACAGGTCGCCCGCCAGCCCGCGGGCCCCGGTCATCTCCATCAGGGCTTGCGCCTGCTCGCGATCGGTGACCGCTTCACCCCAGTACCCGACGATCTCGACGCCGTGGCCGGTTTGGCGCAGTTCATGCCAGTCTTGGAGGCCGCCGATGTCGGGGCCCGCGCATTCGTGCACCGCGACGATCCCGTTGGCCGCCGCCATGTCGAGGGCGGCGATGCGGGCGCGGGAGCGCTGGCCGGGTGTCAGCCGGTCACGGGCGGCCGCGCGGACCATGTGGTGGGCGTCTGCGGTCAACGGGCGCTGCGGGTCGAAGCCCGTAGCCGCCGACAGTCCGGGCGTGAGCCTGCGAAGCGCCGTGGAAGCCGCGGCCGAATGGACATCGACGCGGGCCAGATAGGCGGGCCGGTCGCCGACCACGGCGTCCAGCTCATCGGTGCTCGGCGGCGTCGCCTCCGGCCAGCCCGACTCGTCCCAGCCGTGCCCCCAGATGGGCTCGTCGGGATGGGTCTGGGCGAACTCCGCGACGAGCTGGACGCAGTGCCGCGTCGATGTGGCCGCCCGCAGGTCGAGGCCGGCGAGCATCAAGCCGGTCGCAGTGACATGCACGTGGCAGTCGACGAAGGCGGGTGCGACGAATGCGCCGTCGAGATCGACGACCTCGGCGTCGGAAAACTGGGCGAGGCCGACGTCGTCGCTGCCGAGCCAGACGACCACACCATCGCGGACGGCCATCGCGGTGGCGTCGGGCATGGCCGGACTGTGAATCCGGCCGCCGTGAAGCAGCGTCGTCAACTCAGTCGCGCTTGGGAGGCAATGCCTGCGGTTCGATTTCCACGACGTCGACGATGTCACTGTTCACGTCACTGGTCACGTCGCTGTCGACGACGTCGATGACCTCACCATCGATGTACTCCCCGCGCCCAGCTCTCTGACGACCCGCGGCGGTGGCCGCGACGGTGATCAGCGGCATCCGCCGGGCGGCCATCGCGGTCAGCACCGGGCGGGCGACGGCGCGGGTCGGCGGCATCAAAAGCAGCAGGCCTGCCACGGTGGTCACCAACCCAGGGATGAATACCAGCACGGTGCCCAACGCGACCAGGGCGCTGTCGGTGACGGCACCCTGTGGGGTGGTGAAGCCGGACTGCAGTCGGCGGATATGACGCTTGACCTGGGAACCGGCCAGCACGAAGCCCGCTATGGAGGCACCGAGAAGCGCCAACACGGTCCAGCCGAATCCGATTGTCGAGACCAGGGCCACGACGACCGCCAGTTCGACTACCAGGTAGATCAGGAACAGCCGCATAGCCATGTTCTGCTCAACGCTTCGCGAGACCGCAGGGTTCCGACCAAGAACTAGGCGGGTGCGGTGACTTCGATGGCGGCGTGCACCTTGTCGATGCCGCCGCGGACGATCGCCTGCGGCACCCACCACCACGCATGCCACCAATACCGCTCGGTGACCTTGTCGAAGACCTCGCGCGTCTCGGACTCGGGCAGCATCCGCGCCACGGCCTCGACCGGCTCGCCCTTGGCTTTGCCAAGCGCGCCCGACTTCTGGATCGTCACCCGCGGGGTGTTGTTGATCCGCTTGGCCTTCCAAGATCCGTCGTCGGTGATGATCAGCAGCTTGTCCCCCTCTGGCACACCCCACACCGTGGTCGGCTTGGGCCTTCCGTCCTTGGTGAAGGTCGTGAGCAGCAGGTACTTCTCCTCGTAAACGTCTTTGAAGCTCGAAGCCATAGCGGGTTACTTCACCGCTTTCAGTTCGATCGAAACGTTGTTCTGCATGCCGCCGCGCAACTTCGAGAAGAGGTTGAAGGTCTTGCCGAGCAGGCCGTAGCGCTTGCCGATCGCGTCATAGGTGGCGCCGTTGGCGGATTTGTCGAGGATGCGTGCAACGGCCTCGACCGCCTCACCCTTGGGATTTCCCCTTCGGTCGCATTCTGCGATCGTCACCCTCGAGGTGTTCCTGATCCGCTTGACCTTCCACGATTTCTCCTGCGTGATCACCACAAGGCCGTCCCCGCTTGGCGCCGCCCAGATAGCTGTTGGCTTGGGTCGGCCGTCCTTGGTGAACGTGGTCAGCAGGACATATTCGCTCTTCGCGACGTCGGCAAAGGTGGCAGGCACGTACGCCAACTTAGCTTGACCCGTCCCCTGCTCGCTTCGCTCGTGCCCGGCGGACAGTCAGCCTTCGAGGTCGCCTTCGGTTTCCAGCAACACCTGCCGCAGACCGGCGAGCGTGTCCGCCGTGGGCTGCGCCCACATGCCGCGATCCGCCGCCTCCAGCAGGCGCTCGGCCATGCCGTGCAGCGCCCACGGATTGGATTCGGCCATGAACTTGCGGTTCTCGCCGTCGAGCACATAGGCCTCGGTCAGCCGTTCGTACATCCAATCGGCCATCACTCCCGCGGTGGCGTCGTAGCCGAACAAATAGTCGACGGTCGCGGCCATCTCGAATGCGCCCTTGTAGCCGTGCCGACGCATCGCCGTCATCCACCGCGGATTGACCACCCTGGCCCGGAACACCCGCGTCGTCTCCTCCGAGAGGGTGCGGGTGCGTACGGCGTCGGGGCGGGTGTTGTCGCCGATGTATGCGGCGGGCGCCTTACCGGTGAGCGCGCGAACGGTGGCCACCATCCCGCCGTGGTACTGGAAATAGTCGTCGGAGTCGGCGATGTCGTGCTCGCGGGTGTCGGTGTTCTTGGCGGCCACCGCGATACGGCGGTACTGCCTGCTCATGTCGTCGGCAGCCGGCGCCCCGTCGAGACCGCGGCCGTACGCAAAACCGCCCCAGGCCGTGTACACCTCGGCGAGATCGGCGTCGTCACGCCAGTTGCGGCTGTCGATCAACTGCAGCAACCCGGCGCCGTAGGTGCCCGGTTTCGAGCCGAAAACCCTTGTGGTGGCGCGCCGTCGGTCACCGTGCTCGGCGACGTCGGCGTCGGTGTGCGCGCGAACGTAATTCTGGTCGGCAGGCTCGTCGAGGTTCGCGACGAGCGCCACCGCGTCATCGAGCATCGTGACGACGTGCGGGAAGGCGTCCCGGAAGAAACCGGAGATCCGCACGGTGACGTCGATACGAGGCCTGCCGAGTTCGGCGAGCGCGATCGCCTCCAGGTCGACGACGCGGCGGGATGCGTCGTCCCATACCGGCCGAACACCCAGCAGCGCAAGCACTTCGGCGATGTCATCGCCCGAGGTGCGCATCGCCGACGTGCCCCACACCGAAAGGCCCACCGACCGCGGCCAGCTGCCGTGGTCGGTGAGGTACCGGGTCAGTAGCGACTCGGCCATCGCGCTGCCGGTCTCCCAGGCCAGCCGCGACGGCACGGCCTTCGGGTCGACGGAGTAGAAGTTGCGCCCGGTGGGTAAAACGTTCACAAGTCCCCGCAGCGGCGAGCCCGACGGACCCGCGGCGATGAACCGGCCGCCAAGGGCCCGCAGGATCTGATCGATCTCCCCCGCAGTCCCCGCAAGACGGGGCACCACCTCGGTGCACGCGAACCGCAGAATCGCCGCGACGTCGCGGTTATCGGTCAGGCTGTCGACAACCGCGGCGTCCCAGCCGGCCTGCTGCAGTTCGGCAAGCAGTGCGCGAGCGCGGATTTCGGCCTCATCGACGGCGCCGCGGTCGTCGGTACCGTCCTCGGCGAGGCCGAGCGCCTGCCGCAGCCCCGGCACCGTCTGCTCACCGCCGAACAGCTGTCGCGCCCGCAGGATGGCCAGCACCAGGTCGAGTTCGGGCTCGCCGGCAGGCGCACCGCCGAGAATGTGGAGCCCGTCGCGGATCTGGACGTCCTTGATCTCGCACAGCCAGCCGTCGACGTGTAGCAGCATGTCATCGAACGAGTCGTCCTCGGGGCGTTCGGCAAGGCCCAGATCGCGGTCCATCTCTGCGGCGCGCATCAGCGTCCAGATCTGCTGACGGATCGCGGGTAGCTTGCCAGGGTCGAGCGCCGCGATGTTGGCGTGCTCGTCGAGCAACTGCTCCAATCGCGCTATGTCCCCGTAGCTTTCGGCGCGGGCCATCGGCGGGATGAGGTGGTCGACCAGTGTGGCGTGCGCGCGCCGCTTGGCCTGGGTGCCCTCCCCCGGGTCGTTGACGAGGAACGGATAGATCAGTGGCAGGCTGCCAAGCGCCGCGTCGGAACCGCACGCCGCGGACATGCCGAGCGTCTTACCGGGCAGCCACTCCAGGTTGCCGTGCTTGCCGAGGTGGACGATCGCGTCGGCGCCGAAGCCGTTGTCGAGCCACTGGTATGCCGCCAGATAGTGATGGCTCGGCGGTAGGTCCGGATCGTGGTAGATCGCGACGGGATTCTCGCCGAAGCCCCGCGGTGGCTGCACCATCAGGACGACGTTGTCTGCCTGCATCGCGGCAATGACGATCTCGCCGTCCGGATTGTGGCTGCGGTCGACGAAAAGGTCACCGGGTGCAGGTCCCCAATGCTTTTCGACGGCCTCGGTGAGCTCGGCGGGCAGCGTCGTGAACCAAGCCCGATAGTCCTTGGCTGACAGTCGTATCGGATTGCCCGCCAGGTGCTCCTCGGTGAGCCAGTCCGGGTCCTGCCCGCCGTGTTCGATCAGCGCGTGGATCAGGGCGTCGCCGTCCTGCGCGTCGACACCGGGGATATCGCCGATCTGATAGCCGGCATCGCGCATGGCGCGCAACAGCGCGACCGCGCTCGCCGGAGTGTCCAGTCCGACCGCGTTGCCGATCCGGGCGTGCTTAGTCGGATACGCCGAGAACACCACCGCGACGCGTTTGTCCTCCGGCGCGACGGCGCGCAGTCGGGCATGACGTACGGCGAGGCCTGCCACCCTGGCGCAGCGTTCAGGATCGGCGACGTAGGCGATCAGGCCCTCCTCGTCAATCTCTTTGAAGGAGAAGGGGACCGTGATGATGCGGCCGTCGAACTCCGGAACGGCCACCTGGGTCGCGACGTCGAGCGGGCTCATGCCGTCGTCGTTGTCGTGCCACTGTGCCCGCGAACTTGTCAGGCACAGGCCCTGCAGGATCGGAATATCCAGCGCGGCAAGGTGTGCCACGTTCCAGGTATCGTCGCTGCCGCCCGCCGACACGGTGGCGGGGACCGCACCTCCGGCAGCCAGCACCGTGGTCACCATCGCGTCGGCGGACTTCAGCAGATCGAGCATGTCGGGCTCTGCGGTGCGCAGCGAGGCGCAGTACACCGGTAGTGCGCGCCCACCCGCGTCCTCGATTGCGCTGCACAGCGCTTCGACATAGCCGGTGTTGCCGGCCAGCTGCTGCGCCCGATAGAAGAGCACCGCGATCGTCGGGCCGTCGGTAATTATCGAATTGCGTTCGAGGACACCCCAATTCGGTACGGCGGCAGGCGGCGCGAACCCGAATCCGGTCATCAGCACGGTATCGCACAGGAATGCGTGCAGCTGGTGGAGATTGTCAACGCCGCCCTGGGCGAGATAGACGTGCGCCTGCACGGCCACGCCCGCCGGGACGGTGGAATAGCTCATCAGGTCTGCGTCTGGTGCCTGCTCGCCGCTGACCACCACCGTCGGCACACCGCTTGCCACCACCGCGTCGATGCCGTCTTGCCACGACCGGTAGCCACCGAGGATCCGCACCACGACGAGATCGGCGCCGCCGAGTTGCTCGCTGAGCTCACCCTCGACGAGCCGCGACGGGTTGGCCCACCGGTACTGCGCTCCGCTGGCGCGGGCGGTGATCAGGTCGGTGTCGGATGTCGACAGCAATAAGACGGTGGGCTCTGGCACCCACCATTCCTATCGCAGGTGATGGTCAGTCGCCGAAGCGGCCGTGCCAGGTCTGCGGATATGGCAGTCCGGTCGCGGCGACCAGGACGAGGAGAACTGCGCCGAACACGATCAAGGAGAACATCGTTGGTCCTTCCGTTCGTTGTTACACACACGTGCAACTGCGAGAACCGTACGACGAAACCGGTGAGTAACCACCGCCATGTGGTTGACGGAACTACCAGGTCAAGTATGTGACAGCCGTCACATCCGATTCCACTCCCGCTGCGTCGAACCCTGGCGCGCACCCGAGTCAGGGTTCAGCTTGGGCAGATGCACGTGGTCAAACTCGGAGCCAACATCGGTGCCCGCATCGACGGCGTCCGCCTCGCCGGAAACCTCGACCGTTCCACCGCCGCGAACATCAACACCGCACTGCTCGAGCACAAGGTGATCTTCTTCCGCGAACAGCACGACCTCGACGATGACGGTCAACTGGCGTTCGCGCGCAGCCTTGGCACACCGACAAGTGCGCACCCGACCGTGACTTCGCGCGGAACCCGCCTGCTGCCCATCGATTCCCGCTACGACAAGGCCAACAGCTGGCACACCGACGTCACGTTCGTCGACCGAATCCCCAAGGCCTCGCTGCTGCGCGCCGTCACACTGCCTGCCTACGGCGGTACGACGACCTGGGCCTCGACCGAGGCGGCCTACAACCAGCTGCCCGCTCCTCTGCGTGCGCTCGCCGAGAACCTCTGGGCGGTGCACACCAACCAGTACGACTACGCGTCGCCGCGGGAAACCGCCACCGCGGAGGAACGCCAGTACCGCGACGAGTTCGTCTCCGACTACTACGAGACCGAGCACCCGGTGGTGCGCATCCATCCTGAAACCGGCAGGCGCGTGCTGCTGCTCGGCCATTTCGTCAAGCGGTTCGTCGGGCTCGGTGCGGGCGAGTCGGCCGCACTGTTCAACCTGTTGCAGTCTCGGATAACCAAGCTGGAGAACACGATCCGATGGGACTGGCGGCCAGGCGACCTGGCTATCTGGGACAACCGTGCCACCCAGCACTACGCCGTCGCCGACTACGACGACCAGTTCCGCATGCTCAACCGGGTCACGCTGGCCGGCGACCTCCCGGTGGCTGTCGACGGCCGGACCAGCCGCGTGGTCGCCGGGGACGCCTCGCACTACTCAGACGTGGTGGATCCGGTTCCGCTGGCCAGCTGACGGGTCAGCGGTCGGATTTCCCCCACCGCGCGGCCCACGACTGCGAATAGCCGGTGCCGGTGAGGACGCCCAGCAGAACCATGACGGCTGCGAACACGAGAAATACGAGCATCGACCTTCCTTACTGATAGAGGTGGGCCAAGTACAAAAATGGCGGGCGACTACAGCCTGTCCATCGCCCGCGACATGGCCGACTTCTCCAGATAGCCGAACCGTTGCGGGTAGTGCCTGGGTGCGCGCGACTTCTCGGGCCGCGCAAACAATGCGTGCACCGTCGAGCCGAGTTCGCGGGCGACGCTTCGGTGTCGCGCAGGCGCGGCCGTAGGTGTCAGCGCCGCCGCCGAACCGAACAGCACCTGCTGTTCGGTGATCAACGCGGCGGTGTCGGTCGACTTCTCGTCGGACGGCGCCGGTGCGCTCACGGTCTTCGGTGTTTGGTTGTTCGTGCCAGCCTCGGTGTCCAGCGTGGTCATTTCGGTACTCCAACCGCCCCGATGTCCCGTGCTCTACTGCCGCGGGATCTCTGTATGTCTGGAAAATTAATTTCGGCGGGGTATTGACGCACGCGTAGTGCACTACTCCAGCTCGTGCCAATCGGGCTACGCGTACCGTGAACCCGATGGCTCGGACCCGTGACCAGGACGAATGTCCAGGTGCCCTTCAGATGCACCCGGCCGCCGACGGCGCGCTGGCCCGCGTCCGACTGCCCGGCGGGATGATCGAACCGCGACAGCTGGAAGCCCTGGCGCACGCGGCGAACCGGTTCGGCTCCTCGGCGATGGAGCTGACCTCGCGGGGCAACATCCAGATCCGCGGCATCCGTGACGACGAGGCCGCCACCGCCCTCGCTGACGCCGTCGCGACCGCCGGGTTGCTCCCGTCGCCGACGCATGAGCGAATGCGCAACATCGTCGCCTCCCCCCTCTCGGGGCGGGTGGGCGGCAGCGCCGACGTACGGGAGTGGGTGCGTCGGTGCGACGCCGCGATCTGCGCCGCGCCCGACCTGGCCGCGCTGCCGGGCCGGTTCTGGTTCAGCATCGACGACGGCCGTGGCGACGTCTCCGGGCTGGCCGCCGACGTGGGGGCCCATGTGACCGGTGACTCCGTTGCCCTCCTGTTGGCCGGTCGCGACACCGGCGTTCGAATCGCACCCTCGGAGGTCGTACCGACGCTGATATCGGTTGCGCGGCGCTTCGTCGAGGTTCGGGGCGACGCGTGGCGCATAGCGGAACTCACGGATACCTCTGTGCTGATCGATGGCCTTGCCCGATCCGCCGCGCCTGGGGCGACCTGGCCCCCTGTCAGCCGGCCGCCGGTCGGCTGGATCAGCCAGGACGACGGACGCATCGCGCTTGGCGCAGGCGCGCCGCTCGGTGTGCTGCAGGCACGCGTCGCCGAATACTTGGCGGCCATCGACGCCCCGATGGTCGTCACGCCGTGGCGCTCGGTGCTCGTCTGCGACCTCGACGACGGCGTCGCGGACGCCGCGCTACGAGTGCTCGCTCCGTTTGGCCTGGTATTCGACGAGGGTTCGCCGTGGCTGGACGTCAGCGCCTGCACGGGCAGCCCCGGCTGCGAACGCTCCGCGGCCGACGTTCGTGCGGACGCGACCCGAGCAGTCGGCGACCCGAGCACGGCGCACCGGCATTTCGTCGGATGCGAACGGGCCTGCGGCAGCCCGCCGACGGGCGAGGTCCTGATTGCCACCGGAGACGGATACGTGCTGCGCAAGGCGTCCCCGTAGGGTGAGCGGGTGCTCGACTACACCCGTGACGCCGCCGAGATTTATCGGCAGTCGTTCGCGACCATCCGAGCGGAAGCCGACCTCTCCCGATTCCCGGATGACGTCGCCCGCGTCGTCGTGCGGTTGATCCATACGTGCGGTCAGGTCGACGTCGCCGACCACGTCGCCTACAGCGAGGACGTGGTCGCCAAGGCGCACGCCGCGCTCGCCGCGGGCGCGCCGGTGCTGTGCGATTCGTCGATGGTGGCAGCAGGGATCACCCGGTCGCGGTTGCCCGCCGACAACGAGGTGGTGTCGCTGGTCGCCGACGACGGGGCCGTCGACCTGGCCGCCCGCATCGGCACCACCCGCTCCGCTGCAGCGGTGCAGTTGTGGGCCGACCGGCTGGGTGGTGCAGTGCTCGCGATCGGCAACGCACCGACCGCCCTGTTCCGGCTGCTGGAACTCGTCGACGACGGCGCACCCACTCCGGCGGCCGTGCTCGGCGGTCCGGTCGGGTTCGTCGGATCGGCCCAGTCCAAGCAGGAGCTCATCGACCGACCGCGCGGCATGTCCTACCTCGTCGTCACCGGTCGGCGCGGCGGCAGCGCGATGGCCGCAGCCGCCGTAAACGCGATCGCAAGCAGCGCGGAATGACCGAGAGGGGAACGCTGTGGGGGGTCGGGCTTGGACCCGGTGACCCCGAACTGGTGACAGTCAAGGCCGCCAGGGTGATCGCGCAAGCCGACGTCGTCGCCTATCACAGCGCCAGGCACGGGCGCAGCATCGCTCGCGGCATCGCCGAGCCCTATCTGCGCGGAAACCAGATCGAGGAGCACCTGGTCTACCCGGTCACCACCGAGACCACCGACCATCCCGGCGGATACGCCGGTGCGCTCGAGGACTTCTACCGCGACGCCGCCGAGCGCATCGCCACACATCTGGGCGCAGGCCGCGACGTCGCGCTGCTGGCCGAGGGCGATCCCCTGTTCTACAGCTCCTACATGCACATGCACACCCGGCTGACCGAGCGCTTCGACGCGGTGATCGTGCCGGGAGTGACGTCCGTCAGCGCGGCATCGGCGGCGACAGGCACACCCCTCGTCCAGGGCGACGAGGTGCTGACGATAATCCCTGGCACGCTGCCCATCGACGAGCTCAAGCGCAGGTTGTCAGACACCGACGCCGCCGTCGTGCTGAAACTGGGAAGGTCGTATCCCGCTGTACGGGAAGCGCTTTCATCGGCTGGTCGGCTCGGCGAGGCGTTCTACGTGGAACGCGCAAGTACGCCGCAGCAGCGCGTGCTGCCCGCAGCCGACGTCGAAGACGACAAAGTGCCGTACTTCTCGCTCGCCATGCTGCCCGGCGCTCCGGCAAGGCAGGCACCGGCGGGCAGCGTCGCCGTCGTCGGCCTCGGGCCGGGCGACATCGATTGGATGACACCGCAGAGCCGCCGTGAACTCGCCGAGGCGACCGACCTTATCGGATACGGGCCGTACTTGGATCGCATCCGGCCGCGTGACGGACAACGCCGCCACCCCAGCGACAACACCGAGGAACCGGCACGCGCCCACCTGGCGTGCTCGCTCGCCGAGGAGGGCCGCGCTGTGGCCGTCGTGTCGTCCGGCGATCCCGGCGTGTTCGCAATGGCAACGGCCGTGCTGGAAGAGGCCAAGCAGTGGCCCGGCGTTACGGTTCGGGTGATTCCGGCGATGACGGCGGCGCAGGCCGTCGCGAGCCGGGTCGGGGCGCCGCTGGGCCACGACTACGCGGTGATCTCGCTGTCGGATCGGCTCAAGCCGTGGGACGTCATCGCCGAACGGCTCAGCGCCGCAGCGAAGTCCGACCTGGTGCTGGCGATCTACAACCCGGCGTCGAAAACCCGCACCTGGCAGGTCGGTGCGATGCGGGATCTGCTGCTGGAGTACCGCGATCCGGGCACTCCCGTGGTGATCGGCAGGGATGTGTCCGGTCCGCGCGAAGACGTGAAGGTCGTGCGGCTGGCCGACCTCGACCCCGCCCAGGTCGACATGCGGTGCCTGCTGATCGTCGGATCGTCGCAGACGCAGTGGTACGACGATCGGGTGTTCACGCCCCGCCGCTACCCGACGCTCTGATACTGTCCGGCAGCCATGACCATTCCACGTGGACCCCAAGATGTAACGCCTGCGTGGCTCGGACCCGTGTTGGGCGCCGACGTGCGCGACGTCGACGTCACCGCGATCGGCACCGGTCAGACCGGCGCCACCTACCGGGTGCGTGCGACGTATGCGGCCGAAACCGACTTGCCCGCCACGTTCGCGGTGAAGCTGTCCGCCCAGGACGACGCCGTCCGTGAGCGTGTGGCGCTGGGCTACCGGTCCGAGGTCGAGTACTACGCGCGGGTGGCCGGTCGCATGAGTATCCCGGTGCCGCCGTGCTTTTACTCGGAGATCTCCGATGACGGCGCCGACTTCGTGCTCGTGCTCGCCGACATGGCGCCCGCGGTGCAGGGCGACCAGATCGCTGGATGCAGCGCGCAAGAGGCGACCCTTGCAGTCGAGGCACTCGCCGGACTGCACGGCCCCAGTTGGTGCGATCCCGAGTGGATGGCGCTGTCGGGGATTGCGATGCCCAAGCCCGGCGACGACGCAGCGGCGGGTGGCCTCGGCGAGATCTCGGTGATGGCCGCGGGAATCCTCGTCGACAAGCTCGGCGGAGACATCAGCGAGCAGGACAAGGAAACCCTCACCGCCGCAATGTCTTTGGTTACTCCGTGGCTGAAGGCAGAGCCGACCCGCTACGCCCTGATGCACGGCGACTACCGACTCGACAACATGCTTTTCGACCCGGATCGTACGCGGATCACGATCGTGGACTGGCAGACGGTCGGGATCGGCCTGCCGGGCCGGGATCTCGCATACTTCACCGCGACGAGCCTCGATCCCGATGTCCGCTCGACGATCGAGAAGGATCTGGTCGATCAGTACCATCGTGCGCTACTGGGTTACGGGATAACGGATTACGACTTCGACACCTGCTGGCGCGACTACCGCCTCGGAGTGGTGCAGGCGCCGCTTCTCACCGGTCTCGGCTTCGCCTTCGCGGCCTCCACCGAGCGCGGCGACGAGATGATGCTGACCATGTTGCACAGGAGCTGCCGGGCGATCCGCGAGCTGGAAACTCTCGAGTTGATCACGTCCTACCAAGCGAACTGACCCAGGCCACCGCGTCGTCCACCGTGGACACCGTGGTGACGCCGCCTGGTAACGCAGGACGGTCCACCATCACCACCGAGACACCAAGTGCGGCAGCCGCGTCCAGCTTCGGACGGGTCATCTCGCCGCCACTGTTCTTCGTCACCAGACAGTCGATGCGGTGCTCGACGAGCAGGGCGCGCTCGTCGTCATAGCCGTAGGGCCCGCGTGACAGCAGGAGTTCGTGCCGACGCGGTAGCGTCCGCAGGTCCGGCGCGGTGACCGCGCGGATCAGAAACCACGCGTCGACATCGGTGAACACACCGACACCGGACCGGCCGGTGGTAAGGAAAACGCGCGTGAATCCGTTGTCCTGCACGGCCTTCGCGGCATCTCTATCGGACTTGACAAGGATCGCATCGCCGGGTGGCCATGCGGGACGCGCGAGCACGAGGTGAGGAATCTGCAGCTCGGCGCACACCTCGGCGGCGTTGGCGGTGATCGTCGCGGCGAATGGATGCGTGGCGTCGACGACGCCACCGACCTTCGACTCGACCAGCCATCGCCGCATCCCGTCGACGCCACCGAACCCGCCGATGCGCACCTCGCCGACCGGCAGGGCGGGATCTGGCACCCGGCCAGCCAGCGAGCTGATCACGTCGACTCGGGGATGCAACCGCGCAGCGAGCGTTCGCGCCTCCGAGGTGCCGCCGAGGAGCAGCACACGCATCAATGGCTTTGCCCTTCTTGCTCCTCGCGTCCGCGGCCACGTCGCACTCTGTCCGACGAGTACAGGTAGCTGTCCGCGAAACCCTCGGCGGCCAGCACGTCTCCGACGATGATCACGGCAGTCCTGGTGATCTCGGCCGCATGCATCTCTTCGGCCAGCTCGGCAAGCGTGCACCGCAGCACCACCTGCTGTGGCCAGCTAGCGAACGCCACCACCGCACATGGGGTTTCGGCGCGGCAACCGCCTGCCAGCAACTGCGGAACGATCCCGTCGACCTGTGCGGCGGCCAAGTGCAGCACCAACGTGCCGCCGGTCGCCGACAATGTCGCGATGTCCTCCCCCTGCGGCATCGCCGTCGACAGCGTCGCGACCCTCGTCAACGTCACGGTCTGCGCGACGCCTGGAACGGTCAGCTCGCGCCCCAATGCGGCCGCTGCCGCCGCGAATGCCGGTACGCCAGGGACGATTTCGTAACTCACGCCGCGCGCGTCGAGACGTCTGCACTGCTCGGCCAGCGCGCTGTACAGCGACGGGTCGCCCGAATGCAGCCGCGCGACATCCAAACCGGCGGCATCGGCAGCGGCGAGCTCATCGATGATCGCATCGAGTGTCAGCGGGCCGGTGTCGACGACCCTGGCGTCCGGCGGGCACAGCGCCAACAGATCGTCGGGCATGATCGAGCCCGCGTACAGGCAGACCGGGCAACTGTTCAGCAGCCGCTGGCCCCGCACGGTGATCAGGTCCGCGGCGCCGGGGCCCGCGCCGATGAAATAGACGGTCATTGCTTGGTGACCACCCATTGCGTGACGGGCATCGCGGGACGCCAGCCGGTGAACTTGCCGAGCGGCTCGCCGCGATAGTGCTGATATCGTCGCAGTTCCCCACCGACACGCGAATACCATTGTGTCAGAAGGGCTTCAGATTCCGCGGTCACCGCGTTCGCCACCAGCCTGCCGCCGCCGGCCAACCGTTCGTAGCAGGCGTCGAGCAGCCCAGGACTGGTAAGGCCTCCTCCGATGAAGACCGCCGACGGCGGCGGCACGAAGTCGAACGCCTCGGGCGCGTCGAAGTGCACTTCGACCTTGACGCCGAACGCTGCGGCGTTGTCGGCGATCCGTTTCCGGCGTTGCTCGTCACGTTCGAAAGCCACCGCCCAGCAGCCAGGGCCGCTGCGGCACCACTCGATCGCGATGCTGCCCGATCCGGCACCGACATCCCAGAGCAGCTGGCCGGGGCGGGGCCCAAGGGCGGCCAGCGTGACCGCGCGCACCGATTGTTTGGTGATCTGGCCGTCATGGGCGAACGAGTCGTCGGGCAGCACCGCGAACTGCCTGCCGTCGGGCAGATAGCGCACGGCGATGACGTTGAGGTCGTCGACGTCGGCAGGCGGTCGCGCCGCCCACTCGCGCGCCTTGGCCGACCGGCGGCGCTCGGCCGGTCCGCCGAGTTGCTCGAGCACCGTGATCTCCGATTCGCCCCGTCCGGTGTCGGCGAGCAGGCGCGCCAACTCGGCAGGGGTGGAGCCGTCGCGGGACATCACCACGGCCTGCCCGCCCTGACGCACCGCGGCCTGCGGTTCGGCGGTGACCAGAGAGATCACCTCGGTGTCCTGCACCGCCCATCCCACGCGCGAACAGGCCAGCGTCACCGATGAGACATGCGGCAACACGGCGACCTGCTCGGCGCCGTACAGCCGGATGAGGCTGCCGCCGACACCGTGCAGGAGCGGGTCGCCGCTGGCGACGATGTGCACGTCTCCCCCTGCACCTTCGAGAATCGTGCGCAGCGCAGGCAACATGGGTGTCGGCCACGGCCGCTTGACCGCCGATATGCTCCCGTCGAGCAGATCAAGCTGGCGTTGCGAACCGTAGATGACCGTGGCCCTGCGTAACTCGGTCAGCGACGCAGGCGCCAGCCCAGCCATTCCGTCGGCGCCGATGCCGATGACGATGATCATCTGGGTCCTCTGCTCATTTGGGCCCTCTGCTCTTCGCGCGAGCGCTCATCGCGGCATCCTCCGCCACACCCAGTGCGGCAGCAGCCGCATCCCGACGAAGAACGGCCGCAGCAGCCACGGAATCCAGACGGTTCGCCTGCCTTTGGCCAGTGCCTTTGCGGTGGCGGCGGCAACCTGCGGTGGCGTGCTCGACATGGGCGCCGGTTTCATCCCCTCGGTCATCCGTCCGATCACGAACCCGGGCCGCACGAGAAGCAGCCGGACTCCCGTGCCGTGCAGCGCGTCGGACAGGCCGCTGCAGAATCCGTCCAGCCCCGCCTTCGCCGAGCCGTAGACGTAGTTGGCGCGGCGCACCCGCACGCCCGCCACCGACGAGAACACGACGATGGCGCCCGATCCTGCTGTCTTCATGGTGTCGGCCAGCACGGTCAGCAGGTTCGCCTGGGCAACGAAGTCGGTGTGCAGCACGGCCGCGGTGTGCGCAGGGTCCTTCTCGGCGCGGGCCTGGTCGCCGAGCACGCCGAAGGCCAGCACCGCTGTGCCGATCGGGCCGTGGTCCGCCACGATCGAGGCAACCAGCGGCGCGTGCGAGGTCAACTCGTCGGCGTCGAATTCACGGACGTCGACCTTGCCGGCGCCCACCTTCTCGAGGGCCGCCACCTGGTCGGACAGCCGGTCGGGACTGCGGGCGGCGAGCACCACGGTTGCGCCCGGTGCCAGCAGCTGCGCGAGCTCGATGCCGATTTCGCTGCGGCCACCGAAAATCACCACGGGTCCGCGGCTCGTGTCATCCACGGCTGTGATTATCTCCTGCGCTAGTTTGGGAGCCGATGGCAAACGCAACGACCCGACTCACCAACGACGCACTCGCGTTCCTGACCGAGCGTCATCTGGCGATGTTGACCACGTTGCGCTCCGACAATTCACCGCACGTGGTGGCGGTCGGCTTCACGTTCGATCCGAAGACCCACATCGCCAGGGTGATCACCAGCGGCGGGTCGCAGAAGGCGGTCAACGCCGAGCAGCGCGGCGTGGCCGTCCTCAGCCAGGTCGATGGTGCGCGCTGGCTGTCGCTGGAGGGGCGGTCGACGGTCAACACCGACGCCGACGCGGTCCGGGACGCCGAACTGCGCTATGCGCAGCGCTACCGGACTCCGCGGGTCAATCCGCGGCGGGTCGTCATCGAGGTCAGGGTCGAGCGGGTGCTCGGCTCGTCGGAACTCCTCGACCGAACCGGCGATTAATCACTGAATTCACTTCTGACACTTTAGTTTCAGCCGTCACAGCCGCGCCAACGTGTCGGTGCTTCGAACTAGTGTTCGAAGCATGAGTTCGTTGGCCGGCTCCAAACGCATCGCGGCGTTGACCGCGGAGCTCGAAGGATTGCTGGCCGAGTCGTTGGACGGATCGGCCGCTGAGCGGGCCGACACCGCATTCGAGTGGGAAACGTTCAAGCGTCGCTGCGCGGCGATGGACCATCACGTGGTCGGATCGCTTGCCGAGGTACCCATCGAGGAGTTGGGTGAGTCGTCGCTGGCGTCGGCGTTGTGGACGTTGTTGCGGATCTCTGCCGCCGAAGCCAACCGCCGTGTCAAGGAGGCCAGGGATTTAGGGCCGCGATCGTCGATGACCGGCGAACCCTTGGAGCCGATGTTGCGCAACACCGCGGCCGCGCAGTGGCGAGGTGAAATCGGCGCCGAACATGTGAAGACCATTCGCCGGTTCTTCAAGAAGCTGCCCGGCTTCGTCAACCACGACACCCGCGAAGCCGCGGAGGCACAGCTGGCCGAGTTGGCGTGCGGGCTTCGGCCAGAACACTTGCGCGTCGCCGCCGACCATCTGGCCATACTGCTCGACCAGGACGGCGAATTGACCGACGCCGACCTGGCCAAGCGCAGCTACCTAACCAAGGGCAAACAGCAGGCCGACGGCACGAGCGAGATCCGCGGCTGCGCCGACCCCGAGCTCGGAGCGTTATTCGACGCGGTGTTGGCCAAATGGGCCGCACCGGGCATGTGCAATCCCGATGACGACAACCCATGTCTAGACGGCGAACCCGGGCAGGACGCACGGACCCGTGACGTACGGACGACAGGGCAGCGCAACCATGACGCACTGAAAGCAGTGCTGCGAGCGATGTTGGCGTCGGGACAGTTAGGCAGCCACAAGGGCCTTCCGGTCACCATAGTCATCTCCACCACACTCAAGGAGTTGGAGTCGGGCACCGGGCATGCCGTCACCGGCGGCGGCACCCTGCTACCGATGTCCGACGTCATCCGCCAAGCATCGGCAGCACACCACTACCTAGCCGTGTTCGACGAACATACCCAGGAACCGCTCTACCTCGGCCATGCGAAACGGCTGGCGTCCAAGGCGCAACGAATCGTGTTGTACGCCAGGGACCGTGGCTGCACCCGCCCCGGCTGCACGGCCCCGGGCTACTGGTGTGAAGCCCACCACGACGACGGCTGGGCCGCCAACGACAGCCCCACTGACATCGATAAACTCTCGCTGGCCTGCCCCGCCGACAACAAACTCATCGAGAAAACCGGCTGGAGCACCCGCAAACGCAAAGACGGCCGCACCCAATGGATCCCACCACCCAAGCTCGACTGGGGGCAGGCCCGCGTCAATAACTACCACCACCCCGAGCGCTACCTCATCCCCGATAGCCATGACGAGAAAAGCGACGACGACGAGGACGATTCGAGCTGAGCGCTATTCGCCGAGGTGGATCTCGACGCTGCCGCGCCGCAGCTGCTCGAAGCTGTAGCTGAATTCGCCGCGACGCCCGACCGACACCACATAACGATCCTGTCCCTCGGTGATCGGGAAGCTGAAGGCGAACCTGCAATTGATCTCGTCGCCGTGCCCCTCGCCAAGTGACGTGGAGGCGAGGATCTCGCCCTTGCCGTTTTTCACCATGACCTGAGTGCCGCTGCCGATATCGGAGTATCCATGAACGCCATGGCATTTACC
Organism: Mycolicibacterium stellerae; assembly: GCF_003719305.1. Lineage (GTDB taxonomy): Bacteria > Actinomycetota > Actinomycetes > Mycobacteriales > Mycobacteriaceae > Mycobacterium > Mycobacterium stellerae. The sequence goes on from NZ_RARC01000009.1 coordinate 65,625, forward strand.
TTCTTCCGATGTTATCGAGCTGAGGTATTGCTTCGAGGTGTCGATCAGCACGAAAACTGCTGAAGCATTTGCCGTTTCGAGGACGCGGAAGCCCTCGGAAAACCTCGGACAGAAGGCATCGACGGCGAGCTTGTCTGCGGCCACTCCCTGCTGCGGTCCGCCCTCGTCGAGTTGCTTGCAAACCTGCCTGCCGTGGGCCAGTGCGTTGGCATCGGAGTTGAAGCCGGCGGCGAGCCCGGAGTCTTTCAAGGTGGACAGATAGTCGGCATCGGGTGAACCCGCATTGTGGCGCGATAGCAGAACGCCCCAGACGAACGCCGCCAGCATGGCCAACACGGCCGTCGCGGCGCCGGTCGCAAGCCACGTCGATCGGATGCTCGTGCTGTTCTCCGCCGGAGTGTCGAGAAAGGCCGGCAGCAGCTTGCCGCCGTCGGGGTCGGTCGTTTCGGCCTTCCCGTCACGAACCCGGCCGGTGGGTCGGCCCGCGACGTAGTAGCGGCCTTCGTGGCGCGCGGTCGGGTCGGGTCGCCATCCGGTCTTGGCGACCCCATCCTTGCGCGCGCCGCAGTTCGGGCAGACGTCGGTTTTTCCGACATCGGAGCCGCAGTAGGGACAAGGCATCGTCGGCCGCAGCGGCTAGACGGGCACCACGATCAGCTCGTGCGGGCGACTGTTGACCGGTTCGGCGCCGTCGGCGGTGACGATGACGATGTCCTCGATGCGGGCGCCCCACTGGCCGGGGAAGTAGATGCCCGGCTCGACGGAGAACGCCATGCCCTCGGCCAACGGGAGATCGTTGCCCGCCACGATGTAGGGCTCCTCGTGCACCGAGAGGCCGATCCCGTGACCTGTGCGATGCACGAACGCTTCGGCCAGACCGGCCTCGGCGAGCACGTCGCGCGCGACGGCGTCGACCTGCTCTGCGGTGATCCCAGGACGTACCGCTTCGACGGCGGCCTGCTGCGCCCGTTGCAGCACCGAATACTGCTGCGCCACTTCCGGGCTCGGCTCCCCGATGCTGTAGGTCCGTGTCGAGTCCGAGTTGTACCCGGGTTCGTAAGGCCCTCCGATATCGACGACGACGATGTCACCTGCCCGAAGCTCACGGTCCGAACACTCATGATGCGGGTCGGCACCGTGCGGGCCCGATCCGACGATGATGAACGCAACCTCCGAATGCCCCTCGGCGACAATGGCTTCAGCGATGTCTGCGGCCACGTCGGCCTCGGTCCGCCCCGGCACCAGGAACTCCGGCACCCTCGCATGCACCCGGTCGATGGCGGCTCCCGCCTTGCGCAGCGCGTCGATCTCGGCGCCGTCCTTGATCATTCGCAGTCGACGCAACACGTCGGTGGCGAGCACCGGGACCACGCCGAGGACGTCGGCCAACGGCAGCAGGTGCAGGGCGGGCATCGCATCGGTGACGGCGACGGCGAGCTGTCCAGATGACCCGGCGGGGGCGCCGCCGAGGGCATCGGCCACCACTCGGTACGGGTCGTCGCCATCCACCCAATCGCGCACCGTGATACCGAGTTCGGTAGCAGCGGACTCCTTCAGCGAGGCCAGTTCCATTCGCGGGACCACAATGACCGGCTCGCCGGATGCGGGCAATACGAGGGCGGTAAGCCGCTCGAAGGTCTGGGCGCGCGAGGCAATCAGGTAGCGCAGGTCGTATCCGGGCGTGATGACCAGTCCGGCCAACCCGGCGTCGGCCGCGGCCACCGCGGCGGCCCGGAGTCGCTGCTCGTACACATCGGTGTTGAATCGGCCCGCTGTCATGGAACTCAGGCTAATCCGGGGTTGAATAGCTGGCGACCTCGATCAGGTTGCCGTCCGGGTCGCGGCAGTAATGCGATGTCATCGGGCCGAGCGCTCCGGTCTTGGGCACGGGCCCCTCGGTGATCGTCACCCCGCAGGACCGCAGGTGCGCGCCGACATCGTCGGGACTGATCTCTGCGATGAAGCACAGGTCGAGCGAGCCCGGCGCGTCGACGGCGCCCGTCTCCCAGTTCGGCGCCCCCGTGGGTCGCACGTTGATCTTCTGGTTGCCGAACCGCAACGCCACCCGACCTTCGCCGAACGCCTCGCGCTCCATTCCGAGCACCCGCACATACCAGTCGGTGGTGGCGTCGACGTCGCGGCAGTTGAGCACCACATGATCGATTCGATTCACGATGAAGGCCATACCTCACGCTACTGTCGGTGACCGTGGCAGCTCCCGTGTTATTGCTCGACGGCGCCAGCATGTGGTTTCGCTCCTTTTTCGGGGTGCCCTCCTCAATCACCGCGCCCGACGGCAGGCCCGTCAACGCCCTGCGTGGCTTCCTCGACGCCGTCGCCACCGTCATCACGCGCGAACGACCATCCCGGCTGGTGGTGTGTCGAGACGACGACTGGCGGCCACAGTGGCGGGTGGACCTCATCCCCTCATACAAGGCGCACCGTGTCGCTGAAGAGGAACCGACGGGCCAACCCGACATCGAAGAGGTCCCCGACGACCTCACTCCCCAGGTCGACATGATCATGGAAATGCTTGACGCGTTCGGCATTCCGACCGCAGGCGCGCCGGACTGTGAGGCCGACGACGTGCTCGGCACCCTGGCAAGCCGTGAGCGCAACGCCCCCGTCGTCGTCGTGAGCGGCGACCGCGACCTGCTTCAGCTGGTTCGCGACGAGCCGGTGGCCGTCCGGGTGCTCTATCTCGGCCGTGGCCTGGCGAAGGCAACGAAGTGGGGGCCGAAGGAGGTCGCCGAGACCTACGGTGTTCCCGTCGACCGGGCAGGTCCGGCGTACGCCGAGCTGGCGCTGCTGCGGGGCGATCCGTCCGACGGCCTTCCCGGCGTGCCCGGCGTCGGCGAGAAGACCGCAGCGACCCTGCTCGCGCAACATGGCTCGCTGGAGGGCATTCTCGCCGCCGCCCACGACCCGAAGTCGAAGATGTCCAAGGCGTACCGGACGAAGCTGCTTGCCGCCACCGACTACATCGAGGCCGCAGGACCCGTTGTCAAGGTCGCTATCGACGCCGACGTGAACTTCTCCACGGCCTCGGACGTGCTGCCGCTGGCGGCCGAGCATCCGCGAAAGGTGGCCGAGCTCGCCGAGCGATACGGCGTCACATCGTCAATTGGCCGACTGCAGAAGGCACTTGACGCGTTGCCCGGCAACTAGGGCTACTTCGGCCTGCCTACCTCGTAGGTGCCGTTGTTGTCCTGGAAGGTGACGGTCACCTGACGCTTGGTGCCGTCGATGCTGACCTCGCAGTCGAACGTCTCGCCCTTCTTCACGGTCGGGCTTTCGCCGTTGTTGCACTTGACGTCCTTGACGTTCTTGGCGCCGTAGCCATTCGACTCGTCGGTGAGGATCTGCTGGACACCGGACTGTGCGGCGCTGACGTCCAGCTTGGTGGTGACGAAGAAGCCGGGCTTCCAGAAACCGAGCACCGCTACCACTGCGACCACCAACGCGGCGAGCAGGCCGATCACGCCGCCGACGAGCGCCAGTGACCGCTTGGAGCCCTCCGGCGTCTCGGTCGAGCCGTACTGCGGGTACTGACCGTACTGACCGGGCTGCTGACCGTACTGCCCCGGCTGTGCCCCGTACTGCCCTGGCTGCTGGCCGTACTGCGGATAGGCCTGCTGACCGTACTCCTGACCCGGCTGCTGGCCGAACTGCTCGGTCGGCGGGTACTGCTGCGGTGGCGTGTAGGGCTGTTGGCCGGGCTGCTGATATGGCGGGTACTGCTGCGGCGAGTAGGCGGGAGGTTGCTGCCAGGCAGGCTGATCCTGGCCGGGCGCCGGCTGCTGCCATGCCGGTTGGTGGGACGGATCGCTCGACGGCTGGTCCTGACCCGGCCACGGTTGCGTCTGGTCAGGCCCTTGCGGTCCGCTCATCGTCTCTCCTGTAACTAGTGAACGCTGATCCTGCCGGACACCCTACCCTGCATCAACAGCGACGACGCCGCGTCGAACGTCGGCGATTGCGCGTTTCGCGGCGGTCCGGAGTTCCGGCGAAAGAGCGGCATTGCGCACCTGGTCGGCCAGATCGAGAACCTGGCGGCACCACCGGACGAAATCCCCCGCCGAGAGCGGCGAGCCGGTGCGACCGATGTCGGATGCTTCAAGCGCGGCGGCCAGGTCGCCGGTGGTGGCCCACCGGTAGACGGCGGCGACGAAACCCTCGTCGGGCTCCCGGCTCTGCGAGATCCGGTGCCGTTGTTCGTCGGTGCGCAGTTCGGCGGCTAACCGGCGGGTGTCGGCCAGCGCACGACGCAGCTTGCCGGTCGGGATCTCGGCGGCCTGCGGGGTGCCCGACGAGTCGCCCCGCGCCTCGTAGAGCACCGCCGACAACACGCCGGCCAGCTCCGCGGGCGACAACCCCTCCCACACGCCTACCCGCAGGCATTCCGCCACCAGGAGGTCGCTTTCGTTGTAGATGCGGGCCAGCAGCCTGCCGTCGTCGGTGACCTTCGGGTCGCCGTCGTCGTCGCGGATGAAGCCACGCTCGGTGAGCAGGACGACGATGCGGTCGAAGGTTCGGGCCAGCGAGTTGGTCGCCGCGGCCACCTTCTCCTGAATCTGCTTGTTGTCGCGCTCGATTCGCAGATACCGCTCGGCCAGCCGCACCTTCTCCTCGCGATCCGAGAGGCGGTGCGCGGGGTGGCGGGCAAGCTGCTCGCGAAGGCCCGCCAGCTCGGGGTCGACGTCGTGGTCAGCCGGTGTGCCGCTTCGCCTGCCCTTGGGGATCGCCATCCCGGCTGTCGCAGAACGTAGCGCCGACGCCACATCCCGGCGCACCCGCGGCTGACGGTGCTCGACGCGCTTCGGCAGCGTCATCGAGCCGACCTTCGCCGATGCGCCCGAGTAGTCGGCGGACGAAATGCGTCCCGCCCAACGGTTTTCGGTCAGCACAAGCGGGCGAGGGTCGTCCTCGTCGCGGGCGGGCTCGAGGACAACCGCAAGGCCGATGCGCCGCCCGTTGGCGATGTTGACGATGTCACCGCGCTGAAGCGAGGCCAGCGCATCGTTGACGGCCCGCCTTCGCTGCACCCGCGACGCCCGCGACTGGGCCTTCTCCCGTTGCGAGATCGCCGCGCGCATACGCGCATATTCCAGGATCGGGGCCTCGGGCCCGCCGAGCTCTCCGGCTATCTCGTCGAGCATCCTCTCGCCCCGTTCGATGGCGCGCACCAGGCCGACCACCGACCGGTCCGCCTGGTACTGCGCGAACGACCGCTCCAGGAGCTTGTGTGCCTGCGTCGGGCCCATCTGGTTCACCAGGTTGATCGTCATGTTGTACGACGGCGCGAACGAGCTGCGTAGCGGGAAGGTCCTGGTGGACGCCAGACCGGCAACCTCGGCGGGGTCCACGTCAGGAGTCCACAGCACAACCGCGTGGCCTTCGACGTCGATGCCTCGGCGGCCCGCGCGGCCGGTCAACTGGGTGTACTCGCCCGGGGTCAACTGGACGTGCTGCTCGCCGTCGAATTTCACCAGCCGCTCGAGGACGACGGTGCGTGCGGGCATGTTGATACCCAAAGCCAATGTTTCCGTGGCGAATACGGCCTTGACCAACCCTTGGGTGAAGAGCTCTTCGACGGTATGGCGGAAGACGGGGAGCATTCCGGCGTGGTGTGCGGCCAGACCGCGCAGCAGCCCCTCGCGCCATTCGTGGTAGCCGAGCACGACCAGGTCGGATTCGGAAAGGTCGACGCAGCGGCGGTCGACAACCTCTGCGATGCGGGCGCGTTCGACGTCGGTGGTCAGCCGTAGCGACGAGCGCAGACACTGTTTGACCGCGGCATCACAGCCGACGCGGGAGAAGATGAAGGTGATGGCGGGCAGCAGCCCTTCGGCGTCCAGGAGCTCGATGACGTCGGGCCGCGAAGGTCCCCGGAAAATACTGGGGCGGCTTCGATGGCCACCGCGGCCACGCGGATGCCAGTCGGCCAGCCGGTCGGCTTCGCGTCGATGTACGATGTGCCGCAACAACTGTGGGTCCACCAGGAGCTCGCGGCGATTCTTTCCCGGGTCGCCGGACCGGTAGTCGAAGAGGTCGAACAATCGCTTGCCGACCATGACGTGCTGCCACAGCGGGACGGGCCGGTGTTCGTCGACGACCACGGTGGTGTTTCCGCGAACTGTCTGGATCCAGCCGCCGAACTCCTCGGCGTTGCTGACCGTTGCCGAAAGGCTGACCAACCGCACGTCCTCGGACAGGTGCAGGATCACCTCCTCCCACACCGCACCGCGCATCCGGTCGGCGAGAAAGTGCACCTCGTCCATCACGACATGCGAAAGGCCATGCAGCGTGTCCGAATTCGCGTACAGCATGTTGCGTAGCACTTCGGTGGTCATCACCACGACCGGCGCATCCCCGTTGATCGACTGGTCGCCGGTCAACAGGCCGATGCGTTCCGCGCCGTACCGGCGCACCAGGTCGGCGTGTTTCTGGTTGCTCAGCGCTTTGATCGGCGTTGTGTAGAAACACTTTCGACCCGCCGCCAGCGCCAGGTGGACGGCGAACTCCCCCACCACCGTCTTACCCGCGCCGGTGGGCGCGCATACCAGCACACCGTGTCCGTCCTCGAGCGCCCGGCACGCGCGCAGCTGAAAGTCGTCCAGGGTGAACGACAGCAGCTCGGTGAAGGCGGCGAGTTCGCCGTTAAGTGGCGTCGTCATCGACTACTGGCCGAGACGAGGTTGACACTGCGGTCGGCGGCTCGATCGGTTCGACATCGCCGATCGTCGAGGCCTCGTCATCTGAAAGGTGCTCGAGCGCCTCGCGACGCGCCTTGCGCCTGTCGTGGATGCGAGCGATCTGAATCGCGACCTCCAACAACAGCGAAAGGGCCATGGCGAGCGCGAGCATCGAGAACGGATCCGATCCCGGCGTCGCGAACGCGGCGAACACGAATAGACCGAAGATCAACCCGCGCCGCCACGCCTTGAGGCGTTCGTAGGGCAGCACGCCGACCAGGTTGAGCATGATGATCAGCAACGGGAACTCGAAGCTGATGCCGAACACCAGCAACAGGTTGAGCAGGAACCCGAAGTACTGTTCGCCCGACAGCGCGGTGACCTGAACGTCGCTGCCGACGGTCAGCAGGAAGTGCAGCGCTTTGGCCATCACGATGTAGGCCAGGACGGCCCCCGTCACGAAGAGCACAGCGCCGACCCCGACGAACGCCATCGCGAAACGACGTTCCTTCCGGTACAGGCCGGGCGTGATGAACGCCCAGATCTGATGCAGCCAGACCGGGCAGGCCATGATGAGGCCCGCCGTCAGCGCGACCTTGAGTCGCAGCATGAACTGGTCGAACGGTGCGGTTGCCAACAACCGACATTGGCCGTCGGGCGCGATGGTGGCCCGTGCGGAGGCCGGCAGGGAACAGTACGGCCCGCGAAGCCATTCACCGAGGCTGTGCAGTCCGAAGAAGCCGTGGGTGTACCAGAAGAATCCGATGATCGTCGTCAGCACGACCGCGGCGGCCGCGATCAGCAGCCGGTTCCGCAATTCGCTCAGATGATCGACGAGCGACATGGTGCCGTCCGGATTGATCTTCGCGCGACGTCGGCGCGGATCCAGTCGCTTGAGGAATCCGGGGGTTTGCACGCAGCTCGCCTATAGATCTATGAACACGGACAATCGACACGGCCTGCTGCCGTGCTCGGCCGACGTGGGCTCAGGCCGGGCGCTTGTCGGTGGGCTCGGCCTGCGGTTCGGGGGCGTCGACGCGCTCCGATGCGATCGGCGTCGCCGGCTTTTCGGCCTCCGGCTTCGCGTCGGACTTCATTTCCTTGACCTCGGACTTGAAGATCCGCATCGATTGGCCCAGCGAACGGGCCGCGTCGGGAAGCTTCTTGGCGCCGAAAAGTAGAACGAAGACAGCGATGACGATGATCCAGTGCCAGGGTTGTAAACCGCCCAATTTGGTTACCTCCAGACGTCTGGGGCGAGTCTACCCGCCCGCATCGGCGCCGACGCCATACGCACGCAGTGCGGCCGCGGCCGATTCGCGAACCCGCTGGGCCAGCGCTTCCGGCGCCAGTACCTGCACCCCGGATCCGAAGCCGAGAACGAAGCGGGCCATCCATTCATCGGACGCGTAGGTCATCGCCGCCTCGCACGCCCCGTCGGACAGCTCGCGGACGACCCGCAGCGGGTAGTAGTCGAACATCCAGGACGCCGCGCGGTCGATGAGCAGCGTCGCCGACGGCAACGACGGATCCGCGTCGAACAGCGAGGTGTCAGGTGGCGCCTGCACGGCGGGCTCGGGCGGCGCGGACGGCTCGTCGAGTGCCGACGCATCGACGATACGGTCGAAACGGAACAGCCGCACACCCTCGGCGGACCGGCACCACGCCTCCAGGTAGCTGTGCTCGTCGACCAGCACCACCCGGATCGGGTCGACGATCCTGCTGGTCAGCATGTCGTGAGAGGCCGAGTAGTACTCGATCGACAGCGCCCGGCCGCCCCGCACCGCCTCGCGCACCGCGGCGGCCGCCTGGCTCTCCACCGGCGCAGGCTCGTCCACAGCGGTGGCGTCGCTTCCATGGTTGACCGTGCCCGCAGCGGACTCGATTTTCGCGATCGCGCTGCGCGCGGCCTCGGGGTCGACCATGCCGGGAACGTCGACCAAGGCGCGCAGCGCAACCAGAACGCCGGTGGCTTCCGGTGAGGTCAGCCGCAGCGGGTGGTCGATGCCGGCGGAGAAGGTGACCTCGATGGTGTCGCCGGAGAACTCGAAGTCGATCAGGTCGCCGGGGCCATAGCCCGGGAGGCCACACATCCACAGCTGGTTGAGGTCGTCGCGCAACTGTTTCTCGGTGACGCCCAGATCCGATGCGGCCTCGGCATAGGTGATCTTCGGGTTGGCCTGGAAGTACGGAACCATGTTCAGCAGCCGGACCAGCCGCTCCGATATGGGACTCATGCCTCGACTCCCGCGTGCGCCCGCAGCCGGTCGAGCACCTCGTTGCGCAGCGCTTGCGGTTCCAGCACAACGGCGTCCGCGCCGTAGCTCGCGATCTCGCGGGCCAATCGGTCGGACAACCCGATGTCGACAGCGATCTCCTCGCCGCCGCGGCCGCCGAGTTCACGCGGGCCGACCACGGTGGCGCCGCGACGCAGCGCGGTGGCCCTGCCATCGGCGACCCACACCCGCGCCTGTGTTCCGCTCGGCGTCTCGCCGATGACCTTGTGCACGATCTCGCGCAGGTCCACTCCGGGGGGCGGCTCGACGGAACCGGCTGGGCCGATGGGCTTTACGTCCGCGCCGATGCGAGACAACCTGAAGGTTCGGGTGGCGTTCCTGTCCCGGTCGTGGCCGACGAGGTACCAGCGTCCCCGGTCGGTGACCACGCCCCACGGTTCGACGGTGCGGGTCGTGTACGGCTCGCTGCGCGCCGGCCGATGCGGAAACTGCACGACCTTGCCGGAGTTGATGGCGGACAACAGGATTCCCAGCACCTCCTCTGACCCTCGGATGCCTGGCATCCCCGCCGTAGAGGTGATGGCGATGCCCGCGTCTCCCGCGTCGACGTCCACACCGGCTGCCCTCAGCTTGAGCAGGGCGCCCTGGGTGGCGGTGATCAGCTCGGGCGACTCCCACAACTGGGTGGCCACCGCGACGGCGGCCGCTTCGTCGGCGGTCAGATCGACGGCGGGCAGCGCGTAGGCCTCGCGGTTGATCCGGTAACCCTCAGTCGGGTCGAACTGTGAGGCACGGCCGGTTTCCAGCGGGATGCCCAGGTCGCGGAGTTCGTTCTTGTCCCGCTCGAACATCCGCGAGAAGGCCTCGTCGCTTGCGGTGTCGGAGTAGCCGTAGACGGTCTCCCTGATCCGCTCCGCACTGATGAAGGTTCGGGTGGACAGCAGCGCGATGACGAGGTTCATCAAGCGCTCGACTTTGGAAGTGCCCACGGGTTCACAGCTTAGGGCGTCCCGGGGATCGACCATGCAGCGGAGAACGGTATCCCGTCGTCACGGGAACATGACGGCGATCGGTAGCCATCAGCGAGCGAACAGCCTGGTACGCAATTTCGCGCCGAAACCGTACAGAGGTGAGCGCTCATGCGGCCGCGCTCCGTATTAGTTGCCCATCGATGCGGCGCACCATCACTTCAGGGTGCCTTCGGACATCGTCAGTGACGATGGACAAGACCCGCCAACCGACCTCCTCAAGGGCAGCTCGCTTCTGGCGATCCTTCCTTAGCGCCTCCGGTGAGCTGTGCCAATCGAAACCGTCGTATTCAACGGCGAACCGGCAATCCAGTCCGCGTAGCCGGGTGAGGGCGTCAGGCGCACCGAGGCTGTATATGCCCGGAAGAATCTTCACCAACTCGGCGTTTTTCAGCCGCCGCTGCATCCCGCGGCGGGTCAAGTGGAGCAAGATCTGTGCTGAGGTGGCGACTCCGCCCTGCGCGAAGAAGAGCGTGCTGAGCTCCGGCGGCATCGCGCATTGTGGTTTGCCCCGACGCGAAGCCGCCAGTAGGCCCTGTGGATAACGGCCGAGCACTCATTGTTGTACAGATGTTCGCGCCAGACGCGTACAGGGCTGAGCGCTCGCGCACCTACATCGACGCGATTAGCCGCTTGACCCGTTCGTCGACAGAGCGGAACGGGTCCTTGCACAGCACGGTGCGTTGCGCTTGGTCGTTGAGCTTGAGGTGCACCCAGTCGACGGTGAAGTCGCGGCCCGCCTCCTGTGCTGCGCTGATGAATTCGCCGCGAAGTTTGGCCCGGGTGGTCTGCGGCGGGGTGTTCACCGCCTCCTCGATCTCCTCATCGGTGGTGACGCGCGTGGCCAGTCCCTTGCGCTGCAGCAGGTCGAAGACGCCCCTGCCCCGTTTGATGTCGTGGTAGGCGAGGTCCAGCTGGCTGATCTTGGGGTCGGAAAGCTCCATGTTGTAACGATCCTGGTAGCGCTGAAACAGCTTGCGCTTGATGACCCAGTCGATCTCGGTGTCCACCTTCGCGAAGTCCTGGCTCTCGACGGCGTCGAGTTGGCGTCCCCACAGGTCGACGACCTGCTCGATCTGTGGGTTTGGCTCGCGGGTTTGCAGGTGTTCGACGGCACGCGAGTGGTACTCGCGCTGAATGTCGAGGGCGCTGGCCTGCCTGCCGCCTGCCAGCCGCACTGGCCGCCGCCCGGTCAGGTCGTGGCTGACCTCGCGAATCGCCCGGATCGGGTTGTCCAGCGAGAAGTCGCGGAACGCCACGCCGGATTCGATCATCTCCAGCACCAGCGCGGCCGTGCCCACTTTCAGCATCGTGGTGGTCTCGCTCATGTTGGAGTCGCCGACGATGACGTGCAGGCGGCGGTACTTCTCGGCATCGGCATGCGGTTCGTCGCGGGTGTTGATGATCGGGCGGCTACGGGTGGTCGCCGACGACACGCCCTCCCAGATGTGCTCGGCGCGTTGGCTGAGGCAGAAGGTGGCGGCCTTGGGCGTCTGCAGCACCTTGCCTGCCCCGCAGATGAGCTGGCGGGTGACCAGGAACGGCAGCAACACATCGGAGATGCGGGAGAACTCGCCTGCGCGCACGATGAGATAGTTCTCGTGGCAGCCGTATGAGTTTCCTGCCGAGTCGGTGTTGTTCTTGAACAGGTAGATGTCGCCGCCGATGCCCTCGTCGGCCAGCCGCTGCTCAGCGTCGATCAGCAGGTCCTCGAGCACCCGCTCGCCTGCGCGGTCATGGGTGACGAGCTGGATGAGGCTGTCGCATTCGGCGGTGGCGTATTCCGGGTGGCTGCCGACATCGAGGTACAACCGCGCGCCGTTGCGGAGGAAGACGTTGGAGCTGCGGCCCCACGACACCACACGGCGAAACAAATACCGCGCAACTTCGTCGGGGCTCAGCCGTCGGTGCCCATGAAAGGTGCAGGTCACACCGAATTCCGTCTCGATGCCCATGATCCGCCGCTGCACGTTATCGAGCTTACGGGGTGGTTTCGAATCGCGGCGCATCAGCCGCGGCGTTGCGACAGCTTTACCGTGCGGGGCCGCACAGCCGCCTGTGGATAACGTCAGCGCCGCAAGGCGGTGATCTGCCAGCATGAGGCATGGGGGGAAACACCGAAGTCGATCTGAACGCGTTGCGCGCAGTCGCTGACCACGTCACAGAAGCTGCCGATGCCATCGCTGAAATGCATTGGCCCACAACGCCCGCCGATGAACTGAGAGGATCGTCGACCGGCGCCGTCCCCGCAGCTGATCTAATCGCCGCCAAACTCAGCGACGTCATCGCGAACATGCGCGGCTGGGCGGTCGCGGCACGCATGGCCGCCGATGCCTTCGAGCGCGCCGACCGGCGCAGCGCCGACCGCTTCCCTCCCCGGTGACCAGGCCGACCGTCGCGCAGGCAGAGGCGTGGAATCCCGACGCACTGCGCAAGACCGCCGACGGCTGGGACGCCGCGGCAACCGACCTGCAGAGCCGCGTCGACGCCGTTGTGCACGCAATCGCAGGCAGCCGCGACTTCTGGTCCGGATCGGCCGCGCAGGCGGCCCGCGGTCATGGCGGCACGATCGCCGCCGGCGGCGCAGTCGCGACGCGGTGCCTGATCACCGCAGCCGTAGCCGCGCGTGACGGCGCCGAGCAGATGAGTTCGGCGCAAGACGATCTGCAGGCGCTGCTGGCGGCCGCACGAGCCGACGGGTTCGTCGTCGCCGACGACGGTGTCGTCACCGGGGGCAGCGCAAGGCCTCTGCTGGCCACCTTGGCCGGCGGCAGCATGCAGGTGACGACCGATGTGCTCAGCACGAGGATCGTCGCCGCCCTCGACCGGTTGGGGGCAGCCGATGCAGACACCGCGCACGACATCACCGAGGCACTGAACCCGGCGCACGCACCGCCGGCCCAGACAGCGCCCGCCGGGGCATGGCCGGTTCCGCTGGCCGACGTCGTCGCGGGCTGGTCGGCGATCGGCCAGGACCGAATCGCGAATCAGATCACCGCGATCACAACCGAACAGCGCCAACGCCTCGTCGATGAATTCCCCAAGCAGGTAGGCAACACCGACGGGGTGCCGTGGGATATGCGGATCGCGGCCAACCGGGTAAACATCGCGCAGGCTATCGCCGACGAACGGCGAAGCGACGGCCCAGGCTCACAGGCCCGTGTGGCGTTCTACCAAGGTCTGCTCGCCGAGGTCGACGACCCCGCGCGCAGCGGCCGCCGGGTAGATCGCCAGATCCTCGCCTTCGACCCCGACCGGGCATCGCTGATCGAGCTGAACGGGAACCTGGCCACCGCGAGGAGCGTCGCCGTCATGGTCCCCGGGCTGAACACCACAATCGAAAACTCGGCGGCCAACACAGAGACAGCCAGGCGTTTCGTGTCCGCCACCCGGGGCGAGGTCGCGACCATCACCTACCTCGGCGGCGCGTTCCCCCGCGGCGACAACGTGGCGACCGGCGTGGTCGACGCGGCGGATCCGCGCTACGCCCTTGACATGGCGCCGCGCCTTGTGGCCTTCAGCGAGGACGTCGACCGTACGGTCGACGCCACCGGCCGCGACCTCCCCGTCACCTACATCGGCCACTCCTACGGCGGTTCAATCCTGGGTACCGCGGAGGTTTTCGGTCTGACCGCCGACCGCACGCTCTACCTTGCGGCGGCGGGTGCCGGGGTCGGTGTCGACGATCCATCCGACTGGCACAACCGAAACCCGGACGTGCTGAGGTTCTCGATGACGGCTCCAGGTGACCTCATCGAGGTGGTGCAGGGCAACCCGGCCAGCCCGCACGGCGCCGATCCCGACCAGATGCCCGGCGTAATTCATTTGCCCGCAGGTGATTACGACGACGGCCGACCCATGGCCGGTCCACTGGCGCATGGTGACATCGTCAACGTGCCGTCGGACTCGTGGCGAAACATTCTGGCGGTCATCACCGGTGATTCCCCAACTCTGCACAAAGCGGGCTGACCGTTGGCAAAATCTGACCAATGTCGTCACGCAGCAGCCCGGTTGACGGGTTCCGGCTGGCGTTCGACCGGCACGGGCCGACCGGCGCGCCAGCGGTGGTGCTGCTGCACGGCTGGCCGGGCAACCGCCATGACTATCGCCGCGTCCTTCCGCTGTTAGCCGAGGCCGCCGACGTGGTCGTGCCCGATCTGCGCGGCTTCGGGGGTTCCGACAAGCATGCCGTCGATGTCCGTCATTTCTACAGCGCAAGCGCCCAGGCAAGCAGCGTGGTGGGACTCATCAAGGAACTGGGCCTGACCGATGTCGTGCTCGCCGGCTACGACGTCGGCAGCCGGGTAGCGCAGAGCGTGGCGCGGATGTATCCCGAGATGGCCAGCGCTCTGGTGCTCTCGCCGCCTCTGCCCGGGGTCGGCAACAGGGTGCTGTCACCGAAGGCTCAGCGGGAATTCTGGTATCAGGCCTTCCACCAGCTGCCCCTTGCCGATCGCCTGATCGACGGAAACCTCGACGCCGTGCGCGAATACCTGCGCCATTTCTGGAGCCATTGGTCGGGCCCGAATTTCACTCTTCCCGACGACGATTTGGAGCGATTGTCATCGGATTACGCGTTGCCCGGTGCATTCACCGCGTCGATCGCCTGGTACCGCGCGGGTGCGGGCATGGTCGCGCAGTCGCTCACCGAACCGCCTCCCGAGCGCGCGATCAAGGTGCAGGCGTCCACCGACGTGCTGCTGCCCGAGCATGATCCGCTGTTCCCGCGGGACTGGGCCGACCGGCTGGACGACTACTTCGTCGACGCACGGGCGCACCGCGCCGACGGTGCGGGCCATTTCACCCCGCTGGAGTGCCCGCAGGAATTCGCCGGCCTCATCCTCGATCGCGTTCGACCCAGCCAAGGCGGCGACTGATCACGTCGGCGGCGGCCGTCGTCTTCTTGGCCACCTCCGAGAACCGATCCTGGCCGAAACGATAGGCCGGGCCCGAAACACTCAGCGCTGCAATCATATTCGAGTTGAAATCGTAGACGGGCGCCGATACCGCGTTAAGGCCTATTTCGAGTTCCTCCACGACGCAGGCCCATCCGCGCTCTCGCGCCGTTGCCAGCTCACTCTCGAGATCCGAGATCCGCACCACGGTGTTGGCGGTGAACGATTCCAGCGTGGTGGGCAGCCGGTTGCGGACCTCGGCAGGCTCGAGCCCGGCGAGCAACACCTTGCCGCTGGACGTGGCGTGCGCCGGACAGCTCTGGCCGACCCAGGACCGCAGGGTGATCTGCTCAGGACCGATCGCCTCGACGATGTTCACGATACGGGCTTCGTCCAGGATCGCCAGGTTCGTCGTCTCCCCCACATCCGAGGCGAGCGCGTCGCATACGTCTTGGCTGAGCTTGACCAGATCGAGGTGACCACTGCTGGCTCTCGCCAGTCGTGAGATCGCGAACCCGAGCCGGTACTTCCCGCGCTCCGACGTCTGCTCGACGTAACCCCGCGATTCCAGCACGGCGATCAGCCGCGACACCGTCGACTTGTGCACCCCCAGCTCAGCGGCGATCTCGGTGGCGCCGGCCTGGCCCGCCGTCGCGAGGATCTCGAGCACCAACAGCGCGCGGTCGACCGATTGAACCGCGGCCTCCGCCTTCTGACTGGGCTTTTGCTCCCCCACGACCGGCCACCCTATCCGGGTGGGATTCCGACGTTGCGGACCCGTCGCTGCACGCCGACGATCTCCCGAAGCCCCTCGTTGAGCAGGCTGCGATTCAGCGGCGAGAGCTCAGACATCGTGATCACGTCACCTGGCGTATGACCCGCGGCTATCTGAGCGACCTGATGGGCCATCCGCAACCGCTGGAGCATCACGAAGACATCGCACAGCGTTTCGGCGTCGCTATCGCTGATCGCGCCGGCCTGTGCGGCGGCGCTCAGCCGCGCAGGCGTCGAAGCCGAACCGACGTCGGCGCTGAGCCCACCCCATCGCGCAAGGTTGACAATCGGGGTTATCGCGTGCTGCTTGAGGTCGAATGTGCCGCCGCGCCTTGACAACACGTCACGCAGCGACCGTGTCTTGACCCGCGCAGCCAACGCGTCGAGTCGCTGCAACCGCAACGCCTCGGAATGTTCGTCGCGCATGGAGCGGTAGGCGGCGGGCACTGTGTGCAACGAAGCGTCGCCCCACACCACCCGCCCGTCGATGAGCAGTGACGACATCATCAGGCCCTGGCCGCGCAGCGGATCATCGAGCCAACCCTCGGCCGCGGCGAACCACTCCGACTGCGATCGCGAGAAAAGCGGCTGATATGCGACAGCACCATTGCGATCCGACGGCAGCCCGCAACCATCGAGGATTTCGTGGGTGCGAATGGCGATGGCGCGCAATTGCGCACTCGCAGAGGACATGTCGTCTCGCCAGGACAGCGCACTGTCGACATCCGATGACGGCACCGCCTCGCGCCGGGCGACACTTCCCAGGGTCAGCCACGCGAACCCATTGATATCGTCACCGGCTTCTGCCAGCGCGAGTTCCAGTGCCCTTCGCACCAGGCTGTCGATGACCACCGACAGGATCGCGCTGGTGGCCGACGCCTTCGTGCCGTTGCGGAACAGGTCGGCGGCCACCCCGGTAACCCGCTGTCCGACCTGCTGCAATTCGGCTGCGTCACCGGCCAATCCGATGGAGCGGCGCAGTGTGAAACTCTGTCTGGCCGACGCCGCCAGCAGGTCTGCGTCTTCGACGACGCCAACGACCTCACCGCGCGACGTCATGACCGGCATGTGCCGAAGGCCGCACTCCAGCATCTCCATCAGCACGGTCTCCGCGGTCAGATCCGCGGTGACGCGACGGGCGGGCGCGCTCATCACCTCGGTGATCGGCGCGTCGATCGAGACACCGGCTGCCACCACCCTGGTCCGCAGATCTCGGTCGGTGAAGATGCCCAACTCGCCGTCCGGCAGCCGGATCAGCGCATAGGACACGTGGTGCTCGGTCATCCGACACACCGCGTCGCGCACCGAGGCGTCGGGCCCGACAAGGAGCACGTCGCCGTGAACCAGCTCGCCGACCGGCCTGCTGTCGGTCGTCGGCGCGATCGTCGGGCGATCGGCGCGGCCCACGTTCCACGCAGTCGACGCAAGGAACGCCAGACCCGCCGGCTTGGCGAACTGGGCTCGCACGACGGCACCCGGCAACCGGATCAGTGTGCTGGGCGCCGTGGCACGCGCCACGAATTCCATTCCGCCGCCGGTGAGCAGCGGGGTGTAACCGAAGATGCCGCCCGGCTCGACTGTGTCGATCGTGGTGGCGTCGGCGCTCGCCTGAAGTGTCACCTGCCCGCTGCGCACCATCCAGACATCGCCTGGCACCCGTTTGGCGTAGTCGGCGACGACGGCACCGGCCGGGAAGTCGACCACCTCCGACTCGGCGGCGAGGTCGCTGAGTTCCTCGTCGGCCATCGCCTGGAACGGCGTGTGCTCGGCCAGGAACGACGCCAGCTCAGCGGGCGGGTCGGGCGCGGAGTCAGCTTTGTCGGATGAGGTCGGCACACTTCTCCGCCATCGTCATCACCGTGATGTTGGGGTTGACCGCGGGCAGCTTCGGCATCGCCGACGCATCGACGACGCGTAGTCGGCTGGTGCCCTTGACCCGCAGCTGTGGATCGAGCACGGCCATCGGGTCGCTGACCGAACCCATCCGCGCCGTCGCCGCCGGGTGATAGACGGTGTTGTGGCACTTGTGGATGTAGTCGAGCAGTTCGTCGTCGGTCGTCGCATCCGGACCGGGTGCGAGCTCACGACCCACCCATGCCGCCAACGGCGTCTGCTCGGCGATCGTGCGGGCCAGCCGGACGCCGGTCAGCATGATCCGGTCGTCGTAGCCATCGGGGTCGGTGAAGTAGCGCGGGTCGACACGGGGCCGATCGCGGAAGTCCGGGCTTCGCAGTCGCACGGTGCCACGGGACCGACCCTGAGTCACGTTGGGCGTCAAGCAGAATCCGTTGTCGGTCGTCGGATAGCCGCGCCGCAGCGTGTTCATGTCGAACGGCACGCTTCCGTAATGCATCATCAGATCGGGCTGGGCGCTACCCTCGTCGACGCAGGTGAACAACCCGATCTCCCACCACTGGGTGGACGTCGTCACCATCGGCTTGGACGCCTCCCAGAACACCAGGCCCTCGACGTGGTCGTCTAGGTTCGCCCCGACGCCCGGGGAGTCGACTCGCACGGCGATGCCCATCTCGCGCAGGTGCACGCTCGGCCCGATTCCCGAGAGCATCAACAGCTTCGGCGTATCGATCGCACCAGCCGTGACGACGACTTCGCGCCGCGCAGAGACGGTGTCGTATCCGGTGAGATCCGGCCGCATGTAGCGGACACCGGTGGCGGAAACGGTGTCGTCGAAAATGATCTCGGACACCCAGCAACCGGTGCGCACCTCGAGATTGCGCCTGGACTCCAGGATCGGATGCAGATAGGCATGCGAGCTGGACATCCTGGTGCCGTCCTCGGCGGCGTTGATCTGGAACCAGCCTGCGCCGTTGCGGACGGTTTCGCCGCGATTGAACGCAACGGTCGGCATGCCGACCTTCGCCGCAGCCTCGAGAACCGCTGCCCCGCAGGGATCGTCGGGCGGGACGTCACGAAGCAACACCGTCTGCTTGAGCCGCTCGGTGAGCGGCAGGATCTCGGCGGCGCTCCAGCCGTCGGCGCCCATGGTCACCCATTCGTCCAGGCATTCGGCGGGCGGCAGGAACGCGATGCACGAGTTGTGCGACGAGCAGCCGCCGAGCACCTTCCCCCGTGCATGCCGCATGAAGGAGTTGCCTCGTTCCTGGGGCTCCACCGGGTAGTCCCAGTCGTAGCCGGAGTCCAGCAGATGCATCCACTCCGACAACACCAGGATGTTGTCGTCGCCGACGTCGGTCGGCCCGGCCTCGAGCAGGCACACCGTTACGTCAGGGTCCTCCGATAGCCGCGCGGCCAATGCACAGCCTGCGGTGCCGCCACCGGCGATCACATAGTCGAATGTGCCGGCGCCCCCCATGTCACGCCTGCTCGAGAGGCTTCTCGGCCTCGGCTACGGTCGCGGCGGCATGCGATTCCAGCGTGCCGATGTGGTGGCGGCCCTTGATGAAGTACCACAGCAAGCCGGATCCGAGGATCACGCCGATGTAGACGAACGCGCCCCAGGTGTTGTACCAGGGCTCGCCGTATACGTCGGCACGCGGCCACGCCAGGTTCAAGGCCATCAACGAACCCCACAGCACGGCGAAGATGTTCACCGGCAGTCCCCAGCGGCCCATGGTGAAGTAGCCGCCCTCCTTGAGATCCTTCGGCGGCCACTGGCCTTGCAGTCGCTTCTTCAGCATCGGACCGGTCACCATCAGATACGCGAGGTAGATCATGATGATCGCGATCGAGGTCAGCACCGTGAAGATCTTGGGCTGTTCGATGTTGATCACCAGGATGATCGCGGCGATCACACCGATGACGACCGCGGGGATGATCGGTGTCTGCGTCTTGGGGTTGACCCGCGCGAGTTTCTCGCCGAACGGCAACGCGTTGTCACGTGCCATCGCGAAGGACAGCCGGATGGCTGCGGTGTGCACCGCGAGCGTGCACACCGTGACCGCGACGACGATGCAGACCAGGAAGATCTTGCCAAGCGGTCCCCACATCACCTGCTCGACGATGTACTGCAAGCCGCCGCTGCTTTCGCCGATCTGCGGGTCCTCGAGGTTCGGTGCCGACATCACCGCGAACACCAGGATCGCACCGCCGATGACGAACGAGGCGAGGATCGCCCGGAAGATCGCCTTGGGTGCGGTGCGGCGTGGTTCGACGGTCTCCTCGCCCAGCGAGGACGCCGTGTCGAAGCCGTACATCACGTACAGGGATGCCAGCGACGCGACGAGGAAGGCCCCGAGGTAGCCGTAGCTCTCACCGGCGCCGTAACCCTGCGTGGAGAAGAAGATGTCGGGACCACGCTTGATGTTGAGCGCCAGGATGATCGCGATCAGCACGGCGGCAATCAGCTCGATGAACACCCCCGCGCTGTTGATCCGCGACATCAGCTTCACGCCGAGGGCGTTGATCAAAGTGGTGAATGCAATCAGGACACTGCCCAGGACAACGGCGTTGGCGGCGAAGTCGTATTCCCCGCTGCCGTCGCCGATGATCTGGAAGCCGCTCCAGATCCGCGGCAGGTTGAGCTGGTAGGCCAGCACCACCGCCGAGATCGTCACGATCGATGCGGTGAGCATCAGCCAGCCCGACGACCATCCGACCAGGCGGCTGCCGAGCTTCTTGCTCCAGTTGTAAACCGATCCCGCGACGGGATACTTGGCTGCCAACTCCATGAAGCACAACGCGACGGCCATCTGCCCGACGAACACCATCGGCCACGACCACAGATAGCCGGGTCCTGCGGTGCCGAAGCCGAAATAGAACAGCTGGAACGTGCCGGTGAGGATGGAGATGTAGCTGACGCCGGCGGCGAAGCTCGCGAACTTTCCGATGCTGCGGTCCAGCGACTGGCGGTAACCGAAATCCTCCATTCCGCTGTCCGCGTGCGGCTCCTTGATCGACATGCAGGTTGTCCTCTCTAGCCCTTGAACCAGCCGGCGGGTTGGGGTGCGGTGTTGTGCCAGATGTGTTTGATCTCTTGATATTCCGCGAGCCCGGTTGGCCCGAGCTCACGACCGTTGCCCGACTTTCCGAATCCGCCCCACTCCGCCGCCGCGGTGTAGTAGCCGAAATCGTTGAGCCACACCGTGCCGTGCCGCAGTGCCCGCACCACACGTTCGCCCCGCGCCTGGTCGGACGTCCGAACGCCCGCCGCGAGGCCGTATTCCGTGTCGTTGCCGAGTTCTATCGCCTCGGCCTCGTCTGTGAACCGCTCCACCGTAAGAATCGGCCCGAAGGTCTCCTCGGCAACGATTCGCATCGACCGGTCGCACCGATCGAAGATCGTGGGTAGATAGAAGCTGCCTTTGGCGAGAGCTGCGTCGCTCGGCCGGGCACCGCCGGTGACTAGTTTCGCACCTTCGGAAAGCCCCTGCTGGACAAAGGCTTCGATCTTGGCGCGCTGCTGTTCGGAGACCAATGGGCCGGTTTCGCTTGCCGGGTCCATGCCGTCGCCCATCCGGATCTTCTCCGCACGCGCGGCAAGGTCGGCGACGAAGTCGTCGGCGATGGACTCCTCGACGATCAGCCGGGTGCCTGCCGAGCAGACCTGCCCTGAGTGCAGGAACACACCGGTGAGGACGTGGTCGACGGCTGCGTCCCAGTCTCCGGAGTCGGCGATGTCGGCGAACACGATGTGCGGATTCTTGCCACCGAGTTCAACAGCCACCTTGGTGACATGCTCGGCGGCGACCTTGGAGATGGCCTTGCCGGTGGCCACCCCGCCGGTGAACGAGATGAAGTCGACATCGGGGGTGTCGGTGAGTGCGGGCCCGAGCGTGGCGCCGCTGCCCTGCACCAGATTCACCACCGAGTCCGGCACCCCGGCCTCTTGGAGCAGGCGGGTGAACGCGATCGTGGTCAGCGGGGTGACCTCGCTCGGTTTGACCACCATCGTGCAACCGGCGGCCAGCGCGGGCGCGATCTTCCAGGAGATCTGCAGCAGCGGATAATTCCACGGCGCGATCAGCACGCACACCCCGATGGGTTCGCGCACCACCCGGCTGATCACTGCAGGATCGCCGACGTCGACGATGCGGTCCGACTCGACGGCAGCGAGCCTGCTGTAGTAGCGAAAGACCGATGTGACGTCGTCGATGTCGATTCGACTCTCGGCCAGCGTCTTTCCGGTGTCCCTTGTCTCGAGTTCGGCCAGCGACTCCTTGTCCCGCGCAAGCAGATCTGCGACCCGGTCCAGCAGCGCGGCCCGGTCAGCGACGGGGGTCGCCGACCATTTGCCGTCGTCGAAGGCCTTTCGCGCAGAGGCCACGGCGTCGCGCGCGTCGTCCGGGGTGGCCTCGTCGACAACCGCGGCGACGCTGCCGTCGGCAGGGTTGACGATGTCGCGAGTCCCACCGTCGGACGCATGACGCCATTTCCCACCGATCAGGAGATCGGGCTCACCGTTCATGTTGCGCTCACCTCGCTTTGCGGAGCCGCTCAGCCGGCGACATCAGGCGCCGAGACGGGACACTACCCACTCGTGGAACTCCGCGATGTGGTGTTCGGCAGGTACGAGCACCCCACCTTTGCGATAGGCGCGAGAGGACATCGAGGGCTGGGTTCGCTCGCACGCCTCGAAATCCTGCTCGTTGACCCGGTGGAACAGTTCGACCGAGTTTGAAACGTCGCGACCGGAGGACACCACATCGCCGGTGTAGAGCCAGTCGCATTCGACGATGGTCCGCGACGCCGACATCGGGAACATCCGGTGGAAGATGATGTGGTCAGGAACGAGGTTGATGAACACCGCCGGCTTGACGGTGATCGCGTAGTAGCGGCGATCCTGCTCCTCGGTGATGCCCGGAAGGCGGTCAAAGCCCGCGGTGCCGTCGACCGTGAAACCGGCTACCTGCGATCCGAATTCGGCGCCGAGGCCGATATTTGCCTGGGCGGCAACACCCTTGGCGAACTCGGGCAACACACCGACGAGCTCGGGATGAATCGAGCTGCAGTGGTAGCACTCCATGAAGTTCTCGACGATCAGCTTCCAGTTGGCCGCCACGTCGTAGACGACGCGATGGCCGACGTCAAGGCCGCCGATGCCGTAACGGTTGATGGCGTCGGAATCGCCGAGTGTTCTGGTCGTTTCGGCGATCACGTCCTCGAACGGCGGCGGGGTGTCGGACAAACACACCCATGCGTAGCCGAGCCATTCGGTCAGCGCGACGGGAACAAGGCCGTATCGGTAGCGGTCGATCGCCGCGCCGGACTCGTCGGTCAGCGATGCGATGTTGGGCGCGGCCATCAGCTTGCCGTCCAGCGCATACGTCCACGAGTGGTAGGGACAACGAATGCTGCGTTTGACCTCGCCCTCGGGCTCGGTGCACAGCTGGGCGCCGCGGTGACGGCAGACGTTCAGGAACGCCCGCAACAGTCCGTCGCGGCCACGCACCAGCAGCACGCTTTCGCGGCCGACCTGGACCTTCTTGAACTTGCCGGGTGAGGCGAGGTCGGATGACCGCACCGCGCAGAACCAGGCGTTCTCGAAGATGTGTTCCTGCTCGCGGGCAAATACGGCGTCGCTGACGTAGTAATCGCCTGCCAGGGTCTGACGCAGCGCCGGGGGTGGATCGATGGCTGGCGGGTCAAGGAGGGGTGGGTGTTCTGGAGTCATGTCGTCACCAGTCGCTTGGGGTCGAACAACGAGATGGGATGGCCGGTAACACCGTCGATGGCGAGGTCGGCGAGGATCTCCCCGACGATGGGGACGAACTTGAAGCCGTGACCCGAGAAGCCGCACGCCACCGTGATGTTCTGGGAGTCCGGGTGCCGGGCGATGACGAAATGCTCGTCGGGCGTATTGGAGTACATGCACGTCGCCGAGTGCAGGCACGGCCCGTCGAGCGCGGGCACCACCTGACCTACCCGATGCCGCATCTCGGTGATCTCCTGGTCGTGCACGGTCCGGTCGATGGTCTCCGGTGTGCAGACGATGCCCTTGCGGAAGAAGGCCACCTTCACGCCACCGCCGGGCCCGTCGATCGCGGGGAAACCGTATGCCTGCATGCCGGTGGCGTCTTCGTGGATCCAGATCGGATGGTTTTCGAACGGCGTTGTGCCGCCGCGCGGGTCGAACCAGTACAGCACCTGCCGTTCGATGGTGATCGGGATGCCGAACTCGGCTAGCAGCGCGGGAGCCCATGCGCCCGGGCAGATGACGAGTTGTCCGGCGGTGTAGGTGCCGCGCGCCGTGGTGACGCTTACGCCACCGCCCGTCTCACTCCACTCGATGACCGGCTCACCGAAATGTAG
This sequence comes from Mycolicibacterium stellerae, assembly GCF_003719305.1. GTDB lineage: Bacteria > Actinomycetota > Actinomycetes > Mycobacteriales > Mycobacteriaceae > Mycobacterium > Mycobacterium stellerae. Next base: position 89,483 of record NZ_RARC01000009.1, read on the forward strand.
CTCAGCCCCGGCGTTTTCGGCGAGGTTGAGGTGCGCCTGGACTGTCATCTCCGGTCGCGCGAAGCCTGCCTTGGCTTCGTAGAGTGCGATGTCGCCGGGATACGGTGTGACAGTCGGAAAGCGGCGCCGGATCTCCGAAGCGTCGAGCATCTCGTGCGCCAGGTCCCAAACCTGGCTGGCCCGTTGGCTTCCCGCGACCGTCACGGCATCCGACGGGCCCATGAACAGGCCGCCGGTCAGTCGGTAGACCTCGAGTCCGGTGTCGGTGGCGAGCTGGTCCCACAGTTCGTAGGCCCGCAGCAGCAGCGGCACATACGCCGGGTCCTCGAAGTAGGACTGCCGGATGATGCGTGAGCCGCCGTGGCTTGATCCCTTGTCGTGTGCCGGGGTGAACTTCTCCAGGCCCAGCACGCGCTGACCCCTTGCGGCCAGGTGGTACGCGGCGGCGCTGCCCATCCCGCCGAGACCGATGACGATGACGTCGTATCCCATTGCGTGCGTTACCTCTTGATCCGCGCCATCTCGGGATCGACGACCGGTTCGGCCGCCACGGTGGCCGCAAACCGGGTGCCGCGATAGTCGACGGTCACATCGTCTCCCACCCCGGTTTCGGCGGGCAGCCAGGCGTAGGCGATGGTGCGGCCGACCGTCGGCGAATACCCGGCGCTGGTCACATATCCCACACATCGGTCATCGACGAAGACCGGTTCCTTGCCGAGTGCGACGGCGGTCGGGTCGTCGAAGACGATGCTGCGCAGGAACTTCTGCGGCGCGGCCGCCCGTTCCAGCGCCGCCCTGCCGATGAAGTCATCCTTGGCCATCTTCACCGCGAATTCCACACCCGCGGCGGCGGGCTGATGCTCGGCGGTCATGTCGGTCCCCCACAGCCGGTAGGCCTTCTCGATACGCAGGCTGTTGAACGCGATCCGCCCCGCGGCGATCACCTCATGGGGTCGACCGGCGTCGAAGAGCAGATCCCACAGCGCGGCACCGTATTCGGCGCTGGTGTATATCTCCCAACCCAACTCGCCGACATAGGACACCCGCAGCATCGTGACAGGGATCGCGCCGAGGTAGGTCTGCAGTGCGCGGAAGTATTTGAACTTCTCGTGTGACAGGTCGTCGGGGCACAGCGGCGCCACCATGTCGCGGGCCCGCGGACCCCACACTCCCACGCAGCAGGTGCCGCCGGTGATGTCGCGAAGCGTCACATCGTCGGGCAGGTGGCGGTGCAACCAGTCAAAATCCATCGGTCCGTTGACGGCGACCTGGAACCTGGTTTCGGCGAGTCGGGCGACGGTGATGTCGCTTCGGATCCCACCGCTTTCGTCGAGCAGCATCGTGTAGGTGACCGAGCCGACGCTCTTGTCGACGTTGTTGGTGGACATCCGCTGTAGGAATGCCGCCGCTCCTGCGCCTGCGATCTCGTAGCGGGTCAGCGGGGTCATGTCGTACATCGCGACCCGTTCACGGGTCCACTGCGCCTCGGCGATCGAGATCGGCGACCAGAACCGCGACGACCAGTCGTCGCGCTCCGGGAACGGCAGCCCATCGTTGCGAAGCCGTTGCGCCAGTTCGGCGTTCGCCTCGAACCATGCGGGCCGTTCCCAGCCCGCGCCCTCGTAGAAGAAGGCGCCGAGCTGCTTCTGCCGGTCGTAGAACGGACTGGTGCGCAGGCCGCGCAGCGCCTCACGGAACTGGTAGGGGTGAATGATGTCGTAGACCTCGACGAAGGCCTGCGAGCTGGTCTGCATGATGAACTCGGGGCTGCGGGCCACGTCCTCGAACCGGTAGAGGTCGCATTCGTGCACGTCGATCGACGGAGTGCCGTCGACGATCCATTCCGCTGTCGCCTTGGCGACACCGGCGGAGTGTGTCACCCACACCGCCTCGGCCACCCAGAACCCGCTCAGATCGCGGTGCTCACCCATGATCGAGAGGCCGTCGGGGGTGAACGAGAAGATGCCGTTGAACGCCTCTTCGACCTTGGAATCACCAAGGGCCGGAATGAGTTCGGCGGCGGCAGACCAGGCGGGTGCGAAGTCTTCTTCGGTGAACGGCAGCATCGAGGGCATCGGCTCACCGGCGGTATCGGCCATCAGCGTGGACATGTCGACCGGCATCGGCCGGTGGCTGTAGGAGCCGATACCGAGGCGGTCGACGTGCTCGCGGAAATACACGTCCTGGTCCTGATGGCGCAGTATCGGCAGGCCGGCCTCCGACTGCTCGGTGTTGCGGCCGACTAGTGCGGCGATCTGTCCGGTGCGGGCGTACTGGTGGGCCATCGGCACCAACGGGACGACGAGGCCGACCTGCTTGGCCAGCTGGGCGCCCCAGAATCCCGCCGCGCACACCACGATGTCGGCGTCGACCACACCATCGGTCGTACGGACACCGGCCACCCTGCCGCCCTTGTCGATGATTCCGACGACCTCGGTGTGCGGAACGAACCTGGCGCCGCGGGCAGTGGCGCGTGCGGCCTGGGCTTCGACGGCGCGCACGGCCTTTGCCAGCCCGTCGGCGGGCGTGTGAAAGCCGCCGAGCACGCGATCGGCGTCGATCAGCGGATGCATCTGTACGCATTCGGCGCGGCTCAGCAGCCGGCCCTCGATCCCCCATGCCGCCGCCCAGCCTGCCTTGCGGTGCAGGTCGGCCATGCGCTCGGGGGTGGTGGCCACCTCGAGACCGCCGACCTGATTGAAGACCCAGCCGTCGCGGTGTTCCAACGAGCAGAACTTCTCGATCGTGTAGCCGGCGAACGCGCTCATCGTCTTCGACGGGTTGGTCGCAAAGACCAGACCCGGCGCATGTGAGGACGAACCACCCGTGGTGAACAGCGGGCCCCGGTCAAGCACCGTCAGGTCGGTGTACCCGCGTGCGGTGAGCTCGTCGGCAAGGGCCGCTCCGACGACCCCGGCGCCGATGACGACGACTTTTGGCATGAATGAGCCGATCCTTGGACTGTTGCTCATGGCGCAACGCGTTGTGCAGTGCGCAACATATCGTCCCTCGGCGGACATGCGACGTCAACCGGGACACGCGGAATACGGCGCCGAGCCTGCTGGGAGATCGCGATCTCGACGCGTCACTCGATCTGTGCGCAGTCTCGGGGAAGGCCGGACGGCGTCAGCGACCTATTCGGCCGCGGCTTCGGACCCTTCGTCGGACGGCAGCACCGCGTCCAGCGCGGGACCGACGATGCGCCGGAAAGCCCGCCGGGGGCGATTCACGTCGAGGATGGCGACCTCGAGCGTGTCGGGCCCGAGGCTGCGGGTCTCGGAACCGTTGCCACCCCCCTTGAGGGCCTCGACGGCGATCTTCACCGCCTCGGAGAGCTTGGTGTTCTCCGCGTAGGACTCTTTGAGCTTCTCGATGATCGGTTCGGTCGTGCCGCCCATCACCACGAAATGGGGTTCGTCGGCGATCGAGCCGTCATAGGTGATGCGGTAGAGCTCCGGCGCCTTGGTCTCGCCGAAGTGCGCCACCTCGGCCACACACAACTCGACCTCGTAGGGCTTGGCCTGCTCGGTGAATATCGTGCCGAGCGTCTGCGCATACACATTCGCCAGCTGGCGGCCGGTGACGTCACGCCTGTCGTAGGCGTAGCCGCGGGTGTCGGCGAACTGGATGCCGCCGCGGCGCAGGTTGTCGAATTCGTTGAACCTGCCGACCGCGGCGAACCCCACCCGGTCGTACAGCTCGCTGACCTTCTGCAGCGAGCGCGATGGGTTCTCGGCGACGAACAGCACGCCGGAGTCGTATGCGAGCACCACCACGCTGCGACCGCGCGCAATACCCTTACGGGCGAGCTCCGAGCGCTCGCGCATCGCCTGCTCTGGCGAGATGAAATACGGAAAGCTCACGAGTCGCCCCGCGCATCGGTCGACGGTCCGGAGGTGTGGCGGAATGTGTCCTCACCGGAGCGACTTTCGATGACCTCACGAGCCAGGGCGGCGATCCGTTCCTCGGAAACCTCCTCGGCGCCATCGGCTCCCAGCGTCACCGCGGTCGGGTAGATGCCACGGACCAGGTCCGGTCCACCGGTCGCGGAGTCGTCGTCGGCGGCGTCGTACAGTCCCTCGATCGCCACCCGGAGCGCCGAATCGGCGTCGGCCACCTGGGAGTACAGCTTCTTGATGGAGGACTTGGCGAAGATCGAGCCGGACCCGACGGACTGATAGCCCTCTTCCTCGAAATTCCAGCCACCGGCCGCGTCGAACGACACGATCCGCCCCGCGGCCTGCGGGTTCGGATCGTCGAGGTCGTAGCCGGCAAGCAACGGCAGCGCGACGAAGCCCTGCAGTGCCGCACCGAGATTGCCCCGCACCATGGTCGCCAATCGGTTCACCTTGCCGGGGAAAGTCAGCGGCACACCCTCGACCTTCTCGTAGTGCTCGAGTTCGACGGCGTAGAGGCGGGCGAACTCGACGGCGATCGCCGCAGTGCCCGCGATGCCCGTCGCGGTGTAGTCGTCGGTGATGTACACCTTTTTCACGTCACGGCTGGCGATCATATTGCCCTGCGTCGCGCGGCGGTCGCCGGCCATCACCACGCCGCCGGGATACGTCAGCGCGACGATCGTGGTGCCGTGTGGCAGCGCGTCACCCGCTGCGACGGTCTGATGCTGCGACCCGGTTCTGTTCATGGGCAGAAGTTCTGGCGCCTGACGCCGCAGCAGTTCAGAAAAGGACGACAGGCTTACCGGTACTGAAGGTGCTCCGGGAAGGGGCGATGGGAAGTGCAGCTGATCGCGTTGCGGCCAGCTCACTGGCCACCCTTCTGGACGTACGCACGCACGAAGTCCTCGGCGTTCTCCTCGAGAACGTCGTCGATCTCGTCGAGCAGATCGTCGGTCTCCTCGGTCAGCTTCTCGCGACGCTCCTGCCCGGCGGCCGTGCTGCCGGTGAGGTCGTCGTCCTCGCCGCCACCACCACCACGCTTGGTCTGCTCCTGAGCCATCGCTGCCTCCACCCATCGTCTAAGCCTTGCTGGCGGGCTGTGTCGCCGCCCGTCGGTTCCTCCACACTACCGTTCGGTGGCCGGATTGCCTGGGATAGCGGGGCTAGTTGGTGAGCTGTTCTACCAATTCGGCAGCGCTGTCCACGGAGTCCAGCAGCGCTCCGACATGGGCTTTGCTGCCCCGTAACGGCTCGAGGGTTGGAATCCGGACGAGCGAATCGCCGCCGAGGTCGAAGATGACCGAGTCCCAGCTGGCCGCGGCGATGTCGGCGCCGAAGCGGCGAAGGCACTCGCCACGGAAGTATGCGCGGGTGTCCGTCGGCGGGTTGTCGACGGCGTCGAGCACCTGCTGTTCGGTGACCAGGCGCTTCATCGACCCGCGCGCGACCAGCCGGTTGTAGAGCCCCTTGTCGAGACGCACATCGGAGTACTGCAGGTCGACCAGGTGCAGGCGCGGCGCCGACCAGTTGAGGTTCTCTCGGCTGCGGAAACCTTCGAACAGCCGGAGTTTCGCAGGCCAGTCCAGGATCTCGGCGCATTCCATCGGGTCCCGCTCCAGCAGATCGAGCACGTTCGCCCAGGTCGCCACGACGTCGGCGGCACGCGGGTCGGGGTCGCGGCTGTCCACCAGCTTGGCCACCCGGTCGAGGTAAATCCGTTGCAGCGCAAGGGCAGTCAGCTCCCGGCCGTCTGCCAGCGCAACGGTGGCACGCAGCGACGGGTCGCGGCTGACGACATGCACGGCGTGCACGGGCCTGGCAAGGGCCAGGTCGGTGAGGTCGATGCCTTCTTCGATCAGGTCGAGCACCAGCGACGTCGTACCGAGCTTGAGATAGGTGGAGGTCTCGGCGAGGTTCGCGTCACCGATGATGACGTGCAGCCGCCGGTACTTGTCGGCGTCGGCGTGCGGCTCGTCGCGGGTGTTGATGATGCCGCGCTTGAGTGTGGTCTCCAGACCGACCTCGACCTCGATGTAGTCGGAGCGCTGCGACAGCTGGAAGCCCGGTTCGTCGCCCGATGGGCCGATGCCCACCCGGCCTGAGCCGGTGATCACCTGGCGGGATACCAAGAATGGCGTCAGACCCGCGATCACGGCCGAAAACGGCGTCTGGCGCGACATCAAGTAGTTCTCGTGCGAACCGTATGACGCGCCCTTGCCGTCCACGTTGTTCTTGTAGAGCTGCAGCTTCGCCGCCCCAGGCACGCTGGCCACGTGGCGCGCCGCGGCCTCCATCACCCGCTCACCCGCCTTGTCCCAGATGACCGCGTCCATCGGGTCGGTGCACTCGGGCGCCGAATACTCCGGATGCGCGTGGTCGACGTACAGCCGCGCGCCGTTGGTCAGGATCATGTTGGCCGCGCCGACCTCGTCGGCGTCGACCACCGGTGGCGGGCCCGCAGACCGGCTCAGGTCGAAGCCTCGAGCGTCGCGCAGCGGCGATTCCACCTCGTAGTCCCACCGGGTGCGCTTCGCACGCTGAATGCCCGCGGCGGCCGCATAGGCCAGCACGGCCTGCGTCGACGTCAGGATCGGATTCGCGGTCGGGTCGGACGGCGAGGAGATGCCGTACTCGACCTCGGTCCCGATAATCCGTTGCATATCCCCAGACTAGGGGACGTGTCGAAGTAGCCTGCGACCGTGCCACCGGAGCAGCAGAAGACAACTCCCGCGCAACGGCGCGCTGCCGACCGCTGGTTCCTCGAGCGAGGACTGCCCGCTGTGCTCCGGCCTGGCGCATTGGTGCGGCGACTGTGGCCGCGCTGTGCGCCCGCGTTGGCGGCGTTCGCGGTGTGCATGGCCAACTCCATCCTCGTCGTGCTGGTCACCGGCAAGCACACGATCGACATCAACGGGGAGCCAACCCGCACAGAGTGGTTCGTCCTGGCGCTGCTGATACTGGTACTCCCTGTCGCGGCGACGGTCGGTTGGCTCGTCTCGCGTATCCGCAGTGCGCGCACCCGCACGGTGGTGTCGGCGGTGTCTGTCGGCGTGGCGATCGCCGCGGGCGTGCTCGGTGGCCCGAGCGCGCGAGTGCTGACAAATTTGGTGTTCGAGGGCATCGTGATCGTCGTCGCGTTGGCGCTCACCGCATGCGGCGTCGGGTCCATCCTGGGGTGGGGTCTGCGCACCGCCATGGAAAACGTCGCATCGGTCGGCGCGCTCTTCGTGCGCGCGCTGCCTGTCGTCCTGCTCACCGTCCTGGTCTTCTTCAATACGTACGTGTGGTCGATGTCGTCGACCATCAGTCGCGGCAGGCTATGGCTGGCCCTGATATTTCTCGCCATGATCGCGACCGCGTTCATCACGTCGGCGACAGTGGAACGGGTGCGCCCGATGTTGGCGGGAGACCGCCAATCCTCAGACGACAACGTCCGATTGACCGGCACGCCCTTCGAGAAAATGCCCCACCCGGCGGCCGGCTATCCGTTGTCCAGGACGGAGCGAATCAACGTGGTGTTCGTGCTCGCCACATCGCAGGTGCTTCAGGTCGGATTGGTGGCCATCGTCGCCGGTCTGATCTTCTTCGTGCTCGGTCTGATCCTGCTGAGCCCGCAACTGCTGGCGCAGTGGACACGAAACGGTCCGAGCGACGGGCAGATCCTGGGGATGACGCTGCCCGTCCCGCAGGCGCTGATTCAGATCAGCATGTTCCTTGCCGCGATGACGTTCATGTACGTCAGCGCGCGGGCCGTCGGCGACAAGGACTATCGAGCCCGCTTCCTTGACCCGCTCATCGACGATCTCCGGCTAACCCTGGTGGCGCGCAGCCGCTACCGTGCCGCGGTTTCGGGCATCGGTTCGTAACCCGTTCTTAGCGATTTCACAGCGACCTCTTGTCAGGGTCGCATGCCTGCAGATCAACGACGAACTGACAGTGCACTTTTCATGGGTGGACAACAGCTTAGGGAGAACATGTTGGTAATCGGTCGGATGGTCGTAGCGATGGTGTTGGCGGTCGCGGCTCTTTTTTCGAGCAGCGCTACCTCACACGCAGGACTGGACAACGAGCTGAGCCTGGTTGACGGTCAGGATCGGACGTTGACGATCCAGCAGTGGGATACCTTCCTCAACGGCGTGTTTCCGCTGGACCGCAACCGGCTGACCCGTGAGTGGTTCCACTCGGGTCGCGCCAAGTACATCGTCTCGGGTCCTGGCGCCGACGAATTCGAGGGCACGCTGGAGCTGGGCTACCAGATCGGCTTCCCCTGGTCGCTGGGCGTTGGCATCAACTTCAGCTACACCACCCCCAACATCCTGCTCGACGACGTCTCGCTGTTCCCGGTGTTCAACCCGTTGGGCTCGGTCATCACGCCCAACCTGTTCCCCGGTGTGTCGATCAGCGCTGACCTGGGCAACGGCCCCGGCATCCAAGAGGTTGCGACCTTCTCGGTTGACGTGGCAGGCCCGGCAAACGGTGTGGCGGTCTCCAACGCGCACGGCACCGTGACCGGTGCGGCCGGCGGCGTGCTGCTGCGTCCGTTCGCCCGTCTGATCTCGTCGGCCGGTGACAGCGTCACCACCTACGGCGAACCGTGGGATATGGCGTAGTTTCGCGCCATGAGGGTGCTGATCGTCGAGGACGAGGAACGACTCGCCTCGACGCTCGCCATCGGACTGCGCGCCGAGGGTTTCCTCGTCGTGCACGTGTCCAATGGCGTCGATGGGCTGTGGCAGGCCGCGGAGAACGACTTCGACGTCATCGTGTTGGACATCATGTTGCCGGGCTTGAACGGCTACGAGGTGCTTCGCAGGCTGCGGGCGCGCAAGGTGTGGACGCCGGTGCTGATGTTGACGGCCAAGGATGGTGACTACGACCAGACCGACGCCTTCGACCTCGGCGCCGACGACTACCTGACCAAACCGTTCTCCTTCATCGTGCTCGTCGCGCGGCTTCGGGCGCTCGTGCGTCGTGGGGCACCGCAACGGCCCGCGGTCCTGACAGCAGGCACGTTGACGCTCGACCCCGCGCGGCGGGTGGTCGAACGGGCCGCCAAGGTGATTCGGTTGACACCGAGGGAATACGGGCTCCTGGAATTCCTGATGCGCCACAAGGACACCGTCGTCACGAAAACCGAGATTCTGCAGAGCGTTTGGGATGCGCACTACAGCGGACCGGACAACGTCGTAGAGGTATACGTCGGCTATGTCCGCCGCAAAATCGATATCCCCTTCGGCACCAACACCATCGAGACGATCCGCGGCGTCGGTTACCGACTCGAGTCGGGCGCATACGCCAACGGCAACTGAACCGTCACCCGTGCGCCGCCGCCAGGTCGGTCGCTGATCGCGACACTGCCTTGGTGTGCCGCAACGATTTCCCGCACAATCGCCAGACCAAGACCGGCACCGCCGGCACTCCGCGAGCGGTTTGCGTCGAGCCGGACGAAGCGACCGAAGACCCGGTCCCGGTCCTGCGGCGCGATGCCGGGACCGTCGTCGTCGACGATGAGCACCGCGTGCTGACCGCACGCATGTGCGCCGACTGAAACCTCGGAGGCAGCGTGTCTCGCCGCATTATCGAGCAGGTTACGCAACATCCGCGACAACCGGACCGCGTCGCCGACAAGACGCGTCGGCGTCACATCGGCCGTGATGTTCAAAGACGCATGACGACAAAGCCTTTGCACTTCCGATGCCACCAGGTCGTCCAGGTCGACGTCGTCGTGGGCCATGGTCAGCCCGCGCTCGTCGGCACGGGCCAGCAGAAGAAGGTCATCGATGAGGGCCTGCATCCGGTGCGCCTCGGGGATCAGCGTGGTCTCCGCCAGCTCGCTGTTCAGCAGCTCGGGGTGCGTGACGGCGACCTCCAACGCCGAGATGATCGTGGTGAGCGGGCTGCGCAGCTCGTGTGACGCGTCGCCGACGAACCGCTGCTGAGCGGAATGGCCCGCCTCGATGCGGGTCAGCATCTCGTTCATGGTGAGCGCCAAAGCCGATATCTCGTCCCGCTTCTCGGGCACCGGCACCCGCTCGGTCAGATCCGACGTGCTGATCTCGGCGACCCGCGACCGGATGTCGTCGACCGAGCGCATCGACCGCGACACCAGCATGTAGGTGACCGCCGCGGACACCAGAACGACGATCGGGGCCGCCACCGCAAGGGCGATCACGACGGCTTTCACCGTCGCGAAGACGACCTGGCTGCCCTCTGCCACCAGCACGGTGTAGCGGCCGCCGGGACCGTCCACCGTCTGCGCGCTGAACCGGATCTGACCGTAGGGCGACTCGTGCTCGGGCAAGCCGATGTGCAGCCCGTCGCCGATCTCGGAGATGGGCACCATCGGCGTGTCCGGCGCGGAGGGCGAGCGCCGGACGACGCTGCCGTCCGGCTTGATGACCTGCACGGCGAGGATCCGCTGGTCGGTGCCGAGCAGCCCGGGATCGAGGCCCGCCGCCCCACCGGCCTGCAGATCCGCCGCGACTTCGCCGACGCGCGCGGCTGCGGTGCTGTCGATTCCGGACAGCATCGATCGATACAGCACCGCGGCGAGTATCGCGCCCGCCGCGGTGAGGGCGACGAACACGACGGTGGCTGCCACCAGAGCCGAGCGCGCGGATATACCCCAACTCCACGGCCGTCGTCGACGCATCGGCACCAGTCCACCATTCGCACTGGAATTTCGCCATCTCTCGCGCACAATGTTTGCCGTGCCGAATATGCGCGAGGTGAATCAGTGGTTTCTGCATCGCGGGTTGCCGCTGGTGTTGACCCGTCGGGTGCGGTCGCGCGCGCTGATCGAGCGGTCGGCACCGGTGGTCAGTGGCGTCGGCGCCGTCATCTCGCTGACGATGATGCTCGCCGAGTTGACCGGCGGCGACCCCGACTACGGCAATGTGATTCGGCTCGGGGTGCTCACCCTGCTGCTGATCGCCGCCCCGGTCGCGTTGTATCTGTTGCACCAGAGTGGCACCACGCTGGGCAAGGCGGGCAGGCGCTCGGCGGCCCTTCTGGTGATGGCGCTCTTCGTGTTCGGGCTTCCGTTCGCCGACAGCGGTTTCTCCGGGTTCGCCGCCGCCGAGATCTTCGGGTTCGCGCTCGTGGCGCTGCTGGCGGTATGGCTGACCTACCTCGGCTTCGGGGCTATCGCGTTGTGGGCGTTCCGGTACGCACTGGTGCAGGTTGGCGCGTTGGGCACCCTGATGAGCCGTGCGCTGCCACTGCTGATGCTGACCGTCGTGGTGTATTTCACCGGTGAGCTGTGGCAGCTGGCCGCTCGGATGACCCGCCAAAGGCTATGGCAGACAGTCGGATTCCTTGCCATCGTGGCAATCGTATTCATGGTCACCACGATTCGCGACGAGGTGCATGCGCTGCGCGACGATCGGGCCGAACAACACGACCCCGCCAAGCTGCTTGCGGGCACACCGCTGGAACCCGAAGCGGGTCATCAGCCGACCCGCACACCCCTGTCGATAGCCGAGCAGATCAACGTGGTCGCCGTGATGGTGGTGTCACAGGCGATCCAGGTGGTGTTCTTCACCGCTGGTCTGTTCGCGTTCTTCCTCGCGCTGGGCATCATCGCCATTCCTGACGACGTTACCGTGTTGTGGTCCGCCGAAGAAACCTGCCGTGTCGGCCAACCGCCATGCGCGGGAACATGGTTCGGCGTTCACATCCCGATACCGCAGACCGTGGTGCACACATCGCTGTTCGTCGCGGTGCTCTCCGGGCTGTACTTCACCGTGAGCACAAGCGTCGACCCGCTGTACCGGCAGCGATTCTTTGACCCGCTGGTGTCCGATGTGGCGACCAGCCTGGCAGGCCGCGACGCCTATCGCGAGATCGAAACGGCTTCACGCCTGCAATGAGTAGCTGTTCGCAAGGTCGTCCTGCGTGACGCACGCGTCGTGCCCCGTGGTGTCCACGACGACCGCAGAACTCGGCGTGCGCGCCTGGTAGCTCCATTCCGGGGGCAGCGACAGGCGATTCGCGAGGCCGGGTAGGTCGCGAAGTGACAGCGCCGGATCAACTGTCTGGCTGTAGGTCTGCATGACCCAGCGCCTGCCGTCTGGATCGAGGAGTTCGTAGATCTCCCGGCCGGCGTCGAAGGTGAACACCGCCTTGCGGTCCACCTTGTTCTCGCTGTACGGCGCCGGGTTCATCGAGCTGAGCTGCACGGTGGCCTGTCGATTCATCTCGAGGCCACCGAACATCTTGCGCACCATCGTCTCCGGATCCTTCTTGCCGATGCTGCTCATCAACCAGTAGCGGGGTCCGTTCATCAGTGCTGCGACGGCGTCGTTCTCGTCGGCGATGGCCTTCGCGTCCAGCTTGTCCCAGAGCTCGGCGGGACAGTCGTTGAGCGGGAAGGTGTTGTATACCGTCGCTGTCGGTCCGGCGTCGCCGACATGCACAAGCAGCACCTCGCCGTAGCGCTTGCCGAATACGCCGTCGATCACCGCGATGTCGTCATCGGACATGACGCGACGGTAGCTCCCCAAACTCCGCGAGCGACCCCTTTTGCACGCCTCGAGTCGGCGTGTCGCCGTACAAACAGGGGCGCTCGCGGTGCGCAGGCGCTCCTACAGGTACTGACCCAGGTTGGACTCGGTGTCGATGGCCCGTGAAGCACTCGAAGACTTGCCGGTGACCAGCGTGCGGATGTAGACGATCCGCTCGCCCTTCTTGCCCGAGATCCGCGCCCAGTCATCGGGATTGGTGGTGTTTGGCAGGTCCTCGTTCTCGGCGAATTCGTCCACGATCGAGTCGAGCAGATGCTGGATGCGCAGGCCTGGCTGCCCGGTTTCCAGCACCGACTTGATCGCGTTCTTCTTGGCGCGGTCCACCACGTTCTGGATCATCGCCCCGGAGTTGAAGTCCTTGAAGTACATGACTTCCTTGTCACCGTTGGCGTAGGTGACCTCCAGGAACCGGTTGTCGTCGATCTCGGCGTACATCCGGTCGACGACCTTCTCGATCATCGCCTTGATGCAGAGCCCGCGGTCACGGCCGAACTCGGCGAGATCGTCGGCGTGGATCGGCAGGTCCTCGGTGAGGTACTTGCTGTAGATGTCCTGGGCCGCTTCGGCGTCAGGGCGCTCGATCTTGATCTTGACGTCCAGCCGGCCGGGCCGCAGGATCGCGGGGTCGATCATGTCCTCGCGGTTGGACGCGCCGATCACGATGACGTTCTCCAGGCCCTCGACACCGTCGATCTCCGACAGCAGCTGCGGGACCACGGTGGTCTCGACGTCGGAGCTGACGCCCGTGCCGCGGGTGCGGAAGATCGAGTCCATCTCGTCGAAGAACACGATCACCGGGGTGCCCTCGGACGCCTTCTCTCGGGCCCGCTGGAAGATCAGCCGGATGTGACGCTCGGTCTCACCGACGAACTTGTTGAGCAGCTCGGGGCCCTTGATGTTGAGGAAGTAGGACTTCGCCTCGCGGGCGTCGTCGCCTCGCACCTCGGCCATCTTCTTGGCCAGCGAATTGGCCACGGCCTTGGCGATCAGCGTCTTTCCGCAACCAGGAGGCCCGTACAGCAGCACGCCCTTCGGCGGTCGCAGCGAGTACTCCCGGTAGAGCTCCTTGTGCAGGAACGGCAGCTCGACGGCGTCGCGGATCTGCTCGATCTGGCGACCAAGGCCACCGATGTCGCTGTAGCTGACGTCGGGCACCTCTTCCAGCACCAGGTCCTCGACCTCGGCCTTGGGGATGCGCTCGAACGCGTAGCCGGCCTTGGTGTCGACGAGCAGCGAGTCGCCGGGCCGCAGCTTGCGTGGCCGCAGGTCGTCGTCGCGATCGTCGTCGTAACGGTCGGGAAGGTCGGCGGTGGCCACCAGGGGCTCGGCCAGCCAGACGATGCGTTCCTCGTCGGCGTGACCCACCACGAGCGCGCGGTGTCCGTCGGCAAGAATTTCGCGCAGGGTGGAGATTTCTCCGACCGACTCGAATTTTCCGGCCTCCACGACCGTCAGCGCCTCGTTGAGACGGACCGTCTGACCCTGCTTCAATACCTTCGTATCGATGTTCGGCGAGCACGTCAGCCGCATCTTGCGGCCGGAGGTGAAGACGTCGACGGTGTCGTCCTCGTGGACGCCGAGCAGCACGCCGTAGCCACTCGGTGGCTGACCGAGCCGGTCCACCTCCTCGCGCAGCGCAAGCAACTGCTGGCGGGCTTCCTTGAGGGTCTCCATCAGCTTGGAGTTCCTGGCAGCGAGCGAATCGATCCTCGCCTCCAGCTGGTGCACATCACGGGCGCTACGGAGGCCACTTTGCGGTCCTACCGCGTTCTCCAGCTGCTCGCGCAATACCGCTGCCTCTCGACGGAGCTCCTCCAGCTCGGCCGCTTCATCGCTGGACATCGGTGTCCCGTAGGATTCAGAACGCTCTGACTCGCTCATGTTGCGCTCCCTCCCTGCACCCGTAGTTGGTGCAGTAACAACTTCAACGCTACCGGCGATTCAGCCTTTGTGTGCGGTGTAGGGATTCGACACACCAGCAACACTTGTTAACCTGAAGCTCGACTCGGTCCAATCGAAAGGACAGCCGTGATCCTGAAAACCCTCGTAACCGGCGTTGCAGCTGCCGCCGTCGTCGGCGGCGCAGCTGCGGGTGTGACGTCGGTTGCATCCGGCACCATCACCGCCTCACCGGCCGTAGCGCCGGTCGTGTGGGACATTCCCATGCCTGCCACGCCCGCGCCTGATCTGATCGGTCCGCTGACCCAGACCGTCAACACCCTTGGCTCCGGCGGCTCGTTTGCCGGCAAGTCCTCCTACATCCAGGGCCTTGGCCGGTTCACCGGTAAGGGCGTCGAGGTCAAGTACAACGACGCCGTCGCCAAGGGCTACCTGCCCCTGACCGCCACCGTCGACGAGCCCGACCTCAATGGCAACTTGGCCACCGCAAACGTCACGGCGACCCTGAGCACCGGCGAGGTCCGTTCGATGCCGCTGACCTTCGTGCAGGGCCCGAGCCCCACCGGTTGGCAGCTGTCGAGCCAGTCACTGTTCGCCCTCGGCGACTTGGTGGGCTGAGTTCACTTTCCAGGTGCCTAGCCGTACCGCATTCCTGAGCGCCGTCACCGCACTGGTGGCGGCGTTCGGGCTTTGCGGGTGCAGCAGCGACGCGCCACCGGCCGCTGAACCGCCTGCGGCGGCGACCGCGACGACGTCCGTCGTACCGCCCGTCTCTTCTCCGCTTCCTCCACCCCAGGCGCTCACCGATGTGCTGGCCCGGCTGTCGGATCCCGCCGTGCCGGGCGCCGACAAGATCGGCCTCGTGGAGTTGGCGACCGCCGACGACGCCTCGGCGTTGGACAAGTTCGGCAAGGCGCTTGCCGACAACGGCGCCCTGCCGCTGACGTTCGAAGCCGTCGACCTGAAGTGGTCGGATTCCGAGGCGGGAAACGTCGTGGCGACCATCAACGTGACGACCGCCAACAAGCCGCCAGGCAAGTTCAGCTTTCCCATGGAGTTCAAGCCCGTCCGCGACGGATGGCAGCTGACCCGTAAGACCGCCAATCTGCTTCTCGAATTCGGCGAAGGGGCGACCGCCACCTCGCCTCCTCCGTGACCATGACCGTATGTGGATCGGCTGGCTGGAGTTCGACCTGTTGCTCGGGGATGTCCATTCGCTCAAACAGAAGCGGTCGGCTGTGCGCCCGGTGATCGCCGAACTGCAACGGCGGTTCGGCGTTTCCGCGGCGGAGACCGGATCGGCTCAGCTGCACCGTCGCGCCGGCGTCGGGTTGGCCGTCGTATCGGGTGACCGATCGCACGTCGTGGACGTGCTCGACGCCGCCGAGCGCTTGGTCGCCGGCCGGCCGGAAATGGATCTGCTGTCGGCGCGGCGTGGATTGCGGCGCAGCGACGACGACTAGAGCTGCTTCTTGCGTCGCACCGGCATCGGGGCGACGGCACCGGGGGCCAGCTTTCGCGCGCTGATCAGAAATGCGGTGTGCCCGCGCATGCTCTGCTGGGGGCGCACGGCCAGGCCGACGACGTGCCAGCCACGCTGCATCGTTTCCCACGCCCGCGGTTCGGTCCAGCACTGCTGCTCGCGCATCGCCTCGACGGTGCGCGACAGCTGGGTCACCGTCGCGACGTACACGACCAGCACGCCGCCGGGGACCAATGCGTCGGCGATCCTGCCAAGCACCTCCCATGGCGCAAGCATGTCCAGCACGACCCGGTCCACCTCGGGTCCGCTGTAATCGGCGACGTCGGCGATGACCAGGTCCCAGTTCTCGGGCATCGCGCCGAAGAAAGTTGCGACG
Organism: Mycolicibacterium stellerae; assembly: GCF_003719305.1. Classification (GTDB taxonomy): domain Bacteria; phylum Actinomycetota; class Actinomycetes; order Mycobacteriales; family Mycobacteriaceae; genus Mycobacterium; species Mycobacterium stellerae. Next base: position 105,665 of record NZ_RARC01000009.1, read on the forward strand.
TTGCGCGAAGCATGCTCGGCGTGGTCGTCACGCACGTCGTAGGACACCACCCGGCCTTCGGGCCCGACGGCACGCAGCAACGAGCACGTCATCGCCCCCGACCCCGCGCCGGCCTCGAGCACCCTGGCGCCGGGGAAGATGTCGCCCTCGTGCACGATCTGGGCCGCGTCCTTCGGGTAGATCACCTGAGCGCCGCGGGGCATCGACATCACGTAGTCGACGAGCAGCGGGCGCAGGACCAGGAAGGGATCGCCGTTGGCTGACTTGACCACGCTGCCCTCAGGCAGCCCGATCACGGCGTCGTGGGCGATCGCTCCGCGATGGGTGTGGAACTCCCCACCGGGGGTGAGCACGACGGTGTAGTGCCGACCCCTGACGTCGGTGAGCTGCACGCGATCGTCAGCGGCGAACGGACCCGTCGGGGCTTTGCCTGGCACAGCCCATCAGCCTGCCAGCAGACGCGCCGACGCACGTGCCCGGGGTTGTCGGGCCGGAGCCATAAGCTGCCCGTTATGGACCAGCAAGAGGTCCCGTCTCAGCCAACGGAGCATCGAAGGCCCGCGCTGTCACCTTCGCGGGCCAGCGACTTCAAGCAGTGCCCGCTGCTCTACCGGTTCCGCGCCATCGACCGGCTGCCCGAACCGCATTCGACCGCACAGCTGCGCGGGTCGGTGGTGCACGCCGCTCTCGAGCAGCTCTACGCGCTGCCTGCGCCGGATCGTGTCCCCGCGACCGCGCGCTCCCTGGTCGGCCCCGCGTGGGACCGCATCGTCGCCGCCCAGCCCGATGTCGCCGACGACATTGATCCCGCTGTCCGGGCGGAGCTGCTCGAGGAAGCCAGGACACTGCTGTCCGGCTACTACCGGCTGGAGGACCCGACGCGGTTCGACCCGCAAAGCTGCGAGCAACGCGTCGAGGTGGAGCTCGCCGACGGCACCCTGCTTCGCGGTTTCGTCGACCGGATCGATGTCGCCCCAACGGGTGAGATGCGGGTCGTCGACTACAAGACCGGCAAGGCGCCGCCGGAGGCGCGGGCGCTGGCCGAGTTCAAGGCGATGTTCCAGATGAAGTTCTACGCCGTCGCACTGCTGCGGTCGCGCGGCGTGCTACCCGCGCGGCTACGGCTGCTGTATCTCGCCGACGGCCAGGTGCTCGACTACTCCCCCGACCTCGATGAGCTGGAGCGGTTCGAGAAAACGTTGATCGCGATCTGGCGGGCCATTCAATCTGCCGGTGCCACAGGCGATTTCCGGCCGCATCCGTCACGGATGTGCGACTGGTGCGCCCACCACGCACACTGCCCGGTGTTCGGCGGGACGCCACCGCCGTACCCGGGCTGGCCGGAACACCCCACCGAAGGCGACGAACCCGGTGATGACGTGGTGCTGTACTCCGCGGAGCCCGCTGCGTGAGCGGCCCTCACTACCGTCGGCTCGGCGCCGACGGCGAAGCGCAGCGCTTCGAGTCCACCGACTACACCAGAAGCAACTGGGATCCCGAGATCCAACACGGTTCGCCGCCGCTGGCTCTGATGACGAAGCTGATCGAGGAGCTCGCCGGTGACGCCCCGATGCGCATCGGCCGGGTGTCGATGGACATACTCGGCGCGATCCCCGTCGCGCCGGTCCGGGTTCGGGCCTGGGTGCAACGTCCGGGCAGCCGCATCACCCTGCTGGCGGCCGAGATGGTGGCCTCGGGTCCCGGCGGTTCCGAGCGCGCGGTCGCCCGCGCTTCGGCCTGGCTACTGGCCACCAGCGACACCGCCGACGTCGCCGCCGACCGCTTTCCGCCACTGACCGAAGGCGATGCGGATCCGGTGCCGCACAGCTGGGAGGGCGCAACCGGCTACCTGGAGGTGGTCAGTTGGCGCAGGCAACGCGAGCTCGACAACGGGTCGGCGGTGGTGTGGATGAGTCCGCTCGCACACCTGGTGGATACCGAGGACATGACTCCGATGCAACGGCTCGCACTGGTGGTGGACTGCGCCAACGGCGCAGGCGCGGCACTCGATCCCGCAGCCTTCGTCTTCATGAACACCGACACCGCCATGCACCTGCACCGGGTGCCCGTCGGAAACGACTTCGCGCTGCGGGCCTGCGGCTCGATCGGACCCGACGGCATCGGCGCCACCACCGCCGAGATCTTCGACCGGCAGGGGTTCATCGGGACCTGTGCGCAGACACTGTTCGTTCAGCGGCGCACTTTGTCTATATAGTCTTGCGTCTATATAGACAAAGTGCAATACTCGGCTCATGGACGTATTCGAGGCCGTCGCCGAGCCCAGCAGGCGCGCCCTGCTCGACGCGCTCACCCGAGGCGAGCGAACGGCGGGCGAACTCGTCGCCACGTTGCCGGGGCTGACCCAGCCGACGGTGTCCCGCCACCTGCGGGTGCTCCGCGAAGTCGGGCTGGTCGAGGTGCGGCCGGACGCCCAACGCCGGATATACGCGCTGCGCGCCGACGGGCTTGTCGAGATCGACGAGTGGATCGACCGATACCGGCGCTACTGGGCCGATCATCTCGACGCGCTGGAGCGCCACCTGGAATCCAAGCAGCGGGACGCGAAATGACCGGGCGCGAAGGACGACTGAGCGTCTCGGGCGACCGCGCGGTGTTGACCTTCGAGCGGCGACTCCCCTACCCAGTCGAGGTGGTGTGGTCGGCGATCACCGATCCCGACGAGCGCGCGCAATGGTTCGGCGAGACATCCATCGACGCCCGCGAGGGCGGCACCATCGACATGGTCGCCACGGGTCCGCCGTTGCCCGTCGAGAAGAAGCGGATGACCGGTCGCATCCTGGTGTGGGATCCCCCGCGCGTGCTCGAACACGAGTGGACGCAGGCCATCGTCGAAGACAGCGTAGTGCGCTACGAACTGCATGCAGACGGCGAAGGAACCTTGTTGCGCTTCATCCATCGTGGGCTCGGCCCAAGGAACGCGACCGGTTTCCGGGCCGGAACGCACGCGTTCCTCGACCGTCTGGAGGCCTACCTTGCAGGCGACGAGCTACCCGACTGGGCGATCAGGCGCCAAGAAATCGTTAGAGCACATCAGGCACGTGAGGAGCAGAAACAATGACAGTCAACGGATCTCATATCGCGGCGCCCGCGCTCGCCATCGCCTACCACTCGGGCTTCGGCCACACGGCGATGCTGGCCGACGCCGTCGCCGCAGGCGCACGGGATGGCGGCGCACATGTCACGGTCATCGCCGTCGACACGATGACCGACGACGACTGGGACACCCTCGACGGCGCCGACGCAATCGTGTTCGGCAGTGCGACGTACATGGGCAACGTATCGGCGGCATTCCAGGCGTTCGCCGAACAGACCGGACGACGGTGTCAGAACGGCACCTGGCGCGACAAGGTGTCGGCAGGCTTTACGAACTCCGGCGGAAAGGCCGGCGACAAGATGCATACGCTGACATCGCTGGCCGTGTTCGCCGCCCAGCACCACATGCATTGGGTGAGCCTGGGATTGGGTGCTGGCTGGAACTCCTCGGCAGGCAGCGAGAATGACCTCAACAGGCTGAGTTTCTTCCTCGGCGCAGGGGCGCAGACCGATGTCGACGCCGGCCCGGATCGGGTGCATCCCTCCGATGTCGCGACCTGCCGCCACCTCGGTCGGCGCGTCGCGATGGTCACTCGGCAGCTCAACCTGGGTCGAGCGGTTGCATCTCCTGCAGCATCGTGGGCACCAGCTCGCTGACCGTCGGGTGGATGTGCATCGTTCGGGAGATCGAGGTGTAGGGGTCCTTCGCCGACATGATGTCGAGGATGGAGTGGATCACCTCGTCTCCGCCGACGCCAAGGATCGCGGCCCCGAGAATCTCGTTGGTCTCGGCGTCGACGACCACCTTCATGAAGCCCTGCGTCTCGCCCTTTTCGACGGCGCGCCCGACCCGTGTCATCGGTCGCTTGCCCACCAACGCTTTTCGGCCTGACGCGCGCACCTGGTCGACGGTCAGACCGGCGCGGCCGAGTGGCGGGTCGATGTAGAGCGCGTAGGTGGGCACACGGTCGCTGATCCGCCGCGGGTCGTTGTCGAGCAGGTTGGCGGCCACGATCTCGAAGTCGTTGTACGAAGTGTGGGTGAACGCCCCCTTGCCGTTGCAGTCGCCCATCGCCCAGATGTGCTCGACGTTCGTCCGGCACTGGTCGTCGACGACGATATTGCCGCGCGAATCGGTCTCCACCCCGGCGTTCTCCAGACCGAGATCGTCGGTGTTGGGCCGTCGCCCGATCGCGATCAGCAGGTGGGAGCCGGCGATGGGATCGGCGCCCTCGCGCGGCGTCACCTCGAAACCGTTGTCCCGCTTGCGAAACGAGATGGCAGTCGCATCGAACTCGATAGCGATGCCCTCCTTCTCGAGGATCTCCTTGATGGCGGCCGATACGTCTTCGTCCTCGCGCGATGTCAACCGCGGACCCTTTTCGATGACGGTGACTTTGGCGCCGAAACGCCGGTACATCTGCGCAAACTCTAGCGCGATATAGCTGCCACCGATGATGACGAGATGTTCCGGCAGCGTGTCCAGATCGAGGATTCCGACGTTGGTCATGTAGTCGATGTCAGAAAGCCCCGGCATATCCGGCACCACCGCACGGCCGCCGACGTTCAGGAAGATCTTGCCCGCCTGCAGAACCTGGCCGTCGACCGCAATGGTGTGCGGATCGGTGAAACGCGCATGCCCGCGGATCAGCGTGCAGTTGTCCATCCCCTCGAGCCACGACTCGACGCCGGCCCGGTCGTCAGTCATGATCTTGTCCTTGCGCGCCTTGACCTTCGTCATGTCCACGCTGACATCGCCTGTGCCGATGCCGTATTCAGCACCGCGCCGAGCGGTTTGGGCCGCGTGGGCGCTCGCGACGAGTGTTTTCGTCGGGATACAGCCGGAGTTCACGCAGGTGCCGCCGACGAGTTTGCGTTCGATCACCGCAACCGTGTGTCCCGCGGCGGTCAGCCTGCCCGCCAGTGGCGGGCCCGCCTGGCCGGCACCGACGATGACCACATCGAATTTCTGTGGCGTGGTTGCCATTCAGATGACCGATGCCAGTGCGACAACTGCGAAACCGCCGACGATCGCGATGGCATCCTCGACGAGCGCGACCGGCAGATCGCGTCCGCCGGTGCGCGCCACCAGCCGCTGGCGCGCTTCGGCACCGCCGAGGGTGCCGATGACGGCGCCGATCAGCGCCGCACCGACGGCGCCGACCACGACCCACGCCGTCGGGTTCAGAACGGCGCCTGTGGCAAGGACTGCGCCGGCGAACGCGCCGGTGAACAGCCGTGCTCCGAACTGCTGAGGCACCCGTCGGCTCGGTGTGCTCGGCAATTGGTCGGTGACCAACTCGCCGAGCGCAAGGATGGTCAACACCGTCACCGTGATCGGGTGCGCCACCCAATGTGCCCAGGTGCCGTCGAGGACAATCCAGCCGAGAGCGCCCGCCCATGCCACCACCGCGGGCGCGGTCAGCGCGCGCAGACCGGCCACCACACCGAGCAGCAGAGCCAGCAGCAGAACCAGGAAATACGTCATGCGAACCTCCGGACCGGTGAAAATGTCACCCGGACGCTAACACGCAGGCCGGGGCATGGCCGGGCTTAGTCAGAAGCGGCAGAACCTGATGTCGGAGGCCAGTATTGCCTTGGCGCCGATGCCTGCCAGCTCGTCCATGATCGCGTTGACGTCGCGGCGCGGAACAAGTGCGCGCACCGCCACCCAAGCCGGATCGGCGAGCGGTGCGATGGTCGGCGACTCAAGGCCGGGAGTGACCGCGGTGGCCGCCTCCAGCACGGTGCGCGGGCAGTCGTAGTCCAACATCAGGTACTGCTGGCCGAACACCACACCCTGCACGCGTGCGGCCAACTGCTCACGGACCGCGGCGTTGTTGTCGCCGGGGTCGGTGCGTTCGATCAGCACTGCCTCCGAATCGCACAACGGCTCGCCGAAGGCGACCAGGCCGTGCAGGCCAAGCGTACGGCCGGAGCCGACCACATCGGCGATGGCGTCGGCCACACCGAGCGCGACAGAGATCTCCACGGCGCCGTCGAGGCGGATGACGGTCGCCTCGATCCCGTTGGCCGCCAGATCTTTTCGAACAAGGTGGGGAAACGCGGTGGCGATTCGCTTGCCAGCGAGGTCGGCTATGGTCCAGTCGCGGCCGGCGGGGGCGGCGTACCGGAACGTGGACGAACCAAAACCAAGAGCCAGCCGCTCGCGGACGGGAGCGTCGGATTCGGCGGCCAGGTCGCGGCCTGTGATGCCGAGGTCCAGTTGCCCCGATCCGACATAGATCGCAATGTCCTTGGGGCGCAGGAAGAAGAACTCGACATTGTTGATCGGATCGACGACCGTCAGATCTTTCTGATCGGACCGTCGGCGGTAACCGGCCTCCGACAGGATCTCGGCGGCCGGCTCGCTCAGCGTGCCCTTGTTGGGCACAGCGACCCGCAGCATGCCGTTCACAGCTTCTGGTAGACGTCGTCGAGGGAAAGACCACGAGAGATCATCAGCACCTGCGTCCAGTACAGCAACTGGCTGATCTCCTCGGCGAGCGCGTCGTCACCCTCGTGCTCGGCCGCCAGCCACACCTCGCCGGCCTCCTCGATGATCTTCTTGCCCAGCCCGTGCACGCCGCCGTCCAGCGCGGCGACCGTGCCGCTGCCGTCCGGCCGGGTGCGCGCTTTCTCGCTGAGCTCGGCGAACAGCGCATCGAAGGTCTTCACGGGACGCGATTGTGTCACGGCGCCGCGAGCAAAGTCACGGCGGTTTCGCCACGGTCCCTACCCTCAGGTGGACGCCTTGGGCGACGTTTGGTGCAGGATCTCGCCGTGCATGTCCTCCAGTGAAACGCCCTTGGTCTCCATGACCCACCGCCACACGAACAGACCCGAAAGCACCGCACACAGCCCGTAGAAGCCGTATGCGAGGCCAAGGTGATCACGCAGGCCGGGGAACGTGACGGTGATCAGCCAGTTGGCCACCCACTGGCCGGCCGCGGCCAGGCCCAGCGCGGCGGCCCGGATGCGGTTCGGGAACATCTCGCCGAGCAATACCCAGACCACCGGGCCCCAGGACATGCCGAACGCGACGACGAACAGGTTCGCCGCGATCAGTGCGATCCAGCCGGACACCCCAGGCAGGGTCGGCTGGCCTTCGGCGTTGAGCGTTGCGTTGGCGAAGATGACCGACATGGTGATGAGCGTGACGGCCATGCCCGAGGACCCGATGAGCAGCAGCGGCTTGCGCCCGATCTTGTCGATGAAGGCGATCGCGATCAGCGTGGTCAACACGTTGATCACCGAGGTGATCACGGTGTTGATGGCCGCAACGTCGGCGCTGTATCCGACTGCCTGCCACAGCACGTTGGAGTAGTAGAAGATCACGTTGATGCCGACGAACTGCTGGAAGATCGACAGCCCGAGGCCGACCCACACGATGCCGTAGATCCCGCCGGTCGGCTTCTTCAGATCGCGCAGGGACGGCTTGTCCTCGCGTTCCAGAGACTCCTTGATCCGGTCGATGGTGATCTCGAGGTTCTTCTCGCCCAGCAGCATGTTGAGTACCCGCCGCGCCTCCGGAATCTTGTGACTGGCAACCAGATACCGCGGAGATTCGGGAATGGTGAAGGCCAGGACCCCGTAGAGGATGGCCGGCAGCGCCATCGCGAGGAACATCCAACGCCAGGCGTCGAGACCGAACCACAGAACTTCGTTGGGTCCACCCGCCAGCCGTTGCAGCAGATAGTTGATGGCGAACGACAGGAAGATGCCGGACACGATCGCCAGCTGCTGCAACGAACCGAGTCGGCCGCGGATCCGCGGAGGTGAAGTTTCGGCGATGTAGGCAGGGGCGATCACCGACGCCACGCCGACGCCGATGCCGCCGACGATGCGGAACAGCACCACCGTCCAGACCTCGTGCGCGAAGCCGGTGCCGAATGCGCTGATGAGGAACAGCACTGCGGCGATCTTCATGACCGCGATGCGGCCGATCTTGTCGGCGATCCAGCCTGCCGTCATCGCCCCCGCTGCCGCACCCAAGAGCGCTGAGGCGACGGCGAAACCGAGTTCGGCGTTGCCGATGCCGAAATCCTCTTGGATCGAGTCGACCGCACCGTTGATCACCGCGCTGTCGTAACCGAACAGCAGGCCGCCGAGCGCGGCGACAGAAGCGATTCGGACGGCAGTGCCGCCCGACGAGAAGTCATCGTCGGCGATCGGTAGTGAGGATTCATCCCCGGCGGGGGTGTTGGAGCCTGCCATGGGCGTCCCTTTCGCAGCGTTGCGTGACCCAGGTCACATGAGTACCCCTGTCTTACCACTGGCAGGTGCGCTGCGGGGTGAACTTAGGCCGAGCGTTCTCCTGCGCCGCCGACGAGGGCGGCATGGATACGTCGCAGCGCGGCGGCGTCCACCCCGCTCAGCGAACTCAAGTGAGTTCGCCCCATCCCGCGGGGCACTTCGACGTCGTTCGGCACCACAAGGACGGGGCACCCCGCGCCCTCGGCCGCCGCTGTCCCCGTCACCGAGTCCTCGACTGCCAGGCACTGCCGCGGCGCCATTCCCAGCAACTCGGCGGCCCGCAGATACGGGTCCGGAGCGGGCTTGCCGTTGACGACCTCGTCGCCGCAGACCGTGGCCGCGAAATAAATTCGGCCGATGCCGTTGAGCGCACGCTCGGTCAGCTCGCGCTGTGTGTTGGTCACCAGCGCCATCGGAGTGCCTTCGGCGGCAAGCTCTTCCAGTAACTCGTGCGCCCCCGCGCACCACGGCAAACCGCCATCGAACAGGTCGGCGGTGTAGTCGTTGAGCCAGCGACTGGACTCGGCCATCGCCTCGGGATCGAGTTCGAGCCCGAGGTCTGTGTAGACGATCCGCATGGTGTTCTCCGCGACGCTGCCGACCATCGACGCCCTGACCTCAGGCGTCAGTTCGCCGCCGAGTTTCTCGTACAGGGCGGCCAACGACACGTCCCACACTTTTTCGGAGTCGACGAGGGTGCCGTCCATGTCCCACAGCACCGCTTTCACGTCCGCGATTGTGTCACGGGCGGCACGTAGCGTGAAATCATGACCATTCTTGTGACCGGGGCCACCGGCAACATCGGCAGGCGCATCGTCGATCACCTTATCGACATGGGCGCCAACGACATCCGCGCATTGACCACCGATCCGGTCAAGGCGAACCTGCCCGCCGGTGTCACCCCGGTGATCGGGTACCTGGGCAGGCCCGAGTCGATTTCGGCTGCTTTGGCCGGCGTCGATCGAATGTATCTCGCGCCGCTGCCCAAGACGCTGGACCTGACACTCGAACTGGCCAGGGCGGCCGACGTCTCCTATCTCGTTGCGCTGTCCGGCGTCGGACACTGGCAGGCCCACGCCGACGCCGTCGCTTCCTCCGGCCTGGCTAATACGCAACTCGGGCCGGGCGAGTTCCTGGAGAACCTTGCCCTGTGGGCCGACCAGATCAAGACCACGGCGACCGTGCGCGACCCGTATCCGGGTGTGGTGGAGGCACCGATCTCGATGGACGACATCGCGAGGGTCGCCGCGGCGCTGCTGATGAATCCGGAGCAGTCTCATCACGGCCGGATGTATGCGATCACCGGCCCGGAGTCGTTGACCCGCGCACAGATCGCCGAACAGATCGGGGTCGGTATCGGCGTCGACGTCGCGTTCGAGCAGTGCAACCGGGATGAGGCGATCGAAGCACTGCAACCGGCGATGGGCGCCGAGGCCGCCTGGTATCTCGACACCGTTGCCGATTTCATCGACAAGCCGCAGGCTGCCAATCAGCTGGTTGCCGAGCTCACCGGCGTGCCCGCCCAGTCGGTCGCCGACTGGGCGCGACAGAACGCCGCGCTGTTCGGCGTGGGTTAGACGTTGAAGTACTTGGCCTCCGAAGGTGAACCGAAATCGTTCGGCCGCATGGTGTTTCGGCTCGGTGAGCGCAACGACGCCGTCACAGCTCAGTCCTCCGGGTTGTAGCCTAGGTTGGGGCCGAGCCAGCGCTCGGCTTCCTGCAGGGTCCAGCCCTTGCGCCTCGCGTAGTCGGCGACCTGGTCCTGGGCCAACCGGCCGACCACGAAGTACTGCGATTGCGGGTGCGAGAAATACCAGCCGCTGACGGCGGCACCGGGCCACATCGCCATCGACTCGGTCAGCTCGATGCCGGTCCGCTCCTGGACGTCCATCAACTCCCAGAGCGTCGCCTTCTCGGTGTGCTCCGGGCAGGCCGGGTAGCCGGGGGCGGGGCGGATGCCCACGTACTTCTCACCGATGAGCGCCTCGTTGTCCAGCTGCTCGTCGGGCTGGAATCCCCAGAACTCCTTGCGGACCCGTTGGTGCATCCGTTCGGCGAACGCCTCTGCCAGCCGGTCGGCGAGCGATTCCAGCAGGATCGCGTTGTAGTCATCGTTGGCCGCCTTGAACTCGGCGATCAAGGCTGCGCTGCCGAGCCCCGTGGTGACGGCGAACGCGCCGACGTAGTCGGCCAGACCGGTGTCCTTGGGCGCGACGAAGTCGCCGAGGCTCCGGTTCGGGATACCGTCCCGGTGCTCACCCTGCTGGCGCAGGTTGTGCAACGTGGTCAGCACTTCGGTACGGGTCTCGTCGGTGTATACCTCGATGTCGTCGCCGACCGCGTTGGCCGGGAAGAACCCGATCACGCCGTTGGCGGTCAGCCACTTCTCCTTGATCAGGGTGTCGAGCATCTCCTGGGCGTCGTCGTACAGCTTGCGGGCCGTCTCGCCCGAGACCGGGTTGTTGAGGATGTCGGGGAACCTGCCCTTCATCTCCCAGGCGTTGAAGAACGGCTGCCAGTCGATGTACTCGCGCAGCTCGGCGACGTCGTAATCCAGGAACTCCCGCACGCCGAGCCCCTGGGCGGGCACCGGCGGTGTGTAGGCGTCCCATTCGATCGGCGTCCGGTTGGCGCGGGCCTTCTCCAGCGTCAGCATCGGCCGCTCACTCTTCTGGGCGTGCCGTTCGCGCAGTGACGCGTAATCCTTCTCGGTGGCCTCGAGGAGGGCCGGCCGCTGCTTGTCGTCGAGGAGCGCGGCGGCCACCGGCACCGAGCGAGAAGCGTCTTTGACCCAGACCACCGGACCGGTACGACGCGGCGACACCTTTACGGCCGTGTGAGCCCGCGAGGTAGTCGCGCCACCGATCAGCAGTGGGATCTCCAGCTCCTGACGCTCCATCTCGACGGCGAAGTTGACCATCTCGTCCAGGGATGGGGTGATCAGGCCGGAAAGCCCGATGATGTCGGCGTTGTGTTCCTTCGCCGCGTCCAGGATCTTCTGGGCAGGCACCATCACACCGAGGTCGATCACTTCGTAGTTGTTGCACTGCAGGACGACCCCGACGATGTTCTTGCCGATGTCGTGGACGTCACCCTTGACGGTCGCCATGATGATCGTGCCGTTGGTGTCCTTGCTCGCGGCGGCACCGGACTGTTCCTTCTCCGCCTCGATGAATGGCAGCAGGTACGCCACGGCCTTCTTCATCACCCGGGCCGACTTCACGACCTGCGGCAGGAACATCTTGCCCGAACCGAAGAGGTCACCGACGACGTTCATGCCGTCCATCAGCGGGCCCTCGATGACTTCGATCGGGCGACCGCCTGCGGCCTCGATCTCGGCCCGCAACTCCTCGGTGTCCGCATCGACGTTGGCGTCGATCCCCTTGACCAGGGCGTGCGTAATGCGCTCACGGATCGGGAGGTTGCGCCACTCGGCTGCCACCGGGTCGTCGGCCTTCTCGGAACTATTGAACCGTTCGGCGATCTCCAGGAGCCGCTCGGCCGCGTCCTCGCGCCGGTTCAGGACGACGTCCTCGATCCGGTCCCGCAGCTCGGGGTCGATCGAGTCGTAGGGCACCAGCGCACCCGCGTTGACGATGCCCATGTCAAGGCCGGCCTTGATGGCGTGGAACAGGAACACCGCGTGGATCGCCTCGCGGACGGGGTTGTTGCCTCGGAACGAGAACGACACGTTCGAGATACCGCCGGAGATGTGCACCCCGGGAAGGTTCTCCTTGATCCAGGCACAGGCCTTGATGAAGTCGATCCCGTACGTCGCATGCTCCTCGATACCGGTCGCCAGCGCGAAGCAGTTCGGGTCGAAGATGATGTCCTCGGCCGGGAAGCCGACCTCGTCGGTCAGGATCCGGTAGGCGCGTCCGCAGATCTCCTTGCGGCGCTCCAGGTTGTCGGCCTGACCCTGTTCGTCGAAGGCCATCACGACGACGGCGGCGCCGTACTTGCGGCACAGCCGAGCCTCGCGGACGAACTTCTCCTCGCCCTCCTTCATGGAGATCGAGTTGACGATCGGCTTGCCCTGCACGTTCTTCAGGCCCGCCTCGATGACCTCCCACTTCGAGGAGTCGATCATCACCGGGACGCGGCTGATGTCCGGCTCGGCGGCGATCAGCTTGGTGAACCGGTCCATCGCGGCGACGCCGTCGATCATGCCCTCGTCCATGTTGATGTCGATGACCTGAGCACCGACCTCGACCTGCTGCAGGGCGACCGACAGCGCGGTGTCGTAGTCCTCGGCCTTGATGAGGTTGCGGAACCGAGCGGAACCGGTGATGTTGGTTCGCTCACCGATGTTGACGAACAGGGAGTCGTCGGTGATGTTCAGCGGTTCCAGGCCCGAGAGCCGGGTGGCCACCGGGATTTCCGGCAGCTCGCGCGGCGGTTTGCCCTCGACGACCTTGGCGATCTCGGCGATGTGCGGCGGCGCCGTTCCGCAGCAACCACCGACCAAGTTGACCAGGCCGGCCTCGGCGAACTCGGCGATGTAGCCGGCCTGAGCCTCCGGGGACTCGTCGTACTCGCCGAAGGCGTTGGGCAGGCCGGCGTTCGGGTAGCAGGACACGAAGGTGTCCGCGATCCGCGCCACCTCGGCGATGTATGGCCTCATCTCCGGCGCGCCCAGGGCGCAGTTGAGGCCGACCGCGATCGGCTTCGCGTGCCGGATCGCGTTCCAGAACGCTTCGGTGACCTGACCGGACAACGTCCGCCCCGAGGCATCGGTGATGGTGCCCGAGATGATCAACGGCCAGCGGCGTCCGCGCTCCTCGAACAGCGTCTCGACGGCGAACACCGCCGCCTTGGCGTTCAGCGAATCGAAAATCGTCTCGATGATGAGGAGATCGGCACCACCATCGACCAGTCCGTTGGCGGCATCGAGGTAGGCGGCGACCAGCTGGTCGTAGGAGACGTTGCGGGCTCCGGGGTCGTTGACGTCCGGCGAGATCGACGCGGTCCGCGTCGTCGGCCCGAGGGCGCCGGCCACGTAGCGGGGCTTCTCCGGAGTGCTGAACTCGTCGGCGGCCGCCCGCGCAAGCGCGGCTCCGGCGTAGTTCAGCTCGTATGCGAGCTCATGCATGTCGTAGTCGGAGAGCGACACCGCGTTCGCGTTGAACGTGTTGGTCTCGAGGATGTCGGCACCCGCCTCGAGGTACTCGCGGTGGATCCCCTCGATGATCTGCGGCTGGGTCAGGTTGAGCAGGTCGTTGTTGCCTTGCAGAGCGGTCGGCCACTCGCTGAACCGTTCGCCGCGGTAGCCGGCCTCGTCGGGGCGGTCCCGCTGGATCGCCGTGCCCATCGCGCCGTCGATCACCATGATCCGCTGGCGCAGAGCAGCCGTCAGTTCATCGGTGCAGTCGGGGCGGATGTTCGGCTCCCCGATCTTCGGCTCAAGGACGTTCACGTGCGTTCCTTCCGTAACGGAAGGCGTCCTTTACTCCGTCGAGCGTGGCGGCTACCGGTAGCGACCCGGAGCCGTTGCAACGCCTCTCGACCAGGAAAGTCTACGTCGTCACCCGATCGACGTCCGGACGCCCAGTTCATTGCACTTGAGCGACAGCTCGCGAACCTTATCGGCAGTGTCAGCCGCAATGTCGTGCCCCAGAGGTTAACCAGATTGCAGGCGAACGTATTTCGTATCGACCGCGCCCTCACCGTTGTTGACGTCGCCGAGGGTCGGGTCGTACGGATGGTCGTTCGCGAATGTCACATAAACAGGGTAGTCGGTCTACCAAGTCGGGCTCGTGTCCAGTAGGGCTCGCCAAGCCCGTTCAAGCCTTAGGCTGGCGTAGTGACCCCGTCGGATGCGACCGGCCGCAAGCCCGCCGACCTGCCCGAACTCCGCAACACCATCGTGGTTGCGGCGTTCGAGGGGTGGAACGACGCCGGCGACGCGGCCAGCGACGCGCTGGAGCACCTCGACGCCATCTGGGAGGCCGAACCGATCATCGAGATCGACGATGAGGCCTACTACGACTACCAGGTGAACCGGCCGGTGATTCGCCAGATCGACGGCGTGACCCGTGAGCTGGTGTGGCCGTCGATGCACATCTCGCATTGCCGCCCGCCGGGCAGCGAGCGTGACATCGTGCTGATGCACGGCGTCGAGCCGAATATGAGATGGCGCACATTCTGCGCCGAGCTTCTGGCCATCACCGACAAGCTCAACGTCGACACCGTCGTCATCCTCGGCGCATTGCTCGCCGACACGCCGCACACCCGGCCGGTGCCGGTGTCGGGCGCCGCCTACTCCCCCGACTCGGCGAAGTTCTTCGGGCTGGAGGAGACCCGCTACGAGGGCCCGACCGGGATCGCAGGCGTGTTCCAGGACGCCTGCGTGGCCGCGGGCATTCCCGCGGTCACATTCTGGGCGGCGGTACCGCATTACGTCTCGCAGCCACCCAATCCCAAGGCCACCGTCGCACTTCTGCGCCGCGTCGAGGACGTCCTCGACATCGAGGTGCCGCTCGCCGACCTGCCGACCCAGGCCGAAGAGTGGGAGGAAGCGGTCACCGAGATGACGGCCGAGGACGAGGAAATCGCGGAGTACGTGGCCTCCCTCGAGCAGCGCGGCGACGCCGAGGTGGACATGACAGAAGCGCTTGGCAAGATCGACGGCGACGCGCTGGCCGCCGAGTTCGAGCGCTATCTACGTCGGCGCGGGCCGGGGTTTAGAGGCTAAGAGTCTGCGCGAGCGTGCGGTGTTCTAGACCTTCTCGGGTTTGGGCGCCTTCCAGGTTCCGTTGAGCGCGTCCGGTTTCGGCCAGTAGAGCCGGAGCACCACCACGAACGGGCCCTTCGGCGCGGGCAGCCAGTTGGACTCCTTGTCCGCGCCAGGCGACGCGTTCTGCAGGTAGAAGGTGTACCCGCCGTCCTTGTCGGGAACCAGGCTGGTCAACATCGGCGAGTTGATCAGGTAGCGGTTGATCGGGTTGGCGACGAGCAGGCTCTGCGGCAACTGATACATCGTCAACGACCAGAATGCATTCACCGGAGGAAGCTGATCCTTCGCGAATTTGTACACGTAGTTGTTCGCGCCGGTGAGCGGGGCGCCTGTGGAGTCGGTGAAGGACGAGGGATAGAGCGCCTCGGCGGCGGTGTTGCCGTAGATGCCGAGCACGGCGCCTGCCATCCGGTACAGGTAGTTGCCCTTCAAGTCGGCCGAGGTACCGAACAATTGCGCAGCGGTGACCTGATCGGTGTCGAGCTTTTCCTTCTTGAAGGCGTCGAACTCGGTCCACGCGTCGGCGATGCCGTCCTCGACCGCCTTGCGCATCTCCGGACTGAGCTTGTCGGCGTCGAAGTCGCCGTCGGGCCCGATTCCGATGGATGCGAACCGGTCCCGCAATTCCTTCTCGTCGGGTAGCACAGGGGCGTATCGCATTGCGAAGCCGAGGATTTCGAAGAACTGGGGCGACGTCTTCTGCTGGTCGGGTGTCAGGGGCGGAACGAAGTCGATCGCGGGCGCGGGAGCCGGCGGCGGCTGGTTCAAAAACACCGACAGCGGGGTGACCTGATACCCCGCCTGGATTTCCTTCACCTTGTCGAGGTCGGACGGTCCGAACAGCTGGGTGCGGTACAGCACGAGGTTCAGGTCGGTGTCGGACCGGATGACCTCGTTGACCCCCTCGGGCTTGTCACCCTTCCAGTTCGGTCCGGCCAGCAGATACTTTCCGCCCCCGTTGCCCGTGGTGCGGCTGCCGACGTAATGAAAGTTGGCGGTGTAGGCATCGATGAATTGCAGCGAGAAGTAGCGGTCCTGCTCGATCGGCGGAATCGTCAGGACAAGCGGTTCCGTGCGAAGGTCGGCACCGACCGCCGAATACGGGGTGTCCGAGTTCGGCGTCTGGATCGCGGTGTCCTCGGGCGTGTACACCCGTGCGGTGTTGTGTATCTCGTTCCAGCCGCCCTTGTACTCGGGATCCTGCTTGTTAACGAAGTAGGCGTACTGCACCCGGTAGTTGTCGACCATCGGAAAGCCCCAGATATAGACCTCTTTCGCGATTGCGCGGGCCTGATCGGGGGTGACGGCAGCCGGAGCCGGCGGCGGCGCAGACGTCATCGCCTCGTCTCCCTCCTTGGCCGTGCAGCCGGCAAGTACCACGAGCATGCTGAGCACCGCGAGCAGGCGGACCATCATTTCTGCACTTCCTGGGTGCGTGCACTCAACGACCGGCCCAGCGCCTCGACCTCGGCATCCATCTGCGGCAACAGTGTTGAAACCGACTTCAGTACCGGGGCCTCGCCGAGCCGGGTGGCGAGCAACGGCTTGAGCCAACGCAGCACCGCAACGTATTCGGGGCAGTAGACGTAGCGTTTGCGCTTTTCGATGCCCTTGACCAACGCCTCACCGCACGCCTCGACCGAGGTGGTTTTGCCAAGCGGGCCCGGCAGCGCGCCGAGCATTCTGCGGAAGCTCGGTAGGTCCGACTTGGCGTCCTGCACCAGCGGGGTGTCGATCCACAGCATGTGCGCGCAGCCCACGTCGACGCCGAGATGGGTGACCTCGAGGCGCAACGCGTTGGCGAACTGTTCGACTCCCGCCTTGGCGGCGCCATACGGCGCGAGGCCAGGCGACGCAGCGAAAGCCGCAGCGGAGGACACGATCAGCACGTAGCCGCGCCGGTCGATGACCGCGGGCAGTGCGGCGCGGACCGTGTTGAAGACGCCGACGATGTTGACGTCGACCAGAGTTCGAAATGCTTCGGGGTCGACCTTGAGAACCGAGCCGTAGGTCGAGATCCCGGCGTTGGCCATCACGACGTCGATGCCGCCGAACCGGTCGGTGGCGCGGGACGCCACATCCTGCATGGCCGCAAGGTCACGGACGTCGGCGACGGCCGTGAGCACCCGGTCCTCACCCAAGTCGCTACCGATCTCACGCAGGGCGGCCTCGTCGACATCGGTCAGCACGAGTTGGGCGCCGTTGGCGTGCAGGCGGCGGGCCACTTCCGCGCCGACGCCGCGGGCGGCGCCGGTGATCAGCACGACCTTCTGGTTCACGCCGCTCATCGAGCACTCCCTTTCCGTGGGTCCGCTAGAGCTTGATTCCGAGCAGTGCATCGACCGCTGTGGCCACCGTTTGCGGCGCCTTGCTGTCATGACCACCGTAGCTGAGCGCATCGATGCTCCAACCATCAAGCGCGGCAAGCGCTTTCGGAGTGTCGAGATCGTCGGCCAGATAGCCGCGCACCCGGGCAACCACATCGGTTGCATCGGGTCCGGCCGCCAATGTCGTCGCGTCGCGCCAGCGCTGCAGCCGGAGAGCCGCATCGGCAAGCACCGCGTCACTCCACGACCGGTCTGTGCGGTAGTGACCGGCCAACAGTCCCAGCCGGATCGCCGCCGGTTCGACGCCGTCGGCGCGCAATTGGGAGACCAGCACCAGGTTTCCCCGGCTCTTGCTCATCTTGTGGCCACCCCAGCCGATCATCCCCGCGTGCACGTAGTGTCGGGCGAATCGCCGCTCCCCCGTTACACATTCGGCATGGGCGGCGGAGAACTCGTGATGGGGGAAGATCAGGTCGCTGCCGCCGCCCTGGATGTCCAGCCCGGTGCCGATCCGGTCAAGGGCGATGGCCGCGCATTCCACATGCCAGCCCGGCCTGCCAGGGCCGAACGGCGACGGCCAGCTTGGCTCACCGGAACGCTGCGCCCGCCACAGCAGCGCGTCGAGGGCGTCGCTCTTGCCCGCACGGTCGGGGTCACCGCCACGCTCCCCGAACAGCCGCAACATGGTCTCGCGGTCGTATCCGGACTCGTAGCCGAACTGCGTGGTGGCGTCGGCCCGGAAATAGACGTCGGGGTACTCGGCGTCGTCGACGACGTAGGCCGCCCCCGAGGCGAGCATCTTCTCCACCAACTCGACGACCTCGCCGATGGCTTCCGTCGCCGCGACGTACGCATGCGGCGGAAGGATCCGCAACGCGGTCATGTCCTCGGCGAACAGCGCGGTCTCCCGGTCGGCGAGTTCACGCCAGTCGATGCCGTCGCGATTGGCCCGCTCGAACAGCGGATCGTCGACGTCGGTGATGTTCTGCACATAGTTCACCCGGTGACCCGAGTCGAGCCACAGCCGGTGCACCAGATCGAATGTCAGATAGGTAGCGGCATGGCCGAGATGCGTGGCGTCATACGGCGTGATGCCGCAGACGTACATGGTGGCTTCCTCACCCGCGGATACCGGTCGCACCTGCCGGTCTGCGGTGTCGTACAGCCGCAGCTGTGGACCACGACCGGGCAGTATCGGGATGCTAGGTGGCTGCCACGACTGCATGCCCTCGACTCTAGGGGGTTCGTCCTTGGCGGCCTCTGACGACCGACCGGATCCCGGTCAGCAGCACCTCGGCAAGCTCCAGACGGCACATCAACAGGTCGGGCAGATACGGGTCGCGGCGGTTGTAGATCAGCGGCGAACCGTCCAACCGCGACGCATGCAGACCCGCCGCCCTGACCACCCCCGCAGGGGCGGCCGAATCCCACTCCCACTGGCCGCCCGCATGTAGGTAGGCGTCGACCTCGCCGCTCACCACCGCCATCGCCTTGGCGCCCGCCGAGCCGATCCGGACCAGCTCGACATCCATCTGGTCGGCCAACCGCCACAGCACCGCGGGCGGGCGGCTCGCGCTGGCCGTGATCCGGATCGGCCCTTCGCCGCGCGGCGCGGGCGGGCTGACGGTGTCTGTGCGGAAGACCTTGCCGAACGCGGGCAGCGCCACCGCCGCGTCGGTGATTCCGCCGTCGGATCCACGTGACCCGCCGGCTCCGGTCCGCTGCCAGAGGGCGATGTGCACGGCCCAGTCATTGCGCCGAGTGGAGAACTCCCAGGTTCCGTCGAGCGGGTCGACGATCCACACCCGGTCGGCATCGACCCGCGACAGGTCGTCGACGGCCTCCTCCGACAGCACGGCATCGGCAGGCCGCTGGCGCGCCAACCCGTCCAGGATCAGCGTGTTGGCCCGCTTGTCCCCAGCGTCGCCGAGGTCATACGGATCCCACAAACCCTCCTCCTGCCATACCTCCAGAAGCAGTTCACCGGCTTCGCGGGCCAGCTCTGCGGCCAGCGCTGCGTCGGTGAGGGTCACAGGAGCAGTATTGCCGAATAATGAGGTGGTGACCGATCGGGGCATCAAGACCGCGCAGGTCGCACCACCGACGGTCAAGGTCGCCGACCTCACCGGCCCCGGCAGTTCTGCGGAGAAGTTCGGCGTCGGAGGCACCGATCTCGGCATCGCCGTCGCGCTCGCCGACGGCAGCACCGGGTTCATCTTCGGCGACACATTCGACGAGTGCCGCGCTGGAGGCCCCGGCTGGCGCAGCCCGGTGATGCTGCGGTCCGACGACACCTCGCTGCCCAGCCTGAACGACGGCATCACCTTCGACGATGCGGTCGGCGGTGACTACGCCCGCCAACTGTGGGACTACCAGCACGACGCACCGCCGTGGAAAGGCAGCGGGTACTCGACGGTGCTGCCCGCCGACGCCATCACGATCGACGGCCGGCTCTACCTGTTCGCCATGGTCAACCGCGGACTGCACAACGTGTTGTGGACCGAGATCAACTACAGCGACGATCGCGGCGAAACCTGGCATGACGCAGGGCCGGACGCCCGGCGGCTCGGTTCCCACATCGACGGTCGTCAGCAGCTGATCACCTGGGAGCACGACCCCGACTCCGGCTCGGTGTACGTCATCGCGAGCGCATTCAACCGTTGCGAGAATGCCTACCTCTACCGGGTGAAGGCCGCTGACCTGCTGGACCGCTCGGCATGGCACCCGTGGACCGGCGGTTGGTTCAACAACGACCCGATGCCGCTGCTACCTGCGGGCACCACGGTCGGCGAGATGAGCCTCCGCCGGGTCCAGAACCGTTGGGTGTTCAGCTATTTCGAGTCGAGCTCGGGAACAATTCGGGTCAAGGTGCTCAACCATCCGACCGACGATTTCCAGGCCGCGCACACGACGACGGTGCTCCGTAACACGTCGTGGCCTTCGCCTCGATGCAGCCCACCCGACGGGTGCACCACCGGCGCACTCAGCCAGCTCTACGGCGGCTACATCGTTCCCGGCTCGACGCTGCGCAACCTGCATCTGGTCGTCAGCCACTGGAACACCACCGACGAGTCCAACTGGCCATACCGCGCGATGCAGTACCGGCACAACGCGTCGGGGCCGGTCTAGCTCAGAATGCCGGCCACGGGATCGGGCGGTGCCGGTCCGGTGACGGCATCACCGGATTGTTCAGCAGCGCAACCGCTCTGCGCCGCAACGCATCGACCTCGCGACCAGTGATGTGCTCGCGCAACTGCTCGCCGAGCGTCCCACGCAGGTCGTCGCGCAGTCGGCCGACTGTCTCCAGCGTCTCGTCGTCGACGGGCTTACCCGCCCATCCCCACAGCACGGTGCGCAGTTTGTCCTCGACGTGCAGGCTCACACCGTGGTCGACGCCATAGACATGCCCGTCGACAGCGGACAGGATGTGCCCGCCCTTGCGGTCGGCGTTGTTGATCAGCACGTCGAACACCGCCATCCGGCGCAGCCGTACGTTGTCTGCGTGCACCAGGGTGACCTCGTCACCCGCGTAGTCGTAGGCGCGTAGCACCGGCAGGAAACCTGGCGGAATCCGGCCCGCGGGAAGCAGATCCACCAGATCGGGGCCGGCTTCGGGGTTCTCGCCCACCTCGTCTGCTTCGCTCCTCACGTCCGCGGTGTCGCCGGGTTGGTCCACCCACAGCTGAAGCATTCCTGCGCCTGCAGGCCCATCGCGAATGATGGTGTAGGGCACGATGTCCCAGCCCGAGGCGGCCGACACCAGGTACGCACCGAGCTCACGGCCGGCCAGCGTGCCGTCGGGGAAGTCCCACAGCGGAGCCTCACCGGCGATCGGCTTGTACACGCAATGCACCGTCAGTTCGTCGAGGTGTGCCTCGCAGAGAAATGTGGCGTTGCTCGCGGAACGGATTCGTCCGATGACGGTGAGTTCGCCGCCGCGCAACGCCTCCTCTTCGCTAGGCGTCGGGTTCATCGTCGGGCTCGAGCAGGCTCCGCCGATAGCCGTTGGTGCGCACGCAGATGTGGCCTTCCGGGTCGAGGGGCTCGTCGCAGAGCGGGCAGGGCGGCCTTCCTGCCGAGATGACCCGGTTGGACCGCGTCGCGAACTGACGCGCGGACTCCGGGGTGAGGAACACGCGCACAGCATCGGGCCCGTCCTCGGCGTCGTCGAGCACGACCGAGGCGTCGAACTCGGTTTCAGAGACCGCGAGCAGCTCCACAACCACCGTCTCCGCCTCTGAATCCCAGCCAAGGCCCATCGTGCCGACCCGGAACTCGGCGTCGACGGGCGTGACCAGCGGGCTCAGGTCCTCCACGTCGGCCTCCGGAGGTACCGGGGTGCCGAACCGTCGGTTGATCTCCACCAGCAGCGCCGCGATCCGTTCGGCCAGCACTGCGACCTGCTGCTTTTCCAATATCACGGAGACGACCCGCTTATCGTGTACCGCTTGCAGGTAGAAGGTGCGGTTCCCGGGCTGCCCGACGGTCCCGGCCACGAAACGGTCGGGTGTGCGGAAGACGTGGATTGCGCGAGCCATGGCTACTCCAAAATACCGCGCTCAGTCGGTCGTGCCGCCCACCACCGCGTCGCTCGGCGGCACGTCTTTCGCCTCGCTGTCGGAGGTTTCTGGCGGTTTGGCGGTCAAACCCGAAGCCAG
This sequence comes from Mycolicibacterium stellerae, assembly GCF_003719305.1. GTDB lineage: Bacteria > Actinomycetota > Actinomycetes > Mycobacteriales > Mycobacteriaceae > Mycobacterium > Mycobacterium stellerae. Next base: position 127,696 of record NZ_RARC01000009.1, read on the forward strand.
TTGGTCGCCGGTGTGGTTCACGTGAACCACGAAGGGCCGCAGTGTTGTGTAACGGATCACACTCATCGACGCGGTGTCGGCGGTGATCCGCTGGAAACTGTCGAGGTGGGTGCCCAGTGCGTCGGCCACGATCGCCTTGATCACGTCGCCGTGCGTACAGGCAATCCACAGCACGTCGCCGCCGTGCTCCTCGGCGAGGCGACGATCGTGCTCGCGCACCGCCTCAACCGCGCGGGCCTGCACGTGTGCCAGGCCTTCGCCGCCGGGAAAGACCGCGGCGCTGGGCTGCTGCTGCACCACCGCCCACAGCGGCTCCTTGACCAGGTCGCCGATCTTGCGGCCGGTCCACTCGCCGTAGTCCACCTCGGAGATGCGGTCGTCGACGACAGGCTCGAGGCCGAGGGCGGCGGCCAACGGTTCGACGGTGCTCGCGCATCGCAGCAGTGGTGAACGCACCACCGCGCGGATCGGCAGCGACCCGATCCGGTCGACCAGCGCCCTGGCCTGCTCCCGACCCTTCTCGTCGAGGTCGACGCCGTCGCTGCGGCCCGCCAGCGTCTGCGCGGTGTTGGAGGTCGAGCGGCCGTGCCGCAGCAGGATGACTGTCACGTCGCGGCCACCACCCCCGTGCCGAGCAGGATCAGCACCGTCGTGCCGAGAACGACGCGATAGCCGACGAACCAGTACATGCTGTGGTGCGCCAGGAACTTCAGGAACCAGGACACCGCCGCGAAGCCGACGACGAACGCGATCAGGGTGGCCACCAGGAGTTGTGGGCCACTTGCACTCATCCCGTCCCCCACCGGATGAAACGCGTCGGGCAGCGAGAACAGGCCCGATGCGAACACCGCGGGGATGGCCAGCAGAAAGCCGAACCGGGCGGCCAACTCGCGGTTCTGCCCGAGAAACAAGCCTGCGCTGATCGTTGCGCCGGACCGAGAAACCCCCGGCACCAGCGCCAGGCACTGGGCAAGGCCGACGGTCACGCTGTCGCGCCAGCTGAGCTGCTCGACATCGCGGGTCTGCCGGCCGAATCGCTCGGCGGCCGCGATCACCGCCGAGAACACCACCAAGGCGGACGCGATCAGCCAGAGATTCCTTGCCCCCGTGCGGATTTCGTCCTTGAAGAGTAGTCCCAACACGGCGATTGGGATGGTGCCGACGATGACGTACCAGCCAAGGCGGTAATCGGCGTTGCGGGCGGCGGCGTTGAAAAGGCCGCCGACCCAGGCCTTGACGATGCGTACGATATCGCGGGCGAAGTACACCAGCACCGCGAACTCGGTGCCCAGTTGGGTTACCGCAGTGAACGATGCGCCCGCGTCATCGGCGAAGAACACCCGCGAGGCGATCGCCAAATGCCCCGACGAGGACACCGGCAGGAACTCGGTGAGCCCCTGCAGGATCGACAGCACGACAACTTGCAGCCATGACATTGCCGGCGCCTCGATCACGACGACGACCGTACCGTGCGGGTTCGTCAGCGTGCTGTGCGCGGCACCGGTTGTGCGCCGGCCAACGCGTCCCGCACTGCTGCGGTGAGGCTGCGTTCGTCGAACAGGTCGATGTCACCGACCTTGCGCGTCGCGGCGGCCACCACGTCCTCGGCCTGCGGAACCGGCCCCGCGAGCCGGGGACGGTAGATCTCGACGATCAGCTGCTGATGCTCGACGTGGAAGGAGAAACTGCGCCCGTCGCCCAGCTGACCGAAACCGCTGGCGTGCAGACCCGTCGAAATGTCTTCGACGGCGAACCCTTTTTCCCTTTTGTCGGCCGAATCAGGGCTGGGCGCGAGGCTCATGACCGAACCCTACCGCTCGGGCAGGCATGCCTACACTTGCTGTTCGACTGCTGTCCACTTCGCACGCACGAAAGCTACCCGTTGCTAACACGTATCAAACATGCAGGTCAGGTGGCTTGTTGTGGTGTGCTCGTTTTTATCGGGTGTGGTGTGACGGCGTGCACATCGGACGCCACCGACGCGCCGCCGCCGACGATCGCACCCGCCGAGGCCGCGGTTTCCCCTCCCACGAACAAGCCGCCCGCGGGGGTCGTTCGCCCGATCGCGGGTCATGCGAAGTCCGTGCTGTTCGACCCCGCGACGGCGTCGTTGGTGGTGCTCGGGCCCGATAAGGCCGGACCCGCCGTGGTCACCGTGCTGCCTGCCAAGGGTCTTGGCCGCGCCGTGTCCCTACCCGCCGCGGCAACGGCGATGACCGGCGACAACAGTGGCCACGCCTACGCGTCGACGCGGGGCGGGTATTTTGTGGTCGATATCGCGCAGGGCCGGGTGAACCGGGTGCCGGTCGAGGGCCAGGACGGCACCGAATTCACCGCGATCGCCCGCCGCGCCGACGGCAGGCTGGTTCTCGGCAGCGCCGACGGTGCCGTCTACACGCTGAGCTCCGACACCGCCGTCGGGGCAGAGTTGAAGATCTTTGCTCGGGTTGATGCTCTTGTCGCACAGGGGAATACGGCCGTGGTACTGGATCGCGGCCAGACCTCGGTGACGACCGTCGACGCGAGTGGGAGCAAGGCCGAGCACGCGTTGCGCGCCGGTGAAGGGGCCACCACGCTGGCTGTCGACCCGGCGGGCAGGGTATTGGTCGCCGACACCCGTGGAGACGCCCTGCTGGTATTCGGCACCGACCCGCTGATGCTGCGTCAGCGCTACCCGGTGCGGGACGCGCCCTACGGCCTGGCTGGGTCGACCCGGCTGACCTGGGTGTCACAGACCACCACAAATATGGTCATTGGTTACGATCTGGCCACCGGAATACCTGTCGAGAAGGTGCGTTATCCAACCGTGCAGCAGCCGAACTCCCTGGCCTACGACGAGGCGTCTGGCACCCTGTATGTGGTGTCGGGTTCCGGAGCCGGGGTGCAGGTGATCACCGACGCCGGAGGCGCGCGATGACAGAAGACACCGGAGTGAGCCGGTGACGTCAGTTCAGCGTGGCCTCATGCCGCCGGGCTGGGATGCCGACCTGTCAGACGAATACGAGTGGGTGCCGCTGCGCCTGCCGCCTGACCTCACCCGTATCAGCGCGTCCACCAGGTTGTCGATCGAAGCGGAATACCGCGGCTGGGAGCTGACCCGCGTGCGGCTGTACACCGACGGCAGTCGCCGAGTGCTGTTGCGACGCAAGAAGTCCGCCGTCAACAGCCTGGACATCGCCGACCAGCCGGCGATGTAGTCGCGTGATTTACCGCGCCGTTCGGGGGGCGTTCTTCCTTGTCCCCGCCGAGCGTATCCACACCTGGGTCTTCAACGCGCTGCGCACCGCCACGTCCACGACACCTTCCCGTCGCGCGTTGGCGAAGCGGTTGGCGCCGTGCGATCCCGTGCTGGAAAGCGCCGTGTTCGGCGTTCGATTCCCCGGGCCGATGGGGCTGGCGGCCGGCTTCGACAAGAACGGCGCCGGACTGGCCGCCTGGGGCGCGTTGGGCTTCGGATACGCCGAGGTCGGCACCGTGACCGCGCAGGCACAGCCGGGCAATCCCCGGCCGCGGATGTTCCGGCTGCCCCAGGACCGGGCGCTGCTCAACCGGCTGGGCTTCAACAACAACGGAGCGGGCGAGCTCGCGCTGCGCCTGGCGCGGCACACGCCCGATGTGCCGATCGGGGTCAACATCGGCAAGACCAAGGTCGTGCCGGTCGAGCGCGCCGTCGACGACTACCGGGAGAGCGCCCGGCTGGTAGGCCCGCTGGCGGCCTACCTGGTGGTCAATGTGAGCTCACCGAATACGCCCGGGCTGCGCGACCTGCAGGCCGTCGAATCGCTGCGGCCCATTCTGGCCGCGGTGCTGGAAGAGACGAGCACACCGGTTCTGGTCAAGATCTCACCCGATCTATCCGACGCTGATGTCGACGAGATCGCTGATCTGGCAGTCGAATTGGGACTGGCGGGCATCGTCGCAACCAACACGACGGTGTCCCGTGACGGCCTGCTGACGCCCGGGGTGGACGAGCTAGGCGCCGGCGGAATATCCGGCCCGCCGGTCGCCCGCCGGTCGGCGGAGGTGCTGCGCCGGCTTTACCGGCGGGTGGGCGACCGACTGGTGTTGATCAGTGTCGGCGGCATCGAGACCGCCGACGACGCGTGGGACCGCATCACCTCAGGAGCCTCGCTGTTGCAGGGCTACACCGGATTCGTCTACGGCGGCGGCTTGTGGGCCAAGCACATTCACGACGGCATCGCCAGGCGCCTACACGACGGCGGGTTCTCGACGCTGGCTGACGCCGTCGGCTCTGCGGTCCGCTAGCGATTTTTCTACCGTCTACCGTCGCGAGCGCACACCTAGGTACAGAAAAGTGGCTCGAAACCGTACAAGGGTGAGCGCTCGCTAGTTCTGTTCGTAGGTGCCGTGAATGATCGCCCTCGCGATCGCCTGCTGGAACAGGTTGAAGCCGAGATATGCCGGGGTGGCCCCCTGCGGCAGGTCCAGCTTCTCCGCCCCGACCGCGTGCACCACGACGTAGTAGCGGTGCACGCCGTGCCCTGGCGGCGGTGCGGCGCCGATGAAGCGCTTCACCCCTGCGTCGTTCGTCAATGTCATTGCCTCGCCCGGCAACCCGCTACCGTCCCCGACACCGGCAGGCAGGTCGGTGACGGTGGCAGGCAGGTTGGCGACGGCCCAGTGCCAGAAGCCAGATGCCGTCGGCGCGTCGGGGTCGTAAACGGTCACGGCGAAGCTGCGCGTCTCCTCGGGGAACCCCGACCAGCTCAGCTGCGGGGAAACATCCTCGCCGCCCGCGCCCATGATGCCGCTGACCTGATCGTTGGACAACGCGCCACCATCGGTGAACGACTCGGACGTCAGCGTGAATGAGGGCAGCTTCGGCAAGAAGTCGTATGGGTTGTACGGAAAAGCCATCGGTCGTCCTTTCAATTTCATTGATCAGCAGTGCAGCAGGAAGTGCTCGAGAACTTGTGCGCCGAATGTCAGTGCGTCAACGGGTACCCGTTCATCGACGCCGTGGAACAGCGCGGCGAAATCCAGGTCCGGCGGCAGCTTCAGCGGCGCGAATCCGAAACAGCGAATTCCGAGCCTGGCGAAGTGTTTTGCGTCGGTGCCGCCCGACAACATGTACGGCACCGTGCGGGCGTCGGGATCGGCGGCCAGCAGCGCATTGTTCATCGCATCGATCAGGTCACCGTCGAAGCTGGTCTCATACGGCGGCAGTTCGGTGATCCATTCGCGGGTCACGTCGGGCCCGATGATCTCGTCGACCTCCCGCTCGAAGGCGGCCAGCCGGCCCGGCAGGACGCGACAGTCGACCACGGCCTCCGCCGTCGCGGGGATCACGTTGGCCTTGTAGCCGGCCTTCAGCATCGTCGGATTGGCGGTGTCACGCAGTGTCGCGCCGACGATCTTGGCGATCCCACCGAGTTTGGCGATAGCGCCCTCGAGATCCGGCGACTCCACATCGAACGTGTAGCCCGTTTCCTCTGCGACGGCCGTCAGGAACTGCTCGACGGAGTCGGTCAGAAAAACCGGGAACTGATGGCGGCCCAGCTTTGCCGTCGCCTCGGCGACCGCGGTGACGGCATTGTTGTCGTGGATCATCGAGCCGTGGCCCGCCCGCCCACGAGCGCTCAACCGCATCCACATCATCGCCTTCTCGGCCGTCTCGATCAGGTAGAGCGTGCGCTCCCCGCCCTCGCGCCGCGGAATGGTCAGCGAGAAGCCGCCGACCTCGCCGACCGCCTCGGTCACGCCATCGAACAGGTCGGGCCGGTTGTCGACGAGCCACTTACAGCCGTAGTTGCCGCCCGCCTCCTCGTCGGATACGAACGCGAACACCAAGTCGCGCGGCGGCACCGTACCCGATCGTTTGAAGGCGCGGGCGACCGCGATCAGCATGCCCACCATGTCCTTCATGTCGACCGCGCCGCGGCCCCACACGTAGCCGTCCTCGAGGGCACCGGAGAACGGGTGCACGCTCCAATCCGACGCCTCGGCGGGCACCACGTCGAGGTGCCCGTGCAGCATCAGGGCGCCGCGCGAAGGGTCGGCGCCTTTCAGCCGGGCGAAGACATTGGCCCGGCCGGGTGCTCCCGCCTCGATGTACTCGGTCTGGAAGCCGACCTCCTGCAGCTGCTCGGCGACCCACCGGGCGCATTCGGCCTCGCCTTTGGTGGTGGCGAGCTCCCCGGTATTGGAGGTGTCGAACCGGATCAGCGCACGGACGAGGTCGACGACCTCGTCGACTGCGTTGAGAGGTTGGCTCACAGTCACCTTGTCTACCACCTGCACCGCCGTCGGGTTTGAGTGCGGGCTTGTCGATCCGATAGCCTTAGCTGCTCCCAGCACTGGTTTGGGGGCGAGGTCCGAGTGGCGGAATGGCAGACGCGCTAGCTTGAGGTGCTAGTGCCCTATTAACGGGCGTGGGGGTTCAAGTCCCCCCTCGGACACAACATCTAATAGACATCGCGACGCATCGACGCAGCTAGACAGCGGTTATGCGGCGCTTGCGGCGACGGTCGACGGGCGCCTTGGACACCGTTTGGACAGCAACGAGGTTTTTCGCGTCCAAGTTGGCGGCCACCGCATGGAGGTCGCTGTCGAACAGGTCGGCGTAGATCTTCAGCGTGACGCTCGGGTCTTTGTGGCCAAGCATTCGTGACACCGCAAGGACATTCGCGCCGGAACTGACAGCCAGGTCCGGTAGCGCAGCGGTGACGTAGTTTGCTGCCGGGAGGGCCCGCGTTCGGTCAACGTCCGCGTCGGCAGCGATCACCGGCGTCACTTGTGCGTCTCGTTTTCTACAGAACCGAGGCACCGCTTGGGCGAATGATTTTCAGGCGATGTCCGCAACGAGAACACCCATGCGGCGCGCTCCTAGTCGAGCGATTCGCGGCAGTTCCCGCGCCTCGGTCCCGGCGGGCAGGACCCGCAGGTTGGTGATGTGCACCTCACGTCCCTGAATCTGCAGATCCGCCTCGCCCGCCGCGAGCAGGTTCTTGACCCAGTCGGTCTTGCCGTGGCCCAACAGGATCGCAAGCAAGTTCCCTTTGCGGTAGGCGTTCACAATGGTCTCGTAGGGCGCGCCCGACTTGCGACCGCGGTGTTTGACCACCGCGAACGTCGGCAGATGGCGTGACATCCGCCGCACGACCGGATTCATGTACTTCATCTGCCACCGGTCCAACCAGGTCGGAAACAGCATCGGCAGGCCTGGGGCGTTGTTGGGATGATCCTTCGCGGACACGACCGCTCCGTTCGTAAACGCTGGTATGGGGTCTCAGGTGGGCAGTTTGGCGGCGGTTGCCTGCCTGCTGCCCAGTTGCGCTGGCATTCGGGCGAATCCGCGCAGGTTGACCAGTCCGCGCGGCTGTGGCGGCGCGGTCAGGCGCAGATCAGGGAACGACTCGAACAGTGCACGCAGCGCGGTGGCGCCTTCGATGCGCGCCAGCGCGGCGCCGATGCAGGCGTGAATACCTGATCCGAACGCCAAGTGCTCGCGCGCGTTGGGCCGGGTGACGTCGAAGCTCGCGGGATTGGGAAACACGCGCGGATCGCGGTTGGCGCCGCTGAGCAGCAACGCGACCATGTCTCCCTCCTCGATGCGGTATCCGGGGATGTCGATGTCGCACAGTGCGGTGCGTGCGGTCATCTGGACGGGGCTGTCGATGCGCAGGATCTCCTCGACGGCAGCGGGCCAGCGCCCGGGTTGGTCGCGCAGGAGGGTCAGCTGTTCGGGGTGGTTCAACAACGCCTGGATACCGTTGCCGATGAGGTTGACAGTGGTTTCAAAGCCCGCACCGACGAGAAGCGCAGCGTTGGCGGTGAATTCGCGTTCGGACAGGTCTCCGTCGGACGCCAGCCGGGCGAACGGCGTATCGCCGGGCTCGCCGGAGCGCAGTTGATGGAAGCGTTCAAGCAGATCGTGGTCGGCGTCGCGAAGGCCTTCGATTGCGCGGCGATAGGTCGTCCAGCCGATTCCGACGTCGAGTAGCGGCGTGCCGCTGTTGGCCCATTTCAGCATCCGGGGATGCATGTCGGCGGGCAGGCCGAGGATCTCGGCGATGATCGCGACCGGAAGTTGTACCGCGAAATCGGTGATCAAATCGGGGTGCGGCATAACGGCAATGTGGTCGATCAGTTCCTGAGTCACCTCGCTGACGCGGGTCGCAAGGGTCTCGGTCGCGCGCGGGGTGAAGCTTTGCGCCACCAGCTGGCGATAGCGAGTGTGATCGGGCGGGTTGACGATGACCATGGCGGGCGGCTCGACCGGGTTGGCCACGCCAGGATCGGTGCGAGAGATCAATGCGCGCAGCGGCCGCGGCAGGTCCATGTCGGCCGGTGGTGTCACACCGAAACGTTTGTCTCGCAAAATGGCTCGGCATATTTCATGATCGACGCTGACCCACGTGAATCGTGTGCGCACCAGGCGCCCGTTGCCCCGGATCTCCTCCATCATCGGGTAGGGATCATGGCTGTGTCCGTGATTGGCGATCAGCCGCGCGAGCGGATCACCTCGTCGCGCTCGGACCGCCATGTATGCCCGCGGCACGCCATGCATCGCCATCCACCGGGCCCAGAGACCGACGCGCATTGCAACTTCCTCCCTGTGAGCGCGGCACCCGCTAAGATGAAACGTGTGAGACAGAAAGACAATCACTGTCTCTGATGCTTCGGTCACACGATACGGCGACCGAACCGTAGGAGCAAGGGAGACGGAGATGACGTCGACGCGAACGGCGGAGTTCGTCCGGCGAATCGCTGCGCCCGACCCAGCCGTTGTGGCGCAGGTCGACGAGCCCGACGAGATCACCACGCGCATCCTGCGTGCCGCATTCGAGCAGGCCGAACTGATCGGGATGCGGCGCACCACCATGGAAGACGTCGCGCGGCGTAGCGGTGTCGGGCGTGCGACCCTCTACCGGCGCTTCCCCACCAAGGCCGCACTGGTCGACGCCGTCGTGCTCGCCGCGGCACGCCGCTTCTTGGAGGGCAGCGCGCAGGCTCGCTCGCATGCGACCACGCTGGAAGATCGCATCGTCTTCGGCACGGTGTTCACTGTGACGTTCCTGCGTGAACACCGTCTACTCAAGCAGCTGTTGCGCACTGAACCCGAGACGATCATGCCAAGTTTGACCGTCGATGCCGGTGCCATCATCGATTTCGCCACCGACTACTCCGTTGAGTGGTTGCGGACTGAGCTCTACGGCAAGAGGAAGACAACGGCCGCCCAGGAGCGCCACCTGCACACCGTCGCAGAGCTGCAGACCCGCCTCACCCTGTCATTCATCGTCACCCCACATACCAGCATCAACCTGGCCAGCATCGACGACACCCGCGCATACGTGCGTGCCTACCTCCTGCCGATGATCACCGGCTCGGCCTGACCGACCGGCGGTCCCCTGGCTTGAACCACGACCCCAATCCCACCCAACAGTGACCGCCCGCCTCCGCCGCGGCACGCATTGCGATAGCACGAAGAATGTTGCTCGCCAAGGGGTTCGCCCAAGCGAGACCATGGGGTCCGTACAACCTCAGTCCCGAGAACCGCGTCGGTCTGTAACAAGACCTCAAGGTCCGATAAAACTCAGGCGTCCCATCCCAGGGACTGACGGTCGTTCGGATCTAAGGAGATAACTAGCGTGATCTACGGTGACCTCTTTTGCAGCTAGAGCCATGTTCGACCGCCTGGGCAGGTAGCTCTGTGGGGGTTCAAGTCCCCCCTCGGACACAAAATCTAATAGACATCGCGCACGTAACGCTTCTCGGCGACCAGCTCGCGCTTGTAATGGTGGGCAGCCTCGTCAGACATTCCGCCGTGAGTTTTGATCACCGACGTCAGTGCGGCGTCGACGTCGCGGGCCATCCTTGCGGCGTCACCGCACACGTAGAAGTGCGCACCCTCGTCCAGCCAGCGCCACACGTCGGCGCCATAGTCGAGCATTTTGTGCTGGACGTAGACACGATCGGCCTGATCACGCGAGAACGCCAAGTCCAGTCGGTTGAGGAAACCGTCGGTGACCATCGACTCGAGCTCATCGCGGTAGTAGAAGTTGTCACTGCGATGCTGGTCGCCGAAGAACAGCCAGTTCCGTCCGGCATGGCCGAGCGCTCGGCGTTCCTGCAGGAAGCCGCGGAACGGCGCAATCCCGGTGCCGGGCCCCACCATGATCATCGGTCGATCGCCGTCCTCGGGCACCCGGAAGTGCGGCGAGCGCTGCAAGAACACGGGGACGGGCGCCGCTGCCCGATCGGCGAGAAATGTCGTAGCGACCCCACCCCGCGGGCCACCATCGGTGCCGCGGTACCGGATCACCGACACCGTCAACTGCACTTCGTGCGGGCTGACCAACGGGCTGCTCGAGATGGAAAACTGCCGTGGTGTCAGCCGCACCAGCGCGTCCTGCCACTGCGTTGCGTCGGCACGTACGGCGAACTCGCGCACAATATCGATCCCGTTGCGGTTGACGAGCCATTTGTCGAGCTTGTCGCGAGGCGCCAGCAACAGCTTGGCCGCCGAGGGATCCGGGCAGTGTTCGGCGACGAAGCGCAGTAGGTCGGGACTGACCCTGCAGATGTCGTAGCAGGACGTCAGGGCGTCGCGCAGGGGGCACTCCGCTCCGTCGACCTCGACGGTTTCCTCGCCTGTCAGTCCGGTCGACGCCAGCCAGGCGTCGACGGCATACTCGCTGTTGGTGGCGTAGACGCCGACCGAGTCGCCCGCCGAATAGGCCACATCGTGACCGGAGAGGTCAAACCCGAACTGCCGCACTTCCTTTGCCGACATCGGTCCAGACAACCTGGTGTTGGTGCACAGCGGGGCGAGCAGCGGCCTGGCACGCGTGAACGGCTCGGCGATCCTTCTGGGTCTGGTGATCGTCGAAACCGCCGCTCGGCCGTTCGTCGACTCGCCGGTGGCGGAGTCGGCGAGTCGAGTCACCTCGTCGGCCCATCGGGTCATCGGTTCGTCTTCGTGGACTTCGCATTCCGCGCGGTCGAGAAGTCTGGTCGCGCCGAGGTCAGCCAACCTGGTGTCTATCGACTTGGCGTGTCCGCAGAAACTGTCGTAGGACCGGTCACCGATGCCCAACACCGCGTAGCGGACGCCGTCGAGCGGCGGCGCATCCGGTGATTCCAGCCGCTGCCAGAAGTCCGCCCCGTTGTCCGGCGGGCCACCGTCACCGAACGTGCTGGTGATCACCAGGACATGTGCTGCCTGCGCAAGGGATTCGAGTTCGACGTCGTTCATGTTGGCCAGCCGGGCGTCGGACAGCATCTCGGCCACCTGCGCGGCGAACTCCTCGGCGTTGCCGGTCTGGGAGGCCCACAACACAAGCGGCCCATCGGCGTTCGCCGCATCCTGCTCGTCGACGGTCGCACGGCGTGAGTACTGTCCGGCCAGCACACCGTCGATCCACAGGCGCACCTCGCGGCGGACCGGGGCGGTCGTCGGCAGCACCGGCACGCCCGATGGGACCCCACCAAGCCCGGAGAAAAAGCCTGCCAGATAAAGCTTTTCATCTTCGTCGAGCGTCGGCGCCTTGGTGGCAAGCCCGAGTTGAGCTGTGACCGGGTGACTGTGGGCAGCACTGGCGCCCGTCTTGAGCGGGCGCAGGCTGATGGCACACAGCTTGAATTCGGGCTGCAGGGAATCGGGGTCGACCGCGTCGTTTGTCAGCGCGTTGATCGTCAGGTATTCGCCGTGTTCGTCATTCCAGTGAAATGGCACAAAGCAGTTGCCCGGCCGCACGCGGTCGCTGACGACCGCGGGCAGCACCGCACGGCCACGGCGGGATGTCAGCTCGACGGGCTGATCGTTGGTGATCTCGAGCGACACCGCATCCACCGGATGGACCTCGACGAACGGCCCGCTGTTGAGCTTGTTCAGTTTGTCGACTTTGCCCGTCTTGGTCATGGTGTGCCACTGGTGTTGCAGCCGACCGGTGTTCAGAATGAACGGATAGTCGTCGTCGGGCAGCTCGTCGGCGTCCATATGCGGACGCGGGTAGAACACCGCTCGGCGAGACGGCGTCGGGAAAGCCAGCCTTGGTCGGCGTCCGTTCTCGTCGACGAACAGCTCCTGGCTGACGCCGTCGTTGAGGTAGCGGATCGGATGCCGATCGGAATCGTCGTCGGGCGGCACCGGCCACTGCAGCGGGGTCTCCCGCAATCGCGAATAGCTTGCGCCTCGCAGATCGTATCCCGTTGCGGGATTGGAGAACTGGCGGATTTCATCGAACACTTCCGCGCTTGAGGAATAGCTGAAGTGGTCACCGAAGCCGAGCTCCGCTGCCAGCTGGCAGATCAGCAGCCAGTCGGGTCGGGTCTGACCGGGCGCCGGGATCGACTGCTGCAGCAAGGTCATGTTTCGATCGGAATTGACCATGACCAAGTCGGATTCGGCCCACAACGTCGACGGCAGGACGATATCGGCATACCGGTTGGTCGCCGTGTCGCGGTAGGTGTCCTGGGTGATGACGAGCTCGGCGGCCTCGAGACCGGCGATCGTGGTCTTGCGGTTCGGCATCGTGACCACAGGGTTGGTGCAGATGATCCAGCACGCCTTGATTTCACCCGCCGCGAGCCGTTCGAACATGTCGACCGCTCCCGGGCCGAAGTCCGGGCGGATCGTTCCAGCCGCCAGTCCCCACTTGTCCTCGACGAACGCGCGGTCACGGTCCGACAGCACAGACCTCTGACCGGGCAGCCCAGGCCCCATATAACCCATCTCGCGGCCGCCCATCGCGTTGGGCTGGCCCGTCAGCGACATCGGGCCGCTACCCGGCCTGCAGATGGCCCCGGTCGCCAGATGCAGATTGCAGATCGCGTTGGTGTTCCACGTTCCATGGGTGCTCTGGTTCAGCCCGACAGCCCAGCACGTCATCCAGTCGCCCGCTTCAGCGATCATGCCCGCCGCCAACCGCAGGTCCGACTCGCCGAGCCCGGTGATCCGGGACACCACGGCGGGCGGATAGTCGGCAAGGAAGGCCGGCATCACATCCCAGCCCTCGGTGTGCTCGGCGATGAACTGCTCGTCGATATGGCCGTCTTCCACCAACAGGTGCAACAACCCGTTGAGCAGCGCCACGTCGGTGCCCGGTCTGATCTGCAGATGAAGATCGGCTCTCTCCGCGGTCGTCGTGCGCCGGGGGTCGACGACGATCAGCTTGGCTCCGGCCTTGAGCCGATCCGCCATCCGCAGGAACAGGATCGGATGGCAGTCGGCCATGTTCGAGCCGATCACGAAGAAGAGGTTGGTCGCGTCGAAGTCGGTGTAGGAGCCGGGCGGCCCATCGGCGCCAAGCGACTGCTTGTATCCCGTCCCCGCGCTGGCCATGCACAGCCGTGAGTTCGACTCCATATATTTGGTGCGCAGGAAGCCCTTGGCGAGTTTCGTTGCCAGATATTGGGATTCGAACGACATCTGGCCCGAGACATAGAGCGCGACGGCGTCGGGACCGTGTTCGTCGATGATGGCGCGCAGACGCCTGCCCGCTTCTGCGATCGCATCGTCGACAGGTGCCGGCATCGGCTCGTCGTTTCGCGACGGGCGGAGCAGCGCGGACTTCAGCCGGCCGTCGGCCCGCATCATCTCTGCGTGCGTGGCTCCCTTGGTGCACAACCGCCCGAAGTTCGTCGGATGCAGCTTGTCACCCGACACCCGGGCGATGACGGGGTCACCGGTGACCCCGTCGGTCGCCGTGTGCACTTCGATACCGCAGCCGACGCCGCAATACGAGCACGCCGTACGGGTCACAGGTCAGGCCATGCCCGCCGGTTGGGCGACCCCGATGTGCTCGCCTGCCTTGGCCCGCACCGGCTGGATGCGCAGGAACACCACCCAGGTGACGACGGCGCAGACCACGTAGAAGGCCAGGAAGACCCAGAAGGCATTGGTCGCCGACTTCGCTTCACCGACGTAGGACAAGCGCAGCACGACATTGATGAACACCCCTCCGAGCGCCCCGACGGCACCGGCGAACCCGATCAGTGCGCCTGACATCCGCCGCGACCACGCCGCCTTCTCCGCGGCGGTCCATCCGTCCTTGTCCTGCGCCTTGGCTTCGAAAATCGACGGGATCATCTTGTATGTCGAGCCGTTGCCGATGCCCGAGAGCACGAACAGCAGGATGAATCCGACGACGTAGCCGATCATCTGGGTGCTGGTGGCGGCGCCCGCCATCCCGTCGTCGACCATTCCGACAGCTACCAGGATTCCTGCTGCGAACATCATCGCCACGAACGTGTACAGCGTGATCCGGCCGCCACCGATCCGGTCGGCGAGCTTGCCGCCGAACGGGCGCGATATCGAACCGAGCAGAGGGCCGATGAACGAGATCTGGGCCGCGTGCAGGGCGGCCTGCGCGGCCGTGTCACCGCCGGCAAGGAAGTTGATCTGCAGCACCTGACCGAATGCGAACGAAAAGCCGATGAACGACCCGAAGGTGCCGATGTAAAGAAAGCTCATTACCCAGGAGTGCTTGTAGCGCAACGCTTCCGCCAGGGCGCCCAGGTTCGAGGTCTGGTTCTCGAGGTTGTCCATGAAGAGAGCGGCGCCGACCGCCGCGCAGGCAATGAGGACGAGATAGACGGCGCAAACGACTTCGGGAGCCGTATTGCTGACCGCTGCGATGACCAGCAGGCCGACCAGCTGAATGACGGGCACCCCGATGTTGCCGCCACCGGCGTTGAGGCCAAGCGCCCATCCCTTGAGGCGCTGCGGATAGAACGCGTTGATATTGGTCATGGATGACGCGAAGTTGCCGCCGCCGACGCCCGCGAATGCCGCCACCACCATGAATGTGGTGTAAGACGTCCCTGGACTCGTCATCGCCCACCACGCCAACGCTGTCGGGATCAACAGCAGCAATGCGCTCACGATCGTCCAGTTGCGGCCGCCGAACTTGGCGGGCGCAACGGTGTACGGAATGCGCATGAGCGCGCCGATCAGAGTCGGCATGGCCACCAGATAGAACTTGCCTGCGGCATCGATGTGGTAGACGTCCTGCGGCATGAAGAGCACCATGACCGACCAGATGGACCAGATCGAGAAACCCACGTGTTCGGCGACGATCGACCAGATCAGGTTGCGTTTGGCGATGTTCTTACCGCCCTGCTCCCAAGCATCGACGTCCTCGGCGTCCCAGTGCTCGATGTTGCGTTCTCGGTTCAGAATCGACACAGTTCTCCCACCTCTGTTCACCTGTTTGACCTAGGTGTACGCCTGCGGCATTCCGGTGCAGTTGCATGACTATGTCGTCGGGGTCAACACCAACTCACATGGCTTTTCGCCGACGATGTGCGCAACGGGACTCACAGCGGTGTTCGCGACGAAACGATACGGAAACATTTGCGCCCTAGCTTCGACAAGGCATGAGCGACGGCAGCATTCCACATTTCCTGCAGGGCCCCTTCGACTTCGAGGGCAATGGGCTCGACAAACCGCAGCTGATCGACGACTCGTTGCGCTACGTGGTGCCAGGAGGCTCCGTAACGCAGCCGGTCTACTTCCGCGGCGGCAACTCGAGCGACGAGATGATCACGGTGGTGCTCTTCCGGGACGGCAAACCGATGCGGTACTTCCCTATCGCGGCCAAGGGCGCCACCCACGTGGCGTTGCGGGTGGTCGAGGATCTACTCGCCGACACCGTGCTCGAGCTGTACCTGGCCGCACCGAGTGGATGCTCGGGCACCGTCGTCGTGGACCTCGGGCTGGTGGACATCTGATGGCACGAAGGCTTGTTGTCGTCGGCAACGGCATGGCAGGGGTCCGTGCGATCGAGGAGATCCTTGCCCGTGACGGCGAACTGTTCGATATCACCGTTTTCGGAGACGAGCCGTACGGCAACTACAACCGCATCCTGTTGTCGAATGTGTTGGCAGGCAGTCAACCAGTCGATGACGAAGACGGAATCTATCTCAACGCGCTGGACTGGTATCGGGATAACGACATCGACCTACGGGCAGGCGTCAGGGTGGTGCGCATCGACCGGTTTGCGCGGTTGGTGCATGCAGACGACGGCACCGTCACTCGATACGACAACCTGATCCTGGCCACCGGCAGTCGCTCGTTCTTCCCGCCGATGGCGGGACTGTGGGCCGACAACAAGACGTTGGCCGACGGCGTTTTCGGGTTTCGTTCCCTCGATGACTGCATGGGAATGATCTCCCAAGCTGAGCACCGCACCAAGGCAGTGGTGATCGGAGGCGGGTTGCTCGGCCTTGAGGCCGCACGAGGCCTGCAGAACCGCGGACTTGCAGTCGACGTCGTTCATGCGGGGACGACGCTGATGAACGCGCAACTCGACGACTCGGCAGGAGCGATCCTGCGAAGGTCAGTCGAGCACATCGGCATCACGGTGCACACCGACAAACGCACCACCGAGGTGGCGACCCAAGACGGCAAGTTGACCGGAATCGTCTTCTCCGACGGCACTTCCGTCGACTGCGACATGCTGGTCATCGCGGCGGGCATCCGCCCCAACGTCGGCCTGGCGCAACGAGCGGGTCTGACCGTGGAGCGGGCCATCGTGGTCGACGACCACATGCGCTCGATCGACGATGACGCCGTGTACGTGGTCGGCGAGTGCGCGCAGCACCGAGGTCAGGTCTACGGGCTGGTGGCACCGCTGTGGGAACAGGCGAGCGTGCTGGCCGACCACATCACCGGCGCCGACAGGTCGGCCGCCTATCACGGGTCGCGGACCGCGACCAAACTCAAGGTCGCGGGCGTTGACGTCGCGTCGATGGGCCTCAAGGCGCCCGAACTACCCGACGACGAGTTCGTGCAGTATTCCGAACCCAAGCATGGCGTCTACAAAACGATCGTGATCCGAGACGGGAAGCTAGTTGGTGCAACCCTGCTCGGCGATGTCAGTAAGGTCTCCTTTCTGACGCAGGCCTTCGACAGCGGACTGCCGCTGCCGCAAGAGCGGGTGTCGCTGATGTTCGACATCGGCACGCCGGAAGTGGCTGTCGGCGTCGCCGAGCTGGCCGATGACGCGCAGGTGTGCAACTGCAACGGGGTCAGCAAAGCCACGATCGTTTCCTGCGTGCAGGGCGGCGAGACGTCGGTCAGCGGTGTGATGGCGAAGACCAAGGCGGGCAAGGGTTGCGGGTCGTGCAAGGAACTCGTCGGCCAGATAGTGGAATACGCAACGGGCGGGGAGCTGACCGAGGACCCGTCCGCATCGTGGTATGTCCCGGCAATCCCCTACGACAAGCCGACACTGATGCGTCATATCCGAGAACTCCAATTGCATTCGGTGTCTTCGGTGTTCGCCGCGCTCGCCCCGGACGGCAGAGAGGACGCCAACTCCAAGATGGCATTGGCGTCGCTGCTCGAGATGATGTGGGCAGACGAATTCGTCGACGAGCGCGATGCTCGTTTCATCAACGACCGGGTGCACGCCAACATTCAGCGGGACGGCACCTTCTCGGTCGTTCCGCAGATGAAGGGCGGTGTCACCAACTCGTGGCAGCTGCGTCAGATTGCCGATGTCGCAGACAAGTACGCGATCCCGATGATCAAACTGACCGGCGGCCAGCGCATCGACCTTCTCGGGGTGCGCAAGCAGGACCTGCCCGCCGTGTGGTCAGACCTGGATATGCCGTCCGGCTACGCGTACGGCAAGAGCTTTCGGACGGTGAAAACGTGTGTCGGCACTGACTTCTGCCGCTACGGCCTCGGCGACTCGACGGCGCTGGGCATCGCGATCGAGGAACGGTTTCAGGGACTTGCCAGTCCGGCGAAGATGAAGCTCGCGGTGACAGGCTGCCCGCGCAACTGTGCCGAGGCGCTGTGCAAGGACCTCGGCGTCGTCGCCGTCGGCGACGGTCGCTGGGAGATCTACGTCGGCGGAGCAGCGGGTGCCCACATCCGCAAGGGCGACCTGATGGCCACAGTGGAAGATCCCGCCGCGGTGATCACCCTCACCGGCCGATTCCTGCAGTACTACCGCGAGAACGCCAACTGGCTGGAACGCACCTACGCGTTCGTGCCACGCGTCGGGATCGACACCATTCGCGCCATCGTCGTCGACGATTCGGATGGCATCGCCGATCAGCTCGATGCCAACATGCAGAAGTCCATCGACGCGTACCGCGACCCCTGGCAAGACGGCCGAAAGCCGGTGACGGAGGGACAGTTCCGCACATCGCTGCCCCTGCTGCCGCTGCCTCAGGTGCCGGTGCGATGACGGACGTGATCGTCGGCTCCGTCGATGAGATCCCGCTCGGTGAGGGAAGGACCTTCGCTGTCGACGGCGCACAGATCGCGGTCTTCCGGCTGCGGGACGGATCGCTGCGCGCCGTCGACGCAGTGTGCCCGCACAAGGGCGGCCCCCTCGCCGACGGGCTGTCCGACGACAGGGTCGTCGTCTGCCCGCTGCACGGCCACTCGTTCGACTTGTCCAGCGGAGTGGAGTCGGCCGGCGCCGCGATGTCGGTGCGAAGCTATCCCGTGGCGGTCAGCGACGGAGCGATCCGAATCAACCTTCGTCCGGTTTGACCGCGAGCACCGGCTTCGGACACTCCAGGAGCAACTGCTGCGCGACGCTACCCAGCAGCAGCTTGCCCACCGGGTTCCGGTCGCGAATGCCGATCACTAGCAGCTCCGCGTCGTCGCGTTCCATCTGCTTGAGCAGCTCATCAGCCGCGTCGACCCCAACCGGTTGGGTGAGCTCGAACTCCACCCCGCAGTTCGCGAGCCGCTCCTCGACGTCGTGCACCTCCGTCGGCTGCGCAAAACGGGCGTCGACGTAGGCGTCGCCCGCGGTTGAATTCACCACGCACAGCGAGCCGCCGCGGAGTTTGGCTTCGGCGATGCCGTGCTCAAGGGCGGCCCGGCCGAACGGGTCAGCGCTATATCCGACCACGATTGTCATGACTGTGCCGCCTTCTCTTGCTGGTCCCTGTCGTCCTCGACGATCAGTAGTGTCTCCTCGCTGCGGTGCATCAGCTTGAGCAGGAGCGGCATCAGAAGCAGCACCGCCATCAGCACGTAGGTGATGATCGCTACGGGCTCGGTGAACAGGCCGCTCCAGTTGCCGTCGGCGAGCTGCAGGGATTGCCGCAGCTGGCGCTCGATCCGCGGACCGAGGATGACGCCGATGATCAACGGCAGCACCGGCAATCCGAACCGCCGCATCATCAACCCGAGCAGGCCGAACACCAGCAACAGCGCCAGGTCCATCGGCTGCACGTTCACCGCGAGTGCGCCAAGCGTGGCGAAGAACAAGATTCCCGCGTACAGGTAGGGCCGCGGCGTGCGCAGCAGCTTGGCCCACAAGGGCGCCAGCGGGAGGTTCAACACCAGCAGCAAGAAGTTTCCGATGAACAGGCTGGCGATCAACGTCCAGATCAGCAGCGGCTCCTTCTCGAAAAGAGTTGGGCCGGGCTGGATTCCGTATGACACGAACGCAGTCAGCATCACCGCGGCAGTTGCGTTGGTCGGGAGTCCCAGTGAAAGCATCGGCACCAAAGTGCCTGCAGCCGAGGCGTTGTTGGCCGCCTCCGGACCTGCCACGCCTTCGATGGCACCCTTGCCGAACTCTTCCTTGTGTTTGGAGAGCCGCTTCTCGGTGACGTAGGACAGGAAGGTCGGCAACTCGGCACCGCCTGCGGGCAATGCGCCGAACGGGAACCCGAAGGCGGTACCGCGCAGCCACGGCTTCCACGAACGCTGCCAATCCTCACGACCCATCCACGGCCTGCCGACCGGAATGATGTCGGACGGTCGGCGGCGGAGATGAGCTGCCACCCAGAGCGCTTCGCCGACTGCGAATATCGCCACGGCGATGATCACGATGTCGATGCCGTCGGAGAGTTGCGGGACCCCGAATGTCGCCCGCGGCTGCCCGGTGAGGAAGTCGATTCCCACTACGCCGATCGCCAGGCCGAGGAACAGCGAGATCGCACCACGCATCTTCGACGAGCCAAGCACGGCGGTGACGGCGACCAACGCGAACAGCATGATCGCGAGATAGGACGGGGCACCGAGGGTGACGGCGAATCTCGAGATCGCCGGTGCGAACGCGGCCAACAGGATCGTGCCGATGGTCCCCGCGACGAATGACCCAATCGCCGCGGTGGCAAGCGCTTGGGCCGCGCGCCCCGCTTTCGCCATCTTGTTGCCCTCGATCGCGGTGATCACCGAGGACGACTCCCCTGGCGTGTTCAACAGGATCGATGTCGTCGACCCGCCGTACATGCCGCCGTAGAAGATGCCCGCGAACATGATGAAGGCCGCACTGGGGCTGACGTTGTAGGTGATGGGCAGCAGCAAGGCCACCGTCATCGCCGGCCCGATACCCGGCAACACACCGACCGCGGTACCCAGCAGGACCCCGATCACCGCGTAAAGCAGGTTCATCGGAGTTGCGGCTTGTTCGAAACCCTGAATCAACCAGTCAAGATTTTCCATGTCAGAGAATTCCGTCCAGAATGCCTGCGGGCAGCGGGATTCCGAGCCCGGAATAGAACGCATAGAAGCTGCCGACCGAGAGCACCGCACCTATGACGATGTTTCGGACGTAGTGCCGGCTTCCGAGGATCGTCGCCGCACCGGCGAACAGGAGCGCTCCGGTGATCGCCCAGCCGAGCGGGTTCACCAAGAGGATCGTTGCGACGAAGACACCGACGAGCATGCCAACGGTGCGCCAGTCGCTCGGCATGTTCGGGTCGACGTCCTCCCCCGCGTCGGCCTCACCGACCGAACCGCGCGGTATCGCAACCGCCAGCACGATGGCGAGCAAGATGAGGATGACACCGATTACGATCGGGAACAGTTTGGGGCCAACGGGATCGACCTTCGCGAAACCTGCTTCGAGCGTCACGGCGTCATAGATCAAGAAGGCGCCGACCACCACGAGAACGACGCACACCAAATACTGCGCCTTGTCGACGGTCTTCGCGACGGCGTGTTCCTGCGGCTCTTCGGTGGTCGTCATAGCAGCCCCAGTTCGGTCAGCGTCGACGAAACCCGCGCGTCCTGGTCCTTCAGGAACTGTTCGAACTCTGCACCGGTCACGAATGCATCGGTCCAGCCGTTCTTCACCAGCGCCTCCTTCCATTGCTGCGTGCCGTGCAACTCTTCGAGCACCTTCACCATCGCGTTTCTGGAATCGTCGGAAATCCCCGGCGGCGCAAGAACCCCACGCCAGTTGGCGAATGTCATGTTGATCCCGGCCTCTTTCAGCGTCGGGGCGTCGATGCCCTCAACCCGCTCGTCGCTGGACACCGCCAGCACCCGCAGTTGACCGCCCTCGACCTGGTCGATGAGCTCGCCCGGACTCGACGTGCCGACGGTGATCTTCTTGCCGAGCAGCGCGGTCAGCAGGTCACCGCCGCCGTCGTAGGTGACGAAGTTGACCTTCTTTGGGTCGACCCCGACGGCTTTGGCCAGTTCCATCGGAAAGAGGTGGTCCGGGCCGCCGGGCGACGAACCGCCGCCGATCGTCACCTTGGACGGGTCGGCCTTCCATGCGGCGACGAAGTCCTTCACCGTCTTGAACGGCGAGTCGGCGGGAACGAAGATGGCACCCGGGTCCTCGATCAGCTTGGCGATCGCCGTCGCGTCGGACGCCTTGATCTTGGATCCATTGGTGTAGGTGGCGCCGACGACGCCGAGCCCCATCGTCATCATCAGGTCGTCGTTGCCCTTTTCGTTCATCAAACGCGCCATCGCGACCGTGCCGCCTGCGCCGATGACGTTGAAGACCTCGATGCGCCCGGTGATGTCGTCCTCTTCCATGATCTTGACCGCGGTGCGCGCGGTCAGGTCATAGCCGCCGCCGGGGCTGTTCGGCACCATCATGCGCAACCGGTGGAATCCCTGCGCCTCCTCGCCACGCGTCACGCCGCAGCCGCTGAGCAGCAGCGCCGCGATCACGGCGATGATCAATATCGCCTTCTGTCGGGTTGCCAACACGTTCGTCCCCAATCACTTCAGTTGTGATGCTCAGCAATACTGGACCCTGACAGTGATTCAAGTCACTAATGAGAACGCAAAGGAAGTATTGGTCATTAAGTACATGGCCTGGTCACGGAGCCTGGGCGGGCAGTTCCTGGTCTTCCAGCTACTGGTGGTCGTCGTTGTGCTGTTCGCGGTCGCTGCGGTCTCGGTGACCCAGTCCACCAGCGAGTTCCGCGAGGTCCGGGGGCAGCGGATGATCGCGGTGGCCGAGAACATGGCCTCGACACCCGTCGTCCGGGATCGCTTCGCCGACCCGTTCGCCGCCAAGGTGCTCGCGCCGGAAGTGGATCGCGGTGTGGCGCTGTCGGGCGCTGACCTGGCCGAGATTCTCGATCCGAACGGCACGATCCGGGTCTCGTCGGATCCTTCGCGGGCCGGCTCGCGGATGGACTTGGGACCCAGCCGGGCCGACGAGGGCAGGGCCTGGTTCGGCGACGACGACGTCGACGGTGTGCACAGCCTTGTCGGCCAGGTGCCGATCCTCTCGATCGACGGCGATGTGTTGGCGGTCGCGTCGGTGAGCGAGGGTTATCCGTCGGTGTGGGAGCTACTGAGCGGCGCAGGTGAGCGGCTGTTGTTCTATCTCGGCCTGGGTGCGGCGCTCGGCCTGCTGGCGTCGTGGCTGCTGTCCCGGCGCATCAAACGGCACACCCGCGGATTGGAGGTCGCCGAGATCGCCGGCCTCGCCGATCACCGGGAAGCGTTGCTGCACAGTATTCGTGAGGGTGTGGTCGCGGTGAACAACGAGGGCGACGTCACGCTGCTGAACGACAGCGCACAGGAGCTACTCGGCGTCGGCGGTGACGCGGTCGGACGGCGCGTCGACAGCATCGGCCTGGACCCGGCCGTCGTCGAGTTCCTGCTCTCCGGGGACGACGGCCGTGACGTCGTGATCGCCACCCGCACCAAGGTATTGGCGTTGAACCGACGGTCGGCCACGAGCCAGGGCAAGGTGATCGGTACGGTGACGACGATGCGCGACAGCACCGAGCTCGCGGCGCTGCAGGGCCAACTGTCGTCGCACAAGAGCGTCACCGACACGTTGCGTGCGCAGACACACGAGTTCGCCAACCAGTTGCACACCATCTCGGGACTCGTGCAGCTCGGCGAGTACGACTCCGTCCGTGACCTCGTCGGGACGCTCACGCGGCGGCGTGCCGAGATCAATGACACCGTCACCAGTCGAATTTCGGATCCCGCGGTGGCGGCACTGCTGATCGCGAAGACCTCGCTGGCGGCGGAAAGCGGCGTGTCGCTGCAACTCGCACCGGAGTCACATCTGGCCGCGCTGACCCCCGCGGTGGCCACGGATGCGATCACATTGCTTGGCAACCTGATCGACAACGCGGTCGATGTGTCGGTGGGAGCGGAGCCAGCCCGGGTGACGGTGCATATCGACGACCGGGACGGTCTGACGATTTCGGTAGCCGACTCCGGACCCGGTGTGCCAGAACACCTTCGCGAAGAGATCTTCGCCAGGGGCGTGACGTCCAAGCCGGACGCGCCGGGCGGTCGTGGCATCGGGCTGGCATTGGTGCGGTTGGTCACCGCGCAACACGGTGGCGCCGTCGAGGTGAGCGATGCCGCGACGGGTGGCGCGCTGTTCGTGGTGAGGTTGCCGGAGACGGTGACGGCGAGGCAGGCCGCTCATGCGTGACGTGCTGGTCGTCGACGACGACTTCATGGTGGCCGAGATCCACCGTCGGTTCGTCGAGCAGGTCAACGGCTTCCGCGCGGTCGGTGTGGCCCGCACGGGGACGGAAGCGCTGACGGCGGCCCGCGAACTGCAACCACACCTGATCCTGCTCGACGTCTACCTACCGGATATGACCGGGCTCGAGGTGTTGCAACAGTTGCGATCTGGCGGCGACCGGGTGGGCGTCATCATGATCACCGCGGCCCGCGAGCTTGACACCGTGACCGGTGCACTCGACGGCGGCGCGGCCGACTACCTGATCAAGCCGTTCGAGTTCGATCAGTTGAAGGCCAAGCTGGAAGCATTCGCGGCGCGGGCCGATGCACTGGAATCCGCCGACGGCGTCGACCAATCGCTGATCGACTCGCTTTTCGGCGGTGCGGGAGCGCCGTCGCCGCAGGCGTTGCTGCCCAAGGGCCTCGGCGCGGAGACCGGACGCCTGGTGCTCGATGCCGTCAACCACGCTGGTGAGGTTTCCGCGGCGGAATGCGCAGAGCGCGTTGGCATCTCCCGGGTCAGCGCGCGCCGCTATCTCGAGCACTACCTCGGCACCGGCGCGTTGGAGATCCGGCTGCAGTACGGCGTCGGCCGCCCCGAGCGGCGCTACCGCGCGATGAAATGACCGAAAGGTCCGTTGAGACTGCGGCTACGCAGACAAAGTCCGAGAAGACGCCTGCGTAGTCGCAGTCTCGAACGATCAGCCGTTCCTGGCGGCCTCCTGGGCCAGCGCGACGCGCGACGTGATTCCGAGTTTGGAGTACACGTGGGTCAGGTGCGTCTGCACTGTGCGATGGGAGATGAAGAGGCGCGAAGCGATGTCCTTATTGCCGAGTCCGTCCGCGACCAATCGCACGACGTCGAGTTCGGTCGGCGTCAGCGACCCCCATCCGGTCGACGGCCGCTTTCGTTCGCCGCGACCGCGCTGAGCGTAGGCGATGGCCTGGTGGAGCGACAGTGCCTCGCCTTCCACCCAAGCCGCAGCGAAATCGTTCTCGCCCAGTGCATCTCGAACCTTCGCGACTGCCGCCTCGTGTGCAGGCTGATAAATCTTGTACCGGACGGTGCCGCCTTGCTGTCGCCTGATCGCCGACGCCGCGCCCACGAAGCGCGCCGCCTCCTGGTGATTATCTGCCGCGGCAGTCAGTTGCCCGATGACCTCGAGTGCGTCGGGAACGATCTGGAAGCACTCCAGCTCGCTGACCGTGTTGAGCGCCTGATGAAGATCGTGCTCGGCATGCTCAAGGTCACCTTGTCCTGCAAGTATGTGAGCCCGCGTCACCAGGGCTTTCGCCAGGAACCACCCGTGGGTGGCCGGGATGGATGCATCGACCCACTGCTTGGCCTCATCCAGATCACCGCGGGCAAATGCGAGTTCGGCCACCGGGGTGAGATCCGCGACGGCCAGCTCAGGCTGTTCGCCGAGCCGCTGCGACGCTGCCTGCGCTGCGTCGACCGCTGCCTGCACGTCACCCTCTGCCAACGCTGCCTGCGCCAACGGGGCGTATGCCCATGGCTCGAGGTAGGGACCAAGTCCTCTCGACATCTCGACCGCTTGCTCGGCAAGGCGTCGTGCCTCCGCGGTGTCTCCGAGCAACACGAGCGCATTCGCCATCGCGACCCGGGCAAGAAACACGTGATTCACATCGCCCGCGGCATCCGCCTCAGCGTCAATGGCGCGGTACATGGCGATGGCGCCCGACACGTCACCTCGTTGAAAAGCCGACGTAGCGAGACCCCAGTACCGACAAAAGCGGGACATGAACCGGTCGCCGACCTCGTCGGCGAGCGCCTGGCCCTCTTCGCCGACGGCTACCGCCGCCTTGGGATTACCGGCCAAAATCGCCGCGAGCGCCCCGAACCCGAGAACCTGGCTCAGCCTCCATTTTTCGCCCAGCCGCCGGGCCAGCTCCGTCGCCTCGGCGAGGTAGGGACGCGCGGCGTCCGCGTTGAAGGCAGCCGCAGCGACGCACGATGCCAGGGCGCGAACAACGAGTACCGGATCGTCCAGCTCACGTGCTATCACGAGCGCTTCCTCGGCCTGTTCCAGTCCGGAGGTAACGACTACTGCCCACGAATGCAGGACGGCTTGGTCTGCCACCGCCCTCACCCGGGTCGCCGGTGGGATCGTGTTGTCTGAGGCGATAGTGCCGTTGTGGACCAAGTTGAACCACGCAAGGCCTTCCTGGACGCGCCCGCGCGTGGTCCACAGTGGCTGAAGTGAGCATGCGAGCTCGAGGGCGCGCACCATCTCGTCGTGTTCATGACTCCATGCGAATGCCGCACGCATGTTGTCGATCTCGGTCTCGACCTGCTTCACGAGATACTCGAGACGCGGAGTCGGTGTATCGAGCTGCGCTGCCATCGACGTGTAATGGTCACGGTGCGCATCCCGGATATCGTCGGCTTCGCCCGACTCGCCGAGCTTTTCCATAGCGTATTGACGAACTGTTTCCAACAGCCGGTATCGCGTTCGCCCGCTTGTGCTTTCGGCCACTACCAGCGACTTGTCGACCAACAGCGTCAACTGGTCGAGAATCTGGTGTCGCGGTAACGAGCCGCCGCTACACACCTGCTGTGCAGCGTCGAGATCGAACCCGCCCATGAATGTGGAGAGCCGACGAAAGAGCGTGCGCTCGGGCTCGGTCAGCAGGGCATGCGACCAGTCCACAGACGCTTCGAGACTCTGCTGGCGGCGTACCGCGCGGCGCGAGCCGCCCGTCAGTAATCGGAAGCGGTCACGCAGGCTGTCGAGGATCTCGGTCAACGACAGTGCGCGCACCCGCGCGGCCGCCAACTCGATGGCAAGGGGCATACCATCCAGCCGCTCGCAGATCTCACCGAGCGTCTTGGCTTCGTCGTCGGTGACGGCGAAGTCGGCGCGCACCCGACGCGCGCGATCTAGGAACAACTCGACCGCCTCGTCGTCCACGGACAGCGACGGCACCCGCCAGGAAATCTCACCCGTCAACCCGATGGGCTCACGGCTCGTCGTCAACAGCGTCAGACCCGCACATGCTTCGAGCACCGCAAGGATGAGGTCCGCCGACGAGTCGAGCAGATGCTCGCAATTGTCGAGGACCATCAACAGCCGACGATCGCCGATGAACTTGACCACCGTGTCGATCGCCGACCGGCCCGGCTGGTCTGGCAGGCCGAGCGCGCGAGACACCGCGACGGGCACCAGGTCGTGGTCGGTGATCGGCGCCAGGTCGACGTACCGAACGTCGTCGCCGAATTCAGCTGCGACCTCGATTGCCATGCGTGTCTTGCCCGAGCCGCCTGCTCCTGTTAGCGTCACCAGACGGTTGGCGCCCAACAGCTTTCGCACCTCGTCGATCTGTCCGTCACGTCCGACGAAACTCGTCAGCTGCACCGGCAGACGCGCGACCGACTCGGTTTCCGACGCTCGCAGCGCAGGAAAATCATTTCGGATATCCGGGTGACACAGCTGCAGAACGCGTTCTGGCCGGGGTAGGTCGCGCAGCGGGTGCGCGCCGAGGTCATTCAGCCAGGCATCGTCGGGCAGGTGGTCGATCACCATCGACTCGGTCGCGCCCGACAACAACGTCTGTCCGCCGTGGCCGAGGTCGCGAAGCCTTGCGGTGCGGTTGATTGTCGGGCCGATGTAGTTGCCTTCGTCGCGTAACTGGATCTCGCCGGTGTTCACGCCGATCCGCAGCCGGATCGGCGCAAGGGGCGCGCGCTGCAGCGCCAACGCGCACGCGACCGCATCGCTGGCGCGGGCGAACGCGACGACGAAACTGTCGCCCTCACCCTGCTCAACAGGGCGGACGCCGCCATGGGCGGCCACCAGGTCCGTCAGCATCGCATCCAGCCGCGCGATCGCAGCCGTCATCTCCCCTGGCTGGGTGTCCCAGAGCCTCGTCGAACCTTCGACGTCGGCAAGCAGCAGCGTCACCGTTCCTGTCGGTAGCCCGCTCACGGCGGAGGCCATACTGCTCCTCACGTCCGCGGGTTCGCTCCACTCGAGTTGGCTCATGCTAGCCAGCATGCGGTCCTGACAAGGCGCAAAACATCAGCGTAAGCGCGTATATCTGGGCTGGCGCACCGAAAGTACGCTTGGCGTACTATCGGAATCGTGACCGTTCCGATGACCGAAGCACCACAGGTCGCCGCCTTTGGCCAGGCGGTGCACCGATTGTCGCGGCGACTGCGCAAGCGCGCGGACCTTCCGCTGACGGCGTCGCAGACCTCGGCGCTCACCACCGTGGAGCGGCACGGCGAACTGCGACTGGGCGATCTCGCCCGGCTGGAGCAGGTCAGCAAGTCGACGATGACGCGAGCGGTGAGCAAGCTCGAGGCCGTCGGCTACCTACGGCGCTCGGTCGACCCGAACGACGGGCGCGTTTTCCTGGTGAGGCTGACCGACCACGGCTTTGACGCCCTGCGGGATGCACGGTCCCGCCAGCACGCCTACCTAGTGAGGCAGTTCGAGGCACTCGACGCCGCCGACCAGAAGGCACTGCTGGCGTCGGTCACCGCACTCGAGCATCTGCTGGCGGTCAAGGCGTGAAGCGCTACCTGACCGCCACCTTCGCCTCGCTGCACACCCGCAACTACCGCCTGTACTTCATCGGCCAGTCGGTGTCGCTCGCCGGTACGTGGATGCAGAAGATGGCGCAAGCCTGGCTGGTCCTGGAACTGACGAACTCCGGTGCGTGGCTAGGCATCACGCTTGCCGCTCAGCAATTGCCGGTGCTCCTGCTCGCCCCGTGGGGTGGTCTGCTGGCCGACCGGATGAGCAAGCGCAACATACTGATCGTCACCGCAACGGCGGCGATGATCCCATCGCTCCTTCTTGGCGTCCTGACGCTCAGCCACCACATCAACGTCGCGTTGGTGCTGGGTCTGGCTCTCCTCGGAGGACTGATCGACGCGCTGGACAAGCCTGCGCGACAATCCTTCCCGAGCGAAATGGTGTCGGCCCCGCACCTGGCGAACGCGGTGATGCTCAACAACATCATCCAGGACACCGGGAAGGTGGTCGGCCCCGCCGTCGCCGGCATCCTGATCGCCGCAGTGGGACTCCCCTACACCTTCTTCTTGAACGCGCTGTCGTTTCTTGCGGTCGTCGCGGGCCTGCTCCTGATGCGCCCCGGCGAACTCGCGGTTCCAGATCCCGTCGCCAGGGGCGCCGGTCAGCTGCGTGCCGGTCTGGCCTACGTTCGTAATACACCCAAACTCTTTGTCCCCCTTGCTCTATTGGCGTCCGTTGGGCTGGTGGCCTACAACTTCCAACTCCTTCTCGCCCTGCTCGGGCGCGAGACGTTCCACGGGGACGCGCGCACCGTCGGCTATCTGCTCGGCGCCCTCGGCGCAGGGTCGGTGATCGGCGGTCTCGCGCTGGCAGGCCTGCTGCAGGCGACGATCGGGCGGATCGTCGGCGCGGCGCTGGTGCTGGCCGTTCTCTTGCTGGCCACCGGCCTCTCGCCCACCCTGGCGGTCGCGTTCGGCTTGGTGTTCACGCTGGGCGCGGGCAGCGTTCTGTTCAAGTCGCTCGCAAGTACGTGGTTGCAGTTGACGGCCGCCCCCGAGATGCGTGGCAGAGTCCTGGCGCTACTGGTCGTTGCCATCGGCGGCACCACACCGATCGGCGCGCCGATGATGGGCTGGGTCGCCGAGCAGGTCGGTACGCGCGCGACGTTCGTGCTGGCCGGTGTGCTCACCGCGATCGCGGGCGCAGTCGCCTATGTGTGCCTGCGGCGCACGGTGGCAGCATCCGACGATCTTCACCATTCGTCCCTGAGCCGAGCGCGGTAGGACCGACCATCGGGGTCATAGAACACCCGATACGCCGGAACGGCCCACGACCGGGTCAGCACGCCGAGCTTCTCCGGGCGGTGTGGGCGTAACCGGCCGGGTGGTCGAGGGCCTGTCTTGCCGCCTGTGTGCCAGTCCTCGAGCGCCTTTGCGGACGCCTCGATGACGTCGACGACGGTGTCGGGGTCGGCAAGCCCTTCGTCATCGATTCCATCGGCGCGCCGATCGAGATGCTCGCGCAGCAGCCGCAGCCGCAGGTCTCTGGCGAACTCTCCGGTGTCATCCAGTACCGCACAGGACAATTCGCTGTCGTGGGTCCACGACCTCCGATTGAGGTTGTCACTGCCGACCGTGGCCCAGATATCGTCGACAACGCACACCTTCGCGTGCACGTACACCGGCGTACCCTCGTGATTCTCCACATCGAAGATGTGCACCCGTTCCGGATCGGCGGCTCTGCACGCTTCGATGGCCTGCTGACGGCCGACTTGGTTGGGCGGCAACGACAACCGCCCGTCGACATCGGGATGTCGCGGCACGACGGCCACCAGATGCAGTTCGGGGTTGTCCGCCAGGGCGCGCGCGAATAATTTCGCAACGCGCTTCGACCACAGGTACTGGTCCTCCAGATAGATGAGTCGCCTGGCCTTCCGAACCGCCTTCGAATAGCCGCGGGCGATGCTGCGTTCACCATGCGGGGCGAAGTCGTATTCGAAATGCGCGTCGGGGTAGGTGCGCAGCACCTGGACGGTGTGCGGACCGCACGGCGGCGGATCGGCCGGCTGCTCGGGCAGCGCCCCCGGATCCAGATCGGCGCCGCGGAGCTTGTCGGTGAGCCACGCGATCGGTGAGAGCATGTCCAGCGGAGCGGGATCGTCCCATCGCTCACGGAACGAGGTGTCCAAAGCGCCGACGACCGGACCCTGCAGCCGAAGCTGGACGTCATGCCACGGCGGGTGCTCCCCGTACTGCTTGGCCATCTGCTGTGCTTGGCGGTCCCCCCGGTGGGTCTCGTCGTCGCGGCGGGAGTGGCACAGGTCGATGCCGCCGGCGAACGCGACATCGCGCTCGGGTTCGCCGGCGTGCCGGATCACCACCAGCTTCTGGTGGTGCGAGCCACCGAATCGGACGCGCTGGTCGAGCAGGACCTCACCGCCCGCCGCCTCGATCGCCTCGCCCAGGTGCTGATTCTCCTCCTCGCTGTAGGCGAACTTGTCCAGGTGCGAGCGCCAGACCAGTCCCTTGACGACGACACCGCGGTGCGCCGCCGAGCAGAACAACTCCCTGACGGTCGGGCCGTCGTCGCGCATCTTCTGGTCGGGGTCGCCACGCCAATCAGTGAAGAACAGGTAGTCACCCGCACCGAGCGCCTCGACCTCGGTCACCAGCCGGTCGAAATAGGTCGCACCGTGGATCAACGGCTCTACGCGACTACCCGCGCTCCAGGCCGGAATCTTGGTGGCCGGGTTGCCTCGCTCTGCGGCGCTGAGGAACCAGTCTGCGAGTTCCGCCACGCCACCCGGAATAGCCGAAGGCGACCGTGTCCAAACTCGCGGTCTGTCAAGATCGCCGCATGTCCCGGACCCGTCGCACCGTCGGCCTTGCCTGCGCGCTGTTGCTGCTTGCCGGTTGCGCTCCGGCGCCGCCCCGTCCGGCGGACTCCCCTGCTTCGACGAGCGATCCCGCCACGGCGGACGCGGTGATGGCGATAGTGCGCGACACAATGGCGCAAGCGCACCTGAAGGCGGTCATCGTCCGAGTCACCGTCGACGGCAAAGAGGTCGTCACGCGGGCCGCCGGCGACTCCATGACCAATGTTGCGGCGACGACGAACATGCATTTTCGCAACGGCGCCGTCGCGATCTCCTACGTTTCGACACTGCTGATGATCCTCGTCGACGAGAAGTTGGTCACCCTCGACGACAAGTTGTCGAAATGG
Organism: Mycolicibacterium stellerae; assembly: GCF_003719305.1. GTDB lineage: Bacteria > Actinomycetota > Actinomycetes > Mycobacteriales > Mycobacteriaceae > Mycobacterium > Mycobacterium stellerae. The sequence goes on from NZ_RARC01000009.1 coordinate 159,055, forward strand.
CTACCGGACGTGCCCAACGCCGACCGTGTCACGCTCGGCCAGCTAGGCCAAATGACTTCCGGTTACGTCGATTACGTGATCGGCAACAAGGAGTTCGAGAAGGCGCTCTACCAGGACCCGTTCCGCCAGTGGGAGCCCGATCAGCTGCTCGGCTTCGCGACGTCGAGACCGCTTCTGTACGAGCCGGGCACGAACTGGAACTACGCGCACACCAACTACGTGCTTCTGGGCAAGGCGTTGGAGAAAGCCACCGGCGAGGACATGCCAAAGCTCTTGGACGACAAAGTGTTACGGCCACTCGGGTTGACCAACACCGCGAACTCGTTCACCCCGGAGATACCGGTCCCGGTTCTGCACGCGTTCAGCAGCGAACGGCGCGAGGCGCTCAACATACCCGGCGGCACACCGTTCTACGAGGAGTCCACCTATTGGAACCCGTCATGGACGATCACCCACGGCGCGATCCAGACGACGAACATCTACGACATGGAGGCCAGCGCGGCGGGGCTCGGCTCTGGCAAGTTGCTGTCGAAACAGTCCTACCAGAAGTTCGCGTCCACCGATCTGCGCGGCAAGACCCGCGCCATGCCCGACTGCACGACCTGCATGGAGATGAACGACGGCTACACCTACGGGATGGGCGTCGTGATCTCCGGCGACTGGCTGCTGCAGAACCCCCTATTTGCCGGTGAGGCCGGTGTGATGGCCTACCTTCCCGCCAAGAAGATCGGGATTGCTGTCGTCGTCACCTATCAACCCGAAGCATTCGATGACCAGGGCAATTACCGAAACGAGGCCGACACGCTGTTCCGGCGCATCGCCAAGGAACTCGCCCCAGACGACGCGCCGCCGGTGCCTCCGAAATAATCTTTGACCATGGCGCCCCAAGTACTGTTCATCCACAACGAGCACCTGGCGACCGAGGGCTTGCTCGGCGAGGCGTTCACCGAATGCGGCTATGACGTCTCCACATTCAGCGTGGTGCCCGCCGACCGGGTCAACGACCCCGTCGGCGATGTGGCGTTCCCCGATCCGACGGCCTACGACGTGATCGTGCCGCTGGGCGCGCGGTGGGCGGTGTACGACGAAGCGCTGCGCCAGACCTGGGTCGGCACCGAAATGCAGATGCTGCGCGATGCCGCGGACGCGGGTGTGCCGACACTCGGCGTCTGCTTCGGCGGCCAGTTGCTCGCCCAGGCTTTCGGCGGGTCGGTGGCCCGGTCCACCCGACCGGAGATCGGCTGGTACGACGTGACGAGCGACGACGAGGGTCTGATACCCGGCGGCCCGTGGTTCGAATGGCATTCCGACACATGGAAACTGCCGCGAGGCGCCACCGAAATCGCGAGAACCGCCAATGCGTCACAAGCGTTCGTGCTCGGTCGGGCGCTCGGGCTTCAGTTCCATCCCGAAGTGGATCACGACCTGCTCGACACCTGGCTGGCCGATGATCCCAACGGTGAGGTAGCCAGCTTCGGCCTCACCAATGACGAATTGCTTTCGGCTACAAAGGAACTCGAGAGCGACGCGGCCCGCCGCATTCGCGGTCTGGTGCGCGGATTTCTATCTCAGGTCGCTCATCAGCCGTGCCCGAGCTGATGGGCTAAGGCGTCGGAGACGGTTTCGTGCCGGAACCGGTGCCCCAGCTCGGCCAGCTTGGTCGGCACCACCCGCTGATCGGCCTCGGCGAGTTCGCGGGCACCCTGAGCGCCAAGCAGCAGGCGCGGCCCGAATGACGGCACGGGCACCAGCGCAGGCCGGTGCAGTACGTCGGCCAGTGCTTTCGTGTAGTCGACGTTGCGAACCGGCGCAGGCCCGACCGCGTTGACCGGACCGGTCAGTCTGTTGTCGTACAGGGCGCGGTAGTAGACGTCGAGCAGGTCGTCGAGGCCGATCCAGGACAGCCACTGTCTGCCGCTACCCATCCTGCCGCCAAGCCCGGCCAAGAAAAGCGGCCGCAGCAGTCTCAGCGTGCCGCCCGCCGCGGCCTGCACGATTCCGGTGCGAACAGCGACCACCCGCAACCCCGCGTCGGCGGCCGGGCCGGTGGCGGCCTCCCAGTCGGCCACAAGGTCAGCCAGGAATCCGTCACCGCGCATGCTGTCCTCACACAACAGCGCGTCGCCCCTGTCGTACCCGTAGATCCCGATCGCCGAGGCGCTGACGAACACCTTCGGGCCGTCGTCGCTGTCGGCCGCCGCGCGCGCGAGCATGCGCGTCGGTTCGATGCGGCTGTCGCGGATGGCGGCCTTGTGCGCCTTTGTGAACCGACCCGCGATCGAGGCACCGGCCAGGTGCACCACGGCATCGACCCCCGACAGCAGGTCGGACGCGGGAGCATCGGGCCGCCAATGCCGTTCGTCCTTGGTGCATGCCGGCCGTCGGACCAACCGAATCACCCGGTGACCGCCGGTCGTCAACAGGGCGGTGAACGCCGACCCGACCAGGCCTGCCGCGCCGGTGACCGCGACGACCATGGGCCGGGCACCCGCCGAGGCGGCATCGCGATGTGCGGCCAGGTCGTCGGCCAGCTGACGGTGTCGATAGACGAAGGTCGGCCGCAGTGCCGCACCGGGAACCGTGGTGTCGACCTCATCGCGCACCGTTGTTCGGCCGCCGGGCGCTTCGGAGAACTTGTGGGTGTGTCGCCACCAGCCGATGACGCGCGGTGGCAGCGAGCGCGGGCCCGCCGATGACAGCACGTCGGCAAAGCGGTGCGGCGGGTCGAAGCTGTCCCGGTCATGCTTGGCGATCCAGCGCAGCCCACCCGGCAGCCCCAGCACCGCCTGACCGTCGGCCAGCGAGTCGGTTTCCGACACCACCGTCATCGGCTGCCATGGCGGAACGAGGCGGGCCATGGCGCCAGGCCTGGTGTGCCATGCGAATACCTCATCCAGCGGATGATCGACGACGCTTTCGTACTCGATGCCCATGGTCCCTTTCGGCCGCGCTCATGCTCGGCCCAACTTGTCTCAGTAATTCGGAGTCGAGGCGCAGTTGGATTGCCCGTCGTAGGCTAAATCAGTCCCCAATTGGGAATCCGCCCCTGAAATGGGAACACATAGTCATGGCCGGTTGGAGTGGACTCGCGCGACGAAGCGCAAAACGTACCTTCCGGGACCGCCGCGAAGCCGGCCAGGTCCTGGCTCAGGCGTTGACGGCCTATCACGGCAGAGACGACATTCTGGTTCTCGGGTTGGCGCGCGGCGGCGTTCCGGTCGGCTGGGAGGTTGCCGCCGCCCTGCGGGCGCCGCTCGATGTCTTCCTGGTCCGCAAGCTCGGCGTGCCGCAGTGGGAAGAGCTCGCGATGGGTGCCCTCGCCAGCGGCGGCGGCCTTGTGGTCAATGACAACCTGATGAAAAGCCTGAATATCAGCGACGAAGCGCTGCGCACCGCGATCGAACGCGAGACCTGCGAGCTCAACCGACGCGAGCAGGCCTACCGCTGCGGTCGGGAGGCTGCCGACGCCAAGGATCTGGTCGCGATCATCGTCGACGACGGGATCGCCACCGGCGCGAGCATGCTCGCCGCCGTACGCGCGGTGCGTGCCGCACAGCCGGCACGCGTTGTGGTCGCGGTTCCGGTCGGCCCGCCGTCGGCCTGCCGTGAACTCGGCCGCGAGGCCGACGACGTGGTGTGCGCGACGATGCCGACCTCGTTCGAAGCGGTCGGGCAGGTGTACGTGGACTTCCACCAGGTCTCCGACAGCGAGGTCCGCGAGCTGCTGGCCACGCCGACGCGCTAGCGCGGGTTGCTGTCTTCCTCGGCGACCTCAGCAGCGTCGCTGTCGACGGTTTCGGTTGGGGCCGCAGTGGTTTCGGCGTCCACCTCGTCCTCCGGCTCTTCCGGATAGTCCTCGACGATCTCCTCGTCGGCCTCCTGCGACGGCGCGGTATCGGCGCGGGAACGCTCCCGCAGCGCGTCGACGATCAGCAGTACGACGCCGATCACGCTCGCGGCGATGCAGACCCAGGCGATCAGCTCATTGCTCGTGACGACCGCGGTCACCAAGGCCGCAAGGCCGATTACGGCGAGCACAAGAGCAACGATCAGCATTGGTCAATCCCTTCGCCGAGGGGCGCGGGGCTCAGTTGTTGCCGCGGTTGAATTGGTTGAATCCGGCGCCGCTGTCGTTGTTGGCGCTCGAATCCACCGGAGCAGCGGAGCCGCGCTGGCCGAGTTCCTCGAGCTGGGACTCCAGGTAGGTCTTGAGCCTGGTGCGGTACTCGCGTTCGAACGTCCGAAGCTGCTCCAACCGGCCTTCGAGCACGGTGCGCTGCTGGTTGATCGTGCCCATGATTTCGGAGTGCTTACGCTCGGCGTCGGCCTGCAGCGCGTCGGCCTTCTCCTGGGCCTGACGCAGCTGGGTCTCCGACCGGGCCTGGGCATCGGCGAGCATCGTGTCAGCACGCTGACGGGCCTCGGCCACCGTCGATTCCGCGGTCAGCCGCGCCTCGTTGACCATCTGGTCGGCCTGGGCGCGCGCGTCGGACAGCAGCTTCTCCGACTCGGTCTTGGCGGTCGACGTCAGCCGGTCGGCGGTGTCTTGGGCCAGGCCAAGTACGCGGGCCGCCTTGAGGTGCTGATCCTCGGTCATCGGGGCGGGAGCAGGCGGCGGCGCCTCGTAGACGGGCTGCGGAGCCGGCTCCGGTTCGGGCTCGGGCTGATACAGCGGAATGGCCTGGGTTGGCTGCGCTCCGCCACCGGCCCGCGCGGTCGCCAGCTCCTGGTCGAGCTCGCTCACCCGCTGACGAAGGTCGGCGTTCTCCTCGACGAGGCGAGTCAGTTCGTTCTCAACCAGATCGAGGAAGGCGTCGACCTCATCCTCGTTGTAGCCACGCTTGCCAATGGGCGGCTTGCTGAAGGCGACGTTATGAACGTCGGCTGGAGTGAGCGGCATTGTCTGCCCCCTAGATGGTCCGGACCGTCAATCGATCTCAAAGTGTAGAACGTCAGTGAAGTAACTGGCGCCCATCCTGTCACACCAGACTCGCCGGTTGCACCCGAGGCCAAAATTTAAGAGCGAAATTCAATCTTCTTAAAGCCAATTGCGGCGCTCGGCAAACGGCGATTCACGGCCTCTCAGGCCGCGGCGCTGAACGCGAGCTGCATGCCGATGAACGCGACGAGCAGCAGCACCATGATCGACAGATCGAAGCGGATCGCCCCTATCGTGAGCTGCGGAATGATGCGCCGCAACAGCTTCACCGGCGGATCGGTAAGCGTCATGATCATCTCGAGGATCACCACGGTGACGCCCCTTGGGTGCCAGTCGCGGCTGAACGAGCGGATGAACTCGACCACCACGCGGGCGATGAGCAGCAGCCAGAAGACGAACAGCGCGAAACCCAGAATCTCAAAGAACAGGGCCAACTAAGCCGACCTCACTACTGCGATGTGTGACGTTGAATACTGCGGCGCTGGGCCGCTGCCGGCCGTCGCGATGCCGTCAGCCTACCCGGCCCATGCGCGCACGCGGGGAGCACAGAGCTGCCCGCGGCACGGCGGCCGACCTACTGATAGGCGTAGAAGCCGGTCTCGGCGATGCGCCTGCGATCGTCGGGCGTGACGTCGACGTCGGCTGGCGACAGCAGGAACACCTTCGTGGCGACCTTGTCGAAGGATCCGCGCAGCGCGAACGCCAGGCCGGCGGCGAAATCGACGAGTCGCTTGGCGTCCGCGTTGTCCATGGTCACCAGGTCCATGATCACCGGGGTGCCATCGCGGAAACGCTCACCGATGGTGCGGGCCTCGCTGTAGTCCTTGGGCCGCAGCGTCGTGATCTTCGAAAGCGGGCTGCTCTCGTCGAACAGCATCGCCATCCGACGGGGATCCATCGCCAGCGCGCCCCGTGTCGAGCCACGCAGAGGGGCGTACCTCGGTGCGGCGCGATCGAATTCACGCGGGTGGAAGCGGCCCTCGTCGGCGTAGCCGCCCCGGTAGGCGCCTGCCATCTCCTCTTCGCCGTAACGGTCGTCGAAGCGGCCGTAGCCTTCTTCGCCGAACCGCTCACGGCGCGGATATCCGCGCGACGGACGGTCCTCGTCGTCGTAGTACTCGTCGTCGTAGTCGTCCATAGGCGCCATCCCGAAGTACGCCTTGACCTTGTGCAGTGTGCTCATCGCTGGACCCTTCTTGCGTGATGCCTGTGATGAAGATGTGACTGGAGTGACTACTCAGGGTGACGTTAGAGGACGTTGCCCCAGAACCGCGGTACCGACACGCACACACGTCGAACCATGTTTGACCGCCGCCTCGAGGTCGCTGGACATCCCCGCCGACAGTCCGAGACGCTGCTGGTAGGCCTGCTGTACCCGCTGATGTTCGGCCTGCAAACGCGCGAATGCGTTGTCGGGGTCGGCGCCAAGCGGCGGGATGCCCATCAGGCCGACGAACTGCAGGCCCTGCGCGCACTGCACCTGCGCGCACAGTTCGTCGACCAGGTCGGGCCGCCCGATGTCGATTCCCCCCCGTTCGACGTCGCCGTCGAGGCTGATCTGTAGGTAGACCCGCAGCGGCTCCGACCGGCCGCCATCGGCGAGCGCGTCCACCGACGCCCGGCTCAGCGCGGTGATCAGCTTGGCGCTGTCGACCGAGTGCGCGGCGTACGCCCAGTTGGCGATCGAGCGCGCCTTGTTGCGTTGAATCCGACCGACCATGTGCCAGCGAATCGGTGAAAGGGGCTCGACGGAATTACATTCGGCGAATTTCGCGGCTGCTTCTTGTTCGCGCGATTCACCAAATGCATGACAACCCAAATGCGACAGAATAAGGACATCGGTTGCTGGAAAAAATTTGGTAATCGGCAGCAATTCAATTTCAGCAATGTGACGTCCCGCCGCCTCCGCCGCGCGCGCCAGCCGTTCGCGCACGAGGGTCAACGCGCCCTCCAGTTCAGCTTCCCGCGTCGTTGCCACGGCGGTCATTCCATCCACACGACGGACGCAAGGCGCCCGGTCGGGGCATCGCGGCGGTGGCTGAACAAGTTGGCGTCGTCCACCGTGCAGCGCGGATCGGCATCGATGGCGGTGATGCCCAAACCCTTTAATTGCCTAGCGATTCCGGCCCGCAGGTCCAGTCCGGGGGTCCCTCGCGACGTCCTGGTCCTGCTGCCGGGCAGGGCGGCCTCCACCTCAGCTGCCATTGCCGCGGGCACCTCGTAGTTGCGGCCGCTGACCGAAGGGCCGAGCAGCACCGAGATGTCCTCGGCGTGCGCCCCGGCGTCATACATCGCCTCGACCGCACGCACGACGACGCCCTTCTGTGCACCGACTCGGCCTGCATGCACCGCAGCCACCACACCGGCGCGGGCATCGGCCAATAAAACGGGAACGCAATCCGCCGTTACGACGGCCAATGCCAATCGCGGTGTGGTGGTAACCAATCCATCGGTTTCCTCGACCGCGGAGCCGCCAGGTTCGTCGACGCGGACCACGCGATCGCCGTGCACCTGGTTCATCCAGACGACCGAGTCGGCGCCCAACCCGATCGCCTTCCCAAGCCGCTCCCGGTTGGCTGCGACGGCGGCCGGATCATCGCCGACGTGGTCGCCCAGATTGAAGGTGTCAAACGGCGGCTTCGAAACGCCGCCGGCACGAGTGGTGGTCACACGCCGAACCCGAACAGTCACGACCTCAGTATCCGGTGCTGCGCGGACGGGAGGCACCGTCGGCGTCGAGCTAGTGCCGCATGAACGGCGGAACGTCGACGTCGTCGTCGTCGTCCCCACCGATACTGACCGTCGCGCCGTTGGTGTGCACCGGCACGCTGACCGCTTCGACCGGCTCGAACAGCGGCGAGGTGACCTTGCCTGCCTTGCCGGGGGCGATCGCCTGGCCCGCACCGACCACAGGTTTTCGGCTTGGACCCGAGGCGTCGAAGCCCGCGGCGATCACCGTCACCCGTACCTCGTCACCGAGGGAGTCGTCGATCACGGTGCCGAAGATGATGTTGGCGTCGGGGTGCGCGGCGTCCTGCACAAGGGAGGCAGCCTCGTTGATCTCGAACAGACCGAGGTCGCTGCCGCCTGCGATGGACATCAACACGCCCTGCGCGCCCTCCATGGATGCCTCGAGCAGCGGCGAGTTGATGGCGATCTCGGCGGCCTTCAGCGAGCGTCCGTCTCCGCGCGCCGAGCCGATGCCCATCAGTGCGGTCCCCGCGCCGGACATGATGCCCTTGACGTCGGCGAAGTCGACGTTGATCAGGCCGGGGGTGGTGATCAAGTCGGTGATGCCCTGCACGCCGTTGAGCAGTACCTCATCGGCGCTGCGGAACGCGTCCATCAGAGATACAGCGGCGTCACCCATCTGCAGCAGCCGATCGTTGGGGATGACGATCAAGGTGTCGCAGCTCTCCCGCAGCGCGGCGATTCCCGCCTCGGCCTGGTTACTGCGACGCTTGCCCTCGAACGAGAACGGCCGTGTCACCACGCCGACCGTTAATGCGCCGAGCTTGCGTGCGATGGTGGCGACGACGGGCGCGCCGCCCGTACCGGTGCCACCGCCCTCGCCCGCGGTCACGAACACCATGTCGGCGCCGCGCAGCAGCTCCTCGATGTCATCCTTGGCGTCATCGGCGGCCTTGCGTCCGACCTCGGGGTCTGCACCTGCGCCGAGGCCGCGGGTGGAGTCACGTCCGACGTCGAGTTTGACGTCGGCATCGCTCATCAACAACGCCTGCGCGTCGGTGTTGATCGCGATGAACTCCACGCCCTTGAGACCTTGCTCGATCATCCGGTTGACGGCGTTGACGCCGCCGCCGCCGATGCCGACCACTTTGATGACGGCGAGGTAGTTGTGCGGGGGGGTCATCATCGCCTTCCTCCCTGGTTGCCTGACGGAGCAGAATCTCGAGCAAACTCTCAACCTCAACTAAAGGCTTACAGTTATGTCAAGTTGTATCTGCGCAAACAGAACGGTAGGTCGAGGTCAAGCACTATCCATGCAGGCGCGCCGACGGAAACGTCAAGAATTTCGGGTGATTTCGCAGACGCCGGATTACTTGACCGTCGGCAAATCAGGACTGGAGACGTCGTAGGTGTGGCCGGGCTGGGTCAGCAGCGCCGCGAGCTTCTGCGCCTTCTCCTCTGTGCGCTCATTGGTGCCCCACACCACCTCCCTGCCGTCGACCAACGTCAGGGTGACCGCAGCGACCGACGGCGCCGACACCCTGGCGACCTGTCCGGCCACCTCCGGCCGCAGCGCCGTCATCACTTCAAGCGCCGCCTTGGTCGACGGATCGCTCGGCCCGGGGTTGTCGGCCTCCAGGTACGGAAGGTTGGGCGGCGGAGGCGCGGTCGCGAAATCCACTCCGTCGCGGTCGAACAGATGTGGCCCGTCGGGGTAATCCTTGACGACGATGGGGACCCGTTCGACGACCGTGATCCGAAGCGTCGACGGATATTCGCGCTGCACGCGCGCGGTCGCGACGCGGCGAATCGTGGCCACGCGCTCGGCGACGTCGTCCGTATTCACCTGCAGCAGCGGCGTGCCCTCCTTGACGGCTGCGGCGGCGACGACTTCCTCCTGCGTGACCGCACCCAGGCCGGTGATGACGACATCTCGCGCCGCCATGATCGGGGTGAAGTACAGCAGCAGTCCGAGGCCCACGAACAGCGCGACCAGCAAGACCGTCCACACCACCAGCTTCAGACCCCGAACCGACCCCCGCGCAACATGTTTGGAATCATCGCTCGATTTGCCCTGCGCGCGTCGCTTGGCTTCCCTTCTGGCCTGCTCGATCGCGACGGCGCGGGCCTGGGCCTCGCGGCGCGCTTCGCGTTCCCGCCGTGCTCGCCGCCGCGGGCCCTCGAACTCCTCTTCTGATGGCTCCTCGGGCTCGGCGGTCGCCTCGCTGCCGTCGTCGTCGGGTTCAGCCGCCGCTTCACTGCCGTTCTCGGGTTCGGCGGTCGCCTCGCCGCCGTTCTCGGGTTCGGTCATTGTGCGCCCGTCTCGGGTCCGCGTTGCGGCATCGAGCGGTTGGCTCGTGCGGCGAGCGCCTCGACGATCTCGGGAGCCAGCATCGTGACATCGCCTGCGCCCATGGTGATCACCACGTCTCCCGTGCGAGCGGCGTTGGCCACCTGCTCGGCAACGGCGGAGAAGTCCGGCACGTAATGCACCGGCTTGGTGACGTGTTCGGCCACCGACGCTCCGCTCACGCCCGCGATCGGTTGTTCACGCGCGCCGTAGACGTCGAGCACGAAGACCTGGTCGGCATCGCTGAGGGCTTCACCAAATTCCCGTGCGAAAGTCTGTGTGCGCGAATACAAGTGAGGTTGAAAGACGACGATGGCGCGACCAACTCCCGCGTGCGTCGTCTCACCCTGGCGGACCAGCGTGCGCAACGCCGACAGGGCGGCGCGGACCTTCGTCGGATGGTGGGCGTAGTCGTCGAACACCCGCACACCGTTGGCCGTGCCGACGAACTCGAAGCGCCTGCGCACACCCTCGAAACCTGCTAGGCCGTCGAGGATTCCGTCAACGGGCGCGCCCGCCTCGATCGCCGCCAACAGCGCCGCTAAGGCGTTCAGTGCCATATGCCTACCGGGCACCGCGAGGCGCATCACCCGCGGATGCGGCTCGCCTGACAGCGCGATATGCGCCACCGCGCTGGTGCCGTGCTGCTCCCAGCCGAGCAGCGTGCCAGCCAGGCCGGGTGCAGGCTTGCCGTCATGCGCGCTGCCGTAGCGCAGCACCCTGATGCCCTGCTCCGCCGAGCGATCGGCGAGCGCGGCGGCGCCCTCATCGTCGGCGCACGCGATCAGCGCGCCTCCAGGCGCCAGCCGTTCGACGAACTTGTCGAACACCGCGCTGTAGGCCTCGGCAGTACCGAAGAAATCCAGATGATCGGCCTCGATGTTGGTCACCACCGCCACGTCGGGTGTGTACTCCAACAACGAGCCGTCGCTCTCGTCGGCCTCGGCGACGAAGCACGTGCCGCTGCCGTGATGGGCGTTGGTGCCTGCCTCGCCGAGGTCGCCGCCGACCGCGAACGACGGGTCGAAACCGGTGTGCTGCAACGCCACGATGAGCATCGAGGTCGTTGTGGTCTTGCCCGCCGTGCCCGTCACCATCAACGTGGTGTAGCCGTCCATCAGCCTGGCCAGCACCACCGGCCGCAGGATCACCGGGATACCGCGGCGCCTGGCCTCGACCAGCTCGGGGTTGGTCTTCGGTATCGCGGCGTAGGTGGTGACCACCGCGGTCGGTCCGCCGGGCAGCAGGTCCAGCGAGGACTCGTCGTGGCCGATGCGGATCACCGCGCCGCGTGCGCGCAGCGCCGCAACGCCACGTGATTCCTTGGCGTCGGAGCCCGATACCAGCCCGCCCCGGTCAAGCAGGATGCGTGCGATGCCTGACATGCCCGCACCGCCGATGCCGACCATGTGAACCCGCTGCAACTCGTCGGGCAAGTCCCTGGGTCGCCGGCCTCCCGGCTCCGGTGCGTTCACCGGTGAGCCTTGCGACTGTCGCGCCCGCTGCGCGCCACCTCGAGGGCGATCTCGGCAACCTTCTGGGCGGCGTCGCGGTGGCCTGCCATCGCCGCGGCGGCCGTCATCGCCGTGAGCCGGGGAGCATCGCCGAGCAGCCCGGCGACGGTATCGCCGACGAACTCGGGCGTGAGGTCGGCATCGTCGACGAGAAGCCCTCCGCCCGCATCGACGACGGGCAGCGCGTTGAGTCGCTGCTCACCGTTGCCGATGGGCAGCGGGACGTACACCGCGGGCAGTCCGACGGCGGAGACCTCGGCGACCGTCATCGCACCGGACCGGCAGATCGCCAGATCGGCTGCGGCGTAAGCCAAGTCCATCCGGTCGAGGTACGGCACGGCCACGTAAGGCGGGTCGCCGTCGCCGGGTGCGCGCAGATCGAGGGTGTTCTTCGGGCCGTGCGCGTGCAGCACCGAGATACCCGCGGCGGCGAGAGCGCCTGCCGCAGGTGCCACGGCACGGTTGATCGACTGCGCACCCTGGGAACCGCCGAACACCAGAAGCACCCGCGCGTCGTCGGCGAAGCCGAAATGCGCGCGGGCTTTCGCCCGTTCGGCCATCCGATCCAGCGATGTGATCGCCGCGCGCACCGGCACACCGACGACCTCGGCGCGCGGCAGGCCGGGTTCGGCAACCGCGGAGAGCACGCGGCGCGCCGACCGGGCGCCGAGCTTGTTGGCCCAGCCCGCGCTGGCGTTGGCTTCGTGGACGACCACCGGCACCCGGCGTCGGCGCGCCGCCAGGTAGGCGGGTACCGCGACGTAGCCGCCGAAGCCGATGACGACGTCGGCCTCGACGTCGTCGAGCACTCGGCGGGTCTCGCTGACCGCACGGCGCACCCGCAGCGGCAGGCGCAGCAGGTCGGCGGAGGGCTTACGTGGCAGCGGTACCGGCGTGATGAGCTCGAGGTCATAGCCGCGCTCAGGAACCAACCGGGTCTCGAGGCCGCGATGGGTACCCAGAGCGGTGATCCGCACGTCGCGTTCGAGCGCGCTGAGCGCATCGGCGACGGCCATGGCGGGTTCGATGTGGCCTGCCGTCCCGCCGCCGGCGATAACTACCGAGATCGGCCCATTCACCCGTGACGTTGACCTTCCAATGTGCGAGCCCGTCGGCCCTGGTGGCGCTGTTGTCCAGCCGCACTGGAGCTGATTTGCTCCTCGCGTGCGCGATGAGCGCGCTGGTCGCCTCCATGATGCCCTGAGCGTCGCACCGGCCGGTCGGCCGTATGGGGTTTGCGTCGGTTGCCGCTTGCCGGCTTGCGTTGCGGCTTGGCCGCCTGCTTGCGGTGGGGCTTGGCCGCCGGCTTGCGTTGCGGCTTGGCCGCCTGCTTGCTGTCACGGGACCGCAGCCGGTCGCGAAGCGCCTCGGTGCGGGTCGGCGAGTAGGGCTCGGGTGGCGGCAGCCGCAGCAGTCGATTGACCCGGTCGTCACGGCCCGCGCGCAGCGCGGCCACCGCCTCGGGCTCGTGTCGCGCGGCGTTTGCGATCACGCCGATGATCAGAAGCGTTGTCGCCGTTGATGTTCCACCAGCAGAGATGAGTGGTAGCTGCAGCCCGGTGACCGGCAGTAGGCCGATGACGTAGCCGACGTTGATGAACACCTGACCGAGCACCCACATGGTGGCGGTCGCGGTGAGCAACCGCAGGAACGGATCGGCAGACCGGCGCGCGATCCGCATCCCGGTGTATGCGAACAGCCCGAAAAGGCACAGCAGCCCCGCGGCGCCGATGAACCCGAGTTCCTCGCCGATGATCGCGAAAATGAAGTCGTTGTGCGCGTTGGGCAGGTAGTTCCATTTCGCGGTGCCCTGCCCGAGCCCGTCGCCGAAGACACCGCCGTTGGCCAGCGCGAATCTAGCCTGCTTGGCCTGATAGCCGGAGCCCTGGGAGTCGGCGCCAGGGTTCAGCCAGGACATCACCCGGTCGGACCGGTAACCCTCCGACACGGCGAGGATGGCCGCCGACACCACGACGGCGAACATCGAGGACAAGAACACCCGCAGCGGAAGGCCGGCGTACCACAGCAATGCCAGTAGGATGATGCCGAGCGACACCGTCTGGCCGAGGTCGGGCTGGGCGACGATCAGCGCCAGTGCGATCACCGCCGCCGGCACCAGCGGGATGAGCATCTCGCGCAGCGATGCCCGCTCCATCCGGCGGGCAGCCAACAGGTGGGCACCCCAGATCGCGAACGCGATCTTTGCCAGCTCCGACGGCTGCATGGACAAGCCGGCGACGACGAACCAGCCGCGGGAGCCGTTGGCCTCCTTGCCGATTCCCGGGATGAGCACCAGCACGAGCAGCACGATGGTGATCGCGAAGCCGGTGAACGCGAGGCTGCGCATGGTTTGGACGCGCATCCGCATGGCCGCATAGAACGCGAACAGGCCGACGAGCGTCCAGATCAGCTGCTTGCCGAAGATCACCCACGGCGAGCCGTCCTCGTCGTAGGAGTGCACGCCGGATGCCGAGAGCACCATGATCAGCCCGAGCGAGGTGAGCAGCGCGGCGACGGCGATGATGAGGTGAAACGAGGTCATCGGCCTGTTGAGCCATGCGCCGAAGCGGGTGCGCGGAACGGCCGCATCGGCAGTCGTGGTGCCGGTCCGGCTGAGCCGCAGCCGGGTCAACAGGGTGCTCACGGCCGCTACCGGGTTGCGCGCACGGCGGCGGCGAAGGCATCTCCGCGCTCGGCGTAGCCGCTGAACTGGTCGAAGGACGCGCCCGCAGGGGCCAGCAGCACCGTGTCGCCATGGCGAGCCAGCCTGCGCGCCGCAGCAACCACAGCGGTCATCAAGCGAGTCACAGAATTAACATCTGACTCATTTGTCTCAGGCACCTCAGAATCCTCCCCCGTCACAACCTCCACAACGGGGACATCCGGGGCGTGTCGCGATAACGCATTGGCGACCAGTGCCCGATCCCGGCCGATCAACACGGCGCCGACCAGCCGATTCGACACGTCGGAGACGAGTTCGTCGACAGATGCGCCCTTGAGCAGACCACCGGCGATCCACACCACCCGCGGGTATGCGGCGATGGACGCGTGCGCTGCGTGCGGATTGGTGGCCTTGGAATCGTCGACGTAGGTCACGCCGTCGATCTCTGCGACCACCTCGGCCCGGTGCGGGCCGACGTGGAACGACGACAACGCATCGGCGATGGCGGCCGCGGGCACGTCGACGGCGCGGGCCAGAGCCGCGGCGGCCAACGCGTCGAGAACACCGACGGGCCCTGGCACGGGGACCGACGCGGCATCGGCGAGCACAAGGCCGTCGGCGAAAGCCCGGTCGATCAGCGCGCCGTCGCGAACCCCCAGCTGCCCGGCGGCCGGATCGCCGAGCGTGAAGCCGACCCGCACCGCTGCGGCGGCACCGTCGAGCAGCCCGGCGGCGATCGGATCGTCGAGCCCGACGACCGCGACCCGGCCGTCCAGCGCCCGCGCCTTGTCGGCCGCGTAGGCGTCCATCGAGCCGTGCCAGTCGAGGTGGTCCTCCGCGACGTTGAGCACCGCGCCTGCGTCGGGCCGCAGCGACGGTGCCCAGTGCAGCTGGAAACTCGACAGTTCGACCGCCAGCAGCTCGGCGGGCTCGGCCAGCATGTCGATCACCGGATTGCCGATATTGCCGCACAGCACCGCGCGTCGCCCGCCCGCGACCAGCATCGCGTGCAGCATCGACGTGGTGGTCGTCTTGCCGTTGGTGCCGGTCACCACCAGCCAGCGCTTCGGGGTGCCGAACCAGCCGGCCTGATCCAGCCGCCACGCCAGCTCGACGTCACCCCAGATCGGCACGCCCGCGGTCGCCGCGGCGGCCAAAACCGGTGCGGTGGGCGGAAATCCGGGGCTGGTGACGACAAGGGCGTAGTCGGTGATCCGGTCGACGGCCTCGACCGTGGTGACGACGGTCGCGGGCGTGATGAGGCGTTGAAGGGCCAGCGGGTCGTCGTCGCAGATGGTCAGGCGCACACCCGTCGGCTCGAGCGCGGCGCCCACCGAGCGGCCCGTGATGCCTGCCCCGGTCACCAGCACGCGGGTGCCGGGCGTGAGCGGCGCAACTGCAGAGCGGACCACGTCAGGCACCAACGGTGGTGAGCCACTCGCTGTAGAAGAGCGCCACCCCGAGGCCGCACGCGATCGCGGTCAACAGCCAGAAGCGGATGATCACCGTGGTCTCCGCCCACCCGACGAGTTCGAAGTGATGGTGGAACGGCGCCATCCGGAACACGCGGCGCCCGGTGGTGCGGAACGCGAGGATCTGCACCACCACCGACGTCACCTCGGCGACGAACAGTGCACCGAGCACCACCGCGAGCATCTCGGTGCGGCTGAGCACCGACAGCGCGGCGATGATGCCGCCGAGCGCCAGCGAGCCGGTGTCGCCCATGAAGATCTTCGCGGGAGCGGCGTTCCACCACAGGAACCCGATACACGCCCCCGCCGTCGCGGCGGCGATCAGTGCGAGGTCAAGCGGGTCCCGCACGTTGTAGCAGCCGACCCCCGGCGCCGTCGCGCACGCGTTGCGGAACTGCCAGAAAGTGATGATCACGTAGGCCGCACAGACCATCGCCATCGCGCCCGCGGCCAGCCCGTCGAGCCCGTCGGTGAAGTTCACCGCGTTCGACCATGCGTAGACGATCAGCACGCCGAACAGCACGAAAATGGCGGGAGCCAGTGTGACCGTGGCGATTTCACGCACGTAGGACAGTTCGGCACTGCCGGGCGTGAGGCCGTCGGCGTTGCGGAACTGCAGGGCCAACACGCCGAACAGCACAGCGGCCAGCAGCATGCCGACCGTTTTGGCGCTCTTGTTGAGGCCGAGGTTGCGCGATCGGCGGATCTTGATCAGGTCGTCGATGAATCCGACGATGCCAAGGGCGGTCGCCAGACCGAGGGCCAACAGGCCCGATGCCGACGGGCCGCGGCCGTCGAGCGCCAGCCCCACCAGGTGGGTGCCGAGGTAACCCGCCCAGATGCCTGCCAGGATCGCGACGCCGCCCATCGACGGGGTACCGCGCTTCTTGTGGTGGCTCGGCGGGCCGTCCTCGCGGATCTCGTGGCCGAAACCCTGCCGGGTGAACAGCCCGATCAGGACAGGGGTCAGCAGGATCGACACCGTCAGCGCGATACCGACGGCGATGAGGACCTGCCTCATGAGGCGACCAACGCCTCAGCCAGCTTTCCCAGCCCCGCAGCGTTCGATGCCTTGACGAGCACCACATCCCCCTCGCGAAGTTCTGCTCGCAACAATTCCAGCGCGGCGTCAGCGTCGTCGACCATGGTGGCCTCCCCTCCCCACGAGCCCTCCATGACCGCCCCGTGATGCATGGCGCTCATAGATCTCCCGGTTCCCACGACGATGAGTCGACTGACATCTAATCGCACCGCCAGCCGGCCGACGCGGTCGTGTTCCGATATCGCGTCGTCGCCGAGCTCGGCCATCTCGCCGAGCACCGCCCAGCTGCGCCGCGGCTCGGTGCCCTGGCGCGCCATCCAGGCCAGCGACTTCAGCCCGGCCAGCATCGAATCCGGGTTGGCGTTGTATGCGTCGTCGATGACGGTTACCCCGTCTTCGCGGGTGCTGACGTTCATCCGATGCTGCGACACCGGGCCCGCGCCCGCCAGTGCGGTCGCGACCTGTGCGCCGCTGGCTCCGCACTCCAGCGCGACGGCGGCCGCGCACAGCGCATTGGACACCTGGTGTTCGCCGTGCACAGCCAGCGAGATGTCGGTTTCGACGCCGCCGGCATGCATTGTGAAGTGGGGGCGGGCCACCTCGTCGAGCGCGACCGGGCCGGCCCACACGTCCGCGCCGGGTGACCGCGACACCCGAACCACCCGGGCCGCGGTCTGTTCGGCCATGCCGGCAACGGCGTCGTCGTCGGCGTTGAGGATCACCACTCCCGATGACGGAACAGCTTGTGGGAGTTCGGCTTTGGTGCGTGCGATGGCCTCGCGAGAACCGAACTCGCCGAGATGGGCGGTGCCGACGTTCAGCACGACCCCGATCGACGGTGGGGCGATCGAGGCAAGCGCCGCGATGTTGCCGGGATGGCGGGCAGACATCTCCAGGACCAGATAGTCGGTGTCCTCCCCCGCCCGCAGCATCGTCCACGGGGTGCCAAGCTCGTTGTTGAACGAGCCCGGCGGGGCGACCACCTCGCCGAGCGGAGCGAGCACCGCAGCGACGAGGTCCTTGGTCGAGGTCTTACCCGACGAGCCGGTGATGCCGACGATCGTCAGGCCACCCGCCACCAACTCCGCGGCCACCGCGGCGGCCAGCCTGGCCAGTGCGGCAAGCACGGCCGCGCCCGATCCGTCCGTGTCGTACTCCAAAACGCTGGCTCCCGCGTCGGTTGCGGCGTCGGTGCGTGGCGTGACGACGATCGCAGGCACTCCCACCGGCCGCGCGGCCAACACCGCTACCGCACCGGCTGCCACCGCCGTCGCCGCGAAGTCATGGCCGTCCGACCGCGCGCCGGGCAGTGCGATGAACAGCCCGCCGTCGGTCACCGCCCGCGAGTCGAACTCGACCGTGCCGGTCACCCTGGTCGCAGCGGCGTCGGCGGCCGAGATATCGGCGAGCTCACCACCGACGATGTCGGCGATCTGGGCGAGGGTCATGGCGATCATGCGTCCGGCCCAAGCGCCTCGATGGACCCGGCCAGCTCGTCGCGGTCGTCAAACGGCCGGGTAACGCCGTTGCTGGTCTGGCCCGCCTCGTGGCCCTTCCCCGCGATCAGCACGACGTCCCCCGCGCGGGCCCACGCGACGGCGTGGTCGATCGCTTCGCGCCGGTCGCCGATCTCGACGACCTGTGCCGGGCCACCCGCCGTGCCCGCGACGATCGACGATCGGATCGAGGCGGGATCCTCGTCGCGCGGGTTGTCGTCGGTCACCACGACGAGGTCGGCGAGTTCGGCCGCCACCTGGCCCATCGGCTCGCGCTTGCCCGGGTCGCGGTTTCCGCCCGCGCCGAATACCACCGCGACCCGACCGGTGGTCTGCCCGCGCAGGGTCTCCAGCACGGCGCGCAGCGCCCCGGGCTTGTGGGCGTAGTCGACCAGCGCCAGGAAGGGCTGGCCGCGATCGATGGGCTCGAGTCGGCCGGGCACCCGTGCATCGCGCAGCCCTGGCGCGGCCTGTTCAGGTGACACCCCGACCGCGTCAAGCAGCGCCGCGGCGAGCAGACAGTTGGCGACGTTGTAGCGGCCGGGAAGTCCGATGCGCAGCCCGTGATGCACTCCGGCGGGATCGACGGCGAAGAACTCCTGTGCGCCGCGCTCGACCGTGCGGATGTCCTCGACGCGCCAGTCGGCGGCCTGGTCGGTCGCGCTGACGGTGACCGGGTCAGGCGCCAGCTCGGCCATGGCGCGGCCCGCCTCGTCGTCGATGCATACCACCGAAGCGGCTGCGGCCGTTGGTGATCCGGGCGCGAACAGTCGCGCCTTGGTGTCGAAGTAGTCCTCCATCGTTGGATGGAAGTCCAGATGGTCACGAGACAGGTTGGTGAAGCCGCCGACCGCGAACTCGACGCCGTCGACGCGTCCGAGGCTCAGCGCGTGGCTGGACACCTCCATCACCACGGTGTCGACGTCCTGTTCGAGCATGAGCGCCAGCAGGGCCTGGAGGTCGGGCGCCTCGGGTGTGGTCAGCTTGCTCGGCAGATCCTCACCCGCGATCCGGATGCCGACGGTGCCGATCAGGCCCGCGACCCGATCCGCCGCCCGCAGCCCCGCCTCGACCAGATAGGTGGTGGTGGTCTTGCCCGATGTGCCGGTCACCCCGATCACCCGAAGGTGCCACGACGGGTTGCCGTACACGGTGGCCGCCAGCCCGCCGAGCACCGACCGCGGGTCGGCGCGGACCAGCACCGGCACCGTCGCGTCGCCGCCCATGTGGGTCAGGCCGTCCGAGTCGGTGAGCACGGCGACCGCGCCGCGCTCGATCGCGTCGGCCGCGAAGAGTCCGCCGTGCGACGACGCGCCGGGCAGCGCCGCGAACAGATCCCCCGGCTGGGTGTCCTGGCTGCGCAGAGTCACGCCGGTGACCACGGTCTCCCGCCCCGTTCCTGCAGGCGCGATGACCGCGCCTATCCGGTCGGCCAGTGGGCCGAGCGCCTGGCCGGCGGGATGCGAGGGACGCAGCTTCATGGCGATGACACAGTACCGGCCCGCCTTCCGGCGGCCCCGCCCTCAGGTGGCTTGCAGCGTAAGCGGCGGGCCGGGGTCGGGCGAGAGCGGGATGTTCTCGCGCTGCAGCAGCCAGCTGGCGATGTTGTGGAACAGCGGCGCCATCGTCGTGCCCGGCTGGCCGTCGGCGGTGCGGTGCGGGTTGTCTGCCATGATGCCAACCACATAGCGCGGGTTGTCGGTGGTGACCATGCCCGCGAAGGTGATCCAGTAGACGTCGCTGTAGTAGCAGCCGCAGGCCGGGTTGATCTTCTGCGCGGTGCCGGTCTTCCCGGAAAGCTGGTAGCCCTCGACCGCCCCGGTTGAACCGGTGCCTTGCTGGTAGCCCATCGGGTCGCGCTGCAGCGTGGCGCGCAGCATGTTGCGCACGGTGATCGCGGTCTGCGGGGAGACCACCTGCACGCCGTCGGGACGAGGTTCCTCGGTCCTGGTGCCATCGGGAGCGATGGTGGCCTTGACGATGCGCGGCGGGATGCGCATGCCGTCGTTGGCAATGGCCTGGTACATGGCCGTCATCTGCAACAGCGTCATCGAAAGGCCCTGTCCGATCGGCAGGTTCGAGAACGTGCTGCCCGACCACTGATCGATCGGCGGGACCAATCCCGCGCTCTCGCCGGGCAGGCCGACGTTGGTGCGCTGACCGAGTCCGAACTTGTCAAGCATCTCGGCGTACCGCTCCGGGCCGACTCGTTGCGCCAGCATCAGCGTGCCGACGTTTGAGGACTTACCGAAGATTCCGGTGGTGGTGTAGGGCATCACGCCGTGCTCCCACGCGTCGCCGACGGTGACCCCACCCATGTCGATGGAGCCGGGCACCTGCAGCACCTCGTCGGGGTTGGACAGCCCGTACTCGATCACCGAAGCGGCGGTGACGATCTTGTTCACCGAACCCGGCTCGAACGGTGACGAGACGGCCGGGTTGCCCAGCTCGCGGCTGTCCTGGCGGCCGATATCCTGGCTCGGATCGAACGTGTTGTCGTTCGACATCGCAAGCACCTCACCGGTTTTCGCGTCGAGCACCACCGCCGACACGTTGCCGGCGCCTGAGGCATCCTTGGCCTGCTGCACCTGCTGTTGAACGTAGAACTGGATGTCGTCGTCGAGGGTCAGCTGGACGGTCGAACCGTTGACGGCGGTGTGCCGGTTGCGGTAGCTGCCGGGAATCACCACGCCGTCGGAGCCGCGGTCGTAGGTCACCGACCCGTCGGTACCCGCCAGGGTGGCATCGAGGGAATCCTCGAGGCCGAGCAGGCCGTGGCCGTCCCAGTCGATGCCGCCGACGATGTTGGCGGCCAGCGAGCCGCCGGGATACTGGCGCAGGTCTTGCCGTTCGCTACCGACCTCGGGGAACTTCTTGGAAATCGCCTCGGCGATGGCGGGATCCACCGCACGGGCCAGGTAGACGAACGACTCGTTGCTCTTGAGCTTCTTGAGCACCGTCTTGGCGTCGGGCTTGTTGTTCAGCCGCGACGCCACCTCGGCGGCGATGTCGCGCAGCCTGCCATCGGGATCGGGCGCTTCCGGCGTCTTCTGCCTGGCATCGGCGAGCTGTTTGCGGATCTTGACGGGCTGGAAGGTCAGCGCGCGCGCCTCGATGGTGAATGCCAGCTTGTCTTCGTTGCGGTCGACGATGCTCCCGCGCAGAGCCTGGTCGACGTCGGTGACCTTGAGCTGACCCGCCGCCTCGGCGCGCAGCCCCGCCGCCCGCGGCACCTGCAGGTTGAACAGCTGCGCTGCCGCGACGATGAGGACAAGGAAGATGACGGCGTTGCCGGCCCGATGCCGGAATACGAACGACGCACTGCGCAAACCGGTGTCGGTGTCTGGCGCCCGGGTGCGGCGGGCACGGGCCGACCGCCCCTGACCGGGGCGCGGCGGTGGGGTCTTGCGGGCGCGCTGGCCGGTGTCGCGGCTCACGTCGTTGCGCCGGGGACGGTCACGGTGACCGGACCGAACTGCTCCGCGGGTGCAGGCGCGGCAGGTGCGACCGGCCCAGGCGGGGCAGATGCGACCGGCGCAGGCGCGGCAGGCGGCCCCGGCAACGGCCCTGCCAACGGAGCAGCCAACGGCTCTGCGGGTCCGGGCGCGGGTGGCTGGCCGCTGGTTCCGTGCGGGCTGTCGGGCAGTGGCGCCGCCAACGGGACGCCTGCCGGATCGGGCGCGGGAGCGGGCGCTGGCGGCTGCGCCCGGTCAGGCACCCGGACGACCATTTCGCGAGGATCGGCGACCGGCGGCGGTGCGGGCCTGCTCGCGGCGGCCTGGGCAGGCGGCGCAGGGGTGTCGTCGGGAAGCGGCACGTTGAGCGGCGGCGGCGGAACGCCTTCGGCCGGTTTGGGAGTGCCGACCACGACCCAGTTGCCTGCCGGATCCTGCACGAGGTGCGCAGTATCACGTGACGGGATCATGCCCAGCTCGCGGGCTGACTCGGCGAGGGCTGGTGCGGCCTGGGCCTCCAGCACGTCGCGCTCGAGGGCTTCCTTCTGCTGCTGCAGCGCCTGATTGATCTCCCTGGCGCTGCCCAACTGATACGACCGCTCGGCAGCGTCTGTCGACAGCCACAATGTGACGCCAAGGCCAAGCCCGAGCGACCCGATGACCAGCACCACAAACGGGACCCTGGCTACCAGCGTGCGCGGGTTGAGGTCGATCTCCGAGATCCGGACCAGCAGCCGCTCCCGCAGGAGTGGCCGGATAACCTTGGGCGCCTTGGCTTTCCGCGCCTTCGCGCGGGCCTTTGCCTGGCTGGCATTCTTCGGCCGGACCGGCTTGATCTGCGGCCGGGCGATCGGCGCAGTGTCGGTCGCGCGCGGCCGTCCCCGCCGCGGTGGCGCGTCGGGCGTGCGGCGTTGCGCTCCGCGCACGGGCTGACGCGTGGTGCGCCTGCGCTCGTCTGCGCCGCGCACTGCGGTGGATCGCTTGGCCTTCATCAGACAGTCCCTTCTGACCTTCCGGCAATCTTTTCCAGTGCCCGAAGCCGCACGGACGCGCTTCGTGGGTTGAGTTCGATCTCGCCCGCCCCCGCACGCTCGGCGCCGCGGGTCAGGCTCACGAATTCCGGCTCGTGCCCGGGGAGTTCGACGGGCAGTCCTGGCGGGGTGCGCGACGCCGTCGCCGCCGCGAAGACGTTCTTGACGATGCGGTCCTCCAGTGACTGGTAGGACATCACCGCGATACGCCCAGCCGGGCCGAGCGCGTCCATCGCGGCGGGCAGCGCGGCGCGCAGCACGTCCAGCTCGCCGTTGACGGCGACACGCAGCGCCTGGAATGTGCGCTTGGCCGGATGTCCACCGGTGCGGCGGGCCGGCGCCGGGATCGCCTCGTAGAGCAGCTCGACGATTTCGCCGGTGCGGACGAACGGCCTGCTGGCGCGCCTGCGGACGATCCTTGAGGCGATTCGGCTCGCGAACCGCTCCTCACCGAACTCACGCAGGATGCGCGCAAGCGACTTCTCGTCGTAGGTGTTGACGACTTCAGCTGCGGTCAGCTCTGCGTCTGGATCCATCCGCATGTCCAGCGGCGCGTCGGCCGCATAGGAGAAGCCGCGCTCGGTGCGGTCCAGTTGCATCGAAGACACGCCGAGGTCGAACAGGATCCCGTCGATCTTCGGATGGCCGGATTCGCTTGCCCAGTAACCTGATTCGGCGAGGACAGCTTCGATCCCGTCGAATCTCGCGCGGGTGAGCAGGACACGATCGGCGAATGGCGCGAGGCGCTCGCCGGCGATCCACAGGGCGTCGGGATCGCGGTCAAGACCGACGAGCCGCAGCCCGGGCAGCTCGGTGAGGAACCGCTCGGCGTGTCCACCTGCCCCCAGGGTGGCATCCACCAGCACGGCTCCGAAGCCGTCGGGGCTGCGCCGTGTCAGCGCGGGCGTGAGCAGTTCGACGCAGCGGTCGAGCAGGACCGGGACGTGTCCGTGGTCGCCGGCCGCCCGGCCGGATGTGTCAGCCATGGCAAGCCCTCCGAAGAAAGGCGCCGCTGCACCGGGGTCCCTGTCCGAGCGCGCGGACCTGGCGTTGGGGAAGTACGCCAGGGCCGGCTCGGACAGAGGCCGCGATGCACGGTCCCCTAAGCCCCAATCAAATGATGTCGCGCAGAATTTCATCGCTGGCCGCGGAGAAGTTCTCTTCGTGCGTCTCTTGGTAGTCACGCCAGGCCTGGGCATCCCAGATCTCCAGGTAGTCGACCGAGCCGATCACCACGCAGTCCTTGGAAAGGTTGGCGTAGCGGCGGTGGTCGGCCGACAGCGTGATGCGGCCTTGCGAGTCCGGATGCTGTTCATCGGTTGCGGCAGCGAGGTTGCGCAGGAAGGCCCGCGCATCCGGGTTGCTTCGGGACGCTTTCGACGCTCGCCTGGCCAGTGCCTCGAACTCGGTGCGCGGGTAGACGGCGAGGCTGTGGTCTTGGCCCTTGCTGACCATCAATCCTCCTGCCAGCGCGTCGCGGAACTTGGCGGGCAGCGTCAGCCGCCCCTTGTCGTCGAGCTTTGGCGTGTAGGTGCCGAGAAACATCCCCGCCACCTCCCGCCGGTGATGGAGCCCCGGTCGCTCCAACACACGCCACTTTACCCCACAATCCCCCACTTTGTGCCAAACGCCAGCAAATGTCCCCACCATTTCCCCACCATTAGGGATCGTGGGCGCGGATCCACCGCGAAGGTCACGGTGCCAACAAGGCAAACAGGCAGCTCACACCGCTGTGGGGGGATGTGGGGGACGTGAGCGCAAAAAAATGGGGCAGCCCGTTTGGCTACCCCATTGTGATAAGTGCGTTATTCGTCGAAGCGGCGGCGGAACCGGTCTTCCATCCGGCTGGTGAACGACCCACCCCCACCCTTGGCCCGCTTCTGCCGTGGCCCGCCCTGCTCGGGGCCCGAGCGGTCGCGGCCGCCGGACACCCGGTTGCCGGTGATCGCGAACACGACGCCGCCGAACATCACCAGGAAGCCGAAAACGGAGAGGATCGGGAAACTTCCGATCATGGTGGCTTTGAATGCCACACCGCACACCAGCATCGCCAGACCGATCACGAACAGGGCCGCACCCTGCAGTCGGCGCCGGGCCGACGGGGCACGAAGACCGCCGCCGCGCACGCTCGACGCGAACTTGGGGTCCTCGGCATACAGCGCGCTCTCGATCTGATCGAGCATGCGCTGCTCATGATCGGAGAGTGGCATGCGTCCCTCCTTGCCGCCCGTCGCTTGGTCTCACCGCAGTTTATGTCCGCGGCCGCGGACATCTAACAGTCATGATACGAGGTGAATCTGAGCCGTACCACCTAGTTCACCCCTTTCGATTGTATGACGTGTGCCGCCCAAGTGACCCACCGGCTCGCCATGCCGATAATGGCACTGGCTCTTGGGAGACATGCCCACGACGGCGCAGGAAGGCGGAGACGGAACTTGGCGACATTTCTCATCGATCTGTCGCCTGCCGACATGGAGCGAAGGCTTACCGATGCACTTGGCGTCTACGTCGACGCGATGCGCTACCCGCGCGGCACCGAGGACCAGCGCGCATCGATGTGGCTCGAACACACCCGCAGGGACGGTTGGAAGGCCGTCGCCGCGGTGGAAGTGGCGGATCGGCCGGACGCCGCCACAGCCACGGCCGCCGAGCTGACCGCGGCACCGATAGTGGGCGTCGCCTACGGCTACTGCGGCGCGCCCGACCAGTGGTGGCAGCAGCAGGTCGTAGCGGGGTTGCACCGGGTCGGCACCGACGGGGTGCGCATCGCCGAACTGATGACCAGCTACTTCGAGCTGACGGAGCTGCACATTCACCCCCGCACGCAGGGGCGCGGCCTCGGCGAGGCGCTGACCCGCAGGCTGCTCGCGGGCCGCGGCGAGTCCCATGTGCTTCTGTCCACACCGGAGATCAACGGCGAGTCGAACCGGGCCTGGCGGCTCTACCGCAGGCTCGGCTTCACCGACGTCATCCGCGGCTACCACTTCGCCGGAGACCCCCGCCCGTTTGCGATTCTCGGCCGGTCACTGCCCCTCTGACGGGCCGGGTCTGGCACGATGACCTGGTGTCGAACCGCCGCAGAATTCGCCTGCTGGCGATCGTGCTGCTGCTGGTGATCCTGCCGGCCGCCGTCGGCTGCGTGCGGGTCAGGGCGAGCATCACCGTGTCCCCCGACGACCGCGTGTCGGGGCAGATCGTCGCGGCCGCGAAGCCGCGCGGGGCCGAGGACAAAGGCCCGCAGCTGCTGAACAACCTGCCGTTCAGCAACAAGGTGGCGGTGTCGGACTACGAACGCGACGACTACGTCGGCTCCCAGGCGGTGTTCTCCGATCTGACCTTCGCCGAACTGCCGCAGCTGGCCAATATGAACCGCGACGCCGCTGGCGTCGACATATCACTGCGCCGCGCAGGCGATCTGGTGATCCTCGACGGTCGCGCCGATCTGACGTCGCTGACCGATCCGGACGCCGATGTGTCGCTTTCGGTGTCCTTCCCCGGCGAGGTGACGTCGACGAACGGTGACCAGGTGGCCGCGGAGGTCGTCGAGTGGAAGCTCAAGCCCGGCGTGGTGAGCACCATGTCCGCCCAGGCCCGGTACACCGATCCGAGCGCCCGGTCGTTCACCGGCGCCGCGATCTGGTTGGGCCTGGCGTCGTTCCTTGTGGCCGCCATCCTGGCCGCACTGGCGTGGGTGAACAGGGACCAGTCCCCTCGGTTCGCCGACCCTGCGTCGTCATCACGCCGTTAGCGGCGCCCAGACTTGCTACAAAGCTGTGGTCACGCTCTACTCTGAAGGCACTCACGGCCATCTGCGACTGAAAGGGGCGCCGCGCTGAGCGTGGATACAGCGGCACCGTCAGCCATCGAGTTGGCCAGCGCCGTGACCGACCAACTGCGGGAGTATCTCGAAGAGCGCCGCAGCCAGTGCGCCTACATCGGCACCGACTACGCCGACCTCACCGCGGCGCTCGAGGAGTTCGTGCTCCGCGGCGGCAAGCGCCTGCGACCCGCGTTCGCCTACTGGGGCTGGCGCGCCGTCGCCGACCGAGACGCAGATCCCGCCGCGCTGCGGCTGTTCGCGGCACTGGAACTGCTCCAAGCATGTGCATTGGTGCACGACGACGTGATCGACGACTCCGCAACCCGCCGGGGGCTGCCCACGGTGCACCGCCTGTTCACCGAGAAACACCGCGACAACCGCTGGAACGGATCCTCCGAACAGTTCGGTTTGTCGGCGGCGATCCTGCTCGGGGATCTCGCCCTTGTGTGGGCCGACGACATCGTTGCGACGGCTGAGCTCCGCCCGGACGCACAGCGTCGGGTTCAGCGGGTCTGGGCCGATATTCGAACCGAGGTGCTCGGCGGCCAGTATCTCGACATCGTCGCCGAGTCCAGCGGCGCGACGACGGTGGCGTCGGCGATGAACGTCAACACCTACAAGACCGCCTCCTACACCGTCGCCCGGCCGCTCCAGCTGGGGGTGGCCGCTGCCGCCGACCGGCCCGACGTGCAAGCGATCTTCCACGAGGTCGGCAATGACATCGGCGTCGCGTTCCAGCTGCGCGATGACGTGCTCGGCGTTTTCGGCGATCCGGCGGTGACCGGCAAACCTTCGGGTGACGATCTCCGCTCGGGTAAGCGCACGGTGCTGCTCGCCGAGGCTGTCGAGCTCGCCGACAAGTCCAATCCCGAAGCCGCCCAGCTCTTTCGGTCCTTGATCGGCACCGAGCTGTCCGATGACCAGGTCCGCGAATTGTGTCGGGTCATCGAGTCGGTCGGCGCGCTCGCTGCCGTCGAGCGCCACATCGACCTGCTCACAACGCGGTCGCTGGATGCCATCGGCACCGCACCGATCGACGCGCAGGCGAAGACGGGCCTGTCCAAGCTCGCCAGGTTGGCCGCAAACCGATCCGCCTGACTGTCGTGACAACGTTCGCGCGGCTGTCCGCGTTCACCACCTCACCCGAGGGCAGGCCCGCGCTACTGGGCTTTCTGGGTGCGGTGATGATCACCGCAGGCGGGCTCGGCGCGGGCAGCACGCGTCTGCACGATCCGCTGCTGGAGTCGATGCACCTGTCGTGGCTGCGGTTCGGTCACGGGCTGGTGCTGTCATCGGTGCTGCTGTGGGGCGGCGTCGCGGTGATGCTCTTCGCATGGTTGTGGTTGGGCCGCAGCGTGGTCGACGGGTCCGCACGCGAGTACACGATGGTCGCGACCACCGGCTTCTGGCTGGCGCCACTGCTGGCCTCGGTGCCGGTTTTCAGCCGCGATACGTACTCCTACCTGGCGCAGGGCGCGCTGTTGCGCGACGGCTTCGACCCGTATGCAGTCGGACCTGTCGATAATCCGAACTCGTTGCTGGACAACGTCAGCCCGATCTGGACGACGACGACCGCGCCGTACGGGCCGGCTTTCATCCTTGTCGCGAAGTTCGTCACCTTGCTGGTCGGCGATCACGTGATCGCGGGCACGATGGTGCTCCGGCTGTGCATGCTGCCCGGGCTGGTGCTGCTGATCTGGGCCGCACCCCGACTGGCCCGGCACGTCGGCGCCAACGGCGCCGCCGCGCTGTGGATCTGCGTGCTCAACCCGCTGGTGATCATCCATTTGATGGGTGGCGTGCACAACGAGATGCTGATGGTCGGGCTGATGGCGGCCGGTATCGCGTTGATATTCCAGCGCCATCCGATCGCGGGCAACGCGCTGATCGTGGTCGCGGTAGCCGTGAAAGCCACAGCGGGCCTTGCGCTTCCGTTCATGGTGTGGGTATGGGCCCGCCAGCTTCGCGAAAGCCGCGGCCTGTCGCCGCTGCGGGCGTTTGCGGCGGCAACCGCAGGGTCGATAGCCATCTTCGTAGCGATGTTCGCCGTGCTGTCCTGGCTCGCCGGTGTCGGCCTCGGCTGGCTTACCGCCCTCGCCGGTTCGGTGAAGATCATCAACTGGCTCACGGTGCCGACCGCCGTCTCCAACCTAGTCAACGCCGTTGGCGGACTGTTCTTCCCGGTGAATTTCTATGCCGTCCTCGAGGTCGCCCGGATCATCGGGATCGTCATCATCGCGATCTCACTTCCGTTGTTGTGGTGGCGATTTCGGCACACCGACCGCCAGGTGCTCACTGGCATCGCGTTGGCGATGGTAATCGTCGTGCTGTTCGTACCCGCAGCGCTGCCCTGGTATTACACGTGGCCGCTGGCGATCCTCTCAGCGCTCGCCCAGAGCAGGCGGTCGATCGCCCTGATCGCCGGGTTCTCCACCTGGATCATGGTGATCTTCAAACCCGATGGCAGCCACGGCATGTACTCATGGATCCACGTGCTGCTGGCCACGGCCTGCGCAGCGGTGGCGTGGTATTCGCTCTACCGGGAGCCCGATCAGTACGCCATCGCCTGGGCGCGGCGAACCACCTCGCGGGCCTGATGGCTGTGCAGCGCGTCGACCGGCCGGGCATTGTCCTGGCGATCCCCTGATCCGTCGCGCCTGATCGTCAGCGACGGATCCGGCGTGAACAACCAGCGCAGGATCTCGGTGTTCTGATAGCCGCCGTCGTGCAGCACGACGAGCAAGCCGGCCAGGCTCTTGACCACGTGACCGGTGTCGTCGAAGAACGCCCTCGGCACCACGACCGTCCCTTTGCGGCGGATACCGACCAGGTGACCTTCCCGCAACTGCTGGTGGACCTTCGTCACAGGCACGCCGAGCAGCTCGGCGACATGAGGCAGGTCGTAAACGTCTTCGCCAGGGTCGAGTACATCGTCAGCGGCTGGAATACTGCTCACCGCCCCGAGTCTAGGGCGCGCGACGCGTCCACGTTGGCGCTCCGCGACCACAGTTGCCGCCAATTCGCTCCGTAACATGTGTTCAGTGGAGACCCACCAGCAATCCGACCCGCTCGCAGGGGCCGTGCTGGACGGGCGCTACCGCGTCGACACCCTGATCGCCACCGGTGGGATGTCGGGTGTGTACCGCGGGCTGGACCTCCGGCTGGATCGGCCGGTGGCCCTGAAGATCATGGATTCTCGCTACGCGGGCGACAACCAGTTCCTGACCCGCTTCCAGCGCGAAGCACGCGCCGTCGCGCGGCTGAAGGATCCAGGGCTGGTCGCCGTGTACGACCAGGGCATCGACGGACACCATCCGTTCCTGGTGATGGAGCTCGTCGAGGGCGGCACCCTTCGTGAACTGTTGGTCGAGCGCGGACCGATGCCGCCGCATGCGGTCGCGGCGGTACTGGCACCTGTACTCAGCGGCCTCTCGGTGGCCCATCACGAAGGGCTGGTGCACCGTGACGTCAAGCCGGAGAACGTGTTGATCTCCGACGGCGGCGACGTCAAGATCGCCGACTTCGGATTGGTCCGCGCGATCGCGGAAGCCAAGATCACCTCGACCAGCGTGATTCTGGGCACCGCGGCGTACCTGTCACCCGAGCAGGTCAGCACCGGCGACGCCACCCCTGCCAGCGATGTCTACGGCGTCGGCATCCTCACCTATGAGCTGCTGACAGGCAGCACCCCGTTCACGGGTGACACCGCTCTGACGGTGGCATACCAGCGGATGGACCACGACGTCGCCCCGCCCAGCACCGTGATCGGCGGCGTACCAAAGCAATTCGACGAGTTGGTATTACGCGCGACCGCCAGGAATCCGGTCGATCGCTATCCAGATGCCGAGGACATGGCGGCCGAACTGGAGGCGATCGTCGACGAGTTGGGGTTACCCGACTTCCGGGTGCCTGCGCCGCAGAACTCGGCACAGCATCTGTCGGCGGAGGTACACCGCAGCAGGGTCAGCCAGAACGCCACCACCGACACCGTCCGTCCAGCGCCGCCGCGCCAGCACACCAAGGCACTCACGCGCGGCCCCGACGACTGGCAAACCGACGAATCGGAGTCCGAATCTTACGGCGTAGCAGCACAATTCGCGGGTATCGAGATGAGCGAGTTCTATTGGGCCAGGCAGCGCGCCAAACGCGCGCTGTTCTTCTGGGTGATCGCCGTGCTGGTTCTCACCGGGTCGATCGCGGCAGCCGCGTGGACGATCGGCAGCAACCTGTCCAACCTGATCTAGGCGTGTCTAGTCGCGCAGCATCTCCGCGACGAGGAACGCCAACTCCAGCGACTGCTGGGTGTTGAGCCGCGGATCGCACGCGGTCTCGTAGCGGCCCGCGAGGTCGGAGTCGGAGATGTCTTGTGCGCCGCCGAGACATTCGGTGACGTTCTCCCCGGTGATTTCGACGTGGATGCCGCCGGGATGGGTGCCAAGCGCGCGGTGCACCTCGAAGAAGCCCTGCACCTCGTCGACGATCCGGTCGAAGTGGCGGGTCTTGTAGCCGGTGGACGACTCGTGGGTGTTGCCATGCATCGGATCGCACTGCCAGATGACCTGGTGACCGGCCGCCTGCACCTTTTCGATGATCGGCGGCAACAGGTCTCGCACCTTGTTGTTACCGAGTCGGCTGACCACTGTCAGGCGACCCGGCTCGTTGTTCGGGTCGAGCTTCTCCACGTACTCGACGGCAAGCTCGGGTGTCATCGTCGGGCCGATCTTCACCCCGATGGGGTTGGCGATGACCTCGGCGAACGCGACGTGCGCACCGTCGAGCTGACGAGTGCGCTCACCGACCCACACGTAGTGGGCCGACAGGTCGTAAAGCTTCGGCGTGCCCTCCTCGTCGGTCGAAAGCCGCAGCATCGCACGCTCGTAGTCGAGCACCAAAGCCTCATGGCTGGCGTAGATTTCGGCGGTCTGCAGGTTGCGGTCGTCGACGCCACACGCGCTCATGAACGTCAGGCCGCGATCGATCTCGCCCGCAAGCGCCTCGTAGCGCGCCCCCGCGGGCGAGGTCCGGACGAACTCCCGGTTCCAGTCATGCACCGCGTGCAGCGAAGCCAGGCCCGACGACGTCAGGGCCCGCACCAGGTTCATCGCGGCGCTGGCGTTGGCATACGCGCGCACCAGGCGGGACGGGTCGTGCTCGCGCGCCGCGGCGTCAGGGGCGAAGCCGTTGATCATGTCGCCGCGGTAGGACCTCAGGCCGAGCGCGTCGATGTCGGCCGACCGCGGCTTGGCGTACTGGCCCGCGATACGGGCGACCTTGACCACCGGCATGCTGGCGCCGTACGTCAACACCACCGCCATCTGCAGAAGCGTGCGGATGTTGGCGCGAATGTGCGGCTCGGTGTTGTCGACGAACGTCTCGGCGCAGTCCCCGCCCTGCAGCAGGAAAGCCTTGCCGAGGGCGACGTCGGAAAGCAGGCCCTTGAGCTTCTCGATCTCCGAGGGCACCGTCACCGGCGGCACGCTCTCCAGCACCCTCCGCATCGCCTTGGCCTGCTCGGCGTCCCAGCTGGGCTGCTGTGCGGCCGGCTTGGCCAGTGCGGCGTCCAGCCGGTGCCGCAGGTCGTCAGGCAGCGGCGGCAGGTCCGGCAGCTGGTCGATAGGTACGTCGACGGTCCAGTTCACTCGTCAATGGTAACCAGCGCAAACCGCTCATCAGCACAGCGGGCCGGATCGGCAAACGTAGGGAAACACCCTTTTTTCACAGGTTCTTCGCAGCTAGCGTTTGCCGGCAGGGGGTCACCGACCAGCAGAACCTGCGAAATGGCGTAGCACAAATGTCGAAGGGCAATTTGACGACAATGCCGGTGTTCGCCGCGGCGGTTGCGATTGCCGGCGCAGGGGCGATGACGGTCACAGCACCTGCACAAGCAGCACCGGGCGACTGCCAGCAGTGGGGTTTCCGGACCAGGTGACCTTGCGTCAGGGCACCGGCGAACTGCTTGTGTTCAACTCGACGGGTCCCGCTGCCGGCGGGAACGTCAACGTCGCGGGCGCCATCGAGCCAAACGGAGCAATGCGCGTGACGGTCACCGAAAGAGGGACCGACGATCTCGTTCGATCCCACTCTCGGCGGCCTGGTCACCCACATCACCGACCGCAGCGGCGTGACCTCGCAGATCGTCCCGGCCATACCAGAACTCCGCGACCGGCCGATCGACATCACCGGCGACAACGGCACCGAAACCCACACCAGCACCTTCTTCTGAGGAGCGGCCTCAGCCAGAGGTCATCAGCTGATACCGCCGCAGGTTGTGTTTCGCGTCGACCAGGGCGTCGTGCGCGTCGCGCGGCCGCGGCGGCATCCGCGGACAGCCCCGCTCCTCCCAGAACTGGCGCAGCTCGCGGGTGAAGCGCGGAATGGCGGGCGGCAACGCGGTCATCGGCCCCCACAGCTGGCACAGCACCACGTGGTCGTAGGCGCCGACCCAGGCCCACAGCTCGATCGGCTCGTCACCGTCGACGCCGAAGAAGTCCTCCAGTTCCGACCGGATCTGTTTTCGCGACCGATAGAGCTGAGATGACGGTGACGGCAGTTTGGGCAGCACATGGGTGCGCACCCAGCGCCCCGCCCGCTCCGGATTGAATTCGCTTGAGATGCCGTAATATTCGCGGCCGTCCTCGGATGCAACGCCGATCGAGATGAGCTCGATGGTGCGTCCGTCGTCGATGAACTCGGTGTCGTAGAAGTATTTCACGCCGCGCCTACGCAGTCGCTTTCTCGGGGACGGCCTGCGGATCCGGCGGTGGCGCGGGTGCCGCGTGGATCTCTTTGTCGAGTTGCTGGTTCACCTCGGTGTCGTCGGGGAACCGGGGCTCGCCGGCAATGACATGCTGCAACCAGAGCTTGGCCTGCACCACCGGCCTGCGCAGCACGCGCTCCCGGACCAGTGCCCTGTGCATTTTGCGGGGCTTGTCCGTGTAGCGCCAACGCGCCCACGGCGCATGCGGCCGGGACAGACGGAACGCCCCGACGAACAGCAGCGGGGTGATGAACATGCCGATCAAGCCCGTCCATAACTTTCCCTTGAGCAGCACCACCACGGCCAGTGCCAGCGTGATGACCGCGAGGGCGACGACCGAGGCCCTGGCAGCGAGGTTGTGGTCTTCGCGCCAGATGTCGATGTCGAAGAACGACAGCGGGTTGAAACCGAGGACAAGCAGCCCGGCCACCGCGACCGCGGTGAACACCGCGTCGACGGATGTGCGGCCGTCCTCGGCCCAGTACACGTCCTCGAGGTGAAGGATCAGCGCGAACTCGTCCAGCACCAGTGCCGCACCGATCCCGAAAAAGGTTGCTGCGACGGTGAATTCGGGTACCCCTCCGTCGACAGCCAAAGTGACCATCGAGATGCCGGAGATCATGACCAAGATCACACCGATGACCACATGGTGGATGTGCAGGCCCCCTCCGGCCGAGATGTTCCTCGGTTGCCACCATTTGCGCGGTTTGTCGCTGCCGGCGTGGCTGCGGATGTATCGCACGATCGTGCGCGTGACGAAGAAGGTGAGGATGAACGCGACGAGGCAGAAGACCAGCGGCATCCGCCCCTGCGGTATCTCCAGACTCCAGTCCAACCTCAGGTGCACGAAGAGAACTTACGCTGCTCAGGCCGCGACGTGCCGGGGATATGGTCCGACGCGCCGCGACCGGCCGATAGTCTGGGCTGCACGATGAGTAGGTTGGGGCCGCGCACGCGAGGAGCGGAGAAGCCACGGCCCGGCGGGGCTGGTTGGTGGCCAACCGTGGCGTGGCGGCTGTTCCAGCTGGTGACGCTTGTGGCGCTGGTCTGGGCGTGTTGGCGGCTGCTCGGCCACGTCACGTACCGCATCGACATCGACGTCTACCGTATGGGCGGCAGGGCCTGGCTGGACGGTCGGCCGCTGTACGCCGACGGCGCGATGTTCGAGACCCGCGCTGGGCTGGAGCTGCCGTTCACCTATCCCCCTCTTGCTGCGATCGCTTTCGCGCCGTTCGCCCTGCTCCCGCTCTCGGTGGCCAGCGCCGCCATCACGGTGACCACATTCGTGTTGTTGATCGCATCCACGGTGATCGTGCTGACGCGGCTGGACGTCTGGCCGCAGTCGTCGATCACCACCGAGCCCGCTTGGCTGCGGCGGTGCTGGCTGGCCGCCGCAATCGTCGCCCCCGCCGCGGTCTACCTGGAGCCGATCCGGGCCAACTTCGACTTCGGCCAGATCAACGTTGTGCTGATGACGCTCGTCATCGCCGACTGTGTGCCCCGCAAGACTCCGTGGCCGCGCGGCATTCTGCTCGGTCTGGCTATCGCCCTTAAACTCACCCCCGCGGTGTTCCTGCTCTATTTCCTGCTGCGCCGGGACACCCGCACGCTGATCGTCACCGTGGCCGCGGCGGTGGTCGCCACTCTGGTCGGCTTCGCGTTCGCCTGGCGCGACTCGTGGGAGTACTGGACGGACACGGTGCGCAACACCGACCGGATCGGCACCGCGACGCTGAACACCAACCAGAACATCGCCGGCGCGCTGGCCCGCCTCGGCCTCGGTGAGGGCGAACGATTCGTGCTGTGGACGCTGGCCTGCTTCGCGGTGCTCGGGGTGACGATCTGGGCGGCGCGACGCGTGTTACGGGCTTCCGGAGCCGCTCGGCCGGCGACATCTGACCAAGGACCCGTGCTGGCGCTGATCTGTGTGGCGATGTTCGGCCTCGTGGTGTCGCCGGTGTCGTGGTCGCACCACTGGGTATGGGCGCTGCCGACGGTGATCGTGTGCAGCGTGGTCGCCTACCGGCGCAGGCATGTGTTGCTCGGCGCGGTCACCGCCGCAGGGGTGGCCCTGATGGTGTGGACTCCCATCACCTTGATGCCCGAACACCACGAGACGTCGGCGTCACTGTGGCGCCAGCTCGTCGGTGGCTCCTACGTGTGGTGGGCGCTTGCCGTCATCGTCGTCGCAGGTTTGGTGTCCACCCGCCAGACCGACTCACAACCCGCGGCCCTCAGCGCCTCGCCTGTGCCTGCGACCAGCTAGACGCCGGCTCTTTCAACGCGGCTCGGAGTTCGCCGCGTGATCGTCGCCCGGCGGAAGGCTAGGCAGCGAGCTCTGCGGCGGGTTGTTTACCCTCCTTGATGTCGGCGGCATACAGATCGACGTACTCCTGACCCGACAGGCGCATCAGCTCGTACATCACCTCGTCCACGACCGCCCGCTCGATGAACCGGTTGCCCTCGAGGCCCTCGAATCGGCTGAAGTCCATCGGTTTGCCGAACCGCACTGTCACCCGGCCGAACCGCCACATCTTGCTGCCCGGCGGATTGACCTCGTCGGTGCCGATCATCGCGACCGGGATGACCTTCACGCCCGTGCGCAGCGCGACCCGCGACATTCCCGTCTTGCCCTTGTACAGCCTGCCGTCGGGCGAGCGCGTGCCCTCGGGATACATGCCGAGCAGCTTGCCCTCATCCAGCAACCGCGAAGCGGTTTCGAGGGCGGCCTGTGCGGAGTCGGCGTCGGTGCGGTCGATCGGCACCTGCCCGGCCGCTGTGTAGAACCAGCGCTGGAACCACCCCTTGAGCCCGGTACCGGTGAAGTATTCGGACTTGGCCAGGAAGGTGATCCTGCGCTTGACGACGAGTGGTAGGTAGAAACTGTCCGCAACCGCCAGGTGGTTACTCGCCAGGATGACCGCGCCGGAGTCCGGAACATATTCCAGCCCTTCGACTTTGGGCCGGCCGAGCAAAGTCAGCACGGGTCCCATGAAGACGTATTTGAACAGCCAATACCACATGGACCCTCCCGGATTGGGGCGCACCGGACGGTGCTTGGCGCTAACTCTACCGTCACTCCTCGACGGTCACCGGGATGTGCTGATACCGGCTGGGTCCCGACGTTGGCGGCCCATCCGGCGGCGGTTCATCCGGCGGCGGCTGTTGCGGGCCCGGCGTCGACTCGATGTCGCTGACCATTGCGCGCACCACGGTCAGCAGCGCCACGCTGTGCTCGGCGATGATCGTCAGCAACGGGTGCTGCTCGCCGCTCACGAGTGCCGCCAGCGCGCACACCGGGCACCACACCTGCTGGCACTTGCCGGGTCCGTCGGCGCCGGCGGCCGCTGTCGCCGCGGCCCGCACCGCGGGGTCGATGCGGTCCAGAATGGACTGCGCCAGCGCCCTCAACTCAGGGCCAAGATCGGAGTGAGCATCATTCATGCCGGCCACACCTCCGGATCTGGTCTGAATCGCACGGTCAGCTCACTGCCCTTGAGCTGAGCGTCCATCACGATGCATCGCCGCAGGACAGACGCGAGCCGAACCCGGCGCCGCAGCCCACCGGCGCCGATGATCAAGTCGTCGCCGACCCGGCCAAGACGCAGGGCGCCCGACTCGATTTGAGGCAACTCTAGCCGCAATCGATACACCGAACCCAGCCCGGACCCGGACTCGCGGTCGACGATCGGGCGCAGCGGGCCTGGCGGCGGCGAGCCGTCGCGCCGGCGGGCGCATTCGAGCAGCTCGCCGAGTGCCTTCGGCCCGATCGGCTCGCCCGCGAGGTGCGGAACCAGCACCAACTGCACGTCGCCGACGGTGGTGTCGAGTTCGTCGAGCACGGCCTGCTGTTCGGAGATCCGTTCGGCGTACCAGTCGAATGCCGGATGTTCAGGCAGGTTGCGGTACTCGTATGAATCATCCTGCACCAAAAGCTGATTGACGATCAGCTCGTCGACGCGGACCCCCATCAACGCCAGCGAGCCGAGAGTGCGCGCAGCCTCGGCAGCGACCACCCGCTCCGCGGTGAGCACGAGATGCGCGCTCACCCAGTCTCCGTCGGTGAGCAAACCGGTCAGCGCACCGTTGCCCGCGTCGACGCGCTCCATCAGATCCACGATCGCCGCCGTGCGCGCGTCGCCGACCGCCGAGCTGAGCCTGCGGTGGCGCGGCCATGCCCGCTCCAGGTACAGGCCGAAGGTCGAGGGCAGTGTCAGCATCCGCATCGCATCGGCGGTCGACGCACAATCGACGACGATACGATCCCAATCCCCCGATTTCGCCAGCTCGCCGACCTCGTGAAGACCCAGCACCTCCTGAATTCCGGGAAGCGCCGAAAGTTCTTCTGGCGCAATATGCCCCAGCTCCGACTCGTCGAAACTTGCCGTCAGAACGCCGACGACGTCGCGCCAGCGCGCCTCCAGGAGGGCCAGTGTGTCCAGCGCCAGCGCGTCGAGGAACCCTCCGCCGGCATCCGCGTCGTCGGCGAGCACCCGCGTCGGCTCCCTGCGCCCGGTGGGCACCACCGGCGTGCCGAGTACGTCACCCAGCGAGTGCGCCTGGTCGGTGGACACCACAAGGACCCGCAGGCCGCTTTGCGCGTCGCGCACCGCGGTCGCGGTCGCCAGCGTCGACTTACCTACACCGCCCTTGCCAACGAAGAGACTGATCCGGGCGTGGGTAGGCGCGGGGGAATCACTCAGCCTCGACTCGTTTCTTGAGATCCTTCAGTGCGGTGTCGGTCAGCCTGCGTTCGGCCTTGCGCTTGAGCAGGCCGATCATCGGAATGACCAGGTCCACCGACAGTTCATAGGTGACATCGGTGCCAGATCCCTTGGGTGCCAACCTGTATGCGCCGTCAAGCGACTTGAGCAGCGAACTCGAGACCAGCTTCCAGGTGACCGAGCCATGGTCGGGCGGCCAATCGTAAGCCAGCACCATCGTGTCCTTGAGCACCGCTGCGTCGAGCACCAGCCGGGCCGTCTTCGGGTAGCCCTCGTCGTCGGCCTCGAGGACCTCGGTCTCCTTGTACTCGGCAACCCAGTCTGGATAGGAACCGATGTCGGCGATGACGTCCATCACCGTGGAAGGATCCGCATCGATGTAGATGGTCTGCGCCGTCTTGTCCGCCACGTGGTCTGTTCCCCTGATTGGATCGCACTCGATGGAATGGAAATCTACCCGTCGCCGCTGCGTCTAACCCAATATCAGGCTTGCGGGGGCATCCCGACCGGCCGCGTTGCCTCCAGCTTCTGCTTCAGCTCGAAGGACATCTTCTTGCCCGCCACCCGGCGTTGGTGGTTCAGCTTGGCCAGATTCATCCTGGCCAATTGCCACGCGGCAGCGCCGGCGGGCTCTGCGTGCAGGAAGTAGTTGAGGATGACGCCGTCCAGCGACGGCTCCAGCCAGACCTCCATGGTGCCGGTCAGCGCCCCATTGACGCTCCAGCGATGACCGACGGCGCCGCGGTCCTCGATCACCGTCAGATGCAGGTCCGGCCACCAGCGTCGCCAGCTCGCGGGGTCCGCCACCGCCTTGCCGACCTCGACCGGGTCGGCCGCCACGAACGTCTGATCGGCGACCTGAATGCTGTTCATCGCCATTAGCTTCACATATGGCACCGGGGTGCCGACTAGGCTGGTCGGTGGCAAAACCGCTACCACCTCGGAGGCCGACACCGTGCGCGAGTTCAGCATCCCCGCATCGTTCGAAGTCGGGGAGCATGACAACATCGTCGACTCCGTCTATGCGCACGAACGCGACGACCCCGACCACGTGATCTTTCAGCGCCTCGTCGACGGCGACTGGAAGGATGTGACGGCCGGGCAGGCGGCCGAACAGATTCGTTCGGTCGCACTCGGTTTGATCGCCGAAGGGGTAGCGCCAGGTGACCGGGTGGCGGTGTTTTCGGCAACCCGCTACGAGTGGCCGATCATCGACTTCGCAATCCTGTCGGTCGGCGCCCTGACAGTGCCGATTTACGAGACCAGCTCGGTCGAGCAGGTGCGCCACGTGCTCAGCGATTCGGGTGCTGTTCTGGTGTTCGCCGAGACCGACGCGCACGCAGACAAGATCGAGCATCTCGCCGACGAGCTGCCGGGGCTGCGGAAAGTGTTGTGCATCGACAGTTCCGGCACGTCGGCGCTGGACGAGCTGACCGAGGCGGGCAAGTCGATCGACCGTGGCGAGCTCGACAACAGGCTGGCCGGGATCAAGTCCACCGATCCGGCCACGCTGATCTACACCTCTGGCACCACCGGCAAGCCGAAGGGTTGCCAGCTGACACATTCGAACCTGGTCTACGAGATCCGTGGAGCCAAGGCGGCGTTCCCGACGTTGCTGAACAAGGGCGAGCGTCTGCTGGTGTTCCTGCCGTTGGCGCACGTGCTGGCCCGCGCGCTCACCATATCGGCGTTCTCGAACAAGGTGACGCTGGGTTTCACCAGCGACATCAAGAACCTGGTGCCGATGTTCGGGGTCTTCAAACCGACGCTGGTGGTGTCGGTGCCAAGGGTGTTCGAGAAGGTCTACAACACCGCCGAGCAGAACGCCCGCAGCGACGGCAAAGGCAAGATCTTCGAAATCGCCGCCAAGACCGCGATCGAATGGAGCCAGGCACAGGACGCGGGCACCGGGCCAGGCGTGCTGCTTCGCGTCAAGCACGCGCTGTTCGACCGGCTGGTCTACGGCAAGCTGCGGGCGGCGCTCGGCGGCCACTGCCACGCCGCGATCTCCGGCGGCGCCCCGCTGGGTGCGCGGCTCGGGCACTTCTACCGCGGCGTCGGCCTTACGATCTACGAAGGCTACGGGCTTACCGAGACCAGCGCGGCGATCACGGTGAACCAGATCGACAGTCTGAAGATCGGTTCGGTCGGAAAGCTGTTGGAGGGCAACAGCATGCGCCTCATCGATGACAACGAACTGCTGGTGCGGGGCGGCGTGGTGTTCGCCGGCTACTGGCACAACGAGGAGGAGACCAACGCGGCGTTCTCCGACGGCTGGTTCCACACCGGCGATCTCGGTGCGATCGACGACAACGGATTCCTGACGATCGTCGGCCGCAAGAAGGAGATCATCGTCACCGCTGGAGGCAAGAACGTCGCCCCGGCCGTCCTCGAGGACCGGCTGCGGGCACATCCGCTGATCAGCCAGGCGATGTGTGTCGGCGACGCGAAACCGTTCATCGCGGCGCTCATCACGATCGACCCCGAGGCGTTTCCCGGCTGGAAGGAACGCAACGGCAAGAGCGCCGACGCGACGGTCGCCGACCTCGCCGACGACCCTGACCTCACCGCCGAGATCGACTTGGCCGTCAAGGACGCCAACCAGGCGGTGTCGAAGGCAGAGGCGATCCGTAAATTCCGCATTCTGCCCGTCGATTTTACCGAGGACACCGGCGAGCTGACCCCGACGCTGAAGGTCAAGCGCAAAGTGGTGGCGGAGAAGTTCGCCAGTGATATCGAAGGGCTCTACGAGAAGGGCTGACCGAGGTCAACCGGCCAGCTGGCTGTGCAGCCGCGCGGCCTGATTGCGCCACTGCCAGTTGCCGACAGCCCAGCGACGCCCGGCGGCGCCCATCTCGGCCGCGCGCTCGGGGTCGGCGAGTAGATCACCTACCGCAGTGGCGATTTCGTCGACGTCCCTGCCGTTCACGACGCGTCCGGTGACCCCGTCCTGCACCGTTTCTGGCGCACCGCCGGAGTCACCCGCGACCACGGGCACTCCCGTCGAGGACGCCTCCAGGTAGACGATGCCGAGGCCCTCGACGTCGAGCCCGGCGCCACGCGTCCGGCACGGCATCGCGAACACGTCGGCCATCGCATGGTGGGCTGGCAGTTCCCCGCCCGGCACACCGCCGGTGAACACCACGTGCTCGGTGACCGCTGTCTCGCGGGCCAGCCTTTGCAGCGTCGCCAGATACGGCCCGCCCCCGACGATGACCAGCGCAGCGCCGTCGATGCGCTCGCGGATCGCGGGCATGGCACGGATCAGCATGTCCTGGCCCTTGCGGGGAACCAACCGGGACAGGCAGACGACCACCGGGCGGTCGCCGAGCCCATACCGCGACCGCATCTCCGCGCGGGCGCCCGGATCCGGCGCGAACCGGTCGGTGTCCACCCCCGGCGGCACATACTCAAGCGCGGCGTGCGGCCCGAACGCCGATGCGAATCGGCCGCGGGTATAGGCGCTGACGTACGTCACCACGTCAGTGTCGTCCCCGATGCGGCGTAATGCGTTGCGCGCCAACGGCAACATCGACCAGCCAACCTCGTGGCCGTGCGTGCTGGCGACAACGCGGCGCGCTCCTGCGCTGCGCGCACGCGGTGCCAGTAGCGCCAGCGGCGCCGCCGCACCGAACCAGACCGTCTCGACATCGTTGTCGACGATCAGCCGCCGCATCCTGTCGTCGACGCCTGGACTGGGCAGCATGAGGGTGGTCGGGTGGCGCACGACCTGATAGCCCGAAGCGCTGGCCTCTTCGTCGAACTCCTCGCAGCCCTTCCACTTCGGCGCATACACGGTCAGCGAATAGTCGTTGTCGGATTTCAGGAGTTGGCCGACGAGTTCGTGCAGGTACGACTGGATCCCGCCACGTCGTGGTGGAAAGTCGTTGGTAACCAGCAGAACCCGGGGCATCGCGGTCAGGCTATCTGAGAAAGCCAGCGCCGCCAGGCCACCAGCACCTCGTCGAGGTCGGTGCCCAGCGTCTCGGATACCGCCGCTTCGACGCCCGGGTGACCCGGGCCGCAGGCCCGCACGTAGAGGCGCCGCAAAGTCGACGTCCCGTACCGATCGGCCACGAAGCGGGTGAACCACCAGGCCCGGTCGTAGGCCAGCGTCCGGGTCGACCCCGCGGTGTCCAGGTCGGCGTCGGATGGCAGCACCGCGATCTCGGCTGCCTGCGCTTGGCCCGGCAGCGGCGTCGCAGGCCGTGCCACGAAGTCGGCGACGCCTTCGGTCAGCCACCGCAGCGCGTCTGCCGCCGTATCAGCGCGGGCCGCGTAGTGAAAGAGTTCGTGGCGCAACACGATTCGCAATGCGGCGTCGCTCATCGCGGCGGCCCCCGGCGCGAAGACGATGCGCCCGTCGGTGGTCGCTGCCGCGATGTCGGAGCCGCCACCGGCCAATGCGCGGAACTGCTCATCGGACGCGGTGGCCACCACGACGATGTCGCGTCGCCAGTCGGGGCCCCAGAACCCCGTCACTGCGCGTACGGCGTCGTCCATGGCGCCGGACACCCGGTCCAGCAGCGGTTGCGTTGTCGGGCCGCCCAGGCTCATCAGTTCCACGGTGCGGCCATCCGACATCGTCTCGGTGCGCGAGGCCACCGCGGTCGCGGCGGGTGGCGAAACGGGGGCCGGTTCCGGAGCAGACGTATCCGGCCTGCCGACGAGCATCACCGCCACGATCAGCTCGACGATCAGCAGCAGGCCCAGAAATGGACGTTCAGTACCGGCGGACGTTATAGATCGGGGCATTGTTCACCGGCGCCACTTGCACCGGCGTGCCGTAGGTGGACGCGTGCACCATCATTCCGTCGCCGATGTAGATCGCCGAATGCGACGCGTCGGAGTAGTAGTTGACCACGTCGCCGGGCTGCATCTGCGACATGTCCACCGGCTGCCCGCCCCTGGCCAGCGCCTGGCTGGAGTGCGGCAGCGAAACGCCCGCCTGCTGGAAGGCCCACATCACCAGGCCCGAGCAGTCGAACTGGTTGGGTCCCGATCCGCCCCACGTGTAGGGCGAGCCGATCCGGGTCAGCGCCGCCTGGACGGCCAGCGTGCCCTCGCCAGCGGGCGCCTCAGGGGCAATGGCGCCTTCCGGTGGTGCGACATCGCCCGGTGGGATACCGCCGGGCGGGGCGGCAATGACCGCGGGGTCCTCTGGAGCGGGCGGCGCCGCCTCCGGCGGCGGAGGTGCAGGCGGGATGGCCGCAAGGGCTTCCCGCTGGCCGGGTGTCAGGGCCTGGTACTGCGACTTGACCACGGCCATCTGAACCTGCAGCTGGCTTTGCTTGGATTGCAGGTCAGCGCGCACCGCCGCGGCCTGCTCGGCCGCGGTCTTCGCATCGCCGGCCGACTTGGCGGAGGCTTCCTGTGCCTTGGCCGCCTGATCGCTGACGGTTCGGTAGCTGTGCATCTGCGCCGACATCTCGGATGCCATCACCCGCTGAACCGAAAGCTGGTCGATGAGCCGCTGCGGGGAGTCGGCGGTCAGCATCGCGTCCATGCCGCTTGTCCTGCCACCCATGTATTGAGCCGCAGCAAATTTATCAACCGACGACTGGAAGGTTGCCAACTCGGAATTGGCCTTGTCGAACGCCGCCTGGTCCGCGGCGTACTTCGCTTCGGCATCCGCCTGCGCGGCCAGCTTGTTGTCGAGTTCGAGCTCTGCCGAATGCATAGCCTCGGTGGTCCGCTCGGCCTGCCGCGACAGCTCATTCAGCTTTGCCAACGCATCGTCTGCGGGATCTGCCTGCACAGTGCCGGCAAGAATGCCCCCGAATAGGGTCAGTGCCGATATCGCGCATATGACGGGTCGTTTGAATCCGCGCGTCATCCGCTGCGTCCGGTCGAACGTCAAGATTTGTGTCCTCAAACTGCCGTTGGCAAGTCGCCCCGAACTGTCTTAGGTCTCAGACAGGTTACGAAACGGCATCAGCCTTGTCCAAA
This sequence comes from Mycolicibacterium stellerae, assembly GCF_003719305.1. GTDB lineage: Bacteria > Actinomycetota > Actinomycetes > Mycobacteriales > Mycobacteriaceae > Mycobacterium > Mycobacterium stellerae. Next base: position 202,957 of record NZ_RARC01000009.1, read on the forward strand.
CAAGAGACGCAAATTTAACAGCCTCTCAGAGTTTTTCGGACGCCATCCGTTGCTAGGCGTGTCGTCAGGCGACGACTCCCGAATCACCATGCCGGTGAATCGGTACCAATCGAAGCCGCGGCGCAAGACCCGCCTCTGCGAGCACCTCCAGCGCCGCGCGCTCGTCGTGAAGCAAGGTGTCTGGAACGCCGAGCAACACGCTCACGACACAGTCCTTGCAGCCGGGGCCACGCACAGCGCAGTCATCGCAATCGATGGTCACCGCGCCGGTATCGGTGCCCCTCTCATCGGCCTCGTCCATCTGACCGTCCTCTCGTTGGAGTTAGTCGCACGCTAACGGGCACCACCGACATCTTTAGCGCGTGGCGCGCCTCAGCCTGTCGGTCGCAGTGCCTACCTTCAGCACATGGGCCGGCTCAGGTTCGCCGATGTGGAACAGCTGTCGCTCGACCTGGCGTCCGAATCACTACGCGACACCACGTTCGTCGTCGTCGACCTGGAGACGACCGGCGGCCGTGCGTCCGGCGACGGCGACAACGTCGACGCCATCACCGAGATCGGCGCGGTGAAGGTGCGCGGCGGCACCGTGCTCGGCGAGCTGGCCACATTGGTTGACCCCGGCCGCAGCATCCCGCCGCAGATCGTCGAACTCACCGGCATCACCTCGGCCATGGTCCGCGACGCGCCCAAGATCGACACGGTGCTGCCCGCATTCCTCGAGTTCGCCCGCGGCGCAGTGCTGGTCGCCCACAACGCGGGATTCGACATCGGCTTCCTTCGCGCCGCCGCGGAGCGCTGCCAGATCGTGTGGCCGCGCCCGCCGGTGCTGTGCACCGTCCGGTTGGCCCGCCGGGTGCTCACCCGCGACGAAGCGCCAAGCGTGCGACTCTCGGCGCTGGCCCGGCTGTTCGGCGCCGCCACCACACCTACGCACCGGGCACTCGACGACGCGCGAGCCACCGTCGACGTGCTGCACGCGCTCATCGAGCGGGTCGGCAACCAGGGCGTGCACACCTACCCCGAGCTGCGCTCCTACCTGCCCGACGTGTCACCGCAGCAGCGCCGCAAGCGAATCTTGGCCTCGCACCTGCCACACCGGCCCGGCGTCTATCTGTTCCGCGGGCCCGCCAATGAGGTGCTCTATGTCGGCACGGCGGTGGATCTGCGCAGACGGGCCGGCCAGTACTTCAACGGCTCGGATTCGCGGCCGCGCATCAAGGAGATGGTCGCGCTGGCCACCGCGATCGACCACGTCGAGTGCGCGCACGGCCTTGAGGCAGGCGTGCGTGAGCTGCGGCTGCTTGCCGCGCATGCGCCGCCATACAACCGGCGGTCGAAGTTCCCGCAGCGGTGGTGGTGGATCGTGCTGACGGCGGAGGCGTTTCCGCGATTGTCGATCGTGCGCACCCCGAAGAGCGATAGCACGGTCGGGCCGTTCCGGTCACGCGCCGACGCCGTCGAGACGGCCGACCTGCTCGCCCGTTTCACCGGCCTGCGCACCTGCACCACCCGGATCGCGCGGTCGGCGCGGCACGGGCCCGGCTGCGCCGAACGTGAACTGTCGCCGTGCCCGGCACCTCGCGGCATCCCCGCCGACGAGTACGCGGACGCACCGCGGCGGACGACGGCGCTGATCGACGGGCTCGAGGACGACGCACTCTCGGCGGTGCTCGCCCGCATCGGCGAGCTGGCGGACTGCCACCGCTACGAGACCGCCGCACGGCTGCGCGACCACGCCTGCGGCGCGATCGACGTGCTGTGGCGCGGTCAGCGGTTGCGCGCGCTGGCGTCGGTCACCGAGCTCGTCGCAGCGCGATCCGACGGCGACGGCGGATGGCATCTCGCGGTGATCCGGTGTGGGCAGCTCGCCGCCGCGGGTGTCGCGCCCCGCGGTGTACCGCCGATGCCGGTCATCGACGCGATAACCGCTGCAGCACAAGCGATTCTGCCGAACCCGGCCCCGTTGGGTGGCGCGCTCGTGGAAGAGGTGGCGTTGGTCATGCGCTGGCTCGCCCAGCCGGGCGTGCGCATCGTGCGCGCCGAACCCGGCTGGGCGTCACCGTCTGCGTCCGCGGGACGGTGGGCGTCGTGGGCTGCGTCTGCGAGGTCGGCACGGCTGGCCGCCGAGCAAACGCTCGACTCGTCAGACCTGCTGAGTGAACCGCACCCAACGCGCGAGCAGCTGTTCGGCCGCCCCGGAGTCGATCGCATCGACGGCCCGGCTCAGACCCGACTCCCACGCCGACAGCCATTCGGCGCCGCTGGTTAGTCCCGCATGGGCGACCATCGCGCCTGCGGCGTTGAGCACCACCGCGTCGCGCACCGGCCCCTTGGCGCCGGCAAGCACCTCGCGCGCCTCCGCCGCGTTGGACTCGGCATCGCCGCCAACCAGAGCCGAAATGTCGGCACGGGCGAACCCGAATCCCGCGGGGTCGAACGACAGCTTCTCCACGGTGCCCGCCTGCACGCGCCAGATGGTGCTCGTCGTCGTCGTGGTGAGTTCGTCGAGGCCGTCATCACCGTGCACGACCAGAACACTGGAGCGGCGAGTCGCGAACACCCCCGCCATCACCTCCGCCAGATCGGCCCATGCACAGCCGATCAGCCCGGCGCGCGGGGAACCCGGATTCGTCAGCGGGCCAAGCAGATTGAACACCGTAGGAACACCGATCTCGCGGCGGGCCACTCCTGCGTGCCGGTACGAAGGGTGAAACACCGGCGCGAAGCAGAAGCCGATCCCGACCTCCGCGACGCTGCGGGCGACATCCTCTGGACCGAGGTCGATGCGCACCCCGAGCGCTTCGAGGGTGTCGGCGCCACCGCTGCGGGACGACGCGGCCCTGTTGCCGTGCTTGACCACCGGCACCCCGGCGGCCGCCACCACGATGGCGGCCATCGTCGACAGGTTCACGGTGTTCGCCCCGTCGCCGCCGGTGCCGACCACGTCGACGGTGTCGGTGCCGATCTCGTCGGTCGGCACTCGGAGTGCGTAGGACAGCATCGTGTTGGCCAGCTCGGTCACCTCGGCCGACGTCGGCCGCTTCATTTTCATCGACACGCCGAAGGCCGCGATCTGTGCCGGCGTTGCGGTGCCGGTCATGATCTGGTCCATCGCCCACCCCGCCTGTCCCGCTACCAGCGGCTGTTGCGTGGTCAACCGGCCAAGAATCAGTGGCCATGACGGTTCGTTTTCGGCAGGAGTCACGCCAAGATTATGACGAATTGCTCCACCCGGGTGGAGTTGAACAACTACAAAGCGTCATACTTGCGTTGTGACGAGCGCTGTAGGGACCTCGGGAACCGCGATCACGTCCCGCGTGCATTCGCTGAACCGGCCGAACATGGTCAGTGTTGGCACCATCGTATGGCTTTCCAGCGAGCTGATGTTCTTTGCTGGACTGTTCGCGATGTACTTCACCGCCCGGTCGCAGGCCGGTGGCGAGTGGCCCCCGCCGCCGACCGAGCTGAACCTGGTCCAGGCGGTGCCGGTGACGCTGGTGCTCATCGCGTCTTCCTTCACCTGTCAGATGGGCGTGTTCGCCGCCGAGCGCGGCGACGTGTTCGGGTTGCGCCGCTGGTATGTCATCACCTTTCTGATGGGCCTGTTCTTCGTGCTCGGTCAGGGTTACGAGTACATCCATCTCGTCGAACACGGCACCACGATCTCCAGCAGCGCGTACGGCTCGGTCTTCTACCTGCCCACCGGATTTCACGGCTTGCACGTCATCGGTGGCCTCATCGCCTTCGTCTTCCTGCTGGCGCGCACCACCATGAGCAAGTTCACGCCGGCACAGGCCACGGCCGCGATCGTCGTCTCGTACTACTGGCATTTCGTCGACATCGTGTGGATCGCGCTGTTCGCCACCATCTACTTCGTCCGATGAGCAGGCTGCCGATGACAAGGGGTTCGATGAGCGGGAAGGCCCTCGGCGCCGGAAGGCCGGCGACATTGAAGCACCGTCGGCGCCTTCGTCGGCGACTATCAGCGGCGGTGTTGTTGCTGATCGGACTCGGGGTTGCGGGCGGCCTTGCCGCCACCCTCACGCCGACGCCACAGGTGGCGGTCGCCGATGAGTCGGCTTCGGCGATGCTGCGCACCGGCAAGGAGTTGTTCGACACCTCGTGTGTGACCTGCCACGGCGTCAACCTGCAGGGCGTGACCGACCGCGGGCCCAGCCTCATAGGCGTCGGCGAGGCCGCCGTGTACTTCCAGGTGTCGACGGGCCGGATGCCCGCCATGCGCGGTGAGGCGCAGGCGCCGCAGAAGCCGCCGCAGTTCGACGAATCGCAGATCGACGCGCTTGGCGCCTACGTACAGGCCAATGGCGGCGGTCCCGTGGTGCCGCGCACCGACAACGGCCAGGTCGCCTCGGAATCGCTTCTTGGCGATGACGTCGCCCGCGGCGGTGACCTGTTCCGGCTGAACTGCGCGTCCTGCCACAACTTCACCGGCAAGGGTGGCGCGCTATCGTCGGGCAAGTACGCACCCGAACTGACCGACGCCGACCCCGCGCAGATCTACACCGCGATGCTGACCGGGCCCCAGAACATGCCGAAGTTCTCCGACCGCCAACTCTCCCCCGAGGAGAAGCGCGACATCGTCGCCTACGTGCGGATGGCAGCCGAAGCGCCGGATCCCGGCGGCTACGGCCTCGGCGGTCTCGGACCCACGTCTGAGGGCATGGCCATCTGGATCATCGGGATTGTGGCCGTCGTCGGGGCGGCGCTGTGGATCGGAGCCCGGTCGTGACCGAGCGAGAAGCCGGAGACGGATCGCGCATGAGCGACGCCGATAACGCCCCCAAGGGCACCGACACCCCGGGCCAGACCGGAATTCCCGGGCAGCCCAGCGACGCCGAGCTTGCGTCGATGTCGCGCGAGGAGCTGCTCGCGCTTGGCGGCAAACTCGACGGTGTCGAGATCGTCTACAAGGAAGACCGCTGGCCGGTAAAGGACACCAAGGCCGAGAAACGCGCCGAACGTGCAGTGGCGAATTGGCTTCTGCTGGGCGGTCTTTCCGGCCTTGCCCTACTGCTGGTCTTTCTGTTCTGGCCCTGGGAGTACAAGGGCGGGGAAACCGAGGGCCACTGGTGGTACGACCTGGCCACCCCGCTGTACGGGCTGACGTTCGGCGTGTCGATCCTCGCGATCGGCATCGGTGCCGTGCTGTACCAGAAGAAGTTCATCCCGGAAGAGATCTCCATCCAGGACCGTCACGACGGTCGCTCCCCCGAGATCCAGCGCAAGACCGTCGCGGCCAACCTGAGCGACGCGCTGGAGGGCTCAACGATCAAGCGGCGCAAGATGGTCGGGCTGTCGCTCGGCATCGGCCTCGGCGCGTTCGGTGCGGGCACGTTGGTCGCATTCATCGGCGGCTTGATCAAGAACCCCTGGAAGCCCGTGGTGCCGACCGCCGAAGGCAAGAAGGCCGTGTTGTGGACGTCGGGCTGGACCCCGCAGTTCACGGGGGAGACCATCTATGTGGCCCGCGCCACCGGAAACGCCGGCCACGGAGCGCCTTTCGTCAAGATGCGCCCCGAAGACCTCGACGCAGGCGGCATGGAAACCGTGTTCCCGTGGCGGGAGTCCGACGGTGACGGCACCACCGTCGAGTCACACCACCGGCTCAACGAGATCATGATGGGTGTTCGGAACCCGGTGATGCTCATTCGCATCAAGCCGGGCGACATCAACAGGGTGGTCAAGCGTCAGGGCCAGGAGAGCTTTAACTTCGGCGACCTGTTCGCGTTCACCAAGGTGTGCTCCCACCTGGGTTGTCCCTCTTCGCTTTACGAGCAGCAAACCTATCGCATCCTCTGCCCGTGCCATCAGTCTCAGTTCGATGCGCTGCATTTCGCGAAACCCATATTCGGCCCGGCTGCGCGCGCTCTCGCGCAGCTGCCCATCACGATCGATCAGGACGGGTACCTGGTCGCCAACGGCGACTTCATCGAACCCGTCGGACCGGCATTCTGGGAACGGAAGACAATATGAGTCCGAAACTGCCGCAACCACCGAGCCTCAACGAGATTGCAGCCGCACAGGGCGACGCGATCGACTCGCGGTACCACCCCGCAGCAGCTGTCCGCAGACAGCTCAACAAGGTGTTCCCCACCCACTGGTCGTTCCTGCTGGGTGAGATCGCCCTCTACAGCTTCATCGTGCTCCTGCTCACCGGGGTCTACCTGACGCTGTTCTTCGATCCGTCCATGGTCGAGGTCACCTATGACGGCGTCTATCAGCCGCTGCGCGGCGTCGAGATGTCCAGAGCTTTCGCATCCACCCTCGATATCAGCTTCGAGGTGCGCGGCGGCCTGTTCGTCCGCCAGATTCACCACTGGGCCGCACTGCTTTTCGCGGCTTCGATCATGGTCCACCTGGCACGTATCTTCTTCACCGGCGCGTTCCGGCGGCCCCGTGAGGCCAACTGGGTGATCGGCTCTCTGCTGTTGATATTGGCGATGTTCGAAGGCTTCTTCGGATACTCGCTGCCCGACGACCTGCTGTCGGGAACTGGCCTGCGCGCCGCATTCTCGGGCATCACGATGGGCATGCCGATCATCGGCACCTGGCTGCACTGGGCCCTGTTCGGCGGTGACTTCCCTTGTGGCGGTGTTGGAAACGACTGTGCGATCGGCATCATCATCCCGCGGCTCTACGCCCTGCACATCCTGCTGATACCGGGCATCATCCTCGCGCTCATCGGTGCGCACCTGGCGCTGGTGTGGTTCCAGAAGCACACACAGTTCCCCGGACCCGGTCGCACCGAGACCAATGTCGTCGGCGTGCGCGTCATGCCGGTGTTCGCCGTCAAGTCCGGCGCGTTCTTCGCTGTGACGACGGGCATCCTCGGCATCATGGGCGGCCTATTGCAGATCAACCCGATCTGGCAGCTCGGCCCCTACAAGCCCTCCCAGATTTCGGCGGGCAGCCAGCCGGACTTCTACATGATGTGGACAGACGGCCTCATCCGCCTCTGGCCTGCGTGGGAGTTCTACCCATTCGGGCACACCATCCCTCAGCCGGTGTGGATCGCTGTGCTCATGGGCGTGGTGTTCATGCTCCTTCCCGCATGGCCGTTCCTCGAGCAGAGGTTCACCAAGGACAAAGCGCATCACAATCTGTTGCAGCGCCCGCGGGACGCTCCGGTACGCACCGCCATCGGCGCGATGGCCATCTCGTTCTACATCGTGCTGACATTCGCCTGCATGAACGACATCATCGCGCTCAAGTTCCACATCTCGTTGAACGCAACGACGTGGATCGGCCGCATCGGCATGGTGGTGTTGCCCGCGATCGTCTACTACATCACCTACCGGTGGTGCGTCGGGCTGCAGCGCAGCGACCGCGCCGTGCTCGAGCACGGCATCGAGACCGGCATCATCAAGCGGCTGCCGCACGGCGCCTACATCGAACTGCACCAGCCGCTGGGACCGGTCGATGACCACGGCCATCCGGTTCCGCTGGAATACCAGGGTGCCCCGGTGCCCAAGCGGATGAACAAGCTCGGCTCCGCGGGCGCTCCGGGTACCGGCAGCTTCCTGCGGGCCGATCCCGCCGACGAGCACGACGCGTTGGTAGAGGCCGAGCACGCCGGAGAACGCAGGGCGCTCACCGCATTACGCGAGCACCAGGATCGCAACGGGTCCAACGGACACGGGTCCAACGGACACGGGTCCAACGGCCACGGCTCGAATGGCCACGGGTCGAACGGGCACTGACGGACCACGCCGCGCTTGTCGGCAGATGTGTCAGCTGTCGACGAGCTGGTGCAGCTGGCGCAGATAGATCCATGGAATGGCCGGCATCGCCAGCGTGACGAGACCGGCTACGACGTAGGCCGCCCAAGCGAACGTGTCGTGGCCCGCTGCCATCAGATAGGTGGCGATACCGATACTCAGCAGCGCCAAACCGATGGCGGATGCGATGACCACGGCGCAGCGCAGCCACACCCGGTCGACGGCAGGCGGTAGCGCGGCGTTGAACGTGCTGACTCTGGATGAAGTCGGGTAGGCGCTGCGCCGCCTGCTCGTTGCGGCGGGCGCGGGTGATGAGGACCGCAGCTGCTGGGTGCGCGGCTCGGGCAAGCGTGTCGTCGCTTGAGTCCGCCCGCTGGTCGGTCGGACACCTGCGCCGCGGCTCGCCCGCGGATCATCGAGGGCCGCGCGTCGCGCCCGCACCAGCAGCGGAATGGCGCCAAGGATGACAAGCGCCGACACCCCGATCACGCCGTAAAGCAACCACGGTGTGCCCGAGTCACTGGATGACGACTCCTGGCGCCCACTGCCGAGGTCGACTAGGGCGACGGACGCGGCCACGGCAGACCCAAGTGCGGCAAGCCAGATCACCGCGCACACGGCGAGCAGAATCCGGTCCACATTGCCGGCGTCGCTCGACGTCGGATCGAGACGCGAGCGCGTCGCGGCCCCAGTGTTGTATGTCGTCATCAGCAGCTTGTCTGTGCGGAGTTGCCAGTATTCGAGGACAATACGGTGCCGTCGCTCGTGGTGATGGAGCAGTTGAGCCTGCTGACCAGAAACAGGCTCGACGCCTGCACCGAGCCGACCTCGGACTGCGAGATCGGTGTCACCGTGAGCGACCACGGAATGTAGACGTTGCGCTGAGTACGGCTACGGCCCGACGCGTCGATATAGGTGACCGTGATGATGTCGCCTGGCGCTTTCGTACCCGTCACCGAATAGGTCACCTGGCGGGGACCGGCACGCGTCGTCGTCGGCGGTGGAGGGGGCGCACTAGAGGGCTCCTCCGGAGCCGGCGGCGGCGGCGCGGTTGATGATCGCGACCGGAATGCCCAGTCCGGCCGCGTGCCGCACGAAGCGGAATCCGGAGAACACCGTCAGCGACGAGCCGGCCACCAACAGTG
>NZ_RARC01000086.1 GCF_003719305.1 Mycolicibacterium stellerae
TTCTTCGGGATCAGCCCGCGTGAGGCTGCCGCGATGGACCCGCAGCAACGGCTGGTGCTCGAAGTCGCCTGGGAGGCACTGGAAAACGCCGGAATCCCACCACACACCATCCACGGCACCCAAACGGCCGCTTTCATCGGCCTCACGACCAACGATTATTCGTTGACATTCGCCGGGAAAATGCGGCGGGAAGAAATCGACGCGTATGTGCCGTTCGGGAATGCGGCGAATTTCGCCGCGGGGCGGTTGTCGTACTTCTTGGGTGTGCGTGGCCCCGCGGTGGTCATCGACACGGCATGCTCGTCGTCGCTGGTGTCGGTGCACCTGGCCTGCCAGAGCCTGCGCCGCCGCGAAAGCGACACCGCCCTCGCCGCGGGCGTGAACCTCATGCTGAGCCCGGAGAACACCATCGCGTGCTCACGGTTTGGGATGTTGTCGCCGGATGGTCAGTGCAAGACCTTTGATGCCGGTGCTGACGGCTATGTCCGCAGTGAGGGTTGTGGGGTGGTGGTGCTCAAGCGGCTCAGCGATGCCCTCGCCGACGGGG
>NZ_RARC01000087.1 GCF_003719305.1 Mycolicibacterium stellerae
GAATTTTGTTGCGCCTTCGCCGGCGTGGGGTGTGAGGGTGGTGAAGTTGAGGTGTTTGGGGATGTGGCCGTGTTTGACACTGAGCACCGTCTTGATGAAACCGGTGATGCCTGCGGCCGATTCGAGGTGGCCCAGGTTGGTCTTGACCGATCCCAGCACCAGCGGTGCGGAACCGTTGCGCTCGGAGAACACGGCGCTGAGTGCATCCAACTCGATCGGATCGCCCAACGCGGTGCCGGTGCCGTGGGCTTCGATGTAGTCGATATCGGCCGGCGACAATCGCGACCCGGCCAGCGCCTGACGAATCAGCGCCTGCTGAGCTGGCCCGTTGGGCACGGTCTGGCCACTGCTGGCGCCGTCCTGGTTGACCGCAGAACCGCGCACCACAGCCAGCACCCGATCCCCGTCGGCGAGGGCATCGCTGAGCCGCTTGAGCACCACCACCCCACAACCCTCACTGCGGACATAGCCGTCAGCACCGGCATCAAAGGTCTTGCACTGACCATCCGGCGACAACATCCCAAACCG
>NZ_RARC01000088.1 GCF_003719305.1 Mycolicibacterium stellerae
CCCAGCGACAACTCGAACCGCAGACCCGCGTCGTCGCGCAAAGCCTGCATCACGGTGGGCAGCTGTTCGCGGCGCACCTCGAGGGTGAGCTGGTCGCGGTAGACCACCACCTTCTCGACGGCCGCCGCAAACGCCTGCTCACCCAGCACCGCGGTCAGCGTGTCGACGACCTCGTCGAAATACCCGCCGTAGGGGCGCGGCGAGCTGCCCGGCATCGCCACCTCGCGCACCAGCCGGCCGTAACCGGACGTGTCACCGGAGCCGGTGGGGCCGAACATGCCGCGGCGCACACCGACGACCTCCTTCTCGTCGTCGCCCCTGCCGTTCGCGCCGCCCGGATCCGCCCCGGTTGTGTGTTCTTCGCCCGAGTGGCTCGTCACCGCAGCAGACCCTTTAGTTCGATGGTGGGTGTGACCGCTAGTGCTGCCTTTTCGGCTTCGCGGACGGCTTCGTCGCGGTTGACGCCTAGCGGCATTTCCTGGATTTTGTCGTGCAGTTTGAGGATCGCGTGCAGCAGCATTT